>NZ_JBIAKM010000017.1:0-1323 GCF_042872525.1 Micromonospora sp. NPDC005254 | reverse complement strand
ACTGGGCTTGACCCGTTTCGACGGACAGGGTCGATGTGTTGATCTTAGTCAGGCTGCCTGGGCCGCTGGTAGGAGGTGCGAACCGGTGGATTCGAAGGCGGCGGGGCTGAGGTAGCCCAGGGTCGAGTGCCGGCGGCGGGTGTTGTACCACCCTTCGATGTACTCGAATATGGCCTGGCGGGCGGCTTGGTGGGTGGGCCATGGCTGGCGGTGTAGCAGTTCTGTCTTGATGGTGGAGAAGAACGATTCGGCGACCGCGTTGTCCCAGCACTGCCCGCGCCGTCCGACGGACAGGCGGATGCCGTGACGTTGCGCGAGGCGGGCGTGCTGGGCGCTGGTGTATTGACAGCCGCGATCTGAGTGGAAGACCAGCCCGGACTTGGGTCGGCGCCGCACGAGGGCGTCGGTGAGAGCGGCGTCGATCAGGTCGGTTTTGAGGTGCTCGGCGATGGCCCAGCCGACGATGCGGCGTGAGGCCAGGTCGATAACGGTGGCCAGGTAGAGCCAGCCCTGCCAGGTGTTGATGTAGGTGATGTCCCCGCACCAGCGGGAATTGAGGGCGCCCGGATCGGTGGTGAAGTCACGTCCGACCAGGTCGGGGCGTCTGCCGGCGTTCGGGTCCGGGATCGTCGTGGCCCGCCACCGGCGAGGGCTCTTCCCGGCCAGTTCAGCGGCGCGCATCAGCCGGGCGACGCGTTTACGGCCGTGCCGCATGCCGGCGTCGGCGAGGTCGGCGTGAATCCGTGGCGCCCCGTAGGTGCCCTTCGACACCGCATGAATCTGGATGATCTTCTCGGTGAGCTGGGCATCAACGCGCCCACGAACGGACTGGACACCGGATTTGCGCTGGTAGTAGGCGGACCTGGAGACCTCGAGCAGCTCACACGCACGCTTGACGTTGTGTTCGCCGGCTTGCTCCGCCTCGATGAACGGGTGCACGTTCACCGGGTCTCCTTCGCGAAGAAAGCCGTCGCCCGCTTGAGGATGTCCACGTCCTCGCGCAGCCTGCGGTTCTCCCGCCTCAGCTGCGCAAGCTCGTCTCGTTCGCTGCTGGTCAGACCGTCGGTGCGGGCACCGGTGTCAAGGTCGGCCTGCTTGACCCAGTCACGCACCGCGGTCTCGGTCAGGTCGAAATCCTGGCTGACCTGTCGAAGCGTGCGGTCACCGCGCTGGCACAACTCGACGATCTCAGCCTTGAACTCCGGCGTGAACGAACGCCGAGGCCGCGGCCGCTTCTTCCCCATGCTCTCCATGATGATGGACATCCTCCCGGAGACCCCAGGTCCCCTGTTCTCGGATGTCCGTCAAAACGGGGCAGGCCCA
>NZ_JBIAKM010000016.1:3297-5177 GCF_042872525.1 Micromonospora sp. NPDC005254 | reverse complement strand
CGTCACGGGTGTTCGCTTGTTCAGAGTTGCACAGTGGACGCGTAGCAGCTTAGTAGTCAAGTCCTCGGCCTATTAGTACCGGTCAACTGAACCCGTTACCGGGCTTACATTTCCGGCCTATCAACCCAGTCGTCTAGCTGGGGGCCTTACCCCACCAAGGTGGGTGGGATACCTCATCTTGAAGCAGGCTTCCCGCTTAGATGCTTTCAGCGGTTATCCCTTCCGAACGTAGCTAACCAGCCGTGCCCCTGGCGGGACAACTGGCACACCAGAGGTTCGTCCGTCCCGGTCCTCTCGTACTAGGGACAGCCCTTCTCAAGTATCCTACGCGCACGGCGGATAGGGACCGAACTGTCTCACGACGTTCTAAACCCAGCTCGCGTACCGCTTTAATGGGCGAACAGCCCAACCCTTGGGACCTGCTACAGCCCCAGGATGCGACGAGCCGACATCGAGGTGCCAAACCATCCCGTCGATATGGACTCTTGGGGAAGATCAGCCTGTTATCCCCGGGGTACCTTTTATCCGTTGAGCGACACCGCTTCCACTCGCAAGTGCCGGATCACTAGTCCCGACTTTCGTCCCTGCTCGACCTGTCAGTCTCACAGTCAAGCTCCCTTGTGTACTTGCACTCAACACCTGATTGCCAACCAGGCTGAGGGAACCTTTGGGCGCCTCCGTTACCCTTTAGGAGGCAACCGCCCCAGTTAAACTACCCACCAGACACTGTCCCTGAACCGGATAACGGTCCGAAGTTAGATACCCAAATCAACCAGAGTGGTATTTCAAGATTGCCTCCACCCATACTGGCGTATGGACTTCACCGGCTCCCACCTATCCTACACAAGCTAATTCGAGTACCAATGTCAAGCTATAGTAAAGGTCCCGGGGTCTTTCCGTCCTGCCGCGCGTAACGAGCATCTTTACTCGTACTGCAATTTCGCCGGGCCTGTGGTTGAGACAGTGGGGAAGTCGTTACGCCATTCGTGCAGGTCGGAACTTACCCGACAAGGAATTTCGCTACCTTAGGATGGTTATAGTTACCACCGCCGTTTACTGGCGCTTAAGTTCTCCGCTTCGCCCCGAAGAGCTAACAGGTCCCCTTAACGTTCCAGCACCGGGCAGGCGTCAGTCCATATACATCGAATTACTTCTTCGCATGGACCTGTGTTTTTAGTAAACAGTCGCTTCCCCCTGCTCTCTGCGGCCATACAACGCTCCACCCGCGCGGGGCTTCACGTCTCCGGCCCCCCTTCTCCCTAAGTTACGGGGGCAATTTGCCGAGTTCCTTAACCACAGTTCGCCCGATCGCCTCGGTATTCTCTACCTGACCACCTGTGTCGGTTTGGGGTACGGGCCGCTAAGAACTCGCTAGAGGCTTTTCTCGGCAGCATAGGATCACTGACTTCACCTGAATCGGCTCGGCATCACGTCTCAGCCCTCATGTGTCGCGGATTTGCCTACGACACGGCCTACACGCTTACCCCGGCACAACCACCGGCCGGGCTCAGCTACCTTCCTGCGTCACCCCATCGCTTGACTACTACCCATCAGGTTCCCACGCTCCCCAGCTTTGACCCGAAGGTCGCGGCTGGTTTGGGTGGTTAGCACAACGAGGTTCATCAGGGACGCTCTTTCGCGGGTACGGGAATATCAACCCGTTGTCCATCGACTACGCCTCTCGGCCTCGCCTTAGGTCCCGACTCACCCAGGGCGGATTAGCCTGGCCCTGGAACCCTTGGTCATCCGGCGGAAGGGTTTCTCACCCTTCTTTCGCTACTCATGCCTGCATTCTCACTCGTGCCGCGTCCACAACTGGGTCACCCCGCTGCTTCACTCGCGGCACGACGCTCCCCTACCCATCCACACACCTGCACAAG
>NZ_JBIAKM010000016.1:1858-3203 GCF_042872525.1 Micromonospora sp. NPDC005254 | reverse complement strand
CGTGGTTAAAATGTGAATGCCACAGCTTCGGCGGTGTGCTTGAGCCCCGCTACATTGTCGGCGCGGAACCACTTGACCAGTGAGCTATTACGCACTCTTTAAAGGGTGGCTGCTTCTAAGCCAACCTCCTGGTTGTCTATGCGACCCCACATCCTTTTCCACTTAGCACACGCTTAGGGGCCTTAGCTGGTGATCTGGGCTGTTTCCCTCTCGACTACGAAGCTTATCCCCCGCAGTCTCACTGCCGCGCTCTCACTTACCGGCATTCGGAGTTTGGCTGGTTTCGGTAAGCTTGTGGGCCCCCTAGACCATCCAGTGCTCTACCTCCGGCAAGAAACACGCGACGCTGCACCTAAATGCATTTCGGGGAGAACCAGCTATCACGGAGTTTGATTGGCCTTTCACCCCTAACCACAGGTCATCCCCCAACTTTTCAACGTTGGTGGGTTCGGCCCTCCACGCGGTCTTACCCGCGCTTCAGCCTGCCCATGGCTAGATCACTCCGCTTCGGGTCTAGGACACGCGACTGAATCGCCCTATTCAGACTCGCTTTCGCTACGGCTCCCCCACACGGGTTAACCTCGCCACATGCCACTAACTCGCAGGCTCATTCTTCAAAAGGCACGCCGTCACCCCGCAAGGCTCCGACGGATTGTAGGCGAACGGTTTCAGGTACTATTTCACTCCCCTCCCGGGGTACTTTTCACCATTCCCTCACGGTACTCGTCCGCTATCGGTCACCAGGAAGTATTTAGGCTTACCAGGTGGTCCTGGCAGATTCACGGCAGATTTCAGGGGTCCGCCGCTACTCGGGAACACCCACAGAAGGTCAGCAACTTTCACCTACCGGACTTTCACCGTCTACGGTCAGCCATTCCAGACTGTTCGACTAGCCACTGACTTTGTAACTCCTCGAACAAGTGTCAGCTTGTTCAGTAGGGTCCCACAACCCCGACCACGCAACCCCTGACAGGTATCACACGCAGCCGGTTTAGCCTCAATCCGCTTTCGCTCGCCACTACTCACGGAATCACTATTTGTTTTCTCTTCCTACGGGTACTGAGATGTTTCACTTCCCCGCGTTCCCTCCACACACCCTATGTGTTCAGGTGTGGGTGACACCACATGACTGGTGCCAGGTTTCCCCATTCGGACACCCTGGGATCACAGCTTGGTTGACAGCTCCCCCAGGCCTATCGCGGCCTCCCACGTCCTTCATCGGCTCCTGGTGCCAAGGCATTCACCGTTCGCCCTTGACAACTTGACCACAAAGATGCTCGCGTCCACTGTGCAATTCTCAACAAACGACCAACCCACAACCCGATCCGCCCCACACCAAACCCAG
>NZ_JBIAKM010000015.1:41974-42425 GCF_042872525.1 Micromonospora sp. NPDC005254 | reverse complement strand
TGGTAACGGAACTGGTGGGGGGGGGGTTGTTTTGCACCCCCCGGCAAAACCCCCCCGGGGCGGGCCCCCCCCGCGGGGCCGCCCCTCGACTGCGTAGCGCCATTGGTGGCGCAATCAGGAAGGATGTACCTGTGAGTTCAGGACCGCAGGGCGGAGATCGTCCCCGTCGTTACGAAGACCGCACCGACGGCCCGGGTGGACGCGACCGTGGTGCGCGCCGCGACGACCGGCCCCCGTACCGGGGAGACCGGGACAACGCTGGCGGCGCCCGAGGCGGATACGCCGGCGGTCGTGATGGCGGTTCCCGTGGTGGCGACCGTTCTGGTGCGCCGCGTGACGGCGGTTTCCGCGGCGGCGATCGCGAGGGCGGCTTCCGCGGTGGTGACCGCCGCGAGGGTGGTTTCCGTGGCGGCGACCGTGACGGATCGCGCTCGGGTGCGCCGCGTGAGGG
>NZ_JBIAKM010000015.1:0-41876 GCF_042872525.1 Micromonospora sp. NPDC005254 | reverse complement strand
GGCGGTTTCCGTGGCGGTGACCGCGAGGGCGGTTTCCGTGGTGGCGAGCGTCGTGAGGGTGGTTACCAGGGCGGTGGCGACCGTGGCCGTTCCGGCGCCCCCCGCGAGGGTGGTTTCCGTGGCGGCGACCGTGATGGGTCGCGTTCGGGTGCGCCGCGTGAGGGTGGCTTCCGTGGCGGCGACCGTGATGGGTCGCGTTCGGGTGCGCCGCGTGAGGGCGGTTTCCGTGGCGGTGACCGCGAGGGCGGTTTCCGTGGTGGCGAGCGTCGTGAGGGTGGTTACCAGGGCGGTGGCGACCGTGGCCGTTCCGGCCCGCCCCGCGAGGGTGGCTTCCGCGGCGGAGACCGCGAGGGCTTCCGGGGCGGCGACCGTCGTGAGGGCGGCTTCCGTGGTGGCGACCGTTCTGAGGGCGGCTTCCGTGGTGGCGACCGTTCTGAGGGCGGCTTCCGTGGCGGCGACCGTCGTGAAGGCGGCTTCCGTGGCGGCGATCGCGATGCCCCGCGTTCCGGCGCGCCGCGTGAGGGTGGTTTCCGTGGCGGTGACCGCGACGGTGGTTTCCGTGGCGGCGACCGCCGCGAGGGTGGCGGCTTCCGTGGCGGCGACCGTGATGGGTCGCGCTCGGGTGCGCCGCGTGAGGGTGGCTTCCGTGGCGGTGACCGCGAGGGCGGTTTCCGTGGTGGCGAGCGTCGTGAGGGTGGTTACCAGGGCGGTGGCGACCGTAGCCGTTCCGGCCCGCCCCGCGAGGGTGGCTTCCGTGGCGGCGACCGCGAAGGTGGCTTCCGTGGCGGCGACCGTCGTGAGGGCGGTTTCCGGGGCGGTGACCGTGACGGCGGTTTCCGTGGCGGCGAGCGCCGCGAGGGCGGCTTCCGCGATGGCTCCCGCTCCGGTGCGCCGCGCGAGGGCGGCTTCCGTGGCGGCGACCGCGATGGGTCGCGCTCGGGTGCGCCGCGTGAGGGTGGTTTCCGTGGCGGCGACCGCGATGCCCCGCGTTCCGGCACGCCGCGCGAGGGTGGTTACCAGGGCGGTGGCGACCGTGGCCGTTCCGGCCCGCCCCGTGAGGGTGGCTTCCGCAGTGGTGACCGCGAGGGCTTCCGTGGCGGAGACCGTCGTGAGGGTGGCTTCCGTGGCGGCGACCGCGACGGCTCCCGTACGCCGCGTGAGGGTGGCTTCCGCGGTGGTGACCGTCGTGAGGGTGGTTACCAGGGTGGCGGCGACCGTGGCCGTTCCGGCCCGCCCCGCGAGGGTGGCTTCCGTGGCGGAGACCGCGAAGGTGGCTTCCGTGGCGGCGAGCGTGGTGGCTCGCGCCCGGGCGCACCGCGTGAGGGCGGTTTCCGTGGCGGCGACCGCGACGGCGGCTTCCGGGGCGGTGACCGTCGTGAGGGCGGCGCACCCCGCGAGGGCGGCTTCCGAGGCGGTGACCGTCGCGAGGGTGGCTTCCGCGGTGGGGACCGTGACGGTGGCTTCCGGGCCGACGAGCGGCCCCGTCGCGAGGGCGACTTTCGGCGCGACGACCGTGGCGCGGCCTCCGAGTCGTCCGAGGGTGGGCGCAGCCTGGCCCCGGCGTTGCCGGACGACATCGTCGCGACCGACCTGGACAAGGACGTCCGTGCCGAGCTGCTCTCGCTGAACAAGCCGGTTGCCGAGACGGTGGCCCGGCACCTGGTCGCCACCGGTCAGCTGATCGACGAGGACCCGGCCGAGGCGTTGGCGCACGCGCTGGCCGCCCGACGGCTCGCGTCGCGCATCTCCGCGGTCCGTGAGGCGGTCGGCCTGGCCGCGTACCACGCGGGGGAGTGGCAGACGGCGATCGCCGAGCTGCGGACGTACCACCGGATGACCGGCCTGCAGAGTCACCTGGCCGTGCTCGCCGACTGCGAGCGTGCCCTGGGCCGGCCGGAGCGGGCCATCGACCTGTTCCGCGGCGCCGACCAGGCGAAGCTGGACCAGGCCGTCGCGATCGAGCTGCTGATCGTCGCGGCCGGGGCACGGGGCGATCTCGGCCAGAAGGACGCCGCTGTCGCGATGCTCCAGGTGCCGGACCTCACCAGCGAGGCGACGGTGCCGTGGACGGCGCGACTGCGGTACGCGTACGCCGACGCGCTGCTCGCGGTGGGCCGACGTGAGGAGGCCCGCGAGTGGTTCTCCCGCGCCGCCGACGTGGACACCGAGGGCGAGACCGACGCCGCGGAGCGGTTGCTGGAACTCGACGGCGTCGTCATCGAAGGTGATGACGAGGACGAGGCCGAGGAGATCGCCGCTGGCCCGGGTGCGCCCGGCGCGGTGCCGGCCCAGCCGGACGCCGACCTGACCGTCGGCGACGTCCTCGACGCCGACGACCTCGAGGACGAGGACGACCTCGACGACGAGGACGACCTCGAGGACGACGACGACCTCGAGGACGACGACGAGGACGACGAGGACGACGAGGACTACGACGACGACGAGGAGGACGGCGTCGCCGGCCGCTCGGACGAGCACGAGGGCGGCGAGGACGTCGCGGGCGACGACGAAGACGAAGACGTCGACGACCGCCACCCGGACGCGGGCGACGTCGCCCCGGCAGCCACCACGGACCGGAGCACGCCCGCCAGCGACGACAGCCGCGCAGGCGGCGCGGTGAACGGCGACGGGACCGCCCCCACCCGGGGTGACGAGCCGGAGTCGACGCAGCGGTGAGCGCGGACGCCGGGAAGCGGCTGATCGACGGGTACACCCTGGTGGTCTTCGACCTGGACGGGGTGATCTACCTGATCGACCGGCCGATTCCCGGCGCGGTCGACGCGGTGGCTCGGCTGCACGCCGAGGGGCGGGCGGTGGCGTACGCCACCAACAACGCCTCCCGCCGCTCCAGTGACGTCGCCGACCTGCTGACCGGGATGGGCGTGCCGGCGCGGCCGGAGGAGGTGCTCACCTCCGCCGCCGCGTCGGCCGAGCTGCTGCGCGAGCGCCTGCCGGCCGGAGCGCCGGTGCTGGTGGTCGGCGCGGAGGCGCTGCGCGCCGAGCTGCGCGCGGTCGGACTGACCCCGGTCACCCGCGCCGACGAGAAGCCGGCCGCGGTGGTGCAGGGCTACGGTCCGCAGGTCGGCTGGGCCGAGCTGGCCGAGGCGTCGATCGCCGTACGGGCCGGGGCGATCTGGGTCGCCACCAACACCGACCGGACGCTGCCCAGCGCCCGGGGCCCCCTGCCCGGCAACGGGTCGCTGGTCGCGGTGCTGCGAACCGCGTTGGAGCGGGACCCCGACCTGGTGGTCGGCAAGCCGGAGTCGGCGCTGTTCGAGACCGCCGCCCGGCGCGGCGACGGCGGCCGAGCCCTGGTCGTCGGGGACCGGTTGGACACCGACATCGAGGGCGCCCGCCGAGCGGGACTGGACAGCCTGCTCGTGCTCACCGGCGTCAGCGGCGTACCCGAGCTGCTCGCGGCCGAGCCACGACGGCGGCCCACGTACGTCGCGCGGGACCTGGCGGGGCTCTTCGACCCGGCGGCGGCCGTGCAGGTCCCGGGCTCGACGAACGGCGGCGGCTGGTCCGTCACCGACCGCGACGGGACGCTGGAACTGGCCGGCGCCGGCCGGGATCTGGACGCTCTCGCCGCGCTCTGCGCGGCGGCGTGGTCGGCTCCGGAGCTGCCGGCGATCCGCGCGGTGGGACCGGACGCGGCTGCCGCGCTGGAGAGCTTCGGGTTGGCCACCGACGGGTGACGCCGTCGAGCGCGCTCGTCAGAGCAGCTTGCGCAGCTTCATCAGGTCGAACGGGTTGGCCTTGATCGACACCCGGCGGGAGGTGACCGCCTTGGTGACGTCCAGGTCACCTCGGACCAGGGCGAGCAGATCGTCGCTGGACGTGCTCAGCGCGATCTTGGCCTTCGGGTCGTCGCCGTCGGTCAGCTCGACCAGCCGGCCACCGCTGATCTTGCCGTGGAACGCCGTGTCCAGGTCGGTGATCCGGCAGGCCAACGTCCGGTCCAGGTCGATCCGGTCGCGGACCGTCTCGGCGTTGCGGTCCAACCGGGCGGCCAGCTCCTGCAACGCCTGCCGGCACTCGTCCACGCTGGCCACATCTCCCCCTCGCCGATCGCCACGCCGTCCCCGGCACCGTACCGCACGAGACAGTCCGGGGTGCCCGGTAGCGTGACACCTGCAGACCCCGCCCCATGGAAGGACTCAGGCATGCAGGACGCGTGGCGCGCCTACCTCGAACTGGCCCTGGGCCTGGCGGAGGCGCCCCGGAAGAAGGCCCAGGACGCGGTGCGTCGCCTCGTCGGCTCGGGCGGCGCGACCGCCGCCCAGCTGCAGGCCCTCGGCGAGGAGCTGGTCACCACGGGCGCCGCCAACCGGGAGGCGCTGACCAAGCTGGTCCGCTTCGAGGTCGACCGGGCCCTGGGCGCGGTCGGTCTGGCCACCGCCGACGAGGTGGCCGAGCTGACCCGACGCGTGCGCGACCTGGAACGGCAACTGCGCGAGGCGCGCGCCACCGAAATGGCCGCCGGGCCCGCCCCACAGCTCGCCGTGCCCTCGACCGGGCCCGCGCCGCAACCCGATCCGACCCGCGCGGCGCAGCCCGGCAGCGGCCCGGTGCCGTCGGACGGCCCCGCCGGAGCGCCGGTCTCGGCGCCGGTGGCCAGGAAGGCCTCGGACGGTCCCGCCGCAGCGCCGGTCTCCGCGGTGGCCAAGAAGGCCGTCGCCAAGAAGGCGCTGGCCAAGAAGGCTGTCGCGAAGAAGGCCATCGTGAAGAAGCCGCCCGCGACGATCAGCCGGACCGACGACGACACCCCGCCGCCGGTCGGGCAGGACGACACCCCGACACCGGCGGTCATGCCGGCGAAGAAGGCCGCCCGTAAGCGCCGTCCGGACGGTGACTCGTGAGCGACGGCGCGCGTCCCGGCCCGCCGCCCGGCATCCGCCCCGGCCCGCCGGGAGGCTTCCGGCCCGGCCCGCCGCCGGCCGGGTCGTTCGCCGCCCGGCCCAGCCCGCCGGTGGGCGCCCGCCCCGGCCCGCCGCCCGAGGGCGTCGACGTCGGCGACGACACGGCCCGCCACCCGGCGGTGGACGCGGCCGTGCGGGCCATGGACAACGCGGCGACGCTCGCCCCGGCCGACCAGATCGCGCAGTACGAGGCGGCCTACGAGACGCTGCGCGAAACGCTCGCCACCATCGACCAGACCTGAGCAGGACGACCAGGTCGGACAGACCGGAGAACCACCCATGGCACGTCGCAACCGGCTGGACGCCGAACTCGTCCGCCGCGGGCTGGCCCGCTCGCGTGAGCAGGCCGCCGCGCTGGTCGAGGCCGGCCGGGTCCAGCTGCGCGGAGTGCTCGCGCGCAAGGCCGCCGCGATGGTCGACCCCGCCGATCCGCTGCTGGTCACCGGCGAGGACCCGACCGAGGAGTACGTCTCCCGGGGCGGGCACAAGCTCGCGGGCGCGTTGGCGGCGTTCGAGGCCGGTGGCCTACGCGTCGCCGGGCGGCGCTGCCTGGACGCCGGCGCGTCGACCGGGGGCTTCACCGACGTGCTGCTGCGCGCCGGCGCCGCCGAGGTGGTGGCCGTGGACGTCGGCTACGGGCAGCTCGCCTGGTCGCTGCGCACCGACGAGCGCGTCCGCGTCCTGGAACGCACCAACGTCCGTACCCTCGTCGCGGACGCGATCGGCGGGCCTGTCGATCTGACGGTGGCCGACCTGTCGTTCATCTCGTTGCGGTTGGTGCTGCCGGCCCTGGCCGGCTGCACCCGCGACGACGGCGACCTGGCGCTGATGGTGAAGCCGCAGTTCGAGGTGGGCAAGGAGCGGGTCGGCGCCGGCGGCGTCGTCCGCGACCCGGCGCTGCGCGCCGAGGCGGTGCTCGACGTGGCCGCCGCGGCCGCTCAGCTCGGCCTCGGGTTGGCCGACGTGGCGGCCAGCCCGCTGCCCGGGCCCAGCGGCAACGTCGAGTTCTTCGTATGGTTGCGCCGGGACGCACCACCGGCCGACCCGCAGCGCGTGCGGGCCGTGGTGGAGGCCGGGCCAAACGGCCCGACGACGGCCGGCGACGTGCCGGGCGTGGCGGCGGAGGAGGTCGCAGGGTGAACGCGTACAGCGAACGGCGCACGACGGCACGCGGCCGTGCCGGGGCGGCGGCGACGGCAGTGTGCCGTCCGATGGCGGACGGGCGGCCGCTCCGATGAGCCGCACGGCGCTGCTGGTGACCCACACCGGCCGTCGACGCAGCACCCAGCACGCCCGGTCGGTCGCCGCCGACCTCATCGCCGCGGGCTTCGAGGTGCGGGTCATCGCCGAGGAGGCCGACGACCTCGACCTGCCCGGGATGGTTCCGGTCACCGGCCCGGAAGCCGCCGAGGGCGCCGAGATCGTCTTCGCGCTCGGTGGGGACGGCACCTTCCTGCGCGCGGCCGAGCTGGCCCGCCCGGCGAAGGCGCCGCTGCTCGGCATCAACCTCGGCAAGGTGGGCTTTCTCGCCGAGGCGGAGATCAATGATCTGGACACCGCGGTCCGGGACGTCGTCGAGCGCAACTACACCGTGCACGAGCGGCTCACGCTCGACGTCACGGCCGAGTTCGACGGTGGCCCGACCATCGAGTCCTGGGCGCTCAACGAGATCAGCGTCGAAAAGGGGGAGCGGGCGCAGATGCTCGAACTCCTCGTCGACGTGGACGGCCGCCCGCTGTCCCGCTACGGCTGCGACGGCGTGGTCTGCGCCACCCCCACCGGCTCCACCGCCTACGCGTTCTCCGGGGGCGGTCCGGTGGTCTGGCCGGAGGTGGAGGCCCTGCTGCTGGTGCCGATCAGCGCGCACGCGTTGTTCAGCCGCCCCCTGGTCACCGCACCCACGTCGACGTTCATCATCACCGTCGACCCGTTCACCACCCTCGCCGTGCTCGCCTGCGACGGCCGGCGGGTCTACGACCTGCCGCCCGGCGCCCGGGTGACGGTGCGTCGAGGCGCCCTGCCGGTGCGCATCGTCCGGCTGCGCGCCCGTCCGTTCACCGACCGGCTGGTCGCCAAGTTCGGTCTGCCGGTGCACGGGTGGCGGGGCAGCCGCCGGTGACTGTGGGGCACACCGTCGGTGTCCGGCGGTTGTCCACCTGACGACATGTCGCCGCTGCGGCGGCGCAAGGCTAGTGACCTGGTTGTGCGCTGCGTCGCAGACTCCGATCGGTCCTCATCTACGGATGGCGGGCCCACCGGAGTTTAAGGAGCGCATCGCATGCACTGGTCCCCCCGCTGGCTCAGCGCCGGCGCGGTCGGCGCGCTGGTGGTCGGCCTCGCCGCACCGGCGTCCGCCGAGCCGCCCGTCCCGCCCACCGGCCCGAGCCTGGGCACGTCCGCCCCGGGCGCCGCGCCCGTCCGCATCACCCTCATCACCGGTGACCAGGTCGAGCTGGCGCCGGCCGCGCCGGGCCGGGTCGCCGCCACCGTACGCCCGGGACCCGGGCGCGAGCGGGTCATCTTCCAGACCCTGGAGGTCGACGGCGGGCTGCGGGTGCTGCCCAGCGACGCCCTGCCCTACGTCTCCAGCGGCGTCCTCGACGCCAACCTGTTCGACGTGCAGGAGTTGGCCGCCGACGGCTACGGCGACGCCGCGCAGGGCGCCCTGCCGCTGATCGTGCGCTACCAGGAGCAGGCGGCCGGCGGGGTCCGGCCGCTCGGCGGCGTCACCGACGCCCGCCCCCTGGAGAGCATCAACGGCGCCGCGTTGCGGGTCGGCAAGGCCGACCTCGGTGGACTGTGGAGCACCCTCGCCGGCACGCCGACGAGCCGGACCACGGCCGCCGCGCCCCGCCTGGGCGGCGGTATCGCTTACGTCTGGCTGGACGGGCGGGTGCACCCGACGCTGGAGCACAGCGTCCCGCAGATCGGCGCCCCGACGGCCTGGGCGGCCGGCCGCGACGGCAGCGGCGTGAAGGTGGCCGTACTCGACACCGGCGTCGACGCCACCCACCCCGACCTGGCCGGACGGATCGCCGAGGCGCGGGACTTCTCCGGCAGCGGCAGCGCCCGCGACGGCCACGGCCACGGCACGCACGTCGCGGCCACCATCGCGGGCAGCGGCGCCGCGTCGGCGGGGCTGCGCAAGGGCGTCGCGCCGGGCGCGCGACTGCTGGTCGGCAAGGTGCTCGACGACGGCGGCTCGGGCTACGACTCGGCCATCATCGCCGGCATGGAGTGGGCCGCCCACTCCGGCGCGAAGGTCGTCAGCATGAGCCTCGGCGGCGACCCGACCGACGGCACCGACCCGATGAGCCAGGCGGTGAACGACCTGACCGCCGAGACCGGCGCGCTCTTCGTGGTCGCCGCCGGCAACGCGGGCGCGGCGCGTACCGTCGGCTCGCCGGGCGCGGCCGCGGCGGCGCTCACCGTCGGCGCGGTGGACCGCGACGACAACCTGGCCGAGTTCTCCAGCCGTGGGCCGCGCCTGGGCGACAACGGCCTGAAGCCGGAGATCACCGCGCCGGGCGTCGGCATCGTCGCCGCGCGGGCCGCCGGCACCACCATGGGTACGCCGGTGGGCGACGCCTACACGACCGCGTCCGGCACCTCGATGGCCACCCCGCACGTGGCGGGCGCGGCGGCGATCCTCGCGCAGGACCACCCGGACTGGTCCGCCGGCAAGCTGAAGGACGCGCTGGTCAGCACCACCAAGGCGAACCCGGCGCTGACCGTCTTCGAGCAGGGCGGCGGTCGGGTCGACGTGGCGCGGGCGCTCACGCAGCGGGTGTACGCCTCGGCCACCGCCGACTTCGGCCGGATCACCACCGGTGGCGCGGCGGTGCAGCGCACCGTGACGTACACCAACGACACGACGGGCGCGCAGACCCTGCGGCTGGCCCTGGACCTGCGCAACCTGGACAGCGGCGCGGCCGAGAACGACGGGGTCGCCGTCGCGTCCGGCGAGGTGACCGTGCCGGCGGGCGGCAGCGTGGCGGTGCCGCTGCGCGCCGACCCGGCGAAACTGGCCCGGGGCCCGCACGGGGGATGGCTGGTGGCGACCGGCGCGGACGGCGTCGCCGTGCGCACGCCGGTGGGCCTCACCGTCAGCGGTCCGATCCACGACGTCACGATCAAGGTGCTGGGCCGGCAGGGTCAGTTGACCCTCTCGCCTGCGCTGACCCTCTTCGGTGAGCAGCCCGAGTCGGACTACTGGGGCTGGTGGCCGGGCGAGGGCACCCTGCGGGTCGAGGAGGGCACCTACCTGCTGACCGCGCTGGTCGAGCACGGCGCCCCCCTCGACGAGCAGCTGACCGAGGCCGTCGAGCCGGAGCTGACCGTCGACCGGGACCTGACCGTGGTGCTCGACGCCCGCACGGGCACGCCGGTGCGGATCGAGACGCCGAAGCCCAGCGAGCAGCGGGCCACGCTCAGCTTCTACGTGCACCGGGTGTTGGGCAACGGCCGGCAGATCGATCACGGCGTCATGGCCTACAGCACCATTCAGCAGGTCAATGTCACGCCGACCCGCCAGGTGCGTCAGGGTGAGTTCGAGTTCGCCTCCCGCTGGCAGCTCGTCGCGCCCATGGTGGACGCCACGATCAGCGGGGTGTCCGGCCCGTCGGACATCAACCTGCTGGGCACGTCCCCGGCGCCGACCGGTCGACGGAAGCTGCCGCTGGTCTGGGCCGGCACCGGAACCCCGGCCGAGCTGGCCCGGGTGCGGGGTGCGGCGGCGCTGCTCGCCGCCGACCCGAACCGTAACGAGAATGAGCAGGTGGCCGCGGCGGCGGCGGCCGGCGCCGCGGCGGTGCTGATCGTCCGGCCGGAGGACCAGAGCGCGTGGACGGTCTGGCGGCCGGCGGGGGAGCGGCTGTCCATCCCGGCGATGGTCGTCGCGTACGACGACGGGCAGCGGCTGATCGCGGCGGCGCGCAAGGGCCGGGCGACGCTGGACCTGACGCTGACCGTGGACAGCCCGTACCTGTACGACGTGTGGCAGGTGTCGAAGGGTCGGGTGCCGGAGCGGATCGTGCACACGGTGACCGCGAAGAACACCGCCGAGGTGACCGCCAGCTACGGCGACACGGGCGCGGGCTGGGCCACCGAGGAGCGGTTCGGCTGGCGTCCGTGGCAGGAGTACTCCTGGAACGACGACCAGCGCCTGGTCCGCAACGGGACCACCCGGCAGGAGTTCGTCAGCGCCGGGGACTCCTGGTGGCAGCACCGGGTGCTGCACAAGCAGATGTACATGCAGTGGGGGCAGGTGACCGGTGGGCTGACCCAGGAGCCCCGGCGGTACGCCGCCGACGACCGGGAGACCGAGACCTGGCACGCGCCGGTGGTCCGTCCGGCCGTGCCGGCCAGCGGGACGCCGGTGCCCACCCGCACGGGCGACAGCCTGGACGTGCGGGTGCCCGAGTTCGTCGACGCCGACGGGCACTACAGCGTGGCCGGCAACAGCGAGGAGGCGGACACCGTCGAGGCTCGCCTCAGCCGCGACGGTCAGCAGATCGCCGACCTGTCCGGCGGCTGGGCGCCGGTGCCGACCACAGCCGGGGCGGCCCGCTACCGCCTCGACGTGACGACGCGCCGGGCCTCGAACGAGTGGCGTTACGCCACCCGCACCGACACGGCGTGGCAGTTCAGCTCGGCCCGGCCGGCGGGTGACGCCGCCGTGCCGCTGTCGCTGCTGCAGGTGGACTACCGGGTGCCTGCCGACCTGCTCGGCACCGTACCCGGCAACCGACCGCACCAGCTGGGGCTGACCCTGCGCCAGCCGACCGGAGTCGCCGCCCCGACGGGCACCAGCCTGACGGTGCAGGTCTCCTTCGACGGGGGCGTCACCTGGCGGTCCGCGCCGACCAGAGGGTCGGGGACCCGCTGGACCGCGACCGTGCCGGCCGGGCGCGCAACCGTGTCGCTGCGGGTGCACGCCACCGACCGCAACGGGAACTCCGTCGACCAGACGGTGCTGCGCGCGTACGGGCTGCGCTGACTCCGAGCGTGTCCGGCCGGGCCCGCCGTCGCTTCGGACGGCGGGCCCGGCCGCGTTCAGAGCCAGCCGCGCCGGGCGACCTGGAACGCCAGCCCGGGTCGGGTGTCCACGCCAGCGGCGTCCATCAGGTCGGCGAGGCGCCGCTGCACCGTCCGGCGGCTCACCCCGAGCTGGGAGGCGATGGACTTGTCCGGTACGCCGGCCACGAACAGCGACAGCAGCCGGGCCTCGTCGGCGTCGGGCTGGTAGCCGTCGACCGGACGGTCGTCGGCCTCGTCGCGCCGGATCTCGGTCGCGGTGGCGGCGAGCGGGTCGTCGAGTCGCAGCCGGGTGGCCACCCGCCAGTGGCTCTCGAAGAGGGCGAGCAGCGCGTCGAGCAGTTGGCTGCGGCCGATCACCGCGGCGCTCGGCTCGCCGCCGTCGCGGTCGGGCACCAGCGGGCAGATGGCGGTACGCGCGTCCACGATGGCGAGTCGGACCGGCAGCCGGTCCAGCACGCGGGCCTGCTCGCCGGCGGCCACCCCCTTGGCCAGGTCGGCCAGCGCGCCCGGCTCCAGCAGCAGGTCCCGTTCGTAGATGGCCCGGTAGCTCACCCCGCGGGCCAGCGCGTCGAACTCCTCGACGTTCTCCGGGCCGGCCATTGCGAGGGGGTTCGCCCGGCAGAACCACAGCACCTCGTCGCGGGCCGAGTTCTGCAGGTCACGCAGCCGGTCGCGCAGCACCCGACCGCCCCGGATCACCTCGACCAGGTGGTCCACGTGGTGGCGGCGCAGCCCGGAGCGGTACTCCTCGGCCAGTTGGGTGACCCGGCGCCGGGCCGCCTCCAGGTCCTCCTGGCGGCGCAGCAGCGTCGCGCCGAGGGCGACGTCCGGGGCGGTCGGGCGCAGCGGGGCGTCCGGGTCGTTGTCGGTGGGCTGCACCAGACCCTTGGCCCGCAGCGCCTCGACCTGCTCGACGACCTGCGCCCGGGGCCGTCGCAGCCGGCGGACCAGCTCGTCGACGCGGGCCGTGGTGAGTTGGAGCAGGCAGCGGTAGAGCTCCTCCTCGGCGGGGGTCAGGCCGATCACGTCCGACACGGGGCAAGACTGTACGTCGGTAAGGTGCGGGCCGTGCCGGGGCCCGGCCGTGGGGCCCGTCGGCTGGTCAACTGTCGGCCCTCGCGTCTACTGTCGGGTGCTGTGCTGGAAGAGCTGCGCATCACCGGACTCGGCGTCATCGAGGACACCACGCTGCCGTTGACCGGCGGGATGAACGTCATCACCGGCGAGACCGGTGCCGGCAAGACGATGGTGGTGACCGGCCTCGGCCTGCTCTTCGGCGGCCGGGCCGACGCCGGGCGGGTCCGTGCCCAACCGGGCCGGGCCGTGGTCGAGGGGCGGCTACGCCTCTCCGGCCGGGTCGCCGACACGGTGCACGCCCGGATCAGCGACGCCGGTGGCGAGCCCGACGAGGACGGCTCGTTGCTGCTCAGCCGCACGGTGACGGTGGAGGGCCGCTCCCGGGCCCACCTCGGTGGCCGGAGCATGCCCGTGTCGATGCTGGGCGAGGTCGGCGAGCAGGCGGTGGCCGTGCACGGCCAGTCCGACCAGTTGCGGCTGCTGCGCCCCGCCGAGCAGCGGGCCGCTCTGGACCGGTTCGCCGGGCCGGCGCACGAGAAGCTGCTCGACGCGCTGCGCGAGGCGTACACCGGGTGGCGGCGGGTGGTCGACGACCTGGCCGACCGGCGGCGCAACGCCCGCGAGCGCAACCAGGAGGCCGACCTGCTGCGACTCGGCCTCGACGAGATCACCCGCGTCGACCCGCAGCCCGGCGAGGACGACGAGCTGAAGACCGAGGCGCAGCGGTTGGAGCACGCCGAGGGCCTGCGGACGGCCGCGCAGGTGGCCCAGCAGTGTGTGGCGGGCGGCGCGGAGGCGGCCGACGAGACACCCGACGCGGCGGCGCTGCTCGGCACGGCCCGGCGCACCCTGGAGGCGCAGGCCGGCACCGACCCGGCGCTTGGGGAGCTGGCGGCCCGCCTGGAGGAGGCGGCCACGCTGGTCACCGACGTCTCCGCGGAGCTGTCGGCGTACCTGGCGACGCTCGACGCGGACCCGGCCCGGTTGCAGCACGTCTACGAGCGGCGGGCCGCGCTGCGGGCGTTGACCCGCAAGTACGCCGACGACGTCGACGGCGTCATCGCCTGGGCCGACCGGGCCCGCACCCGACTGTCCGACCTGGACACCTCCGACGACCTGCTCGACGAGCTGGACGCCGAGGGGCAGCGGCTGGCCGGCGAGGTGGCCGACCTGGCCTCCCGGGTGTCCGTGTCCCGGCAGGAGGCGGCGGTCCGCTTCGCCGACCAGGTCACCGTCGAGCTGGCCGGTCTGGCCATGCCGCACGCCCGGATCGAGGTGGCGGTGCTGCCCCGACCGGCCGGACGGGCCGAGCCGACGCTGACGATCAACGGCGTCGAGGCGGGTGTCGCGGCGGACGGCGGCGACGAGGTGGAGCTGCGGTTGCTGGCCCACCCGGGCGCGCCGTCGTTGCCGTTGCAGCGCGGCGCCTCCGGCGGCGAGCTGTCCCGGGTGATGCTCGCCATCGAGGTGGTCTTCGCCGGCTCGGGCGGCCCGCCCACGCTGGTCTTCGACGAGGTCGACGCGGGCGTCGGCGGCCAGGCCGCGGTGGAGATCGGCCGCCGGCTGGCCCGGCTGGCCCGCAGCCACCAGGTGTTGGTCGTCACCCACCTGCCGCAGGTGGCCGCGTTCGCCGACCGGCACCTGGTGGTGGCGAAGGACACCGGCGGCGCGGTGACGACAAGCGGGGTACGCGTGGTGGAGGACACCGAGCGGGCCCGGGAGTTGGCGCGCATGCTCGCCGGTTTGCCCGATTCGGATCTGGGTATCGCCCACGCCGAGGAGCTGCTGGCCGTGGCCGCCAAGGAAAGGCGGTTGTGACGCCGCGTATTGTGAGCGCAAGCACACCGGCTTGTGCCGACGTGTGCTTCCCTGGGTAGGCGGCCCTGCTCAGGCATGTCGCGACAGAAAAGCCTGCCTCACATGCCAGGATGGTCACGATGCGTCTACCCACGTTGCGCCGGAACCGAAACGCGGAGCCGGGCAGAGTCCTCGGCACCGCGCGCCTTGATCGCCGGACGAAACGGCTGGTCGGGCGGCTGCGCCCCGGTGACATCGCGGTCATCGACCACGTCGACCTGGACCGGGTGGCGGCCGACTCGTTGGTCGCTGTCGGTGTCGCGGCGGTGCTCAACGCCAAGCCGTCGGTCTCCGGCCGCTACCCCAACCTCGGGCCGGAGGTGCTGATCGCCGCCGGCATCCCGCTCCTGGACGATCTCGGGGAGGGCGTCTTCGAGCGGATCCGCGAGGGCGACCAGGTCCGGATCGAGGGCAACACCGTCTTCGCCGGCGAGGAGCCGGTGGCGCACGGCACCCTGCAGGACGCCGAGTCGGTCGCCAAGGCGATGTCCGACGCCCGGGAGGGGCTGTCGGTGCAGTTGGAGGCGTTCGCCGCCAACACGATGGACTACCTGCGCCAGGAACGCGACCTGCTGCTCGACGGCGTCGGCGTTCCGGACATCCAGACCCAGATCCAGGGCCGGCACTGCCTGATCGTGGTGCGCGGCTACGACTACAAGGCCGACCTGGACGTGCTGCGCCCGTACATCCGGGAGTTCAAGCCGGTGCTGATCGGCGTGGACGGCGGCGCGGACGCGCTGGTCGAGGCCGGGTACACCCCCGACATGATCATCGGTGACATGGATTCGGTCACCGACGACGTGCTGCGCTGCGGCGCCGAGGTGATCGTGCACGCCTACCCCGACGGGCGGGCGCCCGGCCTGCCCCGGGTCAACGGCCTCGGCGTCCCGGCCATCACCTTTCCGGCCGCGGCGACCAGCGAGGACCTGGCGATGCTGCTGGCCGACGAGAAGGGCGCGTCCCTCCTCGTCGCGGTGGGCACCCACGCCACGCTCGTCGAGTTCCTGGACAAGGGGCGCGGCGGAATGGCCTCCACGTTCCTGACCCGGTTGAAGGTCGGGGGCAAGCTGGTCGACGCCAAGGGGGTGAGCCGGCTCTACCGGCAGAGCATCTCCGGCTCGTCGCTGCTGCTGCTGGTGCTCTCGGCGATCGCGGCGATGGCCTCCGCGGTGGCCGTCTCCACCGTCGGGAAGGCGTACCTGGGCGTGGTCGCCGAGTGGTGGGACAATTTCGTGTTCCAGTTGTACCGGCTCTTCTAGTTCCCGACCGATCAAGAGGCTGCAAGCGTGATCAACTTCCGCTACCACGTGGTGTCCCTCACCGCGGTCTTCCTGGCTCTGGCGATCGGCCTCGTGGTCGGCACCGCCGCCCTCAACGGCCCCGTCGCCGACTCGCTCAAGGAGCAGGTCACCGGGCTGCGCAAGGACAACCAGCAGTTGCGGCAGCAGGTCAACAGCATGGAGAAGCAGCTCGGTCTGGAGGAGGAGTTCGCCGAGCAGGTGTCCCAGGTCGTCCTGCCGGGCACGCTCACCGGCCGCCGGGTGGTGGTGCTCAGCCTGCCCAACGGGCGCGACCACACCGAGGGCGTGCTCAAAAAGCTCCAGCAGGCCGGCGCCACCATCACCGGCCGGGTCGACCTGCAGGACAAGTTCATCAACCCGGACAACAACTCCAACCTGCTGGAACTGGCCGTCACCGCCGCTCGGCCGACCGCGCAGACCACCGGCCTGCCGGGCAACGGCCACGGCGTGGAGACCTCCAGCGCGCTGCTGGCCAGCGTCCTGCTGGACCGGGCGCAGGGCACCGCGCCGGTCAGCGACGCCGACCGGCGGGCGGTGCTCGCCGCGTACAACAACGCCGGCTACCTGACCACCGACAACAACAAGGTCACCGGGCCGGCCGAGGCCGTCGTCGTGGTCAGCGGGCAGCCGTACGTCGACAAGGACTCCGAGAAGCGGGACGAGTCGGTCGTCAAGATCGCCGAACAGTTCGACCGGACCGGGTCGATCGTGGTGGGCGGCAACGGCTCCGCCGGTGGCAACGTGGTGTCCGTGGTCCGCGGTGACCCGGTGCTGTCGCAGACCATCTCCACGGTCGACAACGCCAACACCGTGCAGGGCCAGCTGGTCACCAGCCTCGCCCTGGTGCAGCAGCTCACCGAGAAGAAGGCCGGCCAGTACGGCGTCGGCGACAATGCCGCGTCCCTGCTGCCTAGACTGCCCCAGTGAGCGAACGACGTACCCCGGTGTCCGGAACCGACGCGCCTGAGCGGGCGACCCTGCGCCCGAGCGAGGTGGCGGCGTGAGGATGCTGGGCCGGCTGCTGATCGCCGGGGCCGGTGCCGCCGCCGCCCGGTACGCCCTCCGCGAGGTGCGGACCGCCCCGGTGGGTCCCACGCTGGAGCGCACCAACTTCCGGGGCCGGACGGTGACCCTGGCGGCCGGGCCGGCGCTCGCCGCCGGTGCGACAGCCGCGGGCGTGTTCGGCGCCACCAGCGCCGCCTCCGGTGGCGCCGCCCTGGTCGCCGGCCTCGGCGCCGGCGGTGTCGGGCTCTACGACGACGTGGTCGGAGCACGTCCGGAGCAGAAGACGGCCAAGGGCTTCGCCGGGCACCTCGCCGCGCTGCGCGAGGGACGCGTCACCGCCGGGCTGGTCAAGATCATCGGGGTGGGCGCCGCCGGGCTGGGCGCGGCCGCGCTGCTCGCCGCCGACCCGCGGGTCGCCGCGCACCCGCGCCGGAAGCGCCACGGCGCCGTCGGCCGGGGGGTCGACGTGCTGCTCGGCGCCGGGGTGATCGCCGGCACCGCCAACCTGCTCAACCTGCTCGACCTGCGGCCCGGCCGGGCCATCAAGTCCGGGCTGCTGCTGGGCGTGCCGCTGGCCGGTGGCCCGCACGGCGGGATCGCGGCCGGCGCGGCCGGCGCCGCCGCCGGCCTGCTCCGCGACGACCTGTCCGAGGACGTCATGCTCGGCGACAGCGGCGCGAACGCGCTCGGCGCCCTGCTCGGCGTCGCGCTCGCCGCCCGCAGTGGCCCGCTCGGCCGGGCCGGTCTGCTGGCCGTGCTCGCCGGGCTCACCGCCGCCAGCGAGAAGGTCAGCTTCACGGCGGTGATCCAGCGAACCCCGGGCCTGCGGCAGCTCGACGCACTGGGCCGACGCGCCGACTGACGTGACCAGACCGGCACCCCTCGCCGGCGCCGGCCGGCTGGCCGGGGCAGCCGCGCTCATCGCCGTCCTCACCGTGCTCAGCCGGCTCGCCGGCTTCGGCCGTACCGCCGTGTTCACCTGGAGCCTCGCCCCGACCGACCTGGGCGGCGCCTACGTGGTGGCCAACGCGGTGCCGAACTTCATCTTCGAGATCGTCGCCGGTGGCGCGCTGGCCAGCCTCGTCGTACCGCTGCTGGCCGGGGCGGTCGAGGCCGGCGACCGCACGGCGGTCGCCCGGACCACCGGCGCGCTGTTGACCTGGACGCTTGCCCTGCTGGTGCCGCTCGCGCTGGTCGTGGTGCTCTTCGCCGGCCCGGTGGTCGAGTCGCTGGGCCACCACCTGACCGACGCCCAGCAGCAGAGCGGCGTACGGATGCTGCGGGTCTTCGCGCCGCAGCTGCCGCTGTACGGCGTCGGCATCGTGCTCACCGGGGTGCTCCAGGCGCACCGGCGCTTCGCCTGGCCGGTGCTCGCCCCGCTGCTGTCCAGCCTCACCGTGATCGTCGTCTACCTGGGGTTCACCGCCACCCAGGGCCGGTACGCCACAGTCGCCGGGGTGAGCCCCGGCGGCGAGCTGCTGCTCTCCGCCGGCACCACCCTGGGCGTGGTGACGCTGTCGCTGTCGCTGCTCGTCCCGGTGCGCCGGCTGCGCCTGGGGTTGCGGCCCGGGTTCGGGTTCCCCGCCGACGCGCGGGCCCGGGTCGGCGCGTTGGCGGTGGCGGGCGCGGTCACCGTCACCACGCAGCAGATCGCCCTGATCGTCAGCCTGAACCAGGTCACCGCGGGCGCGCGCAGCAACCCGGGCGTCTACAACCTGGCGCAGACCGTCTACCTGCTGCCGTGGGCGGTGCTCGCGGTGCCGCTGGCCGTGGCGGCCTATCCGACGCTCGCGGCGGCGCGGTCGGCCGGCAACGAGGACGGCTACCGGGCGACCCTGGCGCCGGCCGTGCGCGGGGTGCTGCTGTTCAGTTGCCTCGGCGCGGCCGCGCTGGTCGGGACCGCGGGGCCCGTCGGGCACTTCTTCTTCCCCGCGTCCACCGCGCCGACCGCCGCCGCCGCGATCATCGGGTACGCCCCGGGCCTGGTCGGCTACGGCCTCTTCGCGATCCTCACCCGGGCGCTCTACGCGCGCGGGGAGACCCGGGCGGCGACCGCCGCGACCGCCGTCGGCTTCCTGGTGGTGCCGCCCGTCGTCCTGCTGCTCGGCGCGATCCTGCCGTTGACCGACCGGGTGCTCGCCGTGACGTCCGCCAACTCGGTGGGCATGGTGGTGCTCGGCGTGTTGCTCGTCACGGCGGTGCTGCGCAGCGCCGGCCGGCCGGCGCTTGCCGGCGCGGCGCGCGCCGGTGTGGCCGGTGGCCTCGCCGGGCTGCTCGCCGCGCTCGCCGGGCTGGGCGTGAGCCGCTGGCTCGACAGGCTGGACGGCGGCACCCCGACGACGGCCGCGGCACTCGGTCAGGGCATGCTGTCCGGGGTCTTGGTCGGTGTCGTGTTCCTCGTCGTGGTCTGGTTCGTCGACCGGCGGGACGTACGGCCGCTACTGACCGGGGTGGTACGCCGCCTCGGCCGGCGAGGGCCGCGGGGCCGGGCCGGCACGTCGACGCCGGGCGCGGTCCCCCCGGAGCGGGGCGACGGGAAGGAGACGGCGGTTCGGTGAGCGTTGTCAACACCAACCGGCGGTGGCCGGCATGACGGAGACAAACGGCTGGTCGGGCTCCGTGGCGCTGCTGCTGGCTTCCAGCACCGGCGGGGTCGGCCAGCACGTCCGCTCGGTGGCGCGCGGGCTCGTCGCGGCCGGTGCCACAGTGCTCGTCTGCGGGCCGGCGGCCACGCAGGAGCAGTTCGACTTCACCGGCGTCGGCGCGCGTTTTGAGCCGGTGGAGATCCCGGCCAGCCCGACCCCCGCCGACGCGCGGGCGGTGCTCGCCCTGCGGCGGGCGCTCGCCGCGGCCCGCGTCGACGTGGTGCACGCCCACGGCCTGCGCGCCGGTCTCGTCGCCGTGCTGGCCCGTCCGTCCGCCCCGCTGATCGTGACCTGGCACAACGCGGTCCTCGTGGGCGGCCTGCGCGGCGGGGCCTCGCGGCTCGTCGAGCGGGTGGTTGCCCGGGGCGTCCGGGTGGCGCTCGGCGCCTCCACCGACCTGGTCGAGCGGGCCGCCGCGCTGGGCGCCGCCGACGCCCGACTCGCCCCGGTCGCCGCCCCGGCGCTGCCCGCGCCGCGTCGACGCCGCGCCGCCGTGCGCGCCGAGTTCGGCGTACGACCGGAGCAGCCGTTGCTCGTCTCGGTGGGGCGGCTGCACCCGCAGAAGCGCTACGACGTGCTGATCGACGCGGCCGCCCGCTGGCGTACGCGTACCCCGCCGCCGGTCGTGGTGATCGCCGGGAGTGGCCCGGCGTACCTGCCGCTGGCCGCGCGGACCTCGGCAGCCCGAGCCCCGGTGACCCTGCTGGGGCACCGCACCGACGTGGCCGACCTGCTCGCCGGCGCCGACCTCGCGGTGGTCACCAGCGACTGGGAGGCCCGGCAGTTGTTCGCCCAGGAGGCGATGCGGGCCGGCGTGCCGCTGGTGGCGACCGCGGTGGGTGGCCTGCCGGAGCTGGTCGGCGATGCCGCCGCGCTGGTCCCCGCCGGTGACGTGGACGCGGTCGACGCGGCGGTGCGCGCGCTGCTGGACGACCCGGAGGCCCGGGCCGAGCTGGGCCGGCGCGGCGCCGAGCGGGCGGCGACGTGGCCCACCGAGGCGGACACGGTGGCCGTGCTGGCGGCCCTCTACGCCGAACTGACCGCCCGTTCGACTCCTCCGGCGGCCCCCGGCTCCGACGCGCCGATGACGGGACACCGGTGATGCTGCGTCGACTCGCTCCCGCCCTGTTGACCGTGCTCGTGGTGGTGTTGGGCGTCACCGCGCTGTCCGCCCGGCCACCCCAGGGCACCCCGCAGCGCACCGCCGACTTCGTGGTGCTCGCCGGGATCGCCGGACTGCGCTGGGAGGACGTCGACCAGCAGAGCACCCCGACGCTGTGGCGGATGGCCCGGGACGGCTCGATCGGCTCCCTGTCGGTGCGGTCCGCGCACCGGCCCACCTGCCCGGTCGACGGGTGGCTGACCCTCGGCGCGGGGAGCTTCGCCGCGTGGAACGGCACCCGGCCCGACGGCGGCTGCCCGCCCGCCGGCGTGGCCGTGGAGCAACCGGACGGGATCGGCGCGAACCTGCCCGACCAGGAGAGCGTGGTCCAGTACAACCAGCAGCGGCTGCCCTGGGGCACCATGCCCGGGTCGCTGTCGGAGTCGGTGCGCTGCTCGGTCGCCGTGGGTCCGGGCGCCGCCGTGGCCGCCGCCCGCCCGTTCGGCCGGGTCGACAGGTACGCCGCGGGGCTGCCGGCCGATCCGCGCCGGCTGCTCGGCTCGTGCGTGCTGAGCATCGTCGACCTCGGCACGGTCGAGGGGACCGACCCGGTGGCGCGTGCCGAGCAGGCGCGGGCCGCCGACGCCCAGTTGGCCCGGGTCCTGGCCGCCCGGCCGGAGCGGTCGCTGGTGCTGGTGGCCGGAATCTCCGACACCGAGCAGCCGTCGCGGCTGCACGTGGTGGTCGCGGACGGGCCGGGCTGGGAGCGGGGTTGGCTCACCTCGGCCAGCACCGGCCGCGACGGTTACCTGCAACTTGTCGACCTCGCGCCGACGGCGCTGACCGCGCTGGGACGGCCGATGCCGGAGCGGTTGTTCCTCGGCCGGCCGGCGGTCAGCACCGGCGGCCGCCCGTCCGACCTGACGGAGGCGATCAACGCGCCGGCGGACGCCGACCGGGAGGCGACGGCCCAGCGGGCCGTCTCCGGCCGGTTCTTCGCCCTGCTCGCCGGGCTTCAGGTGCTGCTGGCCCTGGCGGTGCTGCCGTTGCTGCGCCGGGCCCGACCACACGCCGGCCCGGCCGGCCCGACCCCGGTCTCCGCCCGCGTCGTGGCGGTGGTGGAGTTGCTGCTGGTGGCGGCCGCGTTGGCCGTTCCGGCCGCGCTGCTCGCCGACGCCGTGCCCTGGTGGCGGGGCGAACACCCCGGATGGATCTTCGGCGCGGTCACCGCGCTGCTGGTCGCGGGGGGCACCGCGGCGGTCCGGTTCGCCCCCGGGTACGCGAACACGCTCGGCCCGTTCGGCGCGGTGGCCGGCCTCACGACCCTGACCGTCGGGCTGGACGTGCTCACCGGGTCGAGCCTGCAGCTCAACAGCGTGGTCGGCTACTCGGCGTTGCAGGGTGGCCGGTACGCCGGGCTGAGCACCGTCGGGCTGGGAGTGTTCCTCGCCGGCGCGCTGGTGACCGGCGGGTGGTTCGGCCAGCGGGTGCACCGCCGCTGGCGGCCGGCCGTGATGGTCGCCGTGGGCGGTCTCGCCGTGGTGGTGGTCGGCAGCCCGTACCTGGGCGCCGACCCGGTCGGCGCGATCGCGCTGACCGCCGGGCTGAGCGTGGCCGCGGCGATCAGCGCCGGCGGCTGGCTGACCATCACCCGACTGGCGTGGGCCACCATGGCCGCCCTGGCGGTCGGCATCGGCTTCGCCGTGGTCGACCTGCGACGGCCGGCGGCCGAGCGGGGGAGCCTCGGCCGGTTCCTGTCCGCGGTGGCCGACGGCACCGGCGGGTTCACCGTGCACCGGTCCAGCACGGCGAACTTCGAGACGTTGGTGAACAGCCCGTTGACCGTGCTGGCGCTGGCCGGCGGGCTGCTGGTGTGGTTCGCCCTGCTGCAGCCGTGGGGCGGGCTGCTGCGGCTGTTCGGCATCTACCCGGCGATCCGGGCCGCGCTGGGCGGCACGGCGGTCGCGGCGGTGCTGGGTGGCGTGCTCGACGGCGCGGCGCTGGACGTGGCGGGCGCCGCTGCCGCCCTGGTGGTGCCGATGGCCGCGCTGGCGTCGCTGCGCGTGCTCGGGCATGCCGCCGACCGGACCCGCCCGAACACGGGCCGTGCCCGGGAGAACGGGGCCGACGACGACTCGGGCTCCGGCGGCGACGGGCCGGCCGGGGGAGGCGACGGTCCGACCGGTGGCGGTGGACCGCTGGGCGCGGGTCACCCCCGGCCGATCGGCGGCCCGCCCGCAGCGCCCCCACGAGTGGTCGTGCTGCCCCCGGGCCCGGACGCGCCCGTGGGCACTCCGGTGGTCGACGGGCCCGCCCAGTCGCCGCCGGAGCGTCCGGCGGCGGACGCGGCGACCGGGGCGCCCTCCGCGCCGGCGCAGCGACGATCGGCGGACACACCGGCGGACACCCCGGCCGCGCCGGTCACCCGGCCATCGACCGAGGTTGCCGCTTCCTGACCGCCGGACGTCGTCCTGGTGACCCGGCGCTGTCGCACCCGGGGTGCGGCCTGCGAGTACCCGCCGCAGAGGTGTTACCGTGGAATCCCGTGGATCGCGTGATCACTTTGCTGATCGAGCACGGCGGTCTGCATGACCGCGACAGACGACACGGGAGCAGGCCTTGGCCCCATCAGCACGGACGACCAGGCACATTTTCGTCACCGGGGGCGTCGCCTCCTCGCTGGGTAAGGGCCTCACCGCCTCCAGCCTCGGCAACCTGTTGACCGCGCGCGGGCTGCGCGTGGTGATGCAGAAGCTCGACCCCTACCTCAACGTCGACCCCGGGACGATGAACCCGTTCCAGCACGGCGAGGTCTTCGTCACCGAGGACGGCGCCGAGACCGACCTCGACGTCGGGCACTACGAGCGTTTCCTGGACCGGGCCCTGTCCGGCAAGGCGAACGTCACCACCGGCCAGATCTACTCCGACGTGATCGCCAAGGAGCGCCGGGGGGAGTACCTGGGCGACACCGTCCAGGTCATCCCGCACATCACCAACGAGATCAAGTCGCGGATCCTGGCGATGGCCGACCCGGACGACGACGGCGTCCTGCCCGACGTGGTCATCACCGAGGTCGGTGGCACCGTCGGCGACATCGAGTCGCTGCCGTTCCTGGAGGCGATCCGCCAGGTGCGCCACGACCTGGGCCGGGACAACTGCTTCTACCTGCACGTGTCGCTGGTGCCGTACCTGGCGCCGTCGGGCGAGCTGAAGACCAAGCCGACCCAGCACTCCGTGGCGCAGCTGCGCAACATCGGCATCCAGCCGGACGCCATCGTGCTGCGCTGTGACCGGGAGATCCCGGTGAAGCTCAAGGAGAAGCTGTCGCTGTACTGCGACGTCGACGCCGAGGCGGTCGTCGCCGCGCCGGACGCCCCGAGCATCTACGACATCCCGAAGGTGCTGCACCGCGAGGGGCTCGACGCGTACGTGGTGCGCCGGCTCGGGCTGTCGTTCCGGGACGTGGACTGGGCGAGCTGGGACGACCTGCTGGAGCGGGTGCACCGGCCCCGGCACACGGTCACCGTCGCCGTGGTCGGCAAGTACGTCGACCTGCCGGACGCGTACCTGTCGGTGAGCGAGGCGATCCGGGCGGCCGGTTTCGGTCACCGGGCGCGGGTGCAGCTGCGCTGGGTGCCTAGCGACGAGTGCGTCACCCCGGCCGGCGCGGCGGCCGCCCTGGCCGGCGTGGACGGCATCCTCATCCCGGGCGGGTTCGGGGTCCGTGGCATCGAGGGCAAGATCGGCACGGCCCGGTACGCCCGGGAGAACGGCATCCCCCTGCTCGGCCTCTGCCTCGGCCTGCAGTGCATGACGATCGACGTGGCCCGGCACCTGGCCGGCCTGGACGGCGCCAACTCGCTGGAGTTCGACGAGCAGGCCGCGCACCCGGTCATCGCCACGATGGCCGACCAGGAGGACATCGTCGCCGGCAAGGGCGACCTGGGCGGCACCATGCGGCTCGGGGCGTACCCGGCGACGCTGACCGAGGGCTCGATCGTCGCCGAGGCGTACGGCAGCACCGACATCAGCGAGCGGCACCGGCACCGCTACGAGGTCAACAACGCCTACCGGGACGCGCTGACCAAGGCGGGCCTGCACATCTCCGGCACCTCCCCGGACGGCCGGCTGGTCGAGTTCATCGAGCTGGACCGGGATCTGCACCCGTTCTTCGTGGCCACGCAGGCGCATCCGGAGCTGAAGAGCCGTCCCACCCGCCCGCACCCGCTGTTCGCGTCGTTCGTCCGGGCCGCCGTGACGTACTCGCAGGCCGACCAGTTGCCGGTCGACCTGGAGGCCGCGTCCGAGACCCCGTCGGAGGCCCCGTCGGCGCGCAAGGCCGCCCGCAACGGCGCCGCGACGAAGGCCGCGTCGGCCTCGTGAGCGAGCGGAGCGAGCGAACCAGCAGGCTCAGCAGCGGGGCGACGGCGTGAGCGACAGTGAGCACCGCTACGAGGTGCGCTCCCGCGAGGAGCGCTATCGGGGTCGGATCTTCGACGTGGTCACCGAAAAGGTGACCATGCCGGGCGGCGGGACCGCGCTGCGTGACCTCGTCCGGCACGTCGGGGCGGTGGCCGTGGTGGCCCTCGACGACGCCGGTCAGGTGGTGCTGATCCGGCAGTACCGGCACCCGATCGGCCGGCACCTGTGGGAGCTGCCCGCCGGGCTGATGGACGTCTCCGGCGAGGAGCTGCCGGCCGCCGCGCTGCGGGAACTGGCCGAGGAGGCCGACCTCACCGCCGGGCGGATCGACGTGCTTGTCGACCTGCACAGCTCGCCGGGGTTCACCAACGAGATCGTCCGGGTCTACCTGGCCCGGGACCTGGCCGACGTGCCGGCGGGGGAGCGTCACGAGCGCCGTGACGAGGAGGCCGACCTGCAGATCGTCCGGATGGCCCTGGACGAGGCGGTCGACATGGTCCTGGCCGGCGAGATCACCAACGCGTCCGCGGTGGCCGGCCTGCTCGCGGCGGCCCGCGCCCGGGACACCGGCTTCGCGGCGCTGCGTCGGGCGGAGGCGCCGCTGCCGCGCTGAGCGCCGCCGCCGGTCCTTCCCGATCGGTGGGTACGCGAGAAGGGGCCCCGCGGTCAGCCGCGGGGCCCCTTCTCGTGTCGGCGTGGCCGGTCAGTCCCGCAGCGGGCGACCCTGCGCGTCCGTGCCGCCGTTGACCAGGATCAGGATGCCGTCGATGACGCCCCAGAGCGCGCCGACGCCGCACGTCACCAGGCTCACGACGAGCTGGAGAACAGCGATCTTGGTGTGTCCGGTGTAGAACCGACCGGCCCCGAAGGTGCCGAGCAGGATGCCGAGGATGCCCGCGACGACCTTGCTCTTGTCGGAGTAACCCGGGGCGTACCCGGGCTGGTATGGAGGAGTGGTCATGGGCGGACACACTAGTGATCCACTCGCCGGCTGTCCGCACCGCCACACGGCAGATGGGACGATAATGGGCGAACACTGTCCTGACGGCTGAGGTGACGTCCCAATGCCGGCCCGTTCGGCGCGCTGACACTCCGTCAGGTCACCCGGGCACCGGATGCCACTGTGCTGGCTCCCGGCGGGGCCGGACGCGCCTAGACTGCCGCCGGCGGGACCGGTGGACCGTGGCGGCAATGGGGCCGTCGCGGCACCGAGCAGTCGGGGGGAAGCAGCCCCGAAGAGAGGTGTCTGCATCGTGAAGGTCGGAATCCCACGCGAGGTCAAGAACCACGAGTACCGCGTGGCGATCACGCCAGCGGGCGTCAACGAGTTCACCCGCAGCGGCCACCAGGTCTTCGTCGAGTCCGGCGCCGGAGTCGGCTCCAGCATCACCGATGAGGAGTTCGCCGCGGCGGGCGCCAAGATCCTGGCCACCGCCGACGAGGTGTGGGACACCGCCGAGCTGGTGCTCAAGGTCAAGGAGCCGATCGCCGAGGAGCACCACCGGATGCGCGAGGGGCAGGTGCTCTTCACCTACCTGCACCTGGCCGCCTCCAAGTCGTGCACGGACGCGCTGGTCGACCGCAAGGTCACCGGCATCGCGTACGAGACCGTCGAGCTGCCCGACCGGTCGTTGCCGCTGCTCGCCCCGATGTCAGAGGTGGCCGGCCGGCTCGCCCCGCAGGTCGGCGCGTTCTACATGATGCGCACCGGCGGTGGGCGCGGCGTGCTGCCCGGCGGCGTCTCCGGCGTGTACGCGGCGAAGACCGTCGTCATCGGCGCCGGCGTCTCCGGCATGAACGCCGCCGCCATCGCCCTGGGCCTGCAGTCCGAGGTGCTGCTGCTGGACAAGAACGTCGCCCGGCTGCGCCAGGCCGACGCCATCTACCGGGGTCACCTGCAGACCGTCGCCTCCAACGCGTACGAGATCGAGCGGGCCGTGCTCGACGCCGACCTGGTCATCGGCGCGGTGCTGGTGCCCGGCGCGAAGGCCCCGACGCTGATCTCCAACGAGCTGGTCTCCCGGATGAAGCCCGGCAGCGTGCTCGTCGACATCGCCATCGACCAGGGCGGCTGCTTCGAGGACTCGCGCCCCACCACGCATGCCGACCCGGTCTACAAGGTGCACGAGTCGATCTTCTACTGCGTGGCGAACATGCCCGGCGCGGTGCCGAACACCAGCACCTACGCGCTGACCAACGTCACCCTGCCGTACGCCCTGGAGTTGGCCAACCACGGCTGGCGCGAGGCGCTGCGTCGCGACCCGGCCCTCGCCCTGGGTCTGAACACCCACGACGGCCAGGTCACCTACGGTCCGGTCGCCGAGGCGCACGGCATGCCCGTGCTCCCGCTGGCCGAGGTCCTGGGCTGACCGACTCCACGGCCGAACGGGCCGGTGCGGGCGTCGAGCCCGCGCCGGCCCTGCGCCGTGCCGTCCGCGGCTACCTCGACCACCTCACCGTCGAGCGCGGCCTGTCCGCGAACACCCTCGCCTCGTACCGCCGGGATCTGGACCGCTATCTCACGACCCTGGCCGACGCCGGCGTCGCCGACCTCGCGTCGGTCGGCGCCGGCGTCGTCGAGTCGCACCTGGCCCGGCTGCGCGCCGGAGACGACGACCATCCGCCCCTCGCCGTGTCGTCCGCCGCCCGCGCGGCCAGCGCGGTCCGCGGCCTGCACCGCTTCGCGCTGCGCGAGGGGCTGGCCGGCGCCGACCCCAGCCGCGACGTCCGCCCGCCCACCCCGCCGCGCCGGCTGCCCCGCGCGCTGGGAGTCGACGACGTGGTCCGGCTCCTGGAGACCGCCGGTGCGATCACCGCGACCGGCGAGGACGCGCCGCTCGCGCTGCGCGACCGGGCGCTGCTGGAGTTCCTCTACGGCACCGGCGCGCGGATCTCCGAGGCGATCGGCGCCGCGATCGACGACCTCGACCCCGACGAGGGCACCGTGCTGCTGCGCGGCAAGGGCGGCCGGGTGCGGCTGGTGCCGATCGGCGGGTACGCCGTCGAGGCGGTGCGCGCCTACCTGGTCCGGGCCCGCCCCGCTCTGGCCGCCGGCGGCAAGGGAACCCCCGCCGTCTTCCTGAACGCGCGCGGCGGGGCGCTGTCCCGGCAGGGCGCCTGGGCCATCCTGCGCCGCGCCGCCGGGCGGGCCGGCCTGCCGGTCGAGGGCGCCGCCGCGGTCTCCCCGCACACCCTGCGCCACTCGTACGCCACCCACCTGCTCGACGGCGGCGCCGACGTCCGGGTGGTCCAGGAGTTGCTCGGCCACGCCTCGGTGACCACCACCCAGGTCTACACCCTCGTCACCGTCGAGCGGCTGCGCGAGGTGTACGCCACGGCCCACCCGCGCGCCCTCGGCTGAACCCCGGCCGTCGTCGGCTTCGACACGCCGGGCCGGTGCCGAACGCCCTGCTGGTCGGTGGCGTACAGTCGGCATCGGCGCGGACCTCCTGGGGCGACACGACCGGGGTGCGCAGCGGCGCCGCGAAGGACGTCGGACGGCTCCGACGCCGGGTGGGTCGTCGGGAGGGGGCAACGAGCACATGGCTGGCAACGGTGACCGTGCCGAGACCTGGACGTCGGAGCTCCGCGAGCAGCAGGCCACGCTCGGCGCGGACCTGGGTCCCGCGGACCCGGCTGCCTACACGATGCGCAAGCCGATCCCCGAGCCGATGCCCACCGACCGGCACGGCCCCGCGCGCATCATCGCGATGGCCAATCAGAAGGGTGGCGTCGGCAAGACCACGACCACCATCAACCTGGGCGCGGCGCTGGCCGAGTACGGCCGCAAGGTGCTGCTCGTCGACTTCGACCCGCAGGGCGCGCTCTCGGTGGGCCTGGGGGTCAACCCGCACAACCTCGACCTGTCCGTCTACAACCTGCTCATGCAGGACGACGTGACCGCCGAGGACGTCCTCATCAAGACCGACGTCGCGGGTCTGCACCTGCTGCCGGCCAACATCGACCTCTCCGCCGCCGAGATCCAGCTCGTCAACGAGGTCGCCCGGGAGATGGCCCTCGCCCGGGTGCTGCGGACCGTCCGCAAGGAGTACGACTACATCCTGATCGACTGCCAGCCGTCCCTCGGCCTGCTGGCGATCAACGCGCTGACCGTCGCGCACGGCGTGCTCATCCCCCTCGAATGCGAGTTCTTCAGCCTGCGCGGCGTCGCGCTCCTGCTGGACACCATCGACAAGGTGCGCGAGCGGCTCAACTTCGACCTGGAACTCGAAGGCATCCTCGCCACCATGTACGACAGCCGCACCACCCACTGCCGGCAGGTGCTCCAGCGGGTGGTCGAGGCGTTCGGCGACAAGGTCTACCAGACGGTCATCACCAAGACGGTGAAGTTCCCCGAGTCCACCGTGGCCGGTGCCCCGATCACGACGATGGACCCGGCGTCCTCCGGGGCGCGCAACTACCGTCAGTTGGCCCGTGAGGTGATCGCCGCCCAGTCGGAGCGGTAGCCGGAACGCCCCGTGTCCGTGTCGTGGACTACGGTCGTGCGGTGACCGCGCCACCCCTCGACCCGCCCGAAGCCGCTGCTGCGGCCGTGGTCGACGGCGTGCCGCCCGCCGCCCCGCCCGCCGACCTGGCTGCCGACACGGCTGCCACCGGCTTCACGGTGCGGCTGGCCAACTTCACCGGCCCGTTCGACCTGCTGCTGCAACTGATCGGCAAGCACAAGCTCGACGTCACCGAGGTGGCCCTGCACACGGTCACCGACGAGTTCATCGCCTACATCCGCGCCATGGGCGACAGCTGGGACCTCGACGAGGCCAGCGAGTTCCTGCTCATCGCCGCGACCCTGCTCGACCTGAAGGCGGCCCGGCTGCTGCCCGCCGCCGAGGTGGAGGACGAGGCGGACCTGGCCCTGCTGGAGGCGCGCGACCTGCTCTTCGCCCGGCTCCTGCAGTACAAGGCGTACAAGGAGGCCGCCGCCCACATCGCCGAGCTGGAGGCGGTCGGCGGTCGCCGGTATCCCCGGGCGGTCAGCCTGGAGCCCCGCTACGCCGAGGCGCTGCCCGACCTGGTGCTCGGCATCGGCCCGCAGCGACTGCTGAAGCTGGCCGTGCGGGCGATGACCCCGAAGCCCGTGCCGGAGGTGTCCATCGCCCACGTGCACATGGTCCGGGTCAGCGTCCGCGAACACGCGGCGATCCTCGCCTCCCGGCTGCGCCGGGCCGGCACGGCGACGTTCTCGCTGCTGTGCGCGGACTGCGAGGCCACCCTGGAGGTGGTGGCACGGTTCCTGGCGCTGCTGGAGCTGTACCGGGAGGGTCTGGTGGCCTTCGTGCAGGAGCAGGCCCTGGAGGAGCTGACCGTGCGCTGGACCGGCCCGGTCGACGGCGAGACAGAACTGCACGTCGACGAGTACGCCGGCACCCCCGCCGACCCCGACCCGCCCTCGGGGCCGGAGCCGACGGCGGAGGCCGGGCCTGGATCGGCGGGGGAGGTCGGCGCGGAGTCCGCGGGCGCGGGCGGAACGGGAACGACGGAGGGTGAGCGGGATGAGTGACGAGGAACGCCGGGACTCCCTGGCCGACCAGGCCGCCGCCTGGGTCCCGCCGTGGAATCGTCCCCGCCCACTGGCCCCAACCCCCGCCGAGGCGCCCGAGGCTGCTGAGTCTTTCGACGCTGCCGAGCCCTCCGACGCTGCCGAGCCCTCCGACGCTGCTGAGACTCCCGACGCTGCTGAACCTGCCGAGGCTGCCGCCGCTCCCGCGTCCGCCGGTGCACCCGAAGCGCCCGCGCAACACGGCACCCGCACGGTCCCCGCGGCTCCCAGCGCCGTCGCGGTCGACGGAGAACGCGAGACTGACCAATCCGCAAAATCACCTGGGGCGGTCACCGTCCCGCCGATGTCCGCCGAAGATCTCGGAGGCAAGTCGCCCCTCCAGGGGCCGCAGTCTTCCAAGATCTCTGCCGAGTCTGCCGAGTCTGCCGAGTCTGCCGAGTCTGCCGAGTCTGCCGAGTCTGCCGAGCCGGCCGAGCCCTCCGAGCCCTCTGAGCCGGCCGAGCCCTCCGAGCCGGCCGAGCCCTCCGAGCCGGCCGAGTCCGCCGAGTCGGGCGAGCCCTCCGAGCCTCGTGAGGCGGTCGGGGTGGCCGAGACTCCTGCGGCTCAGGTGGGGGAGCGGGCTGGGGGCGTACCTCGGCGGGAGGTTGTGGGGCGGCGGCGCGTGACGGCCGCGCCGGAGCCCGCGCCCGACCTGCCCGACGCCGAGCTGCGCGGCGCGCTGGAGGCGATCCTGCTGGTGGTGGACGAACCGGTCAGCGAGCTGGTCCTGGCTCAGGTGTTGGAGCAGCCGGCCGAGCGGATCGGGCCGATGCTCGACGAGATCGCCGCCGGTTACACGGCCGCCGGGCACGGGTTCGAGCTGCGCAGGGCTGCGGGCGGTTGGCGGTTGTACACCCGGCCGGAATACGCTACGTACGTCGAGCGGTTCGTCCTGGACGGGCAGTCCGTGCGGCTGACCCAGGCGGCGTTGGAGACTCTGGCCGTGGTCGCGTACAAGCAGCCGGTGACCCGGTCGCGGATCTCGGCCATCCGGGGTGTCAACTGCGACGGCGTCGTCCGTACGCTGGTCACCCGCGGCCTCGTTGAGGAGTGCGGCGCCGAACCGGACAGCGGGGCGTTCCTCTACCGGACCACCACGCTGTTCCTGGAGAAGCTCGGGCTGAACACCGTCGACGAGCTGCCACCTCTCGCACCCTTCCTGCCCGACGACGTAGAAGAGCTTGCTGATGCGACCCGATAACCGTTCCCCGAAATCCGACGCCCCCGTCTACGAGGGGGCGGAGCGCCTGCAGAAGGTGCTCGCCGCCGCCGGCGTGGGCTCCCGGCGTGCCTGCGAGGACCTGATCTTCCGACGCCGGGTGACCGTGGACGGGCGGGTCGCGAAGCTCGGCGACAAGGTCGACCCGGCCACTGCGGTGATCCACGTGGACGGCGAGCGCCTGCAGGTCGACATCCGCCTGGTCTACGTGGCGATGAACAAGCCGCGTGGGGTGGTCACCACCATGGCGGACGAGAAGGGACGCACCGAGCTGGCCGACTTCATCGGCAGACGGCTGGATCAGCGGGTCTACCACGTCGGGCGGCTCGACGCGGACAGCGAGGGCCTGCTGCTGCTCACCAACGACGGCAACCTCGCGCACAAACTCATGCACCCCTCGTACGAGGTGCTGAAGACCTACCTGGCCGAGGTGGTCGGGCCGATCCCGCGCAACCTCAGCAAGCGGCTCCTCGCGGGTGTCGAGCTGGAGGACGGACCGGTCAAGGTCGACTCGTTCAAGGTGGTGGGCACCCTGGGCAAGAGCGCCCAGGTGGAGCTGAGCCTGCACGAAGGGCGCAAGCACATCGTCCGGCGGTTGATGGACGAGGTCGGGCACCCGGTCACCCGTCTGGTGCGTACCTCCATCGGTCCGATCCGGTTGGGCGATTTGCGCACCGGGCGTCTCCGGCGCCTGACCAACGCGGAGGTCGCCGCCCTGTTCAACGCGGTGGGTGACTGACCCCCGAGGTTCGGGGTACGGCTGCCGGTAGGCTCGCGACGGCCGGAACGCGGCCGCCGGAGGTGGCGTGGGTCGCCTCGGGCGGCGGCGCGCGTGGGTCCGCCACGGACCCCGGGCATGATTGATGACGATTGACAAACCGCTTGCGGCGCCAGAGCACCGGGCGATCCGTGAGGTACGGGCTGAGGAGGACACGGTGGAGGAAAACGTACGGGCCGGGCGATGTGTGGTCGCTGTGGACGGGCCGTCCGGTTCGGGTAAGTCCACCGTGTCGCGGCGGCTCGCCGCCGGCATCGGTGCGCGCTACCTGGACACCGGGGCGATGTACCGGGCGATCACGTGGGCCGTCCTGCGCTCCGGCGTGGACCTCACCGACACCGCGTCGGTGGCCAAGGTCGCCAGCGAGGTCAACCTGCACATCGGCACCCATCCGCAGGGGTACGCCGTGAGCGTCGACGGCGTGGGAGTGGACGCGGAGATCCGCGGCCCCGAGGTGACCGGGGCGGTCTCCGCCGTCGCCGCCGTGCCGGCGGTCCGCGAGCTGCTGGTGGCACGGCAGCGCGAGATGATCGCCAACGCCGGTCGGATGGTGGTCGAGGGCCGTGACATCGGCTCGGTCGTGGCCCCGGACGCCGACCTGAAGGTCTTCCTGACCGCCTCCGAGGCCGCACGGGCTGCCCGGCGCAGCGCGGAGGACGCCGCCGACGTGGCGGCCACCGCCGCCGACCTGGCCCGCCGGGACCGGCTCGACTCGACCCGCAAGGTCAACCCGTTGGCCCAGGCGCCGGATGCCGTCGTACTGGACACGACCGAGCTGGGCATCGACGAGGTCGTGCTCCGGCTGCGTGACCTGCTCACCGAGCGGGGCGTGGCATGAGCGATCCAGGTGGATGGGTTGAGTTGCGCGAGCCCGACGTCGCCGTCGAGGAGCCGACCGGCCCGCAGCCGGTGGTGGCCGTGGTGGGTCGTCCGAACGTGGGCAAGTCCACCCTGGTCAACCGGATCATCGGCCGTCGACAGGCAGTCGTCGAGGACGTCCCCGGCGTGACCCGCGACCGGGTGCCGTACGACGCGCAGTGGAACGGCCGGTCGTTCACCGTGGTGGACACCGGCGGTTGGGAACCGGACGCGAAGGACCGGGCCGCGGCCATCGCGGCGCAGGCCGAGACGGCAGTGGTCACCGCCGACGTGGTCCTCTTCGTGGTCGACGCCATGGTGGGCTCCACGGACGTGGACGAGGCCGCGGTGAAGATGCTGCGGCGCAGCGCCAAGCCGGTGATCCTGGTGGCGAACAAGGCCGACAACACCGCCATCGAGATGGAGGCCACCTCGTTGTGGTCGCTCGGCCTCGGCGAGCCGTTCCCGGTCTCCGCGCTGCACGGACGCGGCTCCGGTGACCTGTTGGACGCCATCCTCGCCGCGCTGCCGGAGGCCCCGGAGATCGTGGAGAACCGGCCGCGCGGGCCGCGCCGGGTGGCGCTTGTCGGTCGGCCGAACGTGGGCAAGTCCAGCCTGCTCAACCGGTTCTCCGGCGAGGAGCGGGCGGTCGTCGACTCGGTCGCCGGCACCACTGTGGACCCGGTGGACAGCCTGGTCGACATCGGCGGTCAGACCTGGCAGCTGGTCGACACGGCCGGTCTGCGCAAGCGGGTCGGCAAGGCCAGCGGCACCGAGTACTACGCCAGCCTGCGTACCGCCGGCGCGATCGAGGCCGCCGAGGTGGCCGTGGTGCTGCTGGACGCCAGCGAGCCGATCAGCGAGCAGGACCAGCGGATCCTGACGATGGTGACCGAGGCGGGCCGGGCGCTCGTCATCGCGTTCAACAAGTGGGACCTGGTCGACGCCGACCGCCGGTACTACCTGGACAAGGAGATCGACCGGGAGCTGCGCCGCATCCCCTGGGCGATCCGCCTGAACCTGTCGGCCATGACCGGCCGCGCGGTGGACAAGCTGGCCCCGGCCCTGAACAAGGCGCTCGCCAGCTGGGAGACCCGGGTGCCGACCGCGTACCTCAACCAGTGGCTGACCGCGCTGGTGCAGGCCACCCCGCACCCGGTGCGCGGCGGACGCGCGCCACGCATCCTGTTCGCCACCCAGGCCGGGGTGGCGCCGCCGCGGTTCGTGCTCTTCACCACCGGCCCGCTGGACGCCGGATACCAGCGCTTCGTCGAGCGCAAGCTCCGCGAGGAGTTCGGGTACGAGGGCAGCCCCATCGAGATCTCGGTACGCCCCCGCAAGAAGCTCGGCCCCGGCGGCCGAGGCAAGGCGCACGGCTGACCCTGCACGCCCAAAATGCCGGATGGTCCTCCGAGGCCATCCGGCATTTCCCTACCCCACCCTCCTAGGACGCTCTAGGCGGTGTGCGGTGGTTCGCGACCCGCACGACCCGGGTGGGGCCTGTGCGGACGACCGGCAGGCGCTGCGCTAAGCTGTACCGGCTGTCGCAGGGGAAACCTTGCGGGGGCGGGACGTGGCGCAGCTTGGTAGCGCACTTGACTGGGGGTCAAGGGGTCGTCGGTTCGAATCCGGCCGTCCCGACAGAGTTTCGGCAGGTCAGAGGCCTTGATTCACTTCGGTGAGTCGGGGCCTTTTGCCGTTTCGTCTCACAATTTCTCACGTACGCCCGTACTGCTGAATTTGGGCGCTGGAGTTACCCGAACAGGCCTGATTCGAGGTGCTCGGCCGCCACCTTGAGGTGGCTGCTATCGGGGTGGACGTAGACGCGTTTGGCGAGCGTGCCGCCGTCGGCGTGGCCGGCCCAGGCAGCGAGGACGACGTCGGGCACTCCGGCGCCGGCGAGGTAGGTCAGGCAGGCGTGGCGGGCATCGTAGGGCCGCACCTTCCGCACGCCGACCTTCTCCATCAGCTTGTAGACCCTGCGGCGCAGCCAGTCGGTGCGTTGGGGGCGGCCGAGCTCGTCGACCAGAACGTAGCCGCTGTCGACGTAAGCCTCGCCAGCCTGCAGGCGTTCCTTCTTCTGCAGGGTCTGGAAGGCCTTCAGCGCCTTCGCGACCGTGACGGGCATCGGTAGCCCGCGCCTGCCGGCTGCAGACTTGGCCTCCTTCTCCTCGATCTCGCCGTCGACGAGCGTCCGGGTGTTGTCGCCGGCGGCGATCGTGCCGGCCTGGAAGTCGACATCGGACCACCGCAGCCCGCACACCTCAGCGGGTCGCAGGCCCATGAGTGACAGCAGGCAAGGGGCATGCAGGCGCTCGCCGGTGAGGCCGGCCAGGAACAATCTCACCTCCTCCTGGGTCCAGGCTTGCGCTTCGCCTTCTCCTCGGCGGCGGCCTTCGCCGCTGCGCGGGGGATGGTCACGAACGCCGCGACGTTCCGCACCACGAGCTGGCGGCGAACCGCGACGTTCAGCGCGGTCCGGAGCCGGCCGAGAGTCAGGCGGACGGACCGGACACCCAACCCGGTTCCCGGCTTGCCGCCCCGGCGTCGTCCTGCCTTCAGCATCCAGTCGATCAGCGCCTCGATGTCGGCCTCGGTGATGTCCTGGAGCGGCTTGGCACCGAGACGGGCGCGGACCGGCAGGAGCGCGTCGCGGTAGTTCGCGGTAGTTGCCCTCTCGACATCGCGGGTGGCAGACGTCAGCCACTCGTCGAGGAACTCGTCGACCGTGATCTTGCCGGGCTTGACGTACGTGCCGCGGTCGGTCTCGTGCTTGATCCGGGCGTACTCCGCCCTGGCCTCCTTCCTGGTGTCGAACGTGTAGGTGCGTTGGTCGCGACGTCCGTCCGGCTTGCGCCCGACATCGAGGACGAACCGGTACCGGGTCTTGCCGCTGCGAAGGGTGACCTTCTTGATCGGGTCCGAGGCGCTCACGTGCGTCCTGTTCCTTCCATGAGGGATGGGCTTCCGCCCTGTTCTCGTGCGTGAAGCTACTGCGCACTTGACTCGATGGTACCTAAAAGTGGTACCTATCCGTGGTGCCGGCCTGGCTCGTGAGTTGGTGGTTGGTGATAGGCGGTGTGGGATGTGGCAACCTCGACTCGTCACCTATTCGTTCTGACCGCCCGAGGAGTTGAGGCATGCCGCGACAGCGTCCTGTCGCCGAGAACCTGCCGCCGCTGCCGACACGTGAGAAGCGAGATCAGCAGGTCAAGATCCGGCTCACGCCTACTGAGCTGGAGAGGCTGACGGCGATGCGGCCTGACCTCACGCCGTCCGGAATTCTCGCGTTGCTCGTCGACGACGTGCTTGCCGGGCGATACTGGCCGACGTGGGCGGCCGCTGCGCCCGACGAGGCCGGCCGTCAGCGCGAGACGTAGTCAGGCGACCGTCCGGGCTGGAGCGTCCTCGCGGCGGGGCTGCGGCTGTTCGATGCCAATGAGCTCGAGCAGATCCACCGTGCGGACGCGATACGTCGCTCCGATCCGAAGCACCGGGCAGGGGAAGGCACCGCTCTTCGCCAGTTCGTAGGCCTTCGTTCGGCCGACGCCGAGAGCGCGAGCGGCGGTCGCGAGATCGACCATCGCCGGTAGTTGGAGTAGCTCGTCCCGGTTGAGAGTGCTGACCATCATCACCCTGCTCCTTAGGTCGAGGCGAGCGGACGCCTGAGCATCCGGCTGACAAGGCACGGTCTGACATGCCTCGACACGACCATGCTGTCTGCGCGTTGCTTGTGGCGCTACCTCTCTTTCGGCTGCCTAAGTCGAAGCGCCGGTAGCGCCTCGTTCATCCGGCGCCGGCTGCCGCTTAAGACGTTGACGGCAACGCAACCAGCGGGATCGCAGATTCGTGGGGTGGAAGTTCGGCGCACCAGGCGCGGCCCTCGGGTATTGCGTGGGAGAAGTTGCCCAGGATCAGGCAGAGCCGTTGGTCGGGCAGCGGCGGTGCAGGGTCTTGAGGAAGCTGTGGCACTCGCGCCAGCGTTTGCGGTCCCGGATGTGGTAATGCAGTTTCCCTTTGGCCAGGTCCAATGCGGCGATCAGGTGTCGCACGCCCTGGTCGCGGGTGTAGGTGGCCCGCAGCGGACCAGTTGTCCCGGATGTCGGCAGTTCCGGCGGGGTTGCAGGTTCAGCAGCTCGAACTTGTCAACACACAGGACCCGCCCGTCCGCGGATGGATGGTCGTAGAGGTCGAGGGTTCGGCGCATCTTCGACGTGAAGTCGGGTGGTCGACGCTAATCCCCGTGACGTGGCCCGGCAGCGATGAGGTGATCGCGCGGCTTGGGAAGCGACCAGCAGGAGAACGGTTGGCCGTCGAAACGGGGGGTCTGATGCGGTGCCGGGCGCCCTGATGCTCCGGGTGCAACCCGATCGTCGTGGGTGCATGCTCGTGTAATCCCTGCATGAGTCAGAGAACTCCATAATAGTATTGATTACTTCCTTGAGAACTTCTACTATGACCTCCATGGCGCAGAGTGACACCTTCGGCCGCCCCCAAGATTTCGCCGAACAGAGGGCGCTCTGGCGCAAGCAGGCCAGTGCGATCCCGGGTCTGCTCGGCGGTAAGGCCGTGTGGCTTCGGTTGGTCCTTGAGCTCGTCAGGCAGGTTGGCGAAGGTCGCGCGGTCGGCCTCGACATGAAGCCGGAGTTGTCGTTTGACATCGAGAGCGTCGAACGACGTCAAGGTGGCGCAGCTCCCAGACTGGAGCCCGCGACATGGCGGGACTACTACGGCTTCCTTCGCGGTCTCCAGCTCGTCGGAAACGCCGCGGACGAGCTTCACCTCACCGCGACCGGATTGCAGCTCCAGTCCGATCCGACGCCTGCACGTCTGGCGACGATCCTGGCCGATCGCATCAGGCTGTTCGCGGAGGTCCTATCGCTGATCGCCGTGGAGCCGCTCACCGTCGACGAGGTTGATGAGCGTATTCGAGCGCGATACAAGCAGTCCTGGAAAAGCAAGGGAAACACTCGCATCCGGATGGACTGGCAGGAGGTTCTCGGCCTGATCGAGGCAGTTGGCAACCGGCGGTGGGGCATAACGCCAGCTGGGCGGACTGTGCTTGTAGGTCGTGTGCTGGTGGGGCCTGATGCTTTCCGTGCAGCAGCTGCTAGCGTGGCCGAGATTCCTGAGGCTCCGGCCGAGATTGCTGCTCTTTTGGAGGAATTCTCGACGTCGGCGCGCACGCACGAGTCGCGCAACACCTACAACATTTGGGTGCCGAGTCCACCGTCGAATCCCAATAAGGTCGAAAATCTCAGAACCATCATGAATGCGACTCTGGGACGGATCGAACGGAAAGAGCTCTTCTCGTTCATATGCGAGACGTTCGACCTGAGGCGCAGCAGCGTAGAGTCGATGCTGCCGTTCCTGCGTGCGTCGGGGCTTCTCGTCGAGGTGGGTCGCGGGGTTTTTGAGGCCACACCAGCGGCGAGAGCCTGGGTCGAGTCAGGTGAGGACGTAAACTTCTTACGAATCTTGCACGCCAACATGCGATTCGTCGGCGAGATGATCCGTGCGGTTGAAAATGACGTCACTCGAAACGAGATGTACTCTGAAGCGGCCCAATTCGGGTTAAATATTGATAAGTGTCGCTGGATTGCCAGCTTCCTGCTCAACACCGGGCTGATAGAGGAGCCGCGCTACGGGAGTCTCCGGGCCACGCCGCGAGGGGCCGCGCTGGCGGCTGAATTGCCTCTAGCCGACGTGCCGAGCGCTCCGCATGAGCGTTCAGCTCAGACGCAGGACGCTCGGCGGGTGTCGGACGGACCTCAGTCGCTTCAGGTGAAGCAGGACCTAGCCCGCCTCTCCAGGGACCCTCTGGCCGGAGGCGAAGGTGCCGGACGGGCTTTCGAGAAAGCTATCTGTGACTCTTTTCTCGCTATGGGATTCGAGGCCCGTACGATCGGCAGATCTGGCGATACGGACATCCTTGTCCGATGGCGTAACGGCGACGGTTCACAAGCGACGGCGATCATCGAAGCGAAGGTGCGATCGTCCGGCCATGTTACCCACACCGACGTTAGCGATGTAGCGATCGAAACCCACAAAGGGCGCCATCATGCCAGTTTCATCGCAATCGTCGGTCCCGGCTTCAGCGGTGACACCATTAAGAACATGGCGTCGCAGAAGAAGTGGGTGCTGCTCGACGCCGACCGGTTAGGAACGCTCGCGGAGGCCTCGATCACCTTGGGGCTTCGGCCGTACGAAATAGGCCAGTTGTTCCTCGTTCCGAACGGACTTTCGGATCTCGACGACTTGATCGCAGACCGCCGGCGGGAGTTGGAAATCGTGTCGTTCCTGCTTGCCAAGCTCGCTGAGGAGGAGGGAGAGGCGGGCGAGGCGATTTCTGCCCGAGATATTTCTCGGGACGGGCGCAGAACGGAACTCCGTCCGAGTGTAGAAGAGATCGTCAATGCGATTGACGTCATGTCAAGCTTGCACGCCGGTGCCCTGCGGCTGGTCGACCCGGCTGACGACCCGAAATTCGCGACGTACGTTCTCGGGGATGCTCTAGCGGGAGCGAGGCGCCTCCGCGCGCTAGCCGACGCCATCTCACTGTCGACCCAGTGAAGCCCAGTAGGGCCCGCTACGCCTGTGAGTTCAGCTCCTTGAAGGCGAGACTTCAGGCCGATCCCGACAAGGGAACGCTCGCGACTGCGCCGCGAGCCGCATAACCGGCTCCCCAATTACCCACCCTGGTTGGTGCGTGGACCTGAGGCTGACCGGGCGCGGTACAAGCGTGTCCGTACTCGCGGCGGGAGGCCGCCCGATTTGACTTGGGCTGTGAGGCTAGGCCGATCGTTGTGGCGAGCAGTGTGTGTGGGATGTAAACCTCGCGGCGACGTCCGACGTCCCTAGCTCGGATCAATCAAACGCCTAGGGCGGCCGGTGCCGCTCGGCCTCTGAGAACGTGTTTGAGAAGCCTTCATGATCGGCGGCCTGTTGCCGTGACAGCTCCGCTGCCGATGTCCATAGTGGTCGGATGCCGCGCGTGCGTCGCTGCTACCCCTCGGACCTGACCGACGCCCAATGGGCTCTCGTTGAGCCGCTGCTGCCTCCACGGAGCACCAGCGGCCGGCCGGAGAAGCATCCGCGCCGCGACCTGGTGGACGCCATCTTGTATGTGGTGCGGACCGGCTGCTCGTGGCGACAACTGCCAATCGACTTCCCACCGTGGCAGACCGTGTACTGGCACTTCACCCGCTGGGAGGAAGACAAGGTCACCGAGCGACTGCTGGTCGCGCTGCGGCGGCGGGTCCGCGCCGCCCACGGCCGTGCCGAGGAGCCCTCGGCCGGGATCATCGACTCTCAAAGCGTCAAGGGCGCCGACACCGTGCCGGACAAGACCCGCGGCTACGACGCGGGAAAGAAAGTCAACGGCCGCAAGCGGTTCATCGTCACCGACACCCTCGGGCTTCTGCTGGTTGTGTGCGTCATGGCCGCGAGCGTGCAGGACCGCGACGGGGCCAAGACCACCCTGCTGTCGGCGTACCTGCTCACCCCAGTCAGGTTCGTCTACGCCGACGCCGGCTTTGCCGGAGTGCTGGTCGAATGGTGCCAGCGGATCCTGCGCACCACCCTGGAGATCGTGCGTAAGGCCCCTGGCCAGAAAGGGTTCGCGGTGATCGCCCGACGTTGGGTCGTCGAACGCTCGCTTGCGTGGCTGACCGCACACCGGCGGCTGGCCCGAGACTACGAACGCCACCCGGCCACCTCCGAAGCGATGATCCGCTGGGCCGCGATCAACGGCATGGTCCGCCGTCTCACCCGAGGCGGACCCGCTACCCGTCAGCAACGCAGGCGCTGGCCAGACGACGCATGAGATACCTTCCCAACCGCTTTCGGCGCACCCGGGGCTCCTGATCGGTTCTGCGACGCGAGGCTGATGGTCGGCAGATTCACGCCTGCCGGAGCGCGGCCAGCTTCTCCGACGGGAACGGAATTCCGCCCCAGTTCCGCTGGTAGCGATCCAGAGAACCGGCGCGATCGAGGGCCTCTTCCGCCATACGCTGCACCGCAGAGATCAGGCCGGCCACCTCAACGCGGCCTCGCCACCGGCTGACCCCACCGCTCCACCGACGGTCGTCCGAACCGACATCATCGAACTGCACGATCTGGACATACACCTCGTCGGTCGCGCCCGAGAAGATGAACCAGGTACCAGCGGGTTCAGCTTCTAAAAGCGCGACCGTTGCGCTGGATCCCAGCTGGAGATCAAGAGCAGCCTGCAACAGCGAGCCAAGCCCATCCCCAAGGTAGGTGGTGTGAACCGTAAGGTCATCACATCCCACCGCCCAGTGCAGGTCAGCCGATCCCACGTTCTTGACGTCCCAGCGCAGCGACAACACCAGGCCATTCTCCAGACTCGTCATCAAGTCGAGTCGCCGACCCAGGGCTTTGGCTTCTCAAACACGCTCTAAGGGTGCGGAAACATTGCCGGGTGGCGCGTTCTGCGACGTGTCTGCGACGATGCAGCGCGGTGCGGGCGGTTCGGGGGATGAGGGTCAGCGATGCCAGACCGAGCGATGTGCTTCAGCTTCGACGCCGCAACGCGTCTTTGCCGGCCAGCGGAGAGCCCTGCAGAGTTCAGTCTCCTGCCGCTTGACGAGAGCAGCGTCAGGCCGAGCCAGGTCACGGGCGACGTGGTCGACGGCGACGTGTGATGGACTCACAGTCATCCCTTCGCTCCGAGTTCGAGCAGATGTTTCGTGACCTCGCGGTCGACGTGGCCCGCGATGTTCTTGAAAATGCCAGGCCTCACATTGTGAGGTGGGTGAGCGAGCAGGCGATTCCGGCTGTGACTGCGGCGATCCCGGCTGTGGGGTCGGCGGTGGCGTCGGTTGCGACGTCAGCGTGGAGGACCTTGGCCAGCATCGGTAGCGGTGGCGACCAAGCCATCCATGTAGAGGCGACGGTGGGTCCGGTCGAAGCGGTGCGGCCAGTGGAGTCTGCGCCTGCAGAAGCGTCGTACGACGTGGTAGCCGTGCTCAATGCATACTGGGCTTGACCCGTTTCGACGGACAGGGTCGATGTGTTGATCTTAGTCAGGCTGCCTGGGCCGCTGGTAGGAGGTGCGAACCGGTGGATTCGA
>NZ_JBIAKM010000014.1:112642-123235 GCF_042872525.1 Micromonospora sp. NPDC005254 | reverse complement strand
GCGAACGCGAGACCAGCAACGGACAGCATGCTCTTACGGAAGATCGTGTTCATGGGGGTAGCTCCTTCGGGGGTAGGAACACCACACGCCACCACCGGGGGGACGGTGACGCGGATGTGAGCACCTCGTCGGGCGCTGCAAAAAGCAGGGGAAAGTTTCGGGTCGGCACCCTGCGGGGCGAGGCCCTCGCGGTGCCGGGGCGGCGGCCGACGGGCGAGGGGGTCGCTCGTGGCGCCGGGACCGTGTGTAACGACCGCCGGTCCGGGGTCATTCCCGGGCCTTCAGCGGGACCTGGCAGCGGACCCGGGGGCGGGCCCACGGTCGGTCGGGGGTCTGCAACGACCCGACCCGGCCGCCCATTCCCCCACCGGTTGGGCGGGGCACGGTGGCCGTGGTCCTGCGATCGTCAGGGTATGTAACGACCCCCGGCCCGCCACGATTCCGGCCCAGGGATGCACCCGGTCACACCCCATCGGGCCTCGCAACCGGACAGCACGCCCCAGACCAACCGCCCCCGAGCGCCGGAGCGAGCCGCCCGGTGACGATCCACCCGGAATGTCCGATACCGGATGGTGCGAGCGATCGGGACATCCCGGCCTCCCCGATCTGGCTTGATCTTTAGGAAGGGAATGCAGAGGTAGCGCAGGACAGCAAGGAGACGGCGGCTGTAGCCAGTTGCGTGGGCGAGGCCGAGCTTGTCGAAGATGGCGTTGACGTGCTCGTCCACGGCGCTCTGCGACACGTGCGACCGCTGGGCGACACCGGCGTTGGTGAGCCCGTGGGCCATCTCGTGCAGGACGTCCCGTTCGCGCGGGGTGAGTCGGCCGAACGGGTCGGGTGGCTCCGATCCGGCCGCCACCTGGCTAACCACCTCCGGGTTGAGCGCGGGGCCCCGGGCGGCGACCCGGTCGAGGCGTCGAGGGAGTCATCCACCTGGGCGACCGATTCCTTCGGGACGGTCCGCGCGCAGCCGGGCGGCGTAGCGCTGGTGTCCCCACCTGAGACGTCTGGCAAGGCGGCGGGCTAGCGCTCGTCCGAGGCCCAGGAGCCGCCCCGGTAGAGGGTGCCCCGACCGCCCGGATCCGGCATCCCCGACGGTGGCGCACCATCCCGAGAAGGACCCGAGTCCGACCAGGGACGGTCGGCCGACTCGGGGTTTCGCGCGGCGCGGCGGGCCCGCAGCACCCGGGAGCCGACGAACCAGGCGACGGCCGCGACGCACGCGACGATCACGACGTTCTGGAGTGTGCCGACGTAGCCCTCGACGAGGTGCCAGTTGTCGCCGAGCAGGTATCCGGCGAGCACGAAGGTGGTGTTCCAGATCAGGCTGCCCAGCGTCGTGTAGAGCAGGAAGATCCGCACCGGCATCCGCTCCACCCCGGCCGGGATGGAGATCAGGCTCCGGAAGATCGGGATCATCCGGCCGAAGAACACCGCCTTCACGCCGTGCCGGAGAAACCACGCCTCGGTCCGGTCCACGTCGCTGAGCTTCACCAGCGGCAGTCGGGCGACGATGGCGCGCATCCGCTCCCGGCCCAGGGACGCGCCGATCAGGTAGAGCGCCAGCGCGCCCAGCACCGAGCCCAGCGTGGTCCAGAAGATCGCGCCGAGCAGGCTCATCCGCCCCTGCGCGGCCACGAAGCCGGCCAGCGGCAGGATGACCTCGCTGGGGATCGGCGGGAACAGGTTCTCCAGCGCCACCGCCAGACCGGCGCCCGGCCCGCCGAGCCGTTCCACCAGATCGCTGACGTAGCCGACGATTCCGCCCTCGGGCGGTTCGGCCGCGGCGGCGGGGGTTCCGGTGGCGAGCACGGCGTGCGACGTTCGAATCATGTCTCCACGCTACGAACCGATCCTGAGAATCGACCATGAGGCGGACCATCCGACCCCGCGGGTCGCTCCCACCGGCGGGCGTGCGGAAAACCGCACCCCGTTGCGGCTCGCGGTGGCGCAGCCGCCGTGCGTACCCCTGGATGTCGCACAGAACGCGCGGGCGCACGCCGACGCGGTCCGCGCGGCGCGCGCCCGGGTGGTGGTCTTCCCGGAGCTGTCACTGACGGGGTACGAGTTGCAGGGCCCGGTCGCGTCGGTGGACGACCCCCGGTTGGCGCCGCTGGTCGACGCGTGCGCCGAGGCGGGCACGCTGGCGCTGGCCGGTGCACCGGTGGCCGGTGACCACATCGGGGTGCTGGCGGTGACCGGCGACGGGGTGACCGTGGCGTACCGGAAGATGTGGCTCGGCGGCGCGGAGGCGCAGCGCTTCCGGCCGGGCGACACACCAAGGGTGCTCGATGTGGACGGGTGGCGGATCGGGCTGGCGGTCTGCAAGGACACCGGCGTCGCCGCGCACGCGCAGCGCACGGCCGCGCTCGGCATTGACGTGTACGCGGCGGGGGTGCTGGAGTTGGCGCGCGACGCCGGCGTTCCGGACGAGCGGGCCCAGCGGATCGCCACGACACACCGGGTCTGGGTGGCGGTGGCGAGCTTCGCCGGGTCCACCGGCGGCGGCTACACCGAGGCGGCGGGACGGTCGGCCATCTGGACACCGCGGGGTGAGGTGACCGCCCGGGTGGGCACGGCACCGGGCGAGTGGACCGTTACGACCCTCCACTGAGGGTGCCGCCGGAGTCGACGACCGGCCCGAGGGCCCCCGACGAGGGACCGGTTGTCGTACCGCTGCGGCAGGATCGGGGCCATGAGTGCGATCCCCTCTCGGCTGTCCGTGGTCACTCTGGGCGTACGCGACATGGGTTCGCTGCGGTCGTTCTACCGCTCCCTGGGCTGGCCGGAGCTGTCGGCGAGCGACGACGGCTGGTCGGCGTTCCTGCTCGGTGGCGTTCTGCTCGCGCTCTATCCGCTGCCGGATCTGGCCGCCGAGGCGGCACCCGGCGTCGCCGGTCCGGCCGGCGGCTGGTCCGGCGTGACCCTCGCCTGCAACGTCGATGACCGCGCCGAGGTCGACACGGCCTTCGCGGCGGCCGTCGCGATGGGGGCGACGGTGGTGGCGGAGCCGACCGACCGCCCGTGGGGTGGCCGCTCGGCCTACATCGCCGACCCGGAGGGCAACCGCTGGGAGATCGCCTGGGCGGGCACCGCCGTCTTCGACGAACGCGGTGCCCTCGTCTCCTTCGGCTCGTGAGTGCCGAAGTTGCTCACAGGTGACCGCCCTTGAGATGCTTCGGTCCATGACCATCTTCCCGCCGACGTTCGCCGAAGATGTCGTGAATCAGCCGGCCCAGGCACAGGTCGAGGCGTTCATCGACGAACACCGCGGAGCGCTCAACGGCGCCCTGGACGGGCTGACCGAGGAGCAGGCGCGTCGCTCTTTGGTGCCATCGCGGACGACGCTGCTGGGTCTGGTGAAGCACGCGACCTTCGTCGAGAAGGTCTGGTTCGACGAGGCCGTCACGTGCCGGTCGCGCGCCGAGATCGGGATCCCGGCGACGCCGGACGAGTCGTTCATCCTCGATGACGGCGACACGATCGCCGCCGTCCAGCAGGCCCACCGCGAGGCGTGCGAGGCGTCGCGCCGCGCGACGGCGTCACTGGGTCTGGACGACCTGCTGCGCGGCAACCGGCGCGGTCCGCTGCCGCTGAACTGGGTGTACCTGCACGTGCTGCGCGAGCTGGCTCAGCACTGCGGGCACGCGGAGATCCTGCGCGAGCAGATCCTCAGCGAGTAAGGCGCCGGCGCGGCGTTACTGGATCACGCTCTGGCCGACCGGGGCGGTGTCACCGAAGCGGCGCAGGGTCCAGCGGGCCGGCGGCCAGCCGCCGGTGTCCTGGTCGGTGACCCACTCGGTGATTGAGGCCGGCGGCACGTCCAGGTCGAACGCCCGGAAGATCGGCTGCGCGGCGAGCGCGTGGAAGGCGCCCTCGACGGTCTCGCTGTGGCCGACCAGGACCACGGTGCCGCCCCGGTGCCGGTGCGCGATCTCCATGATGGCGCGACTGACGCGCACCACCAGTTCGGCCCAGCTCTCGTTGCCGTCCTCGAACGGCCGGAACACTCCCCCACCGGGCACCGCGTGTTCGGTGCGGAAGCGGGTGACCGGCAGCCCGTCCGCGTACGGCGGGGTGTGCCAGGTGCACAGGCCGCAGTCGGCCAGCGGGCGGACGCCGAACGCCGCGGCGATGGGCTGCGCGGTCTCGACGGTGCGGCGCAGCACGGACGAGTAGACCGCCAGCGGCCCCTCGACGGCGTAGTCGTCGACGAGCCGCTGGGCCAGCCGGTGTGCCTGGTCGTGGCCGAGCGGCGTCAGCCCGCGGCATCCGTGCGGGCCGCCCACGATCCCATCGACCTGGTGGACCGACTCGCCGTGCCGCACGAAGATCAGCCGTGTTCGCATCGGCCCATCATGCCAGCGACGTACGCGGATGGATCAGCCGTCCGTACGAGATGACGGCCGTCAGCCGGCGTCCAGCACCTCGCGCAGCCGTGCGGCGAACTCTTCGGGCTTGCCCGCATAGCCGAACTCGCCTCCGAGGAAGCCGCCGTGGTGACTCGGGAACACCACGGCCTCCTGGCCGAGCAGCGCCGCCGTGCCGAGGGCCGTACGGTCGGTGTACGTGCCCGCCGACTCCTCGCCGACCGCGATCACGATCCGGGTCGGGGACGCCGTGAGCACGCTCGCGTCGGGTTGGTAGTCGGTGATCGCCCACGAGCTCTTCGACAGCAGCGGATCGTCGCGGCTGCCGTCGTCGTCGGTCGGCATGCCGACCATCGCGGGGTCGGGCGCGGGCTGGGCGAAGTAGGCGTCGGTGAACTCGCCCTGCCACGACGTCATCGCGATGAACGCGGCCATGCCTGCGCCGAATCCCTTCGCCTGGTACGCCTCGTAGAAGGCGGCCTGAGCGCGCTCGGCTGCCGTGACGTCCGGGAGCACCGCGTTGATCGGCGGCTCGTGGGCCACCAGCGTGACGACGTCGCCGGGATGGGCCGCGACGAGTTCGAGTGCGGTCACCGCACCGCCGCTGCTGGCGAACACGTCCACCGGGCCGGCGTCGAGCGCCTCGATGAGCAGGTGCAGGTCGGCCGCCTGCTGCTGTGGCGTGTGGTCGGACCGGCCGTCGGTGCGGACGCTGCGGCCGAGGCCGCGCGGGTCGTAGGTCACGACGGTGCGGTCGGTGAAGTGCGCGGCGAGCGCGTCGAAGCCCTCCGCTGTCATCGGCTGGCCGATCATGAGCAGCGCGGGACGCCCGCCGCCCGGGGGTAGGGGGCCGCGGACGTCGTAGACCAGCTCGACGCCGGGCACGGCGAGGGTGTGCGTCTGCTTCGTCGTCATGCCGGTGAGACTACGACAGATGCCCTCAGTCGGCGGTGCGCCCGGCGGGCAGCCCGCGGGCCTGATTGAGCAGTTCGTCGAGGTGTGTGCCCGTCTGCCGCGGCAGCCGGCCACGGTCCACCAGCTCGGCGATGGTGTTTCGCAGGTCGGCGATGCGCCGCTCGCGGTCCTTGGACCGTCGGTTCACGTCGGCGAGGTCGTCGCGAAGGTCCTGGGCGGTCTTGCGGTCGACATCTCCGCGGGCCACCGCCGCGGCGAGCACGTCGGTGAACTCGTCGCTGACCTGGCGGAAGCTGACCGGCACCTGCTGACCGACGGTCGAGGGCGCGGCGCTGGCGGTCGGCGGCGACGGAGACGCCGATGCCGGCGGCCTCGGTGCCTGCGTACTGGGCGCGGGTGTCGGGGCGGAGGTCGACGGCGGGGCCGCGACCTGCCCGGACCCGGTTGTGTCGGGTGCGCCGAGGCCCTGGGTGAGCAGCGCGCCGAGGCCGACCAGCACGGCGAGACCGGCCGTGACGAGGAGGGCCAGGGGTCGGCGCGATCGGCGGCGGGCCGGCACGGCCGCGACCGGCACGGGACGCGCGGCCGAGCGGTCGATCAGGGTCGGCGGGTGGGCCGCCGAGGCGGGCGCCACGATGCGCAGCAGCTCGGTGGGGGGCTCGACCGGTTGACCGGCGCCGAACCGGCGGGCCAACTGCGCGGCGCTCGGCCGGCGGGCCGGGTCGGCGGCGAGGCAGGCGAGGGTCAGCTCGGCGATGTCGGCGGGCAGGCCGTCCACCCGCAGCGGCGGCACCGGTGTGCCCCGCCGGTGCACCTCGAGGGCGTCCTCCCAGCTCTGGACGGGCAGGGGCGCCTGGCCGGTGAGCGTGCGGTAGAGCAGCGCGCCGAGGGCGTACACGTCGCTGGCCGGGTCGGGCGGACCGGCGGCGAGGCGCTCGGGGGCGAAGTACGCGGGTGTGCCCATCAGCGGCTCGCCAGACTGGCTGTCGAGCCCGCCGAGCGCGGCGATGCCGAAGTCGAGGACCTTGGCGCCGGTGTCGGTGAGCATGACGTTGCCCGGCTTGACGTCGCGGTGCACCACGCCGATGCGGTGCGCGGCGGCCAGCGCGGCGGCGATGTGCCCGGCCACGCGGACCGCCTCCGGCCAGGGCAGGGGGCCGTTGCGCAGCCGGTCGGCCAGGTTGTGGCCCTCGACCAGCTCCATCACCAGGTACGGGACGACGACGCCGCCGGTCAGGGTCGCCTCGGCGTAGTCGTACACCTGGGTGACGTGTGGGTGGGTGAGCCGGGCGGCCGCGCGGGCCTCGCGCTGGATGGTGGCCCGCAGTTGCGGGTCGGCGGCGAGCTGCCCGGCGAGCACCTTGATCGCGACGGGCCGGCCGAGCACCTCGTCGTCGGCCCGCCACACTTCGGACATGCCACCGAGCCCGATCCGCTCGTGCAGGACGTAGCGGTCGTGGAGGCGGAGGGTGGGCGTGAAGGGTGACATGGCTTCACCAGTCTGCCTGGCGAGTGCCCCTTCGACCACTCTGCGTGTCCGGCCCGGCACCGCTCGTCCCATGCGTGCCCAAATGGGTCAGGAGCAGCGGGTCACCGTCGGCATCGGTCGGGGCTGGATCCGGTCGGCGAGCCGGCGCAGGGCGACGGCGGTCACCTGTCGGGTCGGGGCGAGCAGCGCCCGGCGGGGTCGCTCGGCCTGGACCGGGGCGTCCGGTCGGGCCGAGTTGACGTGTCGGTTCATCGCGTCGAGAGCGGTGACGTAGCCGGTCGGGAATTCCATGGTCAACTCCTCGGGACAGGTCCGGTGGAGGCCCGGACGACGAGTGCGGTGGGCAGCAGCACCTGACCGGCTGCGGCGTCCGCGGGTGGGTCGAGCAGCAGTTCGGCGGCGATCCGGCCCTTCTCCTCGGCGGGTTGCCGGACGGTGGTGAGGCCGGCCGACGCGGCCTCGGGAATGTCGTCGAAGCCGGTCACCGAGACCGGCGGGTTGGTGCCGCCCGGTCGCTGGGCCAGCGCGTCGAGCACACCGAGGGCGAGGACGTCGGAGCCGGCCAGCACGGCGGTCGGCGGTGCCGGCCCGTCGAACAGCCCGGCGACGGCGGCGGCCGCGGCCTGGCGGCTGTTGCCCAGGGCGTTGACCAGCGTCAGCTCCGCCCAGCCGACGCCGACCTCGGCGAACGCGTCGGCGAAGCCGGCAAGCCGGCCGCGGGTGGTCGGGTGCCACGCCTCGTGCACCCCGGACAGGGTGACGGGGCCGGCCGGCGCGTCGGGCAGCACAGCGTCGGCGAGCAGGGCCACCCGGCGGTGACCGAGGCCGGCCACGTGCGCGGCGACGCTGCGAGCCGCGGCCCGCTCGTCGATGCCGACGAACCGCTCGTCCGCGCCGGCGTCGTCGTGCGACGCCGTGCTGACGTAAGGCAGCCCGCGCGCCCGGATCACGTCCAACGCCCACTCCTCGTCGGCGACGCAGTAGACGCAGAAGCCGTCGACGGCGGCGTTCTCCACCGCCCGGCGGGCGTCGGTCTGCGCCGGTGGGAGCGGCACCAGCAGCATGCTGGTGCCGTGTCGCTCGGCGGCGCCGCTCACCCCGGTGAGGAAGCGGATCGCGAAGGGGTCGGTGAAGGCGTACGACAGCTGCGACGTGAACAGGACCCCGATCGAGCCGACGAAGCCGCGGCGCAGGGAGCGGGCGGTGGGATTGGGCCCCGGGTAGCCGAGCTGGCGCGCGGCGGCGAGGATCCGCTCACGCAGTGCCGTGGAGAGCTGGTCGGGGCGACTGTAGGCATTGGACACGGTGCTGCGGGAGACGCCGACGGCGTCCGCCACGGCTTGCAGTGTTGGCTTCACCCGGCACCTCTCTGTATCGATTCAGACTGGATCGATACAGAGACTAACCCGACGGGTTGGCGACGGTCAATACGAACCTGTGAAACCTCAGTGCGGCCCCGGCCGGGTCGTCACTGCGGGTACATCTCCTCCAGCAGCCGGCCCAGGATCTCCGGCGTACGCTCCGGCGGCTCGGCCTCGACGCACAGCCGCTCCATGGCCACGGCGTAATAGTCGAGGTCCTCGCGCTTGTCGAGGTAGATGGCGCTGGTGAGCTGTTCGATGTAGACGATGTCGGGCAGCTCCTGGTCGCCGAAGCGCAGGATGGTGAAGGCGCCACCGGCCGCCGCGTGGCCCCCGGCGGCGAACGGGATGACCTGGAGCCGGATGGTGGGCGACTTGGTGGCCTCAATGAGCGCGACGAGCTGCTCACGCATCACCTCGGCACCGCCGATCGGACGGCGCAGCGCCGCCTCGTCCACGACGGCCCAGAGCTGCGGCGGGTTGTCCCGGTGCAGTAGTTGCTGGCGCTGCATCCGCAACTCCACGCGGCGATCGATCTCGGCGGCGCCGGCCCCGCCGTGCCCGAGCAGCACGACCGCGCGAGCGTACTCCCGGGTCTGCAACAGGCCGGGGACGAACTGCACCTCGTAGCTGCGGATCAGCGCGGCCGCCGCCTCCAGGCCCAGGTACGACTGGAACCAGCTGGGCAGCACGTCCCCGTAGCGGTGCCACCAGCCGGGGCTGTTGGCGTCCCGGGCGAGCTTCAGCAGTGCCGCGCGCTCGCCCTCGTCGCTGACGCCGTACAGGGTGAGCAGGTCGGACACGTCGCGCTCCTTGAAGCCGACCCGCCCCAGCTCCATCCGACTGATCTTCGACTCGGAGGAGCGGATCTCCCACCCGGCGCCCTCCCGGGTCACCCCGCTGGACTCCCGCAGGCGGCGCAGTTGGGCGCCGAGCAGCATGCGCAGCACGGTCGGCCCGGTTGTCGGGCCGCCCTCGGCGGGAACCATCGTCACGTGCGGACCTCCGGATACCGACCACGCGGTCGGGCACCCAGCCCGGCCGACGTGTAAGCATGCCATGGACCGACAGTGAGGTGAACTCCTCCGGACCGGCTATTCAGTCCCGTCCCCGGGACGGCCTTCGACGACCGGTCAGTTGATCAGGTGATCGAAGTCGCCGTCGCGTGCGCCGAGCACGAACGCGGCGATCTCGTCCACTGTGTAGATCAGCGCGGGTCCCTCCGGATGGCGCGAGTTGCGAACGGCGATGCCGGCTCCCCCGGGCAGTTCGGCGAGTTCGACGCAGTTGCCGCTCGGGTTGCTGCGGCGGCTCTTCTGCCAGCTCAGCGGGGGCAACTGAGTAATCGGAACGCCATTGGGTGGCTGTTGCATGAGAGGCGTCTTTCTGCTCACGAGCCCGCCGGTGCCCGTGGGAGGAGCGGTGACGGCGAGGGTGCGGTATCGACAGTGGACGGTTATGCACGTGCATCTGCTATTGCATCTGCACCGGACGGCGAGCATGATAACGCACGTGATCGGTGCTTATCCGTTCACTTTGCGTTACCCCGACTGGGGCAACCACCAGGGAAAACTGCCCGACGCGGCACCGCGCCGCGAGACCGAAGGCTGGAGGCGGTCGCGGCGATGGGAGGTCTCGTGCCGGATCCGATGAGCGTCGCCTCCGGCATCTGTGCGGCGGGAGCATTGCTCTCCTCCTGGCAAATGCGCCGACGGGCCCTGCGGGCCGAGGCCGAGATCGGGCACCTCCAGGCCGAGTTGGCCGCCGAACGGCACGCCGCCAGCCACGACCCGCTCACCGGGCTGCCCAACCGACGCGCCTTCTACCGCCTCGCGGCCGCGCTGCTCACCAACGCCGACGGCCAGCCGCTGATCGCCATCGTGCTCGACCTCGACGACTTCAAGCAGATCAACGACCGGTACGGGCACGCCGCCGGCGACCAGGTGCTGATCAGCGTGGCCGAACGGTTGGCCGGTTTCGCCGGGGACAACCTCGTCGCCCGCCTCGGCGGCGACGAGTTCGCGGGCCTGCTCGCCAGCCCGACAGTCGACCGGCGCTGGATCGAGCACGCCACCCGACGCCTCAGCGAGACCGTCGCCGCGCCCATCCGGCTCAGTGGGTGCAGCGTCCGGGTCACCGCCTCGGTCGGGCTCGCCCCGGTGACCGGTCCGGCCCAGCTCACCGACGCGCTCAGCCGCGCCGACGCGGCCATGTACCAGGCGAAGAGCCTCGCCGGCCCGCGGTCGCCCCGCCAACTCGTCGACAGCGTCCGCCTCGCGGAGGGGTGACCGGTCAGGTGGCGGGTCCGCCTCAGGTGGCGGGTCCGCCTCAGGTGGCGGGTCCGCCTCAGGTGGCGGGGCCGCCTCAGGTGGCGGGGCCGCCTCAGGTGGCGGGGCCGCCTCAGGTGGCGGGGCCGCCTCAGGTGGCGGGGCCGCCTCAGGTGGCGGGGCCGCCGAAC
>NZ_JBIAKM010000014.1:0-112546 GCF_042872525.1 Micromonospora sp. NPDC005254 | reverse complement strand
CCGCCTCAGGTGGCGGGGCCGCCTCAGGTGGCGGGGCCGCCTCAGGTGGCGGGGCCGCCTCAGGTGGCGGGGCCGCCTCAGGTGGCGGGGCCGCCGAACCACCGGGGCAGCTGACCCACCAGGTCGGTCTGATCGTCGCCGGCCCAGGCCACGTGGCCGTCCGGCCTCAACAGCACCGCGGGTACGTCCAGTTCCGCACTGACGTCGACGACGTGGTCGACCCGGTCGGCCCACCCGTCGACCGAGAGCCGGCCGGTCTGGTCGAGCAGCAGCCCACGACCGCCGTGCAGCAGGTCGTAGAGCCGTCCCCGCGTCAGCCGCACGTCCCGCAGGTGCCGACCGAGCAGCTCGTGGCCCGCGCCGAAGTCGTAGCGGACCCCCAGGCCGGTGACCTTCTCGATCAGGTACCGGTTGACGTCCTCGAAGTCCATCAGTTCCGACAGCAGGTGACGGACTGCCTGCTGCCCCGGCTCGGGGGACAGCAGGAACATCTGCGCGCGGGTGTTGATGAGCACGTCGGCGGCCACCGGGTGCCGCTCGGCGTGGTAGCTGTCCAGCAGCCCGTCGGGCGCCGAGCCGTTGACCGCGGCGGCCAGCTTCCAACCGAGGTTCACCGCGTCCTGAATGCCGAGGTTGAGCCCTTGCCCGCCGGTGGGCGGGTGAATGTGCGCCGCGTCTCCGGCCAGCAGCACCCGACCGACCCGGTAGCGCTCGGCCAACCGGGTGGCGTCGCCGAAGCGGGAGAGCCAGCGCGGGGAGTGCACGCCGAAGTCGGTGCCCGCGTACGCCCGCAGTTGCTGTTGGAACTCCTCGATGGTCGGCGGGACGGAGCGATCCTCGGTCACCCCCGCGGCGGGCACGAGAACCCGGTACACGCCGTCCCCGAGCGGCCCGAGGCCGAACCGCAGGTGCGTCTTGCGGACCTCGGCCACCACGTCGGCGACCGTCTGCGCCGGTACGCCCACCTCCATCTCGCCCAGCAGCGACTCGACCCGGCTGGGTTCACCCGGAAAGCCGACCCCGAGCAGCCGACGGACCGTGCTCCGGCCGCCGTCGCAGCCGACGAGGTAGCGCGACCGCAGCGGCGTACCGTCGGCCAGCTCCACCGTCACCCCGTTGTCGTCCTGGCTCAGCCCGACCAGTTCGCAGCCGCGGCGGACCTCGACGCCGACCTCGACGGCGTGCTCCGCGAGCAGCCGGTCGGTGGTGGTCTGCGGAATACCGAGGACGTACGCGTGGGCACTGTCGAGACCGCCCGGCGACGGCTTGGGAATCGCGGCGAAGTAGCCACCGAGCGGATGCCGCGTGCCCAGGGCGAGGAAACGCTCCAGCAGACCGCGCTGGTCCAGCACCTCGATGCTGCGCGCGTGCAGACCCAGCGAACGGACGTAGCGGGTCGGCTCGGCGTCCTTCTCCAGCACGAGAACGTGCACACCGTGCAGTCGCAACTCGCTGGCCAGCATCAGACCGGTCGGCCCGCCGCCGGCAATGATGACATCGATCACGAGATCCCCCGATTTTCCCAGTTTTGGGCTTCGGGTGGAGATTCTGCGGCAGCACCCGGGTCTTGCCGCAAGACCCCCGGTGCGATATATGTTGGAGGTGGCAGGGAGCGCGACTTCCCTGCCGTTTTTGTTTCCCTCGCGCGCCCTCCGCGTTAGCGCATTGTGGACAGGTGGCGCTCCAGTGCGGCGTACGACTCGGCTACCCCCTGCGCCATCCCGGACCCGGCCATGCCGTCGCGCTGCTCGGTGGTGTCGAAGCGGGTGGTGCCGGTGAGCACCGTGCGGCCGTCCTGCTCGGTGAAGACCAGCGTCTCCACCGCCACCTGGCCGGGCATGCCCTCGAACTCGAACGTCTGCACGATCCGCTCCGGCGCGACGATCTCCTGGAACTCGCCCCGGAAGGCGTACTCGTTGCCGTCCGGGGCGTGCTCGACGAAGCGGTAGCGACCGCCCTCGCGGAAGTCGATCTCGACGTCCAGCGGATTGCCCCGGCCCCACCAGTGCCTGAGGTGTTCGGCCTGGGTGTGTGCGGCGAAGACGAGGTCGCGCGGGGCGTCGAACGACCGGGTCATCGTGATGTCCCGGTCGGAGGACATGTCGATCGTCAGGTCACGGGTTTCGGTCACGGCTGGTCTCCTTCAGGTCGCGTAGGTAGTCGTCCAGGGCGTCGTGGCGCTCGTCCCAGAGCCGGCGGTACTGGTCGACCCACTCGGCGAGGGTGCGCAGCGGCGCCGGGTCGAGCCGGCAGCGCCGCCACTGCGCCTCGCGGGTCCGCACGATCAGCCCGGCACGCTCCAGCACCGTGAGGTGCTTGGAGATCGCCTGGAGGCTGATCGGGAACGGCTCCGCCAGTTCGTTCACCGTCGCCTCGCCGGTCGCCAGTCGGGCCAGGATGGCGCGGCGGGTCGGGTCGGCGAGCGCGGCGAACACGGCACTGACCGGGTCTGCTGTCATGTCGCTTTCAACCACCTAGATGATTAACCGATGAGTTGAATTTACAGCTCATCCGCTGTCTGTCAACCCGTTCAGGAGATCCCTGGTGAGTCACCCCGGAGACCGGGTATGGGGAACCCGGCCGTCCCGTCGCCGAGAGGAACCCGTCGTGGTGAGCATTCGCGCCCTCGTCCTCAACTGCACGCTCAAGCCGTCGCCAACCCCGTCCAGCTCCGACCAGTTGGGTCGCGAGGTGGTGGCGGAGCTCACCCGCCAAGGCGTGGACGGCGAGATCGTGCGGGTGGTCGACCACGGCGTGCGCTTCGGGGTGTCGACGGACGAGGGCGACGGCGACGGCTGGCCCGCGATCCGCGCCAAGCTGCTCGCGGCCCAGATACTCATCATCGCCACACCGATCTGGCTGGGCCAGCCCGCCAGCGTCACCAAGATGGTCCTCGAACGCCTGGACGCCGAACTGTCCGAGACCGACGACGAGGGACGGCTGCTCACCTACGGCAAGGTGGCCGGCGTCGCGGTCGTCGGCAACGAGGACGGCGCGCACCACACCATCGCCGAAATCCAGGGCGCGCTCAGCGAGGTCGGCTTCACCCTCGCGGCGGCCGGCGCGACCTACTGGGTCGGCGAGGCACTGCACAAGGTGGACTACCGCGACGCCGGCCCCAAGCCGGACACCACCGGCCGCACCACCAAGGCCCTCGCGCTCAACAGCGCGCACCTGGCCCGGCTGCTCGCCGAGCAGCCGTACCCGCCGCCGGAGGCGCAGGGCGCCGCGGTGGGCCCGAGCCGCGAGCCGGCCTGACGGGCCGTCCGGCCCCGGGCGTGCCAGGGGGTACGGTCAGCGCCAGCCGTAGCCGGCGCGCAGCGCCTGCCCGACCCGGTCGAACCGGGGCCGGTCCAGCACGGCGCCCTCGCGGCGGATGCTGTCCTCGCGCATGGTGAGCACGCGGTCCAGCCGGACCCAGCTCGGCCGCTTGTCGCGGTCCCACTCGCCGGGGCCGAGCGCGAACCAGTGCCGCTGACCGTCCCGCTCGCTCTGGCTGGACAGCATCAGCCCGAACAGCGTCCGGCTGTGCCGTCCGACCACCAGCACCGGGCGGTCCTTGCCCTGGCGGGGGTCGTCCTCGTACGGCACCCAGGTCCAGACGATCTCGCCCGGGTCGGCCTGGCCGTCGACCTCCGGCGCGTAGCTCAGCTCGCGCCGCTGCAACGCGCTCACCTGGCGAGGGCGGGCCACCCGCGCCGGAGCCGGCCCGGTACGCCGGGGCGACGGGATGACCGCGCCCACCCGGGAGATGCGTTGCGCCACGTTCCTCAACAGACCAGCCACGGCGGGCAGCCTACCGGCCCCGGCGCGGCCCGCCGGAGTCGGCGCACTGCGGCAGACTGGCCCGATGGACGAACTGCCCGACGACCTGCCGATCCTCGAGCGGCGCGCGGTGCGCGTGGTCGTCTCCGACGACACCGAACGGGTACTGCTGTTCCACACCCGTGACCCGGACCACCCTCGGCTCGGCACCTGGTGGGAGCTGCCCGGCGGCGGCATGGACCCCGGCGAGACGTACCGGGAGACAGCGGTGCGGGAGCTACGCGAGGAGACCGGCATCATCGTCACCGCCGGCCAGGTGGGCGCGCCGACCTGGCGACGGCGGGCCAGCTTCCTGCACCGCCAGTTGCGCCACGTCCAGGACGAGGTGATCGTCGCCGTACGGCTGAACGGGCCCGGGCCGGACGTGGACGAGGCGGACCGGCTCGACTACGAGCGTGAGGACTACTTCGGCTTCCGGTGGTGGCCGCTGCCGGAGGTGGCGGCCAGCGGGGAACGGTTCTATCCGGGCCAGCTCCCCCGGCTGATCACGCCCTTCCTGGCCGGCGAGCAGATCGACGAACCGTTCGAGCTGTGGTCGTGAGCAGGGCCGGCGGAGATGCCGGACCCCGGTACGACGGGCAGAGTGGGGACATGACGACGGACCTGCACGAGCCGCTTTCCGCGTACGCCGAGCGGCTGCACGCCACGATCGGCGACCGGCATCACGTCGCCTCCCCGCTCGGGGCCTGGCTGCTGCTCGCCCTCAGCGCGGCTACGGCTGACACCGACCCGGCGACCGCACCGGAACCGGCGACCGGGCAGCTGGCGGACGCCCTGGGCACGGACCTGGCCCGTGCGGCGGAGGTTGCCCGCGCCCTGCTGGACGCGCCGCATCCGCTGGTCGCCTCCGGCACCGCGCTCTGGCTCCGACCGGGTCGGCTCACCGACGAGCCGGCCGGGTGGCGGGCCGCGCTGCCGGCGGCGACCGAGGTCGGCACGCTGCCCGACCAGGCCGGGTTGGACGCGTGGGCACGCGAGCACACCCACGGCCTGATCGAGACGTTCCCCCTGAAGGTCAGCCCGGACGTCGTCTTCGCCCTGGCCAGCGCGCTGGCCACCCGGATCTCCTGGGCCCAGCCGTTCGAGGTCACCGACGCCCGCGCGCTCGGCCCGGCCAGCGCCTGGGCGCGCGGCCTACGGCGAGCGCTGCGCAGCCCGGACCACGGGCACCAGGGGGCCATCGTCACGACCGAGCGGGCCGGCGACGTGATCGTGCACGCCGCCCGGGCCCAGGCGACCGACGGCGCGGGGCTGGTGGTGCTCTCGGTGGCCGCCGCACCGCACGTGCCGCCGACCGATGTGCTCACCGCCGCGTACGACCTCAGTGCCGGCGCGGCCGACGGCGCGCAACCGCCCGGACGGCGCTCGCTGTTCGACCTGCCGCTCGGCGAAGCTCCGCTGTGGACGCTGCGCGAGGAGCGAATCCGGACCCGGGCCCGCGACGGCCGCGAGGAACGACACAGCGCACTGCTCCCCTGCTGGTCGGCCCACAGCGAGCACGACCTGACCGCCGAGGCCCTGGGCTTCCCGGCCGCCACGGCGACGCTGGCCGGGGCGCTCGCCCAGCCGGTGCAGGGCTTCGAGGCGCGGCAGGTGGCGATGGCCCGGTACGGCCGGTACGGCTTCGAGGCGGCGGCGGTCACCGGGATGTTCGGCACCGTCAGCCTGCCGCCGGAGGGCGTCGCCCGCACCGCCGAGCTGCGCTTCGGCCACCCGTACGCCGTGGTGGCCGTCGCCACCGACACCAGGGCCGATGGTGCCACCGGGCCGTGGCACGGGGTGCCGGTCTTCTCGGCGTGGGTCACCGAGCCGGACGACCTGCCCGACGCCGACGCCTAGTCGCCCGTCGCGGGCTTGATCGACCCCCACATCAGCGATATCGGGGTATCCCGGTCGTGAGGACACCCCGATATCGGCGAAACCGAGTCGATCACCGGCACGGTTCTAGGCGATGGGCGGTCCCGGGCAGGTGAAGAACACCCGCGCCTCCCAGCCGGGCACCAGGTGGCCGTGACCGTCGTCGACAGTCGTCCGCTGGAATTCGGTGGTGTGAATCGTCGGCAGTCCGGCGTCCATGCCACACGCCTCGCGGGCGCTCTGTTGCGCGATCGTCAGCGCCAGATACCTGTCGACGTTCTGCCCGGCCGCCGTGCGCGAGCCCGGCGGGGGTGGGGTGTAGGCGGCGGTCTCCTCCGGGCCGCCGTCGCTCACGCCGGTGCTCACGGCCGACGCGTCGAACGCGCCGATGCCCCCGCCGCCCGGTTCGGGGTGCTCAGGTGGCGGGTGGTGGACGGTGACCCCGGGCCCCCAACTGCGCTCACCTCTGCGCGTGACGAGCCTCTTGAGCTTCTCCCAGATGTTCATGTCGCTCCGTTCCCCAGGGGAGCGTCACCGACAGTCCGCCCGCCGCCCCCATGACGGCGGTGACGCCTCTGCATCGTAGGTCGCCACGAATCCCGCAGCCCCCGCGCAGAGGCGGCGTCAATAGTGGAATGGCGTGGATTGGAGCGACGCGGACGCACAACCCAAATGCGACAGTGCGGGACCTTGGGGTGTCACCTTCGGCGGCGCTCCTCGCCGAACCGTGCGTGCCATGATCGCGTCATGAGGTCACGGCCGGAGCATGTCAGCCCGATACGGACGGTGGTGGTCGATCGGCTGGCCGAGCAACTGGCACCCGCTGGATGGCGGCAGCACCGCCTGGTGCCCGACGACGAGGTGGCCTTCGTCCGCGCACCCTCTACGGAGGTCGTCTTCCATCTGAGCGTGAACCTCGCCGGCGACGGCGGCATCTCGCTCTCCCCAGCCCTTGGCGTCGAGCATGCTGGCATTGCTGACCTTCAGCGAGAACTTTTCCGGCACACCAGCACGGTCTGCCAGGTCGGCGCGACCATGGGCGATCTGCTCCGGGAGGCAGCGACGCCAAAGGTCACCCCCCTTCGGTGGTGGGTCGCGTCGCCGGAGCGGGCCGAGGAGGTCGTTGCCCAGGTGGTCGCCGATCTGACGACTCACGGTGAGCCCTTCCTCGTCGACAACCAGACGTTGTCGGCGATGATCGAGACACTCGTCGGCCGACCGAAGTCACAGGTCGAGTACGGCACTCTGGCTGTCTGCCTGGCGGTATCGGGCGACCTGCCCGGTGCTCGCGCAATGCTGACGAAGTTTGACACCGAACCCCGGGTTTTCGTGGGAGAGGTGACCCAGAGGTTCATTCGCACCTTCAGGGAGCGATTCGGCGAATGACAGAGCGCCCGCGACGATCCACTCCGCTTCCTGGAAATCGCGGTATCCCCGGGCCGGGATGCCCCGACTTGCTGGAAGTCGGGTGGATCTCGGCAGCCCAGAGCGCCGACGGGGGCGTATGCGAGGGTCAGCGGGTGAACGGGTCGGGCAGAACGGGCGGATCGGTCGCGGCGCCGCCATCGTCGTCGCGGGGCAGTCGCGCGACCATCTCCCGGAACTCCCGTACGGTCACCGCCTCCCGCAGGGTCGCGAAGACGGCTCCGGTACCGGCCCGTGCCGTGGCGGGGTCCACCCCGGCGCGCTGGGCCACCCGGCGCAGGAACTCCGCTGGGCCGGCGTCCATTGGTGGCGGCGTCGCGACAGGCCCGCCGACGTCGAGGCCCACACCGGTCTCGAGCCCGTCAACGCCGCTGTTCGGGCCGGTAACCGAACCAGTCCCCAGGATCGAGGGCGAGCCAGCCAGGTCCACTGGCGAGCCAGCCGGGTCCGCAGGCAGACCCGCCACATCCGCAGACGGGCTCGACAGGTCCCCGGGCGGGATCGGCGACGCGCCGTCCAGGTAGTCGTCGACCTCGTCGGGAAGGTGTCCGGTGAGATCATCCGGCGGGCGGCCGGTGACTCGTTCGGCCATCGTCGCAAGCACCGCGCGGGCGAGCGCGGCGGCCTGCTCGGTCGGCAGGCCGGACCGTCGGGAGACCGCGTCGATGAAATGCGGAAATCCGTCGCCGCCCGCGCTGTCGGTCACGCCGCGCGCTTACCCCGGGCCGCCGACGCCAAACGGCGCCGTCCGCAGCAGCGCAGCCACCAGCACGTCCGAGCAGCCGTCGGCACAACAGCGCAGCCGAACAGCTCGCCGGACCAGCCACCACCGCGCGCAATAAGACGTCCGTCAGCGCAGCAGGTCGGCGGCCAACAGGTGATCGAAGATGAGCTGGTCGACCGGGGAGGTGCGGTGCCGGTCGGCGTACCCGAGCCAGGCCATCTCGGCGATCTCACTGGCCGGCTGCAACCGCCCCTGGTATCCGGCCCGGTAGCAGGTCATTCGCACGGTGATCCCGGTCGCGTGCCCGTGCGCCTGCGCGCTGAACGTGCCCAGGTGCACCGCGCTTCGCACGTCGACCTCGACGCTCAGCTCCTCGTCGATCTCCCGGCGCAGGGTCTCCAGGTCGCTCTCCCCCGGCTCGCGCTTGCCGCCGGGCAGGTACCACACGTCCTTGCCCTGCGAACGGGTGCTCAGCACCCGTCCGTCCTCGATGAGGATCCAGGCCACCTTGTCGATCTCGCGCACGCGCGCCTCCCGCCCCGCTGAGAGCGGGCACGCTACCACCCGGCGCGGACCGCGAGACACTCAGTTGGCCAGCAGGTCGAGCAGCAGCGCGGCGGTCCAGCCGAACGCCGGTGAGCCCAGCCCGGCACCCGTGTCCGGGTGGAAGTACTCGTGGCAGCCCGCCCCGGCGACCAGGTCGATCATCGAGCGGCGCAGGCCGGCCGCGAGCTCCGGATGCCCGTGGGTCAGCAGGCCACGCCGCACCAGCCAGCCGATGTTCAGCCAGCTCGGCCCGCGCCAGTAGCGCACCGGTTCGAAGTCGGTCGCGGTGCGGTCGTAGGTCGGCAACGGCCGGTCCATCCACCGGGCCACCCCGAAGCGCGGCGACCGGGCCTCGACGACCAGCGCGTCGACCTGCCGGGCGGGCAGGCCGGGCAGGATCAGCGGCGCGAGCCCGAGCACGGTACGCGCGCCGACGAGCCGATCGGTGCGCAGGTCGCGGGGCTGGAACGTGCCGGTGCCCGGGTCGTACAGCCGGCGTACCAACGCCTCGGTGACGCGGTCCGCGCGGACCCGGTGCGGGGCCGGGTCCGCGCCGATCAGCGCGGCGATCTCGGCCAGCGCGTGCTCGGCGGCCCCGAACGCCGCGTTGAACAGCGGGCATTCCACCAGGAACGGATGGCCGTCGGCCAGGTCGCGGTCGGCGTAGCCGTGGTCGCGGTAGGCCGCGACGATCGCCAGGTAGCGCGCGTAGTCCAGGTCCGTGGGGCGGTGCGCGGCGTCGGCGTGCGCGGTGTCGTGCCGACGGTACGCGCGCATGACCGCCGCGTCGGCGTCGACCGCGGCCATCGGCTCGTCCCAGGCGGGGCTGTTGTCCAGACCGGACTCCCACGGGTGTACGACGCACACCAGGCCGTCGCCGGCGACGTCCCGCCGCGTCGCCAGGTACCGCTGCTGGGCGACCAGCGCCGGGTAGAGCCGGCCCAGCGCGGCCAGCCCGGCCGGATCGGGCGATCGCCGGTACGCCAGCAGCGCGGCGAGCGCGTGCACCGGCGGCTGGACCAGGCCGGAGGTGTCCATCGTCGGCGCGCCCTCGACGTCGGACGAGCGCCACAGCTCCGGCCCGGGGAAGTACGCGCCGACGCGCGGCGCCGGGTTGAAGACGATGTGCGGCACCCGCCCGTCGGCCCACTGCGCCCGGAACAGGCTCGTCAGCTCCTGCCAGGCCCGCTCGGGACGCACGTGGGCCAACCCGATCGCGATGAACGCGGAGTCCCAGCTCCACTGGTGCGGGTAGAGCGTGCGCGACGGGACGGTGTGGTCGTGCTCCCAGTTGGCGTCGAGGGTGGCGATGGCGAGCCGCCGCAGCCCGGCCAGATCGGTCGGACCACCGGTGCGGGTGGGGACAGCGCCGGCGGTCATGCGGCGGCCTGCCGGGGCAGCGCGTGCCGCAGCACCGCGGCGGCCTGTTGCAGGGCCCGGACCGGGTCGCCGCGCAGCCGGCACTCCAGGGCCAGCCAGCCGCGGTAGTCCAGCTCCAGCAGGGTCCGCACGAGCGCCGGCCAGTCCAGGTGCCCGGTGCCCGGCTGGCACCGGTTGGAGTCGCTGACCTGCACATGCCCGAGGTACGGCGCGGCGGCGCGCAACGCCCGGTGCACGTCGTCCTCCTCGATGTTCATGTGAAAGGTGTCGGCGACCACCCGCACCGAGGGCAGCCCGAGCGCGGCGCAGAGGGCGACCGCCTCGTCGAGCCGGTTGACCATGTGGTCCTCGTACCGGTTGAGGGGTTCGAGGAAGAGGGTGACCCCCTCGGCGCGGGCGTGTTCGCCCAGCTCGCCGAGGGCGTCGAGGAGCACCTGGCGGTCGCCGGCCGGCGGACGGGGCGGCTCGAACGGCGGCAGCCGCCGGGAGAACATGCCCCACGCGGCCGGGGTCATCGCCCCGACGCCGCCCAGCTCGGCGATGACCGACAGGTGGGAGCGCAGGTTGCGCACGGCGTCGGCGGACCGGGCGGGGTCGAAGTCGCCGATGAAGTGGTCCATCTCGACGCAGACGGTGGGCATCACCACCCCGGCGGCGCGGGCCCGGCGCAGCTCGGGCAGTCGGTCGGCGAACGCGAGGTCACCGCGTCCGCGCAGCTCGATGCCCTGGTAGCCGAGCGCGGTGGCGAGGGCGTACTTCTGGATCAGGTTGGTGCCCGGCAGGAGCTGTTCCTGGCAGGCCAGCGCGATGGTGGTCATCTAGAACCTCAACACCACTTGGAGGACGTCACCGGCGCCGCGGTCGAGCAGCGCGAGGGCGTCGGCGACCGCGCTGGCGTCGACGATGTGGCTGACCAGCGGCAACGGGTCGACGCTGCGCTCAGCCACCAGGTCCATGAAGGTCTGCGCGACCCGGTCTCCGGTCCACCGGCCGGCCATGCCCGGCGCGGGGGTGGGCCCGGAGACCTGGGCGGCCACCAACTGGATGCGGTTGTGGTGGAACTCCTCGCCGAGGCCGAGCGCGTCGGCCTGGCCCTGGTAGAAGCCAGCGGCCACGACTCGGCCGGCGTGTGCGGTGGAGCGGATCGCCTCGTGCAGTGCCGGGTACGCCCCGGACAGCTCCAGGCAGACGTCCGCGCCCCGGCCGTCGGTGGCCGCGCGCAGCACGGCGGCGGCGGACTGGGTTGCGACGTCCACGGTGGACCGCGCGCCGTAGCGGGTGGCGTACGCAAGCCGGCCGGGCACCTGGTCGACGGCGACCACCCGGGCGCCGGACAGCACTGCGAGCCGGGTGGCGAGCAGCCCGATGACGCCCTGCCCGAAGACGCCGACCCAGTCGCCCAGGTGCAGGTCACCGGCGAGCACGGCGGTGAGCGCGATCGCGCCCGGCCGGGCGAAGACCGCCGCGAGCGGGTCCAGGTCGGCGGGGAGCGGCCGGACCGCGTCGGCGGCGAGCACCGCCTCGGCCCGGTGCCCCCAGATGCCCCACACGAGCTGCCCCGGGTGCCGGTCGACGGCGCCCGGCGCCACCTCGACGACCTCGCCGACCTCCTCGTAGCCGAAGCCGATCAGCGGGTACGGCACGGGGGTCTGGCGGGGGACGAACATGCGGGCGGCGTCGTCCCAGTCCTTGCTGAGCCGGGGATTGCTGCCCCGGTAGAGGGTCAGCTCGGTGCCGGCGGAGATGCCCGAGTAGCAGGTGCGGACCCGGACCTGGCCCGGGCCGAGCGGATCCGGCGGGCAGGGCTCGAGGCTGATCCGTCGAGGCCCGGCGAGAGAGACCACCCAGTTGCCCATGTGTCACATCCCGGTAGCACTGGGCTCCAGGATAGACACAAAATCGCAATATGTCTTGCTATTGATCAATCGAAGGTGTTGAATCCGGCATGTACCGTTCGAGAGGAGTGCCACCGATGTCAGCACCTCCGAGGCGGATACTCGCCACCACCCTGATCATGGCACTGACCGCGTCCACCCTGCTGGCCTGCGGAGATGACGGATCAGACAGCAACAGCAAAAAGATCACTGTTTGGAGCCTGGAGGACGTTGCCGACCGCGTCACCGCCACCAAGGCGATCATCGCGGACTTCACCGCCAAGACCGGGATCCAGGTCGACCTCGTGACCGTCAACGAGGACCAGTTCCCCTCCCTGATCGCCGCCAACGCCGCCGCCGGCGACCTGCCCGACGTGGTCGGCTCGGTCTCCCTGGCCGGCATCCGGACGCTCGCCGGCAACGAGCTGCTGCACGCCTCGGCCAACGCGGAGGTCGTCGACAAGCTGGGCCGACAGACGTTCTCTCCGCGAGCGTTGGAGCTGACCTCCGACGACGGCAAGCAGCTCTCCGTGCCCAGCGACGGGTGGGGGCAACTGCTCGTCTACCGCAAGGACCTGTTCGCCGCCGCCGGCCTGCCCGCCCCCGACACGTACGAACGGATCACCACCGCCGCGGCGAAGCTGAACACCGGCGGCGTCGCCGGCATCACCGCGGCGACCTCGCCCAGCGACGTGTTCACCCAGCAGACCTTCGAGCACCTGGCACTGGCCAACGGCTGCCAGCTCACCGACGACTCGGGCGCGGTGACGCTCGATTCGCCGCAGTGCGTCGAGGCGTTCCGCTTCTACGGCGACCTCATCCGCACCAGCTCGGTGAAGGGCGCGCAGGACGTGGACACCACGCGGGCCACCTACTTCGCGGGCAAGGCGGCCATGGTGATCTGGTCGCCGTTCATCCTCGACGAGCTGGCCGGGCTCCGCAACGACGCCAAACCGACCTGCCCCCAGTGCCAGGCCGACCCGACGTTCCTGGCCAAGAACAGCGGGTTCGTCACCGCGATCAAGGGCCCCAACGGCACCGAACCCGCGCAGTACGGCGAGATCAGCTCCTGGGCCGTGCTCGACGGCGCGGCGGCCGACCCGGCGAAGTCCTTCGTGGAGTACATGCTCGGTGACGGCTACCCGCGCTGGTTCGGCATGTCCCCCGAGGGTCGATTCCCGGTGCGCAAGGGCACCCCGGCCGAGCCGGAGGCGTTCCTCACCGCCTGGAACACCAGCCAGGCCGGCGTGGACGCCAAGTTGCCCCTCGCCGACGTGTACGGCGACGAGGTGCTGGCCACCCTGCGCAGCAGCCCGGACACCTTCGGGCGGTGGGGCCTGAGCCAGGGGCAGGGCAAGCTGGTCGGCGCCATGCTCGGTGAGCTGCCGGTGCCCAAGGTGCTGGGCGACCTCACCTCCGGCAAGACCGACGCGGCGGCCGCCGCCGGCCGGGCCAGGAAGGACGTCGAAGCGATCAAGGCGGGCGTCAATTGACCACCACCGCCCCCGACACCGGCCGCTCCCCCACGAAGGAGCGGCCGGAGCCGCCCCGCCGCCGACCACTGACGCTGCGCCGCCGCGAGTCCCGCGCCGGGCTGGCGTTGGTCGCGCCGACCCTGCTCGTCACCATCGCGGTCATCGGCATCCCGATCATCTGGACCGTGGTGCTCGCCTTCCAGCGGGTCCGGCTCGCCACCCTGCGCAAGACCGGGCTGTTCGGCGAGTTCACCATGGACAACATCGACCGGGTGCTGCACACCCCCGGCTTCGCCGACACGCTGTGGGTCACGCTGCTCTACAGCATCGGCGGCACCGTCGGGTCGATCGCGCTCGGTCTGGTCGCCGCGCTGGTGGTGCGCCGGCCGTTCCGGGGCCGCACGCTGGTGCGGGCCTCCATGCTGCTGCCGTACGTGGCGCCGGTGGTCGCGGTCACCTTCGTCTGGCAGGTGATGCTCGACCCGCAACTCGGCATCGTCAACCACTGGGGTCAGCGCCTGCTGGGCTGGGACGCGCCCGTGCCGTTCCTCACCCAGGAGTCGACAGCGCTGGCCACGGTCATCGTGTTCGAGGCGTGGCGCTACTTCCCGTTCGCGTTCCTGTTCCTGCTGGCCCGGCTCCAGGCGGTGCCCGGTGAGCTGGAGGAGGCCGCCCGGGTCGACGGGGCCACGCCCACCCAGCGGTTCCGGCACATCCTGCTGCCGCAGTTGCTGCCGGTGATCGCCCTGCTGGGGGTGCTGCGCTTCATCATGACGTTCAACAAGTTCGACGACGTCTACCTGCTCACCGGCGGGGCCGCCGGCACCGAGGTGGTCAGCGTCCGGGTGTACGAGTTCCTCACCGCCCGTACCGACATCGGCGCGGCTGCCGCGCAGGCGGTCGTTCTGGCCGTGGTGCTCATCGTGTTCGTGCTGATCTATCTGCGCTTCTTCGGACGAAGGGTCGGCTGATGGACCGGGACATGGTCGAGACGGTGAGCCTGCGCTGGCTGCGCCGCCTGGTGATCGCCGCGTTCCTGGTCGTCACCGTCTTTCCCTTCTACTACATGCTCGTGCTCTCGGTGCGCCCCATCGAGCGGCTGCTACTCGACCCGGGCTCGCTGGTCGTCGGCTTCGGCGAGTTGACCGTCGCCACGTACGCCGAGGTGCTCAAGGCCACCGACGACGGCGGCCAGGGATTCCTCACCTTCATCCGCAACAGCGGCCTCGTCGCCGTCGCGGCGACCGTGCTCACGCTGCTCGTCGCGATCCCCGGCGCGTACGCGGTGGCCCGGCTGCGGTTCTTCGGCCGGCGGCAGGTCGACTTCCTGTTCCTGGCCGTCTACCTGTTCCCGTCGATCGTCATCGCGATCCCGCTGTTCGTGGTCTTCAGCCTCGCCGGGCTGCGCGGCTCGCTGTTCGGCCTGGTGCTGGTCTACATCTCGCAGACCCTGCCGGTGTCGGTCTACATGCTGAAGAACTACTTCGAGACCATCCCGGTCAGTCTGGAGGAGTCGGCGGCCATCGACGGCGCCGGCCGACTCGGCATCATCCGCCGGGTCAGCCTGCCCCTCGCCGCGCCATCGATCATGGCGGTCGCGCTCTACGACTTCATGATCGCTTGGAACGAGTTCCTCTTCGCCCTGCTGTTCCTGGTCGACAAGCCGGACCGGTGGACGGTGTCGCTGGGGTTGTCACTGCTCGCCGACGGCGTGGAGGTGCCCAAGACGGTGCTGATGGCCGGGTCGGTCGTCCTCACCCTGCCCATCGTGATCCTCTTCTTCGCCAGCGAGCGGCTGCTCACCGAGGGCCTGACCAGCGGCGCGGAGAAGGGCTGACCGGTTCCCTGATCGGTGGCAGCCCAGCGGCCCGACACGCCGACCCCGTCGCCGCTGAGCTGCCACCGATCGGTGCGCCTGCCGGACCGACCCGTCGCGCCCCGACCGGCCCGGTTACGGTGGCCGTATGGCCAACCCGACCCGCTGGGCGACCGACACCGGTCCGGAGCACTCGCAGTGGTACATCGACCGGTTCCGCAAGCTCGCCGCCGAGGGAGCGGACCTGGCCGGCGAGGCCCGGCTGGTCGACGCGCTCGTCGCGCCCGGCTCACGGATCCTCGACGCGGGCAGCGGCACCGGCCGGGTCGGCGCCGCGCTGGCCCAGCGTGGGCACACCGTGGTCGGGGTCGACGCCGACCCAGCGCTGGTGGAGGCCGCCCGCGCCGACCACCCCGGCCCCCGCTGGCTGGTCGCCGACCTGGCCGAACTGGACCTGCCGGCGCTCGGGGAGGCGGAGCCGTTCGACGCGGCGGTCCTGGCCGGCAACGTCCTCGCCTTCGTCGCCGCCGGCACCGAGCCGGAGGTGCTGCGCCGACTCGCCGGGCACCTGCGCCCCGACGGCGTGCTGGCGGTGGGCTTCGGCACCGAACGCGGCTACCCGCTGACCGCGTTCGACGCCGACGCGGTCGCCGCCGGGCTGCGCCTGGAGCACCGCTTCGCCACCTGGGACCTGCGGCCATGGCGCGACGACGCGCCGTTCGCGGTCAGCATCCTGCGTCGCCCGGCCGCCTGACGCCCGACCGGCGTCAGGACGGGGCGGCGACGGCCCGGGCCGCGGCCGGGTCCAGGGTGGCGCCGGCCGGCACGAGGCTGACCAGGCCGGCGGGCAGCCGCACCGGTCGCACGTCGCGGTAGCCGAGCATCGCCAGCACCTCCCGGTCGGCCAGCACGTACCGCCGGCCCAGGTCGGTGACCACGGACACCGCGCCTCCGGACGCGCCGGGCGCCGCGGCGGCCTCGACCACCGCGCCGCCACCCGGCTGCACCACCACGTGGTCGGCCAGCGCCGCGCCGCCGCTCGACGCGGTCCGTGGGACGGCCGCCAGGTCCGGCAGCCGTACGCCCCGCAGCACCTCGCCGGTGCCGCCGTCGTCCCCGACCCGGGCGCAGATCGCCGCGTCGTCGGAGCTGACGAGCGGGGGCGGCACGGGCGGCGGCGCGGTCGGGCCGCTCGGGGCGAGATCGGGCAACGTGGGCAGCGCGGCGAACCGGCCCAGCGTCATCGGTTCCGACTCCCCCTGCCCGGTGCGGGCCAGCAGCAGCCCGGCCTGCAACTCGGTGATCCCGGCCAGCCCGTCGTCGAGCGCCACCGCGTACTGCCGGCCGCCGCCGGAGTTGCGCACCAGGTAGACCTGACCGATCGTGGCGCCCGGCACGCGGGTGGCGGGTCGACCCTCGCCGGGCAGCGCCAGCGGGGCCAGATCGACGCCTGCGGGAAGCGCGTTGAGCAGGGCCGGCGCGACCGGCACCGCCCGCGTCCGGGTGGTCGCCAGCGCGGCCAGCACCCGGTTGGGATCGCGGACCAGGTACCGGCGCTGGTGCCACACGAGGTGCAGGCCGCCGTCCGGGTGGCGCAGCAGCAGCGCGTCGTCGCCCAGCGGCCGACCGCCGTCGGGATCGGTGCCGATCAGCAGCGCGGAGCGGGGGTCCTCGCCGCCGGCCGTCGAGCAGACCGTCCAGGCCGACGTCGCCAGCCGGCCCGGAGCGGGCAGCGAGTCCGGCGCGTCGGCGATGCCCAGGGGCAGGCCGCGCGGCACGTCGTCGATCGAGCGTCGGGAGACCAGCACGGTCTTCGACCGGTCCGCGCCGACGATCAGCAACGCCGACGCGTAGTTGAGCACCGGGTGCAGCTTCTGCTCCCGGTAGACGAACCGGGCGCCGGACTCCTTCTCCACGATCACCGCGCCGGGGTCGCGCCACCCCTTGCCACCGCCGGCGAACAGGCCGTAGAGCGCCGAACCCCCGAGCCCGATCGCCGCGACGAGGACGCTGGCCAGGCCCGCGCCCGCCAGCCGCCGAAACGGTGACTGGGCGGGGTCGGTCTCCCGCATCACCAGTGCGGCGACCGCCCGCTGGACGCTGAACTGGTAGGAGTGCAGCTGATCCTGCCGCGACGGCATGAGGTCCCTTCCGCTGGTTCGACCGGGCCACAGGATATGCGCTGCGTCGATGTCCCGTGGACCCTGCGTGGCGGGCCCGGCCCCGACCGGTACCATCCGGGGACGAATCCGGCGGCGAGAGGGCACCCGTGGGCGCGCGTTTCGAGGAGCTGGCCTGGCGGGAGACCCCGATCGGCGCGATCAGCCTGCGGCGGCGCCGCGATCCGGCGCTGCAGGTCGAGGTGTACGAGGTCAAGCTCGACGACGAGTACCTGATGTCCAGCCTCTTCCCCGTCGCCGAGATCGAGCTGGCCCGGCTGGGCCTGGCCGAACTGACCGGCGACGCCCTCGACGTGGTGGTCGGCGGCCTCGGGCTGGGCTACACCGCGTGCACCGCGCTGGCCGACCCACGGGTGCGAACACTCCTCGTGGTGGAGGCCATCGAGGACGTCATCGACTGGCACCGGCGGGGACTGCTGCCGTTCGCGGCCGGGCTCGCCGAGGACCCCCGGACCCGGTTCGCGCGAGCCGACTTCTTCGCCGCCGTGGCCGGTGACGACGGGTTCGACGCCGAGACGCCCGGACGTCGGTACGACGCCGTCCTGCTCGACGTCGACCACTCGCCGCGCAACGTCCTGCACCCGAGCCACGCCCCCTTCTACGCGCCGGACGGGCTACGCCGACTCGCCGCGCTGCTACGACCGGAGGGCGTCTTCGCGCTGTGGTCGGACGACCCGCCGGACGACGAGTTCGTCGCGGCGCTCACGGAGGTGTTCGCGACCGCGCGGGCTCATGTCGTGCCGTTCGCCAACCCGCTGACCGGCGGCCAGTCCGCCAACACGGTCTACGTCGCCCGCCGCTGACTCCGCCTGGGGATGGCGTTTGAGGTTGGCGGAATCGGGGACGTGGAGCCCGGGGTCGCCGCATCTCGCGCCGCGGCCGGGTTACGGGAGGTCGCGATGCGTGCCCTGCTCTGGGTCGTCGGTGTGGTCGCCGGCGTGCTGATTCTGCTCGGGCTGATCCTCGAGGCGGTCCGCTGGCTGATCATCATCGGTCTGATCGCGCTGGTGATCGTGATCATCCTGGGCGTGGTCAAGGGACGGCAGGCCATGCACCACCAGACCCGCCGACGGTGACGCCGGGGCCGTTCAGAACCAGTCGGCGCGCATGTCGAGCGTGGTCCGGTCGAGGCTGTCCAGCAGGTCGAACTGCGGGCCCGTCCGGGGCAGCTCGGCCGTGAAGAAGTAGCGGGCGGCCTGCCGCTTACCGGCGTGGAAGGCGTCGCCACCCTCCTGGGGCGGCAGCGCCAGCACCTGCTCCAGCCACATCCACGCGATCACCACGTGCCCGACCGCCTCCAGGTAGACGCTGGCGTTGGCCAGGGCGAGCACCGGATCACCGCCGGACCAGAGCCGGCGGGTGACCGCGACGACCCGATCCACCGCGCCGGCCAGCCGGTCGGCCAGCTCGGCCGCCTCGCCCCCGGCCCGGCGGCCCCGGCTGACGGTGTCGCCCATCCTCTCGGCCAGCAGGAGCAGGCCCGCGCCGTCGCGCATGGTCATCTTGCGCCCCAGCAGGTCCAGCGCCTGGATGCCGTGGGTGCCCTCGTGGATCGGGTTGAGCCGGTTGTCCCGGTAGTGCTGCTCCACGTCGTGGTCGCGGGTGTAGCCGGCGCCGCCGAGCACCTGGATCGCCAGGTCGTTGGCGACCAGGCACCACTGCGACGGCCAACTCTTGGTGATCGGGGTGAGCACGTCCAGCAGCAGGTGCGCCCGCTCGCGGTCGGTCTGCTCCGGGGCGGTCTGCTCCTCGTCGAGCAGCCGGGCGCAGTAGAGCACCAGGGCCAGGGCACCCTCCACGTAGCTCTTCTGCGCCAGCAGCATCCGCCGTACGTCCGGGTGGTCGATGATCGGCACCTGCGGCGCCGCCGGGTCCTTCGCGTCGACCGGCCGGCCCTGCGGCCGCTCGCGGGCGTACGCCAGGCTCTTGAGATAGCCGGTGTAGCCCAGCGCCATGGCACCGGCGCCGACACCGATCCGGGCCCCGTTCATCATGTGGAACATCTGGGCGAGCCCCTGGTGCGGCACGCCGACCAGATGGCCGACGGCGCCGGAGCGACCGGCCGGGGTGTGGCCGCCGTCGCCGAAGCTGAGCAGGGTGTTGGTGGTCCCCCGGAAACCCATCTTGTGGTTGAGCCCGGCGAGTACCACGTCGTTGCGGTCGCCCAGCGATCCGTCCGGCTCGACGAGCACCTTGGGCACGATGAACAGCGAGATGCCCTTCACCCCGGGCGGCCCGCCGGGAATCCGCGCCAGCACCAGGTGGACGATGTTCTCGGCCAGCTCGTGATCACCGCCGGAGATCCACATCTTGGTGCCGAAGAGCCGGTACGTCCCGTCCGGCTGGGGCTCGGCCCGGGTGGTGATGTCGGCCAGCGAGCTGCCCGCGTGCGGCTCGGACAGGCACATGGTGCCGAAGAACCGGCCCTCCAGCATGGGTCGGACGTACGTGTCGACCTGCTCGGCGCTGCCGTGCGCCAACAACAGCTTCGCGTTGCCCAGGGTCAGCATCGGGTACGCCGAGGTGGCCACGTTGGCCGCCTGGAACCAGGCGAAGCAGGCGGCGGCGACGGCCTGCGGCAGTTGCAGGCCACCGACCGAGGCGTCCAGCCCGGCCGTGAGCAGACCCGTCTCGGCGAAGCTGTCCAACGCCGCGCGCACCTGCGGGATCAGCCTCACCCGCTGCCCGTCGAACGTCGGTTCGGCAAGGTCGGCGGCCCGGTTGTGCGAGGCGAACTGCTCGGTGGCCACCCGCTCGGCGAGGTCCAGCGCGTCGTCGAAGGTCTCCCGGGAGTGCTCGGCGTAGCGAGGGCGCTCGGCGAGCTGCGACACCCGCAACCAGTCGTGCAGCAGGAAGTCCAGGTCACGGCGGGAGAGCAGGGTGGACGGCACGGAACTCCTCGGCGGGGCTGGGGTGTGTCGGGTCGGGGGCGGCGGCCCGGCGTCGCCCCCGAACCATCCTGACCGATCCGCCGGGAGCACACCACCGCCCGCCGGCGGGCGTCAATGTCGTACCCGCCGACTAGGGTCCTGCCCGTGACCGCACCCGGAGACGTCGACCCCGAGGTTCTCGACCGGCTGCGCACGATCTGCCGCGGATTGCCGGAGACCTACGAGGAGCCGGCCTGGGTGGGCACCCGTTGGCGGATCCGCCGGCGCACCTTCGCCCACGTGCTCACCGTCGACCCCGACCGTCAGGCGGTGCACGCGCGCGCCGCCGCGCTCGACCGGCCGGCCTGCCTGTTGGTCTTCCGATCGCCGCTCGACGAGATCGCCGGTCTGCTGAGCGTCGGGCACCCCTTCTACAAGCCGGACTGGAGCCCGAACGTGCTGGGCATGATCCTGGACGAGGACACGGACTGGGACGAGGTCGGCGAGCTGCTCACCGAGAGCTACTGCGTGCAGGCGCCCAAACGGCTCGCCGCACTGGTCGACCGGCCCGGCTGAGCGCACCCGGCGAGGCCGGGCGTTTCGCCCGGGTCGGCTCGGGGATACCGCGCCAACGGTGGCGGATCACCGACGGGAATCGGCGACGCCGCCCGTCGCGCGAGGAGCGGCCCATGTCCAGGCTTGGGACCGAGGAGGATCCTCGGTTGACACCCGTGCTCGTCGAGGATCGGGTGTGCACGGGTGTGACCACCCTGCGGGGGCGGGTCTTCCTGAGCTACCCGTCGGCGGACGGGCCGGGCGTGCAGGTGGCCGAGGCGCTGCCGGACGGCGGTCGCAACCCGTACCCGGACGCCGCGTGGAACGAGCCGGACCAACCGCCGGACGGAGCGTTCGTGCACGTCAACGGGTTGCGGGCCGGCCCGGACGGCCGACTGTGGATCATCGATTCGGGGTCGCCGCAGCTTGGCGGGGAGCAGGTGCCCGGCGGCGCGCGGCTGATCGCCGTCGACGTCGACGCTGACCGGGTGGACCGGGTCTACCACCTCGACGACGCGGTGCGTCCGCGCAGCTACGTCGACGACGTCCGGTTTCACGGCGGCACCGCGTACCTCACCGACGCCGGCACGCCCGGCCTCATCGTGCTGGACCTCGACTCGGGCCGGTGCCGACGGGTGTTGGACGGGCACCCGAGCACCGTGGGCGGGCCGGTGGTCGCCGACGGCCGGGCGCTGCGGGATCCCGGCGGCGCCGAGGTGTGCCTGAACGCCGACCAGCTGGAGGTGTCGCCGGACGGTCGGTGGCTGTACTACCAGCCGGCCTCGGGTGGGATGTCCCGGATCGGCACCCGCTGGCTGGACGACCCGACGCTGTCCGCCGAGGAGCTGGCCCGGCGGGTCGAGCCCTGGTGGGACACGCCCAGCACCGGTGGCACGGCCATCGACGCGCTCGGCACCATCTACGTCAGCGATGTGGAGCGACGTCGCGTGCTCGCTGTGGGGCCGGACCGCAGCGTCCGTACGCTCGTCGCCGACCCGCGCCTGGCCTGGGTGGACGCGATGTGGCTCGACGCCGAGGGTCACCTCTGGCTGCCGGCGGCCCAACTGCACCTGACCGCCGGGCTCAACGGCGGCCACTCGGCCGTCGACTATCCGGTCCGGATCTACCGGATGCCGGTCGACGCCGGTCCGCCCCCGCGCGACCACGCCTGAGGGCGGTATTCCTGTGGAGCGGTCGAGGCCCGATCGGTGAGAATCGGGGCGTGTCCGTTCCCGCCCGTCAGATCCGCGCTCGCCATTCGGCCGACACGATCACCGTGTACCAGGCGTACCCCCCGGAGGTCGCGCTGCCGGCCGTGGCCGCCGGCCGCTTCGTGGCCCCCTTCAAGCGGGACCGCATGACCTGGATCAAGCCGTCGTTCCGGTGGATGATGTACCGCTGCGGCTGGGCCACCAAGCCCGGCCAGGAGCGCGTGCTGTCGATCGACATCGCGCGGGAGGGCTTCGAGTGGGCGCTGGCGCACGCCTGTCTGAGCCACTACGACCGGGACGTGCACGGTGACCGGGCGACCTGGTCGCGGCAGCTGAGGAGCAGCCCGGTACGGGTGCAGTGGGACCCGGAACGGACGGTGCGGATGGCCGCGCTGCCCCATCGGTCGCTGCAGGTCGGGTTGTCCGGTACGGCGGTCGCCCGGTACGTCGACGACTGGATCGTGGCCGTCACGGACATCACCCCAACCGTCCACCGTGTACGGGAGCTGGTGCGGGCAGGCGATGAGCGAGCGGCGATGGACCACCTGCCGGTCGAGAGTCCCTACCCGCTACCGGCTCAGATCGCCGCTCGCCTCGGCGCGACGGGCGGTGGGTGAGAGTCCTCGATATCCTGCCTCGCATGCATCGAAGCCGTGTGTACGCGTTGCTGATCGACGCGCCCGAGGCGGAGGCCGCGCGGGCGGCGGAGTTCTGGTCGGCGGCACTCGGCGTCGGCACCCGGACCCATCCGGCCGAGCCGCAGTTCGTCGGTCTGCACGAGGCGTTGCCGGGCCTGGTCACCGCCGTCCAGGCCGTCGACGACGCGCCGCGCTACCACCTCGACATCGAGACCGACGACGTGGCGGCCGAGACCGCTCGGCTGGTCGGCCTGGGCGCCACCGAGGTGTCGCAGTGGTTGGAGTGTCGGATTCTGCGGGCGCCCGGCGGGCACCTGCTCTGTGTGCTGCCGGTCGAGAGCCCACCTGAGGTGTTCGACGCCCAGTCCCGGACCTGGTCATGACGCGCCGGGCTGTCAGAGGTCGGCGCTAGGGTTCCGGACATGGCGAATGTGATGTTGGTGGCCGGCGCGTGGCTGGGGTCGTGGGCGTGGGACGAGGTGGTGCCGGGGCTGCGGGCCGCCGGCCACCAGACCTGTCCCCTGACCCTCTCCGGCCTCGCCGAGAGGCCTGGCGTGCCCGCCGGGCAGCAGACCCATGTGCAGGACATCGTCGGCGAGATCGAGCGGCGCGACCTGCGCGACGTGGTGCTGGTCGGGCACAGCTACGCGGGCATCCCGGTGGGTCAGGCCGCCGCGCGGATCGGCGACCGGTTGACCCGGGTGGTCTACGTCGACGCGGAGGTGCCGGTCGACGGCGGGTCGTTCGCGTCCGGCTGGTGGCAGGGTCAGGCGGCGTTCGAGTCGGTGCTCGCCGACAACGGCGGCGACTGGCCGCCGCCCGACGCGGCCGAGTTCGACGGCCAGGGGCTCACCGACGAGCAGATCGCGCGGCTGCTCAAGGGCGCCACCCCGCACCCGGGCGCCACGCTGACCGAACCGGCCGTGCTGGCCCGTCCGCTGGGCGAGCTGCCGACGACGTACGTCAAATGTCTGCTCGACGGACCGGAGCCCAACGACACCGTGTCCGCGCTGCTGACCAGCGAGCACTGGCGGCTGGTCACGATGGCCACCGGCCACTGGCCGATGTTCTCCCAACCCGCCGAGCTGGCGCGGTTGCTGGTGGAGGAGATCGGCTGACCGCGCGGGCGACGACGGTCTCGGCGGGCCGGCCCGGCAGGTCAGGTCGCGGGGTCGTCGAGGGTGGTGATGTGGCGTACCGGGGACGCAAGCAGCCACAGGACGGCGAGCACGCCGCCCACTCCGGCGACGACCAGGGCCGGCCGCAGCCCGAGGGTGGTGCCCAGCGCGCCGCCGACCAGCGCGCCGAGCGGCCGGATGCCGTAGTTGACGGCGCTGTACGCGCCGGCCCGGCGACCGCGCGCGTCGTCGGGTGTGACGGCGGTGAGCAGGGCGTTGAGGTTGACGTCCATCAGCATCACCCCGACGCTGGAGACCATCTCGATGGCCGCCAGCATGGCCACCTTCGCCCAGGTCGGGCCGGCGATCAGCGCCGTCAACGCCAGCGGTGCGGGGAAGACCACCACGCCGATCATCGCGGTACGGCCCAACCCGATGGCCCGCGACAGGCGAGGCGCCAGGGCCGCGCCGGCCAGTCCGCCGAGCGCGCCGATGCCGAACGCGACGCCGATGGCGCCGGCCGACAGGCCGAGTTCACGGTTGGCGTAGAGCACCAGCAGCGCCGCGGCGATGAAGGTGAAGAAGTTGACGGTGGTGGTGCAGCCGAGCGCGGCGCGCAGCACCGGGTGGCGCAGCACCAGCACCAGGCCCTCGCGGACCAGGCCGAGGGTGGACGTCCGCCGTGGCGGCGGAGGCGACTCGGTGACCGGGATGCGCCGCAGCAGCAGCGCGGAGGCCAGGAAGGACACCGCGTCGACGAGGACCGCCACCGGCGCGCTGAGCGCCTGCACGAGCCCACCGCCGACGGCCGGGCCGGCGATGAACGAGAGGGACCGGCTCACGCTGAGTTTGCTGTTCGCGTCCACGTACGCCGACCGCGGCACCAGGGCGACGAAGAACGCCTGCTGTCCCAGGGTGAACACCACCGCCCCGGCGCCGCTGAGCAGCGCCACCAGGTAGAGCTGGGTGAGGGTGATCGCGCCGAACAGGTAGGCCACGGGCAGGCTGAGCAGCACGGCCGCGCGGGCGAGGTCCGCGATGATCAGGAGTCGACGCTTGTGGGTGCGCTGGTCCACCCACGCGCCGAGGAACAGGCCCAGCAGGTTGGGCAGCCAGATCAGCGCGGTGAGGACGCTGACCTGCACGGGCGTCGCGGCGAGCAGGGAGACGGCGATCAGCGGCAGGGCCAGTTCGCTGATCCGGTCGCCGAACGCCGAGATCGTCTCACCCATCCAGAAGGTGCGGAACCGCCGGTCGCGGCCCAGCGCCGGTGCGGGCGGGGCGTCGACGGCCGTCATGACGCGGGCGAATCGTCGCTGGATTCGGGCAGCAGGTACCGCAGCATCCGGACGAGCTGGGCGCCGTCCGGCGTCGTCTCGTCGTCCTTGCGCCGCACGTACGGGGCGAGCAGCTCCTCGATCGCCTCTTCCAGGTGTCGCAGCTCGTCCGGTGTGGCGACGAAGCGGGTGTCGGCCACCCCGGCCAGCCCGCGCCACTCGGTGTTCAGCCGAGGCTCGTCGTGCAGCAGCCACTGCTGGGGTGCCTCGGCATAGCGGGCGAACATCTCGCCGCGCAACTGCCGGGCCGCGGCCTGCCCCTCGGCGTCGTCGGGCAGCGAGAAGCGGAACCCCCGGGCGGCTGCCTGCCACCAGCGTTCCCGCTTGCTGGTGGCGCCGTCCCAATCGGTGACCAGGCCGAACGTCGCGAGGTGGCGCAGGTGCCAGCTGACCACCGACGGCGTGGCGCCGACGTGCGGCGACAGTCCGGTGGCCGTGGCCGGGCCGTGTTGCTGGAGCCGGTCGAGGATGGCCAACCGGACAGGATGCGCCAGCGCCCGCAGCGCCTGCGGCTCGGTGATCTCGAAATCCCCGTACGGATTCTTGAGAGACATGTTTCGAAAGTAGCCTCTCAGATCTTGCGAAGCAACCCCCGGAGACGCCGGTTCCTCCGCTCAGCTCACCCCCAGGCGGGCCAGCGGCTCGACCAGTTCCCGTTCCTCGTAGCTGAGGTGCGACAGCAGGGCGTCGGTCAGCAGGTTCACCGCGGCGCGCAGCTCGGCCAGGCCGTCCGGCGCCCCGACGTACGCGACCAGCGCCTTGTCGACCCCCTCCAGCACGTCGTGGATGACGTGGTGCTCCTGCTCCAGCCGGTCGACGACCGGGCGCAGCCGCGGGTCGGCCTGCCGCAGCCGCGGAAAGAGGGCCTGGTCCTCGATGGTGTGGTGGGTGGTGACGATGCGGCAGTAGGACTCGCAGTAGGCGCCGAGCGTCCACCGGTTCTGCCGCATGGTCATCGTGTTGATCTGCGATCGCGCCACGCCGGCGTCGATCTCGCCCGCCGCGACCTGCTCGATCAGGTCGTGGATCTGGGCCAGTTCGCCGCGCAGGCCGTCGTGCACCTGCACCAGGTGCTGGCCGGTGGCCTGCTCGTGGGCGGTGTAGGTGCGCGTCGGGTCGGGCGCGGGCCCGGTGGGACGGGCCGACTCGTCCCAGACCTGCCGGTCGCTGAGCCGCCGGCCGTCGTCCGGGGTCGGCACCACCGCGAAGGCCCCGGCGGTCACCCTCGCGCGGGTCGGCCGCGCGGAGGGCGCGACGAGCGCCGCCGGCTCCGCGGCCACCACCGGCTCGGCGGGAGTACGCGTCGACGCGGCGCCACTGTCGCGTTCGGCCGCGACCAGTTCGCGCACGGCGGGGGCCACCTCGCCTGCGAACCGGCGCAGGTCGTCGGGGTCGTCGCTGGCGAGGATGAACGTGCCGACGCCCTCGCCCAGCGCCAACTCGACCAACTCCCGCACCCACTGCTCGGCGGGCCCGTGCAACGGGCCGCCCCCGGCCGACGAGAAGGTGCCGGAGATGTTGAGCAGCCGGCGGACGTCGCGGGGCGAGCGGCCCGCCTCCTGGGCGGCATCGTCGATGATCTTGTTGCCCCTGGCCAGGTCACCGGGCTGGAGGTAGTCCAGTGAGGGCAGCCAGCCATCGGCCCGACGACCGGTGAGCGCGAGCATGCGCGGCTTGTACGCCCCGAGCCAGATCGGCACCGCGTGGGCGGGGGCGGGGCCGCGCTTGGCGCCGACCACCCGGTGGAACTCGCCGTCGACCCGCACGCCGCCGCGCGCCTGGACGTCCCACGTCTGCCGGATGACGTCGATGCCCTCCTCCAGCGCCCGTACGCCCTGGCCGGGGGTCAGCCGCCGGCCGCCCATCGCCTCGATGGCGTCCCAGAACGCCCCCGCGCCGAGACCCAGCGCGACCCGACCGCCGCTGAGCAGGTCGAGGCTGGCGACGCTGCGGGCGAGCACGGCGGGCGGGCGCAGCGGCAGGTTGGTGACGTTCGCCGAGAGGTGCACCCGGTCCGTCCGCGCCGCGACGAAGCTCAGCAGCGTCCAGGTGTCCAGAAATCGCGGCTGGTACGGATGGTCCTGGAAGGTGACCAGATCCAGCCCGACCTGCTCGGCCAGGACCGCGAGCCCGACCGTGCGGTCCGGATCGTCGTTGCCGGGCGTGGTGAACGATCCGAAGACCAGGTCGTGGCCGTAGTCGCTCATCGTGCGAGCCTCCCGTCGTCCGCGACGCGTCGGACGATGCGTCGTGGCCTCGACCTTATGTCAGACAGAACATCTGTTGCCAACAAGGTTGGCTGTCCTGCGCTATTGTCGGGGCATGACGGGTGCCAGCGACCGGCCGGACCGGCCCGATCCCCTCGACGACGATCTGGGCTGGATGCTCGGGATCGTCTTCCGGGGCTACGTCCGGGCAGCCGAGCAGACCCTGACCGATTTCCCCGGCGGCCCACGCGGTTATCAGGTGCTCACCGCCGCGGCCACCGGGCCGGCCCGCAACCAGGGCGCGATCGCCGAGGAGCTGGGCATCGACCGGACGGTGCTCACGTACCTGATCGACGACCTCGAACGCCCGGGGTTCGTCGCCCGGCGGGCGGACCCGGCCGACCGGCGCAGCCGGCTGGTGGACGTCACCGACGCCGGGCGGGCGGCCTGGGAGCAGCGGCGCGAGGCGCTGCGGCAGGTCGAGGCGCACCTGCTGGGGGCGCTCACGCCGACCGAGTCGGCGACCCTGCGCGCACTGCTGCAACGGGTCGCCTGCTCGACCCAGGCGATCGACCCCCTGCGCGATCTCTGCCAGGCGGTGGCCGAGGTGCGGCCCGAACCCGCTGCGCCGATGCCGAGCCGGCCGGGCGCAGCGTCCGAGCACGGTCGGCCGCGCGCCGCCCGGTCGCGCGGCCGCAGCGACGGCTGACCGGACTGTCGAACGGCGAGGTGGGCCCGCCGGCCCTCCCCGACCATCGTGCATCGAGGAGTGCCGGCGGGCCCACCGTGTGGCGGCAGCGTCGCTTGCGGCGACGGGTCAGCGCACGTGCACGAACACCGGGTTCGAGTAGAACCACAGGTCGTCCCACGGGCTCTCCAGCCCGTCGGCGAGCGGCTCCGCCTCGTCGGTGCTGGTGCCGCGCACCCGCGCGTAGGTGTCGGCCTCGACGTTGCGCAGGGTGTGCCGGATGACGTAGTCCGCACCCTGGCGACGCCAGTCCCGCGGGCCGAACCGGGCCACCACAGTGGTGGTGGGGTTGGTGTCGGCGTCCGGGTTGGCGCTCGGCCCGGTGATCTGGCCGACGATCAGGTCGACCCGACGGACCTCGGGACGGTCCCCGTTGCCGTTTACACCGTCCAGCGGACGGAACGTGATCTCGATCTCGACGTCGGTGCGGCTGCGGCGACTGACCATGATGGTCTCGCCGACCTCGGCCGTCTGCCCCTGGGATCTGGCGGTCACGTCGAGGCTGCGGATCAGGTCGCCGGTGGTCACCCAGATCCGGCCGTTGCGCAGTCCGTCCATGATGTCGCCGTAGTCTTGGCGGGCGTACACGTAGGTCTTGCTGTACTCGCCCGGCCAGAAGTCCGAGCCGCCGCGCGTCCAGTGCACGTGCGAGTCCGACGTCGCCGTGATCCACCAGCGCCGGCCCTCACCGAGCAGCGAGTCCCAGAGCCCACCGACCCGCGCGGTCATCTGGTCGAAGCCACCGTAGGTGGGGTGGTTGCCGTACCCGCCGCGCTTGCCGCCGTTGAGCGGACCGGCCTGGTGGCCGGGCGCGCCCTCGAAGCCGACGTAGACGTCGGGCGCGGCGTTGTTGCCGTTGCGGAACTCCCGCGGGGTGTCCTGGCCGTAGACACCGAGGCCGGGCGCCGACCGGGAGGCGTGGTGGGCGATGACCAGCGGCTTGTGCGGCATGCCCCGGGCGACCTTGAGGAACTCCACCATCTTGGCCTCGGTGTCGCGGGCCGGGTCGGTGGGGAACGCGTCGTACTTGGCGAACCGGCTCTCCAGCTCGAAGAGCTGCTTCGCCTCGTCGTCGTGGCGCGGGATCATCAGCGTGTGGTGGTCCAGCGCGGGCGCGTCGAACTCCATGCCCCAGAACTGGAGCACCTCGGGGACCAGCTTGCGCGAGCGCAACAGGTCGGGGTACGCCTGCTCGATGTTCACCTTCGAGTGCGTCGGTCCACCGTGGTCGGTGCACATTGCCCAGGTCAGACCGAAGTTCTTGGCCATGATCGCGTTGGTGACGATCGGGTAGACCGCGTCCGCGCCCTTGTGGAAGACGATCGGGCTCTTCGCGGTGTCGAACTCGCCGCTGTACTCGGAGTGCACGTGGTGGTCACCAGCGCGCCAGGACCGGTTCTTGGCGTTGCCCCGGTCGCTCGTGTCGTCGCCGGGTCGGCGCTCCTCGTCGGCCCACGCCGCGCCCGCGCCGACCAGCGGGCTGGCGGCGGCCAGCGTCGCGCCGACGCCGGCGTACTTGACCAGCTTGCGCCGCGACAACTGCGCGTGCTCGATCTCTTCGGCTTGCTTGTCTCGCACGTGAGAGCCTCTCCTCGATCAAGCGAATGCTCTTTCGATCAAGAAGCCTCGAAGAGGTTGGTGAACGTCCGCCGTACGACGGGCGGGTGCACGATGAACACCCTCGCGGAGCCCGTTGAAGGGCGCGCGGGGCGCGGCGGTGGGTCACGCGCCGACAGCGGGGCGTGCGCGTGTCGTCAGATCCGGGCGCGTGGCAGCCAGCCCAGGAAGCGGAGTCGTACTCGGGGCAGGGGCAGCGTCGGCAGATCCTGGGCGGCGGCCACGAGGCACGACCCGAGGTAGACGGCGAGCGCGGCACGCGCCCCGCCGAACTCGGCGAGCAGCTGGCTCTGCTTGGTGGCGCAGGGCCATTCGCGGCCACATCCGGTGCAGGTCCAGCTCGGCGGACTGGGCAGGTGCTCGGGCAGCGTGGTCCGTCGGTACCGGCCCACGACGCTGTTGTCCGCTCGCACGTCGCGTCGCCGGGGCTCGGGGCCCCCGTTGCGGTGCGCGGGTGGCCGCGGGGCGGGCAGGTAGCGCCGGACGGTGCCGAGGAGCGCCCCGACGCGGACCAGGGCGTCCGGCCCCACCTGGTGGGCCAGCAACGCCGTGAGCAGGTAGTGCCCCAACAGGTCGGCCCCGGCGACGCCTTTCTCGTCACCCGTCCCGGTCAGCCGGTCCACGTGCGGTGGGACCCCGGCGAGGTGGAACTCTGCGTCCTGGACCTCGGCGTGTTGACGCAGGTGGCGACCGCCGCCACGGCCCGGAGGCCCGGCCAGATCCGGTTCACCGACCTCGGCGGAGTCAACGCGCCGCTCGCCCGGCAGTGGCACCGAACCACCAGTTACGTCAGCGATGTCGTGGCGAGCATCCCGAGCGCCAGCGCCCAGCCGTTGGTGATCGGCAACGCCGCACGGATGCTCGCCGCGGCAGCGCTCGCGATCTTCCCCAACACGGCGTTCACCGACGAGACCGCCGAGGACCGCCGCGACGCCAGCACCGCCACCCTGCGCCGCGCCGTCGCATTCATGGAGGAGAACGCCGACCGGGACATCAGCGCCGCCGACATCGCCAGCGCCGCCGCCGTCTCCCAGCGCGCGGTGCAGCTCGCCTTCCGCCGCCATCTCGGCACCACCCCGATGGCGTACCTGCGCAGGATCCGGCTCGATCGGGCCCACCACGACCTGGTCCGGGCCGACCCCGGACAGGGGACCGTGTCGGCCATCGCGAGTCGCTGGGGGTTCGCCAACCACAGCCGGTTCACCGCCCGCTACCACGCCAGCTACGGCGTGCCGCCTCGCGAGACGCTCCGCGCCTGACCGCGCCGCATGCCCCACGTCCGGACGGCCCGGCCGTAAGCTCGGTGCCATGCCGGACGGTTTACGGCTCGACCACTGTGTCATCGCGGTGACCGACTGGGCGAGGTCCACCGCCTTCTACCGGGATGTCCTGGGCGCCCAGATCGTCGACCAACCCGATGGTCGGGTCGCGTACCGGTTCGGCGACCAGCAGCTCAACGTGCACGGTCCGGGCCTGGACGTCGGCGCGTTGGTCGCCCGGCGTCCCGTCGAGGCCGGGGGCAGCGACCTCTGTCTCGTCTGGCCGGGCACCGCCGACGAGATCCTCGACCACCTGCGGCGGCACGGCGTCGAGGTGGAGGCCGGGCCGGTGGACCGCCACGGCGGACGCGGACCGGGCAGAAGTGTCTACTTCCGCGACCCCGACGGCTCGCTGTTGGAACTGATCAGCTACCGCTGACCGCCTCGGCGGACTCCGGCTCGGGTCAGCCCCGCTCCCGCTCGCCGGCGGTCTGCACCTCGGACACCGAGGCCTCCAGCAGGTCCGCGAGGCCGCGCAACTGATCGGCGACCCGGGCGCCGAGAGGGGTCAGCGAGTATTCGACGCGCGGCGGGATCGCGGTGAGCACCTCGCGGGTGAGCATGCCGTCGCGTTCGAGAGTCTGCAGGGTCTGGGAGAGCATCCGCTCGCTCACCCCGTCGATGCGCCGCCGCAGCGCGTTGAACCGGTAACTGCCCTCACCGAGCGCGAGCAGAGCGAGCGAGGCCCATTTCGAGGTGACGCTCTCGAAGGCGGCACGGGAGGTGCAGCCGCGCGCGAAGACATCACTGACGAGTTCCTGGGTAGGCCCCGCCGGGTCCCGGGCCGGCATGTCGCTCATGTCACCAGCTTACCCGACGCTTACCTGAGAGCTTGTGCTGTAGATTCGTAAGTGCTTACGTTTCGTCACCGTCAATCGGAGGTCCCCATGCCCACGTATGCCGTCACCGGCGCCACCGGCCGGCTGGGTCGCCTGGTGATCGAGCACCTGCTCGGCGCCGGCGTGCCCGCCACCGAGATCGCCGCGATCGTTCGCAGCCCGGAGAAGGCCGCCGACCTGGCCGCGCGCGGGGTCGAGATCCGCCGGGCCGACTACGACGACCCGACGACGCTGCCCGGCGCCGTGGCCGGCGTACGCCGCCTGCTGCTCATCTCCGGCGACACGCCCGGGCAGCGGACCGCCCAGCACACCGCGGTCATCGAGGCCGCCACGCTCGCCGGGGTCGGGCGCGTGGTCTACACCAGCATCCTGAAGGCCGACACGACCACGAACCCGCTCGCACCGGAGCACAAGGCCACCGAGGACGTCCTGGCCGCATCGGGCCTGCCGTACACGGTGCTGCGCAACGGCTGGTACACCGAGAACTACACCGACCAGCTGCCGCAGTACCTGCAGAGCGGCACCATCCTCGGTGCCACCGGCGGCAGCAAGGTCTCCGCCGCGCCCCGGACCGACTACGCGGCCGCCGCGGCGGCGGCGCTGACCCGGGACGAGGAGGGCAACGCCGTCTACGAGCTGGGCGGCGCCGCGTTCACCTTCGACGAGCTGGCCGACGCCGTCACCGAGGTGACCGGCACCACTGTCGTCCACCGCGACCTGTCGGCCGCCGAGCTGGCCTCGGCGCTGGAGAACGTCGGGCTCGACGCCGGCACCGCCGGGTTCGTCGCCGCCCTCGACCACTCGATCGCCATCGGCGAGCTGGCCACCGACAGCGACGACCTCAGCCGGTTGATCGGCCGGCCGAGCACCCCGCTGCGCGACGCCATCCGGGCCGCGCGGGCCTGACCGGCCGCGGTCTCCTCACGGTTCGTCGATCGGGCGGGTGACAGGGTGTACGCCTCCGTCACCCGCCCGCCGGTGTCGGCCAGGGCGATGGTGGCCTCCACGATGGCGTCCCGGCTGCGCGTCGTGACTAGGGTGGTGACCATGCCCCCGCACCGCCAGCCCGACGATGCGAGGTGGGCCCACGACGCCGCCTCGGCGCACACCGACGGGTCGGCCGCTTGATGAGCGGACCGCCCGCGCCCGCGCAGCGAGACGCACCGTCCACACCCCAGCGTGACCGGCCCGCGCTGGCCGACGCCTGCGCACGGCTCGCCCGTTCCCGCCCCTTCGAGATCGGCATCGTCGTCGTCATCCTCGCCAACGGGATCGTCCTCGGACTGGAGACGTACGACGGTCTGGTCCCCGCGACCCGGGCGCTGCACGGGCTGGAGGTGCTCTTCCGCGCCGTCTTCGTCGTCGAGATCGGCATCCGGCTGGCGGCCTACGGCCGACGTCCGCAGGACTTCTTCCGGCACGGCTGGAACGTCTTCGACTTCGTCGTGATCGCGGCCATCTTCGTTCCGGGCCTGCACGGTGACTCGGCGCTGCTGCGCGTGGTGCGGGTCGCCCGGATGGTCCGGCTGGTGCGGTTCTCGCCGGGCCTGCGGACCATCGTGTCCGCGCTGTGGCGCAGCCTGCCCGGTGTCGGCGGGTTCCTCGCCCTGGCCGTGGTGACGCTCTACGTGTACGGGATGGCCGGCTGGCTGATCTTCGGCCACAGGTACCCGGACGAGTACGGCGACATCGGCCGGTCGCTGCTGACGTTGTTCGTGCTGCTCTCGCTGGAGACACTGCCGGACCTCATCGAGCAGGGCCTGGCCATCTCGCCGTGGACGCTGCTCTACTACGTCAGCTACGTGGTGATCACCGTCAACCTGCTGCTCAACATCCTCATCGCGGTCATCGTCAACTCGATGGAGGAGGCCCGCCGCCTGGAGATGACCGAGCGGTTGGCCCCCGGCTACGACGAGGACGGCGACGGCGTACCCGACGAGGTGGACCGCATCGCGCTCACCCAGCGGCTGGACGACCTGCGGGCGGTCATCGCCGAGTTGGAGCGGGAGTTGCGGATCGACCGGGACGACACGCACGCCCGGCCGCACCGCGAGGACACCCCCTCCCGACGGTGAGACCACACTCTCGATCATGACGGCCGGATCGGCTAGTCTCGATGGCGGTCCCGCCGGTCCGAATGAAGGGGGCACCGCGCATGACGGCCAGTGTCGACAGTTTCCAGTCCCGCACCGACGTCCTGACCACACTCACCACCGTGATCGACGAGGTGATCCGCCCGCAGGCGGAGGCCGTCGACCGGGACGGCGCCTTCCCCCGCGAGGGCGTCGATGCCCTCGCCACGGCGGGCCTGCTCGGCCTGGCCTCCTCCCCCGAGGTCGGTGGCGGCGGCCAGGGCATGCGCGCGGTCGCCGACGTCATCGAACGGCTGGCCGCCGAGTGTGGGTCCACGGCGATGGTGGTTCTGATGCACTACGCGGCGACCGCCGTCATCGAGGCGCACGGCCCGCACGAGGTTCGCGCGGCCATCGCCGCCGGCCGTCACCTGACCACGTTGGCGTTCTCCGAGTTCGGATCCCGCAGCCACTTCTGGTCGCCCACCGGGTCGGCGACGGCGTCCGGTGATGCCGCGGTGCGACTCGACGCCCGCAAGAGTTGGGTCACCGCGGCGGGCGAGGCCGACAGCTACGTCTGGTCGAGCCTTGCGCTGGCGTCGGGGGCCGGGCCGATGACGCTGTGGCTTGTTCCGGCCGACAGCGCCGGGCTCCGCGTCGCCGGTGACTTCGACGGGCTGGGCCTGCGCGGCAACGGCTCCCGGCCGATGACGGCCGAGGGCGTGGTGGTCCCCGCCGACGCGATGCTGGGCACCGACGGCACCGGCCTCGACACCGCGCTCGGCGCCGTGCTCCCCTGGTTCCTGGTGCTCAACTCGGCGTTCTGTCTCGGCCTCGCCGACAGCGCCGTCGCCGAGGCGGCCCGGCACCTCACCGGCACCACGCTCACGCACACCGGCGCGGCGCTTCGCGACGCGCCCGTCGCCCGACGCGACTTCGCCCAGTTGAAGATCCGCACCGACGCCCTGCGCGCCTTCCTCGGTGACACCCTCACCGCGCTGGAGACCGGCCGGGACGACGCGACGCTGCGCGTGTTGCAGGTCAAGGCCCTGGCCGGCGAGACGGTCGCGGACGTCACCGACGGCGCGATGCGGCTCTGCGGTGGCAGCGCCTTTCGCAAGGAGTTGGGCCTGGAGCGCCGATTCCGCGACTCGCGAGCCGCCCGGGTGATGGCACCGACCACTGACGCTCTGCACGACTTCGTGGGCCGCGTCGCCACCGGCCTGCCGCTGCTCGACGAGGCCAACCGCTGATGCCGGCGCCGTCGGTCCTGATGGGCGCGGTCGCGTACGACCCCAAGGTCGTCACCATCTGGGAGGGCTTTCGCGGCTGGCTGCGCGGTCACGGCCTGGATTTCGACTTCGTCCTCTACTCGCACTACGAGCGACAGGTCGAGGACCTTGTCGCCGGCCGCATCGACGCCGCGTGGAACTCTCCGCTCGCGTGGCTGCGAGCCGACCGGCTTGCCACGGCCGCTGGCGGCTCCGTGCGCGCGCTCACGATGCGCGACACCGACCGGGACCTCACCTCGGTCGTGGTGGTGCGCGCCGACTCGCCGGTACACCGGGTCGAGGATCTCGCCGGAAGGGTGGTGGCGACCGGCGCGGTGGACAGTCCGCAGGCCACGCTGATCCCGCTCGGCCACCTCGCCGCGGCCGGAGTCCGGGTCGACGTGCGCCGGTTCGACGTCGGTGTCGGGCTGCACGGTGACCACGTCGGGGGCGAACGTGACGCCGCGCGCGCCCTGGCGGCCGGGGAGGTCGACGCCGCCTGCATGATCGACGCCAACCACCTGATGTTCGTGCAGGAGGGCACGCTGCCACCCGAGGGCACCCGGATCGTCGCGCAGACCGGGCGGTACGACCACTGCAACATGACGGTGCGCGAGCCGGCGTCCGACGGGGTCCGGCTCTTCGGCACCCTGCTGCGCGGCATGTCGTACGCCGATCCGCAGGTGCGCCCGCTGCTCGACCTGGAGGGCCTGACGGCCTGGCAGGACGGCCGTACGACCGGGTACGACGCCCTCGCCGAGGCGGTCGACGCGAGCGGGTTCTACGCCCCCGACGGGCGGGTGACCGCCGCGGACTATCGGCCGTGACCGCCGACGTCGAGATCGATCTCGGCGGCCTCGGCTTCGGCCGTGGCGCGCACCTGTTGGTACAGCGCGCCCTGGCCGGGTTGCCGCCCGGCGGCCGGGTGGCGGTCTCCGGCACCGATGCGGCGTTGGGGGTGCACCTGCCGGCGTGGTGCCGAAGCCGGGGTCACCGGGTCGAATGGCCCGATCCCGCGGACCGGAGTCGCCTGGTGGCGGTCGTCGTCCGGGGCGCCGCCGACGACGACCGCTGGTTCGGCGCGGAGCGGGCCGGGCCTGCCCTGCCCTCGGCGCTGAGCAGCCGTCCACCGCCACGCTGGGGGCTCGGTGCCCGTGGCGCGCTGCTGGAGGCCGGCGGGCCCGAGGCCCGCTTCGACCTGGACGACCGCGATCTGGTGTGGGCCGACATCGCCCCCGCGCTGTACGCGCAGGCCGCCGCACGGCAGTGGGACCCGCAGACGGCGGTGCCGTGGGACGACGCGTTCGCGCTGCCGGCGGATGTCGAGGCCGCGGTCGTGCAGGTCATGACCTACCTGGTCGAGAACGAGCAGGCGGCTCTCGTCGTACCGGCCCGGTTCATCGGCCGTATCCACCCGCACTTTCGGGAGGTGGTGCAGCTCCTCGCGGTGCAGGTGGCCGACGAGGCCCGGCACATGGAGGTCTTCAGCCGGCGGGCGCTGCTGCGCGGCGCGGAGCTGGGCACGTCCTCGGCGGGTGGCCGGCAGTCGCTCTTCACGCTCGTCGCCGAGTCCGATTTCGCCCTGGCGTCGTTCCTGCTCTCCGTGCTCGGCGAGGGCAGCTTCGTCGACCTGCTGGGGTTCCTGGTGCGGCACGCTCCCGATCCGGTGACCCGCCGGATCTGCTGGCTGGCGATGCAGGACGAGCGCCGGCACGTGGTGTTCGGCATGGCCCATCTGGAGCACCAGGCGACGGTCGACCCGCTGCTGCGGGACCGACTCCGTGCCGCGATCCACCGTCGTCACGACGCGTTGGCCGACACCGCGGGCCTCAACGCGGACGTCTTCGACGCGCTGGTGCTGCTCGCGGCGGGCGGGTGGGACCCCGATGACGTGGCCGCCGGCTTCGACCACGTGCGTGCTCTGCAACAGGCGATGGACCAGGGCCGCCAGCGCCGACTCGTCCGGCTGGGCTTCCGGTCGAACGAGGCGGCCGCGCTCTCCGCCCTGCACACCCGCAACTTCATGTAGACCCCGGTGCGCGGCACCGGGCGTAGCCTGGAACCGCCATGGACACCGAATCCCGCGCGATTCGTGCGGATCTCCTCCGGCGGCGCGACGAGACCGCCGCTGAGGCCGCCGCGCTGGAGGGCGACCTGCGGAGCCTGTTCGAGGCGTCCCGGTCGTCGAACGCCGACGACGAACACGACCCCGAGGGCAGCACGATCGCGTTCGAACGGGCACAGCTCAGTGCCGTCCTGGACGCGGCACGTCGACGCCTGGCCGAACTGGACGAGGCGGTGAGCCGCGTCGACGCCGGCAGCTACGGCGTCTGCGAACGATGCCTGCGCCCGATTCCCGCCGAGCGGCTCGCCGCCCGCCCGTCGGCGCGTACCTGCGTCGCCTGCGCCAGCCGCCGGTGACGGTTGCGGCGCCCGCGGGCCCGGGGGCCGGCGGACGCCGCCGTCGCGGGGACGTCAGCTGGCGCAGCAGCCGCCGGCCTGGCCATCGGCGGGCGCGGTGTCGACGGCGACGAGGCTGAGCAGCCCGCCGGAGACGCCGGTGGCCAGCCCGCGTCGGGCCGGCTCGGCGGCCGGCGTCGGGCCGCAGCAGCTGTCGCCGCTCACCGAGTCGGCGGCGTTGCTGGAGCACACGCCGGTCTCGGGCAGGTCGAGCTGGACGTCGCGGGCGGCGGCCCAGTCTCCGGCCAGGGCGGCGACGACCGAGCGGACCTGCTCATAGCCGGTGGCCATGAGGAACGTCGGCGCCCGACCGTAGGACTTCATGCCGACGGCGTGGTAGCCGACCTCCGGGTGGGTGAGCTCGTCGATGCCGTGCGGAGGCACGGTGCCGCAGGAGTGCTCGTTCGGGTCGATCAGCGGGGCGAGCGCGCGGGTCGCGCCGAGCACCGGGTCGAGGTCCAGCCGCAGCTCGGCGGTGATCGAGTGGTCCGGGCGGAACCCGGTGGCCGCGACGACGCGGTCCACGAGCACCGACTCCTCGCCCCCGTCGGCGTGCCGGACGACCACCCGGACGCGCCCGTCGGCCGGTGTGAGGGCGTGCACCCAGAAGCCGGTGAGCAGCCGGACCCGGCCCGCGTCGACGTGCCCCCGCAGCCGCGCGCCGAGAGCGCCGCGCGCCGGCAGGGCGTCGGCATCTTCGCCGCCGTACGTGCGCGCGGGCGAGGTGGTGCGGATCGCCCAGGTCACCTCGGTGCCCGGCTCGGTGGCGGCCAGGTCCGCCAGGGACAGCAGGGTGTTCGCCGCGGAGTGACCGGCGCCCACGACGAGCGTGTGGCGGCCGGCGAAGCGGTCCCGGTCGGCGCCGAGCACGTCCGGCAGCGCGTGTTCGAGGTACGCGGCCACGTCGGCCTCACCCCGGGCGGGCAGGCCGGACGCGCCGAGGACGTTCGGGGTGCCCCAGGTGCCGGAGGCGTCGAGCACGGCGCGGGCCAGCAGCTCGTCACCGTCGGCGAGGCGGACCAGGAACGGCGTGGTGTCGCGGCCGGCGGTGCGCAGCCGGTCGAGGCCGAGGCGGCTGATCGCCTGGACCCGGGCGCCGTAGCGGACGTGGGGCTTGAGCTGGGGCAGCTCCGCGAGCGGCTGGAGGTACGCGCGGACCAGCTCCGCCCCGGTCGGCAGGGCCTCCGGGTCGGGGGCGAGCCAGCCGGCGTCGTCGAGGATCCGGCGGGCGGCCGGGTCGATGTTGTAGCGCCAGGGCGAGAAGACCCGCACGTGTCCCCACTGGGCGACGGCGGCGCCCGGGGTGTCGCCGGCTTCCAGGACGACGAAGGGCAGGCCGCGTTCGTGCAGGTGGGCGGCTGCGGCGAGGCCGGTCGGGCCAGCGCCGACGACCACGACGGGAAGGCTGTCCAGGGCGTTCATCGGGTAACTCCTTGTCAGGTGATGGTGGGGCTGCGGCGTTCCAGCAAAACCACGTCGCGCCAGCGGTCATGGTGGCGGCCGATCCGCTCCCGGACGCCGATGACACGGAACCCGGCCCGCCGGTGCAGGGCCAGACTGCCGGTGTTCTCCGGGAAGATGCCGGACTGGATGGTCCAGATGCCGGCCGCCTCGGTTGAGGTGATCAACGCGTCGAGCAACAGCCGGCCGACCCCGCGCCCCTGGGCCGCCGGGTCGACGTAGACGGAGTGCTCGACCACTCCGGCGTAGACCGGGCGGCTCGATGTCGGTGTGACGGCGACCCAGCCGAGGATGGCGTGGCTGCCGTCCACGGCCACGAAGCGGTGCGCGGTCAGCCGGGTGGCGTCGAACGCCGCCCAGGTCGGCGCGGTGGTCTCGAAGCTGGCGTCACCGCCGTCGAGGCCCGCCTGGTAGATCGTCAGGACGCGGTCGGCGTCGCCGGCGGTCATCGGGCGCGTGGTCAGGTCGGCCATCGGCGGGCTCCGTTCCGGTCTCGGACGAGGAGAGACTGTCTCGACGTCTGTCGAATCAGACAGTTGCACGCTGATTAGATGTCTGTCAACCTAGACTGATGTCGAAACAAGCGGCCGTGGACGTGCTGTGCTGTCCGCCCCTGTCCGAACGGCGTGTGCCGGCCGAGACCGCCGCCGCGCTCGCCCCCGCGTTCAAGGCCCTCGGCGACCCGGTCCGCCTGCAGCTCATGTCGATGATCGCCTCCGCCGAGGGCGGCGAGATCTGCGTCTGCGACCTCACCCCCGCGTTCGACCTGACCGGCCCGACCATCTCGCACCACCTCAGGACGCTGCGCGAGGCCGGGCTCGTCGACGCCGAGCGTCGCGGCACCTGGGTCTACTACCGCGCCCGGCCGACGGTTCTGCACCAACTCGCCGCACTGCTCACCGTCGTCCCGACCGAGGCAGGCCCCGCTCCCGCCGCCCGGTCGGAATGCTCGTGAGCACCGCCATCCGCCAGGCCGACCCGGCCGCGAGCGCCGTCGTCGGTCGCCTCTCCCGACTCGACCGGTTCCTGCCGGTCTGGATCGGGCTGGCCATGGTCGTCGGGCTGCTGCTCGGCCGCCTGATCCCCGGGCTCGACGACGCGCTGGAGGCGGTGGCGGTCGGCGGTATCTCGCTGCCGATCGCGATCGGCCTGCTGGTCATGATGTATCCGGTGCTGGCGAAGGTCCGCTACGACCGGCTCGACACCGTGACCGGCGACCGCCGCCTGCTGGTCTCGTCGCTGGTCCTCAACTGGCTGGTCGGCCCGGCCGTGATGTTCGCCCTGGCCTGGGTGTTCCTGGCTGACCAGCCCGCGTACCGCACCGGGTTGATCATTGTCGGCCTCGCCCGCTGCATCGCCATGGTCGTCATCTGGAACGACCTCGCGTGCGGCGACCGCGAGGCCGCGGCGGTCCTGGTCGCGCTCAACTCCGTCTTCCAGGTCCTCGCCTTCGGCCTGCTCGGCTGGTTCTACCTGTCGGTGCTGCCCGGCTGGCTCGGGTTGCCGGGCGCCGAGTTGCGCGTCTCGGTCTGGGAGATCGCCCGCAACGTGCTCATCTTCCTCGGCATCCCGCTGCTGGCCGGTTACCTCACCCGCCGCCTCGGCGAGCGCGCCCGGGGTCGCGAGTGGTACGAATCCCGCCTCCTGCCCCGCGTCGGCCCCGCCGCCCTGTACGGGCTGCTGTTCACCATCGTGATCCTGTTCGCCCTTCAGGGCGACGCCATCATCGGCCGGCCGTTCGACGTCGCCCGTATCGCCCTGCCGCTGCTGGTGTACTTCGCGCTGATGTGGGCCGGTTCCTACGCTCTCGGCCGGGCGCTCGACCTCGGCTACGCGCGCACGACCACCCTCGCGTTCACCGCCGCCGGCAACAACTTCGAACTCGCCATCGCCGTCGCGATCGGCACCTTCGGCGTGGCCTCCGGTCAGGCGCTGGCCGGGGTCGTCGGGCCGCTGATCGAGGTGCCCGTACTGGTCGGCCTCGTCCACGTCTCGCTCTGGGCACGCCGCCGCTTCTTCACCCCACCCCTTGACCGAGAGGCGTCACGATGAGCGACAAACCCAGCGTCCTGTTCGTCTGCGTCCACAACGCCGGCCGCTCCCAGATGGCCGCCGGCTGGCTGCGCCACCTCGCCGGCGACACCGTCGAGGTTCGCTCGGCCGGCTCCGCCCCGGCCGAGACGATCAACCCCGCCGCCGTCCAGGCCATGCGCGAGGTCGGCATCGACATCACCGACCAGACCCCCACCCTCCTGGAGTACGCCACCGCGGAGTCCTCCGACGTCATCGTGACCATGGGCTGCGGCGACGCCTGCCCGGTCTTTCCCGGCAAGCGCTACGAGGACTGGAAGCTCGACGACCCGGCCGGCAGGGGCGTCGACGCCGTCCGTCCGATCCGCGACGACATCCGGACCCGGGTCGAGCAGCTCGTCGCCGATCTGGCCGCCCTCGGCTGAGCACGGACGAGGCCGGCACACGCCACCGCCGGCCGGCACCACGACGGGACTCACCGACGGCAACGGCGTCCACATAGATGTGATGTATCGGCTCAGCGGCACCGGTGCGGCCAGACTGAGCCGACGTCGGCCATCGGGGCGAACATCTAATCTTCATCGGGCCCCGGCCGATGTTCACGACAACCACCCGGCCCCGGCCGGGGCGGTGCCGGCCGACGCGGCCCGCAGCGCGGCAGAGCAGGTCGACCGCCCTGCGGGAGGGTCGGCAAGCAGCGCCGGTGTCACACGGAACCCGTCGCGCCCTCGCCGTGTCGATCCGTCCATCCGGCCGGGCGGACGCCCCGGCGGGCGAGGAACGGACGCGGTCACCGGACGCCGCCAGAGAGCGTAAAACATTAGATCTATATTGGCACGGGTCGATCGATGTCGTTGACGCAGCCGATCGAGCCTCCGTATACTCCAAATGATCATCAGATCTTTAGCCTAGTCGGGCGAGGAGCGCATGCCGCAGATCACTGGCGTCACCGTCGAGGACGTCCGCTTCCCCACCTCGCTGACCGCTGACGGGTCCGACGCCATGAACAAGGACGGCGACTACTCGGCGGCCTACGTCATCCTGCACACCGACGGCCTCGACAGCGCCGGCGCACCGCTCGCCGGTCACGGCCTCACCTTCACCATCGGCCGGGGCAACGACATCGTCGTCGCGGCGGCGGTGCACCAGGCCCACCGCCTGGTGGGCATGGACGTGACGACGATGGCCGCCGACATGGGGGCCGTCTACCGCCTGCTCACCTCCGACTCCCAGCTGCGCTGGCTCGGGCCGGAGAAGGGCGTCATCCACCTGTCGCTGGCGGCCGTGCTGAACGCGGCCTGGGATCTGGCCGCGCGACTCGCGGACAAGCCGCTGTGGCGGCTGCTCACCGACATGTCCCCCGAGCAACTCGTCGACATCGCCGACCTGCGCTACCTGTCCGACGCGCTGACCCGGGACGAGGCACTGGCCATCCTGCGCGCCAAGCAGAGCACGAAGACCGACCGTCTGGCCGAGCTGGCGCGCACCGGCTACCCGGCCTACACCACCTCGGCGGGCTGGCTCGGCTACGGCGACGACAAGCTGCGCCGGCTGTGCCAGGAGGCCGTCGACTCCGGCTACGGCTACGTCAAGCTCAAGGTCGGCGCCGACCTCGACGACGACATCCGGCGGTGCCGGATCGCCCGGGAGATCCTCGGCCCGCAGCGCAACCTGATGATCGACGCCAACCAGGTGTGGGACGTCGACCAGGCCATCGAGTGGGTCAAGGCCCTCGCCCAGTTCTCACCACTGTGGATCGAGGAACCGACCAGCCCGGACGACATCCTGGGCCACGCGGCCGTACGCCGTGCCGTCGCTCCTGTCGGCGTCGCCACCGGCGAGCACTGCCACAACCGGGTGATGTTCAAGCAGCTGTTCCAGGCCGAGGCCATCGACTTCTGCCAGTTGGACACCGGCCGGCTGGCCAGCATCAACGAGATCGTCGCCGTGCTGCTGCTCGCCGCGAAGTTCGACGTCCCGGTGTGCCCGCACGCCGGCGGTGTCGGGCTCTGTGAGATGGTCCAACACGTGTCGGTGCTCGACTACGTCGCCATCTCAGGGGATCTCACCGGCCGCGTGACCGAGTTCGTCGACCATCTGCACGAGCACTTCACCGACCCGTGTGTCGTCCGGGACACCGGCTGGGGCAGCGGTTACGTTCTGCCCGGCACGCCCGGCTACTCCACCCGGATGCACCCCGAGTCGATCGCGCGGTACCGGTTCCCCGACGGCCTCTACTGGGCCGCGACAGACCCGGCTACGGTGTCATCTCCGGAGCCGTACGTGATCGCGGGTGGGACGGCCACCCCCGCCGGCCGCTAGGAGGTGTCATGTCCCGCACCGACGAAGTGGTGAACGGCATCAAGCGGATGATCCTGGAAGGGACGTTCAAGCCCGGGGATCGGCTGCCCATCGAGAAGGACCTCGCCGAGTCCCTCGGCGTCTCGCGGGGATCGCTGCGCGAGGGGATGTCGGCGCTGTCGATCCTCGGCATCGTCAACATCCGCCAGGGCGACGGCACGTACGTCACCAACCTCGACGCGCCGCAGCTGCTTGCCCCGATGGGCTTCGTCGTCGACTTCCAGGGCCAGGGCGACGGGCGGCACATCCACACCGTCCGCCGCCTGCTGGAGTGCGAGGCCGCCCGGTTGGCGGCGACCAGGATCACCGACGAGGCCCTCGCCCAGGCCGGGGAGCTGCTCGACGAGGCAGCCCGGATCGCCGGTCGGTCGCCGCAGGACCATGAGCGGATCATGGAAATCGACATCGCGTTCCACCGGATCATCGCCGCACACGCCGACAACCCGGTGCTCATCGGCCTGATCGAGGCGTTCGCCGGGCGCACCCTGCGCGGGCGACTCTGGCGGAGCCTGCACGAGGAGGGCGCGGACCGGCGTACCCACGACGAGCACGTGGCGATCCTCAAGGCCCTCCGGGCGCGCGACCCGGAGCGGGCCCGCACCCGGATGGCCAACCACCTGATCGGTGTGGAGGAGTCGCTACAGGGGTTGCCCGACGAGGGTGAGACGGGCGTCGACGCGCAGGCGCAGTGATCGCCCGCCCGCTCCGCGCGCCAACGGAACCGATGCCGGCCCCTCGCGCTCGGTCACGGGCGGGCGATCGCCCTCACCGCTCGTCCCGCTCCGCGCCGGTGCTCCCGGTCATCGCCGCGACCAGGTCGTCGGTGGTGACCTCGTCGGCACGCAGCCGCGCCGCCCGTCGGCCCAGGCGCAGCACCTCCACCCGGTCGGCGATCTCGAGCACCTGCGGCATGTTGTGGCTGACCAGCACCACCGACATGCCAGCGTCACGGGCCCGGCGGACGACGTCGAGCACCCGCCCGGTCTGCACGACGCCCAACGCCGCGGTCGGCTCGTCGAGGATGACCACGTTCGTCGCCCAGATGATCGCCCGCGCCACCGCCACGCACTGCCGCTGCCCACCGGACAGCATCGCGATCGGCGTGGTGACCCGGGGAATCCGCACACCCAGCTCGGCGAGCGCCGCGGCGGCCCCCTGCCGCATGGCGCGCTTGTCGAGAAGCCCCAGCCGGCCGAGCGGCCCGGAGCGCAGGATCTCCCGCCCGAGGTAGAGGTTGGCGGCGACGCTGAGATCGTCGGCGACCGCGAGATCCTGGTAGACGGTCTCCACTCCCGCGCGCCGGGCGTCCACCGGCGTCGCGAAGTGGACGGGACGACCGCCCACCCGGATCTCACCCTCGTCGGGCGGGTGCACACCGGACAGCGTCTTGATCAGCGTGCTCTTTCCGGCGCCGTTGTCGCCGATGAGGGCGACGACCTCGCCCTTGTGGACGGTGAAGTCCGCGCCACGCAGCGCCTCGACGTGGCCGAACCGCTTGACGATGCCACGGGCTTCGAGCACCGGCGGTTCGTCGGCGGCCGGCTGGTCGGTCTCGACGGTGGTCGTCGGGGCGGCGTCCATCACTGCACCGGAGGGTTGGCGCAGCTGGGCTCGAGCACCGCCTTGATCTCCGCCGAGTCGATGTTCTTCTTGGTGACGAACGTGACGCCGGTGTCGGCCGACGCCAGCGGCGCCTTGTCCCGAAGGTGCTTGACCATCTTGTCGACGCCGAAGTAGCCCATCTTGAACGGGTTCTGCACGACCAGCGCCGAGATCTGACCGCTGCGCAGCCCCGCGATCTCGTCGGGGGCGGCGTCCCAACCGATGATGACCACCTTGCCGGACTTGCCGGCCGCCTGGATGGCCTGCGCGGCGCCGAGCACGCTCGGCTCGTTGGCCGCGAAGATGCCGGCGAGGTTGGGGTTCGCGGTCAGGATGTTCTCGGTCACCCGCCGCGCCTCGTTGACGTCACTGCGGCTGGGCTGCTGCCCGACCAGCTTGAGGTTGGGGAACTGCGCGAGGCCGGCCTTGAAGCCGTCGACCCGCTCGGTGTTGGTCTGCGAGCCGGGTTGGAACTCCACAAGCGCCACGTCGTGGTTGCCGGGGCCCAGTTCGGTGGCGAGCAGTTTGGCCGCCTCGACGGCCGACGCCTTGTTGTCGGTGGCGAAGAGCGGCACGCTCGACGGCTGGGGGCTGGTGCCCGAGTCGATCATCGCGACCGGGATGTCGGCGCCGAGCGCCTGGTCGGTGGCCGGCGCCAACGCCCGGGAGTCGGTGGCCGCGTAGACGATGCCGTCGACCTTCTTGGTGACGAAGTTCTGGATCAGGTTGACCTGGCCCTCGACGTCCGTCTCGGTCGTCACCCCGTCCCACTGGACCGTGACGTCGCCGGCGCGCTGCGCGGCGCACTCGGCGCCCGCCTTCACCGTGTTCCAGTAGTCGGCCCCGACAGCCTTCGGCACGACGGCGAGCTTCAGCGGCCCGGCCGCGTCCTTGGTCGCGCCGTCGCCTCCGTCGCGGACCTCGACTCCGCCGCACGCGCTGAGCAGAGCGGTCGCCGCGGCGACGGCGACGATGACCTGTGCGCGCAGAAGACGCCCTCGTGGCCGTCGGCTGGTGGTGGTGTGTGACATGGTGTGCGTCCTTCCTCTGTCGAACTCCGGGAACGGCATGTCAGCCCCGTGACTCCAGCCGCCGACGGCGGTACTGGTCGAAGTAGACGGCGGCCCAGATGATCAGGCCGACGATCACCTGCTGGTAGTGGATGCTGATGTCGAGCAGGACGGCGCCGTTGCGGACCAGGGCGATGAGGAAGGCGCCGATGATGGTCCCGACGATCCGGCCCTGCCCTCCGAACAGGCTGGCGCCGCCGATGACCGCGGCGGCGATGACGTCGAGTTCCAGCGATATGCCGTAGTTCGGCTGGCCGGAGTTGACCCGGGAGGCGGCGATCATGCCACCCAGACCGACCAGCACACCCGCCAGGACGTACACGTACGTCAGGTGGCGGCCGACCCCGATGCCGGAGCGGCGGGCGGCTTCCAGGTTGGACCCCATGGCGTAGGTGTACTGCCCGAAGCGGGTCTGCGAGAGCAGAAACGCGACCCCGACGGCGACCACCGCGGTGATCACCACAGCGAACGGGATACCGATGATCTCGCCGTTGCCGAGCAGCTGGAACGATCGGGGCAGACCGTAGACGCCGACCGCCCCGGTGATGATGAAGACCAGGCCCCGGCCGACCGACATCGTCCCCAGCGTCGCGATGAACGGGGGTATCCGGGCGACGGTCACCAGCAGCCCGTTGAGCAGCCCGGCCAGGGCACCGACACCGATCGCGACCGCCGTCGCCGCCAGGAGCGGGAAACCCAGGTCACGGACGACCATCGCTCCCGCCACTCCGGCGAGCGCGGCGACCGAGCCGACCGACAGGTCGATGCCCCGGGTGATGATGACCATCGTCTGCGCGGCGGCGATGATGGCGATCACAGCGGTCTGCGCGCCGATGTTGAACAGGTTGTCGGCCGTCAGGAAGTAGGGACTGGCGAAACTCAACGCGATGAACAGGACGACGAGCGCGGTGGCCGCGGTGAACTCACTGAGCGCGTGCGAGATGCGCTCCCGCAACCAGTCGTTGAGCGCGCCGCCCTGGGGCTCCGCAGTCGCCTCGGCCGCACTCATCGCCGGGCCCGGCTCTCGTCCACTGTGTCCCCGGCTCGACACGCGTCCCCGCCGGTGATCGACGCATTCCTCAGCAACCGGACCTCCCCAGGACGTCACACACGGGCCACTCCCCGCAGCGCCTGCGCGATAGATCGGATGTTTCCTGCGATCAGGCGTTACCTTCCCACGGTCACACTCATGTTGCCAAGGTCTTACAGGCATGTTGTGGCATCGTTATGCACGCGTCGCGCACCATACGTCCGACCAAAAAAGCGTTGCTGGCAAAGGGCTGCGGCGAACGCCCTTCGTCCACCATCGACCCGCCGTCGCATCAGGCCAGTGTTAGCGGTAACGCCTGGAACTCGCCGCGCGGGCGTCATAGCCGGAGAGGCTCGCTGCCCGGCCATCGCTCACCTTGAGCATGTTATCGATAACATGCTATGTTCCGCCACGGAGTCGAGGGCACGTCCCTCCCGCTCGGAGTCACCGGCACCTCGAAGGGCATCGGGTCCCGCGACCCGGTCGACGGTCGGTGACCTGTCCGAGCCACACCTGTCCGGCGTACGCCGTGTTCCCGCGTCCGCGCACGCGGTCGCTCCGTCATGACGTCCGCCCTCAGGCATCGCCGTTGGCGACCTGTCGCACCGTCCCCGGGCCCGCCCACATCCACCCCGAGCGGTTTCCCACGGGCAGCCCACCGCCGGTCTGGCAGCGACCCTCGACTCCGGCCGCCACCACCTCGAAAGGCAGGACCATGGACAAGATCCCCGACGAACGCGCACCGCGGCCCCGGATCCGGGGCCGTCGGGTGCTGATGCCGCTCGCGGCCACCCTCGCGGCGGTCGCCGCGACGGTGGCGGTGACCTCCGCCGCCAACGCCGGCACCACTCTGGGTGCCTCGGCGGCCGAGAAGGGCCGTTACTACGGTGCGGCGGTACCCGCCTTCAAGCTGTCCGACAGCCAGTTCGCCACCATCGTGAACCGGGAGTTCAACCAGCTCACTCCCGAGAACGAGATGAAGTGGGACGCCACCGAGCCGCAGCAGGGTCGGTTCAGCTACAGCGGCGGGGACCAGATCGTCGCCCACGCCCAGTCGCACGGCATGATCGTCCGCGGCCACACGCTGCTGTGGTACCAGCAGCAGCCGGGTTGGGCGCAGAGCATGTCCGGCACCGCGCTGCGCAACGCCGCGATCAATCACGTCACGCAGGTCGCCACCCACTACCGCGGCAAGATCTACGCCTGGGACGTGGTGAACGAGGCGTTCGCCGACGGTGGCGGCGGCGGTCGGCGGGACTCGAACCTTCAGCGCACCGGCAACGACTGGATCGAGGCGGCGTTCCGCGCCGCCCGCGCCGCCGACCCGGGCGCGAAGCTCTGCTACAACGACTACAACACCGACGGGATCAACGCGAAGTCCACCGGCATCTACAACATGGTGCGCGACTTCAAGTCCCGCGGCGTGCCCATCGACTGCGTCGGCTTCCAGTCCCACCTGGGCACCTCGGTGCCCAGTGACTACCAGGCCAACCTGCAGCGCTTCGCCGACCTCGGCGTCGACGTGCAGATCACCGAGCTGGACATCACCCAGGGCTCCAACCAGGCCAACGCCTACGCCCAGGTCACGCGGGCCTGCCTGGCCATTCCCCGCTGCACCGGCATCACGGTGTGGGGTGTCCGGGACAGCGACTCGTGGCGCGGCAACGACAACCCCCTGCTGTTCGACCGCTCGGGCAACAAGAAGGCGGCGTACACCTCGGTCCTCAATGCCCTGAACTCCGGCGGAACCCCCACCCCGACCACCCCGCCGCCGACGACCCCGCCGCCCACCACCCCGCCGCCGACCACTCCGCCGCCGACCACTCCGCCGCCCACGACCCCGCCGCCGACCGGTGCCGGATGCTCGGCCTCGGTGTCGCTGAACTCCTGGAACGGCGGCTTCGTCGCCACCGTCAAGGTCACCGCCGGTTCGACGGCCCTGCGGGGTTGGACGGTCCGGATCACGCTGCCCTCGGGCACCGCAGTCACCAACACCTGGAGCGCGCAGGCCAGCGGCTCGTCGGGCACTGTGGACTTCCGCAACGTCGACTACAACGGCCAGGTCGGCGCGGGAGCCAGCACCGAGTTCGGCTTCCAGGGCACCGGTGCCAGCCCGTCCGGCACCCCCACCTGCACCGCGAGCTGATCCGTCCCCTCTCAGCTCACCACCCCGGCACCCCCGGGGCGTCGCGGACGTGCCGCGCGCCCCGGGGGTGCCGTACTACCAGAAGATCAGATGGACGGCGTACGGACGCCTGGCCGTCCTGCTCCCGGGCCAGCGCCAGCGGGCCGGCCAGGCGTCGTCGACGTCGCCGCGCCACCGCCCGTACGCCAAGAAGCAGGAGCAGCAGCGCGAGGTGCACCCACGGCGGGGCCCAGGTGGTGACCGCGACGGACGTCCGGCGCAGGTCGGCGCCTGCTCACACCCGAGTCCTCTGGACCACCCTGGCAACCAGGGCCTCCGCGACGTCACGCACCTTGCGGGCCCCGATCCTGCTCGTACTGCCGCTCGTCCAGCTCGCGGGCCAGATCGCCGGTGAACGCGGCGGTCCAACCCGCGCGATTCCGGACCAGGGTGACCGAGACCTCCCTGGCGCCGGGAACGCTCCGGTTGGCCAGCGTGGCCACCCGGCGCAGCATGTCGTCGAGGCTGATCTCGTCGAGTCTGATCCGGCTCAACTCGGCCAGCGCCTGCGCGGGATCCACCGTCGGCTCGGTCATCGCCGACGTCCGTGTCGGCCGGCACCCGCCGGCAGGTGGGAGTCGCGCACAGTCGGTCACCCCGTCGGATCGTGGCGGCATCTCGCTGCGTGGCCGCCGTCGACGTCCTGCCTACCCCGTGCGGCGCCGACTCACACCGCAGCCGGCCGGCTCAGGCGTCCAGGCTGGAGCGGACGGCAGCGGTCAACCGGTTGGCGCGCTCGTCGCCCGCGGAGTACATCTGGTTGACCACGTAGCCGAACCCCACCTCGTGGTGCGCGTCGGCGAAGGCGAGGTTTCCTCCGGCGCCGTCGTGGCCGAAGCTGCGCTCCCCGAGCAGCGGCCGCGCCGGCGGAGAGTGCAGCAGAAAGCCGCTGCCCCAGCGCTGGCCGGTGTCGGGCGGGCCGTGTCGCTGCTGACCCTGGGAGCGGACGACGACCGCGTCGTCCACCGACGCCCCGGTGAGCAGGGGGCCACCCCGCAGGTCGGACACGCAGGCCGCGTAGAGCCGCGCCAGGCCGTCCGCGGTGCTCACCGCGCCCGCGCCCGGGACGCCGGCGGCCTGGATGGCGGGGTCGTTGAAGCTGACCAGACCGTCGGCGTCGGCGGGGAAGGCGAACGCGCCACCCATGGTGATGCCCCGTTCGGCGACCGGGTCGACGAACGGATCGGCGTCCGGCGGTGGCGCCAGATCCCAGGCGACGGTGTCGCGCTCGCTGGCGGGGAGCCCGAGCCAGGTCCGCAGTCCCAGCGGCCGCGCGAGGGTGTCGTGGAAGTACGCGCCGGGCAGCTGGCCGGTGACGCGGTGGATGACCTCGCCGACGAGCCACCCGTAGGTCATCGAGTGGTAGCTGTGCGCGGTGCCCGGCTGCCACAGCGGCGTCTGCGCCTCGATCGCCGCGACGACCGGGTCCCAGGCGAGCACCTCGTCGAGGGTCAGGGGCCGGTCCAGGGCCGGCAGGCCGGCCTGGTGGGTGAGCAGCCAGCGTACGGGGATGTCCGCCTTGCCGTGCTGACCGAACTCCGGCCAGTAGCGCGTCACGGGCGCGTCGAGGTCCAGCCACCCCTGCTGCGCCAGCAGGTACGCGCAGATCGCCAGGATTCCCTTGGTGCAGGAGAAGACGACGGCCGGCGTGTGCGCCGTCCAGGGCCGTCCGGTGCGGGTGTCGGCCAGCCCGCCGTACAGGTCGACGACCTTGCGGCCCCGCACGTAGAGGGTGACCGCGGCGCCGACCTCGCCCCGGGAGGTGAAGTTGTCGCGGAACGCGTCGGCGACGCGCCCGTAGCGTTCGTCGACGTCGCCGTGGATCTGCGTGGCCACTGCCTATCCCTTCAGTGAGCCCTGGATCAGGGCCTTGATGAACTGTCGCTGGAAGATCAGGAACACGATGAGGGTAGGGGTGAGGATCAGTAGCGAACCAGCGCACAGCAGCACCAGGTCGGTGCCCCACTGGCCCTGGAAAGCACCGAGCGCCCCGGCCATCGTGCGTTTGGTGGCGTCGTCGACGAGGACGATCGCGAGCAGGAACTGGTTCCACGTCCACAGGAACATCAGGATCGTCAGCGACGCGATGGCCGGTCGGGCGAGCGGCACCTGGACCCGCCAGAACAGCTGCCAGGTGCTGCTGCCGTCCACCCGGGCGGCCTCGGACAGCTCGACCGGCACGTTGGTGAAGTGGGCACGCATCCAGAACACCGCGAACGGCATGTAGAGGCCGATCAGCGGCAGGATGATGGCCCACCGGGTGTTGAGCAGCCCGAGGTCCTGCATCTGGTAGTAGAGCGGGGTGACCACGGCCTCGAACGGCAGGGTGAGTCCGAGCAGCAGCAGGCCGAAGACGAGCCGGCCGCCGGGCACCCGCAACTGGCCCAGCCCGAAGCCGGCCATGGTGGCGATGAGCACCGACACCGGTACGACGCCTGCCACGATGAGCAGACTGGAGCGCAGCAGCGCGCCCATGTTGGCGGCGGTGAACGCGTCGGCGAAGTTTCCCCACTGCGGGTCGGACGGCCAGGCCAGCCCGTCGGGTACGGTGCCGCGCGGTTGCAGGGCGGCCGAGAGCATGCTCACGAACGGCAGCAAGGTGACGAGGATCAGGGCGATCAGGAAGACTCGCCCGGTCACCTGCTCACGTCGGCTCAGGTTCACGGCTTCTCCTTGCGGGTCAGTCGCTGGATCGGCAGCACGAACGCCAGCACCAGCAGCATGAGCACGACGGCGAGCGCCGAGGCCAGCCCGACCTGACGCTGCGAGAAGGCGAGGCGGTAGATCTCCAGGCCGGGAACGGTGGTCTGCAGACCCGGGCCTCCGCTGGTCGAGATGTAGACGATGTCGAAGCTCGCCAGGGCGGCGATGATCGTGACGGTGAGGCAGACCCCGATCTCCTGGCGCAGGCTGGGCAGGGTCACCGCGAGGAACTCACGGACCGGCCCCGCGCCGTCCAGCCGGGCGGCCTCGTAGAGCGCCGGGTCGATCTTGCTCATGCCGGTGACCAGCAGAATCGTGCAGAGACCGAGCAGGACCCAGGCGCCGATCACCCCGACGGCGGGCAGCGCCGTGTCGAAGTCGCCGAGCCACGCGCGGGCGAGGCCACCCAACCCGAGCGCGCGCAACACCTGGTTGACCAGCCCGTTGGTCGAGAGCAGCCAACTCCACGCGATGCCAGCCGCGACGAGTGGGATGACCTGTGGCAGGAACAGGATCGTCCGGACGACCGTCCCGAACGCGCCGGTGGTGATCCGGCGGACCATGCTCGCCACCAGCAGCCCGAACGCGACCGGGATGAAACTGAAGAAGACGATCAGGATGATCGCGTTGGAGATGATCTTCAGCAGGTCGCTGTCGGTGAACACGGTGACGTAGTTGTCCAGGCCCGCCCAGCGGGCGACGCCGATCCCGTTCCAGTCGTAGAACGAGTACTGGACGGTCAGGGCGAGGGGGCGCAGGACGAAGACCGCGTACATCAGCAGGGCGGGCAGGACGTACAACCAGCCGGTCCCGGCCGCGCGGGCCCACCGGCGTCGGTGGGCCCGCGTGGACGTGGAACGGGCGGGACGACCCGTCGGCGACACCTGGTCGTCCCGCCCGGTTGGTGCGCTGCCGAGGGCAGACGTCATCGGGACAGTTCCTTCGCGTACTCGGCCTGGACCGCCTTCACGTATCCCTCGGGCGTCTGCTGGCCGGCGACCAGCTTCTGCATCTCCGGCGTGATCGCGGCGGCGAAGATGCCGCCGGTCGCGTTGGCGGTGAAGTCCACCGCGCCGTTCTCGGCCCCGAGCTGCTGCGCCGCCTTGAGGGTCTCGGCCAGCACCGTGTTCGGGGCGGCGGCCGGCACCGGCAGGTCGCTCGGGCCGCCCGGGCTGGAACCGCCGACCGTCACGGCGATCTCCCGCGCCTTGGCGTTGGTGTGGACCCAGTTCAGGAAGTACGCGGCGGTGTCCGGGTTCTTGGCCTTCGCGGAGACGCCGAAGGTGTTGGGGGCGGACATCGCGACGTGCTTGGCGCCGGCAGCCTCGCCGGGGAACAGGAAGAAGCCCACGTTGCCGGGCATCGCCTTGTCCAGGTTCGCCGACTCCCAGTCGCCGTTGAACATGAACAGGCCGTTGCCCTTCTGGAACTGCCCGACCATGCCCGCGTAGTCCAGGGCGTTGGCGTCCTTCGGGAAGTAGCCGGCCTGGGCCCACTTCTGGATGGTCTGGGTGGCCTTCAGCGCGGCCGGGGTGTCGAAGGTGGCCCCCGGCTTCTGGAAGATCCAGTCGGCGACCTGGGCCGGGTCACCGAACTGGTTCTGCAGCGCCTGGTGCGGGAAGTTGATGCCCGCGGTGTTCTTGTTGAACTGCATGATCGGCTGGACCCCGCTGGTCTTCGCCTTCGCCAGCAGCTGCTCGAACTCGGCGACCGTGGCCGGCGGCTGGGTCATGCCGACCTGGCTGGCCAGCTTCTTGTTGTAGAAGACGCCGGTGACGCTGTAGCCGAGCCCCATGCCGTAGAGCGAGCCGGTGCCCCGGGTGTTGTCGCCGACGCGCAACTGCATGAGCTGCGAGGCCGGGAACTTGTCCCAGCCGTACGCGCTGACGTACGGGTCGAGGTTCTTGAGCAGGTCGTCCTTCACCAGGTCGACCATCGTGGGGAGCCGGATGATGTCGGGCGCGTTGTCCGAGGCCATGACGCGCGGCGCGTTCTCCACGATCACCGTGAACTGGTCCTCGCGGATGGCGAACGTGACGTTCGGGTGCTGCTTGGTGAACTCGTCGGCGAGCGCCTTGGCCAGCGGGAAGCCGGTCTCCGCGTACATCTCCAGCTTGATCGGCGCGGTGCCCAGGTCGGTCTTGACCGCGGCGTCGGGCCCGGCGGTCGACGACCGGTCGGCTCCCGGAGCGCTGCACGCCGTCGCGGCGAGCCCGATCACCAGCAGCGGCGCGAGGATGACCGCTCTGCGTCGCGGGCTTTTCGTCAGCAATTCTGCCATTTAATGACTCCTAGATTCCTCCGCGCGTCCCGCGGCTCAGGGCCGCGCGACGGCTCCACCGGGACCACCGCGACCGGCTGAACAGCCACGACAGGTACGTCGTGGCGGTCGCCCGGCCGCAGCAGACGTTCCGGCCACCGTTGACCCTCAGCACGGCGGCCGACGACGTCTCCAGACGCGCCAAAAGTGGTCGCTAAACTGATTTAGCAGAGCATGCGCGTGACGCGGGAGGCTGTCAAGGACAACCTGGCAACGGTCCGGAAACATCGACTTCACACGACGCCCGACCCGACCGGGGCCAGAGTCCGGGCGCCGACGCATCATGATGGGCAGGAGCGGGGCCCGTGGCACCGCGCCTGATTCGGAGGACTGATGGGCCGCAACAGAGCAACCCTGGCCGACGTCGCGCGGCGAGCCGGGCTGTCCAAGACCGCCGCGTCGATGGTGCTCAACGGCAGGGAGGGCACGCGGCTCTCGGCCGAGGCACACCAGCGCGTGTTCGCCGCCGCCGAGGAGCTGGGCTACCGTCCCAACCTCGCGGCGCGCAGCCTGCGTACCCGCAAGACCGCGACCATCGCGTTCGTCTCCGACATCGTCGCCACCACCCGCTTCGCCGGCGGTCTCATCCGCGGCGCGCTCGACGCGGCCCGCGAGCGTGACCACGTGCTGCTCATCACCGAGACGCAGGGTGACGCCACGTTCGAGCAGTACGCCATCGAGGCCATGCTCGACCGACAGGTCGACGGAGTGATCTACGCCGCCATGGCCACCCGGCGACTGACGGTGCCCCCGGCCATCCTCGGCGGCCCGGTGGTGCTGCTCAACGCCACCAGCGCCGACGGCCTGCCCTGCGTCCTTCCCGACGACGACCGGGCCGGTCGCTCCGTCGCCACCGCCCTGTTGGAGCACGGCCACCGCGACGCCATCGCGCTGATCGGCCGCAACCGGCTCAAGGAGGGCGACCCGGAGATCTCCCTCGCCGCCCGGGCCCGCCTGCGCGGCATCCAGCAGGCGCTGGGCGACGCGGGCGTCAGCCTCCTCGCGGAGTGCTTCTGCACCGAGTGGCTGCCCGAGCACGGCTACGCCGCCATGCGCGGGCTCCTGAGCAGGCCGTCGCGACCCAGCGCGGTCATCTGCATGAACGACCGGCTGGCCTTCGGCGCCTACCAGGCGCTCGGCGAGGCGGGCCTGAGCGTCCCGGACGACATCTCGGTGATCTCGTTCGACGACGACCCGATAGCCGCCTGGCTGCGCCCCAGCCTGGCCACCACGGCGCTGCCCCACGAGCAGATGGGGCGGCGCGCGGTCGAGCTGCTCCTCGACGGTGGCCCCGCCGAGCCGTCACTCGTCGCGATGCCGCTGCGCCGACGGCGGTCCCTCGCGCCCCCCGCCGGCTGACCCGAGCGCCCTACGACGTCGGCGGGGTCGACGCCTTCGTCAGCTAAACCGGTTTAGTGCTACGTTTCCGGCCATGCTTCGTCTAGCCGACCACTGGGTGTGGGACAGCTGGTACGCGCGGGACGACAACGGCCTCTGGCACGTGTTCTTCCTGCGCGCGTCCCGCGCCCTGCACGACCCGCACCGCCGCCACCGCCGCGCCTCGATCGGCCACGCCGTCTCGACGGACCTGCACACGTGGCGTCTGGTCGCCGACGCCGTGGTCCCCGCCGACGCGCCGGCCTGGGACGACCTCGCGACCTGGACCGGGTGCACCGTCCGCGGCCCGGACGGGCGGTGGTACCTCTACTACACCGGGGTCTCCCGCGCCGAGGACGGGCTCGTCCAACGGATCGGTCTGGCCGTCTCCGACGACCTGATCACCTGGCATCGTCACGGTTCCGGTCCGGTCGTGCAGGCCGACCCGATGTGGTACGAACTGCTCGACACCGACCTGTGGTACGAGCAGGCGTGGCGCGACCCCTGGGTGTTTCCCGACCCGGACGGCGACGGCTGGCACATGCTCATCACGGCACGCGCCAACACGGGAACGGCGGACACGCGGGGCGTCGTCGGCCACGCCACCTCCCCCGACCTGCTCACCTGGACCGTCCGACCGCCGCTGTCGACGCCGGCGGGGTTCGGTCACCTGGAGGTGCCCCAGGTCGCGGTCGTCGACGGGCAGCCCCTGCTGCTGTTCTCCACCGACGCGACCGCCAGCGCCCGACGCGACGACCACCGGATCTGGGTGGCGACCGGGCGGAGCGTCCGCGGCCCGTGGGACATCGCGGCCGCCCGGCCGGTCACCCACCCGCACCTGTACGCGCCCCGGCTGGTCCCCGGACCGGCCGACGACTGGTCGCTCATCGGCTTCCTCGACCACGTCGACGGGTCGTTCGTCGGTGAACTCACCGACCCCATTCCGGTGCGCTACGACGCGTCGACCGGGCTGACCATCCAGGCGGCGGGGACGGTCGCCGCGACCTGATCCGGAGGGCCACCTGGCCACGCCCGGGCCCGGTCGCGGCGGACGGGCGGGCGACCTGCGACGACGCAGGTCCGGGCCGGGGCGCCGCCGCCCCGGCCCGGACCTGTCGGTACTGCCGTCAGCGCTGGGTCCAGCGTTGGTTGGCGGCCCCGGTGCAGGACCAGAGGAGCACCGTGGTGCCGTTGGCGGTCCCGTTGTTGTTGACGTCGAGGCACAGGCCGGACTGCGCCCCGCTGATCGTGCCGTTCGCGTTGAGGGTCCACCGCTGGTTGGCCCCGCCGTTGCAGTCCCAGATCTGGACCTTGCTGCCCGCCGTGGCGTTGGTGGGCGCGTCCAGGCACTTGCCGAGCGACTGGAGGGTCTGCCCGTTGGCCGTCCAGCGCTGGTTGGCGGCCCCGTTGCAGTCCCAGATCACCGGCTGGGTGCCATTTGTGGTGTTGCTCTGCGGGATGTCCAGGCAGCGGCCCGAGGCGACGCTGGCCAGCGCGAAGGAGGTGGTCCCGGGCGGGGGCGTGGTCGGCGGCGGGGTGCTGGTGCCGCCGCCGCTGACCCGGTACACCACAGTGCCGTGCGCCGGGACGCTGGCGGAGATGCTGCCCGTGCTGGTGGTGGTGGCGTTGCTCCAGGCGTCCACCAGGGTGAAGGAGCTGCCGGACTTGCCGACGGCGGCGGCCGTGGTGGAGATCGTCGTCGTCGAGCCGCCCTGGTTGAACAGGGCGACGGCGACGTCACCGTTGGCCAGCCGCTTGGCGAGCACGCGGCGGGTGCCGTCGAACGAGACCTGGCTGGCCTGCAACCCGAGGGAGTCCTGGTTGATGGCGATCAGGTTCGGATTCTTGAGGATGGTCTGCGTCGCCGAGTTCATGCTGCGCACGTCGTTGCCGGCGATCAGCGGCGACGCCATGACGGCCCACATCGCGAAGTGGCTGCGCATCTCGGTGTCGTTCATGCCGCCCCGGCCGACCTCCATCATGTCCGGGTCGGTGAACGCACCCGGTCGCGCGTAGGGCGCCAGGGGGACGTTGACGTTGATGATGTTCTGGATGCCCATCGGGTAGCCGTTGGTCTGCCCGGTGTCCCACGCGTTGGTGATGTCCTCGGTGGTCCGCCAGATGTTCGCCACGTCGCCCCAGTTGCGCTGCGGACCGGTCTTGGCGTGGATGCTGTTGGGGTTGATGCTGTAGACGATCGGCCGGCCGGTCGCGGCCAGCGCGTCACGCATCTTCGCGAACGTGGTGACCTGATCGTTGATGCTGCCGTTGGGGGAGCACCAGTCGTACTTGAGGTAGTCGACGCCCCAGGCGGCGAACTGCCGGGCGTCCTGCGCCTCGTGGCCCTGACTGCCGGTCGCGCCCGGGTAGCTGTTGAAGTACTGGGCGCAGGTCTTGTCGACCGGCACCTGGTAGAGGCCGAACTTCAGCCCTCGGGCGTGCAGGTAGTCGCCGAGCGCCTTCATCCCGCTGGGGAAGCGGGTCGGGTCGCCCTGCAGGTTGCCGGAGCTGTCGCGGTTCGGGTTGAACCAGCAGTCGTCGACCACGACGTACTGGTAGCCCAGATCGCGCATGCCGTTGCTGACCATCGCATCGGCCGTCTGCCGGATCAGCCCCTCGTTGATGTTGCAACCGAACGAGTTCCAGCTGTTCCACCCCATCGGGGGTGTCCGGGCGACGCCGTTCTCCAGTGCCTGGGCCACCGGGGCGCGCAGGCCCACGAGGACGGCGGCCAGGAGCAGCCCGGCCGCCGCTGCCCGCCCCCAGTGCCGGGCTCGGACGATTCGCTTCATGCGGAAGCATCCTTTCGTGATGCCGTCCTTCAGGGACAGCCGCCCGGATGAGGCGGGCATCATGAATGTCTACGCGCCCACTGTTAGCGTTAACAGCAGACGCCGGCCATATTACGGAGCCGTTTCATCGAATTCAACTACTTCCATGTTTCGACGTGCCGCCCGTCGACGTCCAGGCGTCGACGCGACAGTGTCGCGGTCGCCGAGCGGGACCGCTAGAACTGCGCGAAGAACCGCCACACCTCGCCCTTGGTCCAGGTCGTGATGCCGCTCTCGGCGTACGTGCCGTCCACCGGCCCCGGCATGTGGCCGTTGTCGAACGCCGCCCACTGCACCGGATATCCGGCCCGGCACCCGGAGTAGGCGGTGGTGATGTGCGTACGGCTGCCCGAGGCCGGCTCCCGCGGGCTCTGCGCGGCGCAGCCGTTGGTGCGGACGAACGTGTCCCGCAACGACCGCCCCGAGGAGATGGGAAGCACCGAGTCGGTGATGCCGTGCAGACCGAAGTACGCGATGGGCTGGGTGCCGCCGCTGCACCCGCTGAGCTGGGCGCCGCTGAACACCGCCACCGCCCGGAACACGTTCGCCCGCGCACACGCCAGCGCGTAGCTCATGCCACCGCCGTAGCTGAAACCGAGCGCGAAACGCTGCGCCGTGTTGACGCAGAGGTCGCCCTCGATCAACCGGATCATGTCGTCGACGAAGGTGATGTCCTCGCCGCCGGAGTTGGCCCAGCCGTTGCCGAGGCCCTGCGGCGCGACGAGGATCGCGGTGTTGTTCGACTGCTCCTGCTGCCCGTAGTAGGACCACGGCGTCCCACTCGTTCCGCCCGAGTTGACCTCGGCCGCGGTGCCGCCCCGCCAGTGGAACGCGAAGATCAACCGATAGCGGGTGCTGCTGGAGTAGTTGGCGGGAAGCCGCAGGATGAAGCTGCGGCTCTTGCCGTTGCTCTGGATCGTGTGGGTGCCGTTGGCCAGCGTGGGGCTCTTGCCGCATCCCCCACCGGTCCCGGTGTCACCCGACACCCTGGCCAGCTGCCACTGCTGGTTGGCGCCGTTGAGGTCGGCGTACTGGACGACGTTGGCGCCATCGGCGGTCGAGGCGCCCTGGACCTCCACGGCCTTGCCGCTCTGCCGACCGATCAGCCGGACGTTTCCGGCGTCGGAGTCGGCCAGCCGGAACTGTTGGTTGGCCGCGTTGTTGTCGGTCCACTGCACGATCGCCGCCCCGTCGGCGGTCGACGCGCCGCTGACGTCGAGGACCTTGCCGGAGAGGCGCGACTTCAACCGGTAGAAGCCGCCGCCGGAATCCACGAACTGCCACTGCTGGTTGCTGCCGTTGTTGCGCGTCCACTGGGTGATCCGCGCGCCGTCGTTGGTGGCCTGGCCGTACACGTCCATCGCCTTGCCGCTGGTGCGGTTGACCAGGACGTACCAGGCGTTGGTGTCCACCGTCGCCGCCGCCGCGGGCGCCGCGTTCACCCCGACGAGGGCGCCGGCGGCGAGCAGGGTCGCCGCCACCGCGGCCAGCCCCGACCGCCAGCGACGCTTCGGTGGAGCGGCGGGATGAAGCGCACCGTTGGTTTCCATGAATTCACTCCCATGCTGGGGTACGCCCGCGGGGGCGGGCGATACCTGTTTTGGGTTAGCGTTAACACTTCTGCTGGTCGATGACCGGCAGCAAATGGCGGGCCCCGATCTGCCGGCGGCCTGCTGCCGGGGCGCCCCGGCCGGGGTGCGGCCGGCCGGGGCGAACCAGATGTCAGCTACGCAGCTGCCACTGCTGGTTGGTGCCGCCGTTGCACGCCCAGAGGATGAGCTTCGTGCCGTTCGCCGTCCCGGCGCCGTTGGCGTCCAGGCACAGACCCGACTGCGCGCCGGTGATCGTGCCGTTGGCGTTGACGTTCCACTGCTGGTTGGCCTGGCCGTTGCAGTCCCAGATCACCACGGCGGTGCCGTTGGTGGTGCCCTGACCCGAAGCGTCCAGGCACTTGGTGCCGTACACCATGAGCTGCCGGCTCGCGGTGTGGGTCCACCGCTGGTTGGCGGCGCCGCTGATGCAGTCCCAGAGCTGGGCCTGCGTCCCGTTGGTGGTGCTGGAGTTGCCGATCTCGGCGCAGCGACCCGACTGGACGCCGACAAGCTGCACGTTCTGCGGGTTGGTGCTGCCGCCGCTCTGCACGCCGGCGGCGTTGATCACCGTCTGCGCGCCGGACGGCCAACTGCCGTTCGAGACCGTGACGTTGCCGTTGACGACGTTGCCGCGGTCGCCGTTGGTCACGTTCGTGCTGCCGTTGGTCGACCAGTTGTTGGTGACCGTGAAGTTGCCCATGTTCTCGGCGTAGTAGTAGTTGGCGGTGGCCCAGGTGCCGGTGGAGGAGAACACGTTGTTGCGGGCGGTGTAGTAGCGCGAGCCCTCGTCGAAGTAGAGCCCGAACCAGCCGTTGGTCCGCAGGCAGTAGTTCTCGTTGATGGTCCCGCCCTGGTTCGCCGACAGCGTGTAGATGCAGCCGCCGTCGGTCATCTGCTGCATCACGTCGTGGATGTAGTTGCCGATGACCTGGTTGTTGGCGGCGGTGGTCGCCGTGGAGTAGCGGGGCTGGTAGTTGTAGAGACCCCGGTTGGCGTAGTGGTTGCTGCCGCCGGCGTCGTTGGCGCCCCAGCCGTACCCGACCGAGAGGCCGGTGTACGGCATGTTGTAGACCTCGTTGTGCGAGACCAGCGCGGTGTTCACGTAGGTGGTCAGGATCGAGACCACGCCGCGGTACTCCAGGCCGAGGTCGTGCACCCGGTTGTTGCTGATGGTGATGTTCCGGTTGACCATCCGCTGGTCGCTGGGGTGGTGGGCGTCGGCGCGCACGCCGCCGACCACGATGCCGCCGGCCGAGTTGCGGGCGATCTCGGAACGGGTGACAGTGATGTTGCTGGCGCCCAGGCCGACGCCGCTGGCGTGGGCGTTGGCGTCATTGCCGATACCGATGGCCGTCTGCCCCAGGTTGACGAACTGGGAGTCGCTGAAGGCGATGGTGTTGGCGGCCGAGACCTGCACGGCGGCCGGCATCTGGGCCCAGCTCGGGCGGGTGGCCTCGAACAGCGGGCAACCCTCCTGGCAGGAGGTCAACGCGTCGGACGGGCGGGCCCAGGTGCCGACGATGTGCGCGCCGGTCTGCTGGTCGGCGAAACCGTTGCTGCTGCTCGGGCCGAGCCAGCTGGTGCCGGTGAAGGTGATACCGCTGAACGAGATGTGGTGCGCGGGCGCGTCGTAGGTGCCGCCGACGTTGACCAGGGACTGCAGCTGCGGCAGTTCCACGCTGACGGAGCTCATGCTCTGCCCGGCCAGCGGGATGTAGTTGAGCTGGCCGCTGCCGGGGTTGAGATACCACTCGCCCGGCGAGTCGAGGAACTCGTACGCGTTGGCCAGGTAGAACGGGCCGGCCCGGTGCGGGCGGGACAGGGTGTCGAAGCCGAACGTGTTGTTGTTCCAGGCCGGCTGCTGCATGGTCAGGAAGTTGCCGCTGATGCTCTGCACCGGCGAGTACCGGTCGGTGAACGAGCCGACGCTCTCCACCTCGACCCGGTTCTGGTTGCCGAGGTTGTTGAGGTAGTTCAGCGCGCTGTTGCTGAACCGCATGCCCGACGTGGTGAAGGTGAAGTCGGCGCGGTTCACGGCCGTCCGCGCCCGGGTGGCGACGGCGCCGTTGACGTAGAGCTGGCGGCTGTCGAGCCCGGCGGGGACGCTGGCCCGCCAGATGTTCTTTCCGGAGTCGACGAGCGACCACCCGGTGACCGCCCGCGCGCCGCTGATCGTCGGGCGGGCCGAGGCCGCCGCCCGCCAGATCACCTGGTAGCCGTTGGTGCCGGAGTCGGCGGCGGTCAGCCGCATCGGCGAGGTGAGCCGGTACACGCCGTCGGCCAGTTCCACGACGATGTCGCCGGACATGGAGCTGTTGAGCGTCCGTACCGCTGCCTGCGCGCCGGCCAGCGAACACGGCTGGCTGGCGGAGCAGGTGCTGCCGCTGCCGGACGGGGACGCGTAGAGGGTGGTGGTCGCCGCGGAGGCCGGTGTGGCCGAGGCGGTCACGGCGACCAGAGCGGTCAGTGCCGCCGTGGCGGCGCCGGCGAAGAGCCTGCGCGCCACGGAGATGGATGAGAGGGACACGGGACGGTCTCCTGTGGTGGTGGGGGTGGGGGACGCCTCGACGAGGCGGGTTCGGAGGGTGGCGGGTGGTGGTTAGCGCTAACAACGTGGGCGTGCCGACGCCAGGTCAGGCGACGACCTTCCGTAGGTGGTGCAGGCCGTCGACGGCGAGGCGGTCCTGGGAGGGGGCCAGGGGCCGCCAGATCGACGCCGCGGTGGCGATTGTCGCGTTGTCTGCCGTGAACGACTCGATGCAGACCGCGCCCCGGTAACCGGTGCCCCGCAGGACGGAGAAGAAGCGGGGCCAGTCGAAGTGATCCGCGCCGGGCGCGCCCCGGTCGGTGCCGCTGACCTGGACGTGCTTGATGTGCGGACCGGCCAGCGCGAGGGCGGCGTAGGGGTCGGCCTCCTCGATGTTCATGTGATACGTGTCGATCATGATGCCGACGCTCGGGGGCAGGCCGTCGATCAGCTCGATCGTCTGCTCGACGGTGTTGACCACGCTCGTCTCGTAGCGGTTCAGCGCCTCGACGCCGATGCTCACGCCGCACTCGCCGGCCCGGTCGGCCACCGGCGCGAGAGCCCGCCGGAAGTCGGCGTAGCAGTCCGCCCGGGCCGCCGCCGACATCCGCCAGGTGCGTCCGACCGCCGCGTACACCGGGCCGCCGACGCAGGGCGCGCCGACCGCCGCCGCGCTCGCCACACACCCCATGAGGTACGCGACGGTCGACTCGACGACGGCCGGCGTGGCATCCACCAGGTCCCGCCCGGGCGGGGTCACCGCGCAGACCCCGGCCGCGACGAGGCCGTGCGCGGCCAGCAGGTCCCGCGTGCGGACCGGATCCCAGTCGCCGGGCTGCTCGATCGGCAGTTCGACCGCGTCGAACCCGAAGGAGGCGATCCGCGGGATCAGCCGGGCGAGGGCCTCGTCGTCGACCGGCGAGGCCCACACCCAGGGGTTGACGCCGATGGCGTACACCGCGAACCTACTTCCAGCGCTGGGGGTAGCCCGGCAGGTCGCGGCAGCCGCACATCGCGTAGTGCAGCGGCGGCATGCTCGCGTCGAGGTACTGGTCCAGGTTGTCCTGGGTGATCGTGGGCTGCGGCAGCTTCCACGGGTTGGAGACCTGGGTTCCGTCGAGAATGCTCAGCGCGGCGATGATCGGCGTCCGCCACTGGTACGTCGGGTAGGTCGGCGCGATGGCGGTGAGCTTCTTGTCCTTCCACAGCTTCAGGAAGTCGAGCTGATCCTCGCCGTTCATCGGCGGTACGGGCTTGCCAGCGTCCTGGAACGCCTCGACCGCCGCCACGGCTACCGCTCCGGCGTCCATCCAGACCCCGTCGATCGTGCCGTACCGCTGGATGTAGTCGTTCACGATCTTCTTGGTCTTGGCCGGGTCGCCGTCGGTGAACTCGACCCCGACGACGTCGACCTTCGCCTTGTCCAGGGCGATCTTCGCGGCCGACCAACGGGTCTCCAGCACGTCGACGCCGGGCAGGATGCGCAGGGCCAGCAGCTTGCCGCCGGGCTTCATCTTCTGACTGACGAACTCCGCGCCCACGTGGCCGAAGCCGTAGCCGCCCACCGGGTTGATGAAGGTCACCGGGCAGGTGGTGTTGACCCCCCGGTCGAAGACGACCACCGGAAGGCCCGCCTGGCAGGCGGCCTCGACGGCCGGGGTGAGCGTGGCGGTGGTGTTCGGCGAGACGATGAGGGCGTCGCACTTCTTGCCGAGCAGATCGTTGATGTCGGCGATCTGCTTCTGGTCCTTGCCCTCGGCGTCGACGTGCACGAACTCGCTGATCCGGCTCCGCTGCGCCTCGACCTCGGCCTGCATGGTCTTGAACCCGACCTGCCGCCAGGGGTTGTTCAGCGCCGCGTTGGAGAAGCAGATCTTGTGCTTGCCGGGCTTCTTGAACTTCGCGGTGTCCACCATCTTCGGGTTGAGCACCTGCTCCCACGGCTTGTCGGCCGGGCCCGTCGGGGCGGCGTCGAGCAGGGCCAACTCGTTGTCGTAGTCGGCCTGCACGAAGAACTTGGACTGCTCCCCGGTGCCCGACCCGGCCGCCGCGGAGGCGGTGCCCGAGGGTGACGCCGTCGGCTCGTCGGTGGCGCATCCCGCGAGCACCAGGACACTCGCCGCGGCCAGGGCGGTCATGGTTCGTCTCATCGAATCACCTTTATCTGGAGGAGGAGGAACGCAGGGACGAGACCGCCACGGCGAGCAGGATGATCACGCCCTGGACGGTCGATCTGAGGGCACCGGAGACGCCGGTGAAGTTCATCAGCGCGAAGAGCGTCTCGAGGGTCAGGGCACCGAGCATCGCCCCGACGACCGAGCCGCGGCCGCCGCCGAGGGCGACCCCACCCAGCACGACCGCGGTGATCGCGCCGAACTCCAGCCCGACGCCGGCCTGGAACGACACACCGCTGTACCCGCCCAGGAGGATCGCCGCGACCGCCGCCGCGAGGCCGCTGAGCATGAACGCGATCGTCTTGGTGCGCGCGACCCGTACGCCGCTCAGCTCGGCGGTGCGCGGATTGTCGCCGACGGCGACCAGCGTACGACCGAAGTCGGAGCGCGTCAGCACGACGGCGATCGCGGCGACGACCACCAGGACGAGCAGCGCGTACGGGATCCGGCCCAGCAGCGGCACGTCCTCGATGGACCGTCGGCCGAAGCGGCGGAACTCCTCGGAGAGCCCGCCCTTCGGAGCGCCGTCGGACCACAGGTACACGGCGCCGACGAGGATCAGGAACATGCCGAGGGTGGTGATGAAGGACGGCACCCGCAGCACCGTCGTGACCAGACCGTTGACCAGCCCGACGAGCGCGCCGCCGGCGAGCAGCAGCAGGACCACCGGCCAGGTGCGCGACGGATCGCTGTCGATGAGCCGGGCGGCGACGACGACCTGCGCCGTGACCAGGGAGCCGACCGAGAGGTCGAACTCTCCGCAGACGATCACGAAGTACTGACCGGCGGCGAGCAGGATGATCGGCGCGGAGCGCCCGAGGAACGACATCAGCGACGACGGCGCGAGGAAGTCGGGCTGGACGAACGCGACGAGGATCAGCAGAACCGCCAGGAGCGCGACGATCGGCGCGATCCCGTCGGTGCGGATCCGCAGTGGCAGCGGACGACGTTCGGCGACCCGCATGGTCAGGACCCCGCCTTTCGCATGGCCCGTCGGGCGTAGACGGCGACCGCGGCGATGATGATCACGCCGCGGATCACCTGCTTGAAGAACGCGTCGACCTCGAGTTGGTTGAACACCGCGTCGATGCTGGCGAGCAGCAGCACGCCGCCGACCGTGCCGAGGACTCCCCCGCGCCCGCCCGCGAGGGCGGTGCCGCCGAGGACCACCGCGGCGATCGACTCCAGGTCGTACAGCCCCTCGGTGCCCACCCGTGGGGCGCCGGAGCCGAGTCGGCTGGCCAGGTAGACGCCGGCCAGGCCAGCGCAGAGGGAGCACAGCACGTGGGCGGTGATGAGGACCCGGTCGTTGCGGACGCCGGAGAGCCGGGCGACCTCCGGATCGCCGCCGACGGCGACGAGGTGATGGCCGAAGCGGGTACGCGCCAGCGCGAACCAGGCCACCGCGGTCACGGCGAGCAGCAGCAGGAAGGACACCGGGACCGGCCCGATCCGCTGGTACCCGAGAGTCCGCACGAGAGCCGGGGCGCTCTCGCCGGCCGGGCCGTCGTAACCGTTGTCGAGATAGCCCTTGAGCAGCAACCCGACGCCGAGGGTCGCGATGAACGCGTTGATCCGCAGCTTGGTGACGAGCACACCGTTGAGCAGCCCGACGGCGGCGCTGACCGCGAGCGCCAGCCCGATCGCCGGGAGCAACGCGCCGTCGCTGCCGTTCATCGCCTCGGCCGCCACGAGGGTGCTCAGGCTGATCACGAACGCCACCGAGAGGTCGAGCGAACCGCCGAGGATGACCAGGGTCTGCCCGACGGCGACGAGCCCGAGGCCGGCCGCGACGTGCAGCAGACTCACCGTCGTCGACTGGTTGAAGAGCTGGCCGCCGTCGAGCATGACGACCAGCCAGCCGATGACCAGGGTGAGGGCCAGGGCCACGAACACGCCCGGCACGGCACGTCGAGCCGGACGAAGCGACAGGGCGGTCACAGAGCGATCTCCATTCGCGACTGCGGGGCTCGCAAAGCCGGCTCACTCCTCGCGCTCATCGGGCCGTCTCCATTCGCGACTGCGGGGCTCGCACACCCGGCTCACTCCTCGCGCTCACGCGGCGGCCTCCCGGACGGCGCCGACCGCGAGGGCGACGACGTCCTCCTCGGTCGCGCCGGCGGGCAGCTCGCCCGCGATCCGGCCGTCCCGCAGGACGACGATCCGGTCGCTCATGCCGAGCAGCTCCGGTAACTCCGACGAGATCATCAGAACCGCCGCGCCGCCAGTCGCGAGGCGGCGGACGAGATCGTGGATGGCCGACTTCGCGCCCACGTCGATGCCCCGGGTCGGCTCGTCGAAGAGCAGGATCCGTGGTGTCAACGCGAGCCATCGGGCCAGGACGACCTTCTGCTGGTTGCCGCCGGAGAGGAAGCGGATCTCCTGGTCGTCACCGGCGGCACGGACCTCCACGGCGTCGAGCAGCTCACGCACGCGTGCGGTCCGGGCGGCGCGACCGGACCTCGCGGCGAACACGGCCCGGCTGGCGAGCAGCGCGTTGTCCAGCACCGACTGCCGGGCCACGATGCCCTCACCCTTGCGGTCCTCGGTGACGTACGCGATGCCCGCCCGCATCGCGGCACGCGGCGAGCGCAGCCGCACCGGCTCGCCGTCCAGCTCGACGTCGCCGGTCGTGAACGGGGCCACCCCGAAGAGCGCACGGGCCAGCGCCGATCGTCCGGAACCCTGCAGACCGCCGACGCCGAGCACCTCGCCGGCGCGCAACTCGAGGTCCACCCCCCGCAGCTTCCGGTTGCCCCCGCCGCGGACGGTGAGTCGCACCGGCCCGCGGTCGCCGGTGTCGGCCCGCGGCGGGTAGTAGCTGGACAGCTCGCGGCCGACCATGTGTCGCACCAGCTCGTCCGTGTTGGTCCGCTCGGTGTCCACGGTGGTCACCCGGCGGCCGTCCTTGAGGACCGTGATCCGGCTGGACAGGTCGAAGACCTCGGTGAGCCGGTGCGAGACGTACAGCAGGCCGATGCCGCGTTCCTGGAGCCGGCGGACCAGCCCGTAGAGCAGCTCGACCTCCTGGTCTGCCAACGCCGCGGTCGGCTCGTCCATGATGAGCAGCCGCGCGTCCAGGGCGAGCGCCTTGGCGATCTCGACGACCTGTTGCTGGGCGACGCCGAGCCGCCCCACCCGGGAGTCGGCTGGCAGCGCGGTCTCCCCGATCGAGGTGAGCAGGCGCCGGGTGCGGTCGAGCATCTCGCGGCGGTCGACCAGCCCGCGCCGGACCGGCTCGTGGCCCAGATAGACGTTCTCCGCGACGGTGCGCTCGGGCAGGAGGTTGAACTCCTGGTGGATGATGCCGACGCCGGCCCGCTGCGCGTCGCGGGGGCCGTGGAACGCGCGCGGTTGGCCGGCGAACTCGACGGTGCCCTCGTCCGGGGCGTACGCACCAGAAATGATCTTCATGAGCGTCGACTTTCCGGCGCCGTTCTCACCGACGACCGCATGCACCTCGCCCGGCGCCACGTCAAGGTCGACACCGTCGAGGACGCGCACGCCGAGGAAGGACTTGCCGATGCCCCGCAGGGCCAGCAGCGGTGCCGGTGGTGGGTCTGACATCCCGATAGCCCTTACAGATAGTAGTCATCGACGAGGTCGGCACAGCGGCCGGTAGGCCGTTCGATGCGCTGAGCGACGCACTTTCGCAGGCTGCTGCAGAACTTGCGTTTTTATGGTGCAAACATTTCCTTGACATCGAGGAAACATCACACGTATGAAGATAGATGTTTGGATGCGGGTCCGCAATCCTCGATCTGCGGCGACTGCCAGGCCCGGCACTCGATCGGCTCGACTGCCGGCTCAGGCGGCTCAGACCCGACCACTCCTACTCGGAGGTAACATCAGACGCTCGACGTTACATTGACACCCATCAGTGGATAGCCCATCCTGACCTCGCAGACCAGGGACGCACACACAGCCCACGTCACGCTGTGTGACGTCCTGCGGGGCTGACTGCCGTTTCGGCGGACGGCACGACGACCGCGACCAGCACATTCGTGGCCCACGCGCGCCCAGGCACAACCTGACGCGCGCCGGACCCGTGCGCGCAAACGGAGTTGCCCGCCCAGACCTAGGAGACGGCATGCGTCGCCCCACAATGATCATAGGAATGATCGTCGGCCTGTTACTGGCCCTCGGCCTGGCCCCGCCGGCGTCGGCCGCCCCGGCCTTCCGCGCCCTGTTGTTCACCAAGACCGTCGGCTACCGGCACGACTCGATCCCGGCCGGAATCTCCATGTTTCAGCAGCAGGCGGCCGCGAACAACTTCGAGCTGGTGGCGACCGAGGACGCGAGTGTCTTCACGCCCGCCAACCTCGCCACCTTCGACGTCATCATCATGTTCCAGACCTCCGGCATGGTCTGGACCTCGGCAGCCCAGCGCCAGGCCGTGGAGGGTTACCTGGCCAGCGGCAAGGGCATCGTGGGCATCCACAACGCCCTGGACATGGGCATCGAGGGTGAGTACCCCTGGTGGGACCAGACCCTCAACGGCGGCGCCCACATGCCCGAGCACTCCCCCGGCGTGCTCCCCGGCACCGCCATCGTCGCCGACAAGCAGCACCCGTCGACGGTCGGCCTGCCGGACCGCTGGAACCGCAGCGAGGAGTGGTACAACTTCGACTCCAACCCGCGTGGCAACGTGCACGTCCTGGTGACCGCCGACGAGCGCACGTACAACCCGGGCTCCCGGGCCATGGGCCCGGACCACCCGATCTCGTGGTGTCGCAACGCCGGTGGCGGCCGGGTGTGGGCCACCGCGATGGGCCACGCGATCGAGTCGTACAGCGAGACGAACTTCCGCAACCACGTCCTCGGTGGCGTCAAGTGGGCCGCCGGCAACCAGCCCGGGGACTGCGGCGGCACCGTCTGGAGCAACTTCGAGAAGCGCACCCTGGACGACAACACCGCCGACCCGATGGCGCTGGCGGTGCTGCCCGACGGCCGCGTGCTCTACGTCCAGCGCGGCGGACAGGTCAAGCTCTTCAAGCCGAGCACGAACAGCACCGTCACCGCCGCCACGCTGAGCGTCTACACCGGCGGTGAGGACGGCCTCACCGGCGTCGCGCTGGATCCGGCATTCGCCAGCAACGGGTACGTGTACGTCTACCATTCGCCGGCGAGCAGCACGACCGACGTCAACCGGGTCTCCCGCTACACGCTCACCGGTGACACCCTGAACCTGGCCAGCGAGGCCCGGATCATCGACATCCCGGCGACCCGCGACCGGACCTTCGCCGAGCCCGGCCACACGGGCGGCTACATCGAGTTCGGCCCGGACGGCAACCTCTACATCGGCACCGGCGACGACACCCCGCCCAACCTCGACCCCAACTGGCAGGGCTACGCCCCGCTGGACTGGCGGTCGGGCAAGGCCAACCTGGACGCCGCCCGATCCGCCGGCAACACCAACGACCTGCGCGGCAAGCTGCTGCGCATCCGGCCGTCGGCCAGCGGTGGCTACACCATCCCGACGGGCAACCTCTACCCCCAGGGCACGGCGCAGACCCGACCCGAGGTCTACGCCATGGGCTTCCGCAACCCGTTCCGCTTCTCGATCGACCCGTCCACCGGCTGGGTCTACCTGGCGGACTACGGCCCCGACCGCAACCCTCCGACGACCAACCGGGGCCCCGAAGGGCTCGTCGAGCTCAACGTGATCAAGGCCGCCGGCAACTACGGCTGGCCCTTCTGCCACGGCGACAACCAGCCGTACGCGCCGTTCAACCCGGACACCGGCGTCGTCGGGTCGAAGTTCAACTGCAACGCCCCGGTCAACAACTCGCCCAACAACACCGGCCTGGTCAACCTCAAGCCGATCGTCGCGCCCAACATGTGGTACGGCTACCCCGCCTCGACGACCTTCCCGGAGCTGGGCTCCGGCGGGTCGGCGCCGATGGGTGGGCCGGTCTACCGCTACAACGCGGCGAACCCCTCGGCGACGAAGTTCCCGGCCTACTACGACGGCGTGCACTTCTTCTACGAGTGGTCGCGCAACTACATCAAGGAGACGCACTTCGACTCGTCGACGGCGGTCACCCGGACCAACTCGTTCATGCCCGGCGGCAACTTCAACAAGCCGATGGACATGGAGTTCGGCCCGGACGGCTCGCTGTACCTGCTGGAGTGGGGCTCCAACTTCGGCGGCGGCAACAACGACTCCGGGCTCTACCGCATCGACTACATCCAGGGTGGACGCTCACCGATCGCGAAGGCCGTCGGCACGCCCACCAGCGGTAGCGCCCCGCTGACCGTCCAGTTCAGCAGCGCCGGCACGGCGGACCCGGACGCCGGTAACACCCTCAGCTACCAGTGGACCTTCGGTGACGGCGGCACGTCCACGGCAGCCAACCCGGCACACACCTACACCACCAACGGCAACTACACCGCGCAGCTGAAGGTCACCGACAACACCGGCAAGACCGGCTTCGCCAATGTGCAGATCACCGTCGGCAACACCGCCCCGGTCGTCACCATCACGGTGCCGCCCAACGGCGGCATGCTGAACTTCGGCGACAAGGTCTCGTACACGGTCAGTGTCTCCGACCCCGGCGGCGCGGCCATCGACTGCACCAAGGTGTTCGTCAACCCGGCACTCGGTCACGACGACCACGCGCACGAGACCACCGAGTACCCGGGCTGTTCGGGCACCATCTCCACCGACCTGCTCGGTGGGCACCCCGAGGGCGCGAACCTGTACTACGTGCTCAACGCCCGCTACACCGACAACGGTGGCTCGGGTGGCGCGGCGCCGCTGACCGGCTACGCGCAGGCGATCCTGCAACCCAAGCACAAGCAGGCCGAGTACTTCAGCAGCCAGTCCGGCGTGCGGATCGTCGACCAGGCCGCCGCGGAGAGCGGCAAGCGCGTCGGTGACATCTCCAACAACGACTGGGTGGCGTTCAACCCGATGAGCCTGTCGGGCATCAGCACCGTCAGCTACCGGCTCTCGTCACCGAGCGGTGGGGGTTCCATCGAGCTGCGGGCCGACTCGCCGACCGGCACGCTGCTGGCCACCACGACGGTGCCCAGCACCGGCGGCTGGGACAACTACCAGTCCACGCCGGCGGTGAGCGTCGCGGCCCTGTCCGGGACGCACACGCTCTACATGGTGTTCAAGGGCAGCTCGTCCAACTGGTTCGACCTCGACGCGTTCACCTTCGGTGGCAACGGCGTGGGGGTCCCCGGCACCGACGGCGGAGGGATCGCCGGCCGCACCTGGACCCTCACGGCGCAGCACAGCGGCAAGCTGATGGACGTCAGTGGCAACTCCACCGCCGACGGCGCCCAGGTCGTGCAGTGGGCGGCCACCGGCGGTAACAACCAGAAGTGGCAGGCGGTGGACGCTGGTGGCGGCGCCGTCTACCTCAAGGCGGTGCACAGCGGCAAGTGCCTGGACGTCACCGGCGGGTCCACCGCACAGGGCGCCTTCCTGCAACACAGCACCTGCACCAACGCCAACCAGCAGAAGTTCACCGTGACGGCGACCGGCACCGCCGGGATCTACACGGTCAAGAGCGCGCTGAGCGGGCTCTGCCTGGACGTCAACGGCGCCTCGACGGCCGACGGGGCCCGGCTGCTGCAGTGGGGCTGCCACAGCGCCACCAACCAGCAGTGGCGGTTCAGCGCGGTCTAACGACCGGACGGTAGGTAGCTGCGACAGGGCGCCGGCCACCCGATCCTCGGATCGGGTGGCCGGCGCACCGCGTTCAACTGTGGGTCGTCACCCGCCGAGCAGCCCGGCGTCGCGCAGCGCCGCCCAGAGCTGCTCCGGCACGTCCGCGTCCGACCGGCGCAGGGTCTCGGTCACCTGGGCTGCGTCGCGCAGGCCGACCACGGTCGAGACCACGGCCGGATGCCGGCGGACGAACGCCAACGCCGCCTGCGGCAGGGTGACGCCGTACGCCTGACAGACCGCCGCGATCCGCCGCGCCCGCTCGATCAGCTCCGGCGGCGCCTGCTGATAGTTGTAGACCGCGTCGGCCGGTGGCTGGTCGCGGGCCAGCAGCCCCGAGTTGTAGACCCCGGCGATGACCACGCCGACCCCACGGGCCTGCGCGGCGGGCAGCAGGTCGTCGAGCGCGCCCTGTTCGAGAAGGGTGTACCGGCCGGCGCACATGACCACGTCGATGTCGGTCTCCGCGACGAACCGGGCCAGCATCGCCGACTGGTTCATGCCGGCCCCGATCGCGCCGATGACGCCCTGGTCGCGCAGCTCCACCAGCGCGGGTACCGCCTCGGACGCGGCCTGCTCCCAGTGCTCGTCCGGGTCGTGCAGGTACACCACGTCCACGCGGTCCAGGCCGGTGCGTTCCAGGCTGGCCTCCAACGACCGGCGTACGCCGTCGCGGCTGAAGTCCCAGACCCGCCGCAGGTCGGCCGGCACGTCGAAGCCCTGCGAATCACGCTCCCCCGCGGTCTCCGGCGAGGGTACGAGCAGCCGCCCGACCTTCGTCGAGACCACGTACTCGTCGCGCGGCCGGGACCGCAGCGCGGCGCCCAGCCGCCGTTCGGACAGGCCGAGGCCGTAGTGCGGCGCGGTGTCGAAGTACCGGATGCCGGCGGCCCAGGCGGTGTCGACGGCCGCGGCGAACTCGTCGTCGGACGTCGCCCGGAACAGGTTGCCGCCCTGCGCCGCGCCGAAGCCCAGCGTGGTGAGGCGGATCGCCGGCCGGCGGGGCAGCGCTCGGTCCGTCATGACGCCTCCAGCCGGTACGCGCGGTGGGCGGTCTCCCGCCAGATCGCCGCCTGCTCCTCGTCACCGAGTGGTGCCACCAGGTCGGCGAGCACGGCGACCCACCGGGTGTAGGAGCTGGCGAGCAGGCACACCGGCCAGTCCGAGCCGAACATGAGCCGGGCCGGTCCGAACGCGTCGAGCGCGTGGTCGACGGCGGGCCGCAGGTCGTCGGCCGTCCAGGATGATCCGTCCACCTCGGTCACCAGACCGGAGAGCTTCGCGGTGACGTTCGGTTGGGCGGCGAGCGCCCGCAGGTTGGCCGGCCAGTCGCCGAGGCTCCCCGTGCCGAGCGCCGGTTTGGCGAGGTGGTCCAGGACGAACGACACCTCGGGCAGGTCGCGGACGAGCCGGGTGGCCGCCGGCAGTTGGTGGTCGCGGACCAGCAGATCGTAGGCGAGACCGGCCGCGCCGACCGCCGCGATGCCCCGCCGGACGTCGTGTCGGTCGAGGTACGCCGGGTCGGGTTCGGACTGGACCAGGTGCCGGATGCCGACCAACCGCTCTCCGCCGCGTGCCGTGCGGAGCCGGTCGAGGCGCTCGTCGATGTCGTCGGCGGTGAGGTTGACCCAGCCGACGACCCCGCTGATGAGCGGGTCGTCGGCCGCGATGCCCAGCAGGTGCTCCGTCTCCGTCACGGAGGCGATGGACTGCACGACGACGGTCTCGGTGACGCCCGCGGCCCGCGCCGCCGGGGCGAGATCCGCCGGGGTGAAGTCGTTGTCGATCGCCGCCATCGTGTCCGGGTCGATCCAGGGCTGCGGGTGTCGCGCACGGACCCAGAGGTGGTGGTGCGCGTCGACGATGCCGGGGCGGCCGGCCGGCGAGGTCTGCTGCGTCATCGGCCCAACCACCCGCCGTCGACGGGCAGGACGGTGCCGTGCACGTAGTCCGAGGCCGCGGCGGCCAGGAACACGGTGGCGCCGGCCAGGTCGTCGGCGCGTCCCCACCGGCCGGCCGGGATCCGGCCCACGATCGCGTCGTTGCGCGCGGGGTCGTCGCGGAGCGCCTGGGTGTTGTCGGTAGCGATGTAGCCGGGCGCGATCGCGTTGACGTTCACCCCTCGGCCCGCCCACTCGTTGGACAGGGCTCTGGTCAGCCCGGCGAGGCCGGACTTCGCCGCGGTGTAGCTCGCGACGTTGATGCCGCCCTGGAAGCTCAGCAGCGAGGCGGTAAAAATGATCTTTCCGCGGCCCCGGTCGACCATCCGCCGACCGATCTCCCGGCTCAACACGAACTGGCTGGACAGGTTCACCTGCAACACCCGGTCCCACATCTCGTCGGGGTGCTCGGCGGCCGGCGCTCGGGCGATCGTGCCGCCGTTGTTCACCAGGATGTCCACCGGCGCCACCGCCGCGGCCTCCTCGGCCAACCGGTACACCGCGGCCCGGTCGCCCAGGTCCGTCCGGATGCCGGTGAACCGGCGACCGGCCGCCTCGACCCGTTGCTGCACCGCACTGCCCTCGGACTCCAACTGCGCCGACACCCCGATGATGTCCGCGCCGGCCACCGCCAGGGCCTCCGCCATCGCCAGGCCGATCCCCCGCCGGGCGCCGGTCACCAACGCGGTACGTCCCGTCAGGTCGAACAGGGCGCTCATCGGCCCTCCTCCCGCCAGTCGAGCAGCACCTTCATGACGCCGCCGCCACCCTCCAGGGCCGTGAACGCGTCCGTGACACCGGCCACGGGCAGCACCCGGGAGATCAGCTCCCGGGCCGGGATGACGCCCGCCGCGACCAGCCGGATCGCCTCCACCACGTCCTCGCGCTGGTACAGCCGCGCGCCCAGCAGCTCCAGCTCGCGCCAGAAGAACCGGTGCAGGTTCACCGGACGCGGCTGCGGGTGGATCGCCACCATCACCAGCCGGCCCCGGGTGGTCAGCACATCCACGGCCGTGCCGACCCCGGCGGCGGAACCGGACACCTCGAACGCGACGTCCGCGCCCGCGCCCCCGGTCCGCTCGTTGACGAGCGCCACCACATCGGTCGGCCCCGGATCCACGGCCTCGATCCCGATCCCCGACGCGACCCCGCGCCGGAAGCCGTCCGGTTCGACGAGCAGGACCTGGGCCCCACGCGCCCGGGCGACGGCCGCGATGAGGACGCCCACCGGACCGCCGCCGACGACGACCACGTGCTCTCCGGACGCCACCTTCGCCCGTCCGACGTCGTGCACCGCCACCGCGACCGGCTCGACGAGCGCCGCGTGGTCCAGCGGCAGATCGTCGGGGAGTGGAAGCACCAACTCGGCCGGCACCGTCCACGACGACTGCATCGCGCCGGGCGAGTCGATGCCGAGGAAGTCCATCGCGTGGCAGATGTGCGAATTGCCGCGGCGGCACGCCGCACACTGCCCGCAGGCACGGGTCGGCATCACGGTGACGGGCTGCCCGACGGTCAGCCCGGTGACGCCGTCGCCCAGCGCGGCGACCCGGCCCGACATCTCGTGTCCAAGCACCGCCGACGCGCCCACCCGGGCGTCCATGTCGCCGTGGAAGATGTGCAGGTCCGTGCCGCAGATCCCGGTGTACGCCACCGCGATCCGCACCTGGCCGGGGCCCGGCGGTTCTGGGGCACGGTCTTCGATCCCGAGATCACGCGCACCCCGGTAGACAACTGCTTTCACTGCTGCTCCGTCTCCACGTCGTTGGTTCGTACGGGTGCGTATGCCAGGGGCGGCCAGATCCGCATCCGTCGTGTCGGCGCCATCGACACGGTAATCATCCGACCAATCCTGGTCCAGTGGTCGCTTGCGGGCGGGCCGGCTCAGTGCCGCAGGGGTGCCACGTCGTTCTGGGACCCGACGGCATCGGCGAGCAGGGCCTCGACCGGGACCGGCCCGACGGTGGGCATCTGCTCGGCCACCGACAACAGGCGCTTGCCGGCCCGCTCCGGTCGGACGTTCGGGCTGCCGGCGGCCGGGCTACCGGTCCGCTGTCCGGCCGCCGCGATCGCCGCCTCGTCGACCCGGATGCCCAGGCCCGGTGTGTCGCCGAGAATGAAGGCGCCGTCCTCGACGTGCAGGTCGAGGCCGATGCCCGCCGGCGGCCGCAGATCCTGTAGTTCGCTGACCAGGTGGTTCGGCACCGAGGTAGCGGCGTGCAGCAGCCCGACCGGGATGTTGCCGATGGGGCTGACCGGCAGGTCATGGGCATGCGCCAGGGCCGCCACCCGCAGGAAGTGGGTGACACCCCAGACGGCGGCCATCTGGACGATGTCGACCGCGCCCGCCCCGATCAGCGGGCGGTACTGCTCCAGCCCGGTGAGGTTCTCGCCGGTGGCGATCGACGCTCGGACGCCCCGGCCGACGGCGGCCAGACCCTCGGCGTCCCAGCGGCGGACCGGCTCCTCGATCCAGATCAGATCGAGGGTGCGTTCCAGCTCGGCCACGTGCCGGACGGCCTGCTTGCGCGACCACGCCTCGTTGACGTCGAGCATCAGACCGGGCCGCCGGCCGTGGCCCGCCTCGGTCAGCACCTCCCGCACCAGCGCGAGCCGGTGCCGGTCCCGCTCGATGTCGAGGCCGCCCTTGAGCTTCGCGGCACGCAGGCCGTACTCCGCGTAGACCTCGTACTCCGCGACCAGCTCGTCGTCGGTCAGACCGATGTCGAGGCCGGACGCGTAGGCCGGGACGCGTCGGTCCCGCCCGCCGAGCAGCCGCCAGAGCGGCTCACCGGCGAGCTGCGCCTTGATGTCCCACAGGGCCGTGTCCAGTGCGCCGATCGTCCCGAACACCAGCCCGCCGTGACCGGCCTTGAAGGTGTGCCGGAGCATCCGGTCGTACAGGCTGGTCACCGCGCGGGGATCTTCCCCCTCGATGGCCGGGAAGATCTTGTCGATCTCCACGTGCGGGCCCAGGCCGACGCCGCTGATCCCCCCGTCGGTCTCGACGATGGTGATCGGCACCGTCGTGACGCCGTCGGGGAACACGCCGTTGGCGTCGCCGACGGGCCGGCCCCACTCCTGGACCGTCGTCAGGGTTCGATACCCGGTGATGCGCATGTCAGCCTTTCGTGGAACCAGCGGAGACGCCGTCGGCGATCTGGCGCTGAAGGAACAGGTAGACCGCCAGGACGGGGATCGCGGCGATGAGCACCCCGGAGGCGAACGTCGGAATGTCCTCGGAGTACTGCCCCCGCAGCGAGGTCACCCCGACCATGAGGGTGCGGTGGTCGGCCGACGGCATCAGCAGCAGCGAGATGAGCACGTCGTTCCAGCAGAACAGCGTGTTGAGGATGCCGACCGAGAGCAGCGCCGGAGCGCCCAGCGGCAGCATGATCCGCCGGTAGACGCCGTACACGGTGTTGCCGTCGATCCGGGCCGCGTCGACGATCTCCGCCGGGATGGTCTTGTAGTAGCTGGTCATCAGGAAGACCGTGAAGGGCAGGAACTGCGCGACGTACGCGAGGATCAGCCCCGGGTACGTGTCGACGAGACCGCTGTCCGCCATGACCCGGGCCAGCGGCACCATGATCACCTGGAAGGGGATGAAGAGCGCCGCGAGGCAGCCGATGAACAGCGCCGTCGAGCCCCGGAAGCGCAGTTGGCTCAGCGCGAAGCCGGCCATCGACCCGAACAGCAGCAGCAGGAACACCGAGCAGGCCACCACGAGGACCGAGTTGGCGGCGTAGCGGCCCATGCCGACGCTGGTCCACGCGGTGGTGATGTTCTCGAAGCGCAGCGCGTCCGCCAGGGAGAACCGGTCGAGAATGTACTCCCGGCGGGTCTTCATGGCGACGTTCGCGGTGAACAGCAGCGGGTAGATCGTCGCGAGCGCGAGGAGCCCCATCGGGATCACGAGCAACCATCTGCCCAGTCGGACGCGGGACATCAGTCTTCCCTCCCCGCTCGTCGGAGCAGCTTGAGTTGCACCAGCCCGACGACGAGCATGATGACGAAGAGGACGGTGGACGCGGCCGACGCGAGCGCCGGCCGGTTCATCTGCCCCTGCTGGATCCAGATGTAGTACTCCGGCAGGTACGTCGAGCCCTCCGGGCCGCCACTGGTCATGACGTAGAGCAGGCCGAACATGGACGTCAGCATCCCGATCATCGTGGTCACGAAGACGAACTGGATGGTGCGGGAGAGGCTGGGGATGATCACGTGCCAGATGACCTGGGCCAGTGACGCGCCGTCCACCCGCGCGGCGTCCAGCAGCGCGGAGTCCAGGGTCGCGAAGCCCGCGAGGAACACGACCAGGGCCATGCCGAAGGTCGCCCACACGTGTACGCCGACGACCGCGAACATGGCGACGTCCGGATCACCGAGCCAGTCCACCGGCCCGATGCCCACCGAGGACAGGACAACGTTGACAGGACCGTCAAACGAGAGCAGCAGGTTGAAGATCGCGCCGACGATGACCGGAGACAGCACGGCCGGGAAGAAGTAGACGCTGCGGTAGAACCGGTGCCCCGGCACGCGCAGGTAGATGAACGTGGCGAGCAGGCCCGGGATGGCCACCGCCACCGGCAGGAGCAGCACCAGCAGCCCCACGTTGCGCAGCGCCTGTTGGAACAGCGGATCGTGGAGCAGGTCGACGTAGTTGTCGAAGCCGACCATCGCCCCGTCGCGGTCGCCGTCGCCGGTGAAGGAGAAGTTGACGCCGAGTAGCAGCGGCCACAGCCGCAGCAGCACGAGGATCAGGACGGCCGGGGCGACCAGCACGAAGGGCGCCAGTTGTTCGGCGCGACGGCCGCTGGCGGCGTGCCGGGAAACGGGGCGGCCACGAGACGGCGGCGCGGAGGGCGGGAACCCGCCGGCCCGCTCGGCCGAGGCCGAACGGACCGACGAGAGCGACTTACCGATCGACACGAGATCAGCCCGCCGTGTCCACGGCGGCCATCTGCTTCACGACCTCGTCGACACTGATCGACCCGCTGAGCAGCTGCTGGGAGAGCCTGCCCATCAGGTCGAGCGCCTTCGAGGAGAGCGCCACGTGCGGCGCCGGCTTGCCGGTCTTGAGCGCGCCGACGATCGTGGTGACGGCCGGCCCAGCCTGCGACACGTCGATGGTCGTGTCGGCCGTGATCGCGCCGGCGTTGGCGTAGAACGCCTTCAGGGCGTCGGTGGAGGTCAGCGAGCGCACCAGGTCGGCGGCCACCTTCGGGTCCTTGGTCCACTTGGCGACCGCGTAACCGATACCGCCGTCGTACGGCAGGCTCGGGGTCGCGCCACTGGTCACGGTCGGGGCCATCATGACGCCGAGCTTCTCCGGCGTGATGAACTCGTTGAAGTCCTTCCAGTGCCCGATGTCCGACATCAGACCGATGATGTGGGCGGCCTTACCGGACTGGAAGACGGCGAAGGCGTCGTTGAACATCGCGGTGGAGTTGGCCCCGTCGTTGTTCAGCTTCGCGGTGCCGGTCTCCTTCCACAGCTCGAAGATCCGCTTCACGTTCGGCGAGTTCCAGTCGCGCTTGCCGGCGATCCAGTTGTCGTACTCCTGCGGGGTGAGGACGCCCGACGCCAGGGCCGACAGGAAGAACTGGATGCCGATGCCCTCCTTGTTGCCGACGGCGAAGCACTTGGCGCCGGTGGCCTTGGTGATGGTGGCGCAGTTGGCGATGAACTCCGACCACGTCGTGGCCGGCTTCGCAGGGTCGAGGCCGGCCTTCTCGTAGAGCGTCTTGTTGTAGTAGATCGGATGACCCTGCAGCGTCACCGGAGCGGCGTAGGTCTTGCCGTCCTTGGCGAACGCCTCCCAACCGGCCAGCCGCTGCCGGTCCTCGCTCACGTACTCGTCGAGCGGCTGGAGCGAGTCCACCCGGTCGCGGATCTGGCCGCCACCGTTGAACAGGATGACGTCCGGCCCCTTGCCCGACTGGATGGCCGCGCCCAGCAGCGTGTAGTACTGATCGAACGGCTGGGCCACGAACTCGACCTTGACGTCCTTGTGCTTCTTGGCGAAGTCGGCCTTGGCCTTCTCCACGTACTGCGCGGAGCTGGCCTCGCCGGACTTCCAGTCCCAGACGACCAACTTCTTGTCCGAGCCTCCGGACGATGAACCCGAACCTGTCGCGCTTCCACAGCCAGTCAGGGCCAGCCCTGCAACGAGGACCGCGGACCACACTGCTCGTTGCTTCATCGTTGCTCACCTTCATATGGGGAGTGGCCGAGGGACCGGCCGTCGATGCAAGATTGACGAGAACGTAACTCGTATGACGTCTGACGTCAACGGTTGCCCGTACACTGGGGGCGGACTCGTGGGCCCGCTCCCGCGGCTACGCGGAGGTGAACGTGACGACATCGAACCAGTCGACCGTCAACGGCGCGGCGGCACCGACCTGGGCCCGTCGCCCGGCCAACCTGGCTCAGGCGATCACCGCCGAGCTGGTGACCCGGATCGTCCAGGGCGTTCACCCCTCGGGCACACCGCTGCCCCCCGAGCCGGTGCTCTGCGAGACCTTCTCGGTGAGCCGGACGGTCATCCGGGAAGCGGTGAAGATCCTGCAGGAGAAGGGGCTCGTGCAGGTCCGCCAGGGCAGCGGCACGCTGGTCACCCCGCCCTCGGCGTGGGACATGCTCGACGAACTCGTCCTCGCGGCGACCATCGTCGAGGACGACACCCTGGCGATCCTCGACGACCTGGTGGTCACCCGGCGGGTGCTGGAGTCCGACATGGCCAACGTGGCCGCGCGGCTCGCCGACGAGGAGACCGTCGACCGGCTGCGGGCCCTGGTGGACCGGATGGACGAGCTGGTGGACGACCACGTCACCTACCAGGAGCACGACCGCGCCTTCCACGACACGGTCATGCAGGCGTCGGGCAACCGCATCGCCCGGGGCGTCGTCCGGTCCCTGGAGAGCCAGGTCGTCAACACCGCGCGCTACATGGGCCAGCCGGAGCGGGCCATGTGCGTGGCGTCGAACCAGGGGCACCGGCGCATCTACGAGCGCATCGCCGCCCACGACCCCGACGGCGCCGCGCAGGCGATGTTCACGCACATCACCGAGGCGTGGCTCGTCCGGCGCAGCGGGCCGGGCAGCCCGACGCGGCTGCAGCGCTGACGACCCGGTCGCCGCAGCGCTGACGACCCGGTCGCCGGACGTTGGCGACCCCGGTCCGACCCGCCCGTGACGGCGGCGCGGAAATCCAGATTCATCCATCGCTTGAGAATGTTAGCGATAACAGACTACCCTCGGGCCGCAGAGGCGAAGGGCACGCTTCACCGCTCCACTCGATCCGTCGAGGTCGATGGAGTCGCGCATGACCAACGCCCGCTGGTGGGTGTCCGGGCCTCCCTCAGGGACGTTGACCACCGCCGTTGACAACGGCGGGACGCCGCGCGCGGGAGCCATGGTGGACCCCCGATCCCTCCTGCCGCTCTCGCGGCACGGCCACCACCGAGGTCCCGAAGCGACCCGCGACGACACGCGGCACCCGCCAGCGAGAGCGGCGAACCGTGCCCGCCCGTCGTGACCCATCCTGGAGGTACCGATGCACCCCACACCGCCACCACGGACGAAGAACCGGCTCCGGCGCGGCGTCGCCTGGCTCGTGAGCCTGCTGCTCATCTCGACGCTGACGCCGGCCACGGCCGCCCACGCGGACAACCCCATCGTCCAGCACATCTACACCGCCGACCCGGCTCCCCTGGTGCACAACGGACGGGTCTACCTCTACACCGGCCACGACGAGGACGGCTCCACGTACTTCACCATGAAGGACTGGCGGGTGTGGTCGTCGGCCGACATGGTCAACTGGACCGACCACGGCTCGCCCCTGAGCCTGAGCACCTTCAGCTGGGCGAGCGCGAACGCGTGGGCCGGCCAGGTCGTCGCCCGCAACGGCAAGTTCTACTGGTACGTGCCGGTGACCGCCCGGTCGACCAACTCGATGGCCATCGGCGTCGCGGTCGCCGACAGCCCCACCGGGCCGTTCCGGGACGCCATCGGCCGTCCTCTGGTGGGCAACGGCGAGATCGACCCCACCGTCTTCATCGACGACGACGGCCAGGCGTACCTGTACTGGGGCAACCCGAACCTGTGGTACGTCCGGCTGAACGCGGACATGATCTCCTACAGCGGCAGCGCCACCAAGATTCCGCTCACCACCGCCGGGTTCGGCACCCGGACGGGGAACGCGAGCCGGCCGACCCTCTACGAAGAGGGCCCGTGGGTCTACAAGCGCAACGGTATCTACTACAACGTGTTCGCGGCGGAGTGCTGCTCCGAGTTCATCGGTTACTCGACCGCGACCGGCCCGACCGGCCCCTGGACCTACCGCGGGACGGTCATGCCCCGCCAGGGCGCGAGCTTCACCAACCACCCGGGAGTCATCGACTTCAACGGCGGCTCGTACTTCTTCTACCACAACGGAGCGTTGCCCGGCGGCGGCGGCTACACCCGCTCGGTGGCCGTGGAGAAGTTCACCTACAACACCAACGGCACCATCCCGACGATCAACATGACCACGACGGGCGCACCCCAGATCGGCACCCTGAACCCGTACGGGCGGCAGGAGGCCGAGACCATCGCCTGGGGCTCCGGCATCGAGACCGAGCCGGCCAGCGAGGGCGGGATGAACGTCGGGTGGATCGAGAACGGGGACTACATCAAGGTCAAGGGCGTGGGCTTCGGTACGGGCGCGACGTCCTTCTCCGCCCGGGTCGCCTCGGCCACGTCCGGTGGCACGATCGAACTGCGCCTCGGTAGCCCCACCGGCACCCGGGTGGGCAGCTGCGCGGTGCCGGGCACCGGCGGGTGGCAGACCTGGCAGACCGTCTCCTGCCCGGTCAGCGGCGCGACCGGGACCCAGGACCTGTACCTGCGCTTCACCGGCGGCAGCGGCAACCTGTTCAACCTCAACTGGTGGCAGTTCCAGGCCGGCGGCACCACGACGCCCACCCCGACCCCCACCGCGACGCCGACGCCGACTCCGACGCCGACTCCGACCCCCACCCCGACGCCCACTCCCACGCCGACGCCGACGCCGACGGTCCCGGCTGGGCAGTCCTGCGCGGTGACCAACACCGTGGTCAACACGTGGCAGGGCGGATTCGAAGGACGGCTGACGGTCACCAACGCCGGGGCCTCGTCGCTCGCCGGGTGGCGGGTCACCTTCACCCTCCCCAGTGGGCAGACGGTGTCACAGGTCTGGAACGGCACCCTCACCCAGACGGGCAACCAGGTGACCGTCGCGAACGCCGCCTACAACGGGCAGCTCGCGCCGGGAACGTCAACCACCGCGGGCTACCTCAGCACGAGCGCCACCACCAGTCCGCCGACCATCACCCCGACCTGCTCCCCCGCCTGAGGGTCACTCCACCCCCAAGAACACCCCCACCCCATCCCCACCTCGCCCGCCGCCGACGTTGATCATGAATTTGGTGCCCCTGACACGCCGATAGGGGAGCAGCAACTTCCTGGTCGACGGGGTGGGGAGGGGGTGGGGTGGGGGTCCTAGAAGTCGTCGTCGAAGGCCACCGTCCCGGTCACCCCCACCTGGTACGCCGACACCCGCCGCTCGAAGAAGTTGGACAGCTCCTGGACGTCCTGCAACTCCATGAAGGCGAACGGGTTGGCGGACCCGTAGTGCGGGGCGATCCCGAGCTGGACGAGACGGCGGTCGGCGACGTGCTGGAGATACTCCCGCATGTCCGCCCGGGTGAGACCGGGCACGCCCTGACCCACCAGGTCCTCGGCGAACTGGACCTCGCACTCGACGGCCTCGGTGAGCATCTGGCGAACCTGGTCGGCGAGATCGTCGTCGAACAGGTCGGGCTCCTCGGCACGCACGGTGTCCACCACGTCGAACGCGAACGCCATGTGCATCGACTCGTCGCGGAAGACCCAGTTGGTGCCGGAGGCCAGGCCGTGCAGCAGGCCGCGGGAGCGCAGGAAGTAGACGTACGCGAACGCGCCGTAGAAGAACAATCCCTCGATGCAGGCGGCGAAGCAGATGAGGTTGAGCAGGAACGCGCGCCGGTCGTCCCGGGTCCGCAGCTCGCGCAACTCCCCCAGCGAGTCGATCCAGCGGAAGCAGAACTCGGCCTTGCGGCGGATCGAGGGGATGTTCTCGATGGCGGCGAAGGCGGCGAACCGCTCGGTCTCGTCGGGCACGTACGTGTCGAGCAGGTTGAGGTAGAACTGGACGTGCACGGCCTCCTCGAACAGCTGCCGCGACAGGTAGAGGCGGCCTTCCGGGCTGTTGACGTGCTGGTACAGGTTGAGCACGAGGTTGTTGGCGACGATCGTGTCGCCGGTGGCGAAGAACGCGACGAGGCGGCTGACCAGGTGCCGCTCGGCCGGCGACAGCCTGTCCAGATCGGCGAGGTCGGCGTGCAGGTCGACCTCCTCGACCGTCCAGGTGTTGCGGATGGCGGCGCGGAACCGGTCGAAGAAGTGCGGGTAGCGCATCGGGCGGAGAGTGAGATCCATCCCGGGGTCGAGCAGCATGTGCGTGGTCCTCGCGTCGGCGGCGGTGTCGGAGACGGTCACTGGCACGCCTCGCACGACTCGGGGTTCTCCAGCGAGCAGGCCAGCGCCTCGGCGTCACTCGTCGACGGCGTGACGAGGGCGACGGCGGCGGGCGTGACGGTGGCCTGCTGGATGCGCGTGGCGGGACGGGAGCGCAGGTAGTAGGTGGTCTTCAGCCCGGTCTTCCAGGCGTACAGGTACATCGAGGAGAGCTTGCCGATGGTGGGCGAGGCCAGGAACAGGTTCAGCGACTGGGACTGGTCGATGAACGGGGCGCGGGCGGCGGCCAGGTCGATCAGCGCCCGCTGCGGCAGCTCCCACGCGGTGCGGAACAGCTCCCGCACGTCGGCCGGGAGTTCCACGACGTCCTGCACCGACCCCTCCGCGCGCCGGATCGCCGACCGGATCTGCTCGGTCCACAGGCCACGCGCCTTCAGCTCGCGGACCAGGGCCGTGTTGACCTGGAGGAACTCCCCGGACAGGGTCTCGCGCTTGAACAGGTTCGAGACCTGCGGCTCGATGCACTCGTAACACCCGGCGATCGAGGCGATGGTCGCGGTCGGCGCGACAGCCACCAGCAGCGAGTTGCGCAGCCCGTACTCCCCGACCCGCTTGCGCAGCGCGGCCCAGCGCGCGGTCTGCGTACCCTCGACACCCCACAGGTCGGGTTGGAGCTGGCCCCGCGCGGCCCGGGTCTGGGCGTACGCCGGATGGGCGCCGAACTCACGCGCCAGGTCGGCGGAGGTCTCCAGCGCGGTCAGGTACAGCTCCTCGCTGATCCGGGTGGACAGCTTCCGCGCGGCCGGCGAGTCGAACGGCAGCCGCAGTGCGAAGAACACGTCCTGCAGGCCCATCAGCCCGAGCCCGACCGGCCGCCAACGGGGGTTGCTCGCCGCCGCCTGCGATGTCGGGTAGTAGTTGATGTCGATGACCCGGTCGAGGAACGTCACCGCGGTCCGGACCGTGGCGCGCAGTCGCGGCCAGTCGATGCCGCTCCCGGTCAGGTGGGCGGCGACGTTCACCGAGCCGAGGTTGCACACCGCGGTCTCGGCGTCGCTGGACACCTCGATGATCTCGGTGCACAGGTTGGACAGGTGCACCACGTTGCCCGGCTCGGCCGTCTGGTTGCACAGCCGGTTGGCCGCGTCCTTGAAGGTCATCCAGCCGTTGCCGGTCTGGGCCAGGGTGCGCATCATCTTCCCGTACAGCTCCCGCGCCGGCACCTGCCGCACGTAGCGGCCCTGCGCCTCGGCCGCCCGGTACGCGGCGTCGAAGCGCTCCCCCCACAGGTCGGGCAGCTCGGGAACCTCGTCCGGGTCGAACAGCGACCACACCTCGTCGGCCTCGACCCGGCGCATGAACTCGTCCGGGATCCAGTTGGCGAGGTTCAGGTTGTGGGTACGCCGGGCATCCTCGCCGGTGTTGTCCCGCAGTTGCAGGAACTCCTCGATGTCCGGATGCCACGGCTCCAGGTAGACGCAGGCCGCGCCCTTGCGCCGGCCGCCCTGGTTGACCGCGGCGACGCTCGCGTCGAGCGTACGCAGCCACGGCACGATCCCGTTGGACTGCCCGTTCGTGCCGCGGATCAGCGCGCCCCGGGACCGGACCCGGGAGTACGCGATGCCGATGCCACCGGCGAACTTGGACAGGTTCGCGACCTGGGCGTAGCGCTGGTAGATCGAGTCCAACTCGTCGCGCGGCGAGTCGACGAGGTAGCACGAGGACATCTGCGTGTGCCGGGTGCCGGAGTTGAACAGCGTGGGTGAGCTGGGCAGGTAGGCCAGGCTGGACATCAGCCGGTAGAAGTCGACCGCCTCGTCCGGCGTACGGGACAGGCCGCAGGCCACCCGCAGCAGCCAGTACTGCGGGCTCTCCAGCACCAGCCGGCTGGTGGGGTGGCGCAGCAGGTACCGGTCGTAGACCGTACGCAGCCCGAAGTACTCGAAGCGGCGGTCGCCGTCGGCGTCGACGGCGTCGTCGAGCGTGCTGCCATGCGCGGCGACGAACGCGGCGGTCTCGTCTCCGATCAGCCCCTGCGCGTGGCCGGTCCGGATCGCCGCGCTGAACGAGGTGACGCCCTGTCGGCGTACCTCCCGGTCGATGTGGCTGGCCAGCAGCCGGGCGGCGAGGCGCGAGTACTGCGGCTCCGTACCGATCATCTCGGCAGCGGTCTGGATGGTCAGCCGGTCCAGCTCGGCTGTCGTCGCGCCGTCGTACAGGCCGCTGATCGTGCGGGTCGCCACCCGCAGCGGGTCGACGTCGGGCAGGTCGTCGGCCCAGCGCTCGACCTCGGCGACGAGCCTGCGCACGTCCACCGGCTCGCTGGCGCCGCCGCGTTCGCGGACCTGCCCCGGCGTACGCCGCAGGGCCGTCTCGCCGCCGGCCGCGGCTACCTCGGTAACTGTCACCACTCACTCCTCGCGAGCTTGAGGACCTGATGGCCCTCGGCACGAGGAGACCGACACCGGCGGACGCCACGCCGGCGGCGCGGATCCGAAAGGCGTCGGCCGTCCCACGCGGCCTCGGACCACCGCCCACCCGGATGCGGGTACGCGGCGCGCTGGCAGGTCTTCGGACTCGCGGGCACGACCGGGGTTAACCCGGTCCCCTACTGGCCGTCGCTTCCCAGGCCAGGTGGCGGCCCAGTGCTGATGACGGCTGTCGTTCCCACTCACCGCTGCGGGGCAGTCCCGGAATTCCACCGGGTTCCCTCTTGCCTCGACCATCCTGGAATGTGTGGCCGAACCAGCTGCGGTCGACACCATATATAGGGGCGACTGGGTTTGTCACACCCCACATGTCGGGTCCGGGCGTGTCGCGGTCGCCGCTGACGGCCGTCGTCGATCCGTCGGCGACGGCAGACACGCGAGCATCCGGCGGGGTCGCGTTCGGACACCGCCGTCGGCTTGACCGACCGAACCGGCACCGATACGGTCGACCCACTATCTGCGGCGACGCGAGGGAAGCCGGTGAGAATCCGGCGCGGTCGCGCCACTGTGAGCGGTCCCCGACCCCGGGGGCCGCGAGCCAGGACGCTCGGTCGTCCGCAGCCTTGCGATGGGGACGCGTCATCCCCGAGGAGGTTCGTGCACGCATGTCCAGTTCCACGTCCAGCCAGCCGCTGGTGCACCCCGCTGCCCCGACCCGTCTCCTGTGGACGGTCCTGGCCACCGTCGCCGTGCTCACCCTGCTGGCCTATCTCGTCGCCTTCGACCAGGGCGCGGTCTCGCGCAGCGGGACGTACCTGCACGAGCTGATGCACGACGGCCGGCACCTGCTCGGTGTCCCGTGCCACTGAGCGGCACCGGCACCGCACCCACGTTCGTCACGGTTCTCCTGCGCGGGCTGCTCGCCGGCCTGGTGGCCGGCCTGCTCGCCGGAACGTTCGCCTACGTCGTCGGCGAACCCCACGTCGAGGCGGCCATCGCCATCGAGGAGGCGGCGGCACACGCCGAACCCGCCACCGGGGGGCACCAGCACGACGAGGACGCTCTGGTCAGCAGGAACGGCCAGCGCGGCGGGCTGTTCCTGGCCACCGCCCTGTTCGGGGCCGCGATGGGTGGCCTGCTGGCCACCGCGTACGTCCTGCTGAACCGGCGGCGGCGCACGGTTGACGACGGGTGGTCCGGCCTGCTGCTGGCCGGCGGCGCGCTGCTCGGCGCGGTGATCGTGCCGTTCCTCAAGTACCCGCCGAACCCGCCGGCCGTCGGCGACCCGGCCACCATCAACCAGCGCACGGTCACCTACCTGCTGCTGGTGGTCCTCGGCCTGGTGGCGGTCTGGTCCGGTTCGCTGGGCTACCGGTCGGTCGGCGAGCGGGCGCCGGTGTGGCTGCGCGCCGCCGCGGCGGTCGGCGGTTTCCTGCTGGTCACCGGCGTGGCCTACATGGTGCTGCCGTCGTTCCAGGAGGTCCCGGGCGACTTCCCCGCCACGCTGCTGTGGAGCTTCCGGCTCGCCTCCCTCGGCACCCAGGTGGTGCTGTGGACCGGGATCGGCCTGCTCTTCGCCGCCCTGATGCACCGGCAGCGCGCGGTCACCGACGCACGACTGGCCGGGTGAACGCCACCAGCCTGCGGCTGGTCGCCCACGGTCACACCGCCGCCCTGCGGCGGGCCCGGTTCGGCGGGGACGACACACTGGACGAGGGTGGCCGCAGCGCCGCCCTCGCCCTATCCCCCACCGTGCTGGGCCGACGGGCATCACCGGGCGACACGGACGCCTGCCTGTCCAGCCCCGCGGCGGCGGCCGTCCAGACCGCGTACGCCCTCGGTCTCGCGCCCGCTGTGGAGACGGCGCTGGCCGACTGCGACTACGGCGACTGGACCGGCCGGTCGCTGGAGGAGGTCGGCGCCGCGCAGCCCGACGCGCTGCACGAGTGGCTGTCCACCCCGGACGCCGCGCCGCACGGGGGCGAGTCCGTCGCCGCCCTACGCGAGCGCGTCGGCCGCTGGCTGGACCAACAGCGCGGCCTCGGCCGACGGGTCACGGCCGTCACCCATCCGCTCGTGATCCGGGTCGCGGTCGTGCACGCCCTGGGACTACCGCTGGCGACGTACCGGCAACTGGACGTCGAGCCGTTGGCGGTCGTCCGGCTCACCGGCCAGGGCCCACGGTGGCGGCTCCGCCTGAGCGCGCCACCGTCACCCGCGAGCGGGTGACGACTGTCGACCACGGCCCCTGTAGAGCTGCCCCAGATTCGGGGCGGCATGGAAGCGGTGGGGTCGGGCTGCCGGCAGGCGTACAGACCGGTGAGCGACATACCGCAGAGGTATGAATATGACTCTGAGGTATGTGCCTCACGGGCGACACGCCCTCGCCCGCCGCGCGGGGCGACAAGGCCACGCAAGACCGGCGGCCACATGACCCGCGACGCACGAAGCGCGACCCACGACCACGACGCGTGACGCACGCGCGGGTCTGGGGATCGAGATCGGGCGGGCCCAGAACGGGTGTCGGGCGGGCCGTGAAGCACGGCCCGCCCGACTGTGTTGTTCCCGGCTTACTTCGCGCCGGTGACCGTGAACGGTCGGGACACCGCCGTCGCCGACGTGGCGCCGGACAGCGTCACACTGGTCACGCCCGGCTGCGCCGAATCCGGAACGGTGACGGTCGCGCCGGAGACCACGCCGTCGCCGTTCGCGCGTACCGTGCCGACCGCACGACCGTCGCCGACGCTGACCGTGATCGCCTCGTTCGGCGCGAACCCGGAACCGTCGACCGTGATCGACATACCGCGCGGTCCGGACGTCGTGGGCAGCGACACCCGCGGCTGGTAGGCCGGGCCCGCCGGACGCGCGGTCACCTGGACGGTGGCCGTCGCCGGCGTACCCGAGGACGCGCCGGTGGCGCTGACGGCGTACCGGCCCGGGGTCGTGTCCCCCGACGTCGCGACGGAGGCGCGGACCGTGCCCGTCGCGGACGCCGAGACCGTCACGCTCCGCGTCGTGCCGGCGGCCAGAACCACCGTCACCCGCTCGCCGGCGGCGAACCCGCTGCCGTCGACCGTGACCGCGTCACCGGCGACGACCGGCTGAGCCCCGGACACCGCGAGCGTCGGCTGCGGCCCGGCACGCCGGACGGTAACGGTGAAGGTGGTGGTGCTGCTCGACAGCGTGTCCCACGCCGTGACGTGCACCGTGTAGGTGCCCTCCCGCGCGTAGGTGTGCTGGCCGCTCAGCGCGCCGGCCGCGCCGACCGTGACGTCGTCCGGAACCGTGCCGTCGCCCCACTGGACGCGGGCGCGGTAGCCGGTCGCGCCGGGGACACCGCCGGTCACCGACCCGAGGTTCGCCGCGAGGACCTGCCCGGCGTCGACGCTCTGGTCGGCGGGGGCGGTGGTCGCCAGCGCGGCGGCCGGCGTGCCGTCGTCGGCGACGGCGAACACGTGGATCCGGCCCGCCGAGCGGGGATCGCCGGTCTGCGTCGGCAGGGTCACCGAGACCAGCGTCTTACCCGCCGGGATCTGGTACGGCGTGGTGGCGAACAGGAACGGCTGCGCGCCGTCGCGGCTCGTGCCGCTCAGCCGGTACGCGGATTTCGCGACCACGATGTTGCCGTACGACGGGGTGCCGTTGGCGTTGCCGCCCAGCGTCCAGTCACTGAACTGGATCGGGATGCTGGCGGTGCTGCCGTCGCTGAACGTCACCGTGGCGGCGGTGCTCTGGTTGCCCTGCGTGCCGGCGCCGATGAACGAGATGTTCCGGGCGTCGGACGGCAGGTGCAGAGCGATCGTCGCGCCGTTGCCGGTGGCGTTGTCCGGTTGCCCGGCCGGGATCTGCGGCAGGGTGAAGCCCAGCGCCGTGCCCGGCACCTGCTGCCGCTGACCCTGGGTCACGCCGGCCGCGGCCAGGGCGGCCCGCGAGTACGCCCACGACTTCGCGTCGCAGTCCGCCGCGAGGGTGCCCTCGTCGCCGACGCACACGGTGTCGAACGCCGCGGCGAGACCGCTCTGTGGCGCGTACGCGGCGTCGACGCCGACCGTCACCGAGCCCTGGCTGGTGCCGTCGGTCACCGTCACGTTCGCCTGGTGGTAGCCGGGCGTGGCGTAGGTGTGTTCGCCGCTGACGCGGTAGACCGCCCGCGAGTTCAGCGTCAGGGTGCCCTCGGTGGCCGGTGAGCCGTCACCCCAGTCGATCGTCGCCCGGTAGTCGTCGGCGGCGCCGCCGGTGACCGTGGCCAGCGCCACCGTCGCGGGTGCGCCGGAGAGCGCGTGCGCGCCGTCCGTGGCGGTCACCGTGATGTCGCCGCCGCCCAGGTCGAGGTCGCCGCCGGCGAGCAGCTCGATCTCGGCGAGGGTCGGCTGCGCGGCGCCGACGGTCTTCGTCACGACGAGGCGGAACTGGGAGTACCGCCCCGGCTTGTCGATCCGGAACGGCCGGGTCTGGTTGCGCCAGCGGAACACCTCGCCCGCGCGGGAGTCCAGGGTGCTCCAGGTGAGACCGTCGGTGGAGCCCTGCAGCCGCCAGTCCGCCGCGTCACCGGCGCCCGCGCCGGAGGTGAGGGTGTAGTACGTCGGCTTCTGGCGGCCGCCACGGGAGGCCCAGCTGATCTGCGGCGTGCCCGACGACGCGGTCAGCTGCGTGGTCGACGAGTCGTCGAACAGCTTCGACGCGTCCTGGCCGCCACTGGCGGTGGCGGTGCCCAGGCCGGGCCCGGTGACGTCCTGCAACGGCTCGGGTGCCGCGTCACCCTTCGTCAGCGACGGCGGCCCGTCGTTGCGGCCGGTGCCCCAGGACGACGGGTTCGGTCCCATCTGGAAGTCGATCGTGCCGCCCTTGGCGAGCGCGGACACGTCGACGGACACCTCGCGCTGCTTCTTGCCGTTGACCTTGACGCTCTGCACGTACACGTTGCGGGTGCTGTTGTTCGCGGCGTTGACCACGATGTCGCCGGTCGGGCGGTGGACGGTCATCCTGGTGAACTGCGGCGAGCCGATGGCCCAGTGGGTCGAGCCCGCCTGCAACGGGTAGATGCCCAGCGAGCTGAGGACGTACCAGGCCGACATCTCCCCGTTGTCCTCGTCGCCCAGGTAGCCCTGGCCGATCTCGCTTCCGACGTAGAGGCGCTGCATGATCTCGCGCACGATCGCCTGCGTCTTCGCCGGCGCGCCGGCGATGTCGTACAGGTACGGAATGTGGTGCGACGGCTGGTTGCTCATGCCGAGCTGACCCAGGCGCACCGCGCGAGCCTCGAGCATCTCGTGGATGATTCCGCCGTAGCCGCCGGGGCGGTCGGCGTTCTCCGGGGTGGCGAAGAAGGTGTCGAGCTTGTCGCGCAGGGCCTTCTGCCCGCCGTACAGGTTGATCAGGCCCTGCGGGTCCTGCTGTGCGGTGAACGCGAAGTTCCACCCGTTGGTCTCGGTGTAGACGCCACCCCAGTCCAGCGGGTCACCGGCGAGGAACGTGCCGGAGGCGTCGCGGCCCTGGAAGAGCTTCGTCTTCTCATCGAAGAGGTGGACGTAGTTGCGGGCACGCTCCAGGAAGTACCGCGACTCCTCCTTGAGCTGGTCCCGCCGCGACTTCGGCGTGGCCGGGTCCTTCGCCAGGGCGGCGGCCATGTTGCCGATGCCGTAGTCGTTGATGTAGCCCTCCAGCGCCCACGACACCGACTCCCCCGTGGAGGTCGGCGTGTAGCCGAGGAACAGCGAGGTCTCGATGCCCTTGCGGCCGACCGCGCCGCGCCCGGACGCGACGGTCGCGTCCTTGACGGCCGCGTCGTACGCCGCGAGCGGGTCGGGCAGCTTGACCCCGGTGAGGTACGCCTGAGCGAGAGCCACGTTCGCGCTGGTGCCGGTCATCAGGTCGGCGTAACCGGGCGACGACCAGCGGGCGATCCAGCCGCCGTCACGGTAGTGCTGGACGAAACCGTCGGAGATCCTGGCGGCGACGTCCGGGTAGAGCAGCGAGTAGGCGGGCCATACGGTGCGGTAGGTGTCCCAGAAGCCGTTGTTGACGTAGATCTGGCCGTCGACGATCTTCGCGCCGGTCCGGGTGGCGGTCGACGTGCCGGTCGGCGCGGACACCGGGCTGGCGTACTGCCAGTGGGGTGCGGCGGCGGTGCCGGTGTTCTCCGACTGGGAGTTCGGGTACAGGTTCAGCCGGTACAGGTTCGAGTACATGGTGACCAGCTGGGTCTCGGTCGCGCCCCGCAGCTCGACCCGGCCGAGGCGGTCCTTCCACGCGGCGGTGGCGGCGTCGCGGATCGCATCGAAGCTCCGGCCGGTCACCTCCAGGTCGAGGTTGCGGCGGGCCTGGTCGACGGAGAGGAACGAGGTGGCGATCCGCATCGTCACCTGCCGCTCGGCGGAGACGTCGAAGGTGGCGGACGTCGCGGTGGACGTCGTCGGCGCGCGGTCGAAGGCGCCGGAGACGAACATGCGGCTGCGCCCGGCGGACAGGCCGCTTCCGTTGTCGACCCAGCCGGTGAAGGTGCCGTCGGCGCCGATGGTGAACGTGCCCTTGGCGAAGACGAGACTTCCGGTCGCCGGGCCGGGGCCGAAGGTGAACCGCATGATCCCGGCGTGGTCGGTGGGTGACATCTCCGCCACCAGACCGCTCTGCGTCGTGACCCGGTAGAGGTCCGGCTGTGCCGTCTCGTCGTCGTGCCGGAAGGCGAGCGCACGGCTGGCGGGTGACCCGGTGAGGGGGCCGTCGCCGGCCACCGGCATCACCGACATCTGGTTGCGGTCACCCATCCACGGGCTGGGCTCGTGGGAGATCGCGAGGCCCTGCAACGTGGGCAGGTTGGCCGCGTTGTTGGCCCGGTGGTACTCGTACTCCCAGGAGTCGGAGGTCGCGTCGGTCACCGGGGTGAAGAAGTTGAAACCGTTCGGCACCGCGGTGATCGGCAGGTTGTTGCCGCGCGAGAACCCGCCCGTCGAGTTGGTCCCGCGCCGGGTGTCGACGTAGTTGGTCAGCCGGGAGCCGTCGATCGCCGCCGGCGAACCGGTCACCTCGACGTCGTCGAGCCAGCCCTGGAACCGGGTCTCCCCGGTCGCCTGCGGGTTGTCGTAGGCGAGCAGGATGCGGTCGATCGTCTTGCCCCGGGCGACGGCGCCGATGTCGGCGCGCACCGCGTTCCACTGGTCGGCGTAGAGCACCTTGGACGCGCCCTGGCCGGCCGGCGTCAGCGCGTAACCGTGCTGGTCGACGGGAGTGCGCCCACTCAGGTAGCTGCCGTCGGTGAAGTGCAGGTCGACGGCCGCGTAGGTGGACGGGTACCGGGCGTCCTGGCCGGTGAACTCGGGGAAGATCCGGTAGGACAGGCGGGTGTCCGGCCCGACCGGGATGTCGACGTCGAACAGCCTGTTCGTCGCGTACGAGCGGCCGTCGGCCTCCGCGCCGCCGGAGTAGCGCAGCGCGGCCAGCCCGGTGAAGCCGGCGCTCGGCTTCGTCGTGTAGCCGCCGACCGGCCCGGGGCCGACGCCGGTGACCATGGGCGTGGCGGGCGGGCGGACGTCCGAGCCGTCGCTGATGTCCCAGCCGGCGAGCTGGGTCAGGGAGTTACCGGAGTTCGCGGAGATGGACAGCCGGTACCAGCCGTACGCGGTCGTGTTGGTGACGCGGTACGTGTTGGTGGCGAACCGCTTGGCGAAGCGCTGCTGCGTCTGCCGGTCCAGGTCCGTCCAGGTGTTGCCGTCGGTGGACCCCTGCAGGGTGAAGTCGCGGGGGTCGCGGGTCGGTTCGTCATCCGCAGAGGTCAGCGCGTACCGCGCCACGACCGCCGGCTTCGCCAGCCGGTACGTCACCCAGCCGGTCGGTTCGAACGCCAGCCACTTGGTCGACGGGTTGCCGTCGGCGAGGTTCGCCGCGATCTCGTTCGGCGGGTTCTGGGCGCTCGCGGTCACGGCATCGACCTGGCCGAGCAGGCTGCCGGGCAGGTTCGCGCTGCTCGATCCGCTCAGGTTGCCCTGCACGGGCCGGCCCGAGCTGTCGACCTCGACGGTGCTGGTGGCGGGTTGCGGGTCGGCCGACTCGAACGAGGAGCTGAAGGAGCCCGGTGGGGCGGCACTGGGCGCGGCGTTGGCCAGGGGCGCGGCGACGACCAGCCCCAGCGGCAGCAGGGCGGCGGTGGTCGCGGCTGCCATCCGGAGGGACACGGTGCGCGCACGAGGGAGATACGGCATGGGGGCGGGGCCTTTCGACTCGATCCGGTCGAGTACGTCGTACGTCTGGGCGGAAGGGGACGGTGGCTGCTGCTGTCGATCGTGGACGGACGGGTCGGACCTGACATCGTTGTCATCGGACGTGCGTGACAAGCGAGGGCAGAACCGTGGATGTTGGGCAGATGCTTCCGCGCGACCACGGCCCTGTCAATGGGTTGACCGGAAGGAAACACGCCGACCGGGGCGTCCGGGGTGGGCGCCCAGGGCCGGCGGCGCTCAGCGACCGCCCGCGGCCAGCTCGGCCAGCATCCCCTCGCAACTGCGGACCACGACCTCGGCGCCCCGGCGCTGGGCCAGCGGGAGCGAAGGATCCTCCGCCCGGTCCCGCCACCGCCACTGGGCGTCGGCGGCGACCTCCCAGAGCCGCTGCACTGTCGCCTCGTGCTCCACACCGAGCCGCGCGGCCAGACCAACCCCCTCGCCGCCCACCAGCCGCTGCGCCTCGGCCGCCAACTCGGCGTCGAAACCGAGACGGGCGTTGCGCAGCGCCACCAGCAGGCGCAGCTCCCGGAACTCGTGCGCACCCGCCAGGATCTGCTCGATGGCGCCGACCAACTCGTCGGCCCCGCGCACCGGCTCGGCCCGGACCAGGGCCTCCACCGCGGCCAGTGCCGAGCGCGCCTTGAGCGTGTCGCGACGATCGACGAAACAGCGGGTCATCGACTCCCGCAGCTCGGTGAGCCCACTGCGCCGGATCAGCTCGGCCGACAACGCCACCCGGGTGTCGAACCCACCGCGCACCAGGGTCGTCGCGAGCCGGATCCCGAAGAGCCCGAACCGATCCAGCAGACCGCCGCGCACCTCGGAGTCCAGGTGCACCGGAAGCTCGCCCCGGACGAAACGGTCGGCGGAGAGCAGGTGGGCCTCCAGCTCGGCGCGGGACGCCCCGGCCAGCGCCGCGAGCGCGGCGAAGTCGGACTCGCTCAGCATCCGGCCCGCGAGGCCGATCGCCCCGCTGCACGCCACCACGTTCACCGCCAGCGCGCCCACCCGGGGATCCCGGTGGTGCCGTCGGGCCAGCTGACGGGCGGTGAGCAGCCCGTCGATCCGGCCGCCGCCCACCTCGTCCGCCCGGGACAACACCATGATCACGTTCACCGGGGCGGCCTGCCCGACGACACTGTCCCGAGCGGACTCCAACACCCGCAGATCACTGTCGCGGCCGTCGCGGGTCAGGAACAGCACCGCGTCCGAGTCCCGCAGGACGCGATCCAGCACCGGCGCGTGGCCCTGCTCGTCGACCGCCGCGAGCGCCGGGGTGTCGATCAGCGTCACCTGCCGCAACGCCCGCGTCGGCCACCGCACCACGATGTCGCGCACCTCCCCGACCCGCCAGCCGAGATCCACCCGCATCCCGGTCGCCGACTTGACCACCGTCAGCTCCTGGGGAGGCTGGCCCACCGGGTAGGCGGTGGCGCGTGGCGAAGCGCCGTCCTCGTACCAGGTGAAGACGCCGTCCGCGCCCTCGACCGGCGCGACCTCCTCCCCCATCAACGCGTTGAGCACCGTCGACTTGCCGGCCCGCCAGGGGCCGGCCACCGCGATCCGCAGCGGCTGCTCCAACCGCGCCACCTGGTGCCGCAACCGCCCGACGGCCCGCGCGTCGTGCTGGTAGACGTCCATGGCCTGGTGCAGCAGCCCCCACGCCGCCTCGTCCAACCGCACCCCGACCGTCATGCCCGGGGCTCCAGCAGCACCGGGGTGGACCGGGCGCCGGTCAACTGCTGGGACTGCTCGTAGAGCGCGGCCAGGCGGGTCATCTTCAGCCGGATCTCCCGTTGCCGCTGCTCGCGCACTGCGACATCGGTGTCGGCCTCCTGCTTCGCGCTGCGGAACGACTGCACGATGGCCTCCTGCAACTCCTCGGTCAGCCCCGTGAAGTGATCGCGCAGCATCCGCTGCACCTGGCGGGTGGCGTCGCGGCAGTCCCGAACCATCCGGACGAAGAACTCGTCGACATGCCGCTGGATGGCCGTTTTGACGGTCGCCTGGCGGCGGCGCAGCAACTGCTTGCCCTCGTCGCGGATGCTCTTGCCGCCGAAGAGCGCGCCGATGCCGACCGAGACCGGGTTGATCATCGGCATTCCGGCCAGGGTCGTCGCGAGGCCGAACATCAGCATGCCGCCGTACGAGCCCTTCATGCCGGTGAACAACTTCTGGCCGGTGGTGAACTTGTCGATCCTCGGTCGCTCCAGGTCCGGCAGCCGGTCGCCGAGATCCGCCGGCATCGTCATCGACCAGGGCGGCAGCACGTCGTAGCCGTACCGGTTGAAGTTGGCCGCCACCCGACGCGCGATCCAGTCGCAGCGCTGGATCAGCCACTCGTGGTTGGCTTCCGCGGCCTCGACGAGACTGCGCTCCAGCCACTCGGCGAAGGTGTCCCAGGCGACGAGGGGGTCCGCCGCGTCGAACGCCTCGTCCACGGCCCGCAGGATCTGGCGGGTGCGGTCGCGCAGGTCGTACTCGATGTCGGAGAGCAGGTCGGTCATCTCGTCGGCGAGCGTGTTCTGCCACCGGGTGGAGCAGCGGCGCAGCTCGTCGACCTCCCGCTGGGCGGCGTGCAGCCGGGAGATCGGCCCGGACTGCTCCTCGGCCTCCTGCGTCGCCAGCTCGGCGCGCAGCGGCGCGGCCAGTTGCTCCACCACCGTACGGGCCACCGCCTGCACCGACGCCCGCGCCAGGTGATCGGCCTTGCCGGTCAGGTCCCGTTGCAGGCGGGCGATCAGCGCCGGAAAGCCGGACTCGGCGTTGAGACCGCGATCGTCGGTCGTCGCCGCGCGCAGCCGCAGGGTCGCCGACACCGGAATCAGCGGCGCCGCGACACCGGCGTCGGCGAGGTGCTGCCGGTTGCGCTCGGCCACCGCACGCCAGTCCGCCACGAGATCGGTCTTGCTCTGCACCACCACCACGTTCGGCTGCGAGCGCGTGACGTGCAGCAGCATGTCCAGCTCGGCGACCGAGAGTTCCCGGGTCGAGTCCGAGACCAGCAGCACGGCGTCGGCGCGGGTGGAGGCGGCGACCTCCGCGGCCCCACCGAGCGCCGCGACCTGGTCGGTGCCGGGAGTGTCCACCAGCACCAGTCCGGCGGCGAGCAACGCGCGGGGCAACCCGATCTCGACGTACGCCGGACCGCCGCCCGGCTGCCGCCCGAGCGTGCCGGACACCCCGGCCGCGATCTGGTCGAGCGCCAAGGGGGTCCGCTCGACGAGCGTCGCGGCCGGGGCACCCGCGGCGCCGGCGGGCCGTCCCGACAACGGCGGCGCCTGGACCACGGCCGCGGAGGCGGCCTCGGCGTGCTGCACCACGGTCGGCAGGACGGTGGTACGTCCGTCACCGACCGGGCAGGCCGGCGCGTTGATGATCGCGTTGATGAGCTGACTCTTGCCCTGGTTCGGCTCGCCGACGACCAGGACGCGCAGCTTCGGGTCCAGCAGTTGGGCACGCTTCTGTCGGACCGTCTGGAGCAGGTCGCCGCGACCGTGTGTGTTGCACGTCCGGGCGATCTCGTCCAGTACGTCCAACCAGATCCCCGCCATCACCGCACCAAGTGTGCGGATTTCGGCTCAATTATCAAGAGGGACCGGAAAGGAAACCGGAGAGAGCCGGGCCGCCCGAGGCGACCCGGCCTCCCGCTTCCGACGGGAATCCCCGTCAGAGCAGACCGCCGGTGATGCCCAGCAGCCCGTGGTCCGACGAGGCGGGCCCCCCGTCGTGCAGGTCGCCGGTCACACCGTCGGTGACCCCTCCGGTCACGTCACCGACCGTGCCGGTGACACCGGGGAGGAGACTGTCCACGTGGTGCGTGACGCCGCCCACCACGGACGGGACGTCTACCGGCGGCACCACACCGCCGACGGCGCCGTGCCCGAGGCCCAGGCCACCCAGGGTGTCGTGGACACCGAGGGAGCCGACGATGCCGTCGACCTGACCGTGCACGCCGGAGAGGACACCGCCGGTCACGTCGCCGCCGAGCACCGGGTCGGTGACGCCGAGTACACCGGTCGGGTCCCCGACGGTGCCGGTCACGCCGCCCAGCACCGGGTCGGCGATGCCGTCGACCGGCTGCACCACGTCCGCGTCGAGGGTGTGCGCCACGTCGGCCACGCCGGTCAGGTCGGTGTCGAGGCCGCTCGGGCCGACGCCCAGGCCGAGACCCGGAAGCACGGTCACCCCGGCGGCGACGGTCGTCGGGTCCACGGCGATGGCGCCGAGCACTCCGGCCTTGACGTCCACCCCGGCGGGCGAGCTGGTGATGCTGATCTGCTGCGCCACGCTCTGCAGCTGGCCGACCACGTCGGTGGTGTCGGTCACCAGCGGGTCGAACCCGAGCTGCCCGACGGCCGGAACCATCGGCGCGAGGCCCTGTCCCGGCGCGTAGTCGACCACGAGCGGCACCACGTCCTGCACGTCGGCGGCGGTGATGTCACTGAGCCCTGCGGAGTGCAGCGCGCCCTCCGGGTCGAGGTCGAAGGCCGACCGCGCGTCGGGGTTGGTCAGCAGGTCGAGCACGAAGTCGTGGAGGGTCTGTTGCGAGTCCATGTGCCGGTTCTCCTCGGATTGGCGTCGGCGACCGTCGTTCGTCGACAGTGACGTTATTGCGGGGGCCGATCCCGGACATCGGGGCTCGGCCCGCATCCGATCCGGCCGCGTTAGGGCCTTGATCGGCTCCACCGTTAGGGGGACTGGGGGAAACCGTCCCGGGCAGATTAGGGTCCCGACCGGGGAGCGATCTCTGGTACGAACGTAGGAGCCCGCGGGTTTCGCCGGGGGTGGGTCGCCGGGCAGCGCCGACGCCATCGCCATCAGCCGGCCAACTCGCGGAAAGAGAAGAGACGGATGCCGTACGTCCTGGGGATCGACATCGGAAGCACCAACACCGCCGCTGCCGTCGCACGGCGCGACGGCCGGACCTGGACGCGCCCGGAGGCTGTTCCGCTCAACGCCGGCTCGCCCCTGGTGCCGTCGGTGCTGCACCTGGCCGAGGACGGCGCCCTGCACATCGGCGGGCCCGTCACCGACGACGGCAGCCGCACCACCAGGGACTTCGTCCGCCGCATCGGCGACGACGTGCCCCTGCTGCTGGGCGGCGAGCCGTGCGCACCGCAGACGCTCACCGCGGAACTGGCCGCGTGGGTGGTGGAGCAGGTGCACGCCGCGGAGGGCGGCCCGGCCGAGGCGGTCGTGCTCAGCCACCCGGCGGCCTGGCGGCCGTACCGGCGGGAGCTGCTGCACCGGGCGCTCGTCGACCTCGGGCTGCGCACCGTCACGCTGCTGCCGCGTACGGTCACGGTCGCCGAGAGCCACGCGGCCCGCGGGTTCGCGGGCACCACGGCCGCCGTCTACGCGTTGGGCGGCGCCAGTTTCGAGGCGGCCCTGGTGCGGCGCACCCCGCGCGGCACCTACGAGAGCTTCGGCACCCCGCAGGGTCTCGACCCGATCGGCGGGGCCGACTTCGACGAACTACTGGCCAGCCACGTACGCACCGTGCTGTCGCGGGAGCTGGCCGCCACCGGCCGTCGGGAGCACCACGCCGCCCTGCGCGGGCTGCCGGCCGAGTGCGACCGGGTCAAGCGGGCGCTGACCGTCGAGCTGGCCGCCGACGTGGTGCTGAGCCTGCCGACCGGCCCGGCGCGGATACCGGTGACCCGCGCGCAGTTCGAGGCCATGATCCGCCCGACCGTGCAGGCCACAGTGGACCTCCTGCTGCGCACCGTGCACGGCGCCGGCCTGACGCCGACGCAGCTCGACGGCGTCCTGCTGGCCGGCGGCTCGGCCCGCATCCCGCTGGTCACCGAGCTGATCACCGCGGCGCTTCCGGTCCCGGTCGAGGTGGAGCCGGACGCGCAGCTCACCGCCGCCACCGGGGCGGCGAGCGCGGCCTGCCAGGTGGTGTCACCCCGCCCCCGGCACCCCACTCCGGTCCGCGATCCGGCACCGGTCGCCGGCTCCGGCCGGGCCACCATCCCGGCCCTGCGGAGACCCCGGGACCACGCCACCGATCCGGGCGAGCCGCCACCCCGCCCTCCGGTCCGGATCCTCCCCCTCGACCTGCCGAAGGCGTCCCGCCTGGCACTGACGCTCAGCCGGGGACGCGAAGGATGACCACAATGATCATGAATGACGTCGTCGAGTCCCGACTGGTGCTCGGCAGAGCACCCCGGGCCCTGCTAAACCGGGTCGCCGACGATCCGACCGGCCCGCTCCTGGTCGGGCTGGCCGGCCCCGCCGGTCACGGCAAGACCGCGCTGCTCGCCGAGCTGACGCGCAGCCAGCAACGGGCCGGGGTCACCGTGCGGACGGGCGTCCCGCAGCCGGGCGATCCCGTCGACCCGGCCGAGCTGCTGCTGGTCGACGACGCGCACCTGCTCGACGACGAGCGGATCGGCGTGCTGCTGGGCCTGGTCGCCACCCGTCGACACCGACTGGTCGTCGCCCACCGGCCCTGGCCCCGGTCGGCGGCCCTCTCCGAGCTGACCGACGCGCTGCGCCGCGAAGGGCAGGCCGTGCTGCTCGGCCCGTACGCTCGGGAGCAGACCGCGGCCCACCTCGCCGCCGCCGCGCCCGAGCTGGCCCACCGTGGCGACCTGGTCGACTTCGTGCACACGCAGACCGGTGGCGTCCCCCGCGACGTCGAGCGGCTGACCCGTGGCCTGCGCACAGTCCCGGGCCTGACCAGCGCCCCGGCCGAACCACCCCGGTCCGTCGTCCTCGAATTCGCACCGGAGCTGGAGATCCAGCCCACCGCCGTACGACGGCTGCTGCTCGCGGTCGCGGCCGGCGTACCGCTGCCGGTGACCATGCTCGGCCCGCTGCTCGACCAGGAGCCGGAGGCGGTCGACGAGCTGATCGCCACGACCCGGGCGGCCGGGCTGATCGGCGCCGACGGCCGGCTCACGCCGATCGTCCGGCGGGCCGTCACCACGCTCAGCCCGGCCACCGAGCGCAGCGCGGTCTGGCGTCGCCTCACCGAGTTGCAGCTCGCCCGGGGCGGCCCGGTGCTGCCGCTGGTGCGCTCGCTGCTCGCGGTGGGCGTGCTCGGCGACTGCCCGGCCCCGACGCTGGCCGCGGCGGCGCAGGAGGCGCTGGCCGACGAGCCGGCCTTCGCCGCCGACCTGTTCGCCGCCGCCACCGCGGCCGGGCACCCGACGAGCGCCCGGCAGGCTCTCGCCGCCGCGCTCGCCGGCAACCTCGACGACGCGCTGCGCCTGGCGGACCGGCTGCTGGCCGCGACCGATCCGACGGACCGCGCCGAGGCGGCCGTGGTGGCCGCGACCGCTCTGGCGCACCGCGGCCACACCGGCCGCAGCGTCGAGCTGTACCGGTGGTCGGGCACCGCCTCGTCGCTGGCGTACGCCACCGTCGGCGGGCTCGCCACCGGCGATCTGACCGCCGCCGGGCCGCCGGTGGACGGGTCGGCCGTCGAACCGCCCACCCTGCACGCCAGCGCCGCCCGGCTGATGGCCCAGGGCGTACGCGAGAGCGTCACCGGCACGCCGAGCGCGGCGCTCTCCGCTCTCGTCCAGGCCGCCGCGCTGCTGGAGCCGGACGGCCGGGCGGCGCTCCTGCCGGACAGTCCCGCCGCGCTGGCCGCCCTGACCGCCGTGCACTCCGGCGAGCTGGACATCGCCGAGCAGGTGCTGCACCGGGCGCAGGCGGCCGGAGTCGGCGGTCCGCTGATGGCCCGCCGGCACCGGCTGTTGCAGGCCTGGATCCTCATGGTCCGGGGCCAGACGCTCGCGGCGGCCGAACGCCTCGCCACGGTGACCGCCGACGAGCGGCCGTTGGAGTCCCGGGACCTGCTCTTCGCCGCCGCGCTGCGGATGGGCATCGGCCGGCGCACCAGCGACCTCGGTGCGCTCAAGCGGGGGTGGGGCCAGGCCCTGGAGGCGGTGGTCCGCCATCCCGTCGACCTGTTCACGCTGCTGCCGCTGGGCGAACTGGCCATCGCGGGCGCACGGCTGGGCGACGTGGCCCGGTTGGCGCCGTACCTGCGGGAGGGCCGGGCGCTGCTCGACCGGCTCGGCGCCCCGACACTGTGGAGCGTCCCGCTGCACTGGAGCGGGTTGCACGCGGCCATCCTGAGCGGCGAGCCGGCGGCCGCCGACGACCACGTCACCGCCCTGCTGGCCGCCGCGGACCACAGCCGCTACGCCGCAGTGGTCGCCGCGGCCGCCGAGAGCTGGGTCGAGGTGCTGCGGGGCGTGGTCGACCCGGTGCGGGTGGAGGCCGCCGCCCGTGGCCTGCACGACACCGGACTGTGCTGGGACGGCGCGCGCCTCGCCGGGCAGGCGGCGATCCGCACCTCCGACCGGCGGGCGATGACCACCCTGCTGGAATGCGCCCGGGTGCTCCAGGGCCGGCCGGCCGCCGCCACCGGTGGGCCGCGACCGGCGGCCGGCGAGAGCGCCACCCCGGCGGCGGGCGCCATCGCCGCCCCCACCCAGCAAGGGCTCAGCGACCGGGAGTACGAGGTGGCCGAGTTGGTGCTGGCCGGACTGACCTACCGGGAGATCGGTGATCGGCTCTTCATCTCGGCGAAGACCGTGGAGCACCACGTGGCCCGCATGCGCAACCGGCTGAACTGCGCCAACCGTGCGGAGCTGCTGGCGCTGCTGCGGACCGTCGTCGCCGACCGGGCCAGCGACGCCGCCGGGCAGCCCTGGCCGCAGCGGTCGGCGCGATGAGCCGGACGCGCCACGGGTCACCGCGGACCGGACGGAGCGCGACGTGACGCGCACCCCCGAACGGCGACTGCGGGTCCGGCTCGTCGCCGCGGCGGCGGTGCTGCTCACGCTCTGGTCGTACGCGGCCTACCTGACCGGTCAGGACGCGGTCGACCTGCTGCGGGTGCGGACCCTGGCCGACACCCTGGGCCAGCCCATCGACCGGCTGATCCTCGGCCTGCAGGCCGAGCGCCGGGTGACCGCCGAGTCGCTGGCCGGGTCGGCGCCGGCGCGGACCGCGCTGGCCGGCGCCCGCGAGGTGACCGATCGGGCGGCGGCGGACGTCCGGGCGTTTCCGACCGGCCGCGATCTGCGCCTGCTCAGCGCCGGGGCGGTACGCGACCGGGCCGAGGCGCTCGTCCGGCGGTTGAACGGGCTGGGCGCCGTCCGGTCCCAGGTGGACGCCGGGTACCTCGACCGCACCGGGGCGATCGACGGGTACGACCAACTCGTCGACGCCGCCTTCGACGTGTACGGACCGGAGTGGGGCGCGTACGAGAGCAGGCTGGCGGTCGAGACCCGCGCGGTGATCGCGCTGGCCCGCGCCCGCGAGCTGCTCGCCCGGGAGGACACCCTGGTCAGCGCGGCCGTCCTGAGCGGTCGGATCAACGCCGAGGAGCGGCGCCGGCTTGTCGAGCTGGTGACCACCCAGCGGTACGCCCGCACCGAGGCGGCGGCCGACCTGCCGGCCGGCGGCCGGGGCGCGCACCAGCGTCTCGCGGCGAGCCCGGAGTTCGCGGGTCTGCTCGCCGTGGAGGACGCGCTGCTGCGGACGGACCGGGTCGACGCGCTGCGCGGGATCAGCGCGGCGGACTGGCGGGCGGCGGCGGACGCGGCCCTCGGCGCTCTGCACGAGCTGGTGACGACCACCGCCCGCGGGAGCGTCGAACGGGCCACGCCGGGCGCCGCGGTGATCGTCGGGCGGACCGGCGCGGTGGTGGGGCTCGGGCTGATCGCCGTGCTGGCGGTGCTGCTCGGCTGGGCCGCCACCGTGCGCCGCCTGACCGACGAGCGGGCCCGCTCGGGCACCGACCCGAGCCGGCCCGAGCCGGTCCCGGTCCCACCCGCCGACGACCAGCCGCCCGCCGGCCAGACCGGCAGCGGTCAGGCCGGCAGCGGGCAGGCCGGCAGCCGGCCGGTCGAGGACCGTCGCGCCGGGGAGCTGTTCCTACGGGTCACCCGGCGCAACCAGGTCCTGCTCCGCGATCAGCTCGACCTGCTGGACGCGATGCAGCGGCGGGAGCACAGCGCCGAGGAGGCCGACGAGCTGTTCCAGCTCGACCACCTCACCACCCGGATCCGCCGCAACGTGGAGAAGGTGATCACCCTCGCCGGCGCGACCCCGGCCCGCCGCTGGCGGCGCCCGGTCCCCCTGCTCGACGTCACGCGCGGCGCGGTCGCCGAGGTGCCGGAGTACCACCGCGTCCTGGTCGCGCCGCACTGGCCGTGGTCGCTCGCCGGGCCGGCCGTCACGGACGTCGTACACCTGCTGGCCGAGCTGATCGAGAACGCCCTGGCCTACTCGGCCCCGGACACCACCGTCCGGATCGCTGGTGAGCACCGGCCGCACGGCTGCGCGGTCGTGGTGGTCGACGACGGTCCCGGCCTCGACGCGACAGCGCTGAGCGAGGCCAACCACCTGCTCACGAACCCGCCGACCCACCCGCCCGCCGACGCCACGGGGTTGCACACCGTCGCCCTGCTGGCCGCCCGCTGCGGTGCCCGGGTCACGTTACGGCCCAGCCGGCGCGGCGGGACGGCAGCGATCGTGCACCTGCCGGCGGAGCTGGTCACGGTGACCGGCGCACCTGCCGTGGCGGTCCCCGGGCCCGCGCGTCGGCCGGGTCACAGCGGGCCCCACGCGCCCGACGCGGGCCGGGCGGGCGGTGCCGGCGGTGCCGGCGAGTTGCCGATGCGGGTCCGCCAGTCCCGGGCCGCCGGGCCCGAATCCGGGCCGACCGGGCCCGAACCCGGCAGTACCGGCCCCGACACCGTCGAGCTGCCGGTCACGAGAGCAACGAGGAGACATCGATGACGCATGCAGTGGTCACCGCGGACAGCCTGACCGGCGCGCTGGACCGTCTGGTCGACCGGGTACGCGGGGCGGAGTTCGCCGTCGTGCTCTCCCCGGACGGGCTCCCGCTCGGCGCTTCCCGACGGGTGGAGCCGAAGCTGGCCGAACAGATCTCCGGCGTGGTCGCCGGTCTGCTGGCGTTGGGGCTGGCCGCCACCCGGACCTGCGACGCGGGCGGGCTGCGCCAGATCGTCGTGCAGATGTCGCGGGCGTTCCTGTTCGTCGCCACCATTCCGAACGGGACGATCCTCACCGTCCGGATCGCCGGCGACGAGACCGAGGTGGGTGACATGGCGTACGAGGTCGCGCTCTTCGTGGGGCAGGCCGAACGGCACCTGCCGATCACCCTGGGCCCGGCCTCCGCAGCGAGAAGCGGGGACTCTGGTGCACAGCGCCGGCTCCGCTGACGAGGCGTGGTACGACGACGACGCCGGCCCGGTGGCCCGTCCGTACACGATGACCGGTGGGCGCACCGCACCCGAGCGGGGCGGCTTCGACCTCATCTCGCTGGTCGTCGCGCGGCGGCAGGCCACACCGCCCACGGCACTCTTCCCCGAACAGGCGCGGATCGTCGAGCTGTGTCACCATCCAGTGTCGGTGGCCGAGGTCAGCGCCGAGCTGGATCTGCCCCTGGGCACCGTCCGGGTCCTCCTCGGTGACCTGCTCGGAGCGGGTCTGGTCGAGACGCACGAACCACCGACGCTGTCGGAGCTGCCGTCGCAGGAGCTGCTCGAGTCGATACTTGTCGGGTTGCGCGCCCTGTGACGGCCGGGTGCCACCGCGACCCAGCGGTCGCGGGTTGGCGTCCGGGAATGAAGTGAAGGGGAGAGGCAGTGCCGGCAACACCGCCGCAGCCACGGCGTACTGTGGCGATCATTCTGCTGGACCGGATCGTGGCCGCCGCCGCAGCCGTACGGCGGGTGGTCACCGGCCGGGGCGATGTGTCACGGGCCACCTGGATCGCCGTGCTCGCGGCGCTCGGTGTGGTGGTGGCGACGGTGATCTCCATCATCGGTGTGGTGCGCACGCCGGAGCAGTTGGCGCCGGTGACCCTCGATCCGCCCCCGTCGGTGGACCAGTTGGGCACCCCCGGGGCCGGTACACCCCGGGGGCAGGCGAAGCCGGCGGCCAGCAGCCCGCCCACGTCCGCGCCGCCTTCGGTCAACGCGGCCCCGCCGCCCGTCGAGCCGCCGACCAGCGCGCCGGCCGTGACCCCCTCGTCGGCGTCGCCGACCCCGGCCGCTCTCGGCGCCGACTTCGCCATCGAGGACCAGGCCCTGCTCAGCTACGGCGCCGCCGTGACCGTCAGCAATCCGGGGCCGGCTCCGGTGACGCAGTGGACGCTGGCCATCACGCTGCCCCGGGAGTCGCTGCGCGTCAGCGCGGTCCAGGGCGCGCGGGCCACGCAGGACGGCGCGGTGTGGACGTTCGTGCCGGACGGAAGCGTCGGGCAGGTGCCGGGCAGCGCCTCGGTCCGTGTGACGTTCCGGGTCAACGGCGCGGCGGTCGGCGCGACGCCCACGGCGTGCACGATCGACGGTGTCGCCTGCGGCGGGCTGCCGGACTGACGGCGGCCGGGCCCCGGTGGCGCGCGTCGCTCATGCTGAAGGGGTGATTCGCTTCGTCCTGAACGTCCTGTGGCTCGTCTTCGGTGGTGGCCTCGTGCTGGCGATCGGCTACGGCTTCGCCGCGCTGGTCTGCTTCGTCCTGGTCATCACCATCCCGTTCGGCGTCGCCTCGTTGCGCCTCGCTGTCTACTCGTTGTGGCCCTTCGGCCGCACCCTGGTGCCCAAGCCGGGCGCGGGCGTCGGCTCCGGGCTGGCGAATGTGCTGTGGGTGGTGCTGGCAGGCTGGTGGCTCGCCCTGTCCCACATCCTCGCGGGCATCGCGCTCTGCGTCACGATCATCGGAATCCCCTTCGGCGTCGCCAACTTCAAGCTCGTCCCCGCGGCGTTCTGGCCGCTGGGCCGGGAGGTCGTGGACGCGCCGTGACCCGGTCCGGGCCGGCACCGTCGATCATGGACAATCCGGAGTGCCACCCACCCCGACGAAACCCTCGATAGGAGCCTGGCATGGCCGGCCCGGATGCCGAACTCACCACGACGCTTCAGCCCGACGTGCCGCACGCGGCGCGGATCTGGAACTACTGGATGGGCGGGAAGGACAACTTCCAGTCCGACCGGGCGGCCGGTGACGCGGTCGCCGAGGTCTACCCGGAGATCGTCGTGATGGCGCAGCAGTCCCGCCGGTTCCTGGTGCGGGCCGTACGGCATCTGGCCGCCGAGGCGGGCATCCGGCAGTTCCTGGACATCGGCACGGGCCTGCCCACCATGCAGAACACCCACGCGGTCGCCCAGGACGTCACGCCCGACTCGCGGATCGTCTACGTCGACAACGACCCGATGGTCCTCGTGCACGCCCGCGCGTTGCTGGCCAGCACGACCCCGCAGGGCGTCACCAGGTACGTTCCGGCCGACTACCACGACCCGGAGAGGATCCTCGCCGAGGCGGCGCGGACGCTGGACTTCGACCAGCCGATCGCGGTCATGTTCATGGGTGTGCTGGGGTACGAGCCGGACCTGGACGTGGTGCGTTCGATCGTCGGGCGGACGATGGACGCGACCGCGTCCGGCAGCCACCTGGTGCTCTGGGACGGCACCAACACCAGCCCGGCGGTGGTCTCCGGCGCGCAGCGGTTGGCCGAGAACGGTGGTGTGCCGTACATCCTGCGCAGCCCGGAGGATCTCGCCAGTTGCTTCTCCGGGCTGACGATGGTGGAGCCCGGCCTCGTGCCGATCCCGCTGTGGCGCCCGGACGACGCCGACGCCGAGGGGATCGACGCCTACGGCGCCGTGGCCCGCAAACCCTGACGGGCGCGGGCCACGGCCGGGTGACCGGTCAGCGGCCGCAGGCCAGCGTCATCCCGTCGGGGACCGCGCTGGTGGTCACGAGCACGCCGAACGTCGTCGCGCCGCCCGGCGCGAGTGTCCCGTTGTAGAAGGCGTTGCGAACCGTGACGTCGGCGCCGACCGTCTCGACGACCCCGCCCCAGACCGTCTGGATACGCTCGTCGCCGGCCCACCGCCAGGAGACGCTCCACCGGTCCAGCGCCTGCGTCCCGGTGCTGCGCACCGTCACCGTGGCGACGAAGCCGGTGCCCCAGCGGGAGTCGATGGTGGCCGTCGCCCGGCACGCCGTCAGCGGAGCGGTCCGGGCCGGTCCGACCAGGTACGGGTCCCGACGGCCCTCGGCGTCGCTGAACCGGTACCAGTACTCGGTGTCGGGCGTCAGCTGGCCGATGGTCACGACCCCGTTGCGCTCGGGCCCGGTGACGGCCTGCGCCACCGGAGCCTGCCACTGTTGGGCGTCCTCCCGGCTGGCGAAGAGTCGGACGGTCATCGGCGGGTCGTAACCGCAGGGCGGGCGGAACAGGATCGAGTACGACAACGTCACGCTGGTGGTGGTCACCGCGGTCACCGAGGCGCTGATCGGGATGGCCGGCGGGCAGGTCGGGGTCGGTGACGGCGACAGGGTGGGTGTGGGCGTGACCGCCGGCGCCGGCGCTGCCTCGGCGGAGCCGGTCGTGCCGGCCCAGCCGGCCAGCGCCATGGTCGTGACTGCCAGGACGATGCGGAGCATCGGTACCTCCGGGGAAACCGTCGCCGTCGCGATCGCGGATGGGCGACCGACCCTACGGGGCCGGACGTACGGCGGCCGCCCGACGGCGATCGGCATGCGGCCGCTGACGAGGACTGCCCGGCGCGGGGGGTGTGGCCACTCGCGCGTCCCCGGATCCGGAGAAGAACGGGCGCGCTGGCTCCCGAGCGCGACCGACCCCCAGCATCGCATTCGATGGGCATCAATACAATCTGGCCAACCGGTGAGCGGCGGCGGCACCGGGTCGTCGGACGCGAGCCCGTCGAGAAGCGGCTTCCTGCTCCTCGCCGCAGGGACACGTGCCGGACCCCTCCGCCGACGATCATCCATCGTGGCCTGTCAATTCGATGCGGGAGCACACCATGCGCGACAGAAGCAGCACGAACCGGCGAACCCGGGTGGCGAGGGCACTGACCGCGACGGCCGCCGCAGCGGCGCTGACCGTCGCCCCGCTCACGGCGCCGGCACCCGCCACCGCGGCCGTCAGCCGGGCCGAGTTGGCCCTGCGCTGGGCGCCCGTCCACTACCAGGACGTCGACGCCACCGGTGCCCACGCCCTGGGCGGCCAGTCCGACTATGTCACCGCCGTGGACTTCGACGGCGACCTCAACGGGCGCAACAACTGGGACCGCGCCGGCCAGTCCGGCACCTCGCTCGCGGCGCACGCGTACTACTCCGTCGTGGAGACGAGCACGCACTGGTACATCACGTACCTGTTCTTCCACCCTCGGGACTGGACCGATCACCCGTTCTTCGAGACCGAACACGAGAACGACGGCGAGGGGGTCCTCTTCGCGATCGAGCGCGACGGCTCCCCGTACGGCGTCCTGCGTGGCGCGGTCACTGTCGCGCACAGCGACTTCTACTCGTACACGCCGGCCGGCAGCACCTGGACCAGCGGCCGCGAGAGCGTCGACGGCACCCTGCAGTTCCAGACCTCACCGCACGACTCCTTCACGCACCCGGTGACCGCGCAGGAGGCGCAGGGGCACGGCCTGAAGGCATATCCGCAGTACGTCATCAACGGCGACGGCCTGGTCTACTACCCGTCCACGGTCGCCGAGACGCCGAGCAGCGGCAACGACCGCGACGTGCGGTACCAGCTCGTCGACATCTTCGCCGCCGGAGGGCTGTGGGCGCAGCGGACCAACGCGAACCTGTTCGCCAGCCTCGGCACGTTCGCCGGCGACACCTCCGGCGACTGCGGCTCCGGCACCTGGAGCTGCTCGGCGAACTCCGCGAACGCCCCCTGGGGCTGGGACGACGGCAACGACGTGCCCGCCCGCGGCGAGCTGGCCAGCGACCCGGCGAAGCTGTCCGCCGAGTACTTCACGGTCCCGGCCGGGCTGGCGCGCAGCTACAGCTACAACCCGTACGCCGGCGCAGCCGCGGCGCTGGCCGAGGCAGCCAGAACGGCAGCGCCGACCGTCGACTGACCGACGGCCGAGGTGCGCGGCCGGCCCGGCTCGGGCCGGCCGCGCACCGGCTCACGAGCCGCCGTCGGGCGCGGTCGGCCGCCCCGCAGCGGTCGCGCCGCGCGGCGTCGGCACGTAGCCTGCGCAGATGCGACACACCCTCGCACCCGGCGACGACACCCTGCACGGTCACTTCTCTCCCAACCTCGCGCCGGCCCTCACCATCGACCCCGGCGACACCGTCACCTACCGCACCCTGGACTGCTGGTGGTCGGCCGGCCCGTACCCCGGCGGGGCGAACCGGGACCGGCCCCGGGCCCCGCAGCACCGGCCCGATCACGGGCATGCGCTGACCGGGCCGGTCGCGGTCCGCGGTGCGCGGGCTGGCCAGACCCTCGCGGTACGCATCGACGCGATCGTCCCCGCCACCTGGGGAACGACGGTGGCCGGCGGTTGGGCGAGCGGGTTCAACCAGCGCTACGGCGTCGAGGCCGACGGCGTGGTGCACGCCTGGGAGCTGGACCCGGTGGCGTTGACCGGCCGCAACCAGCATGGCCACACGGTGGCGCTGCGCCCGTTCATGGGGGTGCTCGGCATGCCGCCCGCCGAGCCGGGAAAGCATTCCACCATTCCGCCTCGGCCCTGGGGCGGCAACCTGGACTGCAAGGATCTGACCGCCGGCAGCACCCTGCTGCTGCCGATCCCGGTCGACGGGGCGCTGTTCTCGGTGGGGGACGGGCACGCCGCGCAGGGCGACGGTGAGGTCGGCGGTACGGCGATCGAGTGCCCGATGGACGAGGTGACGCTGACCCTCGACGTCCGCGACGACTTCCCGGTCACCGGCCCGGTGGCCCGCACCGCCGACGCCTGGCTGACGCTGGGCGTGGGCGCGTCCCTCGACGACGCGACGTTCATGGCCCTCGATGGGATGCTGACCCTGCTGCAACGGCTGCACGGCCTCAGCCGACCGGACGCGGTGGCGCTGGCCAGCGTCGTCGTCGACGTGCGGGTGACCCAGATCGTCAACCAGACCGTCGGCGCGCACGCGGTGCTGCGCGACGACGCGCTGCGCTGAGCCGCACAACGGACCGCCCGCGCGGCGGCGACGTGGCGGACCGCCGCGCGGCGGCGACGTGGCGGACCGCCGCGCGGCGGCGACGTGGCGGACCGCCGCGCGGCGGCGCCGGGGCGGGCCCCCCCGCGGGGGCGCCCGGGCGGCCCGCCCGGCC
>NZ_JBIAKM010000013.1:0-165782 GCF_042872525.1 Micromonospora sp. NPDC005254 | reverse complement strand
GGGGTGGTCGGGTCCCAGGACCCGCAGGCGATCGGTGAGGAGCTGTTCGAAGTCGCCGATCGCGCCGTTGGGGTCGCCGGCGTTTGCCCGCCAGTAGGCGAGGCTGTGGCGGGTGCCCAGGGTGCTGGGGTGGTCGGGTCCCAGGACCCGCAGGCGATCGGTGAGGAGCTGTTTGAGGTCAGCGACCGCGCCGTTGGGGTCGCCGGCGTTTGCCCGCCAGTGGGCGAGGCTGTGGCGGGTGGCCAGGGTGTCGGGGTGGTCGGGTCCCAGGACCCGCAGGCAGTCGGTGAGGAGCTGTTTGAGGTCAGCGACGACGCGGTTGCGGTCGCCGGCATTTGCCCGCCAGTGGGCGAGGTTGTGGCGAGTTGTCAAAGTGTGCGGGTGGTCGGTCCCTAGGACCCGCAGGCAATCGGTGAGGAGCTGTCCGTATGCGGCGGCGGCACCGTTGGAGTCGCCGGCTTGTCCCCGCCAGAAGGCGAGGTCGCCACGGGTGTCCAGGGTGTCGGGGTGGTCGGGTCCCAGGACCCGCAGACGATCGGTGAGGAGCTGTTCGAATGCGATGGCAGCGCCGTTGGAGTCGCCGGCTTCTCCCCGCGAGTTGGCGAGGTTGTGGCGGGTGGTCAGGGTGTCGGAGTGTTCGGGTCCCAGGACCCTCAAACAGTTGGTGAGCAGATGCTCGGCGGCGGTAGCGGCAGCGGTGGCCTGGCCGGTCTTGCCGAGGCTTCGGATGTGGCGGAAGAGCAGTGGGTGGGCGTCGGGATACAGCAGGCTGTCATCGCTGGTGGTCTGCAGGATGGCGGTGTTCGCGCGGAGGGTCTGGATGTGGTCGGGGTCTCGGTCTATGTCGGGCCAGAGAGCGAGTAGTCCGTCAGCCGCGGCGTGGGCTACAGCGGCTAGTCGCGCGCTGTTGCCGTGGTCACGGGTTGCGCGTTGGACCAGGGCATGTACGCGAACGGTGCCGGTTGCCGGATCGTGGGTGATGAGGTTCAGTCGGTGAAGGTTACGCAGGGCATCCGCAGCCATCCGCCCGGTGATGTTTTGGCCGTTGACGGCGGTGAGATGCCTGGTGACCGCGTCGGTGCCGAAGAGGGTTTCAGGGATGCCGTTGGGGTCCAGTAGCGCAGCAAGGTCCAGGACCGGTCGGGCCAGCCCACGTGGCGGATGGTTATCAGCGGCTTCCACGGACAGCAACCAGGTGGCCGCCACCGTGGCTTGGTAGTCATCTGGCAGGGCGTCATCGGGCGGAGCGAGATCAGCCAGGGGATGCCGATGGTCGGTCAGTCGGCCCCGGTAGTCGGCGATGTTGATACCACGATCGCGGATGAACGCCGCGGCCTGCGCTAGGGCCAGAGGTAGGAAGCCGAGGTCGGCGGCCAGTGCGGCGATATTGGCGTGCTCGTCGCCGGTAGCACCGGTAGCCCGAGTGAGATAGTTGACGGCCTCGGCAGGGCTGAACAAGTCAACCTGTACCAGAGTGCGGCCGTCGGTGTGCAGAACTGGATCTCGGCGGCGGGTGGTGACCACCGTACGGCCGTTGCGGTTGTGCGGCGGCCACCAGCCGGCGCCCTCCCCGAGGACATCGAGGTTGTCCAACACGACCAGCCACCGACGGTCGGTACGCTCCAACCACGCCAGCATGCGTTTAGCCGCCGCCTCCGGCTCCACGTCGGCAGACACGACACCGACAGCCCGCGCGGCCTCGGCGTAGGCAGCGATGATCGCCTCACGACTGGACGCCGTGACCCAGATCAGCACGTCCAGCTCACCTTTGTTGTCGAGGTGACGGGCGAACTGGGCGGCCAACTGGGTCTTGCCCACACCACCCATCCCGGATAGCACCTGAGTCAACACCGCAGTCCGCCCGACCCTGGCCGCCCGCGCCAGATTGACCTCGGCACGTCGATCCTGGAACCAGGCGGCCTGCTGTGGCACGAGACCAACCCGAACGACTGAACCCACCGCAGCCGACCCACCACGGTCGCGGCGGGCGTCGAGCCGGTCGAGGACAAACGACGCCAGCCCGACCGCCCCACCCACGATCCCCGCGATCCAGCCGAGCTGTTCAGTTCCCGCCCACCCCAGCCGGGGCAACCGCCAACCGGTCGGAACCCACCACTCCCACAGCGCCACCAGACCACACCCGACAGCCACCAGAGCAAGTACGACGACGCGCCGCCGCAACCGACGCCGGAACACCCGAGCCACTCCACCATTATCGACGGTGACCGCAACATGACGAGAGGTGACCCATGGCCGATGATCGAAGCGGCTGCGATCTAAGGACAGTTGGTCGGCGACCCAGTCGAGAATTTGCTGCGACGACCGAGAGCCTGGAGCGGACGTCGACAGCATCGTCGACAGCAACAAGCCCGGACGAGGGCAGCGGCTGACGGCCGGACAACAGCAGCCGCCCGAGGTCGGCGACGCGGACCGATCCAGCCGGACAGACTGCTCAGAACTTGTAAGCGCGGCGTCAGGCGGCGAGGCAGCAAGGAGGCAGCGCAAGCTCTGATCCGGGTCGGTCCGGAACGTCAACCGACGAGGCTTGGCCTCTGCTCGTCGTCTCGTGCCGTCACTGGTGACAGCAGCCGACAACTTGAGACCGCATCCCCCCGACGGGGGTCAAGTCCTAGCCTAGAGACGTTAGCGGGAACCCATCCCGGAAGCTCAGCGCTGCCGGAGCGGTCGGGCAGCCCGCGTCGCGCCTCGAGAGGCCCAGTTGATCAACTAACTGTTCATCCCCGCTGCGCCCGCTTCTCATCAAGCTCGCCTGGCGAGTTCGCCAACGACCGGCAGGGTCACTGGACGGCCGCGCCCACCGGCGTGCCACAGCACCTGTAGACCGGAGCGCTGGCATGCCCTCAACCGCACGGTGGCCCCGCCGCGTCGTGATGTCGGTGGCGTTCACCCTCACCCTGCTCGCCACGGCGGTCCCCGCCGCAGCCCACCCGTACGGCTATCCGCAGACCGTGACCATCGCGGCGGACGCGGCCCGTGACGAGGTGGTGCACCTGACGTGGAAGCCGGGCGGCGTCGACGAACTCACCCTGCTCGGCGTCCACCTCGGCCTGCTGCCGCAGGACCGCGTCCTGCTCGACGGCGCGATCTCCTTCCAGGCGTCGGACGCGACAGTCCTCGCCTCGTCCACGCCGTTCGCGAACTACCTGCTCAAGCAGATGACCGTCAGCAGTGACGGAAACGCGTGCGCCGGCACCGTCACGCCGCAAGGTGACCTCGCCAATTCCGGTGTGGACGTCGACTACACCTGCCCGGGGCCGGTCGGCAAGGCCCGCATCGAGGTGCGGATGTTGAGCGACCTCGACCCCGCGTACCAGACGGTGGCGACCGGCCCGCAGGGCCAGCACCAGGTGTACGGCCCCGGCCGGTACGCCCACGACTGGGTGCTCGGCGACGTGCCCGCGGCGAGTGTGGCGAGTGTGGCGAGCGCGACTGACCACGGCCCCGCCACCGCCTGGAAGGTCGCCCGAAGCGTCGGCCCCCTGCTGCTCGTCGCGGCCGTCGTCGCGCTGCTGCGACGCCAACTGCGTCGCCGCCGGGTCGCCCACGCCCGACCGTCCTGAGACCGGCCACCCGCTCTGGCCCCCGTGCCCGCCGCGGTCGGCATTCCGGTGCTCGGCGTCGGCGGTTCCTCGCACCCAACAAAGGAGAAACCTCGCCATGACGCACGCACCACGTGCGCGTAGGAAGCGAACACGCAGACTCCTGTCCGCGGTGGCGCTCATCCTCATCGCCGGACCGGCGACGACCCTCAGCCCCACCCTCGCGGGAGCGCAGACGGTCCCGACCAGCGGTAACGCGCCGCTGATCAGCCTGAGCGACGGGCAGAACATCGAGGGCAAGGTCCCCGTCGTCGTCGAGCCGGTCACCGAGAACGACTCGGTCACCACGCTCGCCGTCGATGGCGACCGGATCGGTGCCGACAAGACCGCCGGCACCGCCCACTTCGCCTTCGAGATGGGCGGCAACGGCACCGAGGCCCGCTACCGCAACTACATAACCGTCAACGGTCACACGGCCGAGGCGGACCGGGTGTACCTCCCGGACATCCCGGGTGGCCAGGTCGGCACCCTCGACTTCCCCGGCGACTGGCTGCAACCCGGCACGAACACCGTCACCGTCCAGGCCGGAGCGAACTGGGTCGACACGACGACCAAGACCGCCGTCGGCTACGAGGAGCTGCCGAACGGTGAGGGTGGCCGCTGCCCCAACTACGACGACTACGCGTTGAGCAGCATCAGCCTCAGCCTGCTCGGCGTGGTCGCCGACGGCGAGCAGAACCTGTTCAGCTACAGCTTTGGCGACGGCACCTGCGGCAGCTCGGCGAAGCTGCTCAAGCAGGCCCTGACCTTCGTCATCTCCGGCGAGCCGGGCAGCACGTCCGGCCTGCGCACCGACCTGGACACCACCAGGCTCAGCAACGGTACGCACACCGTCAGCGCGACGACCCAGTCGGGCGCGAAGACGTCGGTGACCGTCGACGTCAACAACGCTCCGGCCGGCGCGGCGGTGGTCACCCCCGGTGACGGTGCCCGCGTACGGGGCACTCGACCGGTGATCGCCGCGCTGCCCAGCGGTGGCAAGGAGCACGTCGAGTCGCTGGCCATCGACGACAAGCCCGCCGAGAACGCGGAGGCGCTGGCCACCGGCACCGCCACCCTCGGCCTCGCGGTCGTGGCCGGCAACTCCATCGAGGCGCGCTACCAGAACTACGCGCTGGTCAACGGCCACCGGGTCGATCTCGGCGGTGACTACGGCGCGACCGGCGCCCAGGACGTCAAGCTGGCGTTCCCGAACCGGTTCCTGCACCTCGGTGACAACGTCGTCGAGGTCCGCACCGGCGACTACAACGGCACCCTCAACGGCGCGACCTGCGCCAACCACGACGACTTCACCCTCACCCGGGCGGCGACGAGCCTCACCCTGAGCACGGCGGGCACGGTGACGGCCGGCACCACGTACCTCGTCACCACAAGCGGCACGACCGTGACGAAGGCGGAGACGACAGCCGCCACGCTGGCGCTGGGTGACGGCACCTGCGCGGCCAACCGGGACGCCGAGTTCCACTTCACCATCGACGGCGCCCCGACGACCCGTACCGTGGACACCCTCGGCAGTGGCGGCGACGCGCACCTGACGGTGTTCGTCGGCGGCAACGGCAGCGACAACGGGTACGACAACAAGGTCCTGATCAACGGCATCCCGCTGGAGATCGGCATGTGGGAGAAGGAGGTCGCCGACCTCGCCTTCCCGAACGAGTGGCTGGTGCCGGGCGTCAACGCCGTGGAGTTCGTCGCGGGCAACGACCACGGCAGCGCCAAGCCCGGCGGCTGCGACAACTTCGACGACTTCACGCTGCGGGACTTCCAGCTGCTGCCGACCGACGCGAAGGCGACCCAGCTGACCCGCTCGATCGCGCAGACCACGGTCACCATCGGTTCGGCGAGCTACCCCGCTGGCTCTCAGGTGACCACGTACCTCGGCGACGGCACCTGCGGCAGCAGCTACAACGCGGTGCTGACCAAGATGGTCCTGTTCGACGTCACCGCGCAGGACGGCACGGCGCTGCCGGCGCTGGGCAAGCGTGCCGACGTGGACACGACGACGATCGCGGACGGCGCACACACCATCAAGGCTGTCGTCGGGGACAAGACCTCGACGCGGCGCTTCACCACCGACAACACCGCCCCGGAGATCGAGAGCAGCGTCCCGGCGGCCGGGCAACGGCTGACGTCGACAGTCGCGCTCAACGTCAAGATCAAGGACGCCTCCGGCGTGGTCGGTACGCCGGCCATCACCCTCGACGGCGCGGCCGTCAAGCAGGGCGACCAGATCGGCCACGGCCTGCCGGCCGGTGAGCACGTCATCGCGCTGACGGCGACCGACGCGCTGGGCAACACCGCCACCCGGGAGGTGCGCTTCAGCAGCGCGAGCATCCCGGACGTTCCGACCGAGCTGAACTCGACAGTCAAGGGCACCGACCCGCTCTCGGCCGAGTTGTCCGCCCGGATCCCCGGCGCCGAGGGCGTCGGGCTGACCGCCACCTTCACCAAGGCGGACGTGGTCCTGCCGACCGGCGGCTACCAGGGTGAGGCGGCCGACGTGCCGACCACGCTCCACGTGCAGCACGACCGGAGCGTGGACGTCGCCTCGCTGCGTCCGCTCGACGGCGCGACGATCGACACCCCGTCCGGCCGTGGGGTGGTCTTCCAGCGGTACGACCTGCCGCTCGCCGCGACCAAGCAGGAGCCCACGCTGCGCTGGTCGGGCACCATCGACCCGGCGCGGATCGTGGCGCTGCGGGCCTGGAACCCGGCCACCGGCAGGTGGACCGTGCTGACCTCGGCGCGAGGCCAGGCCGGGCACGAGACGGTCCTGACCGCGCCGGTGGAGGCCGGCTACCGCGACAGCGGCGTCGTCCACGTGCTGGTCACCGGGGAGGACCCGTTCGCCGACGACCTGTCGCCGCACGACGCGTCGGCGCAGAACGACAAGGACCGCTTCGAGGATCCGAACTCGTACGACTTCTCGTTGGCGCACTTCACCGACACCCAGTACATCACCGAGGGTGCGGCAGGCGGCACGTACGACGACTTCGACGGCAATGCCGAGCCCTCCGATGTCGAGACGGCCGAGGAGCAGGCGATTTGGTCGGCGGCGTACCGCGACCAGATGCAGTGGATCGCTGACAACGCGGCCAGCCGCAAGATCGCGTACGCCGCGCACACCGGCGACGTCATCGAGAACGACTACTACGACCCGCTGGCCACCAACCCGGACGGCTCGCTGAAGCGGCCCGGTCTGCACGAGCAGGTCGAGAAGGAGCTGGCCACGGCCTCGGGCTTCCAGAAGATTCTCGACGACAACGGCGTCGTCAACCAGGTCATCGCGGGCAACCACGACGACCAGTTGGGCGCCGAGACGGGCCCCACGTCCCGGTTCAGCCGGACCTTCAGCGCGGACCGCTACTACGGGACGGCGAAGGGCTGGCCGAAGGGCACCGAATACCACGCGTGGGACGAGGTGACCAACGCCGACGGATCCGTCACCCCGGGCAAGGACAACCAGAACAACTACCTGCTCTTCTCGGCAGGTGGCCTGGACTTCGTGGCGGTCGGCCTGTCGTACGGCGTCACGCCGGCCGAGGCCAAGTGGGCTGACTCGATCTTCAAGCGGTACAAGGACCGCAACGGGATCCTGCTCTCCCACGACTACCTGAAGCCGTCGGCCAACCCGGACGGGCGGGGTGCTGACTTCTCCGCTCCGGACGGCTCGCCGCTGTTCAAGCAGGTCGTCGAGACCAACCCGAACGTCTTCCTGGTCCTCGCCGGTCACGAGCACGGCGTCGGCACCAACCTGAAGTCGAAGATCGGCGTCACGGTCAGCCACGACGTCGTCGAGCTGCTGGCGGACTACCAGTTCTACACGGTCACGGCCGCCGAGCTGTGGCCGAACCAGGTGGCCGCCGACGGCACGATCGACGTCAACGGCGACGGCACCCCGGACCACAAGGCCACCGACCGGCTCCAGTTCGGCGCGAGCTTCCTGCGCCTGCTCCAGTTCGACGTCGACCGGGCCGAGATGCACATCGACACGTACTCGCCGTTCCTCAAGAACTTCGGGGCGACCGAGTACGACATCCGCCAGGACGGCAGCCAGCCCAAGCCGCGCTACAACGGCTCCGAGGACAACCTGACCCTGCCGGTGGATCTCAGCACCCGCAAGACGTCGTTCAGCACCGACTCGCTCGCCGCGTACGTGCCGTCCGGCACGATCGGCACCGACGAGGTGACCTCGAACGGTGTCGCCACGGCGACCTGGGACCGGCTCCTGCCGGGCACCTCGTACGGCTGGATCGTCTCGGCGAAGAGCGCCGACGGCGGCGAGGCGGTGGCCCAACCGGCCGTGTTCGCGATCGCCAAGCAGGTCCCGACGATGACCGTCACCGCCGCCCCGACCAGCTGGGGCACCGCGGCGACGGTGACGGTGCAGGTCGCGGCCGGCAGTACGCCGGTCACCGGCGCGGTGGAGCTGCGCGAGGGTACGACCGTCCGAGGCTCGGCCACGCTGACCAACGGCGCCGCGACGTTCACCCTTCCGGTGGGCCTCGCGGGCGGCCAGCACACGCTGACCGCGTCGTACGCGGGCGACGACCACCTCACTCCGGTGCAGGCCACTGCCGTCCTGACGGTGAACCTGCCGGCCCAGTGGAGTTCGTCGACCGTCTACAACGACGGGGACCGGGTGACCTACCAGGGCCGGGTCTTCCGGGCCTCCTGGTACACGAAGAACCAGAAGCCGGGCGCCGACGCCAACGGCGCGTGGCAGGAAATCGCCATGACCGAGGACGGTACGGCGATCTGGACCACGTCACGGATCTTCAACGCGGGTGACGTCGCCATGTACGACGGTAAGAAGTGGCGGGCCCAGTGGTACACCCGCAACCAGAAGCCCGGTGACCGCAACGGGTCCTGGGAGGAGATCGCCCCGACCCCACCGGACAACAGCCCGGCGGCCTGGACGCTCACGAGGGTCTACAACGCCGGCGACCGGGTGACGTTCAAGGGGCACGTGTACGAGGCGAAATGGTGGACGCGCGGCCAGGAGCCCGGTGACAAGAGTGGCCCCTGGAAGCTGATCAAGTAGTCAGATTGGCGTGACGCCGGCCCGGGACCGTTTCTGGTCCCGGGCCGGTGCGCATCTCGTCACCCGTCCGGTGGAGCGGCAGTCTTCCGCCGGCTCTCACGTTTTTCCTGCTCATACGCTGCGCCGAAAGCAGGTGGCACTCTCACACCCGACGGAGGGCAGCGGTGGCGTCGAGGCGTACACGTCGGATGGTGGTGTCGGCGGTTGCCGGCGCCCTGTTCGCCCTCGGCGTGGTCGCGCCGGGTCCGGCGGCGGCGCCGCTGCCTCGCGCGGCCCGGGCGGACGGTCCTACGGCCCCCGTGCCGCGCGAGCCGCGCCCGCCGCTGCTGCCGGCGGACTTCCGGGGCACCGGCCGGTACATCGTGCGGGACCTCGGCATCGACGTCCCGTTCACCTGGCAGGGCCGCGACGGCAACAGCCAGATGATCGCCGGCGGCCCGGAGTACCCGATCTGGTTCACGAACCTGATCTTCGAGAACACCCTCTACACGCTCACCTACAAGTGGCCGAACATCCCACTGTTCCCGCCGCGTCCGTGCAGCAAGGTGCCGGGGTTCTTCAACCGGCAGATCTTCAACGACAAGCTGAAGACCGCCCGCTTCGTCGGGCCGGAGATCCTGCAGGGGGAGAAGGACCGGCACGTCGACCACTGGCGGGTCGGCGTCGTCGGCGGCTCGGCCGTGCCGGGAGAGTTCTTCCGGTTCCCGCTCGCGCTCGGCGACATCTACGTCGACCAGCGCGACTCGACCCGGTGGTGGCAGGTGTTGCAGTTCGGCCTGCAGAACCTCTTCGACCCGGAACTCGACGAGTGGTTCACGATGGACACCTTCGAGCTCCGCCCCGGCGAGGTCCAACTCCCCGATCGCTGCCCACCTCCCACGTCCTGACCCCCGACCGCGTTGATCAAGAGGTTTGCGTCACCGATCGGCCCGTCGATGACGCAAACCTCTTGATCACCACGTGCGGTGGGGCGTCAGAGGGCGAAGAGCAGGGCGGCGTTCAGGAGGACCGCTGCGGCCGTCGCGAGGTGGATGCCGAAGGCTACGGCCTTCGTTCCGCCGTTGCGGAGCACGATGAGGGTGTCGCCCAGCGGGACGAGCGCGACGATCAGCATGAACCACGCGACCGCGTCGGCCGTGGTGAAGGCGATCAGGGCGAGGCCGAGCAGGCCGTAGCTGAGATCGCGTAGGCCCTTGATCGTCAGGTAGGCGGGGTCGCCATCCGGCCGGGCCGGTACGCCGTACCCGGCGGCTGCGGCCTGCGGCACCAGCAGGAACCGCGCACCGATGAAGGCGACGAAGAGGCTGAGGACGACGGCGAGCCCGTAGGCGAGGGGTGACAACATGGTCCGCTCCAATTCCTAGCGTTGCTAGATATGAGAGCGACGCTAGCAGAGCAGCGACAGGTTTGCTAGCGGTGCTAGGATTTTGTCATGTCGACTCAGACGCGCCGGGAGCGCGAGCGGGCGGAACGGGAACGGGCCATCGTCGCCGCCGCCCGCGACCTGGCCCTGGCCGAGGGCTGGGACGCCGTCACCACCCGGCGGCTCGCCGCCGAGATCGAATACAGCCAGCCCGTCCTCTACAGCCACTTCAAGGGCAAGGACGCCATCATGGCGGCAGTCGCCGTCGAGGGCTTCGCCGAGCTGGCCACCGCCCTGGCCGCGGCCCGAACCTCGGCCGCCGACCCCCGGCAGGCCGTCGCCGACGTCGCCACGGCGTACACCACCTTCGCCGAACAGCGGCCCGCCCTCTACGACGCGATGTTCACCCTCGCCGTGGACCTGCCGTTCGCCAGCCAGGACGTCCCGACCGACCTGGCCCGGGGTTTCGCCGAGCTGGCCGACGCGGTGCGTCCGATCGCCGGGAACGACGACCTGGAGGCGGTCACCGAGACGTTCTGGAGCGGCCTACACGGGCTGGTCACGCTGATGCGCAGCGGCCGGCTCCGCCGCGCCGACCACGACCGCCGGCTCGCGGTCCTGGTGGACCGCTTCTCTCGCTGAGCGTTGCCGTTACGGCCGTGCGCGCCTGGCGCACGGCGCGAGGTGGTCGACCGGCAGGGCGCACCGCGCGCCGCCAGGCAGTGGCCGGTCACAGAACACCCAGTGTCGTACGCCCTGCTGGTCCTCCGCCGACACGGTCACCCCGCCCGGCTCGACCCGCGCGCTGAGCCGGACCAACACCCGAGCGGCCGTACGCGCGAAGATCCGGGCGCGCAGCAGGTCCGGAGCGGTGATCGGCAGGTGGATCACCCAACGCTCACTCATCGGGGACGGTGGTTCGGGTCGCGGGGGCTCGCCAGCCCTCTCATCGGGTAGCGCACGGTGACTGCCCTTCGTCGGATGGGATCGACGGTGAGGGGCGGCCCCCGCCGGTTGCGCACGGCGGAGGCCGCCCGCCCGCAGCCGTTCCGGAGGTACGGCAGCAGGGCCGCGCCGAGGGAGCGCGGCGGATGGGGCCTCGGTGGCGATGCGAGACCGGTACGAGAGGCGCCAACCGACCGCAGCAGCACCGCATCACCGAGAGCGACGCTATTGCCACCGAGTCACCTATGTCAAGCATGTCTTTGAGTCATCAACCCACCTACGTCATCCGCGTTACATACGTTGCCTGTGCCGGTGGAGTCGATCAATACTGGGCGAGCCAACCGACTGCAAGGGGCTTCCCGTGCCTATCCCGCCCACAATGGACGAGCTGCTCGACGATCTGTTGCAAAAGATCAAGAGCGGGACCTACGCGCCTGGATCACAGCTTCCGTCTGGGCGCGTTCTGGCCGACGAGTACGACGTCTCGCAATCCACGATCAGCCGTGCGGTGGCGACGCTTCGGAAGCAGGGAGTGCTGGTCGGTCGACCGGGGCGGGGTGTGTTCGTGGCGGAGTCCGGCCGGCGCTGATCCGACTGCCGCCTGCCGCCCGCCGTCCGCCGAGGGAAGGTGTGCGGCTCTTGGGCTGGCACGCGCCTTGGTCAACTCGGGTTTCAGGAAGGCGGGGTGTCCGCGCTCGGGACACCCCGGTTTTCAGGGATCCGAGTCGATCAAGCGGGGCGGAACCCGCGGCGGGGCCAACCCTTTGATCGACTCCGTATCGCCGATGTGGGGGCATCAACCTGCTGGGATACCGCCACGTCGGCGATGTGGAGTCGATCAAGGCGCCAAGGCGCCAAGGCGCCAAGGCCGAGCGTCGCGTCAGTCGAAGGACGGCAGGGACGGGCCGAGGACGTCGTCGGCGTCGACGATCGTGTACGCGTACCCCTGCTCGGCGAGGAAGCGCTGCCGGTGCGCCGCGTACTCGGTGTCGATGGTGTCCCGGGAGACCACCGTGTAGAAGTGCGCCTGCCGGCCGTCGGCCTTCGGCCGGAGCACCCGACCCAGTCGCTGCGCCTCCTCCTGGCGCGACCCGAACGTGCCGGACACCTGGATCGCCACCGCCGCCTCGGGCAGGTCGATCGAGAAGTTGCCGACCTTCGAGATCACCAGGGTGCGGATCTCCCCGGTGCGGAAGGCGTCGAACAGGCGCTCCCGCTCCTTGTTCGTGGTCGAGCCCTGCACGATCGGCGCGTCGAGGTACTCGCCGATCTGGTGCAACTGGTCGATGTACGCGCCGATCACCAGCACCTGGTCGTCCGGATGCCGGTCGACAAGCGCCTTGACCACCGGCAGCTTGGTGCGGGCGGTCGCCGCCATCCGGTAGCGCTCCTCGGCCTCCGCCGTCGCGTACGACATGCGCTCCGCGTCGGTCAGGGTCACGCGGACCTCGACGCACTCGGCCGGGGCGATCCAGCCCTGCGACTCGATGTCCTTCCACGGCGCGTCGTACCGCTTCGGCCCGATCAGGCTGAACACGTCGCCCTCGCGGCCGTCCTCGCGTACCAGAGTGGCGGTGAGGCCCAGCCGACGGCGGGCCTGGAGGTCCGCCGTGAAGCGGAAGATCGGCGCGGGCAGCAGGTGCACCTCGTCGTAGACGACCAGGCCCCAGTCACGGGCGCCGAACAGGTCCAGGTGGGTGAACGCGCCGCCGCGCCGCGAGGTGAGCACCTGGTACGTGGCGATGGTGACCGGGCGGATCTCCTTGCGCTCGCCCGAGTACTCGCCGATCTCCTCCTCGGTCAGCGACGTGCGGGCGATCAGCTCCCGCTTCCACTGCCGGCCGGCGACGGTGTTGGTGACCAGGATCAGCGTGGTCGCCTTCGCCTCGGCCATCGCCGCCGCGCCCACCAGGGTCTTGCCGGCGCCGCAGGGCAGCACCACCACGCCCGACCCGCCGGCCCAGAACGCCTCGACGGCCTCCCGCTGGTACGACCGCAGCGTCCACGGCTTGCGCCCGTCCTTGCCGGCCTCGGCCAGCTCGATCGGGTGCGCCTCACCGTCGACGTAACCGGCCAGGTCCTCCGCCGGCCAACCCAGCTTGAGCAGCGCCTGCTTGAGCCGGCCCCGCTCGGACGGGTGGACCCGGATGGTGTCGTCGTCGATCTTGTCGCCGAGCATCCCGGCGAGCTTCTTGCTCTTGGCCACCTCGATCAGCACCAGCCGGTCGAGCGCGCGCAGCACCAGCCCGTGCGCCGGGTCGTTCGCGAGCTGGAGCCGGCCGTAGCGGTCCATCGTCTCGGCCACGTCCACCAGCAGCGCGTGCGGCACCGGGTACCGCGAGTACTTGATCAGCGTGTCGACCACGCCCTCGGCATCGTGCCCCGCCGCACGGGCGTTCCACAGCCCGAGCGGGGTCAGCCGGTACGTGTGCACGTGCTCCGGGGAGCGCTCCAGCTCGGCGAAGGGGGCGATCGCCATCCGGCAGGCCTGCGCGTCGGGGTGGTCGATCTCCAGCAGCAGGGTCTTGTCCGACTGCACGATCAGGGGTCCACCACTCACGCCAGCGTCCTCTCCTCGGTTGGCCGTCCAGCCGGAGCGGGTCGCAGACCCGCCGCTGGCCGACCATCCAGTGTTGCACGGCGGAGAACGTGGAAAGAAAGATGAGCACCGGGTGCAACCAGGACGGCACTCACGAACGTCTAGCAAAGGGACGACCGTCCAGGGGAGGTGCCATGAGGCGTGTCCGGAGCACTTCCCGGTTGGTTGCCCTGGCGGTGGTCGTGCTGGTCGGGGCCGGCGCGTGCACGTTCGATCCGCAGTCCGGCGGGAGTGGTGGCGGGGGAGCCGCCCCGGTCGGTGCGGCGGAACAGGCAACGGGGGCGAGCGGCACGTCCGGGCCGGGCCAGCGCGGCCGGCCCACGCCGGCCGCGCCGACGTCGAAACCCAGCCCGAAACCCTCCGGGAAACCCACGCCGAGGCCGACCCGCACGGCGTCGACCCCGACCCCGAGCACCGGTACGCCGACCGTCGCCGGCTGCCCGCAGGGCCAGCACCAGCGAGCCGTGGAGACCTACCTCGCCCGGCTGGGCGGGTTCGGGCCGGTCACGGTCGACGGGCGGCAGTCCGCCGCCGACTGCGCCGCCATCAAGAAGTTCCAGAAGAGGTACGGCATTCGCCCCGTCGAGGGACGCGCCGGACCAACGACCTTGGACGTGGCCCAGCGACTCGCCACCACCGACACGACCCGCTGCAAGGCCGGCACCGGCACCACCTTCTGCGTGGACCTGACCCGGCAGACCGTGTGGGCGGTCCGGGGCGGCAAGGTGATCATGGCGCCGACGGTGACGCGCACCGGCATGTCCGGCTACCGGACCCCGTCCGGCACCTACACGGTCAACTACCGCAATCCGAAGGAGTGGTCCAACCCGTACGAGGTGTGGCTGCCGTACTGGCAGCACTTCACCCAGGGCATGGGGTTCCACGAGACCACGACCTACCTGCACGACAAGTCGATCGGCTCGCACGGCTGCGTCAACCTGCTGCACGCCGACGCCGTCCGGATGTGGGAGTTGGGCAAGGTCGGCACCCGGGTGGTGCTGATCGGCCGCCGCCCCGGCACCTGAGCATCCCGCCCGACTCGGGGTTTATCCCCTGTCACACCCGTCCCGGGAGTGACACTCTTGGGAGTCCAGGGCCGCACCGGGCGGGGAGGCTGGGCATGACGGTCGACCGTGACGTGATCGCAGAGCATGAACAGGCGCCACCCGACGAGGTGTCCCGCGTGACCGTGGTCGCGTACGCCCTCGCCGCGGCGCTCCTCGTCGGGTGGTTCCTCTTCGGCTGGCTGGTGCTGCGGCAGGGCTTCGTCGACTCGGTCGGTGAGTCCGCCGGCGCCGGCTTCGCCCTGTTGCTTGTCGTCTCGGTGGTCGGCACCTTTCGGCGCAGCCGCCGCTGACCGAGCAGCGGCGGCGTCGCCCCGTCAGTCCGCCAGCACCGCCGCCGTGATCCGGTGCAGTGCGAAGGTGTGCAGCATCTCGGTCCGCTCGTCCTCGGCTCGCAGGTAGCCGGCACCGATCGAGACCGGCTTGACCAGCCGGGACGCGGTCGCCCCGTGCGCGTCGACATACCCGACCCAGACCAGCGCCTTGTCGCGGACCGCCTGCTGGAGCACGGCAAGGGCCTCGCTGTGCGTGTGCGCGGGCACCGGGCCTCCGCCCAGCCCTGCCGCCCCGCCCCGGACGACGGCCGGCGCCCGGCGGGCCGCCCGCGCCGCCGCGTCACCCCGGCGGATGTGCTCCACCACCCCGAGCAGCCGGGGCATCGGCAGCTTTGGGGCGGCCAGCGGATCGAGCGTCCTGGTGGTCACCGCGACCCGCGCCGGAGCACGCCGGATCCGGGGACGGGACAGCATCGTGCCGCCCGTGCCGTCCTCCTGCACCGGCGCGTACCCGGCGTCCCGCAGCGCGCCCAACAGCCGGCTGACCTGGTACGGAGTGCTCAGCACCGTCGGCGCCAGCCGGCGCAGCGTCAACGGCTCCAGCCGCCGGTCGGCCAGCACCTCGGTGAGCAGCGCCTCGTCGTCACTGCGCAGGTACGCCCCGGCCGACCCGACCCGCAGCCCACCGTGCTTACGGGCCACGTCGTCCACCAGGTAGCTGAGTCCCTGCGGCACCGGGGTACGCGACCGTCGCCGGAACAGCTCGTGCAGATCGTCGGCCGTGTAACCGGCGTCCAGCGCCCTCCGCACGCTCGCCGTGGTGACCCGGTGCACACTCGCGCCGCCGGCCGACTCGGGTTCGGTCGTCGCCTCCAACTCGGCGGCCAGCGCCGGCTCGGGCGGCCCGGGCACCACCACGGTCAGGTCGGCCTGCACCAGGAAGTGGTCGACCGGGGCGGGCAGCAGCGCGTCCAACGCCCGCGCGGCACTGGACGGATCGCCGCTCTCCGCGTCCGCGTGCAACCCCAGCGGGTCGCCACCGGGCTCGTCGGCCGACGTCAGCTCGCCCAGCAACAACCGCCCGTACGAGGTGAGCGCCCCCAGGCCGGTCACGCCGAGCTGCGCCGCCTCGGCAAGCACCTCCCGGTGGGCGGCCTCCCGACCCCGGCTGCGCCGCGGCGCCCGCCAGTCCAGCAGGGCCTGCACCTCCTCCGGGGTGGGCGCGGTAGCCGGCTCCAGGTCGGCGAGCACCCCGAGCACCGCCCGCCGGGTCGCCGGTGCGCCGGCCCGCTCGGCCTCGGCGGACAGCGCGGTGATCGGCCGGTCCCGGTCGTCCCGCCGACCGACCAGGCCGACCTGCCGGGTCATCGTCAACCAGGCGCGGGCCAGGTGCTCCCACCGCTGGGCCAGCGAGGCGGCCCGCCACACCTCGTACCCGCCGGTCGGCAGCACCTGCTGATCAGCGCCGTACCGGCCCGTGGTCGAACCGGGCATCTCCAGCTCACCGGCGAGCCCCGCCGCGTACGCCACCTCCAGCAGCAGGGCGGTGGTCGGCTCGTCCAGGCCGGCGGTACGCGCCAGCCGGCGCAGGTCCCGGACGCCGATGCCGCCGGAGCGCAGCACCGGCGCGGGTTCGGCGGCGAGCTGCTCCAACAGCCCTTCGGTGTGCCGGACCACCTCCATGGTCTGCCCGGCGCCGGCCGAGTCGACCGCCTTGGGCTCCCGGGGCGCGGTGGCCACCGGCGGCGGGCTGGTGCGCAACGGCCCGAGCGGGCCACTGTCGCGGCGCAGCAGCAGCCCCACCTCGCGGGGCAGCTCGACCGTTCCGCTAGCCGTCGACGAGCCGGCCGAGACAGCGACCAGCAGCCGGTTGTCGACCAGCCAACGCACCGGCGAGCCGGTCGGCGCGCCACCGTTGGTCGGGTCGGCGAGGACGGCGTCCTGCGTGCCGATCGGCGGTGCCTGCAACGCGCCCGGGGGCACGCTGCCCACGGGTGGTCCGGCCGCCAACCGGTCCAGGATCGCCCGGGCCGACGGGGGCGCGGCGAGCAGCGTCCGGCGCAGTTTCGCCGGGTCCGCGCAGAGCGCGGCCGTGCGCGGGTCCAGCTCCGCGGCGGGTCGGCCGAGCCCAGCGGGGTACGGGGAGACCTCGTCGACGGCGGGCACCACGTGCAGGGCGTGCTCGGGGCCGTACAGCAGGAAGAGCGCCCTCAGCCGGCCGAGGGCGGCCCGGACGGCCGTCGGTGCCGGCGGGTGCGGCCCGGTGGTCGCCATGGCGAGCACGGCGTCGGTGGCCGTGGTGCCCTCGTCCGGATGCCGGGTGAGCCGGGCGGCGTCGAGGATCTGGAGGGTGAACTGGTCCAGCCCGTCCAGGGCGCGGGCCACCGAGACCCGGGACTGGGCGCGGATGGCCAGGGCGGAGACGTCTGCCGGCACGGGCACGACGAGGTCCGGCCGGAGCTGGAGGAGCGCGGCCAGCGCCTCGTCGGGCAGCGACCGCAGGTGGTCGGCGAGTGAGGTGGTCATCGTCTTTCCACGCTAGCCCGGGGTGGGGCAGTCGCGCCCCTCGGACGTCCGGGCGGTCAAAGGTCGCCGGGTACGTTTCTCGACATGCCCACGCTGACCGTCGGATTCGATCTCGACATGACCCTGGTTGACTCCCGCCCCGGCATCGCCGCGGCCTACCGGGCGCTGACCGCCAGGACGGGCGTACCGGTGGACGCCGACCTGGCCGTGTCCCGGCTCGGCCCGCCGCTGCGCACCGAGATCGCGCACTGGTTCCCGCCGGAGCAGGTCGAGTCGGCCGTGCAGGCGTACCGGGAGCTGTATCCGGCGTACGCCATCACACCGACGGTGCCGCTGCCCGGCGCGCGGGAGGCGATCGACGCGATCCGTGCCCGGGGCGGAAGGGTGCTCGTCGTCACGTCCAAGATCGGCCGACTGGCCCGGTTGCACCTGGATCACCTCGGCCTCGTGGTGGACGAGCTGGCGGGTGACCTGTTCGCCGAGCAGAAGGCGACCGCGCTGCGGGAGCACGGCGCGACCCACTACGTCGGTGACCACGTGGCGGACATGGTGGCGGCGGGCGTGGCAGGGGTGCCGGGAATCGCTGTCGCGACCGGGCCGTGCTCCCCGGATGAGCTGCGTGCGGCGGGGGCGAGCGTGGTGCTGGACGATCTCACCGGATTCCCAGCGGCGCTCGACGGCATGATCCAGCTAGCCTGGGAGCAGTAGCGGCTCAAGTGAAGCAGGGGTTTTCAGGTGCCTACGGGTCGAGTGAAGTGGTACGACACGGCCAAGGGATACGGCTTCGTCACCAGTGATGAGGGCGGCGACGTGTTTCTGCCCAAGGGTGCTCTGCCGGCGGGCGTCACCGACCTCAAGGGTGGTCAGCGGGTCGACTTCAGCGTGGTGGACAGCCGCCGGGGCGCGCAGGCCATGGGCGTCAAGCTGCTGGACGCGCCGCCGTCGATGGCGGAGCTGCGACGTCGGCCGGCCGAGGAGCTGCACGGCCTCGTCGAGGACATGATCAAGGTGCTGGAGGCGAAGGTCCAGCCGGACCTGCGCCGGGGCCGGTACCCGGACAAAAAGACCGCGCAGAAGATCGCTCAGCTGGTCCACGCGGTGGCGCGCGAGCTGGAGGTCTGAGGCACCAGGCCGGCGGTGGCGGCGCGGTCGAGGAGCGCCGTCACCGCGGCGAAGCCGGCCTCGCCCAGGTCGGCGGTGAACTCGTTGACGTAGAGGCCGATGTGCCGGTCCACCACGTCGAGTTCCATCTCCTGGGCGTGCGCGAGCACGTACTCCCGGCTGGCCGCCGGATCCGCCCAGGCCTGCCGGACGGATTCGCGAATCCATCCGGCCGCTGCCACCGGGTCCACCGCGCCGCGCCGGGCCAGGATCGCGCCGAGCGGGATGGGCAGCCCGGTGTCGGCTTCCCACCACTCGCCGAGGTCGACGAGCGCGGTCAGCCCGTGCCGGTGGTAGGTGAACCGGGCCTCGTGGATGACCAACCCAGCGTCGTAGCGACCAGCCGCGACGCCCGGCATGATCTCGTGGAACGGCACCACCTCGATCCGGGCCGGCGACTGCCCGGCCGACCAGAGCCGGAACAGCAGGTACGCGGTCGTCCGATCACCTGGCACCGCCACCGTGGCGCCGGTCAGGTCGGTGCGGTCGCCCCTGGTGAGAACCAGTGGCCCGCACCCGCGGCCGAGCGCGCCCCCGCAGGGCAGCAGGTGGTAGTCGTCGAGCAGCCAGGGCAGCGCCGCGTAGCTCACCTTCACCAGGTCGAACGCACCCCGCTCGGCCGCCGTGTTGGTGACGTCCACGTCGGCGTACGTCACCTCGACCGGCGGCGCACCGGGCACCCGCCCGTGCACCAGGGCGTCGAAGACGAACGTGTCGTTGGGGCAGGGCGAGATCGCCAGGGAGAGCGCCACGCCCTCACGTTAGCCCCGCCCCCGGCCAACAGCTCGCGCACACCCCGCCCACTGTGATCCACGACGGCCGGCCCGGCCCGCCCGGAGCCAGCCTCCCAGCCTCCCGGCGGGCTGCGGCGGTATCGCCGCCGGGCTCGGCGGGGTGCTTCCGTTCAGCTCAGGCGGGGTGGTCGGTCGGGCTTCGGTCCGGGCCGGGTGAGGTCACGTCGCGCCCTGTCGAGCTGCCCCAGATATGGGGCGAGGTCAGCGCCCGCGGCGAGCGGTGGCGGCGGTGGCGTGGCCGTGAGCGGGCACCGAGGGGCGATCCTGGTGGCGGTGTCCCGCCCCATGCAGCCGCCCCACCCATGGGGCAGCTCGACAGGGCCCGACCGAGGGGATACCCACAGCGGCGGCGACGTTGTCCACATGGTTATCCACAGGCGGAGGGGGGCCTGTTGACGACGCTCGCCGAGCAGAAAACCATGAGCGGGTGGCAGCCGGAGGGGATGCGATCGATGTGGGCGCGGCGCTGCGTGATCTTCGTCGACGTGCCGATCTGAGCCAGCGGGAGTTGGCCGAGCGGTCCGGGGTCCCGAAGAGCACGCTGGCACGCATCGAGGCCGGCCAGGGTGGCGGGCCCGCCTTTCGAACGGTGGCGCGGCTGGTCGCGGCGGCAGGGGGCGAGCTCGCGCTCCGTTTGCCCGGGGACGGCGACGGGTCCGCGGGCGGCGGACTGCTGGGCATGCCGGCCGACGAGCCACGGGACGAGGCTGACCGCCGGTACCCCGCCCACCTCGACGTCCGCCGGGTCCGAACCCTCAAGGACTGGCCGGGCGCCTGGTGGGTGCACTCGTACACGCTCCCGGAGAAGTTGTGGCCGGTGAGGGTTCCGGAGTTGACCTACGACCTGGATCGGGCGCGGCGGGACAGGCGGCGGTGGCGGTCGGAGGCGCGTGCGCAGATGATCTTCCGGCGGGTATCCGACGGGCTACCGGCCACGCCCTGGCGGTTCCTCGCCGAGGTGCCCGGCGGCGGGCCGGTCGGTGAGCTGCGGGCTCATGAGCGGAGCGTCGATCTGCTCCTCGGCGAGGATCTGGACGACCGGCGTGAGTTGGTGCTGGAAGGTGTGGTCGTCGCCCCGGGCCTGCGGGCGCTTGGCGTCGGGCGGCGGCTTGTCGAGCTGTTGGCGGAGGAGATGACACGTGCCGGCATTCGCGCCGCCCACGCGGTCGCCGAGTTCGGCAACGTCGAGTTCCTTCTCGCCTGTGGGTTCGAGCTGCAGGCGAGCAGGCCGTCGGCGCTGATGCTCGAGGTGTGACGAGTGCCCGTGGTCAGCGCAGCGCCGGAGCTGCCGCGGTCAGCGCGGTGAGGGCCTCGCGCAGCCGCCAGGCGTCGCGGTCACGGGGGCCGATGGGGTTGGAGATGGTGCGCAGCTCGACGAAGGGCACCCCGGCCTGCGCGGCGGCGACCGCGACCCCGTACCCCTCCATGGCCTCGGCGACCGCCTCCGGATGCCGGCGGCGCAGCTCGTCGGTGCTGGAGGCGGTGCCGGTGACCGTGCTGACGGTGAGCACCGGGCCGGTCGTCGCCGACGGCAGGGCCGCCCGGAGTGCCGCGAGCAGGCCCGGGTCCGCGGGCACCACGCTGCCTCCGCCGAGCAACGCGGGTGGCATGCCCAGTTCGTCGACAGGGATGAAGCCGTCGGGTGACTCGGCGCCCAGGTCGGCGGCGATGCTGGCGGTGCCGAGCACCGTGTCGCCGACCGCGGCCCGCCCGATGAAGCCGCCGGCCACGCCGGCGCTGACCACCGCGCGGTACGGGCGGCCGGCCGCCTCGGCCAGGGCCAGCAGCCGTGCGGTGGCGGCACCCGCGACCGCCGGGCCCACCCCGATCGGGGCGACGGTGACGCTGGCGTCGGTCAGCCCGGCCCGTACGGCGTCCGCCTCGGCCGGCACCGCCGTCACCACCAGCAGGCCGGTCACGAGAGCGAGCCGGGGGATTCCCGGCGGGTCTCGTCGTCCGCTCCGCCGCCCGGGCCGCCGACTGCCGAGGAGGGGCGGTAGATGTGGTAGCCCGGCGGTGCCAGCCCCGGCTCGTCGTGCTGCGGCGAGTTGGCCTGGTTTGGAGCCGGCGAGGTGGGGGCGACGTCCGCGGGCTGGGCAACCGGCTCGTCCTCGGCCGGCTCGTTCTCAGTCAGTTCGTCGTCACCCAGCGGCCGGCCGGCGAGCTTCTCGGCGCGCAGCCGGGCGGCGACCACCACCCCCCGGACGGCGGCCAGGATGCCCACGCCGGCGGCGACCGCGATGCCGGTGCGGCCGTCGAACGGGACCAGTCCGAGCCCACCGCCGACCACGAAGGCGAGCATCAGCACCGTCTCGGAGTGCGCGAAGGAACTGGCCCGCAGCCGTTCCGGGATGCGCTCCTGGATCGAGGCGTCCACGGCGAGTTTGGCCACCCCGCTGACCAGCGCGGTGACCAGACAGAGCAGGGCCACCATCGACAGCGAGAACTGGATGACGGCGAGCACCGCCACCCCCGCCACGATGATCATGCTGCTGGACTGGATGGCGGTCGGCCGGTGGATGCGCAACCGGGTGCCGACGGCGGTCGCCAGGAAGCTGCCGACGGCCAGCGCGCCGCCGATCAGGCCGAGCGCCCACTCCGCGCCCAGGTCCCGGCCGAACACGGCGGTGGTCAGGTCACCCTTCTTGATGGCGAAGGCGAGGAACAACAGCAGGAAGCCGTACACCGCGCGTAGCGTCGCGGCGCCGATCAGGGTGGCGATCACCAGCCGCCCGGCGGGTCGGCCCCGGCCCAGCGGCCGGTCTTCGCGGCGGCCCAGCGCGCGCAGCGCGCGGGGGACCCGCTCCGGTGGCTCCGAGTCCGCCTTCGGTGGCAGCCGCAGGGAGATCACCATGCCGATCAGGAAGATCACCGACGCGACGCGCAGCGGCCACTGCGGCCCGAACCAGAAGGCCGCCAACCCGATCGGGGCCACGAGCGCCCCCGCCACCGTGCCGTAGACGCTGGCCCGTGCGCCCACCTGGGAGAGGCCCAGCCCTTCCGGCAGCAGCCGGGGCACCGCCGCGGACCGTGCCACGCCGTAGGCACGCGACAGCGCGAGCACACCGAACGCGGCCGGATAGAGCCCGAAGCCGTGGATGTAGTCGGAGATCAGCCAGGCCAGGAACGCCCGGCCGAGCATGGTCGCGGCCAGCGCGTACCGCCGGCCGTGCCGGAAGTGGTCCAGCAGCGGGCCCACCACGGGGGCGAGCATCGCGAACGGCACCATGGTCACCAGCAGGTAGAGCGCGACCTTGCTGCGGGCCTCGCCGAGCGGCACGTTGAAGAAGATCGTCCCGGCCAGGCCGATGGCGATCAGTGTGTCGCCCGCGCAGGAGACGGCGTGCAGATCGAACAGGCGGACCATGCCGACCTCGCCGCCGGCGCCCCGCGTCCGGGCCCGACCGGCCCGGCGGGTCACCCAGCGGCCGCTGCCCACCGAACCACGCAGGAGCAGGCGGACGGCCCGAATGCCGGTGCCGACGGTCCGCCCGAGGACGGATCGCCCGGAGCGGGAGTACGGCGGCATGTGCACCATCCTCGCCCATCTGATCCAGGTACGCCGCACCACTGCGGTGAAAGGTTCCCCGGGAGTCCCTGTCACCTCTGCGGGGAGCATGGGGAACAATGGTCGGGTGACCAGGCCCGCCTCCACCCGTGCCGCCCGTCTCGACCAGGTCTGCGCCGCCGCCGTCGAGGTGGCCCGCGCTGGCATCACCGAGGTGGACGCCGACGATGTCGGCGACCACCTGCAGGTCGTCGCCGAGGGTGAACGGCTGGTCACCCACTACTTCGAATGCCGCCTCGCCGGCTACCGCGGCTGGCGGTGGGCGGTCACCGTCACCCGCGTTCCGCGCAGCCGCACGGTGACCATCTGCGAGACCGTGCTGCTGCCCGGCCCGGACGCGCTGCTCGCGCCCGGCTGGCTGCCCTGGCAGGAGCGGCTCAAGCCGGGTGACCTCGGCCCGGGTGACCTGCTGCCGACCTCCCCGGAGGACGAGCGGCTGGCCCCCGGTTATCTGCTCTCCGACGACCCGGCGGTCGAGGAGACGGCCTGGGAGCTGGGTCTCGGTCGGGCCCGGGTGCTCTCCCGGGAGGGTCGCGCCGACGCGGCGCAGCGCTGGTACGACGGCGACCACGGCCCCACGGCGGCCATCTCCGTCGCCGCCCCGGCCGCCGCCCGCTGCGGCACCTGCGGCTTCTACCTGCCGCTGGCCGGTGCGATGCGGCAGGCCTTCGGCGCGTGCGGCAACTTCTACGCTCCGGATGACGGCCGGGTGGTCAGCGCCGACCATGGTTGCGGCGCCCACTCCGAGACGCTGATCGAGGCCGCCGAGACCGCGGTGGAGGATCTTCCGACGGTGTACGACGACAGCGCGGTGGAGGCCATGTCGGTCAGCCGTGCCCCGGGTTCGGTGGAGGCAGCCGAGCCGGCGGAGCCGTACGGGCACCCCTGAGCGTTCGCTCCGGCGCGGCCGGGTGCCGTCAGCTCGCGCGGCGGCGGCGTCGGTTGGCGTCGTGACGCATCATCACGGCGAGGCCGGGGAACCCCCACAGGAAACCGGCCAGGCAGGTCCAGAGCCAGTTCTCGTGGTCGTGCTCGGTCAGCCAGCCCCGGAAGAAGACCAGCAATACCAGCCCGACGACCGCCCATGCGATCAGCCCGGCGACGGCGAACGGCACCATCGGTGGGTCCAGCGGCGCGGGACGCGGTGGCTGGTCGTTCGGCATCGGGCAAGCGTACGCGATCCGCTTCCCCTGCCCGTCGGTGATCTGGGACGATGCGCGCGACAACTGGAAGATCACCTGCGAGGACCCTGATGGCAGTAGCGCCGCCCGAGAACGGCACACCTCCCGACCCCGCTCACCCGCGTAACGGCTTCGACCGGTTCTTCGAGATCTCCGCCCGCGGCTCGACGTTGAGCCGTGAGGTACGCGGTGGCCTGGCGACCTTCTTCACGATGGCGTACATCGTGGTGCTCAATCCGTTGATCCTGGGCGGTGCCGTCGACGGTGACGGCAAGTCCCTCCCGATTCCGGCGCTGGCCGCGGCGACCGCGCTGGTCGCCGGCCTGATGACCATCCTGATGGGTGTGGTCGGCCGGTTCCCGCTGGCGCTCGCCGCCGGTCTGGGCGTCAACGCCCTGGTGGCGTACGAGATCGCCCCCGAGATGACCTGGGCCGACGCGATGGGCCTGGTGGTGATCGAGGGTGTGCTCATCGCCGTGCTGGTGCTCACCGGCCTGCGTACCGCGGTGTTCCGCGCGGTGCCCACGCAGATGAAGACGGCCATCGGCGTCGGCATCGGCCTCTTCCTGACCATCATCGGCCTGGTGGACGCCGGCTTCGTCCGGCGGATCCCGGACGTCGCGAACACCACCGTGCCGGTCGGCCTGGGCATCGGCGGCAAGCTGGTGAGCTGGCCGCTGCTGGTCTTCGTGGTGGGCCTGCTGCTCACGTTGGTGCTCGTGGTGCGCCGGGTGAAGGGCGCGATCCTGATCGGGATCCTGACCTCCACCGTGCTGGCGGTCATCGTCGAGGCGGTCGCCAACATCGGCCCGTCGTTCGTCGACGGAAAGCCCAACCCGAAGGGCTGGGCACTGAACGTGCCGGAGCTGCCCAAGACGGTGGTGGACGTGCCGGACCTGTCGCTGCTCGGCAAGTTCAACGTGCTCGACTCGTGGGGCCGGGCCGGCTGGGTGGTCGTGCTGATGTTCGTCTTCACCCTGTTGATCACGGACTTCTTCGACACCATGGGCACGATGGTGGCGGTCGGTCAGGAGGGTGGCCTGCTCGACGAGCGGGGCACCCCGCCGAAGGCCAAGGAGATCCTGCTGGTCGACTCGATCGCGGCGGCGGCCGGTGGTGCGGCCAGCACCTCCAGCAACACGTCGTACATCGAGAGTGCCGCCGGTGTCGGGGAGGGCGCCCGGACCGGCGTGGCCAGCCTGGTCACCGGCTTCCTCTTCCTGCTGGCGATGTTCCTGGCGCCGCTGGTGGTGATCGTGCCGTTCGAGGCGGCGTCGACGGCCCTGGTGGTGGTCGGCTTCCTGATGATGACCGCGGTACGGACGATCGACTGGTCCGACTACGAGATCGCCATCCCGGCGTTCCTCACCATCGTGCTGATGCCGTTCACCTACTCGATCTCCAACGGGATCGGCGCCGGTCTGATCACCTTCGTGGTCGTCAAGCTGGCGAAGGGTAAGGCCCGGGAGATCCACCCGCTGCTGTACGGGGTGGCCGCGCTCTTCGTGCTGTACTTCCTGCGCGGGCCCATCGAGTCGTTGGTCCTCTGACGCGTCGTCCGGGCGGGGAGTCGAGGGTGATTCCCCGCCCGGAACAGCACGAACATCCTCGTGAGCCTGGTCATAACGGATGTCGTTAGCCAGGCTCATTAGTTAAGCTAACTAACGTGACGGAGCGGACGGTGACGGCGGAACGCGTGCCACCGGCGCAGCTGGCTCCCCAGTTGCGAGATGCGATCACCCGACTCAACCGGCGGGTCCGACGGGCCCGGCCGGTCGGCGACCTCACGGTCACCCAGGTCTCCGCGCTCACCAGCCTGCGGCTGGCGGGCGCGATGACGCCCCGGGAACTGGCCGATGTCGAACGGGTGCAGCCACCGACGATGACCAAGATCGTCGCGAAGTTGGAGGACCGCGGCCTCGTGCAGCGGACCCCCCATCCGACCGACGGTCGCCAGGTCATCCTCGCGGCGACCGAAGGAGGGCAGGCCGTGCTCGACCAGTTCGAGCGGGCCCGCGACGAATGGCTGGCCCACCGGCTGGCCGCGCTCGACGAGGACCAACGGGAGACCCTGCACAGGGCCGCCGAGATTCTCCAGCAGCTCGCTCGCGCCTGAGCCCGCGCGCGCCACTTCCGGCCGTGCCGTCACCTGTCGATGACGCGTACGTCCTTGAGGAGGCGCACCGAGAGTGCAGGCCAAGCTGAGCACGATGTTCCAGTCCCTACAGGTTCGCAACTACCGGCTCTTCGCATCCGGGCAGCTGATCAAGCTGATCGGCGTCTGGATGATGTTCATCGCCCAGGACTGGCTCGTCCTCGAGCTCTCCGACAACTCGGCCACCGCCCTCGGCGTGGTCACCGCGCTCCAGTTCACCCCGGTGCTGCTGCTCACCCTGCTCTCCGGCCGGCTCGCCGACCGGTACGACAAGCGGGTGCTGCTCTTCGCCGCCAACGCCTTCTGGACGGTGCTGGCGCTCGGGATGTCCCTGCTGGTGCTGACCGATCTGGTGCAGCTCTGGCACGTCTTCGCGTTCGCCGCGCTGCTCGGCACGGCCAACGCCGTGGAGACCCCGGTCCGCCAGGCGTTCGTCTCCGAACTGGTCGGCACGCCGCTGCTGCCCAACGCCCTGTCGCTGAACGCCGCCGTGTTCAACTCCGCCCGGATCATCGGCCCGGCGGTCGCCGGTCTGGCCATCGCCGCCTTCGACGTGGGCCCGGTCTTCCTCTTCACCGCCCTCAGCTCCATCGCGCCGCTGGTCAACGTGGTCCGCATGCGGACGGCCGACCTGCACCGCGACGCCCTGCTGCCGCGCGACGAGCGGGCGTCCGCGAAGGTCGTCGACGGGCTGCGGTACGTGTGGCGCCGGCCGGACCTGCTGTTGCCGATGGCGGTCATGTCGGTGATCGGCATGTCGCTGTTCAACTTCCAGCTCACCCTCGCCGCGCTGGCCAAGACGGTCTTCCACACCGGCGCGGCCTCCTTCGGCCTGTTCAGCACCGCGCTGGCCGTCGGCGCGCTGGGCGGGGCGCTCAGCGGCACCGGCCGGCGCAGCCGCCCGTCGGTCTGGCTGGTGCTCGGCGCCGCGATCGGCTGCGCCAGCTTCGGCACCCTGGTCGGCTTCGCGTCGACGTACTGGCTGGTCGTGGCGCTGCTCGTGCCCACCGGCTTCTTCATGGTCTTCTTCGCCCAGGCCGCCAACCAGCGCGTCCAGCTCGGGGTGGACGCCGCCTTCCGGGGCCGGGTGATGGCCCTGTGGGTGCTGGTGTTCCTGGGCACCAACCCGGTCGGCGCACCGCTGATCGGCTGGGTCGCCGAGCACTTCGGCGCCGGCGCGAGCATCTGGATGGGCGGGTTGATCTCGCTGGCCACCGCGCTGATCGCGCTCACCTGGCAACTGCGCCGCTCTGGTGCGCGACTGCGCTTCCGGGTGCTGCCCATGCCCCGCTTCTACGTCACCTCCACCGACTGCTGAGCTACGCGAAGGGCCCTTTCCGGTCGGAACGGGCCCTTCGCGCACGTTCGGAGAACACGGCGAAGTCCCGATCGGCGGATAGCGCGGATGCGGCCAAATCGCTGGCGAGGTGGCACGACGGGGCTTAGCGTCGATATGTGGGAGTCGAACGCGCGCTGATGCTTGCCCTGGCGTTCCTCGCCGTGGCCAGCCTCCCGGCGGCGTTCGCCCTGCTCTTCTGCGCCGACGAGATCATCGACCGGGTGGTCTGCGCCTGGTCCGAGTGGCGCGAGCGCCGGCGGGAGCGACGCACCATCGCCCGCCTCGACCGGGCCATCGAAGCCGACGCGCTGACCCGCGACATCGACCTCAGCGAGTTCGACCGCACCGACCGTCGCCCATTGGAACAGCTCGCCGCCGACCTGCGTCGCCTCGGCGGTCAGCGGCTCGGCGGCACCGGCCGGTCGATGGTCTGGCACGGCGCGGTGGTCCAGGCGTACGACGACCGGCTCCGGCTGGCCTGCCGCGCCCTCGGGATCACCGAACACCTCACCGAGTTGACCGGCGTCGACCAGGAGATCGAACGGGTACGGGTGGAGGGCGTCCTGCACGCCGCCGGTCTGACCCTGCCGGCGGCCCGGGCCGGGCACCGGCAACGGCACCGCTGAACGGTCCGACAGTTTGCGGCTCTTCGTCGCGGTCTATCCGCCCGTCGGGGCGGTCAGCCATCTCGGCGCGCAGATCGCGCGGCTGCGGGTCGGCGCGGCGGCGGCCGCCGGTGTCCGGGTGCGGCTTGCCGACCCGGCGGACCTGCACATCACCCTGGCGTTCCTCGGTGACGTCGAGGCCGCCCGGCTGGTCGACGTGGTGAGTGCGCTCGGGCTCGCCGCCGACCGGTTCCGCGATGCCCGGGACGCCCCGCCCCGGCTGCTTTTGGGTGGCGGTGGCGTGTTCGGCGACGGTCGCCGCACGGTGCTCTGGGTGGACGCCCGGGGCGATGTCGAGGCGCTGCACGAGCTGGCCCAGCTCGTCCGGGAGCGGCTACGCGTGGCCGGGTTGCCGTACGACGAGAAGCCGTTTCGGCCGCACCTGACCGTCGCCCGGCCCGGTGACCGGGTGGAGTTGGCTGCCGTCGAGGCCGACCGGGTGACCCTGGACGACTACGCGGGCCCGGAGTGGCCGGCGACGGGGTTGCTGCTGATGCGGAGCCACCTCGGGTCGGCACGACCGCGTTACGAGCGGCTCGCCGCCTGGCCGCTCTGATTCGTCGAGCCGGCTTGAACGGCATCGGCCGGCAAAGTCGTGCGCCTGAGCTTGCCCTGGCTAGACGAGTAATGCCTAACCTCGCTGGGGCGGTGGGCGCAGCCGGCTGCCGGCGGTGACCCTCGGTCACCTCCATGGGGGCGGATGCGGTGGTGAGCGGTATACCTCAGAGTCATATTCATACCTCTGAGGTATACCGCTCACCAGCACATCGACACGGCGGGCACTTCGGAGCGCCGATCTCGGGGTATCAAGCGCAGGGGACACCGCGACATCGGCGATCTCGGGAGTGGACCGTGGACGTCGAGCGTCAGGAGGACTCGCGGGCGGCCGGACCGCTGCCGAAGAGCACGTCGTCCCAGCTCGGCAGGCGCTTGCGCGGCTTGCCGTTGGCGTCGGTGGACTCGCCACCGGCCGCCGCGGCGGCCGTACCGGTCCGGCGGGGCCGCAGCACCGCCAGCGACGGAACGGCCGGGACCTCCTTGGGCGCGTCCGAGTCGTCGTCGAAGGCCGAGCCCTGGCCACCGCCGAGCAGCGCGGCAGCGCCGCCGCCGACCGGCCGCTGCCGGGGCGCGTCCGACCCGGCCAGAGCAGCCGGGGTACGCGGCTCAAGGCCGCGACCCGACGAGCCGCCGAGCGGACGGTCCAGTGAAGCGAGCAGCGCGTCCCGGCCGGCCCGAATCGGATCCCGACCAGGGCGCGGGTGTTCGGACGCGGCCGGCAGCCCGTGCCCACCACGGCTCGGCTCGCCACGCGACGGACCAGGCAGGGCGTGCCCGCCCCGCTCCGGCGCCGGCTCCTGGCCGAGGATCGGCGTGGGCCGCTCGGCGCACAGGTACTGCGCCATGTCGTCGTGCGGGGTAACCACCTGCCGGGCCTTGTCCATGTCCCAGATGGCCTGCGCGGTGGCCTTGCCGGACGGCCAGGTGGCGATGATCCGCCAGGTGCCGTCGTCGCGCCGGTACGCGTCCCAGGAGATCTTCTCGGTGTCGATGCCGTGCTGGCTCAGTCGGCCGTTGACCACCTCGGCGAGCGGGGTGGGTTTCTCCGCGCCCTTGAGTCGGGTGCGACGGGCGTGCTGGGCGAGCATCGCCCGTTCCTGGAGCACCGGGCCGGCGTAGCGCAGCACGCGGTCGACCGGCACCCCGGCGATCCGGGCGACGTCCTCGGCGGACTCACCGGAGCGGATGCGGGCCTGGATGTCCCGGGGAGACAGTGAGGGAGTCGGGTCGACGGTGCTCGGTGCCACCGCGAGCGGCGGGGCACCCGGCTCGGGGTGCATCACGCCGGCGATGCGTTCGTCGATCGGCAGGGCGAGGAGTCGCCCGACCTCGTCGGCGAGCACCAGCGCCTGGCCGTCCTCGGAAAGGGCGACGAAGCGTACTGGGCGCATAGCGTTGCCTCCGTCCCGCTTCGCTGGCCGCACGCCACGAGTCGGCCACCCAGGCGTCTCGGACCACCGTACGCGCATCTGTCTCGGGGTGGGGGAAGCGACACCCCGCATGTCGCGACTGAGCTGCGGCGATAATCACGGTGGGTGTCCATCGAGGCCCCGACGGACACCCACCGTGACGATGCTCAGAGGCGCTCGACGACGTAGTCGATCGACGCGGTCAGCGCCTCGACATCAGCCGGCTCGACGGCCGGGAACAGCGCCACCCGCAACTGGTTGCGGCCGAGCTTGCGGTACGGCTCGGTGTCGACGATGCCGTTGGCGCGCAGCGCCTTGGCGATCGCGGTGGCGTCCACCCCGTCGGCGAAGTCGATGGTCGCGACCACGTTGGACCGCAGCGCCGGGTCGGTGACGAACGGGGTGGCCACCGTGGACCGCTCCGCCCAGCCGTACACCGTCGCGGCGCTCTCCGCCGTGCGCTTGGCCGCCCAGGCCAGACCACCCTGCGCGTTCATCCAGTCGGTCTGCTCGGCCGCGAGGAAGATGGTGGCCAGCGCCGGGGTGTTGTACGTCTGCTCCAGCCGCGAGTTGTCGATCGCGGTCACCAGGTCCAGGAAGGCCGGGATGTAACGCCCCGACGCCTTGATCTCGGCGGCCCGGTCCAACGCGGCCGGCGACATCAGGGCCAGCCAGAGGCCGCCGTCGGAGCCGAAGCACTTCTGCGGCGCGAAGTAGTAGACGTCGGTCTCGCCGACGTTGACCTCCAGGCCGCCCGCGCCCGAGGTGGCGTCGACCAGGAGCAGCGACCCCTCGTCCGCACCGGCGACCCGGTTGATCGGCACGGCCACGCCGGTCGAGGTCTCGTTGTGCGGCGTCGCGTACACGTCCACGCCGGCCTCGGCGACCAGGGTCGGCGCGCTGCCCGCCGCGGCCTTGCGGACGGTCGGCTCACCCAGGAACGGAGCGTCGGAGACCGACTTGGCGAACTTCGCGCCGAACTCGCCGAAGCTGGCGAACTGCGCACGGTCGCGGACGAGGCCGAAGGTGGCGACCTCCCAGAACGCGGTGGTGCCGCCGTTGCCGATCACGACCTCGTAGCCCTCGGGCAGCGAGAAGAACTCGGCGATGCCGGAGCGCAGTCGGGCCACCTGGTCGCGGACCGTCTTCTGCCGGTGCGACGTGCCCAGGTAGCTGGTCGCCACCTCGGCGAGCGCGGACACGGCCGCCGGACGGACCTTGGACGGGCCGCAGCCGAAACGTCCGTCGGCGGGCTTGATCTCGTCGGGAATCCGGATGATCGGTGCGTCAGCCACGGTACTGAAGATCCTTCCGCAAGGGCGAGGGCGGGCCCGGCGACACTGCCGGCCCTCATCCTCGCACCCGGGGCGGATGGCGACCGCCGGGGTCCCGACGGCCGGTCTGAGTCCTTCACCACATCGAGCGGCCCACGAGGTCGACGGCGGTCGAAAAGGGCCCCCGCACCACGGCTGGTGCGGGGGCCCTTCGGGCAGCTCAGACGCCGTGCGGGATGGCGGCCCAGCCCTCGACGTCGGACGGCTTGCGGGTGTTCGGGCCGACGTAGCGGGCGGACGGGCGGACCAGCCGCTGCAGACGCTTCTGCTCCAGGATGTGCGCGCTCCAGCCGCCCATCCGGGCGCAGGTGAACATCGAGGTGAACATGTGCGCCGGCACCTCGGCGAAGTCCAGCACCACGGCCGACCAGAACTCGACGTTGGTGGCCAGCACCCGGTCCGGGCGGCGGGCCTGAAGCTCGGCGAGGGCGGCCTTCTCCAGCGCCTCGGCGATCTCGAAGCGCGGCGCGCCCAGCTCCTTGGCCGTGCGCCGGAGCACGCGGGCGCGGGGGTCCTCGGCACGGTAGACCCGGTGGCCGAAGCCCATCAGCCGCTCGCCGCGGTCCAGGACACCCTTGACGTAGCCCTCCGCGTCGCCGCTGCGCTCCACGGCCTCCAACATGCTGAGCACGCGGGACGGTGCGCCGCCGTGCAGCGGCCCGGAGAGGGCGCCGATGCCGGACGAGATGCAGGCCGCGGCGTCGGCCCCGGTGGAGGCGACGATGCGCGCGGTGAAGGTGGAGGCGTTCAGGCCGTGCTCGGCGGCCGAGATGAAGTACGCGTCGACGGCCTTGACGTGCCGCGGGTCCGGCTCGCCCCGCCAGCGCTTCATGAACCGCTCGACGATGGTCTGCGCCTTGTCGATCTCCTTCTGCGGCACCGCCGGCAGGCCGAGGCCGCGGGCGGACTGCGCGACGAAGGAGAGCGCGGTCACCGACACCCGGGCGAGGTCCTCACGGGCCTGCTCGTCGGAGATGTCCAACAGCTGGCTGAGCCCCCAGTACGGCGCCAGCATCGCGACCGCCGACTGCACGTCGACCCGGATGTCGCCGGAGTGCACCGGCACCGGGAACGGCTCCGCCGGCGGCAGGCCCGGCCCGAACCGGCCGTCGACCAGCAGCGCCCACACGTTGCCGAACGAGACCTGGCCGATCAGATCCTCGATGTCGACCCCGCGATAGCGCAGCGCGCCACCCTCGCGGTCGGGTTCGGCGATCTCGGTCTCGAAGGCTACGACGCCCTCCAGACCGGGTTTGAAATCGGCCATGTCGCTCTCCTGGATCTGGTCGGTGCGCCTGATCAGCTGAGCCGGCCCGGTCGGCCGAGCGCCTTAGGCGACCCTCAGGGATGTGTTCGGAACATCTTGCCTGCTGCGTAACCGGATATGCGACCCGCTGCGACTGTGCTGCACACGACATCTGAAGACGCGCATTCTCCGCGCCACTCGGTGAGACTGGGCGATGCGGACTGGCCAGCGCGGAAGGGTGCATGTCGGGCCGCCGAGAAGGAGTGGGGACGTGACGGGCGACACACCCGCCCCGGCCGCGATGCGTAACGAGTACGCCGCGGACCTGGGCCTGACCGAAGCTGACCTGGCCGCCGACTGGCACCGCCAGTTCGACAGCTGGTTCGCCGACGCGGTGGCCTTCGGGCTGCCCGAGCCGAACGCGATGGTGGTGGGCACCGCCGACGCCGCCGGCCGGCCCAGCGGCCGGACGGTGCTGCTCAAGGGGTACGACCCCGAGGGCTTCGTCTTCTTCACCAACCACCTCTCGCGCAAGGGTGTCGAGGCGTCCGCCAACCCGTACGCCAGCCTGGTATTTCCGTGGTTTCCCATGCAGCGGCAGGTGGTGGTCGCCGGGTCGATCGCCCCGGTCGAGCGGGCGGTGACCGAGTCGTACTTCGCGAGCCGGCCACGCGGCTCGCAGCTGGGCGCCTGGGCCAGCCCGCAGTCGCAGGTGGTGCCGGACCGGGCCACGCTGGAGGACCGCTATCGGGAGGTGACCGAGCGGTTCGCCGACGCGACGGTCATCCCGCCTCCGCCGCACTGGGGTGGTCTGCGCGTCCGGCCGGACTCGGTGGAGTTCTGGCAGGGGCGGGCGGGTCGACTGCACGACCGCCTGCGGTTCCGTCGCGTCGACGGAAGCGACTGGACCGTCGAGCGGCTGGCGCCGTGACGGGTGTGCAGGAGGCCCGGCCGCGCGGAGCGCGCCGCTGGGCGATCGACGTCCGTCCGCTGCGCGTTCCGGCGTACCGCCGGTTGTGGCTCGGCAACACCGTGGCGATGTTCGGCTTCCAGTTCACCGCCGTCGCGGTGCCGGTGGAGATGTACGCCCTGACCCGGGACTCGTTCTGGGTCGGTCTGCTGGGTGTGGCTGCCTTCGTACCCCTGCTGGTCTTCGGGCTCTGGGGTGGCGCGGTCGCCGACGCCCGCGACCGCCGTGCGGTGCTGCTCGGCGGCTCATTGTTGCTCTGGGCATCCACCCTCGGGTTGCTGGTCCAGGCGCTGCTGAACGTGGGCAGCCCGGTGCTGTTGCTGGCGTTGATGGCGGTGCAGTCGGTGGCCTTCGCGATCACCTCGCCGGCCCGCAGCGCCATGCTGCCCAGGCTGGTGCCGGACGACCTGGTGGCGTCCGCCACCACCCTGAACTACACGACCTTCACCGCCGCCTCGGTCGCCGGCCCGCTCGCCGCCGGTCTGATCCTCTCCGCCTCGCCGGACACCACGGTGGTCCTGCCGATCGCGTACGGGTTGGACGCGGTGCTGTTCACCGCCATGCTCTGGGCCGCGCTGCGCCTGCCCTCGCTCCCGCCCGAGCCGACCGCCGACGGTCAGGCCCGACGTGCCGGCCTGGCCAGTGTGATCGACGGATTCCGGTACCTCGCCACCACGCCGGTGCTGCTGCTCTCCTTCGGCGTGGACCTGATCGCGATGATCCTGGCCATGCCGAGGGCGCTGTTCCCGGAGATCGCCCAGGAGCGGTTCGGCGGCGGTGGCGCGGTCGGCCTGCTCTACAGCGCCATCGCGATCGGTTCCATGATCGGCGGGCTGACCTCCGGCTGGATCGGTCGCCTCCGCCGGCAGGGGGTCGGCCTGGTGGTCGCGGTGGTCGGCTGGGGCCTGGCGATCGCCGCGGCCGGGTTGGCCCACCAGCTCTGGCTGATGGTCGTGCTGCTCGCCGTGGCCGGCGCCGCCGACCTGGTCAGCGCCGTACTGCGCCAGTCCATGCTGCTGGTGTACGCGCCGGACCGGATGCGCGGTCGGCTCCAGGGCGTCAACACGGTGGTGGTGGCCGGCGGTCCGCGCCTGGGTGACCTGCGGGCCGGCACCATGGCCGCCGGGTTCGGCGGCGGGGTGGCCTGGGTCGCCGGTGGGCTCGCCTCGGCGGTGCTCGTGGTGGTGCTCGCGGTCGCCTTCCCGGCGCTGCTGCGTTACCGGGCCACGACGGCGTCGAGCGGCGACCGGCCGTGACCGGTTAGGGTCGCCGACATGGAAAGCCCCGACCAGCGCCCCTTCTCCGGCGCACAGTGGACCATCGCCGCCGCGGGCCACGAGGCAGTCATCGTGGAGGTGGGCGGCGGGCTGCGGACGTACCGGCACGAGGGTGTCGACCTGGTCGACGGGTACCAGACCGACGAGGTGTGCCCCGGCTGCGCCGGGCAGGTGCTCGCGCCCTGGCCGAACCGGATCCGCGACGGTCGCTACCCGTTCGCGGACCGGACGCACCAGCTCGCGCTGACCGAGCCGGAGCGGCACGTCGCCATCCACGGGCTGGTCAACTGGGTGCCGTGGCGGCTGCTGGAGCAGTCCGCGGATGCGGTGACGGTCGGCTACGACCTGCCGCCGCAGCCCGGCTACCCGTGGCCGCTGCGACTGGTCAGCCGGTGGAGCGTCGGCGCGGACGGTCTGCGCGCCGAGCACGAGGTGACCAACATCGGCGCCGAGGTGGCCCCGTTCGGCTTCTCGGTGCACCCGTACCTGCAACTGCCGGGTGTCGCGGTGGACGACCTGGTCATGCGGCTGCCGGCGCGTACCCGTGTGCTGGTGGACGGTCGGCTGCTCCCGGTCGGGGCGACCCCGGTGGCCGGCACCGAGTACGACTGGACCAGCCCGCGTCGGATCGGCGGCGCGGAGTTGGACCTCTGCTTCGGCGAGGTGGTCCGGGACGCCGACGGCGGTTCCTCGGTGAGCCTGGCCGCGCCGGACTCCTCGTCCGAAGTGAGCATCTGGGCGGACGCGGAGTTCGGCTGGTGGCAGGTGTTCACCGGGGACGCGCTCATCGGCGAGCGGCACCGGCGCTCGGTGGCGATCGAGCCGATGACCTGCCCGCCGGACGCGTTCCGCTCGGGCAAGGACCTGCTCACGCTCAAGCCCGGCACGACCTGGCGGGGTGCCTGGGGCATCCGTCCCGGGGCCTGATGGAGTTCGCCGAGGTCGTCCGCCGACGGCGGATGGTGCGCAACTACGACCCGGACCGTCCCGTCCCGCCCGACGTGGTGGATCGGCTGCTCGACCACGCCGTCCGCGCCCCCTCGGCCGGGTTCGCCCAGGGCTGGGGCTTCCTCGTGCTGGAGGAGCCGGCCGACCGGGAGCGGTTCTGGGCCGCCACCACGCCGGAGGGTGGCGGGCGGGAGCGCTGGCTGGCGGGGATGCGCAGGGCGCCGCTCATCGTGGTGCCGCACGCCAACGAGTCGGCCTACCTGCGGCGGTACGCCGAGCCGGACAAGGGTTGGACCGACCGGTCGACCGACCGCTGGCCGGTGCCCTACTGGTACGTGGACACCGGCTTCGCCGCGCTCCTGATGCTGCTCACCGCCGTGGACGAGGGGCTGGGGGCGTGCTTTTTCGGGATTCCGCCGCAGCGGCTGGGCGCGTACCGGGGCGCGTTCGGCGTGCCGGAGGAGTACCACCCCATCGGTGCCGTCACAATCGGTTACCGTGCGCTGGACCATCGGTCACCATCCCTGCGCCGAGGGCGGCGCGAAATGAACGAGGTGGTGCGGCGCGGGCGGTGGAGTTGAGTGGCGCGTCCCGTTCGTCGGAGTTGAGGATCGGGCGAGCGGTAGCGAAACTGACATCAGGGAGCAGAACGTCGCGTGCGCTGGACGGCTAGGCTGGCACGGTCATCGGTGCCGCGCCGCGCGGTGCCCGCCGCGGCCCGGCTCGGTGTCGTCGGTCGGCCCGGCCACGGGGAGGGGAGCGTGCCGTCGTGATCTTCAGAGCGGTCCGGGACGGGCGTCCCTATCCGGAGCACAACCTGACGCTCAAGCAGTGGGCGGAGATTCCGCCCCGTCCGCTGCGCCTGGACCAGTTGATCACCACCAAGCGCGAGCTGGCGCTCGACAAGCTCCTCGCCGAGGACTCGACCTTCTACGGCGACCTCTTTCCGCACGTGGTCCAGTGGAACGGTGGGCTCTACCTGGAGGACGGGCTGCACCGCGCCCTGCGTGCCGCCCTGCAACAGCGCAACCAGATCCACGCCCGCGTGCTGGTGCTCTCCGGGCCGATCGACTGAACGGCGTGAGCTGAGGCTTCGTTAAGGTGACGGCATGACTGCCCTCGATCTGCTCGACCTGGACCCGTCGCTCAGCGAGGAGGAGCGGCAGATCCGCGACGTCGTCCGCCAGCTCGTCGACGACCGGGTCCGCCCCCACGTCGCCGAGTGGTACGAGGAGGGTCGCGTGCCGGCCCGCGAGCTGGCCCGCGAGTTCGGCAAACTCGGTCTGCTCGGCATGCACCTGACCGGCTACGGCTGCGCCGGCGCCTCCGCCGTCGCGTACGGGCTGGCCTGCCAGGAGCTGGAGGCCGGTGACTCCGGGCTCCGCTCGCTGGTCTCGGTGCAGGGCTCACTGGCGATGTACGCCATCTGGCGCTACGGCAGCGAGGAGCAGAAGCAGCGCTGGCTGCCGGCGATGGCGACCGGCGAGGCGATCGGCTGCTTCGGCCTCACCGAACCCGACCACGGCTCCGACCCGGCGTCCATGACCACCCGGGCCCGCCGCGACGGCGACGACTGGGTGCTCACCGGCGCCAAGATGTGGATCACCAACGCGCCGATCGCCGACGTGGCCGTCATCTGGGCACGCACCGACGAGGGCGTCCGCGGTTTCGCCGTACCCATGGACACGCCCGGCGTCACGGCCCGCGAGATCGGCCGCAAGATGTCCCTGCGCGCGTCGGTGACCGGCGAGATCGTGCTCGACGACGTCCGGCTCCCCGCCGACGCACGGCTGCCCGAGGCGGTCGGGCTCAAGGCGCCGCTGAGCTGCCTGACCGAGGCCCGGTACGGCATCGTCTGGGGCTCACTCGGCGCGGCACGGGACTGCCTGGAGACCACCCTGGCGTACGCCACCAGCCGTACCCAGTTCGGTCGGCCGCTGGCCGGATTCCAACTCACCCAGGCCAAGCTCGCCGACATGGCCGTCGAACTGGTCAAGGGCCAACTGCTCGCGCTGCACCTCGGCCGGCTCGCCGACGGCGGCCGGCTCCGCCCCGAGCAGGTCAGCGTGGGCAAGCTGAACAACGTGCGGGAGGCCCTGGCCATCGCCCGGCAGTGCCGCACCATCCTCGGCGCCAACGGCGTCTCCGGGGAGTACCCGGTGATGCGGCACGCGAACAACCTGGAGAGCGTCCTGACGTACGAGGGCACGTCCGAGATCCACCAGCTCGTCGTCGGGCAGCGGCTCACCGGGCTCTCCGCGTTCGCCTGACCTGCCCGTTTACGCATTCCGGCCGCTCGCCGCGCGGCTGTCGTATTGGGGCCGTACCGTCATTGACAGACGACGTGTCTGACGAGGACGGTGAGTGTGATGGCCCGCGACGCTGGCATCAACGAGCCCACGAGGGAGTTCCCCGGTTACCCGACCGGCGACGACCTCAAGGAGCGCTCGGCCGCGACACCCGACCCGACTCCGGGCGGGCCGGGTGGCACCGATGGTCCTCCGGCCGGCGGGGGTGGGGGTGCGGCCCGTGGGCTGCTCCTCCTGCTCGGTGCCGCCGCGCTGGCCGTGGTGGTGCTGCTCGGCGTGCAGGCGACCGGCTTCCTGCCCGATTTCCGTAACCCGTTCACCAAGGAGCAGACCGACCGCAGCCAGCCGCCGCTGCTGAAGTCGATCCAGGATCTCAGCCGCTACGTGGCCGCCGAAGGCAACTTCCAGGTCGTGGTCGACACCCAGAACGACCGGCGCAACGTCCCGGACTTCCTGCTCAACGAACGCACCCTGTTCGTCGGGGCCGGCAGCGTCGAGGCGTACGTCGACTTCACCAAGATCGGTGAGGGTGCGATCGTGCAGTCCGCCGACGGCAAGTCGGTCGAGATCAAGCTGCCCGCGCCGCAGCTCGGCGAGACCAACCTCGACATGGAGAAGAGCTACGTCTTCGCCGAGCAGCGCGGCCTGCTCAACCGGCTCGGCGACCTGGTCGGCAACGACCCCAACCGCCAGCAGCAGGTCTACCAACTGGCCGAGGAACGGATCACCGCCGCCGCCCGGGACAGCGGGCTCTCCGCCCGCGCCGAGGAGAACACCCGCAAGATGCTGCAGGGGCTGCTGCGCTCGCTGGGCTACCAGCAGGTCACGGTCACCTACACGGCCCCCTGACGCTCGACGCTTCGGCAGTAGGTCGCTGCGGCGCTCGGACGCCCCGGCACCTCCGTGCTCGGTGATCCGGCCCCTCGGCGCCTGGCGGTCCGGCATCTCCACGCTCGGGGCTTCGGTGCCGGAATCCGGTGCCCGGCGCTCCAAAACTGCAGCCGCGCCCGCCCCGACCACCGTCGGGGCGGGCGTTCTCACTGGCCCGTCGCCTGCCGCCTGCCGCCCGCCGCCCGCTGCCCGCTGCCTGGCGCCTGGCGCCTGGCGCCTGGCGCCTGACGCCTGGAGCCCGCCGCCTGCTGCTTGCCGCTTGCTGCCTGCTGCTCGCTGCAGCCTGGCGCCTGCTGCCTGGAGCCCGCCGCCTGGTGCTCGCCGCTCGCCGCTCGCCGCCTGCTGCTTGCCGCTCGCCGCCTGCTGCTTGCCGCTCGCCGCCTGCTCCTCGCTGCTCGCTGCTCGGTGCCCGCACCGACCCGGGCCGCGTTGCTGTGGCTGCCTTCGCGCCGTGCTCGTCCTCCGTCCCCGCTGGCAGGTCGGCAATTACCCGTGCACGCCGCTCGTCGGCGTCGGCAGGGCGATTTGTCGGGTCCGCGCCATCCTCTGGCTGCGGTATGAGCAGATCTTGGACAGTTTCCGTCAGCAGCTAACGGAAACTGTCCAAGATCTCGGAGTGGAGGGCCGGTTGGGCGCGTGACGCCGACGCGGTCACGCCCTACGGTCAGGTTTCTGCGGGGCATGACTTGCGGCGAGTCCGGGTTGTGCCGCTGGTTGCGCCCGCCCGCCCGCCGGACCGGCCACCACCGCCGCGACTTTCGCGCGGGCCACCAGCACCACCGCCGGGCTGTGCGTCACCGCCGGGTCGTGCGCTACCGCTGGGCCGCGCGCTACCGCTGGGCCGCGCGCTACCGCTGGGCTGTGCGTCACCGCTGGGCTGTGCGTCACCGCCGGGTCGTGCGCTACCGCCGGGTTGTGCGTCACTGCTGGGCCGCGCGCTACCGCTGGGCTGTGCGTCACCGCGGGGCTGTGCGCTACCGCGGGGCTGTGCGCTGCCACTCGATCGCGCGCCACCAGCGATTCGTGCCCGCCCGAGATTCGCGCCATGTCCAGGAGCGGGGTGGCTGGAGGCCACCACATCGTCGACGTGGTGGCCTCCAGACTGCGCTGCGCTGTGCTGTGCGGGGGTGTGGTCAGTGGCCGGTGGAGGCGAGGTAGCGGTCCTCGTTCGGCATGAGGATCCAGAGGATCAGGTAGACGATCACCTGGGTGCCGGGCAGCAGCAGTGACAGCAGGAACAGCAGCCGGACCATCCCGGCGGACATGCCGAACCGCTGACCGAGGCCGGCGCAGACACCGGCGAGCATGCGCCCCTGGCGGGGCCGAACCAGTTTGCGACTCATCGTCGTACTCCCACTCTGCGGCGGTGCGCCGCGTCTGCAATCCACGGTAGAAAGGGGTGGCCGTCCTGCCCTCGGTCCCGAGGAGGATCAGCGGTCCATGGACCCGTAGGTACTTACCCGTGCGGCCCCGCTCGACGCCTCCGGCCCGCGCTCCCCGCGCGCAGGCCCCGCGCCCGCGCCCGGCCGGCAGCCCGCGCTCCCCGTGCGTAGGCCCGCGCCCGCGCTCCGCCGGCAGCCCGCGCCGGTCAAGGTCGTGCTCGATCCTGGATGTAGTGGCTTTCCGCCACTCGCGAGGCCACTACAACAAGGATCGAGCGTGATCATGAAGGCTGCGCGAAGGTGGCGGACGAGCGGCCGGCGGGAGGCGGCCGGGTGGCCCCGCCGCCGTGCTCGGTTGAGGGGTGAGCTGGGCGGGTAGGCTCGCAGGTCGGGCACCCACACCCCGGGTGACCGGCGGCCACCCGACCGGGCGGCCACGAGCGGGGCTGCCAACCGGCGGCCACGAGCGGGGCTGCCGGACCGGCGGCCACGACCGGGCGGATCCCGTACGACGGGATGACGCCGAGGAAGCGCAGCCATGATCAGTGTTTTCGACCTCTTCAGCGTCGGCATCGGGCCGTCCAGCTCGCACACGGTCGGGCCGATGCGGGCCGCCCGTACGTTCGTGGCCGGGCTCAAGGCCGACGGGCTGCTCACCGAGACGGCGCGGGTGCAGGCCGAGCTGTTCGGTTCGCTGGGCGCGACCGGGCACGGGCACGGAAGCGACCGGGCGGTGCTGCTGGGGCTGGCCGGCGAGGCGCCGGAGACGGTCGACACCGACACCGTCGGTCCTCGGGTCGAGCGGATCCGCGCCGAGCGGCGGATCAGTCTGCTGGGTGCGCACGAGATCGACTTCGATCCGGACCGGGACCTGACGCTGCACCGTCGCCGGTCGCTGCCGTACCACCCGAACGGGATGACCTTCGTGGCCTTCGACGCGGCCGGGGAGCAGGTCCGGGCCCGCAGCTACTACTCCGTTGGCGGTGGCTTCGTGGTGGACGAGGCGGCGGCGGGCGCGGACCGCATCAAGCCGGACAGCACGCGGGTGCGATACCCGTTCCTGACCGGGGCACAGCTGCTGGAGGTCACCACCCGCACCGGGCTGTCGATCAGCGAGGTGATGCTCGCCAACGAGCGCTCGTGGCGCAGCGAGGCGGAGATCCGGGCCGGCCTGCTGGAGATCTGGCGGGTCATGCGGGAGTGCGTGCAGCGCGGCTGCGAACGAGACGGCGTACTCCCTGGTGGGTTGAAGGTTCGGCGGCGCGCGGCGGAGCTGCGGCGCGGCCTGGAGGCGGACGCCGGGACGGCCGACCCGCTGCACGCGATGGACTGGGTGACGCTGTTCGCGCTCGCGGTCAACGAGGAGAACGCGGCGGGCGGCCGGGTGGTCACCGCGCCGACGAACGGCGCGGCGGGGATCATCCCGGCGGTGCTGCACTACTACGCCCGGTTCGTGCCCGGCGCCGACGACGACGGCGTGGTGCGGTTCCTGCTGGCGGCCGGCGCGATCGGCGTGCTGTTCAAGGAGAACGCGTCGATCTCCGGCGCGGAGGTCGGCTGTCAGGGTGAGGTCGGCTCGGCCTGCTCGATGGCGGCGGCGGGGCTGGCCGAGGTGCTCGGTGGCACTCCGGAACAGGTGGAGAACGCCGCCGAGATCGGGATGGAGCACAACCTCGGGTTGACCTGTGACCCGGTGGGTGGCCTGGTGCAGATCCCCTGCATCGAGCGGAACGCGGTGGCTAGCATCAAGGCGATCACGGCCGCCCGGTTGGCCCTGCGCGGCGACGGCGTGCACAAGGTGTCGCTGGACAAGGTCATCAAGACCATGCGGGAGACGGGCGCCGACATGAAGGTCAAGTACAAGGAGACGGCGCGGGGCGGTCTGGCCGTCAACGTGATCGAGTGCTGAACCCCGCCGATTCGGGGCATTCGTTCACCGACTGCTAACCTGGCGTCCGTTTTCAGGAGGCGGGAGGCTGCGGTGACCTCTGGCGTCGCGGCCCTGTGGTCGCACCGCAACTCGCTGCGCATCCTGGTCCGACGGGATCTGGCGGTCAAGTACCAGCAGTCGGTGCTGGGTTACTTCTGGTCGCTGATCGAGCCACTCGGCATGGGCGCCATCTACTGGTTCGTCTTCGGGGTGCTCTACTCCCGCGACACCGGTCGGCACCTCGGCGAGGCGGCCGGGTCGTACCCGTTGTTCCTGATCACCGGGATCTTCGCCTGGATGTGGGCCAGTTCGGCGTTGAGCGAGGCCACCAACGCGCTGACCGGCCAGTCCCGGCTGATCACCACGATGAACGTGCCGCGGCAGGTGTTCCCGATCGGCCGGGTCACCGGTCGGTTCGCCGAGTACGCGGCCGGCCTGCCGATCCTGATCGGCATCGCGGTGATCTACGCGGCGCGGGGCAAGATCCACCCCGGGTGGTCGCTGCTCGCCCTGCCGCTCGCCGTGGCGGTGCAGGCGGTGCTGCTGATCGGGCTGGCCCTGCTGTTGTCCGCGTGGAACGTGCTGATGCGCGACGTGGAGCGGTTCCTGCGGCTGATCATCCGGGTGCTGTTCTACGCCACGCCGATCATCTATCCGCTCAGCCTGGTCCGGGAGTCCGGCCTGCCGGGCTGGCTGAAGGTGGCGTACGAGCTGAACCCGCTGGTCGGGATCTTCCAGCTGCACCACGCGATCTGGTACCCGGACGAGTTCCCGGACACCCGCCTGCTCGCCACCACGGTCGTCGGCAGCCTGCTGGTGCTGGCCGCCGGTTGGTGGTCGTTCCGCCGGTTGGAACCCGCCGTGCTCAAGGAACTCTGACGTGGCCGCGCCGATCATCGAGGCGGACGGTCTGGGCATCCGGTTCGTCCGCAACCGGCGCCGCCAACTGCGGCTGCGCGAGCTGTTCATCCACCGGGGCGCCCGGGGCGCCCTGCCCGGCCAGTTCTGGCCGCTGCGCGACGTGTCGTTCACCGTCGAGCCGGGCGAGACCGTCGGGGTGATCGGCCGCAACGGCACCGGCAAGAGCACCCTGCTGCGGCTGATCGCCGGGGTGCTCATCCCCGACGAGGGCGACATCCGGGTGCACGGCGCGGTGGCGCCGCTGCTGGAGTTGTCCGCCGGCTTCTCCAACGACCTGACCGGGCGGGAGAACCTGCACCTGGTCGGTGGGCTGCACGGGCTGTCGACGAGCTACCTGAAGCGGCACTTCGACGAGATCGTCGAGTTCGCCGGTGAGCAGGTGGAACGGGCCATCGACACGTCGGTGCGGCACTACTCGTCGGGAATGAAGGTGCGGCTCGGCTTCGCGATCATCTCGCACCTGCCGCACCCGATCCTGCTGATGGACGAGGTGACCGCGGTCGGCGACGCGGAGTTCCGCAAGAAGTGTTACGCGACGATTGAACGTCTGCTCGGGGAGGGGCGCACGCTCGTGCTGGTGTCACACAACGAAAAGGACCTGACCCGGTTCTGCCGTCGGGGGTTGTACCTCGACGCGGGCCGGTTGACGCTCGACGGCACCATCGCCGAGGCGCTCGACGCGTACCACGCCGCGGTTCCGCGGTGACGCTCGCGATCGTGCTCGCCGCCGGGACGGCCGCGGCGAGCCTGCGCACCGCGTCCGGCGAGCCGCTGGCCGACCGACTCGCCGCCCAGCTGCGCCGGGCCGGGGCGGCCGACGTGCGCTTCGCCGCCACCCTCGACGAGCTGGCCGAGCTGGCCGACGCCGCCGACGGGCCGCTGCTGATCAGTGGCACCGACCTGGTGGCGCACACCGCCGTACTGCGGCACCTCGCCACCAGCCCGGTGGGACCGACCGTGGCACTGGTGCTGACCGACCCGCCGGTGCCCGGACGGACCGCCGTGCGCGAGGAGCGCGGCCAGATCGTCGACGCCGGCCCGCTGGACGCCCTCGACGGTGACGCGACCGGCGTGTTCGGTGGCGCGTTGCGCGTCGGCGTCGACGACCTGCCGACCCTGGCCGCCGCCGCGCGGGCCGCCGCCGTCGGCGCGCGACCCCTTGCCGCCCCGATCGGGCCGGCCGGTGACGTGTCGCCGCTGCCGGCGGGCGGGGGCGCCGGCCACGACGAGCCCGGGCCCGCCGTGGACCGGCTCGTCGCGGGTCTCGCGGCGCTCGGCACCCTGATCTTCGCCCAGCGGGTACGCCTCCTCGTCGCGCACCGGGTCGAGGACCCGGCCGGGCTGGTCGCCGCCGAGGCGGCGGTGACGGCGGTCGACGAGGACCGCGCCGAGCTGCGGCTGTCGGTGAAGGAGCGGGACGACTTCTTCTCCACGTACTTCGTCAGCACCTGGTCGCCGTACGTGGTCCGGCTCGCGGCCCGGCTGCGGCTCACCCCGACCGGGGTCACGGTGATCTCGGTGCTGTTCGCGCTGGCCGCCGCCGTGCTGTTCGGGGTCGGCGGGCGACCCGCGCTGGTCGGCGGCGCGGTGCTGCTCTACCTCGGCTTCGTGCTGGACTGCGTGGACGGTCAGCTGGCCCGCTACACCCGGCACTTCAGCGCGTGGGGCGGCTGGCTGGACACGATGGCCGACCGGGCGAAGGAGTACCTGGTCTACGCCGGCCTGGGCTTTGGAGTCAGTCACGCCGGGCTGGGCAACGGCTGGGCGTTGGCGATCGCCGCGATGACGTTGCAGACCGTCCGGCACATGACCGACACCTGGTACGGGGTGCTGCACGACGAGGCGGCACGCCGGCCCCGGACGGCGGCGGGAGCCAGCGGCGGTATCGGTGACCGGCTGAACGCCGCGTCGACGCGGGTGCAGGCGGACACGGGCTCGCTGTCGTACTGGCTGAAGCGGACCGTGGTGTTCCCGATCGGTGAGCGGTGGGCGCTGATCGCGCTGACCGTGGCGCTGTTCAATCCGCTGGTCAGCCTCATCGCGGTGCTGGTCTGGGGTGGGTTGGCGTTCGCGTACACCGGGGCGTTGCGCACGTTGCGGGCCCGCTGGATGTGGGTGCCGGTGCTGGACACGGTCGACGCGACCCTGCACCGCGACGACGGCCCGCTGGCCCGGCGGCTGCCGGTGGTCCGCCCGATGGGGCCGCTCACCCTGGCGGTGATCGCCGCGCTCGGCCCGGCGGTGCTGCTTGTCGTCGCCCTGCTGGGCGACTCGCCGGCAGGGCTGCGGTGGGCCGTGCCGGTGGCGTTGCTGGTGCTGCTGGCCGGTGGCCTCGGCGCCGGGGCCGCGCACAACGGCCCGCTGGACTGGCTGGTGCCGGCGGCGCTGCGGGCCGCCGAGTACCTGTTCGCGATCGCCGTCGGGGTGGTCGGCGACGCGCCGGGCTGGCTGATCTTCGGCTACGTCTTCGTGCTCACCGTGCACCACTACGACCTGACGGCGCGACTGGAGAAGCGGCAGACGGCGCCGCCGCTGCACGTCGCCACGCTGGGCTGGGACGGACGTTCGGTGCTGCTGGCCCTCGCGGCGATTGTCGGCATCGTGAGTATCGGCATGGCTACACTCGGTGCGTACCTTCTCGTGGTTTTCGTGGCGAGCGTCGTCCTGGCCTGGTTCGTCCGGCCGGCCCGTAGCGCGCGGGCGTCGGCCGCGCCGGTGGGCGCGGGAGGTGTCGCGCCGCGCTGACGGAGGGACGGCCGGATGACCCTGATCAGTTTCGTGGTGCCGGCCTTCCGGGTGCAGGGGTATCTGCGCGAGTGCCTGGACTCGGTCCTCGGCCAGCCGGTGACCGACCTCGAGGTGATCGCCGTCGACGACTGCTCGCCCGACGCCAGCGGCGAGATCATCGACGAGTACGCGGCCCGCGACCAGCGGGTCCGGTCGGTCCGACTGTCGGAGAACGTCGGCCTCGGTCCAGCCCGCAACATCGGGCTGGACCAGGCCGTCGGCGAGTACGTGTGGTTTCTCGACGGGGACGACTGGCTGGCGCCGGACTGCCTGCGGGAGGTGGCCGAGCGACTGCGCGCGACCCGGCCGGACGTGCTGCTGGTGGACCACGTCCGGACGCACTGGAACGACACCGCCACCCGCAGCGCGATGGCCGAGGTGTTCCCGGAGTCGCCCGGAGCGGCGACCTTTCGGCTGCGGGACCGACCGGAGGCGATGCGGCTGCTGCACACCGCCTGGAACCGGCTGGTCCGCAGGGAGTTTCTGGTCGAGCTGGGGTTGCGCTTCTCGGACGGCTGGTACGAGGACGTCTCGTTCAGCTACCCGGTGCTGATGGCGGCGCAGCGGATCGGCGTACTGGATCGGGTCTGCGTCAACTACCGGCAGCGCCGTGCCGGCGCGATCACGAAGACCAGAGGGGACCGGCACTTCGAGGTGTTCCCGCAGTGGCACCGGGTCTTCCACCTGATGGACGCCTGGTCACCGGCGGTGGACGCGCTGCGGCCGGCGGTCTTCGAACGGATGATCTGGCACTACCTGACCGTGCTGGGCAACGGTCAGCGGATCGCCCCGGAACTGCGGCCGGCGTTCTTCGCGCAGATCACCGCCGACTACGCGCGGTGGCTGCCGGAGGGCGGGTACCCCGTGCCGGAGGGCGTCGAGGGAGTCAAGCACCGGCTGGTGGCGGCCGGCCGGTGGCGGACGTTCAGCGCGTTGCGGGCCGCCAGCCGGGCCCGCGACACGGCCCGGAGGCAGGCGCGTACCGCCCGTCGTCGGGTCGGGCCGGTGGCCCGGCGTGGCGCGCGGCTGACCCGCGACGGGCTGCTGCACGAGTACTACCGGGCGGAGCTGCGCCGGCCGGTGGACCCGACGCTCGCGGTGTACGCGGCCTACTGGTACCGCGGGTACTCCTGCAACCCGGCCGCGATCTACGAGGCGGCCCGCCGGCTGGCCCCCGAGGTGCGGGGGGTGTGGATCGTGCGCCGCGACCGGGTGGACGATGTCCCGGCCGGGGTGGAGTACGTCGTCGCCGGCACCCCGGCGTACTACCGGGTCCTCGCGCGGGCCCGGTGGTTGGTCAACAACGTCAACTACCCGGACTTCGTCCGGAAGCGGCCGGAGCAGGTGCACGTGCAGACCCACCACGGCACCCCGGTCAAGGTGATGGGGCTCGACCAGCAGCGCTACCCGGTCGGCGCGGGCCGGATGGACTTCGCCGGCCTGCTGCGCCGGGTGGACCGCTGGGACTACAGCGTCAGCGCCAACAGCTTCTCCACCCAGATGTGGGACCGGGCCTATCCGGCCACCTACACGACGCTGGAGGTGGGCTATCCGCGCAACGACCGGCTGGTCACGGCCAGTCCGGACGAGGTACGCCGGCTCCGCGCGGAGTTCGGCCTCGGGCCCGACGAGCAGGTGGTGCTGTACGCCCCGACGCACCGCGAGCACCTGCCCGGCTACCGGCCGCCCTTCGACCCGGACCGGTTCGTCGCCGCGCTCGGTGACTCGGGGCGGCTGCTGATGCGCAGCCACTACTTCCACGACCGGGAGCGCCGGCCCGGCTGGCCGCTGGACTTCCAGCGGGTGCGCGACGTCAGCGGCTACCAGCGGGTGGAGGATCTCTACCTCGTCGCCGACGTGCTGGTCACCGACTACTCCTCGGCGATGTTCGACTATGCGGTGCTGGACCGGCCCATCGTGCTCTACACGCCGGACTGGGAGGCGTACCGCCTGGCCCGGGGTGTCTACTTCGACGTCACCGCGGAGCCACCGGGGGCTGTGGCCACCACGTTCGCCGACCTGCTCGACCTGTTCCGCACGGACGCGGTGCGCTCGGACGCCGCGCACAAGGCCCGCCAGCACTTCCGGGGCCGGTTCTGCCGCCTGGACGACGGGCAGGCGGCCGAGCGGGTGGTGCGCCGGGTGTTCCTCGGCGAACAGCCCGAACCGTCGGCGGGCTGCTGACCGCGACGACACCTCGTCCCGGCGTAATAGCGGCGTCATGGGCCGAACACGAGACGTTTACCCGATGTGCGAATCGAATGATCCTGGTCACAGTCTTGTGGGGGTTCGGCCGACGACCTGGGGGAGGTGACGGTGAGCACCGTCGCGCTCAAAGATGTGACCAAAGTTTTCAAGGACGGCACGTTGGCCGTCGACAGCATAAATCTGGACGTGAACGACGGCGAGTTCATGGTGTTGCTGGGGCCATCCGGCTGCGGCAAGTCCACAGTGCTGCGCATGATCGCCGGTCTGGAGGACCCGACGCAGGGCGCGGTGCTGCTGGACGGGGAACTGGCCAACGACCTGCCGCCACGCGACCGCAAGATCGCGATGGTCTTCCAGGACTTCGCGCTCTATCCGCACATGACCGTTGGCGACAACATCGCCTTTCCGCTGCGGCTGGCCGGTGTCGAACCGGAGCCGCGCGGTGAGCGGGTCACCGACGTCGCGAGTGCCCTGGGCATCAGCGACGTGCTCGCCCGCAAGCCGGGCCAGCTCTCCGGCGGCCAGCGCCAGCGGGTCGCCATGGGCCGCGCAATCGTCCGACGACCGGGGCTGTTCCTGATGGACGAGCCGCTGTCGAACCTGGACAGTGGGCTGCGCGCCGAGCTGCGCGCGGAGATCTCCGGGCTGACCCGGGAGCTGGGCGTCACCACCGTCTACGTCACCCACGACCAGGCCGAGGCGCTGACCATGGCCGACCGGGTGGCCATCATGCGCCGCGGCGTGCTCCAGGACGTGGGCACACCCACCCAGGTGTACGGCCGCCCGGCGACGCTCTACGTGGCCGCCTTCCTGGGCAGCCCCCGGATGAACCTGCTGGAGGCGTCGGTCTACGTCCACCTCGACCGGTACGTCACGCTCAACCTCGGTGACCAGTCGCTCTACCTGCCGTGGAACGACATCCGCAGCCGGGCGGTGGCGCATTACCACGGCGAGCGGATCGTGGTCGGGATGCGGGCCGAGGCGCTCACCCCGGTCGCCCCGGACAGCCCCGGTGACGTGCTGCGCGGCCGGATCCGCTACCTGGAGCACCACGGGCATGAGTCGCTGGCGTTCCTCGACATCGGGGCGACCGCGATCGTCGTGGACGAGATGGGCGCGCCACTGGACCCGCCGCCCGTGGGCCAGCGAGGACTGCGCCGGTTCGGTGCGGTGATGCAGCGGCTCACCGGCAAGCCGGTGGAGCCCCAGGAGGTCTCGAACGGCGCCATGCGGACCAGCGTCCTCCCCGACCCGGGCCGGCACCACCGTCGCCCGGCCGAGTTGGCGGTGCGGCTGGCGCCGTACCCGGCGGTCACCGCCGGTCATCCGCTCGCCGTGTCGGTTCGGATGGACGCGCTGCACTTCTTCGACGAGCGCGGGGCCCGGATCGACGTGGGTTGGCGGTGACGCCACGCCGTAGCGGGGTGGCGGGAGGTCCGTCCGGTGTCCTACCGTCTGCCCACCTAGTCCACTATGTGACACACCGAAAGGGGTGCACCCGTGTCGGGTGACCGTCCCAGCCCGCTCGTCATCGAGCGCATCCTGCGCGACCGGCAGGGCATCTGGCAGCAGATCGTGGCCGAGGGCGACCTCAACGCGCTGACCGGGCGGATGCTGGCCAGCTCCGCCATCGCGCTCGCCTGCTACGGCGCGGTGCTCGGGGCGTTCCATAGCCCGCTGATGGCGCTCACGTCCGCGCTGAAACTGCCGCTGCTGTTCCTGGTCACGCTGGCCATCTGCCTCCCCACGCTCTATCTGTTCAACCTGGTGTTCGGCGCCCGGCTGTCGGTGCGCCAGTCGCTGGCGCTGGTGATGGTCGCGATCACGGTCACCTCGATGCTCGCGGTGGCCTTCGCACCGATCAGCCTCTTCTTCCTGATCACCGCGCCCGACTACGGCTTCTTCAAGCTGCTCAACGTCGCCATCCTGACGCTGTCGGCGCTGGTCGGGCTGCGCTTTCTGACCGGCGGGATGCAGGTGCTCAACGACCACGGCCTGCTCGCCCCGGCGGTGGCCACGGCCGGGGCCGCGGGCCAGATCAACGCCCAAGCGCCGGCGGTGCCGGCTGGCGTGCCCGCCGGTTCGGTGCCGGCCAGCGTGCCCGCCGGTGCGGCCTCGTCCGCCGATGCGGGTGCCGAGCCGGTCGCCGTGTCGGCGGGAGCAGCGGTGGCGGGGTCGGCCGCGAACGGTGGCACGCCCGCCGCGACGCCGACGGTGCAGACCCCGGCGCACGTCCCGGCCCACGTCCCGGCCCAGTGGGGCGGACAGCCGGCCCCCGGCTCGTTCCCGCCCGGCATGATGCCGCCCGGCTACCCGGCGGCGCAGCGTCCGTGGGCCACCCCGCCGGCCCGGCGCGGCGAGCCGACGCAGCGGCCGGCCAGCATGACGCTGCTCTACATCTGGATCCTGCTCTTCGGGTTCGTCGGCACCCAGTTGGCGTGGACGCTGCGTCCGTTCTTCGGTGACCCGGGTCAGGATTTCTCGCTCTTCCGCAGCATCGACGGCAACTTCTACACGGAGATCCTGCGGACGATCGCCAACCTCTGACCCATCGGTAGCCGGGGAAAACCCTGGTTGCCGCCCTGGTTACCGAGAAGTAACGTCGGGCTATGACCATCGACTCCCGCCAGGTGGCGGCCGGCATCCTGGAAGCGGTGCCGTTCGCCCGTACGCTCGGCATCGAATTCGTCGAGGTGGCACCGGAGGCGGACGGCGGGGTGCGGGCCGTCGTCCGACTCCCCGACACGCCGGCCACCCACAACCACGTCGGCGGCCCGCACGCCGGGGCGATGTTCACTCTCGGCGAGACGGCCTCCGGCGCGGTCGTGCTGGCCGCCTTCGGGCAGCTGCTCGACCGTTGCGTGCCGCTCGCCGTCCGGGCCGAGATCGCCTACCGCAAGCTGGCCCGGGGGCCGGTGCTGGCCGCCGCGCGGCTCGGGCGGCCCGCCCCGGAGGTGATCGCCGAGCTGGAGTCCGGTCGGCGGCCCGAGTTCGCCGTCGAGGTGGAGATCGCCACCGAGGACGGCACGCCCACCTCGGCGATGACGGTGATCTGGACGTTGCGGCCGAACTGAGCGAGGCCACGGGCGGCCGAAAACGGGTTTGCGGGCCGGGCCGGGTGGTTAGATTCGTACCGTGCTGGGCCTACCTGCTCATGTGACCGCCTGTCTCTTCGATCTGGACGGTGTGCTGACGCAGACCGCCCGGGTGCACAACGCCGCCTGGACGAAGACGTTCGACGAGTTCCTGCGGCAGCGGGCCACGGCAACCGGAGAACCCTTCCAGCCGTTCGACCCCGGCCCGGACTACAACCGCTACGTCGACGGCCGGCCCCGCGCCGACGGCGTCCGGTCGTTCCTCGGCTCCCGGGGGATCGTGCTCCCCGAGGGCAGCCCCGACGACCCGCCGGACGCCGACACCGTCAACGGTGTCGGCAACCGCAAGAACGTCCTGCTGCTGGAACAGCTGCGCACCTCCGGAGTCGAGGTCTACCCGGGTTCGGTGCGTTATCTGCGGGCGGCGGCCGCCGCCGGGCTGCGTCGGGCGGTGGTCACCGCGAGCGCCAACGGGCGCGAGGTGGTCGCCGCGGCCGGGCTGGAGGCCCTTCTGGAGGCGCGGGTCGACGGGCTCGTCGCCCGCGAGCAGAAGCTGCGCGGCAAGCCGCAGCCCGACACCTTCCTGGCCGGGGCCAGGATCCTCGGTGTGGACCCCACCCAGGCCGCCGTCTTCGAGGACGCGCTCTCCGGGGTGGCCGCCGGCCGGGCCGGCGGCTTCGGGTATGTGATCGGTGTCGACCGGGTGGGACAGGCCGACGAACTGCTCGCACACGGCGCCGACGTTGTGGTGAAGGATCTCGCCGACCTGCTCGACGCGGGCGACGCCGACCCGCCGGCGCCCCGCCCCGCCGGCGACACCGCTGGCTGGGCGCCCACCGGCGAGCGGGGCCTCGCGTGATCCGGGAACGGGCCTATCCCGTCGAGCCCTGGCACATCCGGGAGACCCGCCTGGACATGGACGTGCTGGCCCAGTCGGAGTCGGTCTTCGCGCTCTCCAACGGCCACGTCGGTCTGCGCGGCAACCTCGACGAGGGCGAGCCGCACGGCCTGCCCGGCACCTACCTCAACTCGTTCTACGAGCTGCGTCCGCTGCCGTACGCGGAGGCCGGCTACGGGTTCCCCGAGTCCGGGCAGACCATCGTCAATGTCACCAACGGCAAGCTGATCCGGCTGCTCGTCGACGACGAACCGCTCGACGTCCGCTACGGCGAGCTGCTGTCGCACGAGCGCATCCTCGACATGCGGGCCGGCACCCTGCACCGGGAGCTGCACTGGCGCTCGCCGGCCGGCCGTGAGGTCAAGGTCCGCAGCACCCGGCTCGTGTCGTTCACCCAGCGGTCGGTCGCCGCGATCAGCTACGAGGTGGAGGCCGTCGACGGCCCGCTGCGGCTGATCGTCCAGTCCGAACTGGTCGCCAACGAGTCGCTGCCGGCGCAGAGCAAGGACCCCCGGGTCGCGGCGGTGCTGGAGTCGCCGTTGCAGGCTGAGGAGGAGCTGACCACACCGGACGGCGGGCAGCTGATTCACCGCACCAAGGTCTCCGGGCTGCGGGTGGCCGCCGCCATGGAGCACGAGGTGCACGGCCCGGACCACACCACCATCGAGTCCGAGGGGTACGAGGACTGGGTACGCACCACCATCGGCTGCGTGCTCCGTCCCGGCGAGAAGCTGCGGGTGGTCAAGTACCTGACGTACAGCTGGTCCAGCCGGCGGTCCCTGCCCGCACTCCGCGACCAGGTCGGCGCGGCGCTCGCCGGGGCCCGGCTGGACGGCTGGGACGGTCTGCACCGGGAACAGCGCAACTACCTCGACGAGTTCTGGGACGCGGCCGACGTGCTGGTCGAGGGCGATCCGGAGATCCAGCAGGCCGTGCGGTTCGGTCTGTTCCACGTGCTCCAGGCCGGCGCCCGGGCCGAGCAGCGACCGATCTCGGCGAAGGGGTTGACCGGCCCCGGTTACGACGGGCACGCCTTCTGGGACACCGAGATGTTCGTCCTGCCGGTGCTCACGTACACCCAGCCGAGCGCGGTGCGCAGCGCCTTGCAGTGGCGGCACAGCACGCTGGGGCAGGCCCGGGAACGGGCCGAGACGCTCGGCTTCAAGGGCGCCGCTTTTCCCTGGCGGACCATCGAGGGGCCGGAATCCTCCGGGTACTGGCCGGCCGGCACCGCGGCGTTCCACATCGCCGCCGACATCGCCGACGCGGTCCGCCGGTACGTGCTGGTCACCGGGGACACCGTCATGGAGCGGGAGATCGGTCTGGAGTTGCTGGTCGAGACGGCCCGGCTGTGGCGCTCGATCGGGCACCACGACCGGCACGGCCAGTTCCACATCGACGGGGTCACCGGCCCCGACGAGTACACGGCGGTGAAGAACGACAACGTCTACACCAACCTGATGGCCCAGCGGAACTTGCTCAGCGCCGCCGAGGTCGTGATGCGCTACCGGGATGAGGCGTTCCACCTCGGGGTCACCGACGAGGAGGCGGCGAGCTGGCGGGACGCGGCGACCTCGATGCACGTGCCGTACGACCACGAGCTGGACGTGCACCAGCAGGTGGAGGGGTTCACCCGGCTGCAGGAGTGGGACTTCCCGCACACACCCGCGGAGAAGTACCCGCTGCTGCTGCACTACCCGTACTTCGATCTGTACCGCAAACAGGTCGTCAAGCAGGCTGACCTGGTCCTGGCCATGCACTGGCGGGGGGACGCGTTCACCCCCGAGCAGAAGGTGCGCAACTTCCTCTACTACGAGCGACGGACGGTGCGCGACTCGTCGCTGTCGGCCTGCACCCAGTCGGTGCTCGCCGCCGAGGTGGGCCATCCCGACCTGGCGCACATCTACCTGCGCGAGGCCGCGCTCATGGACCTGCACGACCTCAACGAGAACACGCGCGACGGCGTGCACATGGCCTCGCTGGCCGGCGCGTGGCTCGCCCTGGTCAGCGGGTTCGGCGGGCTGCGCGATCACGACGGCGAGCTGTCGTTCGCGCCCCGGCTCTCCAGCCGGCTCAGCCGCCTGGAGTTCTCCGTTCAGTGGCGCGGGCTGGCGCTGCGGGTGGACGTCCGGCCGCACCAGACGACGTACTCGCTGCGGCACGGGGGCCCGGACGACGTCGTGGAGCTCCGCCACCACGACCAGATGCTGCGGGTCACCTGCAATGAGCCGGTGACCGTGCCGGTGCCGCCGGCCGAGCCCTCGGGGCCGCCGCCGGAGCAGCCACCGGGCCGGTCGCCGTTGCTGCGGCTGCCCGAGCACGAGCAGTGACGGCCGGGGCGGGAGTGCTCCCGCCCCGGCCGTCACGCGCGTACGTCAGACCGGCTCGCCGGTCGAGGGCCGCCCGATCGCGTCGCGGGGTGCGGCCGCCTTGGGATCGTCGGGCAGCCGGGCCGAGGCGGCCTGGTCCCCGAAGTCCTGGTTGCGCTCCGCGTCCTGTTCACGCTGGTCGCGCTCGGTCATCTGCTGCTGCCGGGAGATCTGCTGCTTGGCCATGCTGATCCTCGCGATCCGTCGGGGCGCCGGTGCGCCGACACGGTCTGCGGTCGGTCGTCGCGTACCCGGCGGCCCACCCGGCAAACGCCGCCCCGGAAGCCGCGCGACGCGGCGGGCGCGGGGCGCGTGCGACGCGGCGGGTGGGGTAAGCGGGCCAGAGGCGAGCACGCGGAGGTGCGGCATGGACGAGCAGCGCAGCACGGTGACCATTCCGATCCGGGACGTCCAGCTTCCCGCCGATCTGATGGTGCCCCCACGGCCGGTCGGCGTGGTGCTGTTCGCGCACGGCAGCGGTAGCTCGCGGCACAGCCCGCGCAACGTCGCGGTGGCCCGGACGCTGACCGGCCGCGGCCTCGCCACCGTGCTGGTGGATCTGCTCACCCCGGACGAGGACGAGCGCGACACGCGCACCGCCGAACTGCGCTTCGACATCGGGATGTTGGCCAGCCGGCTGGCCGGGATCGTCGACTGGTTGGCGGTCGAGAGCCCCGCCGGTGACGTGCCGATCGGTCTCTTCGGTGCCAGCACGGGCGCCGCCGCCGCGCTGGTCGCGGCCGCGTACCGCGCCGACCGGGTGGGGGCGGTGGTCTCCCGGGGCGGCCGACCCGACCTGGCCGGCGCCGCCCTGGCCCAGGTGCGTACCCCGACGCTGCTGCTGGTCGGCGGCCTGGACGAGGAAGTGCTCACGCTCAACGAGCAGGCGCTCACCGAGCTGGGGGAGGTCGGCGAACTGTGGGTGGTGCCGGGGGCCACCCACCTCTTCGAGGAGCCCGGCGCGCTCGACCAGGTCGCCGAACACGCCGGCACCTGGTTCACCACCCATCTCGCCCGGACGACCGCCGCGCCGCGCCGCTCATGACCGTGCCGGCGCGTCCGTGGTGGAGCGGCGGCGCTGAACGGTGTCGATGACCCGCCAGAGAACGGCGGTGATCGGAACGCTGACGAAGGCGCCGGCGATGCCCGCGATCAGGGTGCCCGCGGTGACCGCCACCAGGATGACGGCCGGGTGCAGGCGCACCTGCCGCTTCATGACCAGCGGCTCCAACAGGTTGCCCTCGATCTGCTGCACCGCGACCACCGCGGCGAGGGTGAGCAGGGCGGTCGTCGGCCCGTTGGCCGCCAACGCCACCAGCACCGCCACCGCGCCGGCCACCGTCGCCCCGATGATCGGTACGAAGCCGCCGAGGAAGGTGATCAGCGCCAGCGGCAGGGCCAGCGGCACCCGTAGCAGCACCAGGGCCAGGCCGATGCCGATCGCGTCGATCGCGGCGATCAGCATGGTCCCCCGGCTGTACGCGCCCAGCGTCTGCCAGCCGGCCCGGCCGGCCTCGGCCACCACCGGTCGGTTCGGGCCGGTCATCCGGGACAGCACCCAGTGCCACATCGACCTGCCGTCCTTGAGCAGGAAGAAGAGCAGCACCAGGGCGAGCAGCGCGGAGCCGACGACCTCGCTGGCCGTCCGGGCGCCCGCCACCGGGTCCGGAGAACTGCCGCTGAGCCCCTCCCGGGCCTGGTCGACCAGCTTGTCGAGTTGGGCGTCGCTGACCGGCAGGGTGGACGTGACGAAGTCACGGCTGCGGTCGAGCCCCTGGGTCAGCTCCTGACTGAGCTGGTCGAACTGGCTGGCGGTCAGGTTCCACACCAGCGCGCCGACCCCCACCAGGATGCCGAGCAGCAGCAAGACGGTGAGCAGCGCGGCCAGTGCGGCGGGCAGGCGCAGGCGGCGCAGCCGAAGCAGCACCGGGTCGAGCAGCGCGGTGAGGAAGATGGTGGCGGCCAGCGCGATGGCCAGTGGCGCCAGCAGGACGGCGATCCGGCCCAGCAGATAGAGCCCGGCGACGATCACCACCAGGCAGGCGCTCCACAGCACCGCGGTCCGGACCAGCCAGGGCAGGCTGGCCCACGCCTGGCGCGGGCCGGTCTCACCGGTCGTCGCCGCAGTGCCGGTTGTGGACGCGGTGCCGGTTGTCGGCGCGGCGTCCGCCCCGGGTTCGTCTGCCGTCATGTCGGCCCTCCTCGATCTCGGCGAGTCGGTACCCGGCCGGCGATGCACCGACACCCGAATCGCGCCATCCCCGTCCGGACCGTCGGTGTTTGCGCCGACAGGCCCAGGGAACGCAAGTGGAAACGATCCCAGGAGGAGCGCCGTGGGTGACTTCATGGACAAGGCCAAGGACGTCACGGACAAGCACGACAAGCAGGTCGACCAGGGCATGGAGAAGGCCGGCGACATGGCCGACAAGCGCACGGGCGGCAAGTACGACGACCAGATCGACAAGGGCGTGGATCAGGCGCAGGCGCGTACCGGTGAGGGTGACCAGGTCCGCTGACGAACCGGACGTCTCCCGGGCCGCCGAGGTGTCGGCGGCCCGGGATCGTCCCTGTCGGACGGTACGTCGGTCAGCGCTGCTGCTTCTCGCGTAGCTCGTCCATCGACGTCGGCCGGTCGCGCAGTGCGTCACGCAGCCGGTCGATCAGCCCGGTGCCGGGGGCGAGCAGCTTGTTCGCCGGCGGGCGGTCCGGCGCGCTCGGGTGGGGCCGGGTCGGCGCCACCTTCTTGAACGCCGTCACCTTCCCGGCCAGCTCGACCAGCTCCTCACGGGCCGTGGCCGCGCGCAGCCGGGGGAAGAGGTCGTTCTCCTCGGCCTGCACGTGGTGGCGGATGGTGCTGGTCAGGTGGGCGAGCAGCTCGTCGAAGCGGGGGTCGGACGGGTCAACCGACTCCAGGTCCTTCATGGTCCGTTCGGCGTCGGCGTGTTCGTCGATCTCGTGGTCGGCGATCTGGTCGCCGTCGGGCAGTGCCTTGCGAGCCGTCGGATAGACGTACGCCTCCTCGGCCACCGCGTGCCGCACCAGCTCGGCGATCAGCACGTCGGTGAGCTGCCGGCGGTACTCGGGCGTGCCCTGCCGGGTCTCCAGCTCGACGAAGAGGGTCTCGACCTCGCGGTGGTCGGCGATGAGGATGTCGACGACATCCTCATCGCCGGTGGTCTGTGGATTGCTCATCTGGGCCCCTTACCGGTTGCGGTCGGTGGGTGTGTGGCCCCTGGTACCCCGCAGCGGTCGGGCAAACCTACGGTCGCCGATGGATTTGACGGCGACCCGTTGTTCGCGTCGGGACGCTGTCGTACGCTTCGTCTCGGCCCGCCCTCACGGTCTCCTGTGAGGAGCAGTCATGCCCCTGAACCGCCTGCTGGCCCTCGGGCTCGGCGTGTGCACGGCGGTCGCGATGAGCGTCCCGCTGGCCGCGGCACCAGCCTCGGCCCATCCGTCCCACTCCGGTGGCGGCAGTCTGGTCCTTGTCGGCGGCGGGCTCGCCGACGACAACGCTGCCGTCTACGGCGACATCGTCCGGCTGGCCGGCGGCGTCGGCAAGGCCCGCATCGGCATCTTCACCGCGGCCGCTCCGGTGCCGGCAGAGGATCCGGACGCGGCCACCCCGGACTGCAACAACAGTGTCTGCAACGGCGACTACTACGCCACGCTGTTCCGGAGCTACGGCGTGGCCGACGCGCAGTGGATCCCGATCGACCTGGACCGGTCGGGCACCGCCGAGGACCCGGCCGTGGTCCGGCAGATCGATTCGATGACCGGCTTCTTCTTCGGCGGCGGCGACCAGTACCGCTATGTCACCACGATGACCCGGGGGAAGGCCCAGCGGGACACGCCGGCCCTGGCGGCGGTGCGGCGCAAGCTCCGCGCCGGCGCGGTGGTCGCCGGCACGAGCGCGGGCGCGCAGATCATGGCCGGCCGCGACATGATCACCGGTGGCTCCACCGAGCCCGGTCTGCGCGACGGTGCCCGGCCCGGCTACTTCGAGGACGCCGGCGTGCTGGCGTACCTGCCCAAGGGTGGTTTCGGATTCTTCACCGACGGCCTGCTGGACACGCACTTCTCGCGGCGGGGCCGGGAGGCCCGGTCGATCCGGCTGGCGGCGGACACCCGGCACCAGCGGGTCTTCGGCCTGGACGAGGACACGGCACTGGAGGTGACCGGGGTCGGCACGCCGCGGCAGTCGCTGCGCGTCCTCGGCACGCGCGGCGTGAGCGTGCTCGACCTGCGCCGCGCCCGCGTCACCGAGTCGGCCGTGTGGGGCATCGAGGGGGTCCGGTGGAGCCGGCTCACCTCCGGTGACCGCTACCGGTCCGGCCGCTGGCAACCGGTGATTTCGCCGGGCAAGCAGCGGGTGACCCCGACCGCCGGCGCGTGCACCGTCCCGGCCTCGGACGACGTCTTCTACGACTACGCACTTGTCGGTCTCGCCGAGGGACTGGTCGACCAGGCCGGTTGTGCGTCGACGTCGGGCACGTCGTACGAGAAGGACCCGCAGTTCGCCGCCGAGGTGACCCGGGGCCGTGGCTTCGCCGGGTACCGGGTCGGCTCGACGACGTCGTTCGTGGACGCGGTGATCGGCATCCGTCCGGTCTGACGATCGGCCCACCTGGCACGTTTCACCAGGAGCGGTATGACTCTGCGTCATAAATATGGCGGGGAGTCATACCGCTCGTCCCGGTGGTGCCGGCCGGGCCACGTCGCCGCGCGCTGCGACGAGATGTAACAGGGGTTACTTATTGAGCAACGAACGTGATGGATGTAACTTCTGTTTCATCGATTCGTGGCCCCTCGGAGGTGCCCATGTCCCCTTCCCGTAACCCCATCCGCAAGCGGCTCGCGGTGCTCGTCACCACGACCACCCTGCTGACCGTGGCACCGATCGGGGTGACCGCCGCGTACGCCCAGGTCACCCGGGTCCGGCAGGGCAGCTCGACGGACGTCAGCCGGGCCAGCTGGTCCGGCCCGGCGTACACCATGAACGGCTCGGGCGGCATCGTGGCCGCGACGATGAACCAGGCGATCGCCGCGATTCGCGGCGGCTCCGGCTCGATCGACGTGGCCGTCGTCGCCGGATCGGGCACCGGCACCCCGGAGTGTGACGTGATCACCGGGCTGAGCGGCGTCAACTCCTGCACCACGCTCACCCTCACCGCCGCCAGCGACGGCAACAACAGCCAGGTCAACACCGACATCCGCAACGCCGAGTTCGTCTACTTCGCCGGCGGCGACCAGTGTCGGTACGTGGCGTGGAAGGGCACCGCGCTGGAGGCGTCCGTCGAGTCGGTGGTGGCCAAGGGCGGCGGGGTCGGCGGCGGCAGCGCCGGGCACCACGTCAACAGCGACATCGTGTACGACGCCTGCGGCGGCAGCGCCACCTCGGCCATCGCCCTCGACGATCCGTACGACGCGTCGATGACGTTCACGACCGGGATGTTCCGCTGGCCGAACTACGCCGACACCATCAACGACTCGCACTTCGTCACCCGGGACCGGATGGGCCGGCTCATGGCGTTCGTGGCGCGGTCCATCAAGGATGGCCGGACCAGCGGTGGCAAGGCGTGGGGAGTGGGCGTCGAGGAGGGCGCCTCGCTCTTCATCGACCGCTTCGGCCTGGCCACCCTCAGCGGGCCGAGCGCGTACGTCGTGCTCGGCGACCACCAGCCGGAGGTGGCCAGCTCGGGCCAACCCCTGACCTACTCCAACTTCAAGATCTGGAAGCTGACCAGCGGTCAGAGCTACCACTTCGGCAACCGGCCGACCTGCGGCTACTACCTCAAGAGCGTCACCAGTGGCGTCCCCAGCGGCAGCCTCTACAGCGGTACGCCGGTCACCGACTGCTCCACGCCGCCGCCCACCGGCGGGTCCAGCTATGCCGAGGTCGAGGCTAACGACTCCCGCGCCGCGGCCAACGACGTGACCGGCCGCAGCTACCCGCTGACCATCACGGGGGACATGAAGAGCGGCACGGACCGGGACTACTTCACGGTCAGCCTCGCCAGCGGGCAGACGCTGTCCGTGAACTGCGCGGTGCCCACCGCGTACGACGCCGATCTCTACCTGCTCAGCTCCACCGGAAGCACGCTCACCAGGTCGGTCAACGACGGCGCCGGCACCGGCGAGTCGGCGTCCACCACCCGTACCGCGTCCGGCTCGGCGACCTACTACGTCGAGCTGGAGGCGTACTCGGGATCGGGCAGCGCCGACTACAGCTGCACCGTCACGAAGTCCTGATCACCGCTGCGGCGCGGGCGCGTTCGGCGCGTCCGCGCCGCCTCGGGCCACGGCTAGGCTCAGCGCGTGTCGACCTCCGATCACGCCGACCAGCCGGGCGCCCGGCCGGTGGCGTACCCCAGCGGTTCTGATCCCGACGGCGTTGAGCCGGCGGCCGTCGGGGTGGCCGCCCTCATCCGGCAGCGCCTCGGTGAGTGCAGCCCGGCCGAGCGGCGGGTGGCGCGGGCCCTGCTCGCCGCCTATCCGGCGGCCGGGCTCGGCACGGTGGCCGCCCTGGCCGAGCGCGCCGAGGTGAGCGCGCCGACCGTGCTGCGCTTCCTCAGCCGTCTCGGCTTCGGTGGCTACCCGGAGTTCCAGCGCGCGCTGCGCGACGAGCTGACCGAGCGCGAGGTCTCGCCGCTGACCGCGTACCGGGCGGCGGAACGAACGGGCGAACCGCCGGCGGGGGCGCTGTCCCGCGCGGCGGCGCGGCTGCCCGAGGCGGTCGCCCGCACGCTCGTCGAGCTGCCGCAGGGTGAGCTGGACGCGGCGGCCCGGCTGCTCGCCGACCAGCAGCTGCGGGTCACGGCGGCCGGCGGCCGGTTCTCCGGGCTGCTCGCCCACTATCTGGTGCTGCACCTCATGCAGGTACGCGGGGGGAGCCGGCTGCTCCCGGCCAGCCCGGTCGAGCGCACCGACATGCTTGTCGACGTGGGCCGGCGTGACCTGGTCGTGCTCTTCGACTTCCGGCGGTACGAGGAGCCGACGCTGGCACTGGCCCGCGAGGTGACCGGGCGCGGTGCCCGGGTGGTGCTGTTCACCGACCGGTGGCTGTCCCCGGTGGCCGGTCTGGCCGAGGTGGTGCTGCCCGGCCGGGTGGAGTCGCCCTCGCTGTACGACAGCTTCGTTCCGGCGCTGGCCCTGGTGGAGACGGTGGTGGCGGCGGTGATCGACCGGCTCGGGCCGGTCGCGGGCACCCGACTGAAGGCGATGGAACAGGCGCAGCAGGAGTTCCACATCGGCTGACCGCCGTTACAGAAAACTGTAACCCCACAGAAATAGTAATGTGCGTTACAGTCCGGGTGCTGGTACGTCTGGCACCCGGAAGGACACCCCATGCGCATCCGTCAGCTCGCCCTGGCCACCACGGCCACGGCCCTTCTCGCCGTCACCGCCGGCTGCGGCGGCACCTCCTCCACCGCTGCCGGCTCCGGCGGCGAGGCCCCCACCGTCACGGTCACCGTCGAGGGCGTCGGCCCCATCAGCACCGACGCCAACCTCGCCAAGAAGGTCCCCGCCGACCTGCGCGGGCGGGGCACGGTCACGGTCGCCACCAACGCCCCCTACGAACCGTTCATCGACTTCAAGCAGGAGGGGCGGACCGACGAGTTCAAGGGTCTGGACTACGACCTCTTCCTCGCCGCCTCCGCCCGGCTGGGCATCAAGGCCACCTTCACCCAGCAGCCCTTCGACGGGCTGGTGCCCGGCCTCCAGGCCGGCAAGTACGACGCCATCGCCGGTGGCATCACCGACAAGAAGGAGCGCCAGCAGGTCGCCACCTTCGTCGACTACTCCGCCTCCGGCACCGGCTTCCTCGTCAAGACCGGCAACCCGCTCGGCGTCAAGACCGTCGCGGACCTCTGCGGGCGCAAGGTCGCCGTGCAGAAGGCCAGCAACCAGGCCAAGAACCTGGCCGCGTACTCCAAGGAGAGCTGCGCCGGCAGGGCTGTCGAGGTCAAGGAGTACCCGGAGAACCCGCAGGCCGTGCAGGCCCTGATCGCCGGCAACGTCGAGGTCGTCGCCGCCACCAAGGTCAACCTGGTGGACACCGCCGGCACGCTGGCCGGCAAGGCCGACCTGGTGGACGACGCGTCCGCCCCCAACGGCTGGCTGGCCAGCCCGAACGGCTTCGGCTTCCTCAAGAGCAAGAAGGACGTCGCCGAGGCGTACCGGGCCGCCGTGCAGTCACTGATCGACGACGGCACCTACGCCAAGATCCTCGGCCAGTGGAAGCAGACCCCGATCGCCGTCAAGCAGGCCACCATCGACCAGGCCATCGACTGACCCCGCGGTAGGCGACCCCCTGAACCGCGGTCGCCGGGCGCCCTTTCCACACCGTGAGGGCGGGTCCGAAAGGCGCCCGGCGACCGCCGCACCGCTTTCCGCAGGAGGCACTGCACATGAACGACACCGAGACCGTACGGGTGGTCCCCGTGCGGCACTACGGTCGGTGGCTGACCGCGCTGCTCGTGGTCGGACTGGCGGCCCTGTTCCTCCGGGCGCTGCTGGACAGCCCCAACCTCGAACCCGCCACCATCGGCGAGTACCTGTTCAAGGACTACATCCTCGACGGCGTGGTCACCACGCTCTGGCTGACCCTGCTGGCGATGGTGCTCGGCACCGTCGGCGGCGTCCTGCTGGCGGTCATGCGGCTGTCGCCCAACCCCGTGCTGAGGGCGGTCTCCTGGGGCTTCATCTGGGTCTTCCGGGGCACGCCGCTGCTCGTGCAGATCATTTTCTTCGGCTTCCTCGGCGCGCTCTTTCCCCGGCTGACGCTGAGCCTGCCGTTCACCGGCACCGTCCTGTTCGACCAGCCCACCAGCGTGGTGGTCACCGGCACGGTCGCCGCCGTCCTGGCCCTGTCGCTCAACGAGATGGCGTACGCCGCCGAGGTCATCCGGGGCGGCATCCTCGCCGTCGACGGCGGCCAGACCGAGGCCGCCGCGGCGCTCGGCATGAGCCCGGCGCTCACCCTGCGCCGGGTGGTGCTGCCCCAGGCGATGCGGGTGATCATCCCGCCGATGGGCAACGAGACGATCACCATGCTCAAGTCCACCGCCCTGGTCTCGATCATCGCCGGGCGGGACCTGATGACCGCCGTGCAGACCGTCTACCAGGGCAACTACAAGGTGATCCCGCTGCTGGTCGTCGCCGCGATCTGGTACCTGGCGCTGGTGAGTCTGCTCTCCGCCGGGCAGTGGGCGGTCGAACGGCGATTCGGGCGCGGGTTCAGTCGAGGAGGAGTGCGATGACCGTCGCCGAACGGGTCCCCATGGTCCGGGCCGAGTCGGTCACCAAACGGTACGGCCCCATCGAGGTGCTCAGGGGCATCGACCTCGCTGTGGCGCCCGGCGAGGTGGCCTGCCTGCTCGGCCCCTCCGGCTCGGGCAAGTCGACGTTCCTGCGCTGCATCAACCACCTGGAACGGATCGACGGCGGCCAGCTCTGGGTCGACGGCGAGCTGGTCGGCTACCGGCGCAGCGGCGACAAGCTCTACGAGTTGAAGGCCCGCGAGGTGGCCCGACGTCGCCGGGACATCGGCATGGTGTTCCAGCGGTTCAACCTCTTCCCACACCTGACCGCCCTGGGCAACGTGATCGAGGCGCCGGTCCGGGTGCTCGGCACCGCCCGGGAGGCGGCCCGCGACGAAGCGCTGCGGCTGCTCGAACGGGTAGGGCTGGCGGAGAAGGCGAACGCCTACCCCGGGCAACTGTCCGGCGGGCAGCAGCAGCGGGTGGCGATCGCCCGCGCGCTGGCCATGCACCCGAAGTTGATGCTCTTCGACGAGCCCACCTCGGCGCTCGACCCGGAGCTGGTGGGTGACGTGTTGGACGTGATGAAGGGCCTCGCCGCCGAAGGGATGACGATGATCGTGGTGACCCACGAGATGGGCTTCGCCCGCGAGGTGGCCGACTCGGTGGCCTTCCTGGACGGCGGGGTGGTCGTCGAGGCTGGCCCACCGGCGGACGTGCTCGGCAACCCCCGGCACGAGCGCACCCGCGCCTTTCTCGACAAGGTGCTGTGATGGATCCGCTGCTCACCGCCGCCGGCGACCGGCTTACCGCGTACCACGAGCGGTTGGCCGAGCTGGTCGGCATCGACTCCGGTTCCGGACAGCTCGACGGACTGCGCGCGGCGGCCGATCTCGTGCAGACCTGGTGCCTGGCCGCCGGCCTGGCGGTGGAGCGGGAGCCTGTCGCCGACCCGGCCGGCACGCCGCTGGGCGACGTGCTGATCGCCCGCCGGCGCGGACGCGGCACCCGCCGCATCCTGCTCGCCGGCCACCTGGACACGGTGTTCCCGCCGGGCACGGCAGCCGCCCGTCCGTTCCGGGTTCAGGACGGGCGGGCGTACGGCCCCGGGGTGTGCGACGACAAGGGCGGTGTGCTCGCCGGCCTGGCCGCGATGGAGGTGCTGGCCCGGTTGGGGCTGGCCGAGTACGGGGAGCTGATCCTGGTCTGCACCCCCGACGAGGAGATCGGCTCGCCCGGCAGCCGGGCCCTGCTGCGCCGCCTCGGGTCGGAGGTCGACGTCGCGCTCTGCCTCGAGTGCGCCCGCGACAACGGCGACCTGGTCTCCGCCCGCAAGGGCGTGGCGGACCTGGAGGTCACCCTGCGGGGTCGCGCGGCGCACGCCGGTATCGAACCGGAACGCGGCGCCAACGCCCTGCTCGCCGCGGCCCGGTTGACCGTCGCGCTGGACGCGCTCAACGGCCGCTGGCCGGGTGTGACGGTGAACGTCGGGCACCTGCACGCCGGGAACCGGCCGAACGTGGTCGCCGATCAGGCCCGGATGCTCGTCGACCTGCGCGCCTGGCGCACCGGCGAGTACGAGGCGGCGCTGGCCGAGATCCGCCGGCTGGTGGCCGTGCCGACCGTCTCCGGAGTCCGGGCCGAGGTGGCCGTCCACGCGCCCACCCCACCCTGGGAGCCGAGCCCTGTCGATCGTCGACTCACCGAACTGGCCGCGAAGGTGGGGGCGGGGCTGGGCGTACCGGTGTCCCACACCGCGACCGGCGGGTGCGCCGACGCGAACCTGCTGGCCGAGGCGGGCGCGGCGGTACTGGACGGACTCGGCCCGGTCGGCGGCGCGGACCACAGCCCGTCGGAGTGGCTGGACCTGGACTCCGTCGTACCCCGTACCGCCCTGCTCGCCGGCCTGATCGACCAGGTCAGCCGGGACGGCGGTGGCTGACGTACGGCTGGTGCGGCTGGTGCCGGTGGGGCGGAGGGGCACGATTGGCCGGACGTCCCCCGGGTAACCGCCGCCATGGCCGACGACCGCCCACCAGCCGACCGGGACCGGTCACCGCTCGGCGAGGCCGCCGAGCGGAGCGGCCAGGCGGTCGAGCGGGTGCGACACCGCAGCGGGCAGGCCAGCCGGATCCGGGCCCGGCAGTGGGAGGTCACCCTGGTCATCTCGATCCAGGCTGGGCTGGCCGCCGCGCTCGCCGCCCTGATCGCCCAGCACTTCCTCGGCCCCGGAGCGCACGTCTTCGCCCCGGCTGCCGCCGTCGGTACGATCGCCACCGCCATCGGCCAGCGGGCCCGACGAACCTTCGAGCTGCTGTTCGGCGTCGGCCTGGGCATCGTCATCGGTGACGCGCTGCGCTTCATCGTCGGCTCCGGGCCGTGGCAGACCGGCGTGGTCGTCGCCCTAGCCGTCGCCAGCGCCCTCCTGGTGGCCGGTAAGGGCGGGCCGTTGGTCGGCCAGGCTGGCGGTACCGCCGTACTGATCGCCACGCTGGCCCCGATGCAACGTGGCCTGGAGCTGCCCCGGATCTTCGACGCGCTCGTCGGCGGCGCGGTCGGCCTCCTGGTGGTCGCGCTGCTCCTGCCCATCAACCCGATACGGGTGCTCGACCGCGCCGCCACGCCGATCTTCGCGGTCCTGCGCGAGCAACTCGCCGAGCTGGCGGAGGCGGTACGGCAGCGCGACGTCGACCGAACGCAGGGTGTTCTGGAGCGGCTTCGCGGCACCGAGGGCGACGTGGGGCGCCTGAACGACTCGCTGAGTGGGGCGGAGGAGGTGGTCACCATCGCGCCGGCACGCTGGCACCGCCGTCAACAGTTCCACCGGTACGCCCGCAGCGCGTCGCACCTGGAGCGGCTGCTGCTGGACAGCCACGCGCTGGCCCGCTGGTCGACGACCGCCCTGCAGTACGACGAGCCGATTCCGGCGGAGCTGCCGGACGCGATCGCCCGGCTGGGACAGGCGGTGGCGGAGATGCGGACGGAGTGCCGGGTCGGCGAGACCCCGCGGTGCACCCGGAAGCTGGTCGAGGAGTGTGCCGAGCTGGCCGGACGGGCAGCCGCGACCGGGGTCAGGTCGTTCGGCGACGCCCTCGTCACCGGCCTGCGCACCGCGGCCAGCGACCTGCTCCGGGCGGCGGGGTGCGAGCCCGACGACGCCAACCGGATCGTGCGCAAGGCGGCCGGTGCCGGCGAGGCGGCCATCTCCCCGCCGACCCGACACCATCTGCACCGCGCCCGGCCGACTCGGGCCACCCGGGCGCGTCGGCGAGCGCACCACGCCTCCCGCAGACGCGACGACAGGGCCGGCCTCTCCGCGAGGAAGAGACCGGCCCGGTGAACCGTCAGGGTCAGGAGGAGTAGCCGCGCTCGGCGATCCAGTTGGCGACCTTCGGCAGGCTCATCCAGTACTCGCCGAGCGCCGGGTCGGCCGGGTCGGCGACGCGGATGCTGTCCCCGCCGTCGCGGTAGCCGACGAGCGTCAGGTAGTGGCCGCCCTCGTACGAGTGCGGGTTGCCGTCGGTGTCCACGGTCGTGCCCTTGATGTTGGCCACCACCGGTCTGCCGGCGTCGATCGCGGCCAGGACGTCCCGGCGCAGCTGCTCGACCTGGTCGGGGCGGGCCACCGAGTCACGGATCTCGGTGGTCCGGTAGCGACCGCCGGTCAGCTCGTTGAGCACGCGGGTGGTGTCCAGGGCCGACGGTGTGCCCGCCTCGGTGGTGCCGAGCCGCTTGGCCACCTCGTCCTGGGACAGCGCCTTGCCCTGCGCGGAGAGCGCGATCCGGGTCGCGGCCGGGCCGCAGTAGAAGAAGTTCGGCTGGGCCTGGTAGTCGACGTCGAGAATGCGCTCCGCGCTCCGGTTGGTCTGGCTCGACGAGGGCGGGGCGCCCTGCGCGGGCGCTGCCTGCGCGGCGACCGCAGGGCCGAGGGCGCAACCGCCGGCGACCAGCAGGCCGACGACGGACAGGCCGCTCTTCTGCACGATCGGGTTCATGGTCGAGTCTCCGTTCGGGGGTAGCCGCCTCCGTGGCGGTCTCGGCCGTGCGTACCGGGGACGTAACGGCCCTGCTTCGGCCGACATTCCGTCGCCGGCTGCCGCCGGGGGCGTCGTGACCAGGTGCAACGGCTGTCGCCGGTGCGAGATTCCGGGAGACCGCGTGCGGCCGTGGGAGGGCCCGAAGCAGGCATGGTGGCATGAAGCGGACAGAACGCCAGTGCGGCTCAGAGGCTCCCGAGCAACCCGGTCACAGTGATCTGGATGACCACGCGCTCCGGATTCGGGCGCGGGGTCCGATACCGCTCGGCGTAGCGGCGCTCCGCCTCCGCGACGGCGGCTCGGTCCGACCGGAGCACCGCCCGGCCCTCGATCGTCAACCAGCGGCGGCCGTCCACATGGCAGACCGCCACCGGAGTGCCGTCGGCGCCGGCGGCGGCCACCTGGCGAGCCTTGCGGGACGTACCCGAGGTGATCACCCGGGCCAGCCCGGCCGCCGGATCGAGAGTGACCCCGACGGGCACCACGTGCGGGGTGCCGTCGGCGCGCAGGGTGGTCAGTGTCGCCAGGTGCCGTTCCGCGCAGAAGGCGGCCACCCGGTCGTCGCGGATGTCCAGCCGATGATCGCCCGCCACGTCCGTCCCCCGTCCTGTGCGCCAACCTCGATCATCGTACGGAGCGGGCGCGGTCCGGATCCGGCGGCGCGTCCGGCTGCCCGGGCAGGCGAAGGCCGGCAGCCCGGCGCTTGTGCACGAGCCGCGTGAGATAGATCAGCGCGCCGGCCAGAACACCCATGTCGTCCAGGTAGATCGGGTCCGGGAGGATGTCCACCGGAAAGATCGTGTAGATCAGCGCCCCGTAGAAGGCGATCTTGCCGCCCGCGCCGAGCCCGGTCAGCAGCCGCCTCGTGCGCACCACCCGTACCGCCAGCACCACCGCGCCGACCAGTGTGGCGATCGCCAGGATGCCGGCGATCACCACGAGGACCCACGCCTGTCGGGACATGCCGTCACGCTAACCCACCAGCGCCGGCCCGGCCCGGTTCGCCGGGTCGCGAAACCGGAACCGCCGGGCCACCGGGTCAGAACGCCGGGACCGCCGCCCGACCGCGGGCGACCACCGCGTTCTCCCGGGTCTGCTCGGTCGGCGGCCGGAGGACCTCGCTGAGCGGCAGCACCGACGCCGACTCCGCCACCCGCCGCCCGGTCGCCGCGTGGGCCTCCTCGCGAAGGCTACGAGCCGCCGCCACGGCCAGCTCCGCGGCCCGCCAGGCCGCCTGCTCCCGCTCCTGGGCCGCGACGTGCCGGGCGGCCAGATTGTCGCGGATCGCCCGCTGCAGCACGAGTTCCTGATCGACGGGGTGCAGCCGCGGGTCCCAGCCGTCGCGGTGCGCGAAGACGTCGCTGAGCTGCTCCACCGACAGCTCCCGCCGCCAGTACGCGTCCAGCGCGGCCCGGTGCAGGTAGCGCTCGCGGTCGGCGTACTCGGCGGGGGTCCGGGCGGTCTGCGGCAGCGGCATCGCGGCCGCTGCGCCGAGCCGTCGTACGCCGGCCTCGGCCGCCTCCAGCGCCTGCCAGGCGGCTTCGACGGTCTCCTGCGCGGCCACCCACTCCGCCCGTCGACGCTGGGCGGTGGTGGTGGCGCGCTCGGCGGCCACCGCGACCTCCTGCGCGTAGCGGCTCTGCTCCCGCTCCTGGAGCGCCTGTTCGAGCTGGCTGGGCATGGCGGCGTTGCGGATCCGGGCGGCCGGGTCGAGGCGGAGCCGGCCGGGTCGCAGCAGGAGCGCGGCGACGGCGACCACCACCACCCCGAGCAGGCTCAGCCAGATGGCGGCGGCCCGGGGCACGTCGGGCAGGACGGCGGAGAGGACGGTCTGCATGATCAGCACCTCGCGGTCGAACGACGGTATCGACGGATGGGTCCTGACGGCACCGGGCCGGTCGCTCGACTGGTGTCGACGCGCCGGGCTCCGAGTGGTCGGGGTGAGCTGCGGATGGCCGCCCGAGGCTCGGGCCGATCCCCGCTGGGCGGGATCTCGCGAGCCGGATCGGGTCTGGCTGCGGGTAGCGCCGGTGGCGGCGACCCGGGCACCCGGACGCACGACCCGGAGCCAAGTCACGGGGAGCGTCGGGTGGCCTGACGGCCTGAGATCAGCTGGTGGGAGGGCCGCGTCGGGGCGGGGTACCGCGGCCGGGCTCAACGGCCGACGTGTGCTCCGCGCCCGCGAGGACCGGGCCGGTCGGCGCGGCGACGATGGCGTCGCTGCTCGGCCGGGGCGCGGCCGGCTGGCTCGTCCGCTCGGTGGCCGCGACGGCCTCCGGCTGAACGGCGTCCACCCGGCTGCTCACGGCGCTGGGCCGCAGCTGCGCCTGAGCGGACGGCGGGGTGGCGGCGAGCGCGCCGCCGAGGCCGACCGCGAGCACCAGCGCGGTGACCGCCAGCCGGGTCAGCTCCCGCAGTGACCACAGCACGGCCCACCGGGCTGGGCGGACCAGGGCTGCGGACGACACCCGACCAACCTATCGCCCGACCCGGCATGGCGCAGCACGACAGCGGGCGAATGGGAGTGACCGCCACCACCGTCACCACTGTGGACGGTGCTGACCCGCGGCCGCACCGTATCCGGGTGTGAGGGCCGAGGGCCGAGGGCCGGGGCCCGGGCCCCGGTGGCCGGTGGCCGAGGGCCGAGGGCCGAGGGCCGAGGGCCGAACCACGGTGACCCCCGCCGCAGCAGGCGGCAGGGGTCACTCGGGTATCTCGTGCGGCGCCGGGTGCCGTCGGCGGGTCAGCCGGAGGTGCCGAGCACCGGCGGCGCGGCGTCCCCGCCGTCCTGCCACACCATCTCGTCCTCGGTCAGCCAGGTCAGCCGCTCGTCGGACTCGTCGTCCTCGGGGCGACCGTGCCCGCCGAGCACCCCCGGGCGGTTGGCGCCCCGGCCGTTGCCCGTCAGACCCTGGCGCCCACCCGCGGCCGACCGACCGGACTCACCGCGGCGGCCGTCGATGCTCCGCCCGACGCCACTGGCGGACCGGCTCTCGGCGGCGGCAGCGCCGCCGGTCGGCCGGGCCGCCGTGGTGGGCGTGCTGCTCGACCCGGCGAGCGCGGAGGTGCGCAGCACCCCACCGGCCGGCGCCCCGCCCGGTGCCCCGAAGAGCAGGCTCGGCCCGCCCGAGGCGCTGGCAGCCACGGTGGTGGTCGGCCCGGCCAGCCCGGCCGCCCCGCCGGTGAGCAGAGCCCCGCCGAGCAGCGGGTCCGCGCTGGCGAGGGAGGTGGTGCTGCCCTCGGGGTCGCTACCGGTGCCCTCCGGCCCGATGGCGACGACCGAGGTGCCACCGTCCTGGCCGGGGACGGAACCGCCCCCGCCGGCCGGCGGAGGTGCCACCCCGTCGGGCGTCGCGACTGTCGCGCCGCCGGTGTGCGCGGTCAGGCCGGTGGCGGTCGGAGCGGCCGACGGCGTCGTGGTGGCCGGGCCGCTGCGCGGCGTCGGCCGGTCCTGATTGGTCGTCTTCGGCGTCTCCGGGTGGGGGTGGGGCGGGTCGACCACCCGGTCGTAGGCGGAGAGGTCGTAGCCGGCGGCCAGCTCGGCAACCACGTTCACCATCCGCTGGTGGGCCTTCTCCTGCTCTTCCTTGTCCTGCTGGTGGCCCATGATGCCCCCGACCACGGCACCGGGCAGGCCGAAGGCGGCACCCTTGAGCGCGCCCGAGATGGCCTGGTCGTTGTCGTCGGTCTCTTCCGGGCTCTCGGCCTGCTTGTGCGCGGCGCGCAGCTGGCTAGCCATCATGGTGAGGCTCTGCTTGATGCCGGCCATGCCCTCGCCCAGCGCGTCGGAGTGATCGACGATCAGCGTCAGCCGGCGCTGGAACTCCCGACCCGCCGGGCCGGTCCAGGTGTTGCCGAGCTTCTCCAGGTCGCCGCTCAGCTCCCGGCCGAGGCCGTCCAGGATGCCCTTGAGGGCGGCCCACTGGGCGGCGATCCCCTCGATCTGCTCCGGCTTGCCGGCCATCACCGCGTCGTACAGCTCGCGGTGGCTCTTGCCCTGGTAGCGCTGGGTGTACTCAGACACTGCCGTCCCCCTTCGGCTGCAACGCCCGGTCGACACCGGTCAGCGCAGCCGTGATGTCGGTGGCGTTGGCCGCGTTACGCGCCTCGGCGGTGCGGTAGTTGGCCAGGATGGTGCTGGTCGCCTGCTGCGCCGCCTGCACCGCCTGCCGGAGCCGCTCGGCCTGATCCACGTACGACTGGTGGACCTCGCTGTAGCGGCGCGAATTCTGGGTGGCGTCGGTGAACGAACCCAACGCCGGTGGACTGCACTGCATCTCGGTGTTGAGCTTGCGCAGCACCGACTCGGCCTGACTCAGCCGCGACGCCAGGTGCTTGTGGAAGTCCTCAAGGGACAGCAGGTCCACTTCCGTACGCCCGGTCATGGCAAACATCCCCGTCGTTCTGGTTGACAACCGTCAGCGAACCCAGGTTAGTCCACTGCCGCGACCCGGGGCGACCCGTCCGAACGGCTCAGCCGTCGGCGCCGGTCGATGCCCCGGGCAGCCCACCGCCCGTGCCGCCGCTCGCCGGGGCGCTCGTGGCCGTAGTGGACGACGTGGGCTGCGGCACGGACGCGGACGCCGGCGCGTCACCGGGTGCGAACTGCACGAGCGCGTCCTCCCGGTCCAGGGTGGGCCCGGTCGGGATCAACGCGAGCAGCGAGCCGGGCACCGCCAGCGGGGTGACCCCTTCGTAGCCGAGCGCCCCCAGCGTCTCGGCGGAACCGAGCGGGTACCGGACACCCTGCGGGCTGATCAGGTAGACCGTCGCGCCAGCGGCACCGGACCCGCTGGTGCCGGCGCCGGGCGCGGCCTGGGCCAGTACGCCCTTGCCGCCGGGCAGCAGCACCGACTCGGCCGTGCGCACCGCGTCCCGGTTGGTCTGGCGCACCGGCACCGAGCCGGGCTCGTCCGCCGTCAACTCCGCCGGAGCCCGGTCGAAGACCTCCAGCGTGGTGGTCGGGGGACCACCGGCGCTGCCGGCCCGGTACGTCGCGCAGAGCAGCGTCTGCCCGGCCCGGGCCTGGTACAGGGTGGGCAGCGTCCGGGGCATTCCGTCCGCGTCCACCCGCTGCTCGGTCAACAGCCGACCGGCCTGGTCCGGCGTGATGTCGGTGATCTGACCGCCGCCACTGATGAGCAGCAGGGCGGTGATCTCACTGATCGAGACGAGACCCTCCCGCGCGAGCACGTAGTGCTGCCCCGCCGCCTGGAAGACCTGACCGATGGTGGCGGGCCGGCCGGCGACGCTCAGCCCGCTGCGGTCGCCCATTCCGGGCAGCGACGGCTTGCGCAGCGGCGGCCCGGCCGGCACGGCGTTGAGCAGCTGCTGCCCGACCGGCAGCGGTGCCGTGCCGGTCATCCGCAGCGCCGCGACCGCCTGGTCACCGCCGCGTACCTCGAGCCGGGAGTTGCCGGTGAGCAGGTGCCGCTGACCGTCGACGGTGACCAGGACCGCCCGGTCGCCGAGCGGCGCACCGCCGGGCAGCGCGCGGTCGATCACGACGCGGGTGGTGGAGTGGCGCGGGTCGGCCGCGTCGGGCACGTCGCAGACGGACCACGGCAGGCCGGTCAACGACTTGCGGTCCGGCAACGCGTCGGGCGCGCCGACGATGCCGACGGTGTGCCCCCGTGGACGGTCGCGCAGCGCCGCCTGCGACATGGTGCGCACCGTGGGGTCGGGCTCGTTGAGGATCAGCCGTGCGGAGGCGTAGTTGAGCGTCGGATGCAGCTGTCCCTCGGCGAACACGTACGTCGCGCCGGTCTCCCGCTCGATGACCAGGCTGTTCTCCTCCAGTGGCGCGGTGTTCCCGGTCAACTGGCCGTACGCGCCCACGCCGCCGAGCACCACCGCCGCGGCGATCACACTGCCGAAGACCGCCATGCCGAGCCGTCGCATCGGCAGGTTGGTCGTCTCCGGATCGCCCGACACGAGCGCGGAGACGATCCGACGGGTGACGAAGCGGTACGCCTGCACCTGATCGCGGCGGGTCCGCATGACTTACCTCCGGCGGGGTGGATCCGCGACGATGTCCTCGGGGTGCCGTCGCGGGCTTCCCTACGATAAGGGGCCGACGGCGGGTCCTCGGGGCCGCCGCCGGATCGGTGCCGGGCCGACCCGGCGCAGAGTCGTACCGTCCAGGAGGGACAGTCAGCGATGACGCAGGTTCAGGCGCCACCCGCGGATGCGGTCGCGAGGCCGTCCGACGTCCCGGTACGGGCCACCCCGGCGGCCGATCGGCCGGGTCGGGGTCGCATCGGTCCGGTGCTGGTCGGCCAGCTCGTCGTACTCGAGGTGTGTGCCCTCGCCGTCTGGGCCGCGACGGCCGGGCCGAGCTGGCTGCTCGCCACGGTCGCCGCCCTGGCGGTCGCTGTCGTGGTGGCCGCGTTCGCCCGCCGTGGCGGTCGCTGGTGGTTCGACGACCTGCTGCTGCGTCGCCGGCTCCGCCACCGCCGCGAACGGGCGGCGGCCGCGCTGGCCGGCGGGACCGCCGTGGACCCCCGGCTGGCCGCGCTCGCACCCGAGCTGGGCGTCATCGAGTTGACCGACCGGGGCACCCGGCTCGGCATCGGGCAGGACGAGCAGGGCTGGTTCGCCGCGGTCGCGCTGCAACCGGTCACCGGCGCCGCGGTCGGTTCGGTGGACGCGGCGACCGTGGACCGCGCGTTGCGGGTGCTCGCCGACTTCTCGGCCCCGGTGTCCAGGGCCCAGGTGGTCGCGCACACCCTGGTCTGGTATCCGGCCCCCGGTGCGCCGCCGGCGGCGCACCGGACCGTCTGGGTGGCGCTGCGGCTCACGGTCCACGACGCGCGGGTCGAGACGGTGAGCCGGGGCGGCGGGCTGCCCGGCGTCCACCGGACGCTGGCCGCCGGAATCGGCCGGTTGGGCAAGGCGCTGACGGCAGCCGGGTTGGCCCACCGGCCGCTGGGTCGCGACGAGCTGCGCGCCGCCGTGGTGTCGGCCGCCGGGCTGGACCTGGTGCCGGAGCCGCCGACGGAGAGCTGGCGGGGGCTGCGCGGCGGCGGCTGGACGCACCGCTGCCTGACCCTGCGGGGCCGCCCGGACGCGCCGCTGGGCCCGCTGGTGGACGCGATCACCGCCACGTCGGCCCCCTCGCACACGGTGGCCGCGGCGGTGTCGCCCGACGGGCGCATGGCGGCACCGCTGCTCCGGGTCGCGGCCATGGACAACCACGTCGAGGCGCTGGTCAAGGTCGTCCGGGACGTCGCGCACCGCGCCGGCACGCCCGCCCGGCCGATGGACGGGCAGCACGGCCCGGGCGTCTACGCCAGCGCGCCGGTCGCGTCAGCGCTGGGCGGCGCCGGTCGTCGGCAACCCCGCTGACGGCGCGCTGGAGCCTCCCCGGTCAGGGCCGCAGGTTGACGATCCAGCCGTACAGGCCGCAGACCCAGACGGCGAGCGGCACCAGCGCGATGATCAGCATGATCTCGACGATGTCGAGCAACCGGCCCCACACCGGCGAGATGCGCTTGCCGGCGACGGTCAGGCCGTAGATCAGGCTGACCACGGCAGCCACCAGCAGGCCACCGAGGATCAGGCCGAGCCGGACCGGAAGCGATCCACCGGCGAAGGTCGCCGCGGCGGCCAGGCCCAGTCCGACGGTGCCGGCGAGCAGCACCGGAACGCGCTGGGCCCGACCCAGGAGCGGACGCGCCCGCAGCAACGACAGCAGGGCCAGCACCAGGCAGAGCAGCACCGCCGGCAGGCGGCCGTCCAGGGCCAGCACGAGCTGCGCGCCGAGCACCAGCAGCGAGACCATCCACAGCAGACCGGTGAGGAACTGGTCGGCCCGGTCGCTCCGCTCGAGCACCTGCCGCCCGTCGACCGACTCGCTGTCGGTCTTCAGGTCGTCCGGGCCGGTCGGGATCGACGGCACCGGCAGCCGGGCCAGCCGGTAGGCCACCATCGGCAGCGCCGGCACCACGCCGAACGCCACCGCCGCCACCACCGCGGCCCCGGCCGCGGCGTCGATGCGGAGGGCCAGGCAGAGCAGCGCGCCCAGACCCGTCCCCGCGCCCACCCCGATCGCGGCGAAGAAGAGGGGGTACCGGTCACCGACGGCCAGCACGGCCACCGCCCCGGCGACCACCACGGCGGTGGCCGCGAGCAGGACGTGCGGACTGGCCAGCTCGGTCAGCTTCCGGTCACCGGCGAGCAGCAGCAGGCCACCGGTGCCCGCGTGCACCAGCCCGACCATCGCCAGCACCGAGCCCGTCCCGCTGTCACCCGCGGCCCGGGCGAGCACCGCCGCGCCGACCAGCAGCGCCACCGCGACCAGCAGGGCGGCCAGCGTGCCGGGCAGGTGGGGAGGGCCGGTGAACAGGGCGGCCAGGGCGCCGCCGCCGAACGCCGCGGCGGCGAACAGCACCGCGAACGATCGGGTCGCCCCGACCTGCCAGGAGCCCGGCCGCCGGGTGGTCGCGGTGGCGACCGCGTCCACCACGTCGTCGAATACGACCTCCGGCGCGGAGGCGGACCGGGGCTTGAAGTACAACACCTCGCCGTCGCGGACACCGAGCTGCGCGGCGGTACGACCACCCTCCAGAGGTGCGCCACCCAGGCGGGACAGCGCCCAGCCGCCGTGCCGCACCCCGTCGTCGGCCAGGTCCTCCCCGGCGTAGCGCAGCAGGGTGGGCAGAAGGTCCGCCATCGGCACGTCCGACGGCAGGGCCAGATCAATCCGGGTACGGGGGGCCACAATGGTGATCCGGCTCAGACCACCGGTCGCCGTCTTCGTCGCCACAGTGGCCTCCTGGTGTCCATCTACGATCGGCGGGCCGGGGTCCCGCGGTGCGGGTGCACCGCGCCCACGGGAGATTACCTACGATGACGGGCACGTACAGTGCCCACCCGCGGGCTTCGGGCCGCGCCGGCACGACAGCAGGGCCGCTTCTGGGGAGGAGACAGCCGTGAGCACGGTCGTGTTCCGCCGACCTCCGCGCCAGCCGGGGCCGGCCTTGCCGCGCGGTGAGGTGCTGCTGGAGTCCCCGCCCGAGCTGCCCGAGCCGACGCCCCGCGGGATGGGGCAGCTGCTCATGATCCTGCCGATGGTCTGCGGTGTCGGTGCGATGGCGTTCCTCTACGCCGGCCGGGGCGGCGGCATGATGACGTACGTCGCGGGTGGCCTGTTCGGCGTCTCGATGCTCGGCATGGCCATCGGCTCGCTCAGCAACGGTGGCAACGACAAGGCCGAGCTGAACGCGGACCGCCGCGACTACATGCGTTACCTGGCACAGATGCGCAAGCGCACCCGGCGGGCGGCGGCCCAGCAGCGGGACGCGATGAACTGGCGGCACCCGGAGCCCGACGCGCTCTGGTCGATCGCGGCGTCCCGCCGGCTGTGGGAGCGGCGGATCACCGAGCCCGACTTCGGTGAGACCAGGATCGCGCTCGGCCCGCAGCGGCTGGCCGTGGAAATCGTCCCCCCGGAGACCAAGCCGGTCGAGGACCTGGAGCCGATGAGCGCCATCGCGCTGCGTCGGTTCGTCCGCGCACACTCCACTGTGCCCGGCCTGCCGACCGCGCTGTCGGTGCGCGCGTTCAGCCGGGTGGTGCTGCGCGGCGACCGGGAGCCCGTGCTCGATCTGACCCGGGCGGCCCTGGGCCAACTGGCGACGTTCCACGCCCCGGACGACCTGGTCGTCGCCGTGGTCGCCGCGCCCGACCGGCAGTTGGCCTGGAACTGGGTGAAGTGGCTTCCCCACGCCCACCACAGCGGCCGGACGGACGCGGCCGGCGCGCGCCGGCTGGTCTTCGCCAGCCTGGCCGAGGCCGAGGCGTCTCTCGCGGCCGAGCTGGCCGGGCGACCCCGGTTCGCCGCCGAGGCCAAGCCGCTGACCACCGCGCCACACGTGGTCGTGGTGGTCGACGGTGGCGAGATCTCCCCGACCTGCCAGCTGGTGGGCCAGGGGCTGCTCGGCGTCACTCTGATCGACCTCTCCGGGACGGTGCCGCGCGACGTCGGCCGCTGGCTGCTCTGCCTGGACGTGGGCGACGGCACCACCCTCGACCTGATCCGGGGCAGCTCGTCGTCGCGGCTCGGACGACCCGACCGGCTCACCGCCGAGGCCGCCGAGGGGCTGGCCCGGCAGATCGCGCCGTACCGGCTGTCGCAGCAGCAGACCAGCAACGAGGAGCCGCTGGCCCGCAGCACGGAGCTGCCCGACCTGCTCGGCGTCGGTGACGCCGCCGCCGTGGACGTGCACCAGACCTGGCGGCCGCGCGGTCACCGGGACCGGCTGCGCATCCCGCTCGGCGTCGGCCCGGACGGCAACGTCGTCGAACTCGACTTCAAGGAGTCGGCGCACGAGGGTATGGGCCCACACGGCCTGGTCATCGGCGCGACCGGCTCGGGCAAGAGCGAGCTGCTCCGTACGGTGGTGGCCGCCCTGGCGGTGACCCACTCGTCGGAGGAGCTGAACTTCGTCCTGGTGGACTTCAAGGGCGGCGCGACGTTCGCCTCCCTGGAGGCGTTGCCGCACACCAGCGCGGTGATCACCAACCTGGCCGACGAGCTGCCGTTGGTCGACCGGATGCGCGACGCGCTGGCCGGTGAGATGGTGCGCCGGCAGGAGCTGCTGCGCGCGGCGGGCAACTACGTGTCCCGGTTCGAGTACGAGAAGGCCCGGGCGGCCGGTGAGCCGTTGGCGCCGATGCCGAGCTTGTTGATCATTTGTGACGAGTTCAGCGAGTTGCTGGCGGCGAAGCCGGACTTCATCGACCTGTTCGTGATGATCGGCCGGCTGGGTCGGTCGCTCGGCGTGCACCTGTTGCTGGCCTCGCAGCGGCTGGAGGAGGGCAAGCTGCGCGGTCTGGACACCCACCTGTCGTACCGGATCGGTCTGCGCACCTTCTCGGCGGTGGAGAGCCGGATCGTGCTCGGCGTGCCGGACGCCTACGAGCTGCCGAACGCGCCCGGGCACGGCTACCTCAAGACGGACACCAGCACCATGCTGCGGTTCCGGGCCGCGTACGTCTCGGGGCCGTACCGGGCGCCCGGCCAGCAGGCCTCCGCGTCGCAGGCCCTGGTGCAGCGCCGGATCGTGCCGTACGGCGTCAGCTTCATTCCGGCGCAGGCCACGCAGGTGTCGGTGGACGCCATGCCGGAGCCGGAGCAGCCGGCCGACGGCAAGGCCGTCGCGATGCTGGACGTCCTGATCGACCAGCTCAAGGGTCGGGGCCGCCCCGCGCACCAGGTGTGGCTGCCGCCGCTGGCGGAACCGCCGGGCCTGGGCGAGCTGCTCGGTCCGCTGGCCGTCGACCCGACCTACGGGTTGTGCACGGCGTCCTGGCCGGGCCGGGGTCGCCTCACCGTGCCGGTGGGCGTGGTGGACCGCCCGTACGAGCAGCGCCGCGACCCGATGATGGTCGAGCTGGCCGGAGCGGGCGGCAACGTCGTCATCGTCGGCGGTTCGCTCAGCGGCAAGAGCACCATGCTGCGGTCGCTGCTGGCCTCGCTGGCGCTCACCCACACGCCGCGCGAGGTGCAGTTCTTCTGCCTGGACTTCGGCGGTGGCGCGCTGCGCAGCCTGGAGCGCCTGCCGCACATGGCCGGGGTGGCCGGCCGGCGCGACGTCGAGGCGGTGCGGCGCACGGTGGCCGAGGTGGTCGCGGTGCTGGACGAGCGGGAGATGCGCTTCGCCCAGTACGGCATCGACTCGGTGGCGAGCTACCGCCGTCGCCGGGCGGCCGGCGAGTTCGCCGACGACCCGTTCGGCGACGTGTTCCTGGTGGTGGACGGCTGGAACACCCTGCGCCAGGATTACGAGGAGCTGGAGCAGACCATCACGACGCTCGCCAACCGGGGTCTCGGCTTCGGGGTGCACGTGGTGCTCACTGCGGTGCGCTGGGCGGAGATCCGGATCAACATGCGCGATCTGCTCGGCACCAAGCTGGAGTTGCGCCTGGGCGACGCGGCGGAGTCCGAGATCGACAGGCGCTCGGCGATGAACGTGCCGGAGAAGTCGCCCGGTCGCGGCCTGACCCGGGACAAGCTGCACTTCCTCACCGCGATCTCGCGGATCGACGGTCGGCGCGACATCGAGGATCTGAGCGAGGCGTCGGTCGCGCTCGCCGGGCACGTGGCGGCGAACTGGCCGGGGCGTCCGGCGCCGAAGGTGCGGCTGCTGCCGCGCCGGCTGCCGGTGTCCGAGCTGGCCCGGATCATCGACCGGTCGGCCCCCGGTCTGCCGATCGGCGTCAACGAGTCGGCGCTCGCGCCGGTCTACCTGGACCTGGCCAACGAGCCGCACCTGACCGTCTTCGGCGACGCCGAGTGCGGCAAGACCAACCTGCTGCGGCTGATCGCCCGGGGCATCACCGAGCGGTACACGCCGGCCCAGGCGCGGCTGGTGATCGCCGACTACCGGCGTGGGCTGCTCGGCGCGGTGGAGGGCGATCACCTGCTCGACTACGCGCCGTCCAACCAGGCGTTCGCGCAGGGGCTCGGCTCGATCCGCAGCGCGCTGTCCAACCGGCTGCCCGGCCCGGACGTGACCACCGCCCAACTGCGGGACCGCAGCTGGTGGAAGGGCCCGGACCTCTACATCCTGGTGGACGACTACGACCTGGTGGCCTCCGGTGGCAGCAACCCGCTGAGTGCCCTGCACGAGCTGCTGCCGCAGGCCCGTGACATCGGTCTGCACCTGATCGTCACGCGTCGGGTCGGCGGGGTGTCCCGGGCGCTCTACGAGCCCGTGCTGCAACGGCTCCGCGAGCTGGACTCGCCCGGCCTGCTGATGTCCGGCAACCGGGAGGAGGGCGCGGTCTTCGGCACGCTGCGTCCGAGCCCGCAGCCACCCGGGCGGGGCACGCTCGTCCGCCGACGCGACGGCCAGCAGTTGATCCAGACCGCCTGGTCCGAGCCAGCCTGACCGAGCCGTCACACCGAGGCTCGCTGAGCCGGCGGTCCGGAATCGGCGGGTGACCATGCGTGGTCGCGGGGCCGTTCGGGTCGGAATCCCGTCCGAACGGGCCGCACAAACGACGCGATTCACCGCCATCCATGGAACGCGGCCGGTCAGGGCTGCGATGGCTGGACAGATTCCGCTACGGTCTCAGGTGGAGTGTCCGTCGGTGGGGTGTTGCTGCCTTGCCGCGGGGGAGGGGCGCGGCAAAGCCGCCGCCACAACATGACGGAAGGGTGTGAAGCATGGCGTTCGAGGTCGAAGCTGCGACTCTGCATACCGCCGCGAGTGACGTGCGGTCCACGCGCAGCGAGGTCGACGGCGAGCTGAAGAAGCTGTGGAACGTAGTCGACGACCTGGCCATGGCGTGGAAGGGTCAGGCGTCCACGGGGTTCCAGTCGCTCATGGCTCGCTGGAACGAGGACACGGTGGGCCTGCTGACCGCGATGGACAACATCGCGGACCTGCTCGACAAGTCGGGTACGACGCACCAGGTCAACGACGAGGAGCAGCAGCAGATGCTGGACAAGTTCCACTCTGCTCTCAACCCGTGATCCGTAGCCAGCAGAGGAGGAAGTCGTGACGATCAAGGTTGACTACGCGGTCCTCGAGAGCAGCAACCAGCAGATGCAGGCCATCTCGAAGACCATCGACGAGAAGCTGGACACGCTGCGGTCGATGCTGTCCAAGCTGCAGTGGGAGGGCGAGGACCGCACCGCCTACGAGCAGCACCAGGCGAAGTGGGACTCGTCGGTCCGGGACATCAACCGGATCCTGAACGAGATCGGTGGTGCCGTCGGCATCGCCCGCGAGAACTACGTCTCCACCGAGATGAGCAACTCCAAGGTGTGGGGCTGACACAATCACCGATGCGGCTCCGGTCCGGCTCGACCGGGCCGGAGCCGCATCGTGTTGGCGTCGGTGAGATACGGGAGAGCGATGCGTACGGGGAAGCCTTTCCGATCGACACGGGCCGTGGGCGCGGCCGCGCTGGCGCTGTGCGCCGCGCTGGCCCCCGCGGTGACAGTCGCGCCGGCGCCGGCTCGGGCCGCTGACACGGTCCGTGGCCTTCAGTGGTACCTGGACTACCTCAAGATCCCTGCCGCGCACAAGATCACCAAGGGCGCGGGTGTCGTGGTCGCCGTCGTCGACACCGGGGTCGAGGCCAGTCATCCGGACCTGCGCGGGCAGGTGCTCGCGGGGCACGGCACCAACGCCACGGCCGCCCCGGACGGCCGGCGTGACGACGACAAGGTGAAGGGGCACGGCACCTCGATGGCCGGCATCGTCGCGGGACGCGGCGGTGGCGAGATGCACGAGTTGGGCATCGCCCCGGCCGCGAAGATTCTCCCGGTCTCGATGGGCGCCAATTTCGATAACCAGGACGTGGTCCTGGGAATCCGTTGGGCTGCGGACAACGGCGCTGACGTCATCAACCTCTCGCTCGGCGACGAGGGGACGGCTCAGCCGGAGCTGGTGGACGCCATCAACTACGCGCTGAGCAAGGACGCCGTGGTGGTCGCCTCGGCGGGCAACATCGAGCAGGGCGACCGACAGGTCACCTCACCCGCCAACATCCCGGGCGTCATCGCCGTCTCCGGGTTCGACAAGCGCGGCGGGTTCTTCGCCGGCTCGGTGCAGGGCCCGGAGATCGTGATCGCGAGTCCGATGGAGAGCATCATCGCCCCGGCGCCCAAGGCGGTCTCGCCGAACGGCTACACGCTGGCCAGCGGCACCAGTTCGGCGGCCGCCATCATGTCCGGTGTGGTGGCGCTGATGCGCTCGAAGTACCCGAAGCTCGATGCGCCCAACATCATCAGCCGTCTGATCGAGACCGCCCGCGATGCCGGTCCGGCCGGCCGGGACCCGCAGTTCGGCTTCGGCCGAGTCGACCTGATAGCCGCCCTGACCCGATCGGTGCCGGCCGTGACGGCGAACCCGCTGTTGGAGGGCGCGGCGGCCGGTCCGACCCGCTCCGGCGGGGCCGCCCGGCCCGGCAACGACGACGACGGACCGGCGGTCGAGTTCGGCGTCTCGAACAAGGCCGGCGCGATCGTCCAGGTGGCACTCTGCCTCGGCGTGCCGATCATCGGGCTGATCGTGCTGCTGGTGGTGCTGCGACGCCGCAAGCGGCGCGTACCGCCGGCCGCCGTCGGCCCGTACCCCGGCGCACCCGGCGTGCCGCCACCCGGCTGGCCCGCCCAGCCGCCGCCGGCCTACGGCCCGCCGCCGCAGCCCGTCCCCGGGTACGGTCCGCCGCCGGGCCAGCCCGGGCAGGGGTACCCGCCGCCCGGCCATCCCGCGCCGGGCCATCCGCCGGCGCCGACCGCTCCGGCGCCGGGGCCGTCCGGCTGGCCGGGCTCGGGCCCGCCGCCGAACGGCCCACAGCAGCAGTGAACGCAGACCACCAGTCAGGGTTTCGGGGAGGGGACCGATGACGGACGACAGGACCACCCAGCCGGCACGGTACGTGAACGACGACCTCTACATCCCGATCCCGGTGGGCGGGATACCGACGTCGGGCCTCGCCCTGACCGGCCTGGAGATGGACAACGTCGACCACGCCGCGACGCCGAAGGGCCTGGTCACCGCGCCCGGTGAGGCAGGCGTCAAGACCGAGTGGGACGCGACCAGCCTGGACTCGGCCATCACCTGGCTGGAGACCCACGCCGCCTACCTGAACAAGCTCTCCTACGACATGGTCGACATCCAGGACCTGATGGGGGGCGCGGCCAGCGGCGTGGCGGGTGGGGCGGGCGGCCAGCCGAGCCCGCTCGGGGGGTTCGACTGGGCGGCCCGGTTGGCAGCCAAGCACCAGGGGCTCTACCAGGGCACCGAGTCCGGTGTCCGCAAGCTCTCGCAGAGCCTGTACGACGCGGCGGAGGCGCTGCGCCAGGTCAAGCAGAACTACGAGACGGCGGAGGAGCAGAACAGGATGTCCGCCGCCGACATGCAGCGTGTCTTCGGCGACGTGGCCGGCAATGGCGACGGACGCTAGGACGGGGGAGGACGGCAGATGGGCCTGAGCTGGGAAGAGATGTGCCAGAAGGTCGTCATCGACGGCCGGCCGGGTGACGTGGAGAGCGCCGCCCTCGGCTGGGAACAGCTGATCAAGAATCTCAACAACGTCAAGCAGAGCCTCGACACCAACATCAAGGACCTGGGTACGACCTGGAAGGGTCCGGCGTACGAGGCGTTCAAGGGTCACATCGAGCAGATCTCCAAGGACACCGGGCAGATCGTGGCGGACGCGGAGAAGGGCACCGGCATCGTCCAGTCGCTCAAGACCGCCGCCGACAAGCTCACCGCGGCCCAGCGGGACTTCCCGGTCCCGGCGACCTGCGTCAACGACGTGTTGGAGGCGCGTAACGCCAAGCTGACCCTCGGGGTCGGCTTCTTCGAAGCGAAGGTCTCGCCGGACTTCCTGGGCTGGTTCGACCCGGTGACCGCGATCGCCGACTGGATCAACGACCAGTCGGAGGACGCGGCCCGGGTCTACGAGCAGGTGAGCGGTGACTACCAGGCCATCGCGCCCGGCACTCCGGGCGATGCCGGCCCCCCCACCACACAGAGCCCGACGACCGAGATTCCCGATCTGGGCACCGGTGGTGGCGGTGGTGGCGGTGGCGGTGGCGTGCCGAAGCTCGGCGGCGGCCCGTCCACCGGCGGCCTGGGGGCCACGCCCTCGATCGGCGCCACCGACATGCCGGGCACGGGCAACCTGCCCAGCGGGTCCGGTGCCCATCCCGACCTCTCGGGCGGGTACGACTCCGGCACGGGCACCTACCCGAGCACCGGTGGCGTCCCGGGCGTCGGCGGTGCGGACGACGAGTTCAGCAGTGGCCTCGCGGGTGCGGGTGGTGGCGGTTCGCCCGGTCTCGGCTCCGGTCTCGGAGGCGGCCTGGGCTCGGGTGGCCTGGGCTCGTCCAGCGGGCTCGGCAGCGGCGGTGGCGGCCTGGGCGGCGCCGGTGCCCTCGCGGGCGGCGGCGCGCTCGGCCGGGCGGTCTCGCCGGGCATGGGCCCGATGATGGGCGGCGGCGCGGCGGGTGCCGGTCGTGGCGGTGGCCGGGGCGCCGGTGGCCGACTCGGCGCGGGCGGCAAGCTGGGCGGCGGCATGGCACCCGGTATGGGTGGCGTCGCCGGTGGCGGCGGTGCCGGCGCCGGTCGGGGCGGCGCCGGGCGTGGCGCGGCGGGGGCCGGTGGTCGGGGCGCGGGTGCTCGCGGCGCCGGTGGCGTGGCCGGGACGGGCGGCGGTGCCGGCTACGGCGAGGAGGACACCGCCCGCAACACCTGGTTGGAGGAGGACGAGGACGTGTGGGGCGCCGACAGCGGTGGCACCTCCGGCATCCTGCGCTGAGCTTTCCGCGTCACGGCGCTGCTGCGGTCGACCGCAGCAGCGCCGTGACGTGTCCCACGGACCAACCGTCCCGAGGGCTGTGCCGGCCGCTCAGCCGGTGACCGGTTCGTCGGTACGTCGGCCCGGCCGCCAGCCGCGCCGGCGGCCGCGCGCCACGATCGGTCGCGTGATCAGCAGCAGTACGGCGAGTAGAGCTCCCACCGCGGCGGCCCAGATCGCGACGGTGCGCTGCCAGCTCAGCGGGTCGGCCGCCGGGGCGGGTGCGGCAAGCGCGTCGACCGGCGGGTTGGTGCGGGTGCCCAGCAGGCTCGACACCGCCCGGTACGGGTTGACCACGCCGTAGCCGACCTCGGCGTTGCGCCCCTGCGGCGGGTTGTCCGCTGTCCGCTCCAACCGGTCGGCGACCTGCTCCGGAGTGAGATCCGGGTAGGCGGCCCGCACCAGCGCGGCCACCCCCGAGACGTACGCGGCCGCGAAGCTGGTGCCACCCGTCGGCTCGGCGCGGTAGCCGGATCCACCCGGTGCCGGGCCGATGATGTTCAGTCCCGGCGCGGCGACGTCGACGAAGGTGCCGCTGACCGAGGTGCCCACGTGCCCGCCCTGCTCGTCCACGCCGCCGACGGCGATCACCCCGGGGTACGCCGCCGGGTAGGCGGGCCTGTCCTCCTGGGTCTCCTGCCGGTTGCCGGCGGCGGCGACCAGCACCACCCGCTTGGCGAGGGCGCGTTCGACGGCCTGTGCCAGTTCGGGGCGGGGCAGGGTCACCAGGGACAGGTTGATCACGTCGGCGCCGTTGTCGACCGCCCAGTCGATGGCTGCGGCGATCTGCCCGGGCAGCCCCTCGTCGTTGGTGCCCTTGGCGTCCGGCAGGACCCGGATGGGCAGGATGCGCGCCGCCGGGGCGATACCGCTGAACGGCACCCCGGTGCCGTCCTTGCCGGCGATGATGCCGGCGACCATCGTGCCGTGACCGGCCAGGTCACACTGCCCCCGGTTGGCCGGCAGGTTGTTGAAGTCGCGGCCCTCGAGCACCTGACCCTTCAGGGCCGGGTGGATGGCGGAGACCCCGGAGTCGATGACCGCGACCGTCACCCCGGCACCCCGGGACAGCGGCCACGCCGAGGCCGGATCCACCCTTCGCAGCGCCCACGGCATCTGCACCAGACCGTCCTCTCCGGCCGGGCCGCAGGTGGGCGGTGCCGCGACCGCCGGGGAGGAGGGGACCACCAGGGCGGCGCCGAGCAGGGCCGCCAGCGTTCCACTGAGGACAGCTCGGACGGCACGGCGGGACGGCTCGGTCGCGCTCGGCGGCAGGCATTCGCGCACCCGCAGAGATTACCGCTGCACCGCGTCGGGCAGCGGCCCGGCGACGCCGTTCCGGGCGGGAACGATGACGTCGCTCAGCGGCGGGCGCGACGACGCCGGTCCGGGCGGGTAGCGGGTCGCCGCTCCAGGCCGGCGTGCGGCGACGCCGGTCCGGGCGGGTAGCGGGTCGCCGCTCCAGGCCGGCGTGCACCGACGACGGTCAAGGCCGGGACGTGACATCTTCTGCGGGTGCTTCGGCGAACAGCGCGAGCAGGTCGCCGACCTGGCGGTCGGCCTCGGCGGGGTGCCGGAACCGGCCGGCGGGGTTCAGGGTGTACTCGTTGCGACGCCCCACCCGGGTGCGGTGCAGGTAACCACCGGCCTCCAGGTCGGCGACGATGGCCTGGGCGGCCCGTTCGGTGACGCCCACCTCGGCCGCCACGTCGCGCAGTCGCGCGGTGGGATCGCGGGCGATGGCCAGCAGCACATGCCCGTGGTTGGTGAGGAACGTCCAGTTCCGGCCGCCTCCGGCCGTCGCCGCGCTCGTCATGGTGGAGCCGCCTCTCCGGTTGTCCGCCCCACCTCCGTGCCCGCCGGAGGGTCGGGCCAGGTGCCGACGGACCGGCCCGGTCCCAACGGCCGGAGGGCCGGTTCGGGGGTCAACGTATGAAATCTAAATCACGCATATCTTGACGCATCTTGCGGTGCGTGTGACCGTGGAGCCCGAGCCAGCGCCCACCGCCGGCCCGACTGAAAAGCCTCTTGAGCAGGTCAAACGCGTGGAGACGAGGTGCGGGGATGAGCCGTTCCGGTACGCCTGGCGGGCAGCCGGGCCCGCAGCGGGCTGCCGATCGAGCGCCGACGCCGACCGAGCCGGCCCGAGCGTACGCCGAGCTGGCCGCGGGCAACCGGCGCTTCGTCAGCGGGGCGCCGCGCCACCCCAACCAGGACGCCGGGCACCGGGCCGCCGTGGCCGACGGGCAGCACCCGTTCGCGGTGATCGTGGGCTGCTCCGACTCCCGCCTGGCGGCTGAGATCATCTTCGACCGGGGGCTGGGCGACCTCTTCGTGGTCCGTACGGCCGGACACACCGCGGGCCCGGAGGTGCTGGGCAGCGTGGAGTACGCGGTGACGGTGCTCGGCACTCCACTGGTGGTGGTCCTCGGCCACGACTCGTGCGGTGCCGTGCAGGCCGCCCGTGAGGCGGCCGCCACCGGCGTCGCGCCGCCGGGACACCTGCCCGCGGTGGTCGACGCGGTGCTGCCCAGCCTGCGACGTGCCACCGCCGAGGGCGTGGACGACGTCGACGGCATCGTCGACATCCACATCGCGCAGACCGTCGAGACGCTGCTCGGGCAGTCGCCCGTGCTGGCCGACGAGGTGGCACAGGGGCGGTGTGCGGTGGTGGGCATGTCGTACCGGCTCGCCGCCGGTGTGGTGCGCGCGGTTACCCCCGCACCGGCGGGTGCCGCGACGTTCGACGCGCCCGGCGCCTCGGACGACCCGGCAGCTTCCGCCGCCGCCTGACGCGGACCGCCCCGGCAACTTCCGCCGCCTGACGCGACGAGGGCCGCCCCGCCTGATGCGGGACGGCCCTCGACTTCTTGGCACCGGGTCAGAGCAGCGACATGTGCACGTGGTCGGTGTGGTTCGACGGTCCGCTGTACGACTTCCAGCCGGTCGCCGGGAACCAGATCTGCCGGTTCCAGATCACGTAGTAGATGCCGAGGCGGTCGGCGTTGCGGATGAGGAACGCGGCGACGTTGTTGCCGTACATGCGGGTGTCGTTGTTGTGCCACGGGCTGAAGCCGCTCTTCTGCAACGACCAGTCACAGGCGCGGCCCTTCGGGTGCTCGAACGGGCCACCGTTGCGGTGGCAGCCGACGAACCGGTTGAACCCGGCCCGCTTGACCTCCTTGTACGCGTGCAGGGTGCGCGGCGTGACACAACCGGAGGTGGTGGGGTCGTCCTCGCTGCATGACTCGGCCTTCCAGTCGCCGTCGGCGGTGCGACCCGGGCCGATCCGGGCGACCGGCGAGACGGCGTCGACCAGACCGCCGGTGAAACCCTGACCGCCGACCAGCGCGAGCGCCTTGTCCGCGTCGCGCTTGTCCTTCGCCATCAGGGCGGTCTGCTTCTGCTGCTCGCGGACCTCCGCGTCGAGGGCCAGCTTGGCCTGCTCGGCGCGGGTCTTGACCGTGTTGACCTCGGCGAGCTTCTTCTCGTTGACCATGTTCATCTCGTCGAGCGCCGCGGCCCGTCGGACGAACGAGTCCGGGGCGTCGCTCTCCAGCAGCATCGCGATCGCGCCGATCCGCCCGGTCCGGTACGACTGGGCGGCGATCTGCCCGACCTGCGGGGCCAGCGCCTCCAGGTCGGCCTTCGCCCGCTCGACCTGCAACGCCAGCTCAAGCTGCCGCTTCTTGGACTTGTCCAGCTTGGACTTGGCCGCCACGTAGTCCCGGTTGGTCTGCTCGATGACGTCGTTGAGGAGCTTGGGTTCGTCTTCCTCTTCGTGCCCGGACGGTGTGGGGGTCGTCGGGGCGGCGTGGGCCGGGAGGGGCCCGGCGAACACGGTCAGCGCAGCGAGCACGGCCACCACGGGTGTCAACCAGCGGCGTAGGGGTGCCGTCACAATGTTCCCTTCCGTCGACCGCCGACCGGGTTAGCTGACGGGTTCGGGGCGGAAGTGGCCCCTACCGCTGTCGCGGATTCACCCCACGTACCTGGGTCCCCGGCTCGCCGGTTGGCGATTGGGCGGTGGCACCGCAGGCGCCGCTGCGCGCCTTCGTCGGTGACCGGCAGCGAGGTTACCCGAGAGTCCACCGCCTGAGCTACGTCCTGATGCCGACTAAAAGCGTCATTTCGCCATGGCGTTGAGTGACCAGTGACGCGGTTTTCAGGGCGTAGGCCCGATCCGGTCACGCTGAGGAGTGTCACCATGCCGTATCCGTGCTCCTGTTCGGCTCTGGCCACCCGGTGGTGGCGGTGGATGGGGGTGCGCTCCGCTCCGGGTCGGGCCCGTCGGACCGACCCGCTGGCGGGGAGCTGAGGGCGGCCAACGCCTCCGTCCGGTCCGGACGGGGGCGCGGCGTCAGGACGTCGGCGGCCGCGCCCTGCGCCGGCGTCGACCCGGCCGCGGTCACCACGGCGGCGAGCCCGGTGGTGAGGGGTACGGCGGCGATCAGGCCGAGCGTGGCGACCGCGCTGCGGACGATCTCCTGGGCGAGGAACTCGCTGGTCAGGATCTGCCCGAGGGGGCGGGTGTCGGCGGTGAGCAGAAGCAGCAGCGGAAGTGAGGCGCCCGCGTACGCCAGGACGATGGTGTTGACCGTGGAGGCGATGTGCGCCCGGCCGACCCGGGTGGCCGCCCGGTAGAGCTGCAGCCGGCTCAGGCCGGGGTTGGCGTTCGCCAGCTCGGTGACGGTGGCGGCCTGGGTGACGGTCACGTCGTCGAGCACCCCGAGTGAGCCGATGATGATCCCGGCGAGCAGCAGGCCACGCAGATCGACATCGGCCTGGAACATCGACAGCGTGGTGGCGTCCTCGCTGCCGAAGCCGGTCAGGTGGGTGGCGGCGGTGGCGATGGTCGCGAGCACGCCGGTGAGCACCAGGCTGCCCAGGGTGCCGAGCACCGCGACCGAGGTCTGCGCGGTCACCCCGTGTGTCAGGTAGAGCACCACGAACATGATCAGGGCTGCGCCAACCACCGCCACCAGCAGCGGTGACCGGCCGGCGCTGATGCCCGGCAACACGAAGGTGAGCAGGATGGCGAAGCTGGCGGCCAGCCCTGCCAGCGCGGCCAGGCCCCGCCACCGGCCGAACGCGACGATCGCGGCGGCGAAGACCACCGCGAGCCACACCAACGGCTTTCCGCGCTGATGCTCGGCGATGTTCCAGCTGCTGGTGGCGGGATCGGTCGGGTCGGTCAGCTCGACCAGGACGACGTCGTCGCCGACCTCGATCCGCGGAGCGCCGGGCCCGGCGGGGACTGGCGTTTGCACCTGCTGGCCGGCGCTCGGCCCGTCCTCGATCCGTACGTCCACGGTCCCGCACGGCCCGGTGGCCGGCGTGCCCTCCGGGTTGGCCGACGGTGGGCAGGGTTCGGTCACCACCCGGGTGACCGTGCCGTGGTGGCGCGGCGCGTCCGTGCCGCCGCCGGTCTGCGGCGCCCCGTCCCGTGGCCAGAGCACCACGGCGGCGACGACGGTGGCCACGAAGAGCGGCACCACCGTCGCGACGAGGATCCGCCGGGCCCGGGGTGGGACGGGCGGAGCGGTACGGCTGTGGTCGGAACCCAATGCGAGAACTCCCAACGATCCGGTGCGGGGTACGTGCCGACGGGCCGGTCGGTTCACCTCCGCCGGTCGAACGCGGTGCCGGGCGCATCGGATTGCCGGCTGGCGACCCGGTGATCACACAGGGTGAGCCGTCGGACCGGCCGGTCGGCGGAGGCGCCGCGCCGTGGCGGCGCCGGTGCCCGACTGGGCGGTGGGGTCCAGTAGGCCATCGCCGGAAATGCTAGCCAGCCGGACCGGGTGTCGCAGGTCGTGGCGGAGTGTCGGATGGTCGAACCGCCCGCGCGGCGTCGCCCGGAGCGGCATGTTGGAGTCATGCCCGCGTCCGAGCCCGCCCCTGAGCAGGCCGCCGACCAGAGCCAGCACGCGACGCCGGCCGGCCACGATCAGCACGCCGGCCCGGAGAGGCACGCCGGCCAGGACAAGCACGCTGGCCACGACAAGCACGCCGGCCACGACCCGGCGATGTTCCGCCGCCGGTTCTGGGTCTGCCTGGTGCTCACCCTGCCGGTGGTGCTGACCAGCCACCTGGTGGTGGACGGGCTCGGGCTCCGGTGGGACGTTCCGGGCCGCTCCTGGGTCGGGCCGGTGCTCGGATCGGTGATTTTCCTCTGGGGTGGCTGGCCGTTCCTGGTCGGTGCGGTGCGGGAGATCCGGGACCGGGCGCCGGGAATGATGCTGCTGGTCGCGATGGCGATCACGGTGGCGTACTCGGCGTCGTTGGCCACCAGCCTGGGCGCCTTCGACCTGGACTTCTGGTGGGAGTTGGCCGCGCTGGTCACCATCATGCTGCTCGGGCACTGGCAGGAGATGAAGGCCATCGGGCAGGCCCGGGGGGCGCTGGCGGCGTTGGCCGCGCTGCTGCCCGACGAGGCCGAGCGCGTGGCGGCGGACGGGCAGGCCGAGCCGGTGCCGGTCGGCGCGTTGCGGGTGGGCGACGTGGTGCTTGTCCGGCCCGGGGGTCGGGTGCCGGCGGACGGCCGGATCGTCGATGGCGACGCCGAACTGGACGAGTCGATGATCACCGGTGAGTCGCGGCCGGTGGCCCGGTCGACGGGCGAGCGGGTGGTGGCCGGCACGGTCGCCACCGACTCGGCGATCCGGGTCCGGGTCGAGGCGCTGGGTGACGAGACCGCGCTCGCCGGCATTCAGCGCATGGTCGCGCAGGCGCAGCGCTCGGGTGGGCAGGCCCAACTGCTGGCCGACCGGTTCGCCGCCGCGCTGTTCTACGTGGCCGCCGGCACCGCCGTGGTGACGCTGGCGGTCTGGACCGCGCTCGGTGAGCCCGACCAGGCGGTGGTCCGTACGGTCACCGTCCTGGTGATCGCCTGCCCGCACGCGCTCGGCCTGGCCATCCCGCTGGTCGTGGCGCTCTCCACCGCCCTGGCGGCGCGGCGCGGGATCCTGGTCAAGGACCGGTTGGCGCTGGAGCGCATGCGGACCGTCGACGCGGTGCTCTTCGACAAGACCGGCACGCTGACCCGGGGTGAGCACGCGGTGAGCGACCTGGTGACGACCCAGGGGCTGGAGCGGGAGGAAGCGCTGCGGATCGCCGCCGGCGTCGAGTCCGACAGCGAGCATCCGCTGGCTCGGGCGATCGTGACGGCGGCCGGGTCCGCCGGCCCAGCGCGTGCCACCGGCTTCCGGTCGCTGCCGGGCCGCGGCGTGCGGGCCACCGTCGACGGTACGGAGTACGCGGTGGGCGGCCCGGCGTTGCTGCGGGATCTGGGCCGAGCGCTCCCGGACGACCTGAAGGCGGCGACCGGCAGATGGTCGGCGCGCGGGGCCGTGGTGCTGTACCTGGTGCGGCTGCCGGGCACCGTGCTCGGGGCGTTCGCGCTCACCGACGAGGTGCGTCCGGAGGCCCGGCAGGCCATCGCCGAGCTCCGTGCCGAAGGCGTCCGCACCATCGCCATGATCACCGGCGACGCGCGGTCGGTGGCCGAGTCGGTGGCCGCCGATCTCGGCTTCCGGTCGGGAGTGGACGAGGTCTTCGCCGAGGTGCTGCCGGCCGAGAAGGACAGCCGGGTCGCGGAGCTCCAGCGGCGAGGGCTGACCGTGGCGATGGTCGGCGACGGGGTGAACGACGCGCCGGCGCTGGCCCGCTCCGACGTCGGCATCGCGATCGGGGCGGGGACCGACGTGGCGATCGAGTCCGCCGGGGTGGTGCTGGCGTCGTCCGACCCGCGCGGTGTCGGTGCCGTGGTCCGGCTCTCCCGGGCGTCGTACCGCAAGATGCGGCAGAACCTGGCCTGGGCCGCCGGCTACAACGTGGTGGCGTTGCCCCTGGCGGCCGGGGTGCTCGCCTGGGCCGGGGTGGCGTTGAGCCCGGCGGTGGCGGCGGTGCTGATGTCGGCGTCCACCATCGTGGTGGCGCTCAACGCCCAGTTGCTCCGCCGGGTACGCCTCGACGCGGAGCCCGACTGACCGGCTCAGCCGCGCTTCATGAGTCGGCCGACGGCCGCCATCATCTCGGTGGCCATCTCGTCGGCCCGGCCCTCGGCCGCCCCCTCGTGCATGCAGTGCCGGGCGTGCCCGTCGAGCAGGCCCAGGGCCACCTTGTCGAGCGCGGCCTGGATCGCGGAGATCTGGGTGAGGACGTCGATGCAGTAACGGTCGTCGTCGACCATCTTCTCGATGCCCCGGACCTGCCCCTCGACGCGGCGGAGCCGCGCGAGCAGCTGGTCCTTGCTGGCGGTGTAGCCGCGGATCGGCGTGGGTGCGGTCATGGCGACGAGGATAGCGTACCCCTGGGGGGTATGGTAACGTCCCTCGTGTCCGATACCCCCACCGGGTACCGGTACATGACCGGTTACGGATCTGTCTCGGCCTTACCCCTGGGGGGTATAGGCTGGCAGGCGGCGAAGGGAGAGATTCGATGGTCGACACGACGTTCCAGGTGCGGGGCATGACCTGCGGGCACTGCGTCAGCGCGGTCAGCGCCGAGGTGGGCGCCATCGCCGGGGTGCGCGACGTGCAGGTGGATCTCGCCACCGGCCGGGTCACCGTCACCAGCGAGCAACCCGTGGACGCGGAGTCCGTCCGGGCGGCGGTCGACGAGGCCGGTTACGACCTCGTCGAGGCGTGAGCGGAAAGCCCGGGATGAACACGGTGACCAGAATGGGCGGGTTCGCCCTCGGTCTCGCGGCGGTCTTCGGCGCGGCGTACGGGATCGGCCGGGTGGTCGACCCGGCCGCCCCGGTCGCCGAGAGTCGGCCCGACGGCGGCGTCGCCCACAGCTCGGGCCCCACCGCGCACGACGAGGTGACCGACCGGACTCCCGGCGGTCTGCTCGTCTCCGACCGTGGCTACACGCTCGTTCCGGTCGCCGCTCCGGCCGGTGAGTTCGCCTTCCGGATCGGCGGGCCGGACGGCCGCCCGGTGATTGGGTACGACGTGGCACACGACAAGCGGATGCACCTGATCGTCGCCCGGCGGGACCTGTCCGGCTTCCGCCACGTGCACCCCGACCTCGCCCCGGACGGCACCTGGCGGGTCGACACCCCGCTGGACGGCCCGGGGCAGTGGCGGGCGTTCGCCGACTTCACGCCGACCGGGGGCGAGGCGCTGACCCTCGGGGTGGACGTGACCGTCCCCGGTGAGCTGACCGAACGGCCGCTGCCCGCCCCGGCCACCAGCACCACGGTCGACGGCTACACCGTCACCCTGGCCGGCGTGCCGCAGCCCGGCCGCACCTCGTCACTCACCCTGAGCGTCAGCCGCGACGGGCGACCGGTCACCGACCTGGAGCCCTACCTGGGCGCGTACGGGCACCTGGTGGCGCTGCGCCGGGGCGATCTCGCGTACCTGCACGTACACCCGGACGGAACACCCGGCGACGGGCGCACCCGGCCCGGTCCGGAGGTCACCTTCCTCGCCGAGGTGCCCTCGGCCGGCAGCTACCGGCTCTACCTCGACTTCCGGCACGGCGGGCGGGTGCACACCGCCGAGTTCACCGTCGTCGCCGGCACCGCCACGACCGGGGGCGACCCCACTCCGAGCGGGCCGGCGCCGACCGAGCACGGCACCCCCGGCCACGGGCACAACTGACGGGACCAGACGATGACCACCACCAGCAGACCACTGCCCGAGGCGCCGAACCGGATCGAGCTGGCCATCGGGGGAATGACCTGCGCCGCCTGCGCCGCCCGGATCGAGAAGAAGCTGAACCGGATGGACGGGGTGAGCGCCACCGTCAACTACGCCACCGAGAAGGCCACCGTCCGGTACGTCGACAGCGTCACCCCGGACGACCTGATCGACACGGTGCAGAAGACCGGCTACACGGCGGCCCTGCCGGCACCGCCGACGACCGAACAGCCGGTCGACCCGCTGCGGGGTCCGCGTACCCGTCTGTGGGTGTCGGCGGTGCTCAGCGTGCCGGTGGTCCTGCTGGCCATGGTGCCGCCCTGGCAGTTCGACTACTGGCAGTGGCTCTCGCTGACCCTCGCCGCCCCGGTGGTGGTCTGGGGCGGGCTGCCGTTCCACCGGGCCGCGTGGACCAACCTGCGGCACGGCGCCGCGACCATGGACACCCTGGTCTCGCTGGGCACCCTGGCCGCGTTCGGCTGGTCGCTCTGGGCGCTCTTCCTGGGCGACGCCGGCATGCCCGGGATGACGCATCCCTTCCGCTTCGCCATCACCCGCACCGACGGCGCCGGCAACATCTACCTGGAGGCGGCTGCCGGGGTGACCGTGTTCATCCTGGCCGGCCGCTACTTCGAGGCCCGATCCAAGCGGACCGCCGGGGCGGCCCTGCGCGCCCTTCTCGAACTCGGCGCCCGGGACGTGGCGGTGCTGCGCGACGGGGTGGAGACCCGAATCCCGGTGGACCGGCTCGTCGTCGGTGACCGGTTCGTGGTCCGCCCCGGCGAGAAGATCGCCACCGACGGGGTCGTCGACGAGGGCACGTCCGCCGTCGACGCCAGCATGCTGACCGGCGAGTCGGTGCCGGTCGAGGTCGGCCCGGGCGACGGCGTGGTCGGCGCCACGATCAACGCGGGCGGCCGGCTGGTCGTCACCGCCACCCGGGTCGGCGCGGACACCCAGCTCGCCCGGATGGCCGACCTCGTCGAGCAGGCGCAGAGCGGCAAGGCGGCCGTGCAGCGGCTGGCCGACCGGATCTCCGGTGTCTTCGTGCCGATCGTCATCACCCTCGCGGTGGGCACCCTCGGCTGGTGGCTCGGCACCGGAGCCGGTCCGACCACCGCGTTCACCGCCGCGGTGGCCGTGCTGATCATCGCCTGCCCGTGTGCCCTCGGCCTGGCCACGCCGACCGCGCTGCTGGTCGGCACCGGTCGCGGCGCCCAGCTCGGCGTGCTGATCAAGGGACCGGAGGTGCTGGAGTCCACCCGTCGCGTCGACACCGTCGTACTGGACAAGACCGGAACCGTGACGACCGGCCGGATGACCCTGGTGGACGTCGTGCCGGCGAGCGGCGAGGACCGCGCCGAGCTGCTCCGGCTCGCCGGGGCCGTGGAGGCCGCCTCCGAGCACCCGATCGCCCGGGCCGTCGCCGCGGGCGCCGCCGAGGCCGGAGCGCTGCCGCCGGTTGCCGGCTTCGCCAACCTCGAAGGGTTGGGCGTCACCGGCACGGTCGACGGTCGGACCGTGCTGGTCGGCCGGCTCCGGCTGCTGCGCGAGCGCGGTGTCGACGTACCGCCGGAGGTCGATCTGGCCGTGCGTGACGCGGAGGCCGCCGGGCGTACGGCGATCGTCGCCGGCTGGGACGGACGGGCGCGGGGCGTGCTCGCGGTCGCCGACGTGGTCCGGCCGACCAGCCGGACGGCCGTGGCCCGGCTGCGCGCCCTGGGGCTCACCCCGGTCCTGCTGACCGGGGACAACCCCACCGTGGCCGGGGCGGTCGCTGCCGAGGTGGGCATCGACGAGGTGATCGCCGAGGTGCTGCCCGCCGGCAAGGTCGACGTCGTCCGGCGGCTCCAGGCGCAGGGGCGGTCGGTGGCGATGGTCGGCGACGGGGTGAACGACGCGCCGGCGTTGGCCCAGGCAGATCTGGGGCTGGCGATGGGCACCGGCACCGACGTGGCGATCGAGGCGTCCGATCTCACGCTCGTCCGGGGCGACCTGGATGCGGCGGTGGACGCCATCCGGCTGTCCCGGCGCACGCTCGGGATTATCCGGGGCAACCTGTTCTGGGCCTTCGGCTACAACGTGGCGGCCCTGCCGCTCGCCGCCGCAGGCCTGCTCAACCCGATGATCGCCGGTGCCACCATGGCGCTGTCCTCGGTCTTCGTGGTGGCCAACAGCCTGCGCCTGCGCCGGTTCCGTTCGGCCGCCGATCGCGGATTGTGACGGCGGTGATGGTTGGGCGGTGGACTGCGGGGGTATTGCTGAGGTCGTAGCGACGCTCGCAATGGAGGTTGGCACATGGGTATCGATGACAAGATCAACAACGCCAGCGAGGACGCGGCCGGCAAGCTCAAGGAAGGCGCCGGTCGGGCCACCGACAACGAGCAGCTCGAGGCCGAGGGGCGCGCAGACCAGTCCACGGCCAAGCTCAAGCAGGCGGGCGAGAAGATCAAGGACGCTTTCAAGAGCTGACGTACGACGTAACCCGCACGCCGGGCCGGTGATCATTCACCGGCCCGGCGTGCTGTGTGCCCGGGGCCGTGAACCCTGAGATCCCCCCTGATCGACCAGGTGGTGCCCGCCCGGGGCACCCGCTGCCCGGCCGTCGACGTGTCGAGCTGACCTACGAGGGTCGCCGCGCGACAGCGCCGCGCGGCGACCGGGCCGTGCCGTGGTCAGCGCGACACGCGGTACGTCAGGTGCGTGACGGCCGGCCCGCCAGCCGGGCGGCTCTCAGCTCCAGGTAGCGCTGCTCGGGCAGGCTCGTCGTGCCGCGTGCCGCCGCCAGGTACGCCTCCCGTGCCGCGCCCGGCTCCCCGGCCAGCTCCAGCAGGTGCGCCCGGACTGCGGCGAGCCGGTGGTGCCCGGCCATCCGCTCGTCGGCGTGAAGCGGGGTGAGCAGGGCGAGCCCCGCCCGCGGCCCGTCCACCATGGCCACGGCCACCGCCTGGTTGAGCGTGACCATCGGGTTCGGAGCGATCCGGGCCAGCAGCCGGTAGAGCGCCACGATCTGCGGCCAGTCCGTCTCCGCCGCCGTCGGCGCCTCGGCGTGCACCGCCGCGATCGCCGCCTGGAGCTGGTACGGGCCGGGCGGCGACCAGGTCAGCGCCTCGGTGACCAGGGCGACTCCCTCCGCGATGGCACCGGCGTCCCACCGGGCGCGGTCCTGCTCGGTCAGCGGCACCAACTCGCCGTCCTCGCCGACCCGGGCCGCCCGGTGCGCGTCGGTGAGCAGCATCAGCGCCAGCAGCCCGGTCACCTCACCGTCGTCGGGCAGCAGCCCGTGCAGGACGCGGGCCAGTCGGATCGCCTCGCCGGTCAGTTCGGCCCGTCGCAGATCCGGTCCGCTGGACGCGGTGTACCCCTCGTTGAAGATCAGGTAGAGCACCCGGAGCACGGTCCGCAGCCGCTCGCCGCGCTCACCCGGCCCGGGCATCAGGAACCGGGCCCCGGCGGCCTCGATTCGCTGCTTGGCCCGCCGGATCCGCTGGCTCATCGTCGCCTCGGGCAGCAGGTGCGCCCGGGCGATCTGGGCGGTGCTGAGCCCGCCGACCGCCCGCAGGGTCAGCGCCACCTGCGCCGAGGGCGCCAGCGCCGGATGGCAGCAGAGGAAGAGCAGGGTGAGGGTGTCGTCCGCGTCCGCCACTGCCGGCTCCGCGTCGGCCGCCGGCGCCACCTGGGCGTACGCCGGCTCGCGCAGCGCCACCGCCACCTCGCGGTCCCGGCGGGCGCTCTCGCTGCGCCACTCGTCGGTGAGCCGGCGGGTGGCCACGGTGAGCAACCACGCGCGCGGATTGTCCGGTACGCCCTGCGCGGGCCACTGCGTCGCGGCGGCGAGCAACGCCTCCTGGACCGCGTCCTCGCACCTGTCGAACTGGCCGTGTCGGCGGACCAGCAGGCCGAGGACCTGCGGCGCGAGCGTGCGCAGCAGATCCTCGACCGTCCGGTCGTCGGTCACATCTCCGTCCCGGCCTGCTCCATGATCGGGCGGACCTCCATCGCCCCGCCGAAGCGCACGTCCGGCCACCGCGCGGCGATCTCGGCGGCCCGCTGCGGGCTGTCGCAGTCGACGGTCAGGTAGCCCGCGAACTGCTCCTTGCTCTCCATGAACGGCCCGTCGACGATCTCCGGGCGACCGCCGGCGAGCCGGACCGTCTGCGTCTGCGACGGGTTGGCCAGCGCCTGGCCGTCGACCAGCTCGCCGCTCTCGGTCAGCTCCTTCATGATCTCGTCCACCTCGCCGAACAGGGCATTACGGTCCGCTTCGGTCAGCTCCTCGGTGAAGCCGGGCCGGTTCCAGATCAGCAGCATGTACTTCACGGCGATGCTCCTCGCTTGGCTGGCCGCCCCCCGGTCGGGGCGCGGCTCACCGGAGGGTCGGAGCCGAGACCCCGTTCCCTACCGCGTACCGAAGAAAATCGCAGAAAGACTTCCCGGCGGTGGTCCCACGCCGTGCGGATCAGGGTCGGCCCGGCACCTGTCGAGGCCGCTGGCCGCCGCCGAGGTCGAGCGCGGCCCGGTCAGCGGCCGAGGTGCCGGACGACCAGCCCTCGGCGTCGCGGACGCTGAGCCGGTGTCGGGTGACACCCGGAAAGAGGGCGCCCAGCCGCTCCTGGACCGCCTCGCCACGGGCGGCGAGCACCGGTAGCAGACGCTCCGGGCCGGCCGTCTCGGCAGCCGCCTGGTCGGCCGCCTCGGTGGCCGCGCGCAGCCGCTCACCGATCCGCAGCGCGAACGCGTTGAGGAAGGACTCGTCCCACACCTTCGTCCGCCGGCCCGACCCCGGCCGGCGCTCGGTGCGCCCGCGCAGCATCGCGGCGGTGGCCTGCACCAGCAGCGAGGTGTAGAGCAGCTCCACCGCCACGAGATCCGCCGGCCACCCCAGCACGGTGGTGAAACCGAGGTCGTCGGACCAGACCGCCTCGCACCGGTTCGCCGCCGCCACCTCCTGCACCAGCAGCGCCTTCGCCCCCGCGTACGGGGTCTCGGTGCCCAGCCGGACCCCGCCCGGCACATCGCCGGGCTCCGCCCCGGCGGCCAGCAACGCCTCGTCGATGCTGTGCCGGGCGATCAGCTCCTGTGCCTTCCCGGTCAACGCCTCCGCCTCGGCCGGGAAGGTGGTCGACTCGGCCTTCGCGAGCAGCGCGCGTACCCGGTCCAGCATCGGCGATCCGCTGCGGACCGTACCGGCGGTGCGGGGGATCGTCGCCCCGGTCGAGCCGGGCGGCGGGCGCAGCACCGCGATCGGCGGCAGGCTCTCCACCAGCGCGAGCACGTCGACAGCGGCCCGGAGAGCGTCGGCCCGGTCCAGTCCCTCCGCGGCGGTCCAGGCGGCCAGCAGGTCGTCGCCGTCGTCCCGGCCCTCGGCGGCCAGAGCACGTAGCTGGTCGTCCCACCAGTCGGGGACCGGCCCGGCCTGCTCGCGTCGCTGAGCGGCCAGCGCGTCCCGGACCAGCCGGGCCGCCCGTGCGTCGAGCCGCCGCGCGGTGATCCGGTGCACGTCGACCGGCTGCCAGCCGCCTGGCCAGAGCTGCCCGAGGCCACGGACCAGCCGACGCCGCAGGGCCGCGTCCACCGCCGTGGCGCCGTCCGCCGCGCCGGTGCCGACCATCAGCCGGTCCAGCTGCCGTTCGGCCTGTCGTACGTCGGTGCCGCGCACCGCCGCGAGCGCGTCGGCGACGAGTTCGTCCGCGTCCGGCACAGGCACCTCCTTCGGTCTCCGCTGCCGGCGAGGCATCCGGCCGCCCCACCCAATGATCATGCCGGCACGGCTTCGGCGGGCATGACTCGGCCAGTTTGGGGTAGTTCGGCCGTGACCCGGGCGGATGCGAGGTGTGTGGTGGTCGGTTCGAGCCTGCCGCGAGGGCGTCCCGTCGCCGCGCCGGACCGCCGGTCGTCCACGCTCGCGGGCGTCCTGATCGGGGTCGCGATCATGGCCGCCGTGGACGAGATCGTCTTTCACCAGTTGCTGGCCTGGCACCACTTCTACGACCGGTCCACCCCGTCGGTGGCGCTGCTCTCGGACGGGCTGCTGCACGCCGCTGAGGTGATCGCCCTGGTCGGTGGGTTCTTCTGGTTCGCCGATCTGCGCCGACGGCTGGCCCTGTCACCCCGGCTGGTCTGGGGTGGCTTCCTGCTCGGCGCCGGAGGATTCCAGCTCTTCGACGGGCTGGTCGACCACAAGGTGCTCCGGGTGCACCAGATCCGCTACGGCGTCCACCTGGTGCCGTACGACGTGGTGTGGAACGTGGGCGGCGCGGTCCTGCTGCTGGCCGGCGCGGCGCTGGTCTGGCGGACGCGGTCCCGCCGACCGGATGACGGCCCCCGGTGACGGCAGTCGCTCCGGGCCGGGCGGCGGTGGTGCCATGGGCGCACGGGGGCCACCCGGCGGACGGGCCGGGCTGGTTGCCGCTGCTCCCGGTCGCGGTGCTGGCCGTCGGCTACCTGCTGGCCGCCGTACGCGACCCGCGAGGCTGGGACCATCGGCGTACTCTCGCCTGGCTGGCCGGCTGCACCGTGCTGGCGGTCGCGGTCGGGCCGCTGGCCCACCTCTCGGACGACCCGCGCGGGCACATGGCGCAGCACCTGCTGCTCGGCATGCTGGCACCGCTCGGGCTGGTCCTCGGCGCCCCGGTGACGCTGCTGCTGCACGTCGCGCCCACCGCGACGCGTCGGCGGGTGGGCCGGCTGCTGCGCGCCCGCGCGCTGCACCTGATCGCGCACCCGGTCACCGCCGCGCTGCTGAGCACGGGTGGGCTGGCGCTGGTGCTGCTCACCCCGCTGTACGCGGCGGCGGAACGCCAGCCGGCCCTGCACCACGGCGTACACCTGCACTACCTGGCTGCGGGCTACCTGTTCGCCTGGTCGCTGGCCGGGCCGGACCCGGCGCCCCGCCGCCCCGGGCTGGCCGTGCGGGTCGGCGCGCTGCTCGGCGCGTCGGCCGGCCACGCGGCGCTCGCCAAGTACCTCTACGCGCGGGCCGGCACCCTGCCCCCGGGGCTGACCGATCCGGACGCAGCGGCGTTCCGATCGGCCGCCCAACTCATGTACTACGGCGGCGACATCGCGGAGCTGCTGCTGGCGGTGGCCCTCTTCGCAACCTGGTACCACCGCCCCCGCCCATCCCCGGTGATCAAGAGGTTCGCGTCACGACACCGCGATGCCGTGACGCGAACCCACTGATCAACTCTGCGAGGGCGGGGTCGCCAGGGCGGCGGAGAGCCGCCGGAAGAACGCGCGGATGTCGTCCTCGCTGTGGTGCGTCTCGGCCTGGTCGTTCAGCGGGCCCGAGTAGAGCAGCGCCTGCTCCAGCGCGTCCCGCGTCTCGGCCCGGCCACCCGGGTAGAGCCCGGCGGCCACCCCGTCGGCGACCCGTTTCACCACCGAATCGTCGAGCGACCTGTCGAACTGGACCCCGTAGAGGATCCCGTTGACGTGGCCCTTCCAACTGTCCGTACCCATGCTCGTCGACTCCCCTAGAAGATCCGGCCGCCATCCCAGCCCAGAATCGGAACCCCGTTGACGCCGTTGCGTTTGAACTCGGCGTCGAGATTGGCCATGTGGCTCGGGTCGGGCTGGTAATGACCGCTGCGCGCCGTGGCGTACTGGACCCTACCGTCCTTGACGACCAGCTCGCCGGCCGCCGCGACCGGGTTTCCGCCGCCCAGAGTGGAGTGGTGGAAGTCGCCGACCTTCTGGTAGTTGGACGCGTAGAGGTTGCCGTTGCGGTCCATCACGAAGATCGCCTGACCGTTTCCGCTGAACACGGTCTGCGCGCTCGACGTGTCGAACGGCTCGCCGTTGCGCGCGCTGCGCAGCACGCCGTTGCTGTCGAAGAAGACCCGGTGCTGTTCCAACTCCTCGGGGCTGAGCCGGCGCACGGCCGTCGGGAAGTGCCCTCCGGGCAGATGCTCGTTGCGGTACTTGTCGAGCATCGGCTTCGTGTTGGAGTAGCGCGGGGTGGTGTGCGGGCCGGGCACGCCGGGCCGCTTCGGGCCGCCGCGCTTCGCGGCCTTTCGGGTGAAGCGGCGCAGCAGTGTCTTCGCGCGCTTCAACAACTGCGGGATGATCTCCTTGACGACCTTCTCGATGACCTCCTTGATGACCCGCTGGATCGCCATCCGGGCCAGGCCGATCGAGACGGGGATCTGGGCCAGCGAGGCACCGAAGCTGGGTGCCGCCGCCGCCAACGCGATCGCCACCTGAATGACCAGGATCGTCAACTGGACGATCACGATGATCTTCTGCGTCAGGGTGATGATGGCCATCACCAGCAACGCCATGCCGATCAGCTCGGCGGCCTGCGCGCCGTCCTCGATGCGGCGCGGCGCACCCTCCTCGTCCTGCCACGCCTGCTCGAACGCCCGGATGTCGTCGCCACTGTTGGTCGTGCTGACCTGCGCCGCGCCCGCCTGCGCCTCCCCGACCGCCGTCCGCAGCCGGCCGGCGAACGCGAACCACATCTGGGACGCCTCGAACAGCAACTCCTCGTCGGCGGTCGGCCAGGTGAAGCCGACCCAGCCCAGCGCCTCGGCGAGCTCAGGAGGAAGCTGCATACCCACTGGGCAGCTCCATCCTCGTGAAGAGTTCCGCGTTGGCGAGGTCGGTCGCCTCGTGCGCGTCGGCACCGAGGTCGAGGTTCTCGGCGGCCTCCAACAACTGGTCGGCCATCGACCGGTACACGTCGAGCGCATGCGTCAGGACCTCGACGTACACGGCCCCGAAGAGGGAGCCCGCCTCGTCGGCGCCCCAGGGATTACCCGCCCCGTTCACCGTCGACTCGAGGCCGCTGACCGCCTCGCCGAGCTGCTGGCCGGTTGTCGCGATCGACGCGGCGGCGGCGTGCAGAGCGTCGACGTCCACCTGAATTCCGTCGGACATGGCTCAGCGACGATCCATCCGGCGGGTGGCCGCGTCCAGGTCACCGATCATCTGTTGGAAGCCGCGGAACGCCTCCTGGGAGACCCGCTCGAGCTGCTGGGTGAGGGCCGTGCTGTCGACCTGGGCCCCGGCCGTCAGGTCGGCCCGGCGGGCGCGCTCGTCGGCCTGTGCGGCCTGGACCGCTTCCAGGACGTACTCGGCGATCGTGCTCGTGCCGGCCCGGGACAGGCTCGGGTCGATCACCAGCGTCTGCAGGGCGCCGAACGCGGAGACCTCCGCCTCCACGAGACCGTCACCGCCGGTGCCCCGCCCGACCATCTGCTCGGCGTCCGGCACGGGCCCGTCGCCGTCACCCGGCTGCGCCGTGACAGCACCTGTTGCCTGGCTCAGCAGGCGCATCGCCTCTTCGAGCGAGCTGCTCAGGCCGGACGGATCAATCCCGCTCGCCATGCTCGTCCCCCCACGTCCGCAGTCCACCGTCGGTGCACGACCGTATCAATGCGGCACCCGCACGGCTGCCCCGGAAGTCGGCTGTGGATCACTCCCAGGTGGACAGAATGTCCTCGACCGGCGCGACGTCGCGCCCCGGATCGGGCGCCGGGTTGGGCGGGCCCGCTGGCGTACGGTCGAAGCGCGGTGCCGGCGCCGGTTGGATCTCGCCGTCCACCTCGACGAACGTCCCCCGGGCGGCGTTGTGCGGGTGCCGGTGCGCCTCACCCGGGGCCAGCACGGGGGCGACGCAGGCGTCCAGGTCGGCGAAGACCGCCGTCCACTCGTCCCGGGTCCGCTCGGCGAACCTTTCGGTGAACCGCCTGCGCAGCTCGTCCCAGCCGCTCGGGTCGTACTGATCGGGCAGCTCGGCCTCGTCGGCCAGGCCGAGACCTGCCAGCAGTACGGCGTAGAAGGCCGGCTCCAGCGCCCCGACGGCCATGAAGCCGCCGTCGGCGGTGGCGTACGTGTCGTAGAAGGGCGCTCCTCCGTCGAGCAGGTTCCGCCCGCGCGGGGCGGCCCACAGGCCGGTGCCGAGCAGCCCGTGCAGGAACGAGGTGAGCAGCGCCGATCCGTCCACCATGGCCGCGTCGACGACCTGGCCGACGCCGGAGCGTTCCCGTTCCAGCAGTGCGGCCAACACCCCCACGGCCAGCAACATGCCACCACCGGCGAAGTCACCGATCAGGTTCAGCGGCGCGTGTGGGCGTGCGTCGGCTCGACCCAGTGGCTCCAACGCCCCGGCGACCGCGATGTAGTCGATGTCGTGGCCGGCCCGAGCAGCCAGCGGGCCGTCCTGGCCCCAGCCGGTCATCCGCGCGTACACCAGCCGGGGGTTGCGGGCCTGGCAGACGTCCGGGCCGAAGCCGAGCCGCTCGGCGACCCCCGGCCGGTACGCCTCGACGAGCACGTCCGCCCGCTCGATGAGGCGCAGCAGATCGGCCACACCGGCCGGGGACTTCAGGTCCAGCGCGGTGATCCGCCGGCCGCGCTGCAACGGTCCACCGGTCGGCGCGGCGAGGCGCCCGGCTCCCGGGCCGCCCGGTCGGTCGACGCGCACCACGTCCGCCCCGAGGTCGGCGAGCACCATGCAGCCGAACGGGGCCGGCGCGAGGCTGGCCAACTCGACCACCCGCACCCCGGCCAGCGGCCCGCCGCGTGCCGCCGTCACGCGACGCCAACCGGCTCAGCGAGCCGGTCCGCCAGGTCGGCGGGAGGCGTGAACCGGTCGCCGTACCGTTCGGCGAGCTCGGCGGCGCGGGCCGCGAAGCCGGCCGGGCCGCCCGCGTACTGCCGGACGTAGCGGATCACGCCGCCCGTCCAGGCGGGGAAGCCGATGCCGAAGATCGAGCCGATGTTGGCGTCGGTCTCGGTACGCAGCACCCCCTCGTCGAGGCAGCGCAGCGCGTCCAGCGCCTCGGCGAAGAGCATCCGTTCCTGGAGGTCGGTGAACGGCACCGCCCGGCCGGCATCGGTGACCAGGTCCGCGAGGCCGGTCCACAACCGGCCTCGAAGGCCGTCGTTGTAGGAGTAGAAGCCGCGTCCGGCGGCGCGGCCCGGCCGGTCGTACGCGTCGACCAGCTCGTCGACGAGCCGGTGCGCGGGCAGCGGCAGGTACTCCTCGCTGGCGGCCTCGAACTGCCGGCGGATCCGCTGGATGAGGGTGAGGCTCACCTCGTCGGCCAGCGCGAGGGGCCCGGTCGGGTAGCCGGCCTGCAACGCGGCCTGCTCCACCGACGCGGCCGGTACGCCGTCGGCGACCATGCCGACCGCCTCGTCGATGAACCGGCCGATGACGCGGCTGGTGAAGAAGCCCCGGCCGTCGTTGACCACGATCGGGGTCTTGCCGATCCGCCGGCCGAGGTCGAACGCGCGGGCTAGGGCCTCGTCACCGGTCTGCGCACCGACCACGATCTCCAGCAGCGGCATCCGGTCCACCGGGGAGAAGAAGTGCATGCCGATGAAGTCGGCCGGCCGGTCCACGCCGGTGGCCAGCTGAGTGATCGGCAGGGTGGAGGTGTTGGAGGCGAGCAGCGCGCCCGGCGCGAGCACCGGCAGCACCTCGGCGAAGACGGCCTTCTTCAGGGCCGGGTCCTCGAAGACCGCCTCGATGACGGCGTCGCAACCGGCGAGCGCGTCCACCTGGTCGGTGGTGGTGATCCGTTCCAGCACCGCGCGGGCGTCGGCTTCCGTGGCGCGGCCCTTGCGGACCCGGCGGGCCAGCAGTCGTTCGGCGTGCTCCCGGGCCCGCCCCGCGGCCTCCGGCGACACGTCCCGGACCACCACGTCGAGGCCGGCGCTGGCGCAGGCGTACGCGATGCCGGCGCCCATCATGCCGGCGCCGAGCACCGCCACCCGCCGCACCGGCGCAACGTCCACGGACGGTCGGGCGGCGCCGCCGTTGACGGCCTTCAGGTCGAAGAAGAACGCGCCGATCATGTTCTTGGCGACCTGCCCGGTGAGCAGGCCGATCAGGTGCCGGGTCTCCACGGTGAACGCGGTGTCCAGGTCGACCTGTGCGCCCTCGACGGCGGTGGCCAGGATCGCCTCGGGCGCGGGCAGCCGGGCCCCCTTGAGCTGTTTGCGCAGGGTGGCCGGGAAGGCGGGCAGCTGCGCGGCCAGCGAACGGCTGGCCGGGGTGCCACCGGGCATCCGGTAGTCCGGCCGGTCCCACGGCTGGGCCGGGTGCGGGTTGGCAGCGATCCAGGCGTGAGCCCGGCCCAGCATCTCCGCCTCGGTGGCGACGACCTCGTCGACGATCCCGGCGGCCAGGGCGTCGGCCGGGCGCATCCGCCGGCCGGTGAGCAGCACCGTGGTCAGCGCACCGGCCAGGCCGAGCATCCGCACGGTCCGGGTGACGCCGCCGGCCCCGGGCAGCAGACCCAGGGTCACCTCGGGCAGCCCGAGCCGCGAGTCGGGCGCGTCCAGCGCGATGCGGTGGTGGCAGGCGAGGGCGATCTCCAGGCCGCCGCCGAGCGCGGAGCCGTTGACCGCCGCGACGACCGGCCTGCCCAGCGTCTCCAGTCGGCGCAGGTCCCGCTTGATGGTGCCGAGCAGGTCCGCCAGCGCGGGCGCGTCGGCGCGGGTGGCGCGGATCATCTCGGGCAGGTCGCCGCCGGCGAAGAACGTCGACTTCGCGCTGGTCACGATGACACCGGCGAGATCGTGCTCGGCTTCCAGCCGGTCCAGCGCGGCGCTCATCGATGCCGCGTACGCCCGGTTCATGGTGTTGGCGGACTGGTCGGGGTCGTCCAGGGTGAGCGTGACGATGCCGTCGGCGCCGCGGTCGTACCGGATGGTGGTGGTCATTGGTCTTGTCCCCCGGGGTCAGCAGCGCTCGAGAACGGTGGCGACGCCCATGCCGCCGCCGATGCAGAGGGTCACCACGGCGCGGCGCAGGTCGCGGCGCTCCAACTCGTCCAACGCCGTGCCGAGCAACATGGCTCCGGTGGCGCCCAGCGGGTGGCCGAGGGCGATCGCGCCGCCGTTGACGTTCACCCGGTCCGGGTCGAGGCCCAGGTCGCGGACGTACTTGAGCACCACGGCCGCGAACGCCTCGTTGATCTCGAACAGGTCGATGTCGTCGAGGGTCAGGCCAGCGACGGCGAGCGCCTTGTGGGTGGCCGGGATCGGGCCGGTCAGCATGAGCGTCGGGTCGGCGCCGGTGACGGCCGCGCCGACGATCCGGGCGCGCGGGGTGAGGCCGAGGTCCTGCCCGACCTGCTCCGAGCCGATCAGCACCAGCGCCGCGCCGTCCACGATGCCGGACGAGTTGCCGGCGTGGTGGACGTGCTCGATGGCCTCCAGCCAGTGGAACTTCTGCAACGCGACCGCGTCGAAGCCCGCGGCCGCACCCATGGTGGCGAAGGATGGGGTGAGCTTCGCCAGCGCCTCCCGGGTCGTCTCCGGGCGCGGGTGCTCGTCGACGGTGAGGATGTCCAGCCCGTTGCCGTCGCGGACCGGCACGATCGAGCGGGCGAAGTGCCCGCGGGCCCACGCCTTGGCGGCCCGCTCCTGCGAGCGCAGCGCGTAGCCGTCCACGTCGTCGCGGGTGAAGCCCTCCAGGGTGGCGATCAGGTCGGCGCTGACGCCCTGCGGCACGAACGACGTGGCCAGCGCGGTCTGCGGGTCGGTGGCCCAGGCCGCGCCGTCGGAGCCCATCGGCACCCGGGACATCGACTCGACCCCGCCGGCGAGCAGCAGGTGCTCCCAGCCGGAGCGGATGCGCGCGACGGCGGAGTTGACCGCCTCCAGCCCGGAGGCGCAGAACCTGTTGAGCTGCACCCCGCCCACCTCGTCGGGCAGCCCGGCCAGCAGCGCGGCGGCCCGCGCCAGGTCGCCGCCCTGCTCGCCGACCGGGGTGACGATGCCGAGCAGCAGGTCCTCCAACCGGCCCACGTCCAGGCCGGGGTTGCGCTCGCGGAGCGCGTCGATCAGGCCGACCACCAGCGAGATCGGCTTGACCCCGTGCAGCGCGCCGGTGTCCCGGCCGCGTCCGCGCGGGGTGCGGACCGCGTCATAGACGTACGCCTCAGAGGGCACGGGCGATCAACTCCTTCATGATCTCGTTGGTGCCGCCGTAGATCTTCTGGACGCGGGCGTCGGCGTACATCCGGGCGATCGGGTACTCCGTCGTGTAGCCGTAACCGCCGAACAGTTGCAGGCACCTGTCGATGACCTCGCACTGTCCGTCGGTGAGCCACGACTTCGCCATCGCCGCCGTGGCGACGTCCAGGTCGCCACGGGTGTGCCGGACGATGCAGTCGTCCAGGAAGACCCGGCTGACCCGGGTGCGGGTGGCGCACTCGGCGAGCACCATCCGGGTGTTCTGGTGCCCCATCAGGGTCTTGCCGAAGGCGGTGCGCTCCTTGGCGTACGCCACGGTCAGCTCGACCGCGCGTTCCATCGCGGCGACCGCGCCGACGCCGATGACCAGCCGCTCCTGCGGAAGCTGCTGCATGAGCTGGATGAAGCCCAGCCCCTCGGCGCCGCCGAGCAGGTTGGCCGCCGGCACCCGGAACTCGTCGAAGAACAGCTCGGCGGTGTCGTTGGCGTGCAGCCCGATCTTGGACAGCAGCCGGCCCCGGCGGAAGCCCTCCGGGTCGCCGCCCACCTCGCACACGAGCAGCGAGACGCCGGCCGCCCGCTGCTCGGGGTCGGTCTTCACGGCCACCAGAATCAGGTCGGCCAGGCCGCCGTTGGTGATGAACGTCTTCGCGCCGGTGACCAGGTAGTCGTCGCCGTCGCGGACCGCCCGCGTGCGCATCGCCTGGAGGTCCGAGCCGCCGTCGGGCTCGGTCATCGCGATCGCGCCGACCAGCTCACCGCTGCACAGGCCGGGCAGCCATCGTCGCTTCTGCTCCTCGCTGCCGTACGCGACGAGATAGCCCGTGACGATGCCACTGTGGACGGCCAGCCCGAGGCTGCTCTCCCCGGTGTACGCCTGCTCGTGCAGCAGCACGGCCTCGTGGGTGAAGCCGCCGCCCCCGCCGCCGTACTCCTCGGGGACCGACAGGCCGAGCAACCCCAGCTCACCGGCGCGCCGGTAGTGCTCGCGGTCCGGGTGACCCTGGGCCAGCAGGCGGTCCGCGTGCGGCAGCACCTCCTTGGTGAAGAAGGTGCGGGCCAGGTCGGCGAGGTCGTCGTGCTCAGGTTCGCGCCAGGGCGAGGGGGAGCCATCGAGCGTCGGCATGTGCACCACCCTCGCGCGCTGTTGGCGGCATGTCAATAAGTCTGGATCAGCAGCCGGGCACAGGCTTTCGGGTCGTCCGCGAAGGGCAGATGTCCGCAGCCGGCCAGCGGCACGTGCCGGGCCGCCGGCAGCGCCGCGCGAGCCCGCCGGGCCTGAGTGGCGTACGGCAACACGAGATCGCGCGTACCCCAGGCGACCGTCACGGGGATGTCGTCGAGCGCGCCGGCCGTCTCTCGACGGAGCTGCCATCCGGCGAACGCGGCGCGGGCCACCGCGAAGCCGGGCGCGTCGGCCAGCGCCGCCGCCGAGTCGACGCACTCGTCGGGGTCGAGGTGACCCGGGTGGCCGTAGAACAGGCCGCAGAACGCCACCCGCCCGACCCGGCTCGCCAGCAGCCGGGGCAGTGCCGGCCGCAGCCCGCCAGCCGCCGACCGGGCCCCGCCGACCGCCAGTTGACACCAGCGTCGCCCGACCGGCCCCCAGAACCCGATCGGCGAGAACGCGGTCACCGAGTGGGCCAGCCCGCGTCGCCCCAACTCCAACGCGATGCCGCCGCCGAGCGAGTTGCCGGCAATGGCGGGCCGCTGCACGCCCAGCGCGTCCAGAAACGCGGCGACCCGATCCGCCAGGTGCTCCACCGACCCGGGGGCCGCCAGCGCCAGCGGCTCCGGTGACTCGGGCCACGGTGGGGACGCGCCGAAGCCGGGCAGGTCCAGCGCGATCACGTCGCGGTGTCGGGCCACCTCGTCGAGCACCGGCTCCCAGACCTGCCACCGACTACCGATGCCGTGAATGAGCACCAGCGGCGGTCCGTCCCCACGCCGCGAGTGAGCGAGCCAGTCCGGGTCCCCTCGGTGCATCCACCCACCCTCACACGCCGGGGCTCACACTCAACTCCTGCCGATGGGCGAGGATCGTGCCATGAGTGCCACACCGCCGGCTCTGCTCGACGGCGCCCGGGTCACGATGTTCGCCAATCTGGGACGAGAGCAGTCGCCAACCGGTGCGACGCGCCACTCCGTCGGCAACTTCGCTGACGTGGTCGTACGCCTCGCAATCGCCTGCTACGACGGCGATACCGACCGCTACCTCTTCTACTGCAACCGGGAGTGGGAGGTCGTGGCAGACACGTGTCATCCGACGGAGAGGGAGGCCGTCGCCCAGGCGGAGTTCGAGTTCCCGGGCGTGACGTTCCTGCGAGTGCCGCCGAGCGAACCTGGTGACCCGACGGCGTGAGGCGGCCGTCCCGAGCAGATCCGCGGGTGCGTGAAGGTGGCGCCGCGTGACCTACTCCGGCTCGTCGCCATCGGTAGGGCGCGGTGGGCGGTGCTCGGCGATCCACGCCTCCACGTCGGCACGCAGCCAGACCGTGGTGCCGTGCAGCCGTTGAAACGGCGCGGGGAAGGTCGGATAGCGGATGAGCTGACGCATCCGCGTCCGGCTCACGCCGCCGAGCAACTCCTGCAGCTCGTGCGGGCCGACCAGCGGACCCGGGACCTCACCCATCACTCGACGGTAGGGCGATCAGGAATGCCGAATTGCGTCTACCTACTTGCGCAGCTCGTTCGAGTGGGCGAGGGTAGAGCCGCGACAAGAAAGATGACGAGAGGGGCCGGCCGATGGATCAGGCGACGGAGTTGGCATGGCTTCGGGAGCGGGTCGGGGGATTGGAGACGGCGCTGCACTGCGCACGGAGAGAGTTGTTGGATCTCCGTTGTCGGCTGACGTTGATCGGTCGGGTCGTCCAGGACATCGACCGGGTGCAGCGCGCTCCCGGGGTCGCGGTTGGTGCGATCAATGCGGCGCTCTACGCCGAGACGTCCAACCTGCGGCATCTCGGCCGGCACCTGGTCCGGCGCCAGCGCGGAATTCAGTGATCAGATGATGCTCAGCAGTTCAGGAGCGGCGCTGACAACTGGTGAGCACCGAGTGATCAAGGTGAGGGTGGCGGCGGGCTAGCTGCGAGCCGAATTACGTCGTGCCGAGGCCGCCAGCCGCTCGGCGAGTGCGACGACACGGTGGCGGAGCTCGTCCGGGTGTTCGATGACGAACGGCAGGTCGAGCGCGGCGAGCACGCCGGGTAACCAGTCGAGACTCTCTGCCCGGATCTCCACCTTCTGCCAGCCTTCGTCCGCACCCTCTCGCACCTCGGCGATGCTGGCCGGTAGTCGCCTGCGGATCTGCTCGACTGTTCCTTGTATCCGCAGCGACACCGCATGCTGGTACGGCGCTCGTGCCATCGACGTGAGAAGGTGCCCGGCCGGATCGTTTCCGGCGGGCGGCTCGAACGAGCCCGGCAGCGGTCTCGCGTCCGCGATGCGGTCGAGTCGAAGGGTGCGCTCCTCGCCGATCTCCGGATCGACCCCGGTGACATACCACCGCCCGGCATGGTTGACCAGCCCGAACGGATGCAGCACGCGGACGCTACGTCTGCCGTCGCCCGAGGTGTATTGCAGCGAGATCGGCCGGTGATGGCGGACCGCCTCGGCGACGGCGAGTAGTACCTCGGTCTGCGGTGCGGGGAAGTCACCGGGTTCGGCGGTGAAGGCGAGGGACTGGAGTGCGGCGTCCAGCCGGTCCGCGGTCCGCGACGGCAGGACGCGGCGGATCTTCGCGGCGGCTGTTTCGCCCGCGGTGTCTGTTGCCGTCGCCAACCCGGCACGGCGGCCGGCAATCAGGCCGAGTAGGACGGCCAGGGCTTCGTCCTCGCTGAGCATCAACGGTGGCAGCCGATAGCCGGCGGCTAGGCGATACCCGCCGTAGCGACCGCGCACCGACTCCACCGGCAGGTCCAGGTCGACCAGGTGATTCACGTAGCGCCGCACCGTGCGCGGTTCGACGCCAAGGCGCTCGGCAAGCTCGGCCATCGTCCGGACGCCGCCGGACTGCAGGAGCTCCAGCAGTGCGAGCACCTGAGCTGTCGGTCGTGCCACGGTCCGAACTTTATCAAAATACTGGACCAAATCTGTCCAGTATTTGTTCTAGCGTTCTCTCGACAGACCGGTACCGATCGTACTGAGCAGGGAGAAGACATGGACTTTGTCTCGATCCGCATCATCACCGGCGAGATCAACCGCCTGGTCGGCTTCTACGAGAAGATCACCGGCGTGCAGGCGGTCTGGGGCAACGAGGACTTCGCCGAGTTGCGCACCGCCCACGGCACGCTGGCGATTGGCAGCACCCGCACGGTCTCACTGTTCGCGCCAGGCTCAGCCCGCCCGGCCGACAACCACAGCGTCATCATCGAGTTCCTCGTGGATGACGTGGACGCGCTCTACGAGAGACTGAAAAGCGTGGTGGAGGACTTCGTGAACGAGCCCACGACCATGCCCTGGGGTAACCGAGCCCTGCTCTTCCGCGACCCCGACGGCAATCTGGTCAACTTCTTCACCCCGGTGACCCCCGACGCGATCGAGAAGTTCAGCCGTTGATCGGTCGGCCGCCGAGGCCGGCGGCTCCGAGAAGGCACGGGGGACGTCGACGCCGAGACCGGCGGTGTGAGCTGCCGATAGGGTCGGGCAGATGAGTGTCGAGACGGCTCCGCGCCGCCGCAGGTTGGAGCCGGACGCCCGGCGCGGGCAGATCCTGGCCTGCGCGGTCCGGCTGTTCGGCGAGCGGCCGTACGCGGACGTGTCGACCACCGACGTCGCGCGGGAGGCGGGTGTCGCCCGGGGCCTGGTCAACCACTACTTCGGCACCAAGAAGGACCTCTACCTGGAGGTCGTCCGGGTCATGGTGACCATCCCCGAGGTTGCCCTGGAACGACTGCCCAAAGGTGACCTGCGGACCCGTGTCGATGCCAGTGTCACCTGGTTCCTCGACGTGGTGTCCCGGCACAGCACCTCCTGGCTGGCCGCCGTCACCGCGCGGGGGATGGGCGGTGACGCCGACGTCGAACGGGTGCTCGCCGAGGCGGAGGAGGTCGCCGCCGACCGGATGCTCGTCGCCGTCGGGCTGGCCAAGGAGGCCGAGGACCACGAGGAGTTGCGGGGAATGGTCCGGGCGTACTGCGGGCTGGCGACGTCCACCGCCCGGGAGTGGCTCCAGCGTGGGGCGTTGACCCGGCCGCAGGTCCACCTGCTGCTCACCACCACCCTGCTGACCATCGTCGAACAGGTCGTCCCGCAGGTCATCGCGGCCAGCGACCCGTCCTGACCGCAGCCGGCGGAGGCTTTTTCAGCGACGCCAGAACTGGCGGGGCGCGAACCCGTCCCGTCGCAGCCAGTGCTCGGTATAGACGATCCGTTCCGCCTCGATGACCACGAGGGTGTCCTCGGGCGGCTCGGACAGCGGTCGCCCCCGCTCGGCGTGCTCGTTCTCCCAGCGGAACGCCGACCAGTAGTGCGCACGGTCCGGATCCTCCGGACCGAGCACCCTGGCCGTTCCGAACAGTTGAACCCCGCGGCTGCTCGCCAGCCCGACCAGGGGCGCGAATATGCCGACGGACACGCGCGGATCGGCAGCGATGTTGCGGATCTTCGGCGAACGAGGCGCGGCGGTGAAGAGCACCGCGAAGTCGAGCGGGTAGTACCGCACCGGCGTGGCCAGCGGCCCGTCCGGACCCGTGGTCGCGAGCACGCACATGTTCTGCGACGACAGGAGGTTGAGGATGCGCTCTTCGAGCCGTTCGCGGTCGAGCCGCTTCGTCGGCGTGGGTCCAGCCAGCCACGGATTCGTCAACGGCAGGAAACCCTCGCGACCATGGCGAGCACCTTACCCACGTGGCCCGCTTGGACGGCCACAGGATCAGCGGTGCGCTCGCATCGTTGGCGAGCCGCCAACAAGCTGTTACGGTCGGCCGCACCGCCGAGGGAGCCCGCCATGACCGACAGCGCAGCGACCGCCCGACCTCCCGGTCGGGTGCGGGTGGCGATCATCGGATCCGGGTTCGGCGGGGTGGCGGTGGCCGCCGCGCTGCGCCGCGCCGGCGACGCGGATGTGGTGCTGCTGGAGCGGGCCGACCGGATCGGCGGCGTCTGGCGCGACAACACCTACCCGGGCTGCGCCTGCGACATCCCGGCGCCGCTCTACTCGTACTCCTTCGCGCTGAACCCGGACTGGTCGCGGCGCTTCCCGCCGCACTCGGAGATCCTGGACTACCTGCACCACTGCGTGGCCGAGCTGGGGCTGACCGACAGCGTGCGGTTGCGTACCGAGGTCACCGACGCGTCGTGGGACGAGGCCGGCGCGTGCTGGCGGCTGCGTACCGCCGATGGCGCGGAACTGACGGCGGATGTCCTGGTCCCGGCGGTCGGGCAGCTCTCGCGGCCGGTGGTGCCGGCGCTGCCGGGCGCGCAGCGGTTCGCCGGGCCCGCGATGCACACGGCCCGGTGGGACCCGGCGGTACGACTGGACGGCGCCCGGGTGGCGGTGATCGGCACCGGCGCCAGCGCGGTGCAGTTGGTGCCGGCCATCGCGGACCGGGCGGCCCGGGTCACCGTCTTCCAGCGCACTCCGCCCTGGACGCTGCCCAAGCCGGACCGCCGGCACGGGCGGCTGGGCCGGGCGCTGTATCGGCGGGTGCCGGCGCTGATGCGGGTGCCCCGGGCGGCGTTCTGGTCGGTCACCGTGTTCACCGGGCTGGCGGTGACCGGCAACCGGGTCGCTGCGGCGGTGCTGCGGGGTGTGTCGCGGGCGCAGCGATGGTGGCAGGTACGCGACCCGGAGCTGCGCGCCCGCGTCACGCCGGTCGAGCCGATGGGCTGCAAGCGGGTGTTGTTCACCAACGACTGGCTGCCCGCCCTCGGTCGGGACGACGTCGAGCTGGTCACCGAGGCGATCGTCGAGGTGACCGAGGACGGCATCCGCACCGCCGACGGCCGGGCCCACCCCTGCGACGTGCTGGTCTACGGCACCGGCTTCGCGGCCACCGACTTCCTGGTGCCGATCAGGGTCACCGGACGCGCCGGCCGTCAGCTCGGCGAGGAGTGGCGCGACGGCGCGTACGCGTACCTCGGGATGGCCGTGCCCGGCTTTCCCAACCTCTTCCTCATGTACGGCCCGAACACCAACACCGGCAACACGTCGGTGATCTACTTCCACGAGGCGCAGGCCCGGCACATCGCGCAGGCGGTCAGCCTGCTCGCCGCCGGTGGCGAACCCCTGGAGGTACGCCCCGAAGTGGCCGCCGACTACGACGCGGAGCTGCAACGCCGGCTCGCCGCGAGCGTGTGGACCGCCTGCCGGAGCTGGTACCGCACGGCCACCGGCCGGATCGTCACCAACTGGCCGGGGATGGCCGCCGAGTACCGCCGCCGTACCGCCCGGCTGGATCCGGCCGACTACGGCCGCGTGACGTGATCGATGCTCAGGCGGCGCGGCGGCCGGCCTGCGCTGTCGGGGCGGCGTAGCGGTCGGCGGCCTGCGCGGGGTACGCCCCGGAGTGCACCACCCGCAGTGGCCGTTCGGTCTCGTCCGCGCCGAACCTCCAGCGCGACGGCGTCGGCTGCCGCTGTGGCGCGGGTCCGCCGGGGCGCAGCCCGGGCCGGGACAGCAGGGCGGTGATCAGGTAGCCGACCACCAGGAACCCGTGGCTGACCAGGCGTTCCCCCTCCACCGAGCCGGTGGCGAGGTCGTTGACCGAGAGCAGCAGGAGCGTGCCGACGAACGCGCTGAGCATCGGCAGGAGACCCGCCGGAGGGCTGCGGCGTACCGCCACGAAGAGGAAGCCGGCCCCGACCGCCACGTTCCAGGCGGCCGACTCGTGCCACAGGTGCTGGCCGGCGGCGTGCACGTGGTCCGCGCTCGCTCCCCGGCCCACCTGGGCCAGGCCGAGCACGAGCTGGACCGCGCCGAGCAGCCCGAGCGCCGCGCGCAGCCCGACGACCAACCCGGCGCGGCCGGGCAAGCGGGGTCGCCAGCGCGACCGGCCAGCCGGCGGCGTGTCACCGGCGTCGGCAACCGCGTCGCCAGCGGCGCTGCCACCGACGGCGGCCAGGATCGCGTCGGTCCGGTCGGGCACCTCGGTGACCAATCGGGTACGAACGCGGCGCGTCACCGCGACCGCCGCCGCGAACCAGGCCCGGCACTGGGCGCACTCGTCCAGGTGCCCCTGCGCCGCCGCCCCTTCGGCGGCGGTCTCCTCCCCGTCCAACTGCGCGGACAGGACCTCCCGCCACTGCTCACACCCCATGTGTGGGTAGTCGGTCCGCAGGCCGCTCCGGTTCCCGGCGACCGTCACGCGTTGTGGAATACTCGCCGGATCATGACGCGCTACGGCCTGCTGATCCTGCCCGCCACCAACCGGGTGTACGCCCGCTCCGCCATCGACCTCACCCGGGCCGAGCTGGAGATCTTCGGCCGGTCGGCGCTCGACGGCCGGATCGGCGAGCTGGACACGGAGGTCGTCGGCGGGGCGACCTACGTCACGTTCAGCGGTGACGGGCTGACCGAACGGGACCTGGCCGTCCTGGGCAACCTCTCCGCCGGGTACGCGCTGTTCGAGATCGTCGGCGACCTGCTGCGCCCGGTCGAGTGGAGCCGGCTGGACCGCTACGACGACGATCTGCTCACCATCCAAAAGTACCCCGGCAAGACCAACGAGCAGTTCACCAAGCTGCTGCTCAACGTCACCCTGCTCGCGTCGGACTGGGCCGGCGAGCTGACCAGCCGCCGGTTCCGGGTGCTCGACCCGCTCTGCGGTCGCGGCACCACCCTCAACCAGGCGCTGATGTACGGCTTCGACGCCGCCGGGATCGAGCGCGACCAGAAGGACGTCGAGGCGTACCGCGCGTTCGTCACGACCTGGCTGAAGCAGAAGCGGGTCAAGCACCGGGTGCTGGAGTCGGGGCCGGTGCGGCGGGAGCGCAAGGTGGTCGGCCGGCGGGTGCGCATCGAGTTGGCGCCGACCCGCGAGGAGCACAAGGCGGGCCGTACGCAGTTGCTCGACGTCGTCAACGCCGACACCACCCGCGCGGGGGAGTTCTTCCGACCGGAGACCGTCGACCTGGTGGTCGCCGACGCGCCGTACGGCGTGCAGCACGGCAGCCGTACCGCCGATCAGGGCCTGACGCGTGACCCGCTGGCGCTGCTCGCGAACGCCGCGCCGGTCTGGGCGCGGCTGCTGCGCCCCGGCGGGGCGCTGGGCATCTCCTGGAACACCCACGTCGCCAGCCGCGACGACGCGGCGGCGGCACTGGCCGACGCCGGCCTGACAGTTGTCGACGCGGAGCCCTACCGCGCGCTGCGGCACCGGGTGGACCAGTCGATCATGCGAGACGTGCTGGTGGCCCGCCGCCCGGCCTAACCGGCCGCCCATCCCCTTCGGGCCCTTTGCTCTGCTTCAACCGGCGCAACAGTGTCGGTGCCTCGCTGTCGCCTCCGTTGAAGCAGAGCAAAGGGTGGACAGCCACCCCTCGTCTCCCCGGCTGACGCGCCTCTGTGCCGCATTTCACCTGTTCATGGGCAGGTGTGAAAACCGCGTCAAGAAAAGGTTCGCCGCCGTCATGGTCGCGTTATGACCCCTGCCGTCCGGCGGGTGGTGGGGCTTTGATTGCCCGGCGCGACCGGAAGGCGGTCGCGACGAACCTTTCCGGTTAGAGGAGTCAGCGTGTCTGACGTGGTGTTCGTGGTCCTCACGGTGGCGCTGTTCGCAGTGCTCGCCCTGGTGGTCCGGGCGGTGGAGAAGCTGTGAACGCCGTCAACGCCGTTGGTCTGGTGCTCGCGATCGTCCTGGGCGCGTTCCTGGTGTTCGCCCTGCTGTTTCCGGAGCGCTTCTGATGACCATGACAACAGCGGGCGTCATCTTCGTGCTGACGCTGGTGGCGGCCCTGGTCGCCGTCTACAAGCCGTTCGGTGACTACATGTTCCGGGCGGTCTCCGGGACGAAGCAGTCGCGAATCGAGCGGGGGATCTACCGCCTGGTCGGGGTCAACCCGGCCGCCGAGCAGACCTGGGGCGTGTACGCCCGCAGCGTGCTCGCGTTCTCCGCGGTCTCGATCCTGTTCCTGTACCTGTTCCAGCGGGTGCAGAACCACCTGTGGCTGTCGCTGGGCTTCGACCCGGTGGTGCCGCACGGCGCGTGGAACACGGCCGTGTCGTTCGTGACCAACACCAACTGGCAGTCGTACTCGGGTGAGTCGACGATGGGCCACCTGGTGCAGATGGCCGGTCTCGCCGTGCAGAACTTCGCCTCGGCGGCGGTCGGCATCGCGGTGGCGGTCGCGCTGGTACGCGGCTTCGCCCGCAGCCGCACCGGGCAACTCGGCAACTTCTGGGTCGACCTGACGCGGATCGTGCTGCGCATCCTGGTGCCGATCGCGGTCCTCGGGGCCATCGTATTGATGATCGGCGGGGTGGTGCAGAACCTCTCCGGCGGCACCGACGTGAGCACGCTGACCGGCGGCACCCAGACCATCACCGGAGGCCCGGTCGCGAGCCAGGAAGTGATCAAGGAGCTGGGCACCAACGGTGGCGGCTTCTACAACGTCAACAGCGCCCACCCGTTCGAGAACCCCACGACCTGGACGAACTGGTTGCAGATCTTCCTGATCCTGCTGATCCCGTTCAGCCTGCCCCGGGTGTTCGGCCGGATGGTCGGGCAGAACCGGCAGGGTTACGCCATCGCCGCGGTGATGGGCATCCTCGCGTTCCTCAGCGTCGCCATCACCAACATCTTCGAGCTGGCCGGCCATGGCACGGTCCCGCAGGCGGTCGGTGCGGCGATGGAGGGCAAGGAGGTGCGGTTCGACGTGTCGAACTCGGCCACCTTCGCCGCCGCCACCACGCTCACCTCGACCGGAGCGGTCAACTCGTTCCACGACTCGTTCACCTCGCTCGGCGGCATGATGACGATGGTCAACATGATGCTTGGCGAGGTCGCGCCCGGCGGCACCGGTTCCGGCCTCTACGGCCTGCTGATCCTCGCGGTGATCACGGTGTTCATCGCCGGCCTGATGGTCGGCCGCACCCCCGAGTACCTGGGCAAGAAGATCGGGTCGCGGGAGATCAAGTTCGCCTCGCTGTACTTCCTGATCACGCCGATCCTGGTGCTGGTCGGCACGGCGGCGGCGTTCGCCACCGGCAACAACTCGACGGCGCTCAACGTCGGCCCGCACGGCCTCTCCGAGGTGCTGTACGCGTTCACCTCGGCCAGCAACAACAACGGCTCCGCCTTCGCCGGCATCACGGTGAACACCACCTGGTGGGACACCGCGTTGGGGCTGTGCATGCTGCTGGGCCGGTTCCTGCCGCTCATCTTCGTGCTCGCGCTGGCCGGCTCGCTGGCCCGCCAGGCACCCACCCCCGCGTCCGAGGGCACCCTGCCGACCCATCGACCGCTGTTCATCGGCATGGTCGTCGGCGTCACGGTGGTTCTCGTCGCGCTGACCTTCCTGCCCGCGCTCGCGCTCGGCCCGCTGGCAGAAGGGCTCTGACCATCATGAGGAACGAGGACATGTCCGTCACGTCCGCCCCGACAGAGCAACTGCCAGGCACCCCGGCAACGCAGGGCAACCGGGTCGGCGGGGGCCTGCTCGACCCCCAGCAACTCATCCGGTCCCTGCCGGACGCCGTACGCAAGCTCAACCCGACCACCCTGTGGCGCAACCCGGTGATGCTGATCGTGGAGATCGGCGCGGCCTTCACCACCGTCCTGGCGGTGACCGACCCGTCGGTGTTCGCCTGGGCGATCACCATCTGGCTCTGGCTGACCGTGATCTTCGCCAACCTGGCCGAGGCGGTCGCCGAGGGCCGGGGCAAGGCCCAGGCCGCCGCGTTGCGACAGGCCAAGCAGGACACCATCGCCAACCGGCTGGTCGACTGGAAGCCGGGCGCGCGGGCCAACACCTACCGCGACGAGGCGGTGCCCGCGCCGCAGCTGCGCCAGGGCGACATCGTGCTGGTCGAGGCGGGCGGCATCATTCCCGGCGACGGCGACATCGTGGAGGGCATCGCGAGCGTCGACGAGTCGGCCATCACCGGCGAGTCGGCCCCGGTCATCCGGGAGTCCGGCGGGGACCGCAGCGCGGTCACCGGTGGCACGAAGGTGCTCTCCGACCGGATCATCGTGAAGATCACCCAGAAGCCGGGGGAGAGCTTCATCGACCGGATGATCGCCCTGGTCGAGGGCGCCAACCGGCAGAAGACGCCGAACGAGATCGCGCTGAACATCCTGCTCGCCGCGCTCACGATCATCTTCCTGCTGGCCGTGGTCACCCTTCAGCCGCTGGCGATCTTCTCCAAGGCGTACCAGGCGGCCGCGCCGGACAGCGGGGCGATCACCGGTTCCGGTGTCACCGGTGTCGTGCTGGTCTCGCTGCTGGTCTGCCTGATCCCCACCACCATCGGCGCGCTGCTGTCGGCCATCGGCATCGCCGGTATGGACCGGCTGGTGCAGCGCAACGTGCTGGCCATGAGCGGCCGGGCCGTCGAGGCGGCCGGCGACGTCAACACCCTGCTGCTGGACAAGACCGGCACCATCACGCTGGGCAACCGGCAGGCCGCCGAGTTCGTCCCGGTCGAGGGGGTCGACGCGGCGTCCCTGGCCGACGCCGCGCAACTGTCCAGCCTGGCCGACGAGACCCCGGAGGGGCGCTCGGTCGTCGTCCTGGCGAAGAACGAGTTCGGGCTGCGCGAGCGCGAGCCGGGCGTGATGCCGCACGCCACGTTCGTGCCGTTCACCGCGCAGACCCGGATGAGCGGCGTCGACCTGACCCCGGACGCCAGCGTCGACGGCGGCGCGTCGGGCACGGCCCGCCGGGTCCGCAAGGGCGCCGCCGCCGCGGTCATGAAGTGGGTACGGGAGAACGGCGGCCACCCGACCGAGCAGGTCGGCGAGATCGTGGACGGAATCAGCAGCACCGGCGGTACGCCGCTGGTCGTCGCCGAGCACGTCGACGGTGAGCCGGCCCGCGCCCTGGGCGTCATCCACCTCAAGGACGTCGTCAAGTCCGGCATGCGGGAGCGGTTCGACGAGATGCGCCGGATGGGCATCCGTACCGTGATGATCACCGGCGACAACCCGCGTACCGCGAAGGCCATCGCCGACGAGGCCGGGGTGGACGACTTCCTGGCCGAGGCGACGCCGGAGGACAAGCTCGCGTTGATCAAGCGGGAGCAGGAGGGTGGCCGGCTGGTCGCGATGACCGGTGACGGCACCAACGACGCGCCGGCGCTCGCGCAGGCCGACGTCGGGGTGGCCATGAACACCGGCACGTCGGCCGCCAAGGAGGCCGGCAACATGGTCGACCTCGACTCCGACCCGACCAAGCTGATCGAGATCGTGGAGATCGGCAAGCAGTTGCTGATCACGCGTGGGGCGCTGACCACGTTCAGCATCTCCAACGACATCGCGAAGTACTTCGCGATCATCCCGGCCATGTTCGCCGGCCTCTACCCGAGCCTGGACGCCCTGAACATCATGCGGCTGGCCAGCCCGGAGTCGGCGATCCTGTCCGCGGTCATCTTCAACGCCCTGGTGATCATCGCGCTGATCCCGCTCGCCCTGCGCGGCGTGCGGTACCGGCCGGCCGCCGCGTCGAAGCTGCTCAGCCGCAACCTGCTGGTGTACGGGCTGGGCGGCATCATCGTGCCGTTCATCGGGATCAAGCTCATCGACCTGCTCATCCAGTTCATTCCGGGGATTTCGTGATGCGCCTACCCACCTGGCTCGCCCAACACCTCGCCGCCCTGCGTGCCCTGCTCGTCTTCACGGTGCTGCTCGGGCTGGTCTACCCGCTGGCCCTGGTCGCGCTCGGTCAGCTGCCCGGCCTCAACCACAAGGCCGACGGCTCGCTGATCACCGTGGGCGGCAACACCGTCGGCAGCTCGCTGATCGGCCAGTCCTTCACCGACGCGGACGGCAACCCCGTCCCGCGCTACTTCCAGTCTCGCCCGTCGGCCGCCGGTGACGGCTACGACCCGACGTCCACCTCGGCCAGCAACCTCGGCCCGGAGAGCGTGGTCGACACCGTGGCCACCGACCCGGAGGAGTCCAGCGAGAGCCTGCTTACCCAGGTCTGCGGGCGCAGCAAGGCCGTCGGGGAGCTGAACGGCGTCGACGGCGGCCGTCCCTACTGCACGGACGACGGGGTGGGCGCCGTGCTCGCGGTCTTCCACGCCGACGGTCTGACCGGCCCGGTCACCCGGGTGGTCAGTGTCAACCAGGTCGCCCCGGCCACACCGTTCGTCACCTCGTACCAGGGGGTGACGGTGGAGCTGGCCCAGCCTGGCGAGGACTACGTCGCGGCCGGCGGGGTCATCACCCCGATCCGGGGCGACGCGCCGGCCGACCCGGCGGTGCCCGCCGACGCGGTCACCGCCAGCGCCAGCGGCCTCGACCCGCAGATCAGCCCGGCGTACGCCGAGTTGCAGGTGACCCGGGTCGCGCGGGAGCGCGGCGCTGACCCGGCGGCGGTCCGCAAGCTGGTCAAGGACCACACCGGCGGGCGTGGGCTGGGTTTCATGGGTGAGCCCGGCGTCAACGTGCTGGAGCTCAACCTCGCCCTCGACAGGCAGTTCACCGCACGCTGAGCACCCTCGCAGGCGGGGTCGTGCCGACCGGGCGCGGCCCCGCCCGCCGATCTGACCAGGGAGGATGGTCCCCGTGCCACGCGGAGAACTGCGCATCTATCTCGGGGCCGCCCCCGGCGTCGGCAAGACGTACGCCATGTTGGAGGAGGCCCAGCGGCGGGCCGCGCGCGGCACCGACGTGGTGATCGGTTTCGTGGAGACCCACGGCCGCCCGCACACCGCCGCGATGATCGGCGACCTGGAGCAGGTCCCCCGCCGCGCGATGACCTACCGGGGCGTCGAGTTCACCGAGATGGACGTGGACGCCGTGCTGGCCCGCCGGCCGGAGATCGCGGTGGTCGACGAGCTGGCGCACACCAACGTGCCCGGTTCCCGCCACGGCAAGCGCTGGCAGGACGTCCAGGAGCTGCTCGACGCGGGGATCGACGTGCTGTCCACGGTCAACGTGCAGCACCTGGAATCGGTGAACGACGTCGTCGCGCAGATCACCGGCACCACCCAGCGGGAGACCGTGCCCGACGAGATCGTCCGCGCCGCCGAGCAGGTCGAACTGGTCGACATGACCCCGGAGGCGCTGCGCCGCCGGATGGCGCACGGCAACATCTACCGCCCCGACAAGATCGACGCGGCGCTCGGCAACTACTTCCGGGTCGGCAACCTCACCGCGCTGCGCGAGCTGGCGCTGCTCTGGCTGGCCGACAAGGTCGACGAGCAGCTCGACCGCTACCGCAGCCAGCAGGGCATCGCCGCCACCTGGGAGGCCCGCGAACGCGTCGTGGTGGCGCTGACCGGCGGCCCGGAGGGCGAGACGCTGATCCGCCGGGCGGCCCGGGTCGCGGCCCGCAGCAAGGGCGCCGACCTGCTCGCCGTGCACGTGGCCCGCAGCGACGGTCTGGCCGGCGCCGATCCGGCCCAGCTGGCCCGCCAACGGGTGCTCGTCGAGAGCCTCGGCGGCACGTACCACCAGGTGCTCGGCACCGACGTGCCGGCCGCGCTGCTCGACTTCGCCCAGGGCGTGAACGCCACCCAGCTGGTGCTCGGGGCCAGCCGGCGGGGCCGCCTCGCGCAGATCTTCGCCCGGGGCGTCGGGGTGACCACCACCGCGCTCTCCGGCTCGATCGACGTGCACCTGGTCACCCACAAGCAGGCTGGCAAGGGCCGTCGGGCGGCGGCCGTGCCGGCGGCGCTGTCCCGCCGCCGCCGGCTGCTCGGCTTCGGCCTGGCCGTGCTCGGCATGCCGCTGCTCACCCTGCTGCTTGAGGCCCTGCCCGACCTGACGCTGACCAACGACATTCTGCTGTTCCTCGCCGGGGTCGTCGGGGTCGCGCTGGTCGGCGGGGTGTGGCCGGCGCTGATCGCCGCGCTCGGTGGGTCGCTGCTGCTCAACTGGTTCTTCACCCCGCCGTACCGCACGCTGACCATCGCCGAGGCCGACAACCTGCTCGCCCTGGCCGTCTTCGTCGGTGTGGCGCTTGCCGTGAGCTGGATCGTCGACGTGGCCGCCCGGCGTACGCGGGAGGCCGCGCGGGCTGCCGCCGACGCGCAGACCCTCGCCGCCGTCGCCAGTGGCGTGCTGCGCGGCGAGCGCCCCCTGCCCGCCCTGCTGGACCAGCTCCGGGAGACCTTCGGGCTGCGCGCGGTGAGCGTGCTGGAGCTGGCCGAGGAGGCGAACGGCCGTCCCGACCGGTCCCGCGAGGAGCACGCCTGGTGCGTCGTCGCCAGCGTCGGCGACCAGCCCGCCTGCACGCCCGACGCCGGCGAGACGGCAGTACCCGTCGACGACCGGATCACCGTCGTGCTCAGCGGCCGGCGCCTGGAGGCCGCCGACCGGCGGATCGTCGAGGCGTTCGCCGCCCAGGCCGCCGTCGCGCTGCGCCAGGAACGGCTCGCCGAGGAGGCCGCCACCGCGCGGCCGCTCGCCGCCGCCGACCGGATGCGCACCGCGCTGCTCGCCGCGGTGAGCCACGACCTGCGTACGCCGCTGGCCTCGGCGAAGGCGGCCGTGACCAGCCTGCGCAGCCACGACATCGAGTTCGACGAGGCCGACCGCGAGGAGCTGCTGGAGACCGCGGAGGAGTCGCTGGACCGGCTCGCCCGGCTGGTCGGCAACCTGCTGGACATGAGCCGCCTCCAGGCCGGCGTGCTGGGCATCTCCGCCACCGCGATCGGCCTGGAGGACGCCGTACCCCTGGCGTTGGACGAACTTGGCCCGTCGGCCGCGACTGTCGCCACGGACATCCCGGCCGACCTGCCCGCGGCCACCGCCGACCCGGGCCTGCTGGAACGGGTGCTCGTCAACGTCATCGCCAACGCGCTGCGCTACAGCCCGCCCGACCAGCCGCCCACCGTCACCGCGAGCGCGCACGCCGGCCAGGTGGAGCTGCGGGTCATCGACCGGGGGCCGGGCATCCCGGAGGACCAGTGGGAGCACGTCTTCCTGCCGTTCCAACGCCTCGGCGACCGGGACAACCAGACCGGCGTCGGCCTCGGGCTCGCCCTGTCCCGGGGGCTGGCCGAGGCGATGGGTGGCAGCATCACCCCCGAGACCACGCCCGGCGGTGGGCTCACCATGGTGCTGCGGCTGCCCGCCGCCGCGCAGAGCAGCTCGGAGGAGCCGCAGGAATGACGCGCATCCTGGTCGTCGACGACGAACCGCAGATCCTGCGGGCCCTGCGGATCAACCTGCGTGCCCGCCGGTACGACGTGGACGTCGCCGCGACCGGGGCCGCCGCGTTGAAGGCCGCCGCGAGCCACCCGCCCGACCTCGTGGTCCTCGACCTCGGCCTGCCCGACATCGACGGCGTCGAGGTGATCCGCGGCCTGCGCGGCTGGACCGCCGTGCCGATCATCGTGCTCTCCGGCCGGGCCGGCAGCGAGGACAAGGTCGCCGCGCTCGACGCGGGCGCGGACGACTACGTCACCAAGCCGTTCGGGGTGGAGGAGCTGCTGGCCCGCATCCGCGCGGTGACCCGGCGGCTCGGCGCGCCCAGCGAGGCCGTGCCGGCGCTGCGGATCGGCCGGCACACCGTCGACCTGGCCGACCACCGCGTGTGGCGCGACGACGACACCGAGGTCAAACTCACCCCCACGCAGTGGAGCGTGCTGGAGAAGCTGCTGCGCCACCCCGGCAAACTGGTCAGCCAGCGCCAGCTCCTCCAGGACGTGTGGGGGCCGGAATACCAGAACGAGACCAACTACCTGCGGCAGTACCTGGCCCAGCTGCGCCGCAAGCTGGAGGACGACCCCGCTCGGCCCCGCCACCTCATCACCGAGCCGGGGATGGGCTACCGCTACCGCCCCTGACCCGTTGACACCCGCCGGCAGAGATTGAAGAATTTCGTTCGCAGCGGCAGCGGCGTGCTTCTGTAACCGTCCCCCTCCGGTTACCCCTCGGGAGCCTGCCGTGTCCCTGCCCCTGTCCCGTCGCCGGCTGCTGACCACCGGCGGCGCCGGCCTCGTCCTGGCCGGTCTCACCGACCCGTTCCGCGCCGGCCCCGCACGAGCCGCCGTCACCACCGCCGACCTGGTCGTCTACGGCGCCACCTCCGGCGGGCTGGCCGCCGCGATCACCATGCGCCGGCTCGGCCGCACCGCAGTGGTGGTGGAGCCCACCAGCCACGTCGGCGGGCTGAGCACCGCCGGGCTGGGCGCCACCGACACCGGCGTCCAGCCGGGGTGAGCTTCACCGTCGGGCGCGAGTCCAACGACACGTACGGCGAGACGATCAACAGGGTGCAGTCCGGCAACACCCACCAGTTCGCCTACCCCGTCGACCCGTACGTGACGGCCGGCTCGCCCGCGAGCGGCCTGTTGCCGGGCATCTCCGCCGCGCCGCTCGCCCCGCGGGGCAGCGCCGACGACCGGATCCAGGCGTACTGCTTCCGGATGTGCCTGACCCAGGCGGCCAACCGGATCCCGTTCGGCTGGGAGGACGACCCCGCTCGGCCCCGCCACCTCATCACCGAGCCGGGGATGGGCTACCGGCACGTCGTACGCAGTACCGGGTCACGTGTCCGCGTGACCGGCCGAACCGGCCGCGGCCGGGGCTGCCGACGACGAGCAGGTCGGACTCCCGGTCCGCGTGGTCGATGAGCACCTGTCCGGCGTACCCCTGGGTGGTCACCAGTCGAACCGTGACGTCCCGAGGGATGCCGCCCATCGTCGCGTCGAAGACGCCGCGCGGGTAGACCAGGGCGGCCCGGTCGCATTCGTCCTGCCAGCGCCAGGTCAGCGTGCCGGGCCGCCACGTGGGTGCGAAGACCCACGCGCGTACGGCGTCCACCTGCGCGCCCTCGCGGCGGGCGAGCTGGACGGCCCGACGCAGCGCCTGCATTCCGGCGAACGACCGGTCGACGCCGACGACGATCCGGTGGGCAACGGCGGGGCGGCTCATGCGGCGGGCACCGCCCACACCGGGGCGTCGTCGTGCCGGTCGGCCGGCGCGGCCAGGTCGAGCGCGCGGAGGATGTAGTTGGCCTCGGCCACCTCCACTCCGGCACGCAGGCGCAGGTCGGCCACGGCCCGGTGCAGCACGGTCATGCTCTCCGCGGAGAGCCGCACCACGGCGTCGACGTCGGCGGCGATCCACCAGGCGTCGACGGCACACGGCTCGTGCCGCAGGTACTCCACCAGGTGGCTGCCGGGCGCGGACGGGCCGAGCCGGACGCTGACCAGCGCCTCGTGCCGGCGTTCGGGCGCGCCCGCGGCGGCGGCTGCCCGGCCGGCCGCGATGGACGCGGGTTTCGGGCCCGGGGCCGGCTCGATCGGGTCGGTGTCGGGTGGCAGTTCCCGCGTTCCCAGCGTGTCATCCGCCAAGGACTCATGGACCCATCGTCACCGCCCGTCGGCCGCCCAGCGCCCGTCGATACGCCGTTTCGACGGGCCAGCGCCGATTCTTGACGCGCCGTTCACGCGGTGTCCCGGCCTGGAGTGCCGGTCCCGGCCTGGAGGACCGGTGTCGGGCACGCCGGCGCGGCGAGTAACGTGCCAGACGGACCAAGATCGGCGTACGAGGAGGCTCGGTGCAGACGACGACGGTGGACATCCCGACCGGCGATGGGATCGCGGACGCAAGCCTCACCCGCCCGGACGGGGACGGCCCGTTTCCGGCGGTGCTGCTGTTCATGGACGCCTTCGGGCCTCGGCCCCGCCTCGTGGAGATGGCGGAGCGGATCGCCGAACGCGGCTACCTGGTGCTGACGCCGCACCTGTTCTACCGGGCCGGCCGGGCGCCGCTGTTCAACCTGTCCCGACTCGGTGAGGCCGACCAGCGCGGCGCGCTCTTCGAGAAGATCATGCCGCTGGTCGGCGCGTTGACCCCCGACGTGATCAGCCGGGACAGCGCCGCGTACCTCGACTACCTGGCCGCCCGCGACGACGTCCGGCCGGGCCCGGTCGCCATCACCGGCTACTGCATGGGCGGCACCAACGCGCTCCGGGCCATCGAGGCGCACCCGGACCGGATCACCGCGATGGCGAGCTTCCACGGCGGGCGGATCGTCACCGACGCGCCGGACAGCCCACACCTGGGCGTCGGCTCGATCACCGGCGAGGTGTACTTCGGCCACGCCGACGCCGACCAGTCCATGACGCCCGAGCAGATCGCCACGCTGGAGAAGGCGCTCGACGCCGCCGGGGTGCGCTACCGCTCCGAGGTGTACGCGGGCGCGCACCACGGCTACACCATGGCCGACACCCCGGCGTACGACGAGCAGGCCACCGAGCGGCACTGGGCGGCCCTGTTCGACCTGCTGGACCGTACCCTCCCGACGAGCTGACGCGGCCTACCCGCCGCCCGGGTGGGCATGCCTACCCGCGGCGCAGCAGCACCGGGCCGGCGTCGATGCGGGTGCGGAACAGCGCGTACGGCTTGCGTCGCAGGTCCTGGCCCCGCTGGTACCGCGGCTGCCGGTGCAGTTGGTTGGCGGTCACGTAGAGGTGCCCGTCGGCGGCCACCGACATGGTGTCCGGCCAGAGCAGCCGCGGGTCGTGCACCAGCGTCTCGTACTCGCCGTCCGGCAGTCGACGCAGCACCGCGTTGTGCTCGTACGCGGTGAGGTAGAGCCGCCCGGCGTCGTCGCTCTCCAACCCGTCCGAGGCGGTGCCCTTGTCGCCCTCGTCGACCACGGTCGCGGCGACCGCCTCCTGGGTGGCCGACGGGTCGGCCAGCGCCTCGGTGGAGACGCTGTGCAGGCGTCGGGACGCCAGCGGGCAGTAGTAGAGCCGGGTGCCGTCGGCGGAGATGGCGATGCCGTCGGAGCCCATGCCCACCGGCTTCGGCGGCCCGTCGGCCGGCCGTTCCAGGAACGGCCGGCCCTCGACCACCGGACGGAACGACGTCAGTGGCTCCGCCTTGGTGGACGGGTGGTCGTGCAGCCGCCGCCAGGAGGCCCCGCTGGCCAGGTCCACCACGATGATCCCGTTCGGCCCGGCGAACGCGGAGTCGGTGATGTACGCGACCCCCGACTCGCCCCGCCGCAGGTCGAAACGGATGTCGTTGAGGTACGTCGTCGGCAGCGCCACGTCCGCCGGAAAGGTGATCACCTGGGCGACCGTGTCGGTGTCCAGGTCGACCCGGACCAGCTTCGGGCCGCCCGGCTTCGTGGGCTGGAACATCGGGCTGCCGGTGTCCAGCACCCAGAGCCGGTCGACCGGGTCCACCACGATGCTCTGCACCGACACGAACGCGCCCGCGTCGTCGTCGCCGGACGGGTCGTTCCACGCCTGGTCGGGGTAGGGCACCTCCCGACCGTCGCGCACCTCGACGACGGTGGCCGGCACCTCGTCACCCCACTTGGGGAAGTTGACGAAGATCCGGCCCCGGTGCGAGACGCTCACCCCGGTCGGCATCGGCCCGGTGAACGTGTGTACCAGCTCCAGCTCGCCAAGCGGCTCGTCGCCGACCGGCCCGTTCATGACGTCCACCCCACGGTGCTCATCGGCTCGCTCCCCACCTGTCGGCTGTCACCGCACTCGGGTGCGGTTGTTCCCGCCCGGGCGTCCGACATGCCTCCGATCAGCTCACCGGTGCGCCGGCCCTCGCGGCGGGCAGACCGGGCACCGGGACGTCCACCGCGAGCAGCGCGCCGTCCTGCGGGCCCGCCGCGTCCAGCCCCACCCGGGCGGTGCCGATGAAGAGTCGCCGCAGGTCGGGGCCGCCCAGGCAGATGCCGGCCGGCTGCTTGGCCGGCAGTCGGATCTCCCGGTCGAGGGTGCCGTCGGGCCGGTAGCGGCGTACCGCGGAGCCGCCCCACAGCGCGATCCAGAGGTGGCCGGCCGCGTCGAGCGTCATGCCGTCCGGGCCGCCGTCGGCGGGGGACAGCCGCAGGAACGGCTCCCGCCCGTGCAGGGCACCGGTGGCGGGGTCGACGGTGAACCGGTCGATCTCGCCGCGGGGCGTGTCGGCCAGATACATGGTGGTGCCGGTCGCGTCGAACGCCGGCCCGTTCGGGATGGTCAGCCCGGTCACCGCGGGGACCGGCTCGGCGCCCGGGGCGAGGCGGAACAACGTGCCGCCGCCCGGCGCCATCGCGTACGTCATGCTGCCGGCCCAGAAGCGGCCGTGCGGGTCGGCGACCGCGTCGTTCATCCGGGTCGGCTCGGGCGCGTCGTCGACCAGCTCGGCGACCGGTCGGGGATCGCCGGTGACGGGGAGCAGGGTGACGCCGGCCCCGGCGGCGGCCAGCCATTCGCCCGGTCGGTCGACCACCGGGGCGACCGCGCCGAGCGGCACGTCCAGGCGGCGCAGCTCCCGCAGCGGGGTCGGGGCGTCGCCGTCGGTCTCCAACAGTCGCCCGGCGAGCAGGTCGACCAGGACCAGCCGGTCGTCGACCCAGCGCAGGCCCTCACCCAACTCCAGCCGGTCGGTGCTCCAGACGGTCGGCTCGGTCAGCTCCATCGTGCTCCTTAAAAGGATCGTCAGCGGACCGTACCGCCGGGGCCGTGGTCGAGCAGCGCCAACTCAGCCCGGTCGGGCAGACCCTCCCAGTCGCCCCGGGCGGCGACCGCCGGCGGCCACCCCCACGATTACAGTTCCGCCATGGAGGACACCACTCGCGGCATACGGATCAGACGCGGTGGCCCGGCTGACGCAGCCGATGTACTGACCATGCTCGACTCGGCGGTGACCTGGATGAACGCGCGGGGCAACACCGAGCAGTGGGGCACGACACCGTTCTCGGAGAAGCGCGGCGGGGTCGAGCTGGTCGATCGATACCTGACCGAGAACCTTCCGTACATCGCGGAACTGGACGGAACGCCAGCCGGCACCCTGGTGTTGGACTCCGGGCCTCATCCGCAGACACCGGTCAGTCCCGCGGAAGAGCCCGAGCGGTACTGCCGGCTCCTGGTCTCCGACCGACGATTCGCCGGTCGACACCTCGGTTCGGCCCTGCTGGCGCACGCCGTGCAGGAAACCCGGCGCGCCGGCGTGCGGTTGCTCCGGGTCGACTGCTGGGCGGGCGGCGGCGGCGAGTTGGTGGCCTTCTACGAACGCCACGGGTTCACCCGCACCGAGACCTTCCGCGCGGGAGCCTGGCCGGGGCAGGTGCTGGCCCAGCGGGTCGACTGACCGGCACGTCGCCGGCCCCCAGGTGTCGGTCGCCTGGCCGGGGGCGTCAGTCGCGGCGGATCAGCCCTGGCCCGGCGGTGATGTCGATGTCGCCGCTCTCGATGTCGTGCCCGGCTGCGCAACGGAGCACCGCACGGACCGGTTCGCCGCAGTCGTGGTGGGTGGCGAGGATGCCAGGGCCGGCTTCGTCGGCGCTCCAGGTGTCGCCCCAGTTGCGCAGCGCGGTGATGACCGGCAGCAGTTCGTGACCCTTGCGGGTGAGGTGGTACTCGTGGCGGGTGCGCTGTCCCGGCTCCCGGTACGGGATCCGTTCGAGCAGCCCGGCGGCGACCATCTCCTTGAGGCGGGCCGCCATGGCGGGCTCGCCGATTCCGACCCGGCGGACGAAGTCGTCGAAACGGCGCGTGCCGAGCAGCGCCTCGCGCATGATCAGGATCGTCGAACGGCTGCCCACGATGTCCATCGCCCGGGCGACGGAGCAGTTCTCCATCGACCAGGATTCGCGGTTGTCCCGTAGGTCCTCCATGCCGCCCAGTCTACCTGGCTTGCGCCGAAGCTAGCCAGGTGATTCACTGGGGCACTGCTGACTTCTGCAAAAGCAAGCCAGCACCGCCCCCACCAGCACTGAGGCCGGAGCGCCGACTGCGCCGATCACCATTGAAATCAGCCGATCGCGGTCAACCCGTGGTCACGGCCGCGGTGACCTCGACCTCCAGCACCGCGCCGTCGAGAAAGAGCCGGCTCACCTCGACTGTGGTGCTGGCGGGCCTGGTCTGCCCGAAGTGGCGGTTGCGGACGTCGGCATAGCCGGCCAGGTCGCCGAGGTCGGTCAGGAACGTCCGGACGTGCAGCACGTCGGCGAAGGTGGCGCCGTGCGCCGCGAGCAGCGCTCCGATCAACTCGAAGATCCGTTCTGACTGCGTTCGCACGTCGCCGGGTGCGACCACCGCGCCGGCGTCGTCCACACCAACCTGACCGGAGAGCATCAGCAACGCGCCCCCTGGCAGGTCGAGGCGGGCGACGTGCGCGAACCGGTCGCCGAACGGCGCGGCGACGGTCGTCGGATTGTCCAGGGTCAGGTTCACTTCTGCTTCTCGGGTTCGGCGCTGTCAGCGAGACGGGCGATGTCGCCCTCGGGATGGGGCGCGGCCGCCAACGCCGACGCGGCGGCGCGCAGCAGGGGCGCCGGCGCGTCGCCGAGCACGTCGAGGGCGAGCCGGGCGTCCTTGGCGGCCAGGGCGGCGGCGAACGCGGCGTCCGTGGTGGTCGCCCGGGCGATCGCGCCGCCGAGCGGCCCGGTGCCAAGTGCATCGATCGCGGTACGTCGGTCGACGCCGACGGCGTCCGCGACGGCGAGGGCGTCCGCGACCGCGGTGACCGCGGTGATCAGCGCGGTGTTGAGCACCAGCTTCAACGCGGCGCCCCGACCGGAGTCGCCGCAGCGGCGGACCGTACCCAGCGTCTCCAGCAGCGGGGCGACCCGGTCGACGATCGTCTTCTCCCCGCCGGCCAACACCACGAGCTGGCCCGTCTCGGCAGCGCCGGCACTGCCGGCGACCGGGGCGTCGACCAGTGGTACTCCCGCCGGCAGCAGCGTGGCCAGTTCGGCCACGGCCCGGGGACCGATGGTGGACATCTCGATCACGGGGGTGCCCGGCCGCAGCGCCAGTGCCGCACCCGAGTCGACCAACGTGTGCCGAACGGCGACCGCGTCGGTGAGCATGGTGATCACCACGTCGGCGTCGCGGACCGCCTCGGCTGGGCTGCCGGCGACTCGCGCTCCGGCGTCGACGAGCGGCACCGTGCGTTCGGACGTGCGATTCCAGACGGTGAGCCGATGCCCGGTGGCCAGCAGTCGACGGCCGATCGCGGTGCCCATCGTGCCCGTACCCAACAGAGCGATCTCGAACATGTCGGCAAGGCTAGGGGACGGGAAGCCATGCCACCAACGACTCTTATGCATCGCTGCCATGCTGCGGGAGCATGTCACGATGCAGCTGAACGCGCTCCAGGTCTTTCGTGCCGTCGCCGAGCACGGCTCCATCACGGCTGCGGCCCGCAGCCTGCGCTACACCCAGTCGGCGGTGTCCCGACAGATCGCCGCGCTGGAAGCCGAGACCGGGTCGCCGTTGCTGGACCGGCTGCCGCGCGGTGTCGCCCTGACCGAGCAGGGCCGTTGCCTGCTCGGCCACGCCGAGGCGGTGCTCGACCGGCTGGACACCGCCCGGCGGGACCTGGCGGCGCTGCGCGACCTGTCCGCCGGGCGGTTGCGGGTCGGCGCGTTCCCCACGGCGGTCGCCGCGCTTGTGCCACGTGCTCTGGCCAGCTTCAAGTCCGACCATCCCGAGGTGGCCCTGTCGCTTGTCGTAGGGCTCACGCCGAAGCTGCTGGAGCGTTTGGTCGACGGTGAAGCCGACGTCGCCGTGGTGAGCGCCGCGTCGGACCAGCCGCTCGACCGCGACCAGTTCGACCTGCACCACCTCGTCGACGAGACGCTTCTGGTGGCCGTACCGCGGGCGCATCGGCTCGCCCACCGGCGGACCATCCGCCTGCGCGACCTGGCCGACGAGTCGTTCATCGCCGGCTCGGCGACCGCCGAGGAGACTCTGCTGCGAGCGACCCTGCCGGCGGGTTTTCGCCCGCGGATCGACATTGTCGCGGCCGAGTGGACCGGCAAGCTGGGTTGTGTCGCGGCCGGTCTCGGCGTCGCGCTGGTGCCGGCCCTGGCCGTACGCGCCGCTCCATCCGACCTGACCCTGCTCCGCCTGCACCCCGACGACGCCTCCGTCCGGCGGATCTTCGCCGCGACAGTCGCCGGGCGGAGCCGACCACCGGCGGTGCGGCGGTTCCTCACTCATCTGGACCGGGCGGCGGGGGCGGGCCTGAGCGAGGCGGGCGGGTGACGCGGACCGCCGCACGACGGTCCGCGTCCGGCGTCACCCGCCGATGGTGTCGAGTTCCGCGATCGCGTCGGCCGGCAGCGTCAGATCGGCCGCGGCGAGGTTCTCCCGCAGGTGTGCCAGCGTCGACGTGCCCGGAATCAGCACGGTGGTGGGGGAGCGCTGCAGCAGCCAGGCCAGGGCGACCTGCTGTGGCGAGGCGCCCACGGCGTTGAGGATGTCGGACTGCAACGGCGTGAATCCGCCGAGCGGGAAGAACGCCGCGAACGCGATGTTCTCCGCCGCGCACCGGTCCACCAGGGCGTCGTCCTGCCGGTTGGCGAGGTTGTAGAGGTTCTGCACCGTGACCACCGGGGCGATGGCCTGGGCCTCGGTGAGCTGGTCGAGCGTGACGTTGCTGAGCCCGAGGTGCCGGATCAGCCCCTCCTGCCGCAACTCGGCGAGGGCGCCGAACTGCTCGGACAGGGGATCGTCGCCGGTGCCCTCCGCCACGCCCACCCGCAGGTTGACCACGTCGAGGACGTCCAGACCGAGGTGTTGGAGGTTGTCCCGGACTGTTTCAGGTGCAGGCGCAGGCCGTCACGGACGTCCCCGAGATCGCCGAGGCGGTGCGCGCCGGCTACCGGCAGGTCGCCACCTTCGTGGGGAGTCGGTCCGGCGCCAGCGACGCGCAGGTCCAGCAGTTCTTCGCGTACGGCCAGCTCTGCCACCTGATCGTGACCGCCGGCCTGGAGCAGGTGCCCGAGCCGTGGGCTCGTGCGCTGACCGCAGGCATCCGCCACCCCTGATCCCGACGACCGCACCACCGGGCCGCTTCCTGGCGGCCCACTTTTTCCACCCAACATGTGTGTGAGTGCACACTTACAAACAGGGAGAACGCGATGACAACCGACGAGATGATCACCGAAGTGGTGCTGCCCGGCGTGGTGGAGCCGGACGGGCTCCAGGTCAACCGACGCGCCATGCCCGTTCCCGCCGCGGGCCAGGCGCTCGTCGAGGTCGAGGCCACCGGCATCTCGTACGCCGAGCAGAGCATGCGCCGCGACCTCTACCCCGGCCAGCCGGCCTTCCCGTTCGTGCCCGGCTACGATCTCGTCGGCACCGTCCGGGCGGTGGGACCGGGAGGCGACGGCTCGCTGGTCGGCACCCGGGTCGCAGCGGTCACCAAGACCGGCGCCTGGACCACGCACGCAGTGGTGAGCGTCGACGACCTCACCCCGGTCCCGCCGGGCCTGGACCCGGCCGCGGCCGAGACCGTCGTCGTCAACGGGGTGACCGCCTGGCAGATGCTGCACGGCGCCCGCCTGCGGGCCGGTCAGACGATCCTCGTGCACGGCGCGAACGGCGGCGTCGGGACCGTGCTCGTTCAACTCGGACGCCACCTCGGGCTGCGGGTCATCGGCACCGCCGCCCCGCGACACCACGCGGCGCTGCGGGAACTCGGCGTCGAACCGCTGGACTACCGCGACCCCGACCTGGCCGCGCGGGTCCGCGCGCTTTCTCCCGGCGGCGTCGACGCCGTCTTCGACCCGGTCGCCGGCCCGGGCGTACGCACGTCGTACCGGCTGCTCGCCCCCGGCGGCAAGCTGGTCGTCTACGGCAACGCCTCCGCCCTGGGCTCCGCCCGCTCGATCGTCTGGGTCTTCGTGAAGCTGCTGGCCCGCCTCTACACCTGGAACGCCCTGCCGAACGGTCACCGGGTCGGGTTCTACAACTTCTGGTCCGGCCGCCGCACCCGCGCCGCCGCGTTCCGGCGTCGGCTGCGTACCGACCTCGGCATCGTGCTCGACCTGCTCCGCCAGGGCGTGATCGTGCCGCAGATCGCCGCCCGTTACCCGCTCACCGAGGTCTCCGCCGCGCTGGTCTTCGCCGAGGCCCGCAGCCGGCCGGGCAAGGTCGTGCTGGAGCCCTGACCAGCCAGCGTGCCGGGGCCCGGATGCCGTGCGCGTGCAGCCGCACTGGCCGGGGCGTAGGCTGGGTATGTCGCCCGGGGCCCCCGGTGGCCGCAGGATGTCGCCGCCACCAGCCCGCCAGGGCATTACCGATCGCCGTCACCCGTCGCCGCGGCGTGCTGGCCGTTGTCGCCAGCCACGTCCCCGCCGTTCGGATTTCACCGCACAGCGCTCGGCATCCCACCCGCGCTTTCGCACCGCCGTCCACCCGTAATTCGGGCGGCTCAATCAGGGGAGCACCAGATGAGGATCGCCAGGCACCGGATCGTCAGCGCGCTACGCGATCGGGGTCAGCAGGCCAGGGCCGACTGGGTCGAGCGTGAGCTGCCGGAGCGGGTCGACCCGGCCAAGCACTCCGGGCTGCTCGCCACCCTGAATCTCGACCCCGCCGACCTGGCCGACGCGCCGGCCTCGTAGGGGCGGTGCCGCTCGGGCCGGTCGCCCTGGCCCGGGCGGGTCGAGGTGATCCGCTGCGGCGGTCGGGTGGAATCAGGCGAAGTCCTCGGAGAGGTGGCCGCGCAGCGTGGCCAACGATCGCGTGATCAGCCGGGAGACGTGCATCTGGGAGACGCCGATCTGCTCGGCGATCTGGGCCTGGGTCAGGTTGCCGTGGAACCGCAGGCTGAGGATCCGGCGTTCGCGTTCGGGCAGCGTGGCGAGCGCCGGGCCGAGGGCGACGCGGAGGTCGACGAGGTCGAACTCGTGGTCCCGCTCCCCGAGGGTGTCGCCGAGTTCCATGCTTCCGTCGATGCCGGTGGGTGTGGACAGTGAGGTCGCCCGGTACGCCCGGGCTCCCTCCAGCCCTTCCAGCACGGTCTCCTCGGAGACGTCGAGGTAGCTCGCGATGTCGGCAACCGTCGGCGAGCGGCCCAGGGTGTGCGTCAGCGTGCTGTTGGCGGCGCTGATCGAGAGCCGGAGTTCCTGAAGGCGGCGCGGCACCCGCACCGACCAGGTGCGATCCCGGAAGTATCGCTTGATCTCGCCGACGATGGTCGGGATGGCGTACCCGCTGAAGTCGACGCCCCGGGTCGCGTCGAAGTGGTCGACGGCCTTGATGAGGCCGACCATCGCGGTCTGCGTCAGGTCCTCGTCGGGGGCGCCGCGACCCGAGTAGCGCCGGGCCAGATGGCGGGCGAGCGGCAACCACGCCTCGATGGCGCGGTCCCGCAGGGCCGGTCGGCGCGGGTCGTCGGCCGCGGTGGTGGCCAGCTCGACGATCAGTTCGTCCGTGCCGGCGGCGTTCCGTCGGCTGACAGCGGTGCCGACCGTGGGTTCGACAGTCGTGAGCATGGGCTGGTCCTCTCCGTGTCTGCCCGTCGACCAGGACGACCGGAGAGAATCCGATGCGCTGTCGACAGGACCACAACCACGGGCCTCGCCGCCGCGTCATGTCGTTTCAGGTGCGGTGTGCACGTTACCTGAAAGTGCGAGCAATGACTAGCCGAAAGTATGAGATTGGGCAGCTAGACGCGCTGCAATGGTGCGCCTGGGGGGTGGCCCCGGCGGCCGGTCAACCGGCCGCCGGGGCACCTGTTCAGGACTCGAGCTGTCGGCGTCGGCGCAGAAGGAGCAGCAGGGCTGCGCCGCTGGCGACGGCGATGCTGCCGACCGCGGTCAGGGCGGGCAGCAGGCCGCCGCCGCCCCTACCGCCGGTGACGGGCAACTCGGTGCGGGTGGGGACCAGCGTTGGCTGGCCGGTCGGGGTGCCCGTGGGCTGCCCGGTCGGTGTCCCGGTGGGCTGCCCGGTCGGGGTGCCGGTCGGCGTGCCGGTCGGGGTCCCGGTTGGCGTGCCGGTTGGCGTCCCGGTCGGGGTGCTGGTGGGCGTGCCGGTCGGTGTCCCGGTCGGGGTCGACGTGGGGGTTCCCGTCGGCTGAAGGCAGACGGGTGCGTTGATGGTGTTGGTGTCGAGGGTGACCGCCCCGGTCTGTGCCAGGGCGCGGCCCTGGAGGGTGGCGCCGGTGTTCATGGTGATCGAGGTCTGGGCCAGGATGTTGCCCATGAAGCGGGTGCCGGTGCCGATCGTGGCCGAGCTGCCCACCTGCCAGTAGACGTTGCAGGGCGAGGCGCCGTTGATGAACACCACGCTGCTGTTCGAGGCGGTGATGAGGGTGGAGTCGATCTGGAAGATGAACACCGCCGCCGGGTCGTTCTGACTGTTGAGCGTCAACGTCCCGGTCAGCTGTGCGGCGCCGATCCGGTAGACGCCCGGAGTCAGTGTGGTGCCGCCCAGCTCGGCGGGCAGGTTGGTGAACGGCGTCCGGCCGGCGGCGTCGTTGTACGCGGTGGTCAGATCGTTCTTGGCCTGCAGTGCCACGGCGTCGCCGAGGTGGATCTCCCCGCCGACGATGCCGGGCGGAAAGCCGGGTGCGGTGTTGCCGGGGCTGACGCCGAGGCTCTGCGCCAGGAAGCTCGGCCCGGTGTTGGTGGCCGTCGAGCCCGCCAGCACGGAGAAGTTCGCCGCCGTTCCGAGGTTGACCGGCGCCTCGGCCGCGCTCGCGCCGGTGCCGCTGAAGATGAGGACGGCGACTGCCGCTCCGCCGGCGGCGACGGCCGTCAACGCGGACATGACCGCGCGTCGAGGTCGGCGCAATAGTGTGGTTGTCACGATATGCCCTTTCACGAATGCGTCTCACCGGACGCCGGCCGAGTCGGCGGTTGACAGCCGCACTCCGAACCGCAGATGGGACGTATTGAACTTTTGCACATCTAATGCCTCAAAATTCCCTTAACGCTCAATATGGCCGCAGCTGACCGGCATTCGCCTCTCGGTGGCGCACCGGGCCGGGCGGCTGCAGGGAGTCCCTCGTCTCGTACGGGCTCCGCACGTTGGCAGTTCGCCGCCGGGCTTCTACGGTGGTCAGGACACGGGAGGTGGAGCTTGGTCGACGCCGGCGACGCGGCGCGTTGGTTGCAGCTCAACGCACCCCGGGGCGGGCCGGACGAGTTGGCGCTTCTGGTCACCCGGGCCGCGCCGGCAATCGGTGCCACCGAGATCGTGATCTATCTGGCCGACTACAACCAGTCCTGTCTCGTGCCCCTGCTGGGCGCCGGCCTCGCCCGGGACGAGCTGACGATCGACACGACCCTGGCCGGTCGGGCGTTCACCACCCTCGAGGTGCAGCGTGCCGCCGACAACCCGGATCGGCTCTGGGTGCCGCTGCTGCTCGGCTGCGAGCGGCTGGGTGTGCTGGAGGTCGTGTCGCCGGCCGCCGCCGACACGGCGCTGGACGGGCCGGCCTGGGAGTTGGCGGTCAACGTCGCCCAGGTCCTGGTGAACCGCCGGCTCTACGGCGATGTCGTCGAGCGGATGCGGCGACGCCTGCCGATGCAGGTCGCCGCCGAGATCGTGTGGGGGCTGCTGCCGCCGCTGACCTTCGCGACCGACGACCTGGTGGTCACCGCGATCCTCGAACCGTGCTACGACGTCGGCGGCGACATCTTCGACTACGCGCTGAACGGCGACGTGCTCAGCCTCGGGCTCTTCGACACCTGCGGGCACGGCATCAAGGCGAGCACCCTGGCCTCGCTGGCGGTCAGCGCGTACCGCAACGCCCGCCGGTCCGGCCTCGACCTCGTCGACACGGCCATCAGCATCGACCGGTGGGTGCGCTCCGAGCACCCCAGCTACTTCGCCACCGCGCTGCTCGCCGAACTGGACCGGCGCACCGGTCGGCTCCGGATCATCAACGCGGGGCACCCCGGCGCCATGCTGCTGCGCGACGGCAAGGCCATCCGGGAGCTGCCGGGGCCGACCGCGCTGCCGCTCGGCCTGGGTCACCTGTCGCAGGCACGACCCCAGGTGTACGAGGAGGAGCTGCACCCCGGCGACCGCATCCTCGCCTACACCGACGGCATCACCGACGCGAAGAGCATCGACGGGGAGCGGTTCGGGCTAGACCGGCTCGTCGACTTCGTCAACCGTGCCCTCAACGACGGGCTGCCCAGCCCGGAGACGATGCGCCGCCTGGTGCGCGCCGTCCTCGCGTACCAGGACGAGCAGCTCGACGACGACGCCACGGCCCTGTTCCTGGAGTGGCAGCCCCCGCACCTGCCGTTGGGGCACCTGCGGCACGTCACCGCGCCCCAGCCCTGACCGCCGAGTGGGATTTTGCACTCCCAGTGCACTTGTCTTTAGAATTCGGGGCTGTCTAGCGTCACACCATGGCTGACTCGTGGACCTTCGCCGTGGCCCGTGCCGACCTCCGCCAGACCACGCTCGCCGACGCCGAGGCGCCCGCGCTGCCCGACGGCGCGGCGCTGCTGCGCGTCGACCGCGTCGGCCTCACCGCCAACAACGTGACCTACGCGGTGCTCGGCGACGCGATGCGCTACTGGGAGTTCTTTCCGCCCGGCCCCCGCGGGCTCGGGCCGCAGTGGGGGCTTCCGCCGCTGTGGGGCTTCGCCGACGTGCTCGCCTCGACGGTTGCCGGGGTCGAGGTCGGCCAACGGGTCTACGGTTACCTGCCGCCCGCCGGCCACCTGGTGGTCCGGCCGGACCGGGTCGACGCGTCCGGGTTCCGCGACGCGAGCCCGCACCGGGCCGAGCTGCCCTCGCCGTACAACGCGTACCGGTCGACCACTTCAGACCCGGTCTACCAGGCCGGGCAGGAGGACCTGCTGATCCTCTTCCGGCCGCTGTTCTTCACCTCGTTCATGTTGGCCGACCAGGTCGTCGACAACGACTTCTACGGCGCGCGGTCGATCGTTCTGTCGTCGGCGTCGAGCAAGACCGCGTACGCTGCCGCGTCCGAACTGCACGGTCGCGGCCCGCGACTGGTCGGGCTCACCTCGCCCGGCAACGTCGCGTTCACACGGTCACTCGGCTGCTATGACGACGTCGTCGCGTACGACGACATCGACGCCCTCGACGCGGTCGCCACCGTGTACCTCGACCTGTCCGGAGCCCCCGCGACCCGGACCGCGCTGCGCGCTCACCTCGGCGACCGGCTCGTCCGGGACATCGCGGTCGGGCTCACCAACCAGACGCCGAACGCGGACGCCGCCGGGGAGGTCTTCTTCGCGCCGGTGCAGATGCGCAAGCGCAGCCGGGACTGGGGCCGCGACGGGCTCGACAGGCGGTTCACCGACGCCTGGCAGCGGTTCGTCCCGGCGGTGAGCGGGTGGCTCGACGTGCGGGTCGGCAACGGTCCCGAGGCGCTGCGACACGCGTGGCTCGACGTCCTCGCCGGTCGTACGCCGCCTCGGGTCGGCCACGTCGTCCAGCTCTGAGCCGGCCGTTACGGGACGATCGCGTCCACGTAGCCGCCGTCGACCCGGACCGCCGCGCCCGTCGTCGCGGAGGCGAGCGGAGAGGCGAGGTAGACGACCATGTTGGCGATCTCCTCGGGCTCGATGAGCCGCTGGAGCAGCGACTGCGGCCGGTGCAGCCGCATGAACTCCCGCTGCGCCTCGTCCCACGGCAGGCTGTCGCCGACGAGTTCGGCCACGAAGTCCTCCACGCCCCCGGTGTGGGTCGGCCCGGCCAGCACCGAGTTGACTGTCACGCCGGTGCCGGCGGCGGCCTTCGCGAACCCGCGCGAGACGCCGAGCAGAGCCGTCTTCGAGACGCCATAGTGGATCATCTCGGCGGGGATGGCGACCGCCGAGTCACTGGCGATGTACTGCACCCGCCCCCAGTCGCGTTCCATCATCCCGGGCAGGTAGGCGCGGGTCAGCCGGACGCCGGCCAGCACGTTCACCTCGAAGTAGCGACGCCACTCCTCGTCCGAGATCTCCAGCGCCGGAGTGGGGCCGAAGACGCCGAGATTGTTGACCAGGATGTCGACGCTGGGCAGGAGGTCGAGCGCGCGGGCCGTACCGTCGTCGGTCGACACGTCGGCGTCCACCTCGACGACCTCGGCGCCGGGGACCTCGCCGCGCAGCGCCGTGGCCGCGCGCTCGACCGAGGCGGCGGTACGGCCGTTCACGGCCACCCGGGCCCCCGCGCGGGCGAGCCCGACCGTGATGGCGGCGCCGATTCCCTGGGTCGAGCCCGTCACCAGCGCGGTCCTGCCGGCGAGATCGATCTGAACCGTCATGGCTGTCCTGTCCGTTCGCACCACACCGAACCCTGGTCGGGGGACGGCTTCCGCAATTTCGACCGTAGCCGTGCCGGCTCGACCCGGCAGGGTGAGTCGGACAGTTCACGTCCCCGCCTCGGCTGAGGCGGAAACCGCTGGTCATCCGCCGGTGGCGTTGGTCCAGCACACGCCGGTCGTCCCCGGCCGCTAGGCTGTGGGTGCGGGCACCGATGGCCCATCGCCGGGCCCGCCCCTCCGCCTCCCACGGCTTCGAAGCTGCCGATGACTGAGTCGAGCGCTGCCGTGCACATCTTTTGGAGCACCTCGTGCCCGATATGACCTCCGCCCGCAACCCCTTCACCATCGAGGGGGGCAGGGTCGTCGACGACGAGCGCAGTCCGGCCGCGGACGTCAGTGCCGCGTCCATGACCCGCCTGCGTACCCCCTTCGCGGCCGAGGCCGAGTCCGGCGCGCCGGCCGACCGGCCCGGCCGACCGGAGGAGAAAACCGTAATCTGACCCGCCGCCGCTCGTCTCCGATCACGAGGCGGTCAGCGCGCACGCGCGCCGACCGGACCGAGCGCAGGAGGAGTGGGACCCATGTCGTCAGCCGGTCGGGCAGCACCCGATCCCGGGCTGGTCGTCGCGGCTCGACAGGGCGACCGGCGCGCTCTCGACGACGTCGTGGCGGCCTCGCTTCCGCTGGTCTACAACATCGTCGGGCGTGCGCTCCGCGGCCACGCCGACGTCGACGACGTGGTCCAGGAGACGTTGGTACGGGTGATCCGGCACCTGCCCGCGCTCAACGACCCGGCGGCGTACCGGTCCTGGCTCGTGGCGATCACCATCCGTCAGGTGCGCGACTGGGACCAGCGTCGCCGCATCGCCCTCAACCGGGACGCCGGGCTCGACGCGATCCACAACGTGCCCGACCCCGCCTCCGACTTCGCCGGGATGACGATCCTCCGGCTCGGCCTCACCGACCAACGACGTGAGGTCGCCGAAGCGACCCGCTGGCTCGACCCGGACGACCAGGAACTGCTCTCGCTCTGGTGGCTGGAGGAGACCGGCGAGCTGACGCGTGCCGAGATCGCCGAGGCCGCGAGTCTGTCACCGGGACACGTCGCGGTGCGCATCCACCGGATGAAGGAGCAGATCCAGAGCGCCCGGGGCGTCGTCCGCGCCCTGCGTGCCCGCCCTGGCTGCCCGGACCTGCGCGCGGTGGCGGCCGAGTGGGACGGCACTCCCAGCCCGCTGTGGCGCAAGCGGCTGGCCCGACACATCCGTGACTGCGCGTTCTGCGGGCACCTGGGCACCACGTTCCTGCCGATCGACAGGCTGCTCGCCGGGATGCCGATGCTGCCACTGCCGGCCGGCCTCAGCGCCCACGTCCCGAGCGCGACCGTGCCCCCGGCCGCCGCGCCGGCCGTCGGACCGCATCCCCCGGGCGTCGCCGAGCTTGCGGTGCACGCGCCCCGTGGTGTGGTTCCTTACCTGGCCGCCGGAGTGGTTGCCGCGGTCCTCGCGATCACCACGGTGGTGGTGGTGCTGCCGGACGATCCGGCCGCCGGGCCCTCCTGGGCCGTCCCGCCGCCCGCGGCGCCCACCACCGTCGCCTCCGCGTCCGCCTCCCCGAGCAGCGCGCCGTCACCGAGCGCGCGCCCCACGTCGAAGGCCCCGGTCGCACCGGCGGCGGTCAGCTCCGCGCGCAAGGGCGTCGGGGTGTGGAACTTCGCCGGAGCGAGCCAGGCGTTGGCCAGCTCGAAGGCCGGCTGGTACTACACCTGGGGCACCCAGCACCCGGGGATCAGCACTCCGCGCGGCGCGACGTTCGTACCCATGATCCGCAGCGCGGAGAACGTCACCGCCGCGGAGCTGGCCCGGGCCAGAGCCGCCGGGCCGTACCTGCTCACCTTCAACGAGCCGGACCTGCCCGAACAGGCGAACATGACAGTCGAGCAGGCCCTGGACCTGTGGCCGCAACTGATGGCGACGGGCAGCAGGCTGGGCAGCCCGGCGGTCGCCTGGGGCGGCCCGGACCCGCAGGGTTGGCTGGACCGGTTCATGACCGGCGCCGAGGCTCGAGGTCACCGGGTGGACTTCATCACCCTGCACTGGTACGGCGCCGACTTCACGACCGCGGCGGCGGTGAACCAGCTCCGGCAGTACCTGCAGGCCGTCCACCAGCGGTACCAGAAGCCGATCTGGCTGACCGAGTTCGCTCTGATCCGCTACGACGGCGGGCGTCAACAGTTTCCGAGCCAGGAGCAGCAGGCGGCCTTCCTCACCGCGGCTGCCGGCATGCTCGGCCAACTCTCCTACGTGCAGCGATACGCCTGGTTCGGCCTCCCCGCCACCGACAAGGACCGGTCCGGGTTGTTCAGCGACGGCACCACGGCGACAGCGATCGGCCGCGCGTTCCAGGCCGCGCGTTGAACAGGCTGTCCGGGCGGGCCGGGCGGGCCGGGCGGATCGTCGGCGTCGTCGCGACGCTGGCCGCGACGACGCTGGCCGTCGGTCTGACCCGGGATGCGGGCCGCACCGACCGGACCGCCGCGCCCGCGTCAGCCGCTCCCGCGCCGACTCCGCCGGTACTGCTCAACGGCACCGATGACGCCTTCATCCAGCTGCTGCTCCCGATGAACGAGGGTGCGCTCGCGTTGATCGACGCCCTCGACGATCGTCCGTCGGCCGCCGACCCTGCGCTGCGCGCCGTCCTCGGCGACATCCGGGCGGCGCACCGGGCCGAGTCGGTGGAACTGCGCAGGCTGCTGGCCGCCGGCAACATGCCGGAACAGAACATCCATGCGGGGCATCAGATGCCCGGCATGGTCACCGAGGCCGCTCTCGCCGAGCTGCGCGCCGCTCCCGAGGCCGAGGTGCGGTCCCGGGCCGTCGGTCTGATCCGGGCGCACCTCGCGCAGACCGTCGTGCTGTGCCGGGGCGAACAGACCGCCGGAGGCAGCCCGGAGGTGAAGACCCTCGCCGGCCGGATCCAAAAGGCGCGGGCTGCCGAACTGAACGCTCTGGGACGGCAGCGGGCTGAGCAGCAGTGACGGGCTAGGCCGGCGGCTCGATCGCCTCGACGAGCACCTGGAGCACGTGCCGGTACGACTGCCCGGTGGCCCGGCTCATGCCCATCTCGCAGGTGCGGTTGCAGGAGGCGTACGCGTCGTGGTCGCGTTGGTTGACCTCGGCGGCCTGCGCGGCGGTGGCGCCGCTGGTGACCTCCGGATGCAGCAGCCCCCGGTCTCCGGCGAACGCGCAGCATCCCCAGCTGTCCGGCACGGTCACGGTGTCGGCGACCGCCCGGGCCACGGTGTGCAGGTCGTCGATGCCGCCGAGGTGCACGGTGGAGCACGTGGGGTGCAGGGCCAGCGAGCCCAGCCGCCGGGGTTCGGGCAGCGCCGGCAGGAGGTGTTCGGCGGTGAAGGTGACGCTGTCGACGAAGCGCAGAGCGGCGTACCGTGCCCGGTCTTTTTCGGCCAGCGCGGCGGTCAGCTGGGTCAGCCCGTGGGTGCAGGACGACGCGTCGCACACGATGGGCAGGCGGCCCTGGTCGCTGGCCGTCCACAGCGCGGCCAGGGTCCGCTCGGCCATCTCGCGGTGGCCGGCGGGGTAGCCCTTGGACTGCCAGGGCGTCCCGCAGCACAGCCCCGCCGTCTCGGCCGGCACGACCACCGGCACCCGCGCCAGCTCGCACAGGCGCAGGAACGCCGCCGCCGAGCCGCCGGACGGGCCGTCCTCCGGTGCGAAGACGCTGCCGATGCACGCCGCGAAGAACACCGCCCGTGCGTCCGGCGCGCTGCGTGGCTCGGGGCGGGGCCCGCCGGCGCGCGGCATGTCGGCGCTCCACTGTGGTACGAGTTCGGTGGCGCCGAGTGCACGGATCACCCCGGTGGCGGCGCGGGTCAGCGGTGTCGGCACGGCGTGTGCGGCGTTCAGCCCGACCCGGACGCCGGCCACGGCGCCCTTCCAGTGCCGGGCGACACCGCGGGCGGTGCGCTGGGCGAGTGGGCTGTGCCGCTCCGCGCGCAGCCGCTTCATCGCCGCGCCGGTGTCGATGCCGACCGGGCAGGCGGTGACGCAGAGGCTGTCGGCGGCGCAGCTGTCCACCGCGGCGTAGTCGTAGTCGGCGGTCAGCTCCCGGCGGCGTTCCTCGTCCCCGGCGGCCGCGGCGAGGGCGATCTGCCGTTGCAGGACGATGCGCTGTCGGGGCGTGGTGGTGACGTCGGCGGTGGGGCAGACCGGTTCGCAGTAGCCACACTCCACGCAGGCGTCCAGCTCCTCATCGACTGTCGGGACGGCCTTGAGCTGCCGCAGGTGCACCGTCGGGTCGTCGTTGAGCAGCACGCCGGGGTTGAGCAGGCCGCCCGGGTCGCACAACCGCTTCAGCTCGCGCATCACGTCGTACAGCTCGTCGCCGTACTGTCGCCGGACGAAGGGCGCCATGGCGCGACCGGTGCCGTGCTCGGCCTTGAGTGTTCCCCCCTCGGCGAGCACGAGGTCGACCATGTCGTCAGTGAACCGGGCGTAGCGGTCGATCTCGGCCGGTGTGTCGAAGGACTGGGTCAGCATGAAGTGCAGGTTGCCGTCGCGGGCATGTCCGAAGATCACCGCGTCGGGGTAGCCGTGCCGCTCGAACAGGCGGATCAGCCCGTCGCAGGTGCCGGTGAGGCGCGGCATCGGCACGGCGACGTCCTCCAGCAGGGCCGTGGTGCCGGGCGGGCGGGCGCCGGCGACCGCCGTGTAGAGGCCCTTGCGCAGGTGCCAGAGCTTGGCCCGCTCGCGCGGGTCGTGGGTCAGCTCGGTGCCGGTGACGGCGGGCAGCCGGTCGAGCACGGGCTGGGCGTCGGCCAGCGTCGCGGCCAGCCGCTCCGCGGTGTCCTCGGCGAACTCCACCAGCAGCGCGGCGTGCCCGACGACCGTCAGCCCGCGCAGGGCCGGGCTCGCGTCGGGGTCACGCTGGCTGACCCGCAGCGCGGCGGCGTCGAGCAGTTCGGCGGTACGCGCGCCGGCGGCGAGCAGGGCGGGCAGCGCGTCGGTGGCGGCGCTGAGACCGGGCAGGATCAGCAGGCCGGTGGCGGCATGTCGGTGGATCTCGACGGTCCGGAAGACGGCCTCGGCCACGAAGCCGAGCGTGCCCTCGCTGCCGATCATCAGGTGGGCCAGCATCTCGACCGGGCTGTCGTGGTCGAGCAGCGAGTTCAGTCCGTACCCCATGGTGTTCTTCATGGCGAACAGCCGCTCGATCGTGGCCCGCGACCCCGGCGTCGCGCGCACCCGGTCGCGCAGGCGCAGCAGCCCGGCGTGCAGCTCGGGCTCGGCGGCGCGCAGCCGGTCGTCGGCGTCGCGCGCGGCGGAGTCGACGACGGTGCCGGACGGGAGGACGAAGCGCAGCGACTCCATGGTGCGGTACGCGTTGTCGGTGGTGCCGCAGGTCATCCCGCTGGAGTTGTTGGCCACCATGCCGCCCACCGTGCAGGCGGACTCGCTGGCCGGATCCGGTCCGAGCCGGCGGCCGTAGCGGGTCAGCCGGGCGTTGGCCTGCCGGATCGTCAGGCCCGGCTGGAGCCGGATGCGGCGGCCGTCGTCGAGCACCTCGGCGTGCCGCCAGTCGGTGCGCACGTCGACCAGCACGCCCGCGCCGCCGGCCTGCCCGGCGAGGCTGGTGCCGCCACCGCGCAGGGTCAGCGGCACGCCGGCCTCCCGGGCGCCGACCATCAGCGCGCCCACCTCGGCCGCCGAGGCCGCGCGGACCACGGCCTGCGGCTCGAACAGGTACGGCGAGGCGTCGTGCGCCGCCGCCAGCCTCCGGGGCAGCTCGGCGCTGGCCCGGGTCGGATCGTCGAGGCGCGAGCGCAGCAACTCGGCGACCTCGCGGGCGCGGACGCCGGCGGCGCTCGGCACGGGAACGACGGTGCTCATGGGCGAATCCTCCCGGGAAGGGGTGGTCAGTCGGCGACGATCAGCATCCGCTCGGGGGCGGTGTCGACCGGCGCCGGCAGCTGCAGCGGTTGGCGGCCGGGGGTGATGCTGCCGAGCACCGAGGCGTGCCGTGCGCCGGTGCCCGAGGGCAGGGTGCCCGGCAGCCCGTGCACGGTCAGGTAGCCCAGCAGCGCGAAGGCCAGTGCCTCCTTGGCGTCGGACGCGACACCCACCTCGTCGCTGGACGTCAGGTGGACGTCCGGCAGCTCGTCGCTGATCATCCGCAGCAGCGTCGGGTTGTGCGCGCCGCCGCCGGAGACGACGAGGCGGGTGACGCCGTGCTCGCGGCAGGCGTCGGCCACCGTGACCGCCGTCAGCCGGGTGAGCGTGGCCAGCACGTCGTTCGGCTCCGGCGTGGGGGCGTCGGCGAGGGCGGCGAGCAGGTACGGCAGGTGGAACAGCTCCTTGCCGGTGCTCTTCGGGCCGGGCTGCCGGTAGTACGGCTCGTCGAGCAGCCGCCGCAGCAGGACCGGGTTGACCTGCCCGGCTGCCGCGCCGCGCCCGTCCCGGTCGTACTCCTCGACGCCGCCGCTGAAGTGGCGGACGGCGGCGTCGAGGAGCGCGTTGGCCGGCCCGGTGTCGAACGCGAGGGGATCCGCGTCCCGCGCGACGACGGTGATGTTGGCGATGCCGCCCAGGTTCAGCGCGGCGGGGACGCCGGGCAGGCCGCGCAGCAGCAGCGCGTCGAACAGGGCGACCAGGGGTGCGCCCTGGCCACCGGCGGCGACGTCGCGGCTGCGCAGGTCGGCCACGACCGGAAGGCCGGTGGCCTCCGCGATCCAGGCCGGCTGACCGAGCTGGAGGGTGCCGCGGACCGTACCCGCCTCGACCCAGTGGTGCATGGTCTGGCCGTGGGAGACGACCAGGTCGGCCCGGCCGCGGCACAGTTCCGCGACCGCCCGCACGCCCGCCTCGGCGAAGGTCTGGCCGATGCCGGTGTCCAGCACGCAGATCGCCTCGGTGGTGGTCGTCGCGGGTGGCAGGGCCGCGGCGATCCGGGCGCGCAGCTGCTCGGGGTACGGGTGGCTGAGCCGGCCCAGCGGTCGCATCCGCAGGTTGTCGCCGCTCAGGTCGAACTCGGCTGCGGCGGCTTCGATGCCGTCGTAGGAGGTTCCGGACATCAGGCCGATCACGCGCATCGCGTCCTCCTTCACGCCCGGCCGGCGGGTGCCGTCGCGGCGTCGTCGTCGACCTCGTCGCGTCGTCCATGGTCGTACGGCGTCTCCGGGGCCGGGTGGAACCGGCTCGACACCGCGCCGACGACCAGGGTGATCAGGACGCCGATCGGCACCAGCCACTGCGCGGCGATGGCGGTCGCGGTGGTGGTACCCGCCGTCGTCACATCGATCTTGACGAAGCGGACGATGTAGGTCATCACCGCCACGGTGACGAGGAAGGCGATGAAGGCGTCGACCTGGTTGGCCCGCTTGACCAGACGGCCGAGCAGGAAGGCCCCGAGCAGCGCCCCGTAGGTGTAGCCCGCGATGGTCAGACCGGTCAGGTAGACGTTTCCGGTGCTGGAGCTGAACGCGCAGGCGAAGATCGCCATCAGCACCGCCCAGACCAGGGTCATCACCCGGGCGAGCCGGAGCATCGCGTCGTCGGACGGGACCTTGCGCGAGAAGCTGTGGATGAAGTCGGCGACGGTGGAGTTCGACATCGAGTTCAACGCCGACGACAGCGAACCCATCGCGGCGCCGAGGATGCCGGCCACCAGCAGACCTGAGATGCCGACCGGCAGGGCGTGCAGGATGAAGCTCGGGTAGAGGTTGTCGCTGCTGGCCAGGCCGAGTTCCTTGAAGGTCTGACCCTTGTTGTACGACCACAGCAGCGCGCCGACCAGGGAGAACGCGGCGAACTGGATGACCACGAAGACGCCCGAGGAGATCATCGCCTTCTGCCCGTCGCGCAGCGTGCGGGTGGACAGGATGCGCTGGACGATCAGCTGGTCCGACCCGTGGCTGGCCATCGCGAAGATGGCACCACCGATGATCGCGGTCGGCAGGGCGAACGGGCTGGTGAGCACGTGCGCGAGGGTGAAGTTGGTGTCGAAGAGCTGGAACTTGCCGGCGTCCAGCGCCTGCGAGTAGCCGTCGAAGCCGACGGCGTGGCTGAGCACCGCGATGGCCAGGATCGCCCCGCCCAGGTACAGCCCCATCTGGATGGCGTCGGTCCAGATGACCGCCTTGATGCCGCCGAGGTAGGTGTAGACCACCGTGATGAGCGTGAGGACCACGATGATGGCCTGGTAGCCGACGTGCAGGCCGAACTCGTCGAGGAGCAGCTTGATGGGGATGGCCGAGGCGAACAGGCGGACACCCTCGGCGAGCAGGCGGGTGAAGACGAACGTGACCGACGCCAGACCCTGAAGTTTCAGGCCAAACCGCTCACCGAGGTACTGGTAGGCGCTGACGAACCCACCCCGTTTGTAGAGCGGGATGAGCACCGTGGCCACGACGACGCGACCGATGACGTAGCCCAGGGCCAGCTCGACGTTGCCGAACCCCTGACCGCTGTAGGCGCCACCCGGCACGCTGATCACGGTCAGGACGCTGGTCTCGGTGGCGACCACGGAGAACGAGACGGTCCACCACGGCAGCCGGCCCTCGCCCACGAAGTAGTCCTTGGCGGATTTCTGCTTGCCGGACAGGCGCAGTCCGACGAAGGCGATCACCACGAGGTACAGCACGATCACGACAAGGTCGAGTTGGCGCACGGTTCACTCCCCACCCAGCGGGTTGTCAATAAGTGACGTTGGCCCACACTAACGCGAAACTTTTTGCCAGCGCCCATCCGGGCTGGTTACGCTGTGGTTTCAGCCTGCTGATAGAGGGTGCGTTGGCCCAGCAGGACGCGCCCGGTGGCACTCGGCGGCTGAACATCAGCGAGAGGAACGAACACCGGATGGACCTCAGCACCCTCGGCACCGAGACCCGCAACGACAAGACCAGCGACCTCGACCGAATGTCTCCCACCGAGTTGCTTCTCGCGATGAACGACGAGGACCGCTCGGTCGCCGACGCCGTCCGTCGGGCCGTGCCGGACATCGCCGCCGCCGTCGACGTCATCGTGGCGTCGCTACGCCAGGGCGGACGGCTGATCTACCTCGGCGCGGGCACCAGCGGCCGGATCGGCATGCTCGACGCCGTCGAGATCCCACCCACCTTCGGTACGACGCCCGACCGGGTCATCGGTCTGCTCGCCGGAGGGGCACGAGCGTTCGGCGTCGCCGTCGAGGGCGCCGAGGACGACCCGACCCGCGCCGTCGCCGACCTCGACGCGGTCGGCCTGACCGCCCGCGACACGGTGGTCGGGCTCGCCGCCAGCGGCCGTACCCCGTACGTGGTCGGCGGGTTGGATCACGCCCGCGCGCGCGGCGCGGCGACCGTCTCCGTGGCCTGCAACACCGACGCCGTGATCAGCCGGCACGCCGACGTCGCCATCGAGGTGCCCACCGGCCCCGAGGTGCTCACCGGCTCCACCCGGCTCAAGGCCGGCACCGCCGAGAAGCTCGTCTGCAACATGCTCTCGACCGCCACGATGGCCCGGCTCGGCAAGGTCTACGGCAACCTCATGGTGGACATGAACGCCACCAACGCCAAGCTCGTCGACCGGGCACGCCGGATCGTCGCCGAGGCCGCCGACACCGACCTCGACACGGCCGCGCGGGCGCTCGCGGCGGCGCACGGGCACGCCAAGACGGCCATCGTGCTGCTGCTCGCCCACTGCACGGCCGAGGAGGCCGCTGTACGGCTGCGCGCCGCCGACGATGACGTCCGGGCGGCCGTCGCGGCCTGACCGCAACGCGTCGCGCGTCGTCGCTGGCGTGCCCCGGTGGTCAGCGGTTCAGGTAGGCGGCCAGGCCGCCGAGCTCCTCGCTCGCGATGAACACCGACCGCACGTTGAGGATGGCCTCCTCGACGTGGGCCTCGCAGCCCCACGCCGCATCACCCCACGAATCGGCGATCTTGATCTTCGCTGGTGCGGCGCACCCCTGGTCGCCGCCGAGCTGGCAGTGCTCGGGGTGCGGTCGGGCGGCCTGTGCGGCCGCGGCGGCGCGCATCCGGTCGGCGAGTTCCGCGGCGGCGGTGGCGCGCTGCTCGGCCTCGGCGCGCAGCTGCCGCTCCGCGCGTACCGCCTTGGCCAGCTCCTCATGCGCGGCCTTGGCGCGTGCTTCGGCGGCCGTCTTCGCCTGCTCGACGTGGTGGCGTTCGATGGCCAGGGCCGCGGTGTCGGCGAAGACCCGGGCCAGAGCGAGATCGGCGTCCTGCGGGACACGCGGGGTGCGGTGGTACATGGCGAAGGTGCCCAACAGGCTGCCGTCGCGGGCCAGGATCGGCATCGACCAGCAGGCGGCGAGGCCGGCCCGCTCGGCCAGGTCGCGGAAGTCGTCCCAGAACGGGTCGTTGGCGATGTCGGTGACGATGACTGGTTCCCGCCGGTGCGCGGCGGTGCCGCACGAGCCGACGCCCTCGCCGGTGGCGATCCCGTCGATGGCCTGGTTGTAGAACTCGGGCAGGCTCGGTGCGGCGCCGTGGCGCAGATGCCGGCCGTCCGGATCGGCGAGCAGCACGGAGACGAGCACCTGCTCCGGCGCCAGGTTTTCGATGCAGCGGGCCATTCCGTCGAGCACCTCGGCCAGGGGCGCCTGGCGGGCGATCTGCTCCAGCATGGCGCGGTGTTCGGCCATCAACCGCTGGGCGTGCTTGACCTGCGTGGTCTCCACACCGATCACGCGGATCCCGGTCACGGTGCCGCTGGCGTCGCGGCGTGGCTCGTAGGTAAAGTCGAAGAACGCCTCCCGCGCGTGCGGACCGGTCCCCAGCACGACCCGGGCGTCCCGACCGGTGTAGGGCTCACCCGTGCGGTAGACCTCGTCCAGCAGAGCGACGAAGCCCTGACCGGCCAACTCGGGCATCAGCTCGGCGATCGGGACCCCGGTGCGCGCCCGTTCCTCACCGATGGTGGCGAAGAACGCCGGGTTCGCCGTCTCCACCACATGCGTCGGCCCCACGAGCGACGCGAAAACGGCGATGGACTGCCCGAACAGCGCCCGCAGATCCTCCTCGGCCGTCTCCCCGGCACTCACCGCAGTCGACCGCTGGCCCGATACCGCCGTCATGCCGTGGTCGCCCCTCTCCTGTACGACTTCGTCGGATGGCTCATGGTCCGCCGCCCGCTGACGGTCGCCAGAGTACGGGGAAGACCGCGAAGCCGCCGTGCAGCGTACCGATGCTCAGGCAGCGGCTGTCGTACCGGTGCGGCGGCGGCTCAGCCGCTCTCGTCCACGAACTTGTAGTAGCTCATCCGGAAGCGTTGCAGCAGGGCGCGCATGAAGTCCGGACCGGCCTCCGGCGGCGCCCGCTCCGCGCCGACCGGCACACCGTTGTCGTAGAAGTCCTGTGCGAGCGCGCCCCACTCGGGGTCGACGATGGTCAGCGACACCGCCTGGCCCGGCTGCCAACGGAACTCGGCCACCCGCCGGTTGGTGTGCTGGGCGAACGTGCGGAATCGGCGCCGACGGTCTCCGCCGCGGCCTCCGCCACCTGCGGTGCCAGGCGCCCCTGCGCCCGGCGCATCACCGCCAGCACCTCGGCGGCGATCTCGTCCGCCCGCCACCGCAACACCCGGTCGTCGAGTCGAAGGTCGGTCATGGCACCGGACGCGGCGACGGTCACCTGGACCGCGCCGTCCGCACCGTCGGCGGTCGCCGACAGCGCCGCCACCCGCTCGGACAATTCCTGCGCCCGGGCGGCCCGCTCGGAGATGCCCGCCGACCAGGAGGCGACGAACCGCTCGGTCGCCGCGCCGAAGTCGCCGCTGGGAAACTGCGCCATCAGACCTCCCCGTGTGACGGCTGCCGGCCGCCTCGGGGGTGACACCGGGGGCGCGGCCACCACACGATACGTCCTGACCCTCGGACGTGGAGTCCGCGCGGCGGCTGTCCGCACGGACGGCGGCCGGCCGCTCAGTTGAGCGGCCGGCCGTCGCGAATCGGGTACGGGTCCTCGTGCGGACTCCTACCGCTCAGCCGCGAATCCACTGCTGATTGCTGCCACCGGTGCAGGTCCAGATCTGGACGGCGGTGCCGTTGGCGGTGCCCGCGCCGTTGACGTCCAGGCAGAGCCCCGATCCGACCCCGGTGATCGTGCCGTCGGCGTTGACCCGCCACTGTTGGCCGCTACCGCCGTTGCAGGTCAAGATCCGCGCACGGGTCCCCGCGGCGGTGCCCGGTACGTCGAGGCACTTGTTGCCGTAGACGGTCAGTTGGTTGCTCGTGGTGAGCGTCCACTGCTGGTTGGCGCCGCCGTTGCAGTCCCAGATCTGCACCACCGAACCGTCGGCCTGGCTGGCCCCGTTGACGTCCAGGCACCGGTTGGAGCCAGCGCCGCGGATCGCTCCGGTCGCGCCCGGCTCACCGGAGTTGCCGACCGGCGTGATGGAGAGGTTGTCGAACTGGGCGGTGACTCCCTGACCCGTGCCGTACCCGATCTGGCCGGCGACCCAGGTCGAGTCGGAGACCGTTCCGACGGTGGTGCCGTCGATCGCCGCGGTGAGGGTGCTCCCGTTGAGCGTCAGCGACAGGGTGTGCCAGCGCCCGGTGCCCAGCGCGGAGGTGTTTCCGCTGGCCAGCGTGCGCCAGTTGCCGCTGGTGTTGTTGCTCCGGATGGACCACGCGCCACCGTCGGTCACCCGGAAGTAGTACCCGTTGAGGTTCTGCGGGCCCTGGTGGTTGTACGTGTTGGCGCGTCCGATGAGCTGCGCGTAGCCGGACTTCTCCAGCATGACGTCCGAGGAGACCGTGTAGTTGCGCCACGACAGGTCACCCAGCAGCGTGTACGGCTCGGCCTGGCCGGACGTCCAGAAGATCGGCGTCTGCTCCGACATCTGGCGTACGCACTGGCCTGCGCGACCACCCCCGCAGCCGGCGATCTCGAACGAGCCCTGCTGGTCCATCAGGTACTTCGCCTCGCGCCCGACGGCGTAGCTGTCGAAGGTGTCGTTGTACGGCAGCTTCAGGTTGCCCGCCGCCGGGCTGGCCGCCGTGCTCTTACCCTGCCCGGTGGTGGTGGTGATGCTGTAGACGTAGCCGGGCTGGACGGTGAGCGAGAAACGCCCGCCGCTCGGCGTGATGTCGCTGCCCCTGACGAAGTGGTCGGCGGTGTTGTTCGACCGGACGTTCGTCGACCAGACGTGCACGGCGCCGGTGGACAGCCCGCCGGTGACGGTGAAGTCGAGGGTCTGCGCTGAGCCGGCGTCCATCGTCTCGATGATGGTGCTGTAGTCGCTGTTGTTGGTGGACTTCAGCGACACGTAGCTGCCGTTGTTGCGGTTGCCGCCGAGGTAGCCGGTCGATCCGTCGAGGTAGCGCCAGCCCGGGGCGGTGAACTGCGTGGTCTGCGCCATCACCCACGTGCTCTTGCCGATGGAGTAGGCACCGGACCAGGGCTGCTGCGCCACCGCCACACCCGTGGTCGCCCAGGGGATGTTGGGCGTGATGGCGGCGATGGCGGGCCAGTTGATGTAACCGGTCATCTTGCCGTCGATGTAGCCGCGGTTGATGCCGCGGGCGAGGGCCTGCGCGCCGGCGTTGTAGTCGTCGGAGCCGTTCTCGCTGGCCCAGAGCGACTTGCCGGTGGACGCCGCGTTGCTGGAGCTGGGGCAGCTGGACTGGGCGCTGCGGTATCCGCAGACGTAGTGGCTGCCGAAGACCTGTACGGCGTTGGCGAACGCCGGATCCCGCAGCGATTCGTCGGCGGCGGCCCAGCCGAAGTCGTCCGAGGCGACGATCTTCACGCTGCTGTAGCCGCGGGAGTTGAGAGCCGAGCGCAGGTTCTTGTACCAGGTGGCGTTGTAGCCCTTCTCGTTCCACCCGCCGAGGTAGTTGATGGTCAGCCCGTGGGTGGCCGCGCAGTCCAGCCAGGCCACCAGGTAGTCGATCGAGTCGTTGGACCAGAAGTTGCCGTTCCCGATCCAGCCCGGCGCTCCCCAGGCCAGGCCCGCCAGGGCGATGTTGGCGTTGCGTGCCCGCGCCTGCTCCATCAGCCACCACTCGTAGCCCCGGTTGCAGTTGATGGCGCCCCGGGTGTGCTCGTGGCTGGGCTCCGCCCCGGAGGTCGAGTTCGTGTCCCCGCCGATCTCCGTCTTCAGCAGCTGCATGGCGGCGCCGCGGCCCGGCTTGAACAGGTAGTCCAGGATGTCACTGCGCTGGGGCTCCGGGTAGTCGATCAGCAACCTGCTGTTGCCGCCACCGCCACTGACCGCGCCGATCCCGTCGAGCGCCCGTCCACCGGATCCGCCGTTGATCGTGATGGCGGTTGCCGCCTGGGCGGGGGAGGCGAACCCGGTCAGCACGGCCGCCGCCAGGACCACCCCTCCCAGCGCCGAAGCGGTCAGCCGACGCGGACGTCGCGTGCTTCGCCATGACCAGCGGCGCGGCCCGCCCTCGCCAGTGCTGCGCCGATGACTCCCTCTACCGAACATCTGACTCGCCTCCCCAACCGCTTTCGACCCCGAAGCCGTACGGCAGGTGTCGAACTGTCGTACCGCGGAGGCCTCTTATCGAAGATCATTAATAAGCAGACGTCGTATGTTAGGCACCGCATCGGTCGGCGGTCAACGGCAACGACCAACCACAAATGCCGCGATCTTGGGCGGCGGGATCGTCGGAGCCTCACAAAAGGTTCGATGAATGCTGCGTCGAGCGTTCACCGGCAGGGCGGGGGGGGGGGGGGGGGGGGGGGCGGGGGGGGGGGGGGGGCGGGCGCCCCCCCGGGGGGGGGGGGGGGGGGGGGGGGGTGGGGGGGGCGGGGGGGGCGCGGGGCCGCCCCCCCCCACAACCCCCCCCCCCCCCCCCGCCGCGGGCCCCCCCCCCCCCGGGGGGGGGGGGCGCCCGCGCCCCCCCCCCCCCCCCCCCCCCCCCCCCCCCCCCCGGCCCCGTGGTGGGCGCAGCGATTTCTATCGGTGCGTCCCCGAGGTGTCCGCCGGGCTCAGCTCCGGCTCCATCGTTGGTTGGCCCCGCCGTTGCAGTCCCAGATCTGGATGCGCGTGCCGTTGGCCGTACCGTTGCCGACCACGTCCAGGCACCGGCCCGAACCCACTCCGGTGATCGAGCCGTCGGCGTTGAGCCGCCACCGCTGGTTGGACTGGCCGTTGCAGTCCCAGATGATCACCGAGCTGCCGTTCGCGGTGGCGGCGCCGTTGACGTCGAGACACTTGCCGCCGAAGACGCGCAGCTCCTGAGCGGCCGTCGAGGTCCAGCTCTGGTTGCTCTGGCCGTGGCAGTCCCAGATGATCGCCGCCGTGCCGTTGGCCTGCGAGGCGCCGTTGACGTCCAGGCACCGCCCGGAGGCGGTGTTGCGCAGGGCCGACGTGCCGCTCGGAGGCGGGGTGGTCGGACCGCCGGTGGGTGACGCGGTCGGGCTCGGCGTCGGATCGGTGCTGCCGAACTGGGTGAAGAACCTCCACACCTCGCCCTTGGTCCAGGTCCTGGCGCCGCTGTCCCCGCCGCCGTCCACCGGGCCGGGGGTGTGCCCGCCGTCGAAGGCGGCCCACACCACGGGATAGCCGGCACGGCATCCGGAGTAGGTGGTGGTGATGTGGGTCAGGCTGCCCGCTCTCGGCTCGGGCGGGCTCTGTGGGGTGCAGCCGTTGTTCCGCACGAACGTGTCACGCAGGGACCGTCCGGCGGAGATGTTGAGCACCGGGTCCCCGATGCCATGGATTCCCATGTACGCGATCGGCTGGGTGCCGCCGCTGCACCCGCTGAGCTGCCCGCCGGAGTAGACCGCTACAGCGCGGAAGACACCCGCTCGCGAACAGGCCAGCGAATAGCTCATGCCTCCGCCGTAGCTGAAGCCGAGCGCGAAGAGTTGCGTCGTGTCGACACAGAGGTCGGCCTCGATCAGGCTGATCATGTTGTCGACGAAGGTGACGTCCTGGCCGCCGGGGTTGGCCCAGCCGTTACCGTTGCCCTGCGGGGCCACGAAGATGGTGCTGTTGTTCGCCTGCTGCCGCAGTCCGTAGTACGACCAGGCCGCGCCGTCCGAGCCGCCGCCGTCGACGTCGTTGGCGGTGCCGCCGTTCCAGTGGAATCCGAAGATCAACCGGTACGGGTGGTTCCGGTCGTAGTTGTCGGGGATCCTCAGGATGAAGCTACGGTTCTGGCCGCTGCTCTGGATGGAGCGTGAACCGCTGGTCAACGTGGGCGCTTTGCCGCACCCGGCGGTCGCGGCGGCCGCTGTGACGTTCGCGGCCGACGCGGTGGCGCTCAGGCCGCCGGTCATTCCCGCCACGCCCACGGTCGCGACGACGAGCGCGGCCGTCGCAAGAGAACCAAGGAGGGGTCTACGTCTTGTCATGAGGGGGCTCCCGCCATTCGGCACGAACTGATTCAGGTGAAGGGGCGCGCGACGACCACTCCTGGTCACCCCGCCGACACCGCTCGTCGCCGAGGAACCGCGGGAAGACGCGATGTGCCCACGCCGACGCCCGGCTCGTCGCCACAGGTACCCGCCACTGGTCTCGCCGCCCATGCGGGACCAGTTGGTCGTTGAATCGTCGGTGGCCACATTGTTCGCCCGAACACCACACGACCGGCCGTCGGAGAATGCTGGAGATGCCCGGCCCGCGGTCGAATCGATTCGCTCCGACGCTAGATCCGACAGTGAAATATGTCAATGCCGTGTCCAACGGGTTGCGGCCCGGGGCGTCCGGTCAGCGGTGCGGGGCTGCTCGTACGTCGGCGAGGTGTTCGGTGATGCGGAGCAGCACCTGGCCTGGTGCGTCGGGAACGACGGCGGCCGTGTCGGCGAGTGCGCTGGTCAGGGGCGGTCCACGGCCGCCGATGGCCGACGGCGGTTCGCCCCTCGGCGAAATAGGGTAAGGGGGAGGTCAGCGGCGTGGGGAGGTTGTAGTGGATTTGCTGTTGTCGGTCCGGCCGGGCCGCGGCTGCACGGTGCTCGAGGTGCGCGGCGAGCTGGACATGGCGACGTCCCCACAGTTGCGCGAAGGCCTGCAAGGGTTGGCTGATGCCGGGGAGCGCCTGGTGGTGGTGGACCTGGCCGGGGTGGGATTCATGGACTCCAGCGGGCTGGGCGCGCTGGTGGTGATGTTCAAGGCGTTACGGGATGTCGGGGGTCGGTTGTGCCTGGCCGCGGTGCAGCCCGCCGTACGCAGTGTCCTGTCGATCACATCGGTGGATCGGGTCATCGGCATCTACGACAGCGTGCCGGCGGCTGAAGCGGATCTCCGTCCCGCCGACGCGACCGGCCGCTAGTTCACCCGGCGCTGGCGCGTTCCTGGTCGGCGCCAGCGCTGGTCCGCCGGTCCTCGCTGTGTCCGCCGTGCCAGTCGACGACGAACAGGGTGGCGTCATCGGCGAGCGTCGGTCCGCTGACCTCCAGCACGGCGTCGGCCAACGCCCGGACGGCCTCGCGGGGGTGCAGACCGGCGATCGAGCGCAACATGGCCGGCAGATCCAGGCTGGCCGCGTTGCGTTCCCGCACTCCGTCGGTGCCCACCACCACACGGTCGCCGGGGCGCAGCGCGACGTCGCCGGCGCAGTACGTGGCCTCGGCGAACATTCCCAGCGGGAAGTTGCCCGGCAGCGACAGCATGCGGGTGTCCCCGTCGCGTACCAGCATCGGCGGGATGTGCCCGGCGTTGAGCAGCGCGCACACGCCCGTGCGCAGGTCGAGACGGCCCAGTAGCGCGGTGACGAAACTGCCGGGCACGGCGGTGTGTTCGGCCACCTCGGCATTCGCGGCCTCGGCCTGCTCCACCAGGCCCACCCCGCGACGTCGACCGTTGCGCAGACTGCCCACCCCCAGGGTGGCCGTCAGCGCGCTGGCCACCCCGTGACCCATCGCGTCGGTGACGCTGAAGTGCAGCACGTCGCGGGCGAGGCTGTAGTCGAAGGTGTCCCCGCCGACGCTCGCGGCGGGCTCCAGCCAGCCGGACAGGGTGAACGCGCTGGCCTCACACGTGAACGAGCCGGGCAGCAGGCGGCGTTGGATCTCTCCCGACAGGGTGAACGGGGTCGTGCGTTGCCCCCACTCGAAAAGGTCGGTGTGCCGCCGGTTGGCGATCACCACGAACGCCAACACGTGCGCCGTGCGGCCGATCTCCTCCAGCTCCCGCGGATCCGGCTCGTTCGGCAGGACCATCTCGAGCAGGCCGATCGCCTCGCCGCGGTCGGTCACCGGCGCCAACACCGTCGCCCGGCAGCGGCCGAGGAAAAGGCCGCGCGCAGGCGGCGGAGGCCCGCGCTGAGACGCGTCACGAATGGTGATCGCACAACTACTCCTCCGGGCGTGCAACTTCCCGGGCGACCGGATCCGTTCTACCTCCGTCACGAGGAGGCAGTCGACTTGAGAGCCGAAGACGAGCAGGCATTCCGTGAGTTCGTGACGTCGGAGATGGCGTCGCTGCGCAAGCTGGCGTACGTGACCTGCGGCGACTGGCACACGGCAGAGGACGCCGTGGCCAACGCGTTGGTCAAGCTCTACCCCCGCTGGAGGAAGCTGGACCGACCCGATCTCTACGTCAAGACGATGGTCTATCGGGCCGCGGTCGACGAGACCCGCCGGCCCTGGCGGCGCGAGCGGGCGGCTGGCGACGCCATGCCGGACGTCGCGCTGCGGGACCCGACCGGCGCGACCGACGAGCGGATGCGCCTGCGGGCGGCCCTCGACGCCGTTCCGCCCCGGCAGCGGGCCGCGGTGGTGCTCCGGCACTACCTGGGTCTGAGCCTGGAGGACACGGCCGGCGTCCTCGACTGCACGGTCGGCACAGCCAAGAGTCAGGTCTCCCGTGGCCTGGCGAAGCTGCGCGTGTCACTAGCCGGCGAACGCATCAATCTCACCGGAAAGTCGATTGAGGAGTGGACCAATGCAGTTGCATGAGTTCGTGGACGCCGTGACGGGCGAAGAGCCGCCGATGGCCCGCACCGCGGACGACATCATCGTGGCAGGGCGGCGGGCCGAGCGGCGTCGCCGGGCCGGGTTCGCGTCGGCCGGCGTGGCCGGTCTCGTCGTGGTCGCGGTCGCCGGCGCGTTCGTGCTGCCCACCCTGGGCGCCGAGCAGAATTCGCCGGCCCCGGTCGGCGCGGCGACGTCCAAGGTCGCCGAGGCCACGTGGTCCGACGCCGTGCCGTTCACCTTCACCTTTCAGGGGTACGACGCCGGCACCCTGCACGTGCAGGACCCGATCGTCGCGTCCACCGCCTACCAGATCGCCTCGGTCTACTCCGACGGCCACACCTCGAACGACAAGCCCCTCACCGAGGAAGAGGCCGCGGCGCTGGGCGGCGCCACCGAGCAGGACAAGAAGAAGGCCGCCGGGGGGAAGCCGAGCCTGTGGGCGTATCTGACCGTCTACCGGCCGGGCGTCTTCGACCCCGCGAAGATCAAGGGCGGCACGGACGTCACCGTGGCCGGGCGCAGGGCCGTGCGGGCGCTGCTGCCGGTCGGCCTCGACCCGCAGAACCAGGTGGACGCAGGCAACAAGCTGTTCGCCTGGGAGTACGCCGACAACGCCTGGGCGGCTGTCACGTCGATCTCCAGCGACGAGGCGACGCCGAGCTTCGAGGACCTGGGTGGCCTGGTCGAAGGCCTGAAGCCCAGCAAGCCGACGCCGGCTCTGGTGCCGTTCACGGTGGGCTACGTGCCGGGCGGCTACGTGCCGCTGCAGATCGGCACCCACGCGCTTCCCGGTCTCAGCGGCATCGCCGCGGCCCGTGCCGGTGACTACGGCGGCGCGACGTACACCAGGCCAGCCGCGCCCACCACGGGCCTGACCGCGCCCTACGACACGGTCGAGGGCGCCATCAAGGACGGGTTCCACATCTTCGTCACGCCCAGCACCAGCTCGAACCAGTCGCCGGAGCCCGGCGCGACGAAGTGCTACAACGTGTCCGACCAGCGCCGCCAGGGCACCGGCCCCGAAGACGGTGGCTTCTGCAACCTCTGGAGCGCCGACGGGAAGGTCGTCGTCCAGGTCAGCACCAGCGGCCTTGGCAACGGACTGCCACGGGCCGAGCTGGAGAAGATCGCCAAGGGGGTCACGGTCGCCGACGTCGGGAACGAGTCGACCTGGACCCCCGCCGCGGACGCTCTGCAGCCGTAAACGATCGGCACCGGCCACCACGACAGCACGGATCGTCTCCCACCTGCCGCGCAGCCACGGCGGTGATCGCACACCAGGCGGTCACCGCCGTCGCGCGTTCGTGGTCGTCAGCGACAGCGGGCCGACCAGCCACCGCCTGATCGGGGGAGACGGCTGTCGCGTCGCAGTGGCCCTGCGCGAGCCGTGACGCACCCGGCCGCTGCCTCAACGACGAGCCCGCACTCTTGGCAGCGACGCCCGCCTCCGCTACCGTCCTTGGGAACGCTCCCATGAACTTAGATACATCAATGTGATCAGGAGGAAACACGTCGTGGCTATCCTCTCCCCCCGGCGCCGTAGATCGGTGGCCCTCAGTGTGGCGGCCATCGCGGGCACCGCCGCGGCCAGCGTCTGCTACGCCGTCGGCGGCGCGTCCGCCGGCACGGTGTCCGGGTCGCTCTACCGCGACCCGAGTTCGGCCGTCGTCCGCTGGGTCGCCGCCAACCCCGGCGACTCGCGTGCCGCCGTCATCCGCGACAAGATCGCCAGTCAGCCGCAGGCCCGCTGGTTCGCCAACTTCAACCCGTCGACCGTGCAGTCCGAGGTCTCCGGGTTCGTCGGCGCCGCCAACGCGGCCCAGCAGATCCCGGTGCTGGCGGTCTACGAGATCACCAACCGGGACTGCGGCGGGGCCAGCGCGGGTGGCGCCCCTGACCTCAACCAGTACCAGACGTGGGTCTCCAACTTCGCCAGAGGACTCGGCAACCAGACGGTCCTGATCATCCTGGAAACCGACTCGCTCGCCCTGCAGACGTGCCTGAGCAGCGGTGAGATCAGCGCACGCAACCAGGCGATCACGACGGCCACCCGGACCATCAAGTCGGCCAACCCCAACGCCAAGGTGTACCTCGACGGCGGCCACTCCACCTGGAACAGCGCGGGTGAGACGGCCAACCGGCTCCGCGCGGCCGGCGTGCAGTACGCCGACGGTTTCTTCACCAACGTGTCGAACTTCAACTCCACCTCCGGCGAGGCGAACTTCGGCCGCTCGGTGATCTCCGCCCTCAACGGCATGGGCATCTCGGGCAAGCGCCAGGTCATCGACACCAGCCGCAACGGCGGCGCCAGCGGGGACTGGTGCGGCGACGACAACACCGACCGGCGCATCGGGACGTACCCGACCACCAACACCGGCGACAGCAACATCGACGCGTACCTTTGGGTGAAGCCGCCGGGCGAGGCCGACGGCTGCCGCTACACGGCTGGTTCGTTCCAGCCCGACCTGGCCTACAGCCTGGCCAACGGCGTGCCCAACCCGCCGACCACCGCTCCGCCGACCACGGCCCCGCCGACGACGGCTCCGCCGACCACGGCCCCGCCGACGACCGCCCCGCCCACCACGGCCCCGCCGACCACCGCGCCCCCGACCACGCCGCCGCCGACCGGTAACCGATGCTCCGCGTCGGTGGCGGTCAACCAGTGGTCCGGCGGATTCACCGCGAGCGTGACGGTCACCGCCGGCTCTGCGGACATCAACGGCTGGACCGCGACGATCACGCTGCCCAGCGGCGCCGCGATCACCGGCACCTGGAACGCCCAGGCCAGCGGCACCAGCGGAACCGTCCGGTTCACCAACGTGGGCTACAACGGACACGTCGGCGCCGGGCAGTCGACCAACTTCGGCTTCCAGGGCACCGGCACCGGCCCGGCGACGGTCATCTGCGCGGCCAGCTGATTCCGGCTGCGACGGCCCGGCGTGGAGGACCACTCTCCGCGCCGGGCCCGGCCCCGTGCTGGGTACGGGCCGGACCGAGTACGGCGAGCAGCGGCGGCATCGACGCTGGCAGACCGACCGCCGTCCCGGCATGGATGCCGCGACCCGGATCATTCTCGGCGCCCTGCACATCGCGGGTCGCGACGGTGCTGATCCCAGTCATGCCCCGCTCCGCCGCCGGCTCCGACCTCACTACGGTCGTCGACGACGACCGATGACCCTGAACCACGCCACCGCAGTTCAGGGGTAGTCGGCAGCGGCGGCCTGGGACGCGATTCGTCCGCCCCACGCGGCTGTCCGGCTTCGCCTCGATGACCGACACCGACCCTGCCTTTCCGTCAGGGAGAGTTCGGGAGAGCGGTTGCGACAACTCACGTAGAGATTCAGCAGGTCAGCCACTCTGATGGGTGGCGACCAACAAATCTAGGCCGAGAAGACTAGACATCCTCTGCGGTGTGGCATACTCTTCTTCGAGTCGAGAGAGCAAAGATCCGTCAAGACGCAGACGGGCTGTCCGGCCGTGAGATCACGACGGGCGGCGAGGAGCGGAACGTGATCCATCGTTCCCTCTATGGAAGAAGGCAGTAGGAACACAGCCCGGCGTGATGCGAGCCGGGCGCAGGTGGGGCCAAGGCTCTTTTTGGGGCTCCAGCTGTTGTTCGCCGTACGTGTGGGGGCCATGAAGTCGCGTGGGGCTCCAACACCGGCGGACCGTACGTCAGCAAGGTAAAGAAGTAGCAGAGGAAAGGGAGGGCCGTACACCGTTGGATCGCCCGCCGTCGGCCGTCATGTCAGGCCGGGCGGACACCGCAGTTTCCATCGAACGAGAGGTGG
>NZ_JBIAKM010000012.1:0-189985 GCF_042872525.1 Micromonospora sp. NPDC005254 | reverse complement strand
CGACGTGGCGGACCGCCGCGCGGCGGCGACGTGGCGGACCGCCGCGCGGCGGCGACGTGGCGGACCGCCGCGCGGCGGCGACGTGGCGGACCGCCCGCGCCGGCTCGCAGCGGCGGACGGCTGTCAGCGCAGCCGGCGGGCAGTGAACGTCACCGGCGGCTCGGCGATCGCGTCCTGTGCCGCGATCAGCTGGATCTCCCGGGTGCCCGCCGCGAGGGTCGCCTCCAGGACGGTGAAGACGGAGGAGATGGTTTGCTCCAACGCGGTCGCGGGTGAGCCGGAGGTCAACAGGTGCGCCAGGTACAGCGCCGCGGTGACGTCACCCCCGCCGTTCGGACTGATCGGCAGCAGCGGGGTGGTCACCGCCCAGGCGCCCTCGTCGGAGACCGCCACCACCTCCAGCGCGCCCGCCGGCACGTCGCTGTGCAGCACGCTGGTGACCAGGACGTGCCGCGGCCCGGTGGCACGGACGACGTCGACGGCCTCCAGCACCTCCGCCAGCGAGGACGTCGTGCGGCCGGCCAGGAAGTCCAACTCGAAGTGGTTCGGCGTGATGATGTCGGCGCGCGGCACGACTGTGTCGCGCAGGTACTCCGGAATGCCGGGCCGGACGAACATGCCCCGGCCGATGTCGCCCATCACCGGGTCGCAGCAGTACACCGCGGCCGGGTTGGCGGCCTTGACCTGGGCCACCGCGTCCAGGATCACGGCGCCCATCGCCGGATCGCCCTGGTAGCCCGACAGCACCGCGTCGGCGCCACCGAGAACCCCCCGGTCGGCGATGCCCGCGATCACCTCGGCCACGTCGGCGGCCGCCAGCAGCGGCCCGCGCCACGCGCCGTACCCGGTGTGGTTGGAGAAGTGGACCGTCAGGACGGGCCAGACCTCGTGCCCGAGTCGCTGGAGGGGAAAGACGGCGGCCGAGTTGCCGACGTGGCCGTAGGCGACCGACGACTGGATGGACAGGATCTGCACCGACCCATCATGGCCGCCTCCGACGGCGCGCAGCGCGCGGCCCGCCGAATCTGTCGGCTGGGCCACTCGGGCCCGCACCGGCCACCCCGCACCGCAGCGGACGGGCCGCGCCGCGGCCGAGCCGCGAGCCGGTGCCGCCACACCCTCGGGCGGCCCGGACCGTGGTCGTCCGAGCCGCCCGAGGTCGTCCGTCAGCGGGTCGTCAGCCGCCGAGGCTCGCCGCGGCCGAGGCGATCGACGAGGCGAAGTAGCTCACCTGGGTGTAGACGCCCGGGTAGTTGGGTCGGGCGCAACCGTTGCCCCAGCTGACGATGCCGACCTGGATCCACGCGTTGGTGGCGTCGCGGCGGAACATCGGGCCGCCCGAGTCGCCCTGGCAGGTGTCCGTACCGCCGCTGGCGTAGCCGGCGCAGATCTCCTCGGCGGGGATGAGGTCGCCGCCGTAGTTGGAGTTGCAGGTGGAGTCGCTGACGAACGGCACGGTGGCCTTGAGCAGGTACCGCTGCTGGCTGCCACCCTCGCGCGCGGCACCCCAGCCGGCGATGGTGAAGGTGCCGCTGTCGTACGCGGTCGTGGTGGCGATCTTCAACGTGTCCAGCCCGGTCACGGGGGTGGCCAGGCGGATCAGCGCCCAGTCCTTCCCGGCGCCGTTGTAGCCGGGAGCGCGGTAGACGTAGTTGGACCGGACGGTGATCCGGCTGGACGACTGGAGGTCGACCGTCCCGAGCGTCGCGGTGATGCTGGTGTTGGTGCCGGTCGAGCCCACGCAGTGCGCCGCGGTGAGCACCAGCCGGGAGCTGTAGAGGGCCCCGCCGCACCCCATCGAGAGCCGCACCATGAACGGAAACTCGCCCTGCGCGGCGCGGGTGCCGCCGACGACGTTCGGCGTGACGGGGCTGTCGGCCGCGGCAGCGGGCGCCGCGAGGGTGAGGCTGGCCGCAGCCAGCGCGGCGGCCACCAGGCCAGTGAGGGTACGCCAGCGAACCATGCAATCCTCCGCTTCGGAACGGCACGCCTTGTGAGCGCACCTGATCGAGATAGCGGTCATCGTATTGATTAGCATGGATATTGCGGGTCATCCTCTCTGGGTCGTACCCCAGGGTTATGGATCCCGCCCCGCCGGCGGCGACGCCCGCGAGCGGTGACGACCGCCGCGAGACTGACCACCGCGGCGGTCAGTTGCAGCACGGCGCCGAGCAGGTCGAACAGGCTGGAGAGGGCGTCAGCGTCGGGGACAAGGTCCATCGCGGCCTCCGGGTTTCGACCCCCACCGTCCGCGCTCTGCGGAGGGCTTCCCCCGGGCCCAACTGACATCGACGGGCGCCACCGTCAGTATGGCAGCGGCCGGCGAGGCGACCAACCCCGGATTCCGGACCGTGGACCCGACGCTGGCCGGCTCACCGCCCGACGGACTCCTGACCGGCCAGCACGACCAGGCCGTCGGCCGGGACGGACACGGGCGTCGTCGCGCGGTCAGGCCAGACGAGGTAGCCCACCGGCGGCCCGGCCGAACCCCACCGCGCACCGACTATCGTGGCCAGCTGAGCGTCGTCCGTCCCCGCGACACGACGTACCCGGGTGCCCGGAGCGTGCCCGTCGTCGGCCACGATCAGCAGCGCGTCGAGGATCTGCCGTACGCCGGTGATCGGCAGTCCCGGCACGTACGGCTCGCCCGCGTACCCCAGCCGCGGTGTCATCATCGTGCGCAGCAGCGCGCCCTGGCGGATCGCGCCCTGGCGGAGCCGCCAGTCGACGCCGGCCTCGGCGGCGACGAGCGCCTCCTCGATCGCCGACCACAGCCGCGCCGGCTCCCGGTCGAGCAGCCGACGGGCCTCGCGGTCGGCGTCGGCGCAGGCCGTGTCGACCGCCGTGTCCTCGCCCAGCTCGGCGATCCAGGCGACGTCCCCCACCTCGGGCAGCAGCCCCGGCGACTCGGCCGCGACCACGAGGTACAGCATGGCGAGCAACTCCTGCCGACCCTCGCCGTGGTAGAGCCCGCCGACTCCCGTGCCGGCCGGGCCCCGGCTGGGCGGGAAACGGTCGACGAGGTGCGCGGCGCGGCCCTCCGGCAGGGCAGCCGCCCGGCGCGTGTCCGCCCGCCGTTCGTCGAACGAGCGCCGTTCGCGGCGGTCGACGAGGAGTTGACGGTACGGGTCGACGCCGATCGGATAGATCGTCCGGCCGTACGTGGCGAGGGTCTCGCCGGGTGCCAGACCGACCGATTCGAGCTGCCGGGCAGCCACCGAGTAGGCGACGCCGCTGCGGGCCGCCTGCTCCCGGATGGCGCGCTTACGGGCACGTCCCGGGGTCGGGGTGCGGCGGGGGTGGTGTTCAGACATGACGCCTCCGGTGCAGCCCCACGCACTTCACCGAACGGGCGGCGTGACGGACACACCGGGGGTCGACACGACGGCGCGGAGTCGGCGACTCTTGGCCCCGAGCATGTGGTCGGGCGTGGGCCACCACATCGGGCGCGGGCAGGCGCTCTGCCGTCGCGAGCATATCGCGACCCGGGGCCGTCGGTCGCCCTCTGGAGCCCGCCCCCGGTGTCGGCCCGTGTCGGCGGGGGTGTCGGTGCGGTGTCGGCGCGGTGTCAGGCGACCGGCGCACGCTCTGGGACATGACAACCGACCTGGTGATCGAGGCCGAGGGCCTCGTCAAGACATTCGGGAGGACGAGGGCGCTACAGGGCGTGGACCTCGCCGTACCCAGGGGGACCGTGCTCGGCGTGCTCGGCCCCAACGGCGCTGGCAAGACCACCGCCGTGCGCATCCTCTCCACGCTGCTCACCCCGGACGCCGGCAGCGCCCGGATCGGCGGCTTCGACGTCGTCCGCGACGCCGAGCGGGTCCGGCAGAGCATCGGCCTCACCGGCCAGTACGCCTCGGTCGACGAGGACCTGACCGGGCGGCAGAACCTGGAGCTGTTCGGGACGTTGCTGGAGTTGGGTCGCGCCGGCGCCCGGCGACGGGCCGCCGAACTGCTCGACTGGTTCGACCTGACCGACGCCGCCGGCCGACCGGCCAAGACCTACTCCGGGGGCATGCGGCGGCGGCTGGACCTGGCCGCCAGCCTCGTCGGCTCGCCGGACGTGATCTTCCTGGACGAGCCGACGACCGGGCTGGACCCGGCCAAGCGCGAGGACATGTGGGACGTGGTCCGTTCGCTGGTGGCCAACGGCTCGACGGTGCTGCTCACCACCCAGTACCTGGAGGAGGCCGACGCGCTGGCCGACGCGATCACGGTGATCGACCACGGCCGGGTCATCGCGCACGACACGCCCGAGGGGCTCAAGCGGGTCGTCGGCGGACAGACCCTCGAAGTCCGGCCCGCGGACCCGGCGCAGCTCTCCCGGACCGCGGCGATCCTGACCGAGGTCGGCTCGGGCGGCCAGGCCGACGAGATCCGCAAGGGCGTGCTCGCGGTGCCGGTCACCGACGACACGGCCCTGACCGAGAGCGTGGCGCGGTTCGCCGCCGCCGGCATCTCCGTCACCGAACTCTCCCTGCACCTGCCGAGTCTCGACGAGGTGTTCTTCACCCTCACCGGGCGTACGGCATCCGAGGACGACACCACTTCCCGTACGGAGGTAGCGGCATGAGCACCCTGGTCGGCGCACCACCCACCGCGAGCCCCGCGCTGTCGACGGTCGCGGTGAACCCGCGACCGTTCCGGCTCGTGCGGCACTCGCTGGCGCTTGCCAAACGCAGCCTCATCAAGACCTGGCGGACGCCCGAGGCACTGATCGACGTCACGCTGCAACCGGTGCTGTTCCTCATCATCTTCGTCTACATCTTCGGTGGCGCGGTCGCCGGATCCACCCACGACTACCTGCAGTTCCTGCTGCCCGGAATCCTGGCGCAGACGATCGCCACCGGGTCCATCGCGATCGGCGTCAACCTCAACACCGACATCGCCAAGGGCATCTTCGACCGGTTCCGGTCGCTGCCGATCCCCCGCTCCGCGCCGCTGGTCGGCGCGGTCCTGGGCGACGTCGTCCGGTATGTGATCGTCACGGTCTCGACCCTCGCAATCGGTTACCTGATGGGTTTCCGGATCGACACCGACCCGTTCCGGGCGATCGCCGGGTGCCTGCTCGCGGTGCTGTTCGCGCTCTGCCTGAGCTGGCTGCCGGTCTACGTGTCGATGAAGGTGCGCACCCCCGGCGCCGTGCAGGGCCTGATGTTCGCGCTGATCATGCCGCTGAGCTTCGGGTCGAACGTGTTCGTCGGCACCGACACCCTGCCCGGCTGGATGCAGGCCTTCGTGAACGTCAACCCGATGACCCACCTGGTGGCCTCGGTACGCGGACTGTTCCTCGGCACCCCGCTCGACGCGCACGTGTGGTGGACGCTCGCCTGGTGCGCCGGCTTCGTGGCGGTGTTCATGCCGCTGGCGCTGCGCGCGTACCGCAAGAAGGTCTGACGCCGGGCTAGACGAGCAGGTCCTCCATCAGCTCACGGATCCGGGTGACGGCCGCGGCCACCGGCCGGGCGCGCCAGGCGGCCAGCAACGACTCACGCTGCTCCTCGTCACCGAGGGCGGCGTCGAGTCGTTCGCTGCGTCCGCTCGGGAAGAACAGCTCCATGTGCGTCCCGAGCCGCTTCGCGAGCGCGGACAGTTCGCGGGTGGTGGCGATGTCGTCCCGGTACGCGGCGAGTTCCGCGCCGCCCGACGCCCACGCCCCGATCACCGGCAGGTCCTTCGAGTTCAGCGCGTCGTCGCGGGCGAGCGCCAGCAACGTGGCCGCCTGGGCGGCGGCGTCGGTGCCCGACACCCCCCGCGCGTCGGCCACCCGCAGGTACAGGACCGCCACCGAGGCCCGCACCATCACGCGCGGCTGCGGTGGCGGCCCGGTCCAGCCGGCGAGAGTACGGTTCACCTCGTCGGCGTGGGCGAGCGCCTCGTCGTATCGCTCGCGCTGCCAGGCGAGGTGCGCCAGGCCGAGGAGCGCCTGCGCCACGTCCATCTGCTCGGCCTGGCCCGGCGTCGCCGTCTCACCGAGTCGCCGCTCCGCGTCCGCGTCGCCGGTCAGGGCGAGTTGCACGTCCAGCCGCACCCGGATCGACCGCGCGTCCTGCTGGGCGCCGATCATCTCCATGTGCCGGACGCTGCGCGCCAGCCACTCGGCCGACCGCCCCTCCCTGCCGGGGAGCAGGAACTGCCCGACGGCACCCGCGGCCATCGCCATGCCCCAGTGGTCGCCCGCGACCTCGAAGCGGTGGTAGGCCTGCTCGGCGTCGTCGATCGACGCCTCCGGCAGGCCGCTGTTCTCCCGTACCGCCGCGCGTGCGATCAGGCCGAGCGCCTGCACGTACGGGTCCGGGTGCGCGATCATCTCGTTCGCGCTCTTCAGGCTCTGCTCCACGTCGGACTCGTCGAAGCCGGGCAACGCCACGGCGAATGCGGTAAGCCGCGGCGACACCTCGGCGGGTCGTTCCGCGAGCAGCGTCCGCAGCGCGCGCCGAGCGAGCACGGCGGGCCGCAGGTCGGCGCTGATGCCGCTGTTCACGCTGATCAGCACGCACGTCCAGGCGAGTCGGTCCCCGTGCGGCAGCGGCCGGCCGCTGGCCCGGCCCCGCAGGATCGCCGAGCGTCGACGCCGCTGCGGCTCGTCGACGTTGAGCAGCCCGCGCCCCCACGCGAGGACCTCCAGGTGCAGGCCGCGCACCGTCCAGAGGTGCAGCAGCGCGGTGGCGACGTCGACGACTGCGGGCTCGTCGTCCTGCTCCAGCGCCCACCGCAGGCCCGCGACCAGGTTGTCCTGCTCGGCGGCGCAACGATCGAGCGCCTCGACCTGGCCGGGGCCCACGAGGCGACCGGCGAGCCCGACGGCCTCGTCCCGGGCCCAGCCGACCAGACCGGTCATCGCCACGCCCCGGTCACCGGCGGCGTCCAGGCGGGCTTCGCCGTACTCGCGGACGGTCTCCAGCATCCGGTAGCGGGGCGGCCCGTCCCCGTCGACCAGGGTCAGCAGGGACTGTTCGACGAGCCTCGCCAGACCCCGCCGCACATCCGGGGTCTGCGCGACCGCGGCGGCGAGGTCGGCGGTGAACGGCGCGGGGATGACCGCGATCCGCTCCAGCAGCGCCCGGTCGTCGGGGGCGAGCAGTTCCCGGCTCCAGTCGACCATCGCCCACAGGCTCGCGTGCCGTTCCGGCAGGCCCCGCAGCGCGTCGTCGAGCAACGCGAACCGGTCGGTCAGCCCGGCGAGCACGTCGTCGATCGGCATGTGCCGCAGTCGCGCGGCGGCCAGTTCGAGGGCCAGCGGCAGGTTGTCGAGCCGGTTGCACAGCGCGAGAGCCCGCGTGGTGTCCCAGGTCGGTACCGCGCCGCCGGCCCGCGCCCGGGACTCGATCAGCCCGAGCGCGTCGGAGTCCGGCAGGGCGGTCAGTCGGTGCACCCACTCGCCGGCCAGGCCCAGCGGCGCACGACTTGTCGCGAGCACCGCGACCTCCGGGGCGGTCACCGCGAGCAGGTCGGCGACGACGCCAGCCACCGCGTCGAGGACATGCTCGCAGTTGTCCAGGACGACCAGCCCGTCGAGGTCCGGCGCCAGGGCCCGCAACCGCTCCTCGGGGCTGAGCACCCGCCGTTCGAGGCCCAGGTTGCCGCCGGTCGTCGAGGTGTCCGCGCCACCGAGCGCCGCGAGCACCGTGGGCAGCACCTCGTCGGGCGAGCGCAGCCCGGCCAGCTCGACCACGCGTACCGCCTGCCCGGCCGCCGCCGTGCGCCGCGTGACCTCGGCCGCGAGGCGGGTCTTGCCGGCGCCGCCAACCGCCACGATCGTCACGAGAGCCGACTCGTCGAGCGCCGCGTCCAGGGCCTCGACGTCGCGCTCGCGGCCGACGAGGGCGGTCATCGGCCGGCGCCACGCGGCGGGCAGGGCGATCCGCGCCGGCGGACGGGGTGGCGCGATGACGGCCGGCGCGGTGAGCTCGCCGCGCAGCAGCGCCAGATGGAGCTGGTTGATCACGGCTGACGGGTCGGTGCCGTAGCGCTCGGCCAGGTCGTCACGGAGGCGCTCGACCACCTCCAACGCCTCCGCCTCCCGCCCCTGCGCGGCGAGCACCCGCACGAGCAGGGCGGCGGACGGCTCGTCCGGGGGCGTCCGGGCGGCGAGCCGGCGCAGGTCCGCCTCGTCGTACGGCCCCGCACCGGCGAGCGCCGCCTCGGCGCGCAGCGCGGCGACGTCGGCGAACAGGCGGGCGTCCTCGGTGGTGACGATCTCCGGTACCTCGGGGAACAGAGCACGGGCCCGGTCGGCCGAGTCGCGGGCCGCCCGCGCGTCGCCGGCCCGCAGGGTGGCACGCCCGTGATCGAGGAGCGCCCGCGCCTCGACCGCGTCGACGGTGACCTCGTCGGCGGGCAGGCGGTATCCGCCCGGCACCGCCACCACGGGCAGCCCGAGACGGCGTACGCGGGACACGAGCGCCTGCACCGCGCCGGTCGCGTCGTCGGGCGGCGCCCCGTCCCACACCGCGTCCACGAGCAGACTGGTGGAGACCGCCCGGCCACGCGCGTCGACGAGTGCGCGGAGCACCGCCGCCAACCGCTCGCCCCGGACCGGCCGGCCGTCGACGGCGAGGGGACCGAGGATCGTGATCTGCACGCAACCAGCATCCCCCACGCCAACCACCACACTGAGCAGGGTGTCGGACGGCGCGAGGGTCCTCCCGGGTGGGCAGCGCGGCGCGGGATGCGTCCGGGACGGCGTGGTGCGTACAGTTTCGGGTCGGACTTGGGGTGGACCGGCGAATCCGGCACAGGAAACGGGACGAGACAGCGACGCATGACAGTGGACAAGATTGCCCAAAACGGTCAGGACGGCATTGACCGGGACCGGCTGGAGACCTGTCTCAGCGTCTTCGAGGCGTTGGAGGCCCTCCCGTCCGACCACCCGGACGTGGTGCGGGTGCAGCGGGCCACCGCGAAGCTTTACAAGGTGATCAAGCAGCGGCGACGCGAGGAGCGGCGCGACGCCATCATCGCGGCCGACCGGGCGGTGACGGAGGCCACGGCCACCGGCGCCCCCGGCCGGATCGACGACGAGACCCAGGGCATCCCCCTCGCCTCCCCCACCACCGGCACGACTGCGGGATTCCTGCACAACCCGCGCGGCTGCTACATCTGCAAGCAGCGCTACCGCGAGGTGGACGCCTTCTACCACCAGCTCTGCCCGTCCTGCGCGGCCCTGAACCGGGAGCGCCGCGACGCCCGTACCGACCTGACCGGCCGGCGCGCGCTGCTCACCGGCGGCCGGGCCAAGATCGGCATGTACATCGCGCTGCGGCTGCTGCGCGACGGCGCGCACACGACGGTGACCACGCGGTTCCCGCACGACGCGGTCCGCCGCTTCGCCGCGATGCCCGACAGCGGGGACTGGCTGCACCGCCTGCGGATCGTCGGGATCGACCTGCGCGACCCCGCCCAGGTGATCGCCCTCGCCGACTCGGTGAGCAGCCAGGGCCCCCTCGACATCCTGATCAACAACGCGGCGCAGACCGTGCGCCGCTCGCCCGGGGCGTACGCCCAGCTCATCGCCGCGGAGGCCGCGGCCCTGCCGGACGGCCCCCTGCCGGAGCTGATCACGTTCGCCAAGCCGGGCGGCCCGGCCGGCGGTCTCACGGCCGGGCCGGAGTCGACCGCGCTCACCCCGCACGCGCTTACCGCGCTGGCGTTGACCAGCGGCTCCGCGTCGCCCGAGCGGATCGCGGCGTCCACCGCCATCGACGCCGGCGGCCTGGTGCCGGATCTCGACTCGGTGAACAGCTGGGTCCAGCGGGTCCAGGAGGTCGACCCGGTCGAGCTGTTGGAAGTGCAGTTGTGTAACGTCACCGCGCCGTTCGTGCTGGTCAGCCGGCTACGTCCGGCGATGGCCGCCGCGGCGGCCCGCCGCAAGTACGTGGTGAACGTCTCGGCGATGGAGGGTCAGTTCGGTCGCGGCTACAAGGGCCCGGGGCACCCGCACACCAACATGGCCAAGGCGGCGCTGAACATGCTGACCCGCACCAGCGCCCAGGAGATGCTGACCGACGGCATCCTGATGACCAGCGTCGACACGGGTTGGATCACGGACGAGCGGCCGCATCCGACCAAGATGCGGCTGGCCGACGAGGGGTTCCACGCCCCGCTGGACCTCGTCGACGGCGCGGCCCGGGTGTACGACCCGATCGTCCGCGGCGAGCAGGGCGAGGACCTGTACGGCTGTTTCCTGAAGGACTACGCGCCCTGCGCCTGGTGAACGACGCTCGACGAGGAGAAACACATGTCATCTGACCAGTGGCCGACGCTGGACGAGCTGCAGCGCGAGGAGAACGAGCTGGAGCTCGCGGGCCTGACCGAGACCGACGCGTACGAGCTGGGCGTGCGGGCCGTCACCGCCGCCGCCCAGCGGGGGCTCCCGATCTCCGTAGGTGTGTGGCGGACCGGACGGCAGTTGTTCCACTGTGGCCTGCCCGGTTCGACGGCGGACAACGACGCGTGGCTGCGCCGCAAGGGGCGCGTGGTGATGCGGTTCGAGCACTCGTCGCTCTACATGGCCCGGCTCTGCCAGGACAAGCAGACGACGCTCACCGAGAAGTTCGGCCTACCGGCCGCACGCTACGCCGCGGCCGGAGGCGCCGTGCCACTGCGCGTTCGTGGCACCGGCGTCGTGGGCTGGATGGGCGTCTCCGGGCTTCCGCAGCTGGACGACCACCGCTTCGTCGTCGACATCCTGCGCGGCAACGCGCGCTAGCCCCCCGCAACCGCCGGACGCCGCCCGCCCGCCGCACATCGGCGACGGCGGGCGTCGTCGTCGGGCGCTCGGCGCGTCCGCACGACCGTCAGCCCGCGCGGCGGTTCGCGCGCAGGGCGCCCAGGATCACGCCGGGCGTGGCCAGCGACAGCGGGTGCTCCCGCAGGGACACGACCTCGTTGAACCGGCGGGCGATCGCCACGTCCGTGACGGTCGCCGTGAGGATCTGCCGGCTGACCCAGCTGGATACCCGGTAGCCGCGCGGGTAGGGCCCGTCGACGTGCGGCAGCGCCAGGTCGGCGGAGGTCGAGGTCGACCAGGCGGCGTCGACCACGACCTTCTGCAGGGCGAGGAAGTGGCGGGCGGGCTCGCTCAGGTCCGGGTCGGAGCTCAGGTACGCCGACAGGCAGGCCGCGTGCAGGGCCGCCGCCGTCATCCCCTGCCCGTACACCGGGTTGAACGACGCGACGGCGTCACCGACGCTGACGAGTCGCGCCGGGAACCGCCGCAGCGCGTGGAAGTCCCGCCGACGGCTGTCGGAGTGGTGGTAGGTCTGGACGTCGCCGAGCATCTCCTGCTCGGCGACCTCGCCGAACTCCGGCGGGAACTGCTCCCGCAGCCGTCGGACGAAGTCCTCGGCGGTGCGGCCCGGCCGGTCCTTCCCGTAACCGGCCATCATGGCCATCCACCGGCCGTCCTCGATGGCGAAGAAGGCGGCGCCGGCGATGTCCGTCATGGTCCGCGGAGTATGCAGGGCGAGGACGACGGTCGCCTCCGGAGACTGCTCGGGGCGGCGGAACAGGGCTGTCGCGTAGTTGAGGTGCACGGACATCCGACGGGTGGCGGGCCGCTCCCAGCCGGCCTGCTCCAGCCAGTCGGAGAGCCGGCTGGACCGCCCCATGGCGTCCACCACCAGGTCGGCGCCCTCGACGCCGGGCACCTGGTCGACCTCGTACCGGACGCCAGCGACCGCGTCGCCGTCGAACACGAGACCCGTGGCACGGGCGGTGACCGTCTTGACGTTGGGCAGCCGGAGCACCTGCTGACGGATCAGCCCTTCCAGGAGGGGCCGGCTGCCGGCCAGGCTGTCCTCGTCGTCGGGTACGACCACCTTCCGTCGGCCGTCGAGGTAGCTGCGCCGGGCGGCGGGCGGCGCCTCGACCGCCCCGTGGGCCAGCGCCCGCTGCCGGAACCCGGGGAACAGCTGCTCGAGCTGGAGCAGGCCGCCGGGCAGCAGCGCGTGCAGTTGCGTCCCCTGTGGCACGCCGGGTCGGGCGCCGCTCACCTGCGGGTCGTCCCGGTCGAGGAGGACCACGCTCTCCGCGTGGTCGGACAGGACCCGGGCGGCCAGGAGCCCGGCGACGCTGCCGCCGACCACCACCGCCTTACCCAGGCGCGGGGTTGGTTGGTCGGGGGGTCGCACGGCGTTCAACGCGGCGAAGACCCGAACCGGGGAGAGGGACATCGTGCTCTCCAAGGGGTACGAGGTGTGGCCCCGATCGTTGCACAGCGTCGACCGTCGACCGTCGCCCCGACACGTCCGCCCGGGTGTCGGATACCAACCATGTCGCTGGACGCGGTCGGCGTTCGTCTGAGCGAGGCTGGCGCGCCGCGCGTCCGTACTGTCACCATCACCGGCATGCCTGTCGCACGTCGTACCCTGCTCGGAGCTGGCCTGGCGGCCGCGACCGGCGCCCTCACCGGCTGCGGTGACAGCGGCGGCACCGGGCCGGGCGGGACCGGCCCCGGCGACGCGGTGACCACCACCGACGCCGCGGGGAACAGGGTGGGGTTCGGCGCGGCCGGGAACACTTCGTCGGGTACGCCGAGCGCCTCCCCGTCGCCCGGCGGCGGCGGGGCCACGGCGGCCAATCAGGCCAGGTACGCCCCGCAGCTGACGGCCCTGCTGCGGCGTCACCTCCCCGCCTCGCCGCAGACCGTCCAGCATCACGGCTTTCCCGGTGCGGTCGCCGTCGTGCTGGTCGACGGACGGACGACGGTGCACACCGCGGTCGGGGAGGCGCTGCGCTACGCGGCCGGCCCGAAACTCCTCGCGGCGGGTCAACGCGTCGCGATGCGCCCCGACTCCGTCTTCGACCTCGCTTCGGTCACCAAGGTCTACACCGCGATCCTGCTGCTGCAGCAGGTCGAGAAGGGTCGCGTCGACCTGGGCGCGCCGGTCCGCGACTACCTGCCCGGCTTCACCGGCGCCGGCAAGGGCCCTCGTTCCTGGTCGATCCGGACCGCAGGCTCGTGCTCGCCCTGCTCACCAACCGGGCGCACCCCAACTGGTCCTGGGCGGATCCCGATCCCGTCCGCGCCGCTGTCGGCGACCTCCTCGCCGCAGCGGTCACCTGAGCGCCCGAGCGGGCCGTCAGCCCGCGAGGGCGGCCAGTTCCCGGTCGCGGCGACGTCCGGCGGTGAAGCTGACGATTCCCAGGCCCAGCCCGACGACGGCCAGGACCAGGCCCACCCGGGCCGGCGCGAGGTAGCCGAGCCCGGCGGCGATGGCGACGCTGCCCAGGGCCGCGCCCAAGCTGTTGGCGATGTTCATGGCGGACTGGTTGAGCGCCGCGCCCATCAGTTGGGCGCCGGGGGCGACAGTGATCAGGCGTGCCTGCAGGACCGGACCGAGGTAGAGGCTCGTCGCGCCGACCAGGAACGCGCCCACGAACAGGCCCACGCGGTTCGACGCGACGAGGCTGAACACACCGATGCTGACGATCATGGCGACGAAGCCGATCATCATGCTGCGGCGGAGGTCCCGATCGGCGAGCCAGCCGCCCAGGGCGTTGCCGACGGTCATGCCGAGACCCACCGCGACCAGCGCCCACGGCACGGTCGCGGCGGAGAGGCCGGCGACGTCGGTGGTGACCGGCGCGATGTAGGAGTCGACCGCGAAGAACCCGGCGAAGCCGATCGCCCCGGTGGCCGCGACCAGCCAGACCTGCGGGGTCCGCAGGGAGCGCAGTTCGGCGGCCGGCGAACCGTCCGCCGCCGCGGCGACCTCCGGGACGACCGCCAGCACCGCCAGCAGCGTGAGCAGGAAAACCCCGGCGATCACCAGGTACGCCGCACGCCAGCCGACCGCCTGCCCGAGCCGGGTGATCAGCGGTACGCCCACCACGTTGCTCACGGTCAGCCCACCGAGCACTGTGGCGAAGCCCCGGGCCTCGTTGCCGGGGCCCATCAGGGTCGCCGCGAGCAGGCCAGCTGCGCCGAAGTACGCGCCGTGCGGCAGCGCGGCGACGAACCGCGCCACCAGCACCAGTTCGAACGTCGGGGCCGTGGCGGACGCGATCGTGCCGACGGCGAAGAGGACGAGCAGGCCGAGGACGAGTTTGCGGCGCGGCAGGCGCGCGCTGAGCGCGGCGATCAGCGGGGCGCCCACGACCACGCCCAGCGCGTACGCGGTGATCATCCACCCGGCCTGGGCGACCGCGTTCGACGACGATCGGGCGTACTCCTGCGGTAGCAGGCCGCGTGCCATCTCGGGCAGCAGACCCATCGCCACGAACTCCGTCAGTCCGACCGCGACGCCGCCCAGGGCCAGGGCCGCCAACGCCGCCAGGCGCTGATTTCTGCTCAGTCCGTTCACCGAGCGAATTTAGCAACAGCGTTGCGTAATAGGCTGGTGAGATGACGCGCACCACAGCCGACGTGACGTTCCTGCGCGGATACAACCAGGCGCTCGTCATGGCCGTGGGGCGCACCGCGCGGACGTTCGAGCGGTCGACGGTCGTCGACGCCACCGGGCTGACGCCGCAGGCGGTCTCCAAGGTCATCGCCCGCCTGACCGCCGACGGGCTGATCCGTTCCGCCGGCGTCCGCCGCCCCGGCATCGGCAAGCCGGCGGTCGTCTACGAGCTGGTCCCCGACAGCCGGTACGCGATCGGCGCGCACGTCGCCCGACGCACACTGCGACTGGTCCTGGTCGACCTGGCCGGCACCGTGCACCACTCCACGGTCAGCCCTCTGCCCGGCGACTTCACCCCCGAGCAGCTCCTCGACGTCCTGCGGGTCGGCATCGACGCGATCACCGCTGGCACCGAGCTGCGGAGCCGGCTAACCGGCGTGGGCATCGGCATGATCGGCCCACTCGACCACGCCCACGGGCTGGTCCGGGACGCGCACGGCCTGCGGCACTGGCACGACGTACCGCTGCGCGAGCTGGCCGAGGCGCACCTGGGCCTGCCGGTGCACCTCGACAAGGACGTGACCGCCGGGATCACCGCCGAGGCGTGGCGGCACGGCGCGACGTTCGGCGACGCGGCGCTCATCATGGTCGAATCCGGCATCGGCGCTGGCTTCCGGCTGGGCGGGGCCGCCCACCGGGGCGCGCACACCAACGCCGGCGAGTTCGGGCACACTGTCGTCGACCTGGACGGGCCCCGCTGCGTCTGCGGACGCCACGGCTGCCTGGAGGTCGTCCACCTGCGCGCCACCGAGGCGGGAGACGTCTCCCGCGCGGCCCGCGTCCTCGCCGTCGGCGTCGTCAACCTGCTCCAGACCCTCGACCTCGCCCACGTGGTGCTGGCCGGCGCGGATCTGCTGCGCCACGCGGAGGTCTACCGCGCCGCGGTCGAGCGGGCCGTCCGCACGGACGTGCCGCGCGCGGACTGGTTGACGCCGACGGTGACCCTGTCCAGCCTGGGCGCGGACGTCATCGCCGCCGGCGCCGCCATGCAGGTGCTCGACCAGCGCTACGGCATCCCCGACCTCGCTCCCGGCGCCCCGCCCACGATCGTGCGACAGTCCGTCGTCGGGGCGCGCTGAGCGGCCCCCAGGGGAGCACGGGGGCGATCACCGCAGGGCGGCGTCCGCATAGGCGCAGCCGCTGGCCGGGCTCTCGCTGGAGCTGATCACCGCGTCGAGTCGGTCCCGGACCTGGACGAGTTGGTCGATCTGTCGGGTGAGGCGGTCGCGTTCGGCGTTCAGCAGGGCACGGGACTGCGGGGTGTTGACCTTCGCGTCCACGCAGGGCAGCAGATCCAGGATCGTCCTGCTGGACAGACCCGCGGCGTACAGCGTCTGGATGAGCTGGACGCGGTCGAGCGCCTTCTCACTGGGCAAGTGCGCCTACCACGCCGGGCAGATGCGGCGGTCGATGCGCTGGCTGCACGAGGCGCGGACCCTCACCGCCGACCGTACGCTGTTCCCGATCCGCGACTACGTGCTGTCGGCGAACGCGTACGTGGCGGCGCAGTTGGGTGAGCTGGCGGAGAGCGGGAGGTTGTTGCGGCAGCTCTTCGACGATCGCACCGACGGCGACGGCCCGCACGGCGGCGGGCTGGTGGCCATCGACGCCGAGTTGACCGCGGCCTGGCTGACCGCCGCGCAGGGCCACCCGGCGACGGCCGTCGCGACGCTGCGGGAGTTGCAGGGGCGTGCCGGGCAGGCGACGACGGTCACGGTCGAGTGCCTGCACCTGCTGTCTCGCCTGGAGCCCGGCACCGCGACCGCCGAGCGGCTGTGCACGGTCACCGCCGACTGTGACAGTCCACTGTTCGCGCTGTGGTCCGAGTACGCCCACGCGCTCGCCGCCGACGACCCGGCCGCGCTGGAACGCGTCGGCAGCGCCCTGGAGGCCAGCGGCTACCTGACGCTCGGGCTGGAGGCCGTGGTCGCCGCCGAGAGGGCGTGCCACCGTCGAGGCGACCAGCGCCGGGGCCAACCTGCTGGCCCGGCGCGCGGACCTGCTGCGGGAGCGGTGCGGCGGATACTGGCCCCCGTTGAGCCCTCGGCCGTCGGACCGGGACGGGCTCACTCCCCGGGAGCGACAGATCTGCGAACTGGCCTCGGCCGGGCACGACAATGCCGCGATCGCGGCCAAGCTGGTGTTGTCGGTGCGGACGGTGGAGAACCACCTTCAGCGGGCGTACGTCAAGCTCGGCGTCCGGGGCCGCAGCGGGCTCCCGACGGCGATCGGGGCGCAGCGGGCGGGGTAGGGCGCGGGCGCTCACCCGGTGACCCGCGGGGTCGGGTCGGACGCGGTGTGCCGTCCGACCCGACGCCCGCGGGCGTCGATCCCCTAGAGCCGGGCGTCGCCGGCCGCGGTGGCCTCCTGCACCGCCGAGGTACGACGGACCTCGGCGCGCTCGTCGCCCGCGTCCTCCCGGTCGGGGGCGGCCATCCGGGCCGCCCGGTTGGCGGTCGGCGCGGCCTGCTCGCCCGTCACGCCGCCCCGGATGCGGTTGTTCGCGGCCACCTGCGCGGCCGGGTTGTTGCCCGTCACCGTCAACTGGCCGTTGATGATGTTGTCGTCGACCGTGACGCCACCGGTGGTGGTGGTGACGCTGACGTCCGCGCCCCAGTAGCCGCCGGAGGCGCAGCTGTCCAGGCTCCCGTTCGGGCCGAGCTGGACGCCGCCGAGGTTGCCGGCGAACGTGGCCCGACCCCGGACCGCGCTGCCGCACACGACACTGCCGGTGGCGCTGTTGAGCACCGACAGGGTGCCGTCGACGAACGAGTCGTGCACGTCGGTGTAGTAGGTGCCGGTGCTGCTGACGTTGCGCGTCACCTGGGTGCCCCTGTCGAGCCGGACCTCACCGGCGCCAACGGTGACGTTCCCGGCGATCGTCGCCGCCTCGGCGAACAGGAAACTGTCGATGGTGGCCGAGCCCTTTGGCCGGACGGTCACCGCACCGGTCTGGGCATCCTTCAGAAAGACGCCGTACCCGCCGGCGGCCAGCACCACCTGGCCGTCGACGCTCGTCTCAGTGGCGTCGAGGTAGCCGTCGGCGGCGACGCGTACCTCACCGCTGACCCGACCACCGGTGACCACCAGGTTGGCGCCGGCGGCGACGGTGACGTTGCCGGTGATCGTGGTGCCGGTCAGCGCACATGACTCACCGGCCGGAACGAGCAGGTCGTTGGGCACGGTCACCGCACCGCCGGTGCCGATGCAGTGGGTGACCAGGTCGGCGTGGGCGGTGGGCGCCACGGCCAGCACCGAGGCGGCGATAACGGCGGTCACGGTGGCCAGCTTGGCGACGGTACGTCCGGGCATCGTGGTACTCCCTGTCGGTGAGATTCGGGTGCTCATGCGCCGACGTCCGATCGGGCCGCGGCCCGGACGATGGCGCCCTGCTGCCGCTTGGTCAGCGTTCCGGCGGTCACGAGAGCGGTGGTGACCGCCTCGACGTGCCGGACGAAGTCGGCGTGGCCGGGGTAGTCGGCGTGTTCGTCGATCAGATCGTTGATGGTGCAGCCGTCGCCGGTGTCGGCGTTGGCCACGCCGGTGTCGTCACCGTCGATGATCACCGTGGCCCGGGTGTCGGACGCGGGGCAGGCGTCGGTGCCGTCGGCCACCACAGTGAACGTGGTGGACTGCTCGGCGGCGGCGTTCCCCGCGGTGTCGGTCGCCCGGTAGCGCAGGGTGTGCGCGCCGGGCGTGCGGACGGTGACCGGGCCGGCGTATGCGGTCCAACCGCCGGTGTCGAGCGCGTACTCGACCGACGCCACGCCCGAGCCGGCGTCGGTCGCGGTGACGGTGACGGTCGCCGCGCCGACGTAGGCGCCGTCGGCGTCCCGCTCGCCGGTGACCGTGGCGGCCACCGTGGGCGGGGTGTCGTCCTCCTCCGGCGGGGCGACGACGGTGAAGTGGGCCATCTGCTCCGCCGAGGTGTTGCCGGCGACGTCGGTCGCCCGGAAGTGCAGCATGTGCATCCCGGCCGCGGTCACCACGATCGGGTTCGTGTACGCGGTGAAGGCCGCGCCGTCGAGGGCGTACTCGATGGTGGCGACCCCCGATTCGGTGTCGGTGGCGGTCAGCGTGGCGGTGGCCGTACCGACGTAGTTGCCGTCGCCGTCGCGGTCGCCGGCCAGCGCGGCCGTGACCACCGGCGCGGTGGTGTCCTCCTCGGTCGGCTCGACGACCCGGAACGACACCGATCCGACCGCGCTGGTGTTACCGGCCTGGTCGGTGGCGCGAAACTGCACCGAGTGGTCGCCGACCGCGGTGACCCGCACCGGCGCGGTGTACGGCTGGAAGCTGGTGTCGTCGACCTGGTACTCGACTGTGTCCACACCCGAGCCCGCGTCGGTGGCCGTGACGGTCACCGTCGCCGCGCCGACGTAGTTGCCGTCGCCGTCACGGTCGCCCGACACGGCGGCGGTGACGGTCGGCGGCGTGGTGTCGCCGCCTCCCCCGCCGTCGGTGACGACCAGTTCGCCGACCATCTGGCTGTGGCCGGGGATCGAGCAGAAGTAGCGGTACCGGCCCGGGGTCAGCGTGACGGTCGCCTGGTGGCGGCCGTCGTTGGCGTCGAACGGGCTGGCCAGGATGTTGACTGTGACGTCGTGGTTGTAGCCCTCGGTGCTGGTGTCGAAGGTCAGGGTGTGCGGCATTCCGGTCGTGTTGCCGGTGGCCGCGCTGTTCTCCCAGATGATCGTCGCCGCGCCGGCCACCGCCTGGGTGGGCACGGACTTGTAGCGGGTGATGTTGTCGTCGGCGGTCCAGGTCAGCACCTGGTCCGCGGCGGCGCGCGGGGCGGCGGAGGCGGGTGGCGCGGCCAACGGCGTGACCGTGAGCAGGAGCGCCGCCAGCGCGGCCGTGAGTCGTCGGATCATCGTCTCTCCTAGAGTTCCCGCACGCGGATGTTGCGGAACTCGGTCAGGTCGTTGTCACCGTGGTTCTGCAGGCCGATGAAGCCGGACAGGAACTGCCGCAGGTCGGTCGGCGGGTCGCCGGCCCGCGACGACTGCTTGCCCGGCGTGTTGTCGAACTCGTTGATCACCACGCCGTTGCGGATCATCGTGTAGTGCTGCCCGACCGCCCGGATCTCGTAGTCGTTCCACACGTTCTTCGGCGTGACGCCGGCCTGGGCGAGCGGCACCGGGTCGAAGTTGTAGACCGAACCGGTCTTCTGCGGCTCGCCGGTCTCCCCGTCGTAGATCTGGATCTCGTGTCCGCAGTAGATCGCCATCCAGGCCGGCGAGGTCCGGGCCGACCCGACCGTGCCGCAGCTGCCCGGTGGCCGCTGTTCCAGCGGGGTTCGCAGATCCGGGAAGCGGATGAAGACGCCGGTGTTGGCGCGGCCGGTGCCCGGTGCGATGTCGCGGAACTGCACCTTGAGCGAGAAGTCCGCCAACTCCTTGGTGTGCCAGAGCATGCCGAGGCCGCCGCTGGAACGCAGTGCCCCGTCCGGCTGGATGCTGAACGATCCCGTCGGCGCCTGCTGCCAACCGCGCAGCGACTCGGCGGTGCCGTCGTAGAGCGGCTCGTATCCGGTGCGCCCGTCCCGGCCGATCTCGGACGCGGCGGCCAGGCGGGTGAGCGTGCCCGATTCGCGGGCGTTGAGCAGGCCGTCGTCCTGCAACGCACGGGTCACCGCGCTCACGTGCCGGACGAAGGCGTTGTGGTCGGGCCAGGTGCTCTCGTCGTCGATCAGGTCGTTGATCGTGCACCCCTGCCCGACCGTGCGGCTGGGCACACCGGTGTCCGTGTCGCCGAGCCACACCGTGCCCCGGGAGTCCGGCACCGCGCAGCCGGCCGTGACGGTGGTCTGCACCGTCGCCGTCTCGCCGTCGGCGTACGTGACGGTGAGCTTCGCGGTGTAGGTGCCGACCTTGGCGTACGTGTGCCGGGGGTCCGCCTCGGTCGACGTGGCACCGTCGCCGAATTCCCACCGGTGGCTCACGCCGCCGGACCGGGAGCCGGTGAAGGCGATCGTCAACGGCTTGTTCTGCACGGCGACGGAGTTCGCCGCCGGTGCCGGGGTGGGCGCGCCACCGGTGTAGGTGATCCGGATGAGCTTCTGGTTGGGGTGCAGGCTGAAGAACCCGCCTCCGTAGTCGAGCAGGTAGAGCGCGCCGTCCGGGCCGAACTTGGCGTCCATCCAGCTCTGCAGCCGGGTGTCGCCGTTGCCGCTGGGGATGATGGCCCGCAGCGACTCGGCGTACACCGGCGGGGTGGCCGTCGGCACGCCGGCGGGATCGACGGTGACCGCGACCCGGTTGGCGGCGTTCGACTCGTCGCCGATGAACCACTTCTCGTCCCAGTACGCCGGCCACGCCACAGTGCTGTTCGGATCGACCCGGTCGCGGTGGTAGGTGGGACCGGACATGATGGCCTGCCCGCCGCCGCGCAGGTACGGCTGCGTGTAGGTGGCGTCGGCCGCGACGTACGTCGGGAGGCCGCTGCCGTCGGTGCGCTTCGGGAAGACCGGGCCGCCGCCATCCGGCGAATACCAGATCATGTTGTCCCGGGCCGCCGGGATGTCCACCAGCCCGGTGTTGCGCGGTGACTCATTCTTCAGGTTGCCGCAGTCGTACCAGCCGGTCAGCACTGTCGCGTCGGTGCTGCTGCGGTCCCGGTACGGCTGCCGGTTGCCCATGCAGTACGGCCAGCCCTGGTTGCCGGCCGACGTGATGATGGTGGCGGTCTCGTACTTGGCGGGGCCCAGCGTGGGGCTGGGCGAGGCGGCGTCCGGGCCGACCCAGCCGGCGGTCAGCCACTGGTGCTCCGGGTCGATCTGGAGGCGGGCGATGTTGCGCACGCCCATTACGTAGATCTCCGGGCGGGTCTTCTCGGTGCCGGGCGGGAAGAGGTTGCCCTCCGGGATGGTGTACGTGCCGTCCGCCTCGGGGTGGATCCGGATGATCTTTCCGGCGAGGTCGTTGGTGTTACCCGACGTACGGCGGGCGTCCTGGAACGAGATCCCCTGGTACTCCTGGGTCCAGTTGTTGCCGGAGTAGCCCTGCGACCCCTCGGAGGAGTTGTTGTCGCCGGAGCCGACGTAGAGGTTGCCCTTCGCGTCGAACGCCATGCCGCCGCCGGCGTGGCAGCAGCTGTGGATCTGCACCGGGAACTGCAGCAGGTCCTTGCGGGTGCCCTGGTCGATGGTCTGGGCCGCCCGGTCGTAGGTGAAGCGGGAGATGGTGCGCTGCCCGACCCGTTTCACCCGGTCGATCGACTCGTGTGGCATCCAGTAGACGTAGAGCCAGCCGTTCTCGGCGAACTTCGGGTCGGGCACGATGCCGAGCAGGCCCTCCTCGTTCTTCACCAACTCTGAGCCGCTGCCCCGGTTGCCCATCACCCGCAGGGTGGTGAGCAGCTTCACCTGCCTGGTCCGCGGGTCCCAGGAGTGGATGGTGCCGCAGCCCAGGCCGACGTTCGGGTCGTTCCAGTCCGCGATCGGGCCGCTGGGGCAGGCCGCCTTGCCGACGTAGAAGACCGTGCCGTCCGGCGCGATGGTGAGCCCGTGCGGCTCGCCGATCTGGTCCAGCTGCCCGGTCTGATTGGCCGCGGTGAGCCGCTCCACCTTGTAGTTCGCGGCGATCGTCGCCTGGCAGTCGCCGCGTACGCGGCCGGTGGTCCAGTTCAGCGCCCCGGTCAGGTGCGTGCGGAACGCCTCCTCGCCGTAGCTGCCCTCGGTGTGGCCCATGCCGGTGTAGAACGACCGCCCGCCGTCGTAGTCCCGGCACCAGGACACCGGGTGGAACGGGCCGTTGGCGCCCGGCCCCGGGTCGTAGTGCCGTTCCTCGACCTGGGCGAGGGTGTGCACCGCGCCGATCGGGTTCGGGTCCCAGTTGTCCCAGCGGTCCGACCGGGTGAGGGTCAGCGGCAGCGACGCGGTGGCCGGGTGTTTACGGTCCAGGATGTCGACCACCGCCCGGTTCACGGGGGTCGGCGGCGGCGCGGTGGCCGTCCCGGTGAACAGGCGCAGGTCGGCGAGCTGGATCAGCGGCTCGCCGCTGTTGGCGGTGATGTTCAGCCGGTAGCGGCTGAACTCCTGCGGCGTGGCGATGTCGAACCGCCGGGTCTGGAACCGCTCCGCGAAGGTCTGGTTGGTGCGCCGGTCCAGATCGGACCAGGTCTGGCCGTCCGTGGAGCCCTGCAGGGTCCAGTCCTTCGGGTCCCGCCCGACGAAGTCGTTGGCCGACGTCAGCGCGTACCCGGTGATCCGCTTCGGTGCGGCCAGCTGGTACGCCACCCACGCGGTCGGGGTGCGGACCAGCCACTTGGTGTTGGCGTCGCCGTCGGTCAGCTTCTCCTTGGTCTCGCTCGGCGGGTTCTCGCCGCTGGCGGTCACCGCGGCCACCGGCTCGGCAACCGGGATGGCGCCCGCCGGGCGGGTGCCGATCAGGCCGGTGAACCAGGTGGAGTCGACCTGCGCGCGGGCGGCGTCGGCGATGCCGACGAAACCCCCGCCGGCCTTCATGTAGCCCTGGAGCGCCGACTCCTGGTCGCGGTTGAGCGCGGCGCCCGTCGCGGAGAGAAAGACCACGCTGCGGTACGCCGAGAGCCCGGTCGTGGTGAAGACCGCCGGGTCCGTGGTGGCCGTGACATCGATGTCATGACTGGCCGCAAGCTGTCGGATGGTGTCCACGGCACGCGACACCGGGTCCTGTTGTTCGGCCACCGGCCCGTGGAACACGAGCACGGCTGTTCTGGGCGGCTGGGCCGCCTGGGCGGCGGCCGCGGGTCGCGGCGCGGCGGTCGCCGCCGTGGCCGTGGCCGTGGCCGGAATCAGTGTGGCGAAGGCCGCTACCGCGGCGAGGGCTCGTCGTACGTCTCTGGTCATCCCCGTCCCCACTTTCGGTCAGCTTCCATGCGTGTGGGTGTGGCCCTGGAACCGGTGGATCGCCTCCTCGGCGCCGGGGGGCATGCTGCCGTCGGCGTTGCGCACCAGGAAGATCCCGGCCATGCCGCCGTCGGAGTGGTTCTGCACGTGGCAGTGGTACATCCACGCGCCGGGTCCGACGCCCTCCCCGGCGAGCACCTGGAACCCGAACGAGCTGCCCGGGTTGAGGTCCTTGTTGTCGATGACCAGGCTCGGGTCGGCCGGTCCCTCCAGCATTCCGGTGCGGTTGTCCGCCCAGCGGTGCGCGTGCAGGTGGAAGGTATGGAACAGGTTGCCGTGCCCGATGGCGAGCCACTCCACCCGCTGGCCCAGGTTCGCCTCGAACATCGGCGTGTCCGGGGCCATCCGGTTGTTGATCGTCATGTCGTGGAACACGACAGTGAACTGCTTCTCCGGCAGGAGGTCGCCGCGGCGGCGGACGATCAGCGCCCCGTACAGGCCCTTCGCGACTCCGGCGGTGCCGTGGTCGGTGCCCATGGCGTGATCGTGGTAGTGCCAGTAGCCGGCGCTGCCCGGCATGTACCGGCGACCCGACGCGGCCACCATCTCGTGGGAGCGCCAGACGTACGTCCGGGTCTCGCCGGGGTTGTTGAACGAGTCGTTGAACGGGCTGCCGTCCGAGTCGGTGCTGTAGTCCACCCCGTGCGGGTGGATGGACAGCCGCTGGGTGGTGGTGTTGACCAGGGTGATCTCCAGGGTGTCACCCTCGTAGATCTCCAGCACGGGCCCCGGCACGGTGGCCTGCCCGGGTGCGAGGCCGTACCCGAACAGCCCGCCGGGCAACTGCTCGGCGTAGATGGTGACCTTCCTGGTCACTCCGGCGGCGGCCCGGGCCGGGCTGCCTCCGAACGCGCCGCCGAGCGTGGGCGCGGACGCGCCCAGCGCCCCGGCGGCGAGCGCCCCGGTGGCGATCAGTGATCGGCGGGACAGGTGACGATGGGAGCCAACGGCGTGATCGTCCATGGGTCTCCGTTCCCGACCGGGCGAAGACGCGACGAGGGCAGGGTGCATCGACCGCCGAGCACAAGGCGGCAGCACGACTGAGGTGAGGATCGTCGCGGACTTCGCTCGGAAGACTCAGAACTTTCGATGGATGCACCCAACTTATGTAATCCATCGACGAAAGTACAGGTCTGATTGCAGGAAGATTACCGCGAGATCACGCCGTACGTCGATTGACCAGGCGATGTGGAGTGCTCAGACGGTGTGCCGGCCGTCCGTCGGCAGGCCGGGCGCCTCGGGCGGCTCGGGCGACTGGTCAGGCTGACCGAGCCGCTCCACCCGGGTCGGGTCGAGGACCCGGGCGAGGAACGCGCGCGTCCGCTCGTGCTTCGGCGCGCCCAGCACCTCCTGCGGCGGCCCCTGCTCGACCACGACGCCACCGTCCATGAACACGACCCGGTCCGCCACGTCCCGGGCGAACGCCATCTCGTGGGTGACCACCATCATCGTCATGCCGTCCTCGGCGAGCCCCCGCATGACGGTGAGCACGTCACCGACCAGCTCCGGGTCGAGCGCCGAGGTCGGCTCGTCGAAGAGCATGAGCTTCGGCTCCATCGACAGCGACCGGGCGATCGCGGCCCGCTGCTGCTGCCCGCCGGAGAGCTGCGCCGGGAACGCGTCGGCCTTGTCGGTCAGGCCGACACGCTCCAGGTTGGCCCGCGCGATCCGCTCGGCCTCGGCGCGACCGCGCCGCAGCACCCGCCGCTGGGCGATGGTGAGGTTGTTCAGCACGGTCAGGTGCGGAAACAGGTTGAACGACTGGAACACCATGCCGATGCCCCGGCGTACCGCGTCGATCTCGACGTCCGGGTCGGTCATCTCGACGCCGTTCACCCAGATCGTGCCGGCGGTCGGCTCCTCCAGCAGGTCGACGCAGCGCAGCAGCGTCGACTTGCCGGAGCCGGACGGCCCGATGACGCAGACGACCTCGCCCTGGCCGACCTGGAAGTCGATGCCCTTGAGCACCTCGAGCGGCCCGAAGGACTTGTGCAGGTCGCGGATCTCGACGGCGGGACGGGACGGGGTGGTCGTCATGCGGGTCACCGGGCCTTGGCGTAGCGGAGTTCGAGGCGGCGCACCACCTGGGACAGGGGCAGGGTGATGACCAGGTAGGCGAGGCCGGCCACCAGCAGCGGCGTGGCGTTCACCCGGTCGTTGAGCATGTCCCGGCCGAACTTGGTGACCTCGATGGTCTGCGCCGTCACGCCCAGCACGTAGGCCAGCGACGAGTCCTTGGTGAGCAGGATGAGCTCATTGGTCAGCGGCGGGATGACGATCCGGAACGCCTGCGGAATGACGATGGTGCGCATGGCGGTGAAGTGCGACATGCCGAGGGTGCGGGCCGCCTCCATCTGCCCCTTCGGCACGGCCTGGATGCCGGCCCGGATGGTCTCGGCCATGTACGCGGCGGCGGTGAGGCCGAGACCGATCGCGATCGAGCCGAACACGCCGCCGGGAATCTCCCGCTCCGGGAAGGCGATGGGGATGCCGTACCCGACGAGGAAGAGGATCAGCAGCGCTGGCAGACCCCGGAACAGCTCGATGTACGCGGTCGCCAGCCAGCGGTACGGCGCCACCCGGGACAGCCGCATCAGGGCGAGGACGGTGCCGAACACGAGGCCGAAGGCGAACGCGCCCAACGTGTAGAGGATCGTGTTGCGCAGCGCCACGGTGATGATCGTCGGGAACATCGACTCGATGATGTCGACGCGGAAGAACGCGTCCTTGAGCCTGCCCCAGTCCGCGGCGAAGAGCACCGCGGCGATGATCGCGACGAAGACCAGGTACTGGATGCCGAGGGACAGTCGTTCCCGCTGGCGGCGTCGCAGCTTCACGTTGGCTCGTTGCCTTCCCGGAGTGTGCCGACGGGAAGGGCGCGCGTCGCGCGCGCCCTTCCCCACTGAGCTTCGATCAGGCGCTCGGCCGCTTGCCGATCCACTTGGAGTAGATCGCGTCGTACGAGCCGTCCTGCTTGGCCTTGGCCAGCGTCTCGTTGATCTTCTTGAGCAGTTCCGGGTTGCCGTCCTTCTTCACCGAGAACCCGTACTGCTCGCCGGTGTCGAACTCGGCGGTCACCTCGAACCCACCCGGGTTCTTGCGGAGGTACTCGGTCCACACCGGCAGGTCGTTGACGGCGGCCTCGACCTGGCCGTTGGCGACGGCCTGCTGCAGGGCGGCGAGATCCTCGAACTCGACCAGCTGCAGGCCCTTCTCCTTCTCGAACTTCCGGGCGTAGTCACGACCGGTGGTGGCCGCCTGGACGCCAAGCTTCTTGCCCCGCAGGTCGTCGAGCGACTTGTACGGCTTCCCGGTCTTGACCAGCAACGCCTGCGTCGCGTCGAAGTACGGGTCGGAGAAGTTCATCACCTTCTGGCGTTCGGCGGTGATGGTCATGCCGGCGGCCGCCGCGTCGCACTTGCCGGTGTTCAGGTCCTGACCGGACTTGATCCCCTCGAACGGCGTGTCGATGATCGTCTGCTCGACGCCAAGCTCCTTGGCCACGAGGTCCATCACGTCGACGTCGAACCCGGTGACCTTGCCGCTGGCGTCCTTCGACTGGAACGGCGGGTACGGCAGGTGGGTGCAGACGGTCAGCTTGCCGGCCTCGACCAGCTTGACCCCGCTGGCCTGGACCTCGCTGTCATCCTTCTTGGCGCATCCCGCGCTCAACGCCAGAGCGGCGACCGCCGCGACAAGGCCGGCCTGACGGACTGCGCTACGGACTCTCACGAGTGTCCCTCCGGTTCGGCTCCCCTGTGACGGGCAGCCAGGTTGGTGCGAAGACGGTGTGACAGGGGACGGTACCTGATTCGACGAACGGTACCCAGATCACGGGGCGTAGCGGTCGTGCTGCGGTGTCCATCACAGCCCGTGAACGGGACAGGCGGACACGTTCGGGACGACGGGGCGCAGCGGACCCCGACCGTCCGCCGTCATCCGGTGACCCGAGGCCCGGCCCGCTCCGCCGCGACGAACGGCAGTTGAGTACCCGACCCACCTCGAACGAGTAAGCCGTCGTGCCGGCCACCGCTGCGCCACCACAGAAGCTGGTGGACGATCAGGGGTACCGCCGTCACGGGAATGGGGAAGCAGAACTGACCATCGAGCCGGGTACACCGAGGCGATTCCGGGTGGGAGGGCACGGCTGAGATGGACAGCTACCCCATGACCCCTCAGATGGCCTTCGCGCAGTTCGTCCGCCAGGCCGTCGACGACGCCCGCGAGGAGCACGGTTGGACCGTCGGCGACATCGCGCAGCACACCGGCGTCAGCCGCTCGACGCTGTTCCGCTGGCTCGCCGGTGACTGGCAGCGCTACCCCGAGCTGGCGAAGGTGCGCAGCCTCTGCGCCACCCTCGACCTCTCCATCGCCGCCGCGATCCGGCCGCTCGCGATGCCGAACGCCGCCGTGACGCCCCGGGTGCTGGCGGAGGTCGAGGCGGACATGGGCAGCATCCGCCGGCGGTTGCTCGACGACACGGTCTCCGCCGCGGACAAGCGCCAGATCCGGGAGCTTCTCCGCCGCCTCGCCGGCCGCGACCTCCCGGTCGAGGGGGCGTCGCCGTCCACGACCGGCTCCGACGCCACCCCGCCCTCCCCGTCGCAGGCAGGTGCGTCCCGCCGGTAGCTCGATCGGACGGGCGCCGCAGGGCCGGCCGACCTCAGCGCGCGGCAACTCCGCCGGCCTCAGCGCGTAGCGCAGCCAGCCTCAGCGCGCGGCGCGAGCCGGCCTCAGCACGGTGACGCGACCCGGCCTCAGCGCGGGACGCAGCCGGCCTCAGCGCGTGGCGCGGCCCGGGCGACCCGGGCCGGTGCCGGAGCGCCGGGAACCGATGCGGGGAGCCCGCACCACCGGGGAGCTGCCGGCTCCGGGGCGGAAGTCCCGTGCCGCGGCGGCCACCATGTCGTCGGGATCGCCTTCGAGCGTCCGCCGGACGTGCGCCGGGATGATCTCCGACGTGGCCATCGCCAGCCGGACCTGCACCGAACGGTCGTCGACCAGGGCCGCCAGATCCTCCTCGTCCAGCTCCAGCGCGCGGACCAGCGCGGCCCGCACGTCGACCGCCGGGTCCCTGGCCAGGGCGCTGCGCTGCGCGGCGGTGGTCCGCGGGTTGCGGGCGAGCCCCTTGCGGACGCGGACGGTGCGGTCGGCCAGCAGGGCGACGATGACGTCCGGATCGTGGGTGTGCGTGGCGAGTCGTTCCCGCACCTCGGGTGAGACGTCGTCGACCAGCTGGGCCGCCAGCTCGGGCTCCAACTCGCGGGTCTCGGCGAGCAGGCCCCGAAGCTCCTTGTCTGGTGCGGCTGCCATCACCCGGCGGACCGACTCGTCGCAGGCCGGGTTGCCGGCGACGGCCCAGCGGACCCACCGGTCCGCGTCCTTGACCAGACGCAGGAGATTGCCGACCGAGGTCGCGGGATTGCGCGCCACGGCCTCCCGGACATGACGATCATGGTCGCGGGTCAACGACCGCAGGGCCTGCGCGGGCGCGTCCGGCCGGGCCGCGACCGCCTTGCGGACCGCGACCGACGCGTCGGACGCCAGGTCGATGAGGGTCATCTGTGGCGTTGTGGGGTCGTGTGCGACGGCGAGCCGCGCGTCCGCCCCATCACCGGTCGGACGGTCGGCCGCCGTGCCCGACCCGCTGTCCCGGTCGGCCCCGCCGACGTGCTGCTGCTTGCCCATGGGCGCAATCATGGCACGCGCCGGACCGGACCCCGCGCGGCAAGCCCGCTCGCAGCCCCTGGTCCGCGGCGAGCCGCCGAGGGTCAGTCCTGGCGCGGGGCCACCAGGCCGGACTCGTACGCGACGACCACGAGTTGGGCGCGGTCGCGGGCGTGCAGCTTGGCCATGGCCCGGTTGATGTGGGTCTTGGCGGTCAGTGGGCTGATCACCATCCGCGTGGCGATCTCGTCGTTCGACAGGCCCTGGGCGACCAGGACGACGGCTTCGCGTTCCCGGGTGGTCAACTCCCGCAGGCCGGTCGGGGCCCGCAGGTGGCGCGGCTCGGCGACGTACCGGTCGATGAGCCGGCGGGTGATCGACGGCGCGAGCAGCGCGTCACCCCGCGCGGCGACGCGTACGGCATGCAGGAAGTCCTCCGGCTCGATGTCCTTGACGAGGAAGCCGGCGGCGCCGGCGCGCAGCGCGTGAAAGACGTGTTCGTCGAGGCCGTAGTTGGTCAGGATCACGACGTGCACCCCGGCCAGGGCCGGGTCGGCGGCGATGAGCCGGGTCGCCTCGATGCCGTCCAGCACCGGCATCTGGATGTCGATGAGCGCGATGTCGGGCAGGTGACGCCGGGCGAGGGCGACCCCCTCCCGGCCGTCGGCGGCCTCGGCCACCACCTCGATGTCGTCCTCGATGTCGAGGAGCGCGCGGAAGCCGCTGCGCAGCAGCGCCTGGTCGTCGACCAGCAGGACGCGGATCATCCGGGCGGACCGACGGGAAGTTCCGCGTGGACGGTGAAGCCACCCTCGTCCCGCGGCGCCGCGTGGAGGCGACCGCCCAGGGCGGTGACCCGTTCGCGCATCCCGAGCAGCCCGACTCCGGGCTTTGGCACGGTGGCCAGCGTGGCCGTGCCGTCGTCGTCGACGCGGATCGCGAGGGCGTCCGGACGGTAGTCGACGCGGACCGACGCCGTGGCCGCGGCGGCGTGCCGGGCGACGTTGGTGAGGGACTCCTGCACGATCCGGTAGGCCGTCCGGTCCACCGCCGCCGGCACGGCCTGTCGTTCGCCCTCGACCGTCAACGTCGCGTCCAGCCCGGCCATCCGGGCCCGCTGCACCAACTCCGGCAGGTGTTCGAGGCCGCGCGGCGGGTTCCTGCCGTCGTCCCGCAGGGCCTCCAGGGTCGCGCGCAACTCCCGGCTCGCCTCACGGCCGGCCTCCCGGATCGCCAGCAGCGCCTCCGGCACCGCCTCGCCGCGTCGGCGGGCCAGGTGGACGGCCACCTCGGCCTGCACCTTGATGATCGAGATCTGGTGGGTGAGGGAATCGTGCAGCTCCCGCGCGATGTGCAGCCGCTCCTCGTCGGCGCGGCGGCGCGCGGTCTCCTCCCGGGTGCGCTCGGCCTCGTCGGCCCGCCGCTCGGCCTGCCGCAACGCCTCACCGGCGGCGCCTGCGGCGATCAGCCACGCCACCTCGAGCGCGCCCCGGGCCCGTGCGAGCGCCTCGCCCAGCGGGAGGTCCTGCGGCGGGGCGAGAGCCGTGAGGGGCAGAGCGACGAGCATCAGCACGGCGGCGACGACCGTGACGACACGGTGGCCGGCCCGCACGCCGGTGTAGACCGCGAACAGGAAGGCGACGGCCGGCACGTCGAAACCGACCGCCTGGTACCCCACGGCGCACAGCCCGGTGACGGCCAGGACGGCGACGGGCCACCGACGACGCGCCGCCAGCGCCAGACCGCTGGCCGCCAGCAGCGGATAACCGAGCAGGTCGCTGTCGAGGGTGGAGTGGTCCGCGGACAGCCCGGCGACCAGCAGCACCGCCGCCACGCCGACGGCGATGGCCCAGTCCTGGACACCGGCACGCCCTGTGCTCATGGGCGCACCCTAGCCCGAGGTACGCCCCGGGCGACTCCTGCGCGCGGACGACCGGCGCCTACCGCACCTGCGGTAGTCGGGCGCCATCCGCGCCGTGCGCGGCAGTCGCCTGCGCCGGTGGCGGCAGCGCGGAATGCCTCCGGCTGCCGGACGACCGACGGTCGAAGCGGCGACAGGATCGAACGACAACCAACGAGACGTACGACGAAGGAGAAGCACATGTTGCTCTCAGCAAGGCCGACGCGGGCCCGACTGGTGCTCACCGCTGCCGCGTCCGCCGTGGCCGGAGGATTCGGGCTGGCCGCGCCGGCCGCCGCGTACACCTCGTCCGCACCGCTGGCGGCCAGCGTCACCACCATGAGCGCCGGGCGACTCGGTGCGATCGTGGGCGGTCTGCTGGGCCTGGCGGGGGTGATCGTCGGCGCGTTGGCCCTGGCCCGGCCCGCCAGCCGCGTCGGCACCGGCAGCGGGCTGCTCGGGGCCACCGTGGCCCTGGCGGCCGGGCTGATCGGCGTCGCCCTCGGCGCGCTGGTGGTGGCGACCTCGGACGGCGGGATCGGCACCGGCAACGGACGCGGCGGTGCGTACGTGGCCCTCGTGGTAGGGGTGGCCGCCCTCGGCCTCGGCGGGTTGGCGCTGCGCCGCTCCCGCACCTGACCTCCCGTCCGGCGCGGCGTCACCCGTCGGATGACGTCGCGCCGAAGCCGCCCGGTGGTGAGACCGTCCGATCCGGGCGTCGGCCCTGGCGGCTGGCGCAACCTCTTCGGTCGGAGGACGTGTGGCTGCATGTCGCCGCTCGCACCGGACCTTGAGGAACGATGAACCGACAACCACACGCGTGCTCCTGCCTCTCACCCTCCTGGCGGGGCTGGCAGGCTGCGCCACTGCCGACCCCAGCCCGGTGGCCGGGGCCGGCAGCCCGTCACCCACCCCCGGCACCACGACCGCCTCCGGCGTGGCGTCGACCAACCCCGGCGTGCCGTCACCGACCCGCACCGCGGCGCCCGCCACGCCGATCACCACCGTCGAGGCCGCCTGCCCGGTCAGCGCCGCGACCCTGCAACGGGTGGCGGGGCTGGGAGACACCCACCGGATCGACCCGGACCACATCAAATGCGCGCGGCAGTGGGCCACCGCCGGGGTGATCGCCACGCACGACGCGGCCCGCAAACGGCACTCGTCACAGCCACTCCGCGTCGAGCATGTCATTGGACACCTAAAAAGAGGTGACTGGCCCTCCCGACAACCGCGCACGAGGTGGTCAGCCCTCCGACTTAGCGCGGAAGATCTCCCGTTCTTTGGCGTTGCGGGTCAGCGCGGCGGCCCGCGCGTACTCCTGCCGGGACTCGGCAGTCCGGCCGAGCCTCGCCAGGAGATCAGCTCGTACGGCGGGGAGCAGCGGGTACTGATCCAGCGCGCCACTCGCCTGCACCTTGTCGGCAATGTCCAAACCCTCGGCCGCTCCCTGGGCCATTCCCACCGCGACCGCCCGATTCAACTCGGCGACCGGCGACGGCCAGACATAGGACAGCACCAGGTAGAGCGCCGCGATTCGCGACCAGTCGGTCTCCTGCGCCGACCGGGCCCGAGCGTGACAGGCGGCGATCTCGGCCTGCAACACGAACGGTCCGAGCGCGCCGCCGATCTCCTGGGCCCGGGCCAGTGCCGCGAGGCCACGCCGGATCAGCAGTCGGTCCCAGCGGGCCCGGTCCTGGTCGCCGAGCAGAATCGCCGCACCGGCCTCGTCGGTGCGCGCCCACGTTCGCGACGACTGGATTTCCATCAGCGCCACCAGCCCGTGCACCTCGGCCTGATCCGGCATCAGCCCGGCCAGGACTCGGCCCAGCCGCAACGCCTCCCGGCAGAGGTCCGGTCGCATCCAGTCCTCGCCGGCGGTCGCCGAGTATCCCTCGTTGAAGATCAGGTAGAGAACTTCCAGGACCGAGGTCAGCCGCTGGGCGAGCTGATCCGGTGGCGGGAGCTCGAACGGCACCCGTTTGGCGGCCAGGGTGCGTTTGGCCCGCACGATCCGTTGCCCAACGGTCGGCTCGGCGACGAGGAAGGCCCTGGCGATCTCCTCGGTGGTCAGGCCACCGAGCACCCGCAGGGCGAGCGCGGTACGCGCCTCCGTCGACAGCACCGGATGGCAGGAAATGAAGATCAGCCGCAGCAGGTCGTCGCCGACGTGATCGTCCAACGCGTCGTCCACGGCCTCCTGCTCGTCGACCGGGGCGATCTCCAGGTCCCGGCCGATCTCCGCGAGCTTCTCGCCGTACCGGACTCTGCGCCGGACCAGGTCGATCGCCCGATGCTTGGCGGTGGCCATCAGCCATGGCCCTGGATCTCGCGGTACGCCCTGCCTCGGCCACTGCTCCAGCGCGATGACGAGGGTGTCCTGGGCGATCTCCTCGGCCAGGCCGACGTCGCGCACGATCCGGGTCAGACTCGCGATGAGTTGAGCCGCCTCGATCCGCCAGACCGCCTCGACAACGCGATGTGGATCGGTAGCCGTCATGGCTACCGATCCAACCACCATCGAGGTGCTCGCCTGCTCATCCCTGGGGTGCGAAGTCCTCCGGCCCGAAGACCCGGGAGACTTCAGCCTCGCCTTCCCAGCCCTCCCACAGGTCCCGGTGCAGGCGCATGAACCGGCCGGCCCACTCGACAGCCTCCGCCTTGGAACGGACGTCGTACACCACGTAGCTGATCAGCTCCTTGGCCTCGGCGAAAGGACCGTCGACGACGCTGAGCCCGCCGGCGGTGACGTCGATCCGGGCGCTGTCCACGGTGGGAGCCAGACCGCCCATGTCGAGCATCACGCCGGCGTTCGTCGCGTCCATGCCGAGCTTCGCGATGGCCTCCATCAGCTCTGCGGGCGGCGGGGTGTCGGGCTGGGCTGCCTTGAGAATCACCAGATAACGCATTGCCTTCTCCTCTTGGTCGTAGTCAGTGCGGGTTGGATCGGAACGAGTGTCCATCGGATGAGCTGAATCAGTGCGACGCGCGCCGGTAGCGATTGACCGCGACGGCCGCCTGCCAACCGGAAACCAGCAGCACCGCGCCAGTGAAGGCGAGCAGGCTCCAGGACGCGCCAGCACCGGCGGTCAGACCCAGGAAGCTGGCGCCGAACACCACGCCGACGACCCGCGAGGACCACGCCCAACCGGCAGCGCCTTCGGCGGCGAAGCGGCGGGCCAGCACGAAACACGCAGCGATCAGGCAACTGAACCCGATGGCACCGGCAGCGAAGTGACCGTAGCCGTGCCAGCTGATCGTGCCAGGGCCGTCCGGGGTGCCGACCGGGAAACCCAAACCCGGGTCCGCGCGCAGCAGACCGGCGGCGATCAGGCTCACGCCGTACCCGCCGATGAGCCTCGGCGCCCAGCGCGCCCCGGCCCCGGTCCCCAGCACCCGACGCAGCCCGACCGCGAACGCGATGGTCATCAGGCCGCTCACCAGGAAGTTCGTGATGTGAACCCAACCGCGGTCGCCGTTGCTGAGCATGCTCCACGCGTGCCGCGTCGGGTCGAAACCAGCCCGGGTGAACACCTCGATCAGCGACACCGCGACATACAGTGGGCCGGCGATGACGCCGTAGGCCAGGAGGGATTTCGTGACCCGGACCGCCGGGTCGCAGGTCGTCGCGGCCGACGTGGTGGTGGTCATCTGCTCGGTCATCGTCATTGCCCTTCGCGGTGGGTCGGCTTGTCCGGCCCTTCACCACTCCCTCGAACGACCAGACCCCACTTCGACAGCCCAGCCCAAGTTTTTTTGCAGATCGGAAAACTAGAGTCGGCGGTATGCGGATCCGGATCGACGGCAGCGACCTCCCCTGCCGCCGCACCAGCGCGGATGCTGACGCACTGCGGCTCGCCAACGTACGCGTCGGGGTCCAGAGGAGCATGTCCAGGTGAGTTCGGACCAGCTCCTCGTCACGCTGGACCGGGACAGTTCGGTTCCGTTGCAGCAGCAGCTCTGCGACCAGATCAGCGGGTCCGTGCGGGCCGGCCGGCTGCGCCCGGGCGACGCGGTGCCGCCCAGCCGCGAGCTGGCGCACCAGCTCGGGGTCTCCCGGACGGTGGTGACCCGGGCGTACGAGCTGCTGCGGGCCAACGGGGTGCTCACCTCACGGCGCGGTTCCGGCACGCGGGTCAGCGCCGCCCTGACCGACACGCCGCCACCCGCCCCCCGCGCCGCCCGCGCGCACCTGCGACCCGAACCCCCACTTCCCACCGACGCCGGCAGTCCGCTGTGGAAGCCGTGGGAACCGGCGCCGATGCACCGGCCGGACGGGACGTACGACTTCCGGCACGGCACCCCGGCGCTGGCCAGCTTCCCGGTGACCCGGTGGCGGCAGTCCCTCGCCGACGCGGTGAGCCGGGCCGACGCGGTGGCCCTGGGTTACGGCCCGGCCGAGGGCGCGCTGTCGTTGCGTGCCCAGATCACCGCCCTGCTGCGGCGCAGTCGTGCGCTGGACGCCACCCGCGAGAACACGGTGGTGACCAGCGGCGCCACCCAGGCCATGGACATCCTGGTCCGGCTGCTCGTCGGCCCCGACGACGTGGTGATCATCGAGGACCCGAGCCACACCGTGCTGCGGCAGATCTTCGGCTATTCGCGGGCCGCGGTGGTGCCGGTCGGTGTCGACGAGGAGGGCCTGCGGGTCGACGAGATCGAGTGCCAGGTCCGCGCGCACGGCCTCGACCCGGCCCGGGTACGCCTGGTCTACGTCACCCCGTCGCACCAGTTCCCCACCGGGTTCATCATGTCCGAGCGGCGGCGACGAGCGCTGCTGCGCTGGGCCCGCGAACACGGGGCCACGGTGCTGGAGGACGACTACCACAACGAGTTCACCTTCGCCGAGGAGCGGTTGCCGTCGCTGGCCGCCGACCCGCAGGACGCCGACGTGGTCTACGTCGGCAGCTTCAGCAAGACCCTCTTCCCCTCGCTGCGCATCGGGTACGCGGTGTTGCCGCCACATCTCGTCCGGTCGTTCCTGGGCGTCAAGTGGATCACCGACCGGCTGACCCCGACGCTGACCCAGGAGGCGCTGGCCGAGTTCATCTCCTCCGGCGCGTACGCCCGGCACATCGGCCGGATGGACCGCCTCTACCGGCAGCGGCGCGCCCGGCTGCTGGAGGCGCTGTACGAACACTTCGGCGCGGGGGTGCGGATCTCCGGCACGGCGGCCGGGCTGCACGTGCTGGTGACCCTGGGCGGCGCGCCCGACGTCGGCGAGGCCGAGATCGTGCGCGCCGCCGCCGCGCGAGGCGTACGGGTCTACCCGGCCTCGGGCTACTTCGTTACCCGCCCGCCGACCGAGCCGACCTTCCTGATCGGGTACGCGGCGCTGCCCACCGCAAGGATCACCGAGGGAGTGGCGCTGCTGGCCGCCGCGGTGCGGGACGTGACGGCTCGGTGAAGCGGGGCCGGTGAAAGCGCGCGCTCTGGGCGTACGGGACGGTGCAGTCGAAGACCGCCTTCGCCGTGCGCCCGTCGGCCGACAGCGACGGGGAGTAGCCGGTGTGCTGGCTCGGGTCGAGCGGAAAGCCCTCCCGGTCCGGCAGCACGAGCAGGTCCTGGTCGGCCTGGAAGCGGGTGACCATCGCCCACCACAGGTCCTGATCGGACTCGATGTCGACGTCCTCGCCCACGCACAGCACCAGCTTGGCCATCCGGAACTGCTCCAGCACCGCCTCGGCGGCGGCGCGTACCGCGGCGTCGTCGGACGGGCCGCGCTTGGCCGGCCACTTGAGCACCACCATGAGCTGACCGCCGCCCGCCGTGTGACAGTGCGCCGCCAGGGCCGGCGTCCCCCGGCGGCGCAGCAGGTCCAGCACCGCGGCCTCCATCCCGAAGCCGAGCAGCACCGACTGCTCGTGCCCGGGCCCGGAGACCGCCTGCAGGATCGGGCTCTCCCGGGCGGTGATCGCGGTGACCTGGATCAGCGGCAACGAGGGATGCGCCCGACCCTGGTAGCCGAGGAACTCCGGCGTGGCCACCGTGCCGTGCGCGCTCTCCGGCACCCGGTCGGCCAGCAACTCGCCCTCGATGACGTACTCGGCGTGCGCGATGAACTCGGCGTCCACCGTGGCGCAGGGCAGCAGCTCCACCGGCTGACCGGCGAGCGCGCCGGCCACCGCCAGCTCGTCGAGGTCCGGCGGGACCAGCGAGGTCGGGCAGCAGGAGGACAGCAGCACCGCCGGGCTCAGCCCGAGGTGGATCGCGATCGGCAACGGACGCCCCCGACGCAGAGCGGCCTGGTGCGCGAGCTCCAGGTCCCGTCCGGGGACCATCCAGATGGTCAGCGTGTCGGGCCCCTGCACGCACATCCGGTGCACGGACAGGTTGCGGACCCCGGTGTCCGGGTCGGTGGCGAGCACCGCGCCGAGGGTCAGGTAGGGCCCGGCGTCCTCGTCGGTGAGGACCGGCACCGGCAGCGCGGTCAGATCCAACGGCAGCGTCTCGCGCGGCCAGCGGGACGCGTCGGGGGCGGGCACCGGCGGACGGGGGGCGGCCACCGCGGCGAGCAGCCGGTGCGGCAGCTCGGCCGGCGTGCAGCCGAGCAGACCGGAGGCACGCCGGCGGGTGCCGTAGAGGCCCATCAGCACCGCCCGGGTCGGGCCGTGGTCGGGGCGTACCCGGTCGAAGAGCACCGCCGGGCCGGCGCCGGTGGGCGGGGCGGCGGGCGCACCCGCCCAGCGGGCGTAGTGGGCGGAGACGCCGTAGCGGGCGGGCAGCTCCGTGGCGACGCGGACCAGCTCGCCCGGGAGCGGGTCGAGGCTGGCCAGGGCGTGCCGCAGGTCGACGGGCGGGCGGTGGCTCATCACTCCTCCGCCAGTGACGCGGTGGCACGGCGGGCTGCCAGCATGTCGAGCTGCATCCGGGTCAGCTCGTCGATGAGCGCACGGTAGGTGCCGACCGCGACCTCGGGCGGCATGCCGTGCCGGGTGGCCAGGTCGTGCACCCGGCCGAGCACCTGCCGTACCCGGTCGGGTGATCGGACGGTCGCCTCGTCCGTCTTGTGCGCGGTCAGCTCCTGCACCACCCGGGTACGCTCCGCCAGCAGGGCGATGATCCGCTGGTCGAGCGCGTCGATGGCGACCCGCAGCTCGGCGATCCGCGCCGGGCCGTCGGCGCCGCCGACCGGCGGGGAGCCGGCCGGCGGCGCGATCCGGTGCTGATCGCTCACGGCTGCGGGACCTGGTCGATCACGAAGACGACGGTGGGCTCGGCGTCGCCGCCCTGGGACCGGTGCTCCTCGTCGTCGGGGATGACGAAGCCCATGCCGGGGCGGCACGGCACCGACCGGTCCCGGAAGTGGATGGTGAACTCGCCCTGCAGGACGTAGCCGGTGTGCCCGCGCAGGCACCAGTGGTGCTCGTCGAAGCCCGGCGGCAGCTCCAGCAGGCGCAGACGCTGACCCCCGACGTACGAGATCTTGACGCGCCCCTCGGCTCCCGGCTTGTCCCACCTCTCCCACTCGGTGGCCGGGAAGTCGATGCCGACCGGCGCGGCGACCTGCTCAGTGGACATTCTCGATATCTCCTCTGGTTGGGGCGGTTTCGGTACGGCGGGGTCGCGGAACACGCTCGTTGCGGTCGCGGCGCGGGAGGACCGGACCGCCGTCGACCCGCTGGTGCCGCTTGAGCAGCTGCACCATGTCGAGCATCCGGTGCACCATCCGCTCCAGCGCGTCGACGCCCTCGACGTCGGTCAGGCCGGGAGCGCCGGTGGTGTTGCGCAGTAGGACGGGGAAGCCGCTGCCCACCAGAATCATCCGGTTGAGCAGCAGGTTGTTGACGATCTGGTTGTGCACCGAGGAGTCGCTGTACCGGCGCCCGGTGACGATGATGCCGCCGACCTTGTCGGCCAGCGGCCGGGTGAAACGCAAATAGCCGACGCCCGCCCGCTCGATGAAGACCTGCATGAGGTGGGCGAGGCCGAAGCCGTGCACCGGGGCCGCGTAGATCAGCCCGTCGGCGCTGGCCATCTGCTCCACCAGGGCGGGGACGTCGTCGTCCACCTGGCAGGGCAGGGTACGGCTGTTGCAGTCGCCGCACGGGCTGCACGGCGAGATGCGGTGCTCGCGTAGCGCGATGGTGCGCAGGATCGCGCCCCGCTCGGCGATCAGCTTGCCCGCGTACGCGATGGCGTGGTCGGTGTTGCCGCCCGACCGTTCCGATCCGTTGATGGCGAGGATGGTCGCTGCTTCGCTGTGCAATGGCACCCCCGGTGCTCGTCGCGAAGGGTGGACGCCGCAGCGGCGCCCACCCCCTTGCGAGGTCAGTCCGTCAGTTTTCCGGCGAAGTAGTCGATGTAGGCCTGCATGTCGAAGTGGCCGTGCCCCGAGAGGGAGAAGACGATGGCCTTCGACTCGCCCGTCTCCCGGCAGCGCAGCGCCTCGTCCACCGCCACCCGGACCGCGTGGGTGGACTCCGGGGCCGGCACGATCCCCTCGCTGCGGGCGAACAGCACGCCCGCCTCGAAGCAGGCGGTCTGCGGCACCGCCCGCGCCTCGATCAGGTCGATGTCCCGCAGCGCGCTGACGATCGGCGCCATGCCGTGGTAGCGCAGCCCACCGGCGTGGATCGCCGGCGGGTGGAAGTCGTGGCCCAGGGTGTGCATCTTGGCCAGCGGGGTGAGCCCGGCGGTGTCGCCGAAGTCGTAGTCGTAGCTGCCCTGGGTCAGCGACGGGCAGGAGGCCGGCTCGGCCGCGACGAACCGCACCGTCGGGCCGCCGCCCAGCTGGCGGCGCAGGAACGGCAGGGCCAGCCCGGCGAAGTTGGAGCCGCCGCCGGCCGCGCCGACCACGATGTCCGGGTAGTCGTCGGCCATCGCGAGCTGGAGCAGCGCCTCCTGCCCGATGATCGTCTGGTGCATCAGCACCAGGTTGAGCACCGAACCGAGGGCGTACTTGGCGGCGCCGCCGCTGGACATCGCCGCCTCCACCGCCTCGGAGATGGCCAGGCCGAGGCTGCCGGTGGAGTCCGGGTCGGCGGCGAGGGCCGCCCGGCCCGCCCCGGTACGGTCGCTCGGGCTCGCGGTGACCGACGCGCCGAACGTCTCCATCAACCCCCGCCGGTACGGCTTCTGGTCGTAGCTGATCCGCACCATGAAGACCTCGCAGTCGAGGCCGAAGTACGCGCAGGCCATCGAGAGCGAGCTGCCCCACTGGCCGGCGCCGGTCTCGGTGGTCAGCCGCTGCACGCCGTCGAGCTTGCTGTAGTACGCCTGCGGCACGGCGGTGTTCGGCTTGTGGCTGCCGGCCGGGCTGACCCCCTCGTACTTGAAGTAGATCCGGGACGGCGTGTCGAGGGCCTGCTCCAGGCGACGGGCGCGTACGAGCGGGCTGGGCCGCCACTGCCGGTAGATGTCGAGCACCGGCCCGGGGATGTCCACGTCCCGCTCGGTGGTGAACTCCTGCTCGATCATGCCGGTGGCGAAGAGCGGTTCGAGATCCGCCGCGGTGATGGGCTCCCGGGTGCCGGGGTGCAGCATCGGGGGCAGTCCCTTGGGCAAGTCGGGAACCACGTTGTACCAGGTCGTCGGGATGTCACTCTCGGGCAGCACGAACTTCGTCGCGGTCATGGCCTCTTCCGATGCGGGGTGGGGTGTCAGGGACTGGCGGTGGCCGGTTCGGCGAGTGCCGGCACGGGCCGGACGGCCGGTCGGATCCGCAGCGCTGCGAACGCGACCATGCCGACCACCGGGGTCAGCAGGAGCAGCAGGAGAACGGGACGGTGTCCCTGGGTCTGCCAGACGAAGCCGAGACCCATCGGCACGACCAACCGGGCGGAGCTGAGCACGAAGGCGTTCAGGGCCATGAAGCCGCTGACCCGGTGCTCCGCCACGTGGTCGGCGATGTAGGTGGGCACCACCACCGACGCGATGATCTCGCCGAGGGTCCAGACCACAGTGGAGAGCAGCACGGCGGGCAGCGAGAACGCGAACACCAGGACGGCCATCCCGGTCGACCAGAGCAGGCCCGCCACGATCAGCAGGACCCGGGTCGAGTACGCCTTGATCCGCTTCTCGATCAGCAGGCTCGCGCTGACCACGACGACGCTGTTGATGGTGTAGACCGCCCCGACCAGCGCCACCGACGAGTGCAGCACTGTGGTGACCGCGAGGGGCAGCGTGTATTCCAGACCGATCAGCGGCGCGACGTAGCAGAACGAGACGAGCACCAGCACCGCCACGTCGATGTCGCGCAGCAGCCCGGCCCGTCCGGTGCTCGCGGTCGACGACGCCGTCTGGGCACGCCGGGTGTCCGCCGGCACGAAGAGCCAGATGGTCGCCGCCGCGAGCAGGCCGAGCAGGATGTTCCCGGCGAACATCAGCTGGTACGAGAAGGCCGCCGCGAACCCGCCGAGCAGCGGGCCGACCCCCATGCCGAGGTTGTTGGCGAGGTAGCTGACCGTGTACGCGAAGGGCCGCTCACCGGGCTCGGTCAGGTCGGCGATCAGCGTGTTCGCCGCCGGAGCGAACATCCCCATCCCGACCAGCGCGACGAAGAGCAGCACCGCGTACGTCCAGGTGGGACCGTTGACCAGGGCGAGGCCCAGGTAACCGGCCGCGTTGAGCAGCAGGCTCGACACCAGCGCGGCGCGTCGGCCGGCCCGGGCGCAGACCGGGCCGCTGAGCAGGCTGCCGGCGAGCAGACCGGTGCTGCCGACGGAGATCAGCATGCCAGCCTCGCCGGTGCTGAGGTGCCGGCTCTGCACGAGGTAGACCGCGAGCAGCGGGAACACGAACATGCCGGCCCGGTTGATGAAGGAGGCGTAGACCAGCATCCGCAGCGGGCGCGGCAGGGCCCGGAACCGGGTCAGCCACATGACGGCTCCCCCACCGGCTCGGTGCGCACCTCGAAGGAGTCCCGGATGACCTTGAACCGGGCGCGGACGTCGTCGAAGTCCCGGCCCTCGCAGACGTACCAGCCGAGCACGTCGTTGGAGGCGGTCGGCACGGCGAGCACGTCCCCGACGGTCTTCCACACGTCCGCGTCGCGCACCGCGTCCAGCGCCCGCAGCTCGTCGGCCGTGGTGATCGCGGTGATCCGGCCGTACCGGTCGGAGCAGAGGTACTCGGTGCCGATCTCCGGGCCGAGGGTGGCCGCCGGCACGTGCTCCGGGTCCAGTTCCAGGCGGCACCACTCCCCCGCCAGGTTGATCCCCCGACCGGCCTGGATGGCGGGGACGATCGAGCCGCCGCCGGCCCGTGCGGCCGCCTCGCCGAAGACGACCTCGCCGTCGTCGCGGAGGAAGAACTCCACGTGCGCCACGCCGGTACGCATCCCGAAGCCGCGCAGCACGGTGGCGCTGGCGGCCAGGATGCGCCGCTCCGCAGGGGTCAGATCGTGCTTGCGGGAGACCGTGCCGCCGGGCTCGTCGCGGAACTCCAGGACCGAGTACGTGTAGCGGGAGAGCTGCTCGAAGACCACCTCGCCGTCGCGCAGCAGCGAGTCGACGTGGTACTCGGCGCCCCGGACGTACTCCTCCACCCGGTAGTCGTGCCGGTCGTCGGCGATCAGCGGCCACACCCGGGCCAGGTCCTCGGTGGAGTCCACCCGGTGGGTGTCGCCGCAGGCCCAGCCGGCGTACGGCTTGATCACCACCGGCCAGCCCACCTCGGCGGCGAACTCGGCGACCGCCCCCACCGTCTCCGGGCGGCACGAACGGGCCACCGGCACGCCCAGCTCGGTGGCCCGGCGGTGCATCACGTTCTTGTCCCGGAAGGTCAGGGCCTCCTCCGGGTCGAGGCCGTCGATGCCGTGGTCGCGGCGGCAGTACGCGGCGGTCAGCACGTCACCCTCGAAGAGCGGGAAGATGCGCCGCACCGGGTGCGTGGCGAGGATCGTCGCGACGACCGAGCGGACGGCCTCGGTGTCGTCGAGGTCGGCGTGGTAGCAGGGCAGGCCGGCGGCTTCGGCGGCCGGCTGCCCGGTCGGCAGCAGCGCCACGCTGGTCACGCCCAGCTCGGCGGCGGCGGCGACCACGCTGCGGAACTGGGCCGCGTACCGGCCGGCCGCCGGCCGGTAGATCACCAGGATCGCGCGGTTCACGGACGACTCCCCTGGTGGTTGCCGGCGGAGCTGAGCGGGCCTGCGGTACGCAGGACGGCGCTTGTCGTTCCTGCGTCGAGCACCGCCTCCTGCCGCGGGGCGTCGGACAGGTCGTCGAGGGCGGCGGTCAGCCGGGCCAGCGCGTCCACCACCTCCGCCCGGCCGCCGGGGTGGGCCGACTCGACGGTGAGCAGCAGCCGGTGCCGGCCCAGGTCGGTGCGGACCAGGTGTCCCTGCCGCCAGTTCCAGCGCCGGGAGTGGGCCCGCCCGTCGGCGTCGGCGTAGACGACCTCGCCCGGTTCGGGTCGCTCCGGCGCGTCGGGCACGCCAAGGGGCAGGAACGTCTCGGTGCCGTCGGCCGGTCGGACGACGAGGTCGGTGATGCCGTCGACCGCGCACGAGGCCACCGGCAGCGCCGCGCCGAGCGAGACGGCGTTGCAGAGGTCGACCAGGGCGTTGATCCGGGGCAGCCGGTCGCCCTTGGCGACCCGTCGGGCGATCGACTCGGCGGCGCAGGGGAACCGGTTCGGGTTCACCCCCACCGTCCGGTACGCCTCCCGCCACGCGGCGATGCCCGGCAACTCGGCCACCCCCGCCTTGTCCAGGTCGGCCGCGTGCAGCGCGTCCTCGGCGGCGGTCAGCAACGCCGACACGCGGGGAGGCGCCGGGGCGACCTCGACCGCCGGCAGGGCGAGCACGCCGAGGACGTAGTCCGGCACTGCGGTCAGCACCCGGTCGTCGATGCGGACGGTGAGGGTGTCCGCACCGTCGCTGAGCTGGGTCATCGTGATCCTCGTGAGGTTCGGGTCCGATTGTCGGTCCGACCGTACGCAGCGCGACGACCACCGGGTGTGGCCAATCCGGGGTGATCCGGTGTGGCCAATCCGGCGGTCGGTGGCCGGTCGTCGCGACTGCCGGCACGGGTCCGCGCGCCGAGCAGCGTGGTGCCCACCGCCAGGACGCAGAGCGCGGCGCCGACCGGCCCGAGCAGGTCGAGGGCGTCCGCGCCGCCGTGGCGCAACAACCGGTTGCCGAGGAAGCCGCCGAGGGCGATGCCCACGAACGTGGCCGAGGAGTTGAGGGACAGCAGCAGCGGCCCGGAGGTCGGCGCGATCGTGAAGAGCCGGTGCTGCTGGGCCGGCTGCGTGGCCATCGCGGTGACGCCCCAGGCCGCCATGGCCAGCGCGGCCGGAAGCAGCGCCTGCCGGGTCAGCGGCAGCGTGACCAGCACCAGGGCGAGCCCGGTGATCGAGACCACCAGGACCGGCAGGCCACCGAAGCGGTCGGTGGCCCGCCCGCCGAGCACCGTCCCGACGACCGCCGGCACACCGAAGATCAGCAGCAGCACCGCGAGCAGGGTGCCGTCGCCGTCGGTGGCCGGCGCGAGCAGCGCCCCGACGTACGTCAGGGCGAGGTAGCCGCCGGTCATGAAGAGCGCGGTGGTGAGCACCGCCAACCCGACGCGGCTCTCGCGCACCGGGGCGAGCCGGGCTGCCAGCGATGGGCCGGGCGGCAGCGCCAGCCTCGGCAGGCCGACCAGCACCGCCACCGCGCAGGCGGCGCCGAGGGCGGCGAGCAGCCAGAAGGTGGCCCGCCACTGCAGGTCGGCGGCGAGCCAGGTGCCGAACGGCACCCCGGCCACGGTGGCCGCGGAGAGGCCGCCGAGCACCACGGCCATGGCCCGGCCACGCCGCTCGGGCGGGGCCAGCGCGGCCGCCGACGCGGTGGCGGCGGGGACGTAGAGCGCGGCGCTGACCGCCGTGAGGACCCGGGCCAGCAGCAGCAGCGGCAGGTCGGGGGCGAGCGCCGAGGCGACGTTGCCCAGGGTGAACCCGACCAGCGAGATCACCAGCACGGTACGCCGCTCCAGCCGGCCGGCCAGTGCGCCGAGCACCGGGGCGGCGACGGCGTACGCGAGGGCGAAAACCGTGCTCACCCACCCGGCCGAGGCGACGCTCACCCGCAGCGTGCGGGCCACCTCGGGGAGCACCCCCGCGACGACGAAGGTGTCGGTGCCGATGGCGAACGCCCCGACGGCGAGCAGCGGGACGACCGGCACGGACCGCCGCATCACGCCACTCCCGCCGGCTGCCCGGCGCGGTAGCGGGCGGCGTCCCCGGCGACCACCCGGCCGCCCAGCAGCACCAGCTCGATCGCCTCCGGCCGGCCCAGCACCGTGATGTCCTCGGCCGGGTCGCCGTCGGTGACGACCAGGTCGGCCAGCCGGCCCGGCTGCACGGTGCCCGCGTCGTCGCCGCGCCCGGCCAGCCGCGCGCCGTTGGCCGTGGCCCAGGTCAGCACCACCGGCGCGGGAATGCCGGCCATGGTCACGTAGGTCTCCAGCTCCTCGGCGTACCGGCCGTGCGGGGTCCAGGCGAACCCGAAGTCGTCGCCGGCCACAATGGGGATGCCCATCTGCACCATCAGCGGCAGGATGCGCAGGGTGTTCTCCACCTCGGCCTGGAACTCGAGCGTCTCCAGGTAGTCCGGGGTCTTGCCATGTCGCGTGCCGGTGGTGAGCAGCCGGTACGGCTGGTGCAGGCTCGGCACCACGAAGATGCCCCGCTCGGCGATCGCCTCCAGGGCCGCGTCGTCGGCGTACGTGGCGTGGTCGATCACGTCGACCCCGGCGGCGATGGCGTTGCGGATGCCGCCCAGCCCGCGCGAGTGCGCCCGGATGCGGACCCCCCGCTCGTGCGCCGCCCGCGCCGCGATCACCAGCTCCTCGGCGGTGAACAGCAGCTCGTGGGAGCGGCCGTTGGGGAACGTGTCGTCCCCGGTGGAGAAGACCTTGATGATCTCCGCGCCCTGCTTGACCTCCGTGTCGACGTACTCGATCAACTCTTCCGGGGTGTCGGCCAGCCGCATGAGGTCGCTCGGGATGCGTTGCTTGACCGCCGGATTGCGGCGCTCCGGCGGACCGGACACCATCAGGTCCCGGCTGCACGGGGTGATGCGCGGGCCGGGCAGCTGGCCGGCGTCGATCGCCCGGCGCAGCGCCATGTCGATGCCGGCCACCGAGCCGGCGCCGACGAAGGCGGTGTAGCCCAGCCGCAGCATCGCCGCCGCGTTGGCGGCGGCCCCGAGGGTCACCTCCGGGATGCTGTACTTGAACAGCATCTCCCGACCGTCGAGCACGTTCAGGTACGCGATGTGGGTGTGGCCGAGCGTCATTCCCGGCATGACCGTCCGGCCGTCGAGGTCCAGGACGTCGATGTCCGGGTCGTGCAGGGGCGCCTGCGCCTCGGGGAGCACGGCCACGATGCGCTCGCCGTCGAGCAGCACGCTGTGGCGCGGTCGGGAGGGCACAGCCAGTCCTTCCTGGACGGTGGCGCGGTGCAGCAGCATTCGTCGGGACACGAGGCGTCTCTCCGGTTCTCTCGGTGTCTGGTCTCAGCGGCGGCCGAACAGGGTCCACACGATCTCGGCGCCCGGACGGCGGGCCACCCACCGCAGGCCGTGGCCGTCGACCCCGGGCGCGTTGGTCACGGCGACGTCGGCGCCGCCGGCGGCGAGGATCTCGGCGGCGTGCTGGGTGGAGTCGGCGTCGACCCACCGCACCGACCGGTCCCGCAGGGCCGGTGGCGCGAGGTCGGTGAAGATCCGCCGGACCTCCCAGAGGGCGGCCACGGCGAGCTGACCACCGGAGGCGTCCGGCTCGCGGTCCGGATGGGCCGCGATGCCGTACTCCGGGGTGGCCTGGGCGAAGTAGGCCTCCAGCCGCAGGTCGTGGTGCCAGTGGAAGCGGGTGAGCCCCTGGTAGGCGCTCGGCACGAGGGCCTGGTCGACCCGCCGGTCCACCAGCGCCGCGAGCACCGCGTCGAAGGTGTCGGACAGCTCGACGCGCAGCCCGTGCCGCTCGGCGAGGAACACCGCGGTCAGGTGGCTGGACGTCCCGGGCGGGCCGAGCGTGGCCAGCGTGGTGCCGGGCCGGCTCGCCCAACCGTCCACCACGCTGCGCCAGCGCCGCCCGTACGCCTCGGTGAGCGGCCCGGGCAGCGCCGGCACCCGCTCGTCGGTGACGGTCTCAGGTGGTGTAGCCACGGTTGCCCGCCATCCGCTGCGCCACCTGGGTCTCGTGGTCGGCCTCGACCCGCCGGTCGACGATCCGGGCGGCCTTCCAGCTCACGAAGGCGCCGGTGCTGACGATCGGGTCGAGCCCGTCGGTCAGCTCCACCTCGACGGGTACGCCGAGCGCGGCGGCGGCCCGCTCCCGGACGCCGTCGGCCACCCCGGCGGGATCGTCGACGAGGTCCTTGAGCAGTTCCAGGCGGACGGTCAGCCGGTCGCCGCCGGCGGCCGGGTCGTGGTCGATCACCACCTGGTAGCCGCCGGAGCCGGTGACCCCGGTCAACACGGCCGTCTCGATCTGGCCGGCGGTGAAGCGTCGACCGCCCAGCTCGATGCGGTCCAGGGTCCGGCCGACGATCTGCACGAGGTCGCCGGCCATCTCGCAGTCACAGTCGGACGCCTCGACGATCACCGCGTCGCCGGTGCGGTAGCGGACCAGCGGTTTCACCCCGTCGATCAGCATGGTGACGGTGAGTTCCCCGCTGCCGCGCGGGCCGTGCGACGCGCCCGTCTCCGGGTCCACCACCTCGATCAGGTAGTTGGTCTGGGAGAGGTGCATCCGCTTGTTGCGGCAGGCGGTGGCGATGACGAACGCCTCCTGCGAGCCGTACAGGATGTTGTAGACGTCCGCGCCCCAGACGGACTCCAGGTTGCGGGCCAGCGCCGGGGTGCACATCTCGCCGGTGACGAAGAGCAGTTTGACGGCGAAGTCCTCGCGCAGCCGGTAGCCGTAGTGCTCGGCCGCCTTGGCGAGCATCATGGCCACACCCGGCGTGCAGCAGACGACCTCCAGCTCCAGGTCCTTCATGAGTTGCAACGCCTTGGCGAACCCGATCACCGGCGAGTACGGCCAGATCTTCGCGTTGAGCGAGCCGACGTTGCGGGCGATGTCACCGAGGGTGTCGCCGAAGGAGTGCACCTCGGTCGGGCCCATCAGCCCGATCCGCGGCGGGTGGTCGCCGAAGTGGTGGCGGAAGATCGACGCCCAGGACTCGGTGACGTGGGCGTTGCTGGCCACCACCTCCCGACCGTCGCGGGGGCACGGGGTCGCGCGGCCCGTCGTGCCGGTCGTCTCGTAGAAGAAGATTCCCTCGGCCAGCGGTCGGCTGAGCACGTCGAGCATCTCCTCGCGCAGGTGCGTCTTCGTCGTGAAGGGCAGCCGGTCGAGGGTCGCCGGGGTGATCGTGGCGAGGTCGACGTCGGCCAGGTGCCGGGCGTAGAACGGCGAGCCGGTCGTCACCTGGTCGAGCACCGTGCGCAGTTGGCGTTCCCGCCACGCGTTCAGCTCGGCGGGATCGAGGGTGCGGTCGTAGAAGGCCTTGTGCAGGGCCAGGTAGTCGACGGCGAAGTCGGCCGCCGGTCCGGTGGTCGGAAGCCACATGGTCGGGATCCTCTCCAGGGGTGAGCCGGCTGCGGTGCGATCGGCGCTCGGGCGGTGACGCGGCTCAGTGCAGGCCGCCGTTGACGTCCACCACAGTGGCGGTGACGTAGCTGCTGGCCGGGTCGGCGAGCCAGGCGACGGCCGCGGCGATCTCGGCCGGTGTGCCGAACCGGCCGACGGGAATCCGGGCCCGGTAGTCGTCGCGACGCTGCGCCGGAATCCGGGCGGCCATCGGGGTCTCGACCAGGCCGGGAGCGACCGCGTTGACCCGGATGCGGTGCTCGGCGAGTGACCGGCCGAGGCTGTGGGTGAGCGCGATGCACGCACCCTTTGACGCCCCGTACGCCGCGTCCGGGCTGCCGGACTGCCCGCTGATCGAGGCGACGTTGACCACCGTGCCGGGCCGGCCGGCGCTGATCAGGGCGCGGGCGAACGCCTGCGTGCAGAAGAACGCGGCGCCCACGTTGACGTCGAACACCTGCGCGTACGTCTTCGGGTCGTAGTCGAGGAAGGCCCGGGCGTGGTAGACCCCGGCGTTGTTCACCAGCACCTCCGGCAGGCCGTACCGCTCGCGGATCTCCGCGAAGAGCTGCTCGACCTGCTCCGGCACGGCCACGTCGGCGACCAGCGAGGCGTACGCCGCCGGGTCGACAGCCGGGTCGACGTCCACGCCGAGCACGCGGTGCCCGGACTCGGTCAGGGCCGCGGTCACGGCCCGACCGATGCCGCCCGCCGCGCCGGTGACCACGGCGAGGGGTGCCGACCGGTCGGTCATGACGAACCCGCCGTCAGCGTCGCCGACGCGCTGCGCAGGAAGTTGTCGAACAGGCGCAGCCCGTCCTCGGTGAGCACGCTCTCCGGGTGGAACTGCACCCCCTCGACCGCCAGGGCCCGGTGTCGTACCCCCATCACGTAGCCGTCGTCGGACGACCGCGCGGTGACGTGCAGGGCCAGCGGCGCCGGGTCCGCGACGATGAGCGAGTGGTAGCGGGTCACGGTGAGCGGGGCGGGCGCGCCGTCGAAGACCCCTCGACCGTCGTGCGTGACGACGCTGGTCTTGCCGTGCATCAGGTGCCGGGCGACCGCGACCGTCCCCCCGTACGCGAGGCCGATCGCCTGATGACCGAGGCAGACGCCGAGCAGCGGGACCTGGCCGGCGAAGGCGTGCACCAGCTCCACGTGCCCGGACTCGGCGGGATGACCCGGCCCGGGGCCGAGCACCACCGCGTCCGGTCGCAGGGCCGCGAGCTGGTCGCTGGTCCGCGTTCGGGAGCGGACCACCACGGTCCGCGCGCCGAGCGTCCGCAGGTACTGGTCGATGATGTGGGTGAAACTGTCGTACGCGTCGACGAGCAGGACCTTCACGACAGCAACTCCGCACCGGTCAGGGCCCAGAACGTGGCGTTCATCTTGGCCAGCGTCTCCCGCCACTCGTCGCCGGGTGTGGAGTCGGCGACCACCCCGGCGGACGCCTGGGTGCGGTAGTACCGGCCGTCGTGCACGGCGGTGCGGATGCAGAGCGCGAGCACGGCGTACCCGCGGACGTCCACGAGCCCGACGGCGCCCGCGTAGACGCCCCGAGGCTCGTCCTCCAAGCCGTCGATGATCTCCATCGCCCGCAGCTTCGGGGCGCCGGTCATGGTGCCGGCCGGGAAGGTGGCGCAGATCGCCGCCCACACGTCGGCGTCGTCGGCGAGCTGGCCGGAGACGGTGGAGACCAGGTGGTGCACGTACGCGAACGGCTCGACGTCGAACATGGCGTCGACGCTGAGCGTGCCGGGCACGCAGACCCGGCCGATGTCGTTGCGGCACAGGTCGACAAGCATGACGTGCTCGGCCCGTTCCTTCTCGCTGGCCGCCAGCTCGGCCACCCGCCGGCGGTCGGTCTCCGGGTCGGTGGCCCGGGGCGCGGTGCCGGCGATCGGCCGCATCGACAGTCGGCCCTGTTCGATGCGCAGGAACAGCTCCGGGCTCGCCCCGATGACGGTCTGGCCGGCCCACGGGGTCAGGTACATGTACGGCGACGGGTTGCGGTGGCGCAGCCGTCGGTAGACCTCCAGCGGCGTGAGCGTGGTCTCGACGTCGATCCGGTGGCCGATCTGGATCTGGTAGCTGTCCCCCACCTCGATGTGCCGCAGGCACTGCTTCACCCGGGCGGCGAACGTCTCCTCGTCGACGGTGTCCCGGACCAGGCTGGGCGGCGGGGCGGCCGGCACGTCCGGGTGGCCGTCGGCCGGCCCGGGAAGGTCCGGCAGCCGGGCGGCGGCGTCGTCCGGCGGCAGGTGCGGGCCGGAGGCGCAGAGCTGCCGCACCGTGCCGGCGCGCAGGTCCCACCAGACGGTGTGCCGGAACAGCGCGAGTGTGCAGCGCGGGATGTCGTCGACCACCCGGTCGATCCAGAGCTCGTCCATGTCCCGCGCGGCCTCGTACGCCAGGGTGGTGAGGAAACCGAAGGCGAAGCTGTCGGCGGGGACTATGGTGCGGACCGCGAACGCCCGCTGCACGGCCCGGACGGCGGCCCACACCTCGCTCGGTCCGGCGACCGGCCAGACCCGCTGGGCGCCGCGGCGCCGGACCGGCTCGCCCAGGACGGCGGTCAGCACGGCGGCCACGGCGTCGCCGAGCGCACCCTCGGCGGTCACCTCCAGCCGGTCGGCGATGAACCGCACCTCGGCGAGAAGACCCCAGCCGACGGCTGCCGCACACCGGTCCTGCGCCGGGCCGTCCAGGCTTTCGAAGAGATACAGATCGTTGTCAGTGCAACTTTCCGCGAGTGCCGTATAGAGCAACAAAGGATCGATCGACGGCAGTGTGACAGATGTCACCTCTATGGGAATTGAGTTGGTCAATGGTGTATGCGCCGCCGCCACCGAATGCGACGGGATGGGCCACGTGGCGAGCTCTGTTGACAATAGTGACACTTGCGGAACCCCCTCTGAACAGCCCGATTCCGCGCCACCGTTGGCGCTGACCCCACCGGCGACGCGGCAGGTCGGACCCTTCCCCCCAGACGAAAGGACTCGCACGACCACTCTGGCACCGGCGGTGGAGGCGTCCGCATTGGACATTCTCGGAACGTACGCCCTGATTCGCCGGTCAGTGAGCGGTTGCGCGCCCGGCCAACACTTTCCACAGGCACGGATCACGCTGTCCATACCACTTCGACGATCTCGGAGCGGACCACTTGTCCCTGAATCTAAGCCTGTCAATAGATGCGCAATCACGTGAAACGCTGGCGGTGCAGCTCCGTAACGCATTTCGTACGCAGATCGAGGAGGGCACGCTGCGTCCCGGCACCCGCGTGCCGTCGAGCCGGCAACTCGCCGCCGACCTCGGGGTGTCCCGCAGTGTGGTCGTCGAGGCGTACGAACAGCTCTGCGCCGAGGGGTACCTCGTCTCCCAGCACGGCTCGGGCACGTCCGTGGCGGCGACGCGTACCGACGTCGGCTCGGCGCTCACCCCGGACGACCGTGCGCCCGCCGCGGCGGTCCACGACCTGCGCACCGGCGGCCTGCACGACTCCACCTTCCCCCGCCAGGACTGGATCCGGGCGGTCAGCGCGGTGGTCACCTCGGCCGGCCGCCGGGAGCTGGGGTACGCCCCACCGTCCGGCCTGCCCGTCGTCCGGCACACCCTCGCCGGCTACCTCGGCCGGGTCCGCGGCGTCCGCACCCGACCCGAACACCTCATGATCACGTCAGGCTTCGCGCAGGGCCTCGCGCTGCTCTGCCGCGAGTTGCGCGACCGGGGCCACGACACCATCGGGGTGGAGGACCCGGGGCACCCGGGCGAGTGGGAGTTCATCGCCGAGGCCGGACTGCGTCCGGTGGGCATCCCGGTGGACAGCGACGGCATCCGGGTCGACGCGCTGGCCGCGAGCGGGGTCCGCGCCGCGCTCGTCACCCCGGCCAGCCAGTTCCCGACCGGGGTCACGCTCAGCGCGCAACGCCGGGCGCACCTGGTCGCCTGGGCGCAGGAGGTGGACGGTTACCTCGTCGAGGACGACTTCGACGCCGCCCTGGTCGCCCCGGCGCAGCGGATGCCGGCGCTGCAGAGCCTCGCACCGGACCGGGTGATCTACGCCGGCAGCGCCAGCAAGGTCCTCGCCCCGGCGCTGCGCCTCGGCTGGCTGGCCACTCCGCCCGACCTGACCGCACGCGTCGAGCGGATCCGCGCCGGCTGGGACATCGGCTGCTCCGGCCTGGAGCAACTCGCCTTCGCCCGGCTGATCGACACCGGCGCGTTCGACCGGCACCTGCGCCGACTCGGCGCCGACGTCCAGAAACGCCGTCAGGCGGTCCAGCAGTTCGTCTCCCGCCACCTGCCCGACGTCACCGTCCTCGGTCAGAACGGCGGGCTCCAGGCGTACCTGGTGCTGCCGGCGCGGTGCGCCGAGGAGGCGTTGGTGCAGGCGGCCCGCCGTCGGTCGGTGCTGGTCCGCGGCGGCCGCTTCTACGCCCTGCGTGCGGACGACCGACCGCCGGCGCTGGTCGTCGGCTACGCCGGGGTACGCGGCCCCGAGCTGGGCCGCGGGCTGGCCGGGATCGCGGCTGCCTACCGGGAGACGACCGGCGGCAGCGGTGCGTGAAGCCGCGAAATCCGCTTGGTACTGGCGGCGGGCTCCGGCGGAGTGTCCCGGTGAGCGCACGGGGCCTGGACGTCGACGAAACCATCGCGCGCGAAGGCTCGCTGGGGCGGATCCCGGAGGTCAGCGTGGCGACGCCGTGACCGATCGCGGCCGATCCGACGCCGTGTCGGCCCTGCCGCGCCACCAGCGGCGCGCCGCGAGCGCGGCCAGCCCGGCGCCGGCGGCGTTGAGCAGTACATCGTCCACGGACGTCACCCGGTCCAACCGCAGGACGTACTGCGCGGCCTCGACCAGGACCGAGCAGCCCGCGGCGAGCGCCAGGATCCGTGGTACGGACGCCAGTGCCGCGAACCGCAGCGGAGCGAAGAATCCCAACGCCGCGAACACCAGGAGGTTGCCGACGACCTGACCCGTCAGTGTCAGCAGCCCTCCGTCGGAGAAGATGGTGAACAGGTCACGGAGCGGCACCAGGCTCAGCCGCCCGGGAACAGCACCCGCCCGGGAGCCCGGCAACATGATCATCCAGACCCACGGCAGCGTCCCGTACACGATGCCGACCTCGGCCAACGACGTTCGCCACGCCCACGGGGCGCCGTTCGCACGCCGACGGCGGGCCAGAGCCCACACCGCCAGCGCGGCCAACGGCAGTGCGGCCACCGTGATGAGCACGACGCCGGTGAACGAGCCGACCCAGCCGTGCCACCCCTCGATCACCACCCGGGCACCATAGCCGCCTTCCCACCGAGGCGTCGCCATGCGTCCACGACGAGCCGGGAGACGACCGGTCCCGGCGGTTGATCAGTCGCTGCGCCCGGCCCGGGTCGGCTCGCTACGACGTGACCCGCGCGTCGCGTCGGCCACTCAGGTGGCCCGGACCGCCTCGATGATCGACTCGGCGACCTCACCCGGCCGGGCCACCGCCATCGCGTGCGAGCCACCGACGATCTCGCGCTGGCCCCGCGGGGCGGCCCGCTCGGCCATGAACCGGTGCGCGGCGGCCGGGATGTTCATGTCGGCGTCGCCGAACACGAACCAGCTGGGCAGGGATCGCCAGGCGGGGTCGCCGGAGAGCCCGTCGCTCAGGGCCTGCTCGGTGATCGGCCGCTGGGTACGGGCCATCAGCGCGGCAAGGTCGCCCGACACGTCCGCGGCGAACTGCGCGTGATAGGCGTCCTGGCCGATCGCCACCTCGTTGCCGCCGGTCGACACCGGGTACTGCACCAGGGTGTCGGCGAGCGTGCTGCCGGGGAACTTCCCGGACAGCGACAGCGCCGATTCGCCGGTGTCCGGAGCAAAGGCGTTGACGTACACCAGGGCCCGCACCGTTGTGTCGCCCGCCGCGGCCTGCGTGATCACCATGCCGCCGTACGAATGACCGACGAGGACGACCGGGCCGCCGATCCCACGTACCACGTCCCGCACGTACGCGGCGTCGCCCGCGACGCTGCGCAGCGGGTTCGCGGCGGCCACCACGTTGTACGCGGCGCCCAGCCGCTCGATCACGCCGTTCCAGCTCGCCGACTCGGCGAACGCGCCGTGCACGAGGACGATGGTGGGCTCCGGATCGGGCATGACACGCGCTCCCTTGCTCCGTGACAGTGTTCATCCGCCGGCCACGCCGGCGTGCCTGATTACCCGTTCCGCGACCGCGAAACGTCCCGTTCCGCCGCACGTCGCGCTCGATCGTGGTGATCTGTCCGCCGCGTTGGATGCCATGGTCGGCACCGCCCTCTGCCGCAGCGTCCGGAACATCTTGACACTCATCGATGTTAGCGCCAACACTTAGGGCCGTTACGTGGGCGCAACGCGCTCGACATGATCCCGGCCCGCGGGCGTTCCTTCCCAGCGGGTGCCGCGGGTTGATCGCCGCTTTCGCGGCCGATCGGCTCTCGCGCACAGACGTCACGGAGGACAGATGCCGCTGCGACTCCACCGAGCCGATGCCGCCGCCGGCCGAGTCACCGGCCCGGGGCGTACCGGCCGCGGTGGCGCCCGACGCCCCCGATCGGTCCTGGCCGCGGTGCTGGTGGTGCTCGCCGTGTCGGCCGGCCTGCCGATGGCCGGGCCGGCGCACGCCGCAGCCGCCGTGAGCTACACCAACCCGCTGGCCAACCAGCGGGCCGATCCACACATCTTCCGGCACACCGACGGCTACTACTACCTGACCGCGACCGTGCCGCAGTACGACCGGATCGTGCTGCGGCGTGCGACCACCCTGCAAGGGTTGGCGACGGCCGCGGAGACGACGATCTGGAGCCGGCACACCAGCGGAGAGATGGGCGCCCACATCTGGGCGCCGGAGATCCACTTCATCAACAACCGGTGGTACGTCTACTTCGCCGCCGGCCGGACCGACGACGTGTGGCGCATCCGGATGTACGTGCTGGAGAACGCCAACGCGAATCCGCTGACCGGTTCGTGGATTGAACGCGGCCGGATCACGACACCCTGGGACACCTTCAGCCTGGACGCCTCGACCTTCGTGGCCAACGGCGTGCGCTACCTGACCTGGGCGCAGCAGGAGCCGGGCATCTCCACCAACTCGAACGTCTACCTCGCCCGGATGGGCGCCAACCCGTGGCAGATCACCGGCACCGTGACCCGACTCGTCGTGCCGACGTACGACTGGGAGACCCGCGGCTACCGGGTCGCCGAGGGCCCCGCGGTGATCCAGCGCAACGGCCGCCTCTTCCTGACCTACTCGGCCAGCGCCACCGACGCCAACTACTGCCTCGGGATGCTGAGCGCCTCCGCCACCGCGAACCTGCTCGACCCCGCCGCCTGGAGCAAGAGCCCCAACCCGGTGTTCACCAGCAGCGCGGCCACCGGCCAGTACGGTCCCGGTCACAATTCGTTCACCGTCTCCGAGGACGGGCAGAGCGACATCCTGGTCTATCACGACCGCAACTACCGGGACATCAGCGGCGATCCGCTCAACGACCCGAACCGACGGACCAGGGTGCAGAAGCTGTACTGGAACGCCGACGGCACCCCCAACTTCGGCATCCCGGTGCCCGACGGGGTTACCCCGGTCCGGCTGCGGTCGCACGACCTGACCACCAGCTACATCCGACACTACGACTACCGGGCCCGAGTCGAGCCGAACGTCACCAACCTCGCCGACAGCCAGTTCCGCATCGTCAGCGGCCTGGCCGGCGGCGGAACGGTGTCGCTGGAATCCACCAACTTCCCGGGCTACTACCTGCGTCACTACGGCTTCGCCCTGTCCATCGCGCGGAACGACGGCTCGTCGGTCTTCTCCAGCGACGCGAGCTTCCAGCGCCGGTCGGGCCTGGCGGACAGCGCCGGGCTCTCGTTGGAGTCGCAGAACTACCCGGGGCGCTACGTCCGCCACCGCGACGGTCTGCTCTACCTGGAGGCGGTCAGTTCGAGCGGCGAACGCGCCTCCGCCACCTTCCACCTGGAATAGCGGGACCGGGCCGGCTGCCCCACCAGCACCGTGCCCGCCCCGCGACCCCGAGATCGTCGGCCGGTCCTCGCGACCCGCCGACGCCGATTGGAGCATCCGATGATCCGGCGTCCCACCATCGCCGTCCTGGCCGGACTCTGCCTCGCGGCCAGCGCCGCCCCGCTGCCCGCCGCCGCACCTGTGAGCGCTCACACCACGGCCGCCGTCGCGCTCGCCGGCCCGCCCGGCACACCGCCCGGAGCGTGCCTGACGGGGGCCGGGTCCGGGTCACCGCTGCCGTCCAGCTCCGTGACGGCGACGAAGATCCGAAGCGGCTTCAACTTCCTTGAAGGACCCGTCTGGGTCGCCGACGGTGGTTATCTGCTCTTCTCCGACATGGCCGCCGGCACCGGGCCGTACAACGTGCAGCCGTCGACGATCCGCCGGTTCACCCCGCCGTCGACCTTCGACACGTTCATCGCCAACGCCGGCAGCAACGGTCTGGCGCTCAGCGCCGACGGCCAGCAGGTCATCGCGGCCACCCACGACCAGCGCAGCGTGTCCGCGTACCGGTTGAGCGACCGGAGCCGCAGCACCGTCGCGGCGAACTACCAGGGCCGGGCGTTCAACTCGCCCAACGACGTCGCGGTCCGGTCCGATGGCGTCACCTACTTCACCGACCCCAACTTCCAGCGCGGCAACCGCCCGGACCAGATGTCCGGTCGTACCAGCGTCTTCCGCGTCTCCAACGGGCAGGTGTCGCTGGTGGACGACCAGTTGCGCCAGCCCAACGGCATCGCGCTCTCGCCGGACGGATCCACGCTGTACGTGGGCGCCTACTCCGAGAACAAGATCTACAAGTACGCCGTCCAGCCCGATGGCACCACCGGCGCGCGCAGCGTGTTCGTGAACTACATCGGCGGTCCGGACGGCGTCACGATCGACTGCGCCGGCAACGTGTACTGGGCGTCGGGCTCGGACTCCCTGGTCCACGTCTACTCCCCCACGGGCACCCAGCTCGGCACGATCCGGCCCGGCTTCTCCGGGACGACAAACGTGGCCTTCGGTGGGCCCGATCGGCAGACCCTTTACATCACCTCGGGTGCGTGGGGCGACTCCGGCCTCTACAGCGTGCGGCTCAACGTCCCGGGCTATCCGTACTGAGGGCGGCCCGGAGGCGACCCCGACGCCCGGACCTGTCCATCAACACCCGGCGATACGGCTCAGGCCGTAACGCGACGGTTGGGAACCCTTTTCCGCCCCGGTTGCCCGATCGTGACGGGTGCCGGGGCGGATCGCAGCCCCTCCTCCATGACGAAGATCGACCGTCGCGCCACCGCGTCGCCTCGATCGTCGAGCTGGTACCCATCGAGCCAGACCCACCCGTCGTAGGTGATCCAATCGAGTACGCGGATCACGCGGAACCGGATGGGGCGGATGAACTGCACGCTGGCTTCTCGCCCCACGATCAACAAGTCGCCGGCCTTCATGCGAGCCATCCGAGGAACCTGCGGTACACAGCGTCGGTGGGAGCCCAGGACATGTCCAGCGCGGCTGCCACCAGGTGCGATCCCATGTAAGTCCGGAGACCCACCGGCGACGTGGCGTACTCCCCCAGCAGTTCCACCCGGCGTATGGCACATGGCCAGGGGCGGTCACACGCCTCGCACAGCCACAGCGGGAGGACCGGTCCGTGCGCGGTCATCGGCTCTCACCTGGCCAGTGACCCCGGTTGGTCGGAACCTTGTGCCTGGCTCGACAGGGCAGCTCATTCCCGCACTTGCAGACGTTGCGCCACTTGATCCACGACCACACCGGCTTATGTCTGCGAGCCAGGGTCAGGGCAACGGCCGTCAGATATTCCGCAAAAGTGACGCGTCGGGTATTCACCTATCGCATCACAAGGGGTTGTACGAGGGCAACCCCTAAAGGCGTTGTTCCACCCTGTATGGCCTCGTTCAATTCGCAGGGCTCATACCGTCAGATTGTGGAGCTGCTTGGGCTGGATGAGATCCGCGACTTGCTTGGCGGGATCAGCAAGCAGCGTGCCACGATCATCGTGGGCCGCAAGGGATTCCCTGACCCCCTCGCCACCTTGAGCATGGGCCGCGTCTGGGATGGCAAGGCTGTTCGATCCTGGATCGCCAAGAACCGCCCCAGCCCGACGGACGAGGACTGACGCAAACTCGGGCCAGACCGGGGCACGTCTGTCAGATCACCAGCGGCTCGGCGCCGCCGCCGTCAAGTCAACTATCGGCGTGGTGCCGGCGTAGGACTTGACCGACTGTGCGGGCGCTCAGAGCGGCTCGCGAACCGGTCCAGCGTCTCCCAGACCGGCTGCCGGGGGTCGTCGTTGTGCACGATGATGTCGGCATGATCGGTCGGGCGGACCGTCGCGTCGTAGAGCTGCTGGGAGGGGATGTAAAGCTCCCGCCAGCGCCGTTCGACGTCGGCCCGGGATGACACCCGGCTCTCTCGGACCACGGCACGATCCACCGTCGCCTCGAGCGCGACCGACACGAAGACGCGCAGGTCCCACCGGTCGATCAGTTCCGGGCGCATGAGGAAGACGCCGTCGAAGAGCAGCACCGCGTCGGTCGAGGCGGTCGCGACCGGCGGGGACACCACGGTGTCCGTGGTGGAGTCGTAGACCGCGTGTTGGAAGCGTCGGTCTCCGTCCGGGCCGAGCGGATCCAGCAGAACCCGGTTCAGCGCCTCGTGGTCGTGGGTGTCGAAGTAGCAGCCTTCGGCCGAGTACTCGCCGCGCGGATAGCGCTGTGCCCGGGGGAAGAGAAAGTCGTCGATCGTCGCGCGGATGACGTCGCGGCCCTGTGCGCGCAGGACGACGGCCAGCTCGTCGGCGAGGGTGGTCTTGCCGGCGGCGGGCGGTCCGTCGATGGCGACCCGCGTCGGGTGTGCGACGGCGACGGACCCGACCGCTTCGGCCAGGCGGCCGAGCACCTCGTCGCGGGCGCCGTGCGCCATGCCCACCCCGCCCGTCTGTGTTCCAAACTGGAGCGAGCTTACACTCACGTTCCGTGCCGATGTCTGGAGAGGCCCGCCGATGAGAGGCCGCTACGACAACCTGAAGCGGACCCGCACGCTGGAACCGCAGCGTGACTACCTGGACATCTACCAGACCATGCTGCGCCGCGAGTTCCCCTGGGACATGAAGCTCGGGCTCAACCTCGCCTTCAACCGGTCCTTCTCCATCCCCGCCATCGCCGCCGTGCACACCGCCACCGGCGAGCTGACCGACCGCACCCAGAAGCGCATCGACGACACCGGCCTGTTGATGTACGAGATGGTGCTCAACGGCTTCGACCAACCCCGTGGCCGCGACGCGCTGCGGCGCGTCAACCAGATCCACCGCCCGTACGACATCGGCAACGACGACTTCCGCTACGTCCTCGGCTGCCTGGTCGTGATTCCGACGCGCTGGTTGCAGGAGTACGGCTGGCGCCCGCCCTGCTGCCACGAGCGGCAGGCGACGTATCTGTTCTACCGGGAGCTGGGCCGGCGGATGGGCATCACGGACATCCCCGGGTCGTACGCCGAGTTCGAGTCCTGGTTCGACGCGCACGACGAGGTTCACCTGCAGCCCAACGACGAGGCGGCGGCCATCGAGCGGGCGACCCGGATGTTGCTGCTCACGCGGCTCCCCCGGCTGCTCGCACCGCTGGGAGACGCGCTGGTCAGCGCCATGTACGACGCGCCGCTGCGACGCGCGACGCGGGTCGACGCGCCGCCGTGGCCAGTCCGGGCCGGCCTGCACGTGGCGCTGAAGACGCGCTCGCGGCTGCAGCGGTGGTGCGGGTCGCCACGGACGACACCGCTGTTCGCCGAGGGCATGAGAGCCAGGAGCTACCCCGACGGGTACGAGATCAGCCACCTCGGCCCGCACCACGACCCCGCCCCTGAGTAGCACGCCGCCGCCCAGGGGGTCAGGCCGCCCTGGCGAGAGGGGTGGCTTCCCGTGTCCCAGGGCCCGAGATCCCCTGCCCGCACGACAGGGTGGCTGAACGTGAATCTCGCCTGAGCCGACAGTTCTCCCCCTAGGTTCGATGCGCAGGACGCAGCCAAACCGGGGAGAGACGTGGACAGCTATCCGGCGATCGAGGATCACGGACTCATCGGCGACCTGCAGACCGCCGCGCTGGTGACGTGTGACGGCACGGTCGACTGGTTCTGCGCGCCGCGCTTCGACTCGCCGAGCATCTTCGCGGCCCTGCTGGACAAGGACAAGGGCGGCTACTTCCGCATCGCGCCACACGACGTCCGGTACGTCACCAAACAGCTCTACCTCCCCGGCACGCCCATCCTGATCACCCGGTTCATCAGCGCGGACGGCGTGGCCGAGGTGATGGACTTCATGCCGGTGACGGGCGAGCGGGTCACCGACGTGCACCGCCTGGTCCGCATCGTCACCATGGTCCGCGGCAGCATGCGCTTCCGCGTGGAGTGCCGGCCGCGATTCGACTACGCCCGGGAAGCGCATCAGCTGGAGCGCTACCGCAACGGCTACGTCTTTCGCAGCCGGTCGGCGACGCTGACGTTCAACCCGGTGGACCCCACTGGCCGGTTGATCTCCGAACGCGGCGAGATCCGCCTTGAGGGCGACGACCTCGTCGGGTACGGCACCCTGAACGAGGGCGACACCGGCGGCGTGGTCCTGGAGACCGCCGGCACCGAGCCGCGCGTCATCCCGGCGGAGGAGATCCAGGGCGTGTTCGAGTGGACCCGGGACTACTGGCGGCGCTGGGTCGAACGCTCCCGCTACACCGGCCGGTGGCGGGAGATGGTCGAGCGCTCCGCCATCACGCTGAAACTCATGACGTACGCCCCGACCGGCGCGATGATCGCCGCGCCCACGGCGGCGCTGCCCGAGCTGGTCGGCGGAACCCGCAACTGGGACTACCGCTACACCTGGGTACGCGACACGTCGTTCTCGGTGCACGCGCTGCTCGGGCTCGGTTTCACCGAGGAGGTCAGCCGGTACATGACGTGGCTGGACGAGCGGATCCGCGAAGCCGGCGACCACCAGGATCCCCTGAAGCTCATGTACCGGGTGGACGGCTCCTCCGACCTGCACGAGGAGGTTCTCGAGCATCTGGAGGGCTACCGCGGCTCGCGGCCGGTGCGGATCGGCAACGGCGCCGCCGACCAGCTTCAGCTCGACATCCACGGCGAGGCGCTCTACGCCATGCACCTCGCCGACGAACAGGGCATCCGCGTCTCGCACCAGGTGTGGAAGAGCACCGTCCGGCTCGTCGACTGGCTCTGCCACAACTGGGATCAGCGCGACGCCGGCATCTGGGAGAGCCGCCACCACCCCCGCAACTACACCTTCGGGCGGGTGATGTCCTGGGTGGCGCTGGACCGGGCCATCCGGCTCGCCACCCGCACCGGCCGGCCCGGGGACATGACCTGCTGGACCGAGCAGCGCAACCGGATCTACGACCAGGTCATGGCCCGCGGATACAACCGGGAGCGCGGCACCTTCGTGCAGGCGTACGACGAGAGCGTGCTGGACGCGGCGCTGCTCGCCATGCCCTCCGTCGGTTTCGTCACGCCGAGCGACCCACTGTGGCAGTCCACCCTGGAGGCGATCGAACGCGAACTGGTCTCCGACAGCCTGGTCCACCGGTACGACCCGGTCCACTCCCCCGACGGTCTCCCCGGCCATGAGGGCACCTTCAACATGTGCACCTTCTGGTACGTCGAGGCGCTGGCCCGGTCCGGTCGCCTCGACGACGCCCGACTCACGTTCGAGAAGATGTTCACCTTCAGCAACCACCTCGGCCTCTACGCCGAGGAGATCGCCGTGACCGGGGAGCAGATCGGCAACTACCCCCAGGCGTTCAGCCACCTGTCGCTGATCAACTCCGCGCTGACACTCAACGACCTGCTCGACACCGAGGCCGAGGCCCGCAACCGCCGGTAGCACGGGCACCCTCCGGTCGGCCGCGTCGCGGGTGGCCTATCCCGCGACGGCGAGGGCCATTCGGCGTACCGCCTCGGTGATCAACTCCGGCGCGGTGGCCAGATTCAGCCGGACGTGACCGCCGCCCCCGGTGCCGAAGGCCGTACCGGAGTTGAGCGCCACCCGGCCGCGGTCGAGGAACACGGCCGCGGGGTCGTCACCGAGGCCCAGCGCGCGGCAGTCGAGCCAGGCGAGATAGGTGGCCTGACCGGGCTCGTAGCCGATGGCGGGCAGATGCTCGGCGAGCAGCGCCGCGAGGAGCCGACGGTTGTCGTCCAGGCCGGTCAACAGGGCGTCGAGCCACTCGCCGCCGTCGCGGAAGGCGGCGGTGTGAGCGATCACGCCGAGGTGGCTGGTGCTGACACTGGCCCCGAACGGAACGCGGGCGAGGTCTCCCGCCGCGGCCGGGCCGGCGATCAGCAGCGCACCGCGCAGGCCGGCCAGGTTCCACCCCTTGGAGGCGGACATCAGCGACAGGCCGTTCTCGGCGCCCGGCACCGAGAGGTACGGCACGAAGCGCGCTCCCCCGAGCACCACCGGAGCGTGGATCTCGTCGGCGATCACCCGCACCCCGTGCCGCTCGGCCAGGTGGGCGACGGCGGCCAACTCGTCCGCGGTGTGCAGGACGCCGGTCGGGTTGTGCGGGCTGCACAGCAGGTACGCCGCCGGCCGCCCACCGGAACGAGCCTGCCGGAACGCGTCCTGAAGCGTGCCGAGGTCGATCCGCAGGTCCCCGCCGAGCGGTGCCTCCACGATCCGGCGGCCGGCGTGCGCCACGAACTCGTAGAACGGTGGGTAGACCGGGCAGTTGACGACCACCGCGTCCCCCGGCTCGGTGACCAACCCCAACGCCTCGACGACGCCGTGCATCACGTCGGGCACCAGCGCCGTACGTTCCACCGCCAGCCCGTCCCAACCCCACCGCCGCCGGGCGAACTCCGCCAGCGCCTGCGGGTACGCCGTGCCGGCGGTGTAACCGGTGTCGCCGCGCGCGACAGCGTCGGTGATCGCGGTGGCGACCGGCTCGGCCAACGGCACGTCCATCTCGGCCACCCAGAGCGGCAGCACGTCGTCGGGGTACTCCCGCCACTTGAGGCTCGTCCGTTGCCGGAGCTGGTCGATCGTGAACTGACGAAGGGGATTCACCGCGTCGCGCGGAGGGTTCAGCACGCCACTCATGGCCAAAGCCTATTCGGCGAGCCCGCAGCGCGCCGGACCCCTTTCACGGTGCGACGAACTACGCGCTGTCGCGCCCTCGACCTCGGATGACCGTCCCAGCCGCGTCGAACACTCCCGGAAGGTCGTCGGCCGCGCGCGCTCCGGCGGCGACAAGCTCCGCGACGGGCCCGGGCGTACGTGCCCAGACGACCACGTCGACGCCCGCGTTGACGAGGTTCGTCGCCACGGGCACGCCCATGATGCCGAGCCCGATGAATCCCACCGTACGAGCACTCATCCCGGCTACCTGCTTCCGGTCGTCACCGGATCTGGTGTGCCGAGCAGGACGGTGAGGCCTTCTTCGGCCGCCAGCACAGGCCCGTCGAACTCCAGCTGTGCGGCGGCCACTGCGGCTGCCCGGTCGTTGCCCGGCCAGAAGTGGGTGAGCAGCAGGCGGCGGGCGCCCGCCCGGCGAGCCCAGTGACCGGCCTCGGTGGAGGTCATCAGATGGCGGGTGGGTCGGTCGGTCTCGCCGTCGCGGTCGGTGGCCTCGACGATGAACAGATCGGCGTCGCGGCCGAGCTCGGCCAGCACGGGGGTCGGGCCGGTGTCCCCGGAGTAGGCCACCGCTGTCCCGTCGGCCTCGATCCGAATGCCCGCATTGGGCACGTGGTGCGGAAGGGACAGTCCGGTCAGGTCGAAGGGTCCCACCCGGTAGGTGCCGGGCAGCGGATGCACGTCGAAGACCGCGTGCAGGTCGACGTCCGGCTCCAGGCCGCTGATCCGGTCGAGCACGCCCGGCGGGCAGTACAACGCCAGCCGTGGTTCAGCAGAGGATCCGTAGAACCGCATCCGGAACAGTCCGTGCAGGTCGACGCAGTGATCGGGGTGCTCATGGGTGATGACGACAGCGTCGACCGCACCGTCTGGCCAGTGCCCGAGCAGCCGCGGCAGCGTGGCGTAGCCCAGGTCGAGCACCAGGCGGTAGCCGTCCCAGTCCACCGCGAAACCGCTACAGGCACGGCCCGGCTCGGGGAAGGCGCCAGAGGAGCCCAGCACGGTGACCCGTCGCATCCGCACAGAGTGCCAGACCGCCAGCCACGAGAGGCCGCACTGCCCACCGCCGGCGATACGCAGACCGGGCCGACAAGGACGGTCAACGGAGCATTTCCCCGGCAATACGCGTCAGCCCGCGATCCCGGCTCCGGCTTGCCGCATCCAGAATCCCGCATCGACGAGGGCGCCGTCAGTGGGATCGACGAACGGAGGGCCTCGTCCAATATCGCAGGCACAGATCAGACCGAACGTTCTGTCGCTAAGATGGTGGGATGACGCGCGACGAACCCGATGCCCGGCCCTCTGAGGCACGGCTCAGGCTTCTCCGCACGGCGATCAGAATCTTCTACGCGGAGGGCATTCACTCCGTCGGCGTCGACCGGATCATCGCCGAGGCGAAGGTGACCAGGGCCACGTTCTACCGGCACTTCCCCAGCAAGGACGACCTCATCCTGGCCTACCTACGTAAGGTGCATCAGCTGGAGCGCGGCATGGTCGACGAGGCCATCGCCGCCAACCGATCGCCGGTCGATCCACTCCTGGCCATCGCGGGTTCCATCGCTCAGAACATCCAGTCCCCCGGGTTTCGCGGGTGCGCCTTTCTGAACGCCGCAGCGGAATACCCCGACACGAACCATCCCGTGCACCAAGAACTCACGGCCCACCGGCAATGGTTCCTGGACACCATCACCATGCTCATGGCACAGGTCCACGAAGAAACGGCGGATCCCGCGGCACGCCACTTCGTCATGCTCCGGGACGGCGCCATGGCAGCCGGATGCCTTTCCGACCCCACGTTGGTGTCCGAGACCTTCCTGCGCGGTGTCGAAGGACTCCTCAGGATCAACTCGGAGCGTCAGTCGGCAGAGTCGGCCCGCTAGTCCTCGCGCGACCGTTGCCGCACGACGTCGAGCTGGGCCACCCCCGGTGAGGGGATGACCCAGCTCCTTCGTGTTGCCACCACCGGTTGAGCCCGTTCGTGAGCCTCGTCGCAACGGGTGCCCGGCCGGCGGTGGCGAGCACGGCCGAACGGCTCGGGTCAGCGGCCGTACGCCTCGAGCAGACGTAGCCAGACCTCGCTGACGGTCGGGTACGCGGGAACGGCGTGCCACAGCCGCTCCAGGGGGACCTCACCGACGACGGCGATCGTCGCGGCATGGAGCAGTTCCGCGACGTCCGGGCCGACGAGGGTGAAGCCGACGATGACCCGCCGGTCCTCGTCCACGACCATCCGGGCATGCCCCTGGTAGCCGTCGGCATGCAGCGCGGACCCGGCGACGGCGGCCAGGTCGTAGTCGACGACCCGGGTCCGCAGCCCGGCGGCCTCGGCGGCGGCTGCGGTCAGCCCCACCGACGCGACCTCCGGGTCGGTGAAGACGACCTGCGGCACGGCGCGCGCGTCGGCGGTGGCGACGTGCCGACCCCACGGGCGTTCGTCTGGCGCTTCGCCCCTGGCCCGCGCCACGATCACGTCGCCCACCGCTCGAGCCTGGTACTTGCCCTGGTGGGTCAGGAGCACCCGCCGGTTGACGTCCCCGGCCGCGTACAGCCATCCGTCGCCGATCAACGCGCCGGCACCGTCGACCACTCGCAGGGTGTCGTCGACCGTGAGCCAGGCGCCCGGCTTCAGGCCGATCCGGTCGAGGCCGACGTCGTGCGTGTTCGGCGTACGGCCGATCGCAACGAGGATTTCGTCGGCCTCGACCTGGTCGCCGTCGGTGAGCGTGATGTGCACCGTGCCGTCGCCGTCGCGGCTCACCGAGGTGGCCTCGGCACCGAGTTGGACGGACACGCCGGCTTCTCGCAGGGACTGCGTGACCCGCTCGCCGACGAACGGCTCCGCCAGCGTGAGCACTCCGTCCCGCGCGAGGACCGTCACCGACGATCCGAGGCCGGCGTACGCCGTCGCCATCTCCGCGGCCACCACGCCACCACCGATGATGGCGAGCCGGCCGGGAACCTCGCTCGCGGCGGCGGCCTCACGGCTGGTCCACGGCGCCGCCTCATGCAGGCCGGCGATGTCCGGCACCAGCGCGCTACTTCCGGTCGCGATGACGACCGCGTGTCGGGCGGTGAGCGAGGTCGGGGCGCCGTCCGCGCCGGTCACCTCGACGAACCGGTCGGAGCTGATCCGCCCCTGGCCCCGATACAGCGCGATCCCCGCCGAATTCAGCCAGGACACCTGGCCGTCGTCCTTCCAGTGCGAGGCGAAGGAGTCCCGGCGGCGCAGCACGGCCGCCGCGTCCAGATCGCCGGTCACCGCCTCGCGCGCTCCGGGCAGCTGACGAGCCGCCCGGAGCGCCGTCTGGCTGCGCAGCAACGCCTTGGTCGGCATGCAGGCCCAGTACGAGCACTCACCACCCACCAGTTCCCGCTCGACGATCGCGGCGGTCAGGCCGCCCCGCACGACGCGGTCGGCGACGTTCTCCCCCACCGGCTCCGCGCCGATGACAATGACGTCGTACGTGGCGTTCTGCACGTCAGTTCCCCTTCGCGGCGCGGCCGAGGCGGATGGCTGCGATGAGGAAGAAGATAGCGCCGGGGATGGCGTAGCCGATCGCGTTGGTCAGCGCCGGGTTGTCCGCGGAGGCAGCCGCGAAGAACGATCCACCGGCAATGACGGAGATGCCACCGCTAATGATCATCGGCCACTGGCCACCCATCTTGCGGCGGGTGACGCCCACGATCAGCTGAACCAGCCCGGCCACGACCGCCCAGGCGCCCCAGACACGCAGGACCGCCGGGATGCCGGACGCGCCGGCGATGCCCAGGCCCACCGCGGCGAGCAGGCTGATCGCGACGTTCACGTACAGCAGGGTGGGCGATCCGGTGGCCCGCGACGCGCGGACATCGACGATGGCGGCGGCCACGTCGAACAGCGGGTAGAGCACGAGCAGCGCGACGGTGAGGGGGTTGAGGTGCTGGGCGAGTGGAAACGTCACGGCAGCCCAGACGATTGCGAAGGCGAAGCGGCCGAAATACAACCGCCGCAAGGCAGCGGCCGTCGTCGAGATGCCGGGAACGGCAAGGGTGGTCATGGTCATCCTCTCGGTGATTCCGGAGCGGAGGGACGCCCAGCGGGTGCGGGCCACCGCCGGGACAAGACGGCGGTGCTACTCGATGTTGGAGAACAGCCCCGTGATCTCCACCTGCACGCCCTGGAGCCCACCGAAGACGGCGCCGGCAGCGGGCGTCGCGACCGCGGCGGAGGCGTCCTCGTAGCTGGCGAAGTACAGGTCGAGCGTCCGGTACGCGGGAGTAGGCGTGCCGTCCTTCTTCGGCCACACCTTGGCTGACTCGACCCGCTGAACCTTCGGGAATGTCTCCGCGGCCCGACGCACGTCGGCGTAGACCTTCTCGAACTCGGCAGGGTCGGCGGGATTACCGATAACGAGGGTGATCTTGGTAGGCATGGCGCTCTCCTTCAGGGACAGCCGCGCACCCGGCTGCGCCAGGTGGAACGAACGTTCTGTCCCTGAGAACCGTACCGACCGACACTTCCGCCGTCAAGACCGACCGTTCTATCTGGCCACTATTGATCGAGTGGGGCTCGCCACTACCCGTGACAGCAGCGCAGGTGCGGCATCCGCGCCCGGTGCGTGCCACGCCGGGCGATTACCCGGCGACACGGGTCATCGCGGCGATCGACCGCCTCGCCTCCGCTTCGGCCGTGGCGGTGTTGGACACGGAGATCGCGTCAGCCGCCGTCCTCGCCACGTGGTTCCGCCCGCGCAGCAGGTGCGCAGGACCGCCGCGTCACGCCTCGGAGTCGCGATCTCCGGACGTCTCCCGTCCGATCGGCGAGGCGGGACCCTCCAGCGGCTGCCCCCGGCTTCGCAGCGCGTCGAGTAGCGCGACCAGGGCCAGCACTCCGGCCACCACGCTCAGCCCGGCCATCGGCGTCCAACGGGCCAACGCCGGCGTGAACAGCAGCAGGGCCACCAAGCCGATCATGGGGGGTCGGGAAACCCGGCCGAAGACCTCGTACTCCAGCCGCATACGGGCGACGAGGAAGAGCATCGGACCGCCCACCACGAACAGCAGCCAACTGGGCCGCGGCTGCCCGAACGGATGATCGATCACCAGCTCGTAGCCGACCGCCGTGACGAGCACGCTTAGCACGATCAACAGATGCGTCCGTTCCAACACCGCGCCCAGCCGGCCCGGCATACCCGCTCGGCCGAACGCCTGCGTCAACAGCAAACCGGCGCGGTAGAAGTAGATCCGCCAGAGCAGCGCGCTGGTGACGAACGCGACCGCGAAGGCGGCGGCCCGCTCCGCGGAATAGTCCGCGCCGCTGAAGACCACGCCGATAACCAGAATCGACTCACCGAGTGCGATGAGAAACATCTGTTGATAACGGTCCGCGAGATGGGTCCCCTCGATCCGCCACCGACCTACTTTCGACACCCCGAGCCACGGCAGCGGCCAGCCCAGGGCCCAGGCGAGGTAGTCGACGGCGAGTGCGGCAGCCCACAGCGGCAGGCGGAGTCGGTCCGGGCCCAGCGCGCCGGCCAGCCACAGCGGCGCGCTCGCCGAGGCCCACACGGCAAGTCGGATCGGCACCAGCCGTCGCGGGTGGCCACGCAGCGCGGCGGCGATCACCACTGGCCGCACCACCATCACCATCAGGTACGCGGCCGTGAACGGGAGCGCTCGCTCCTCCATGGCGCGTGGCAACGTCACCGCCATGATCAGGCCGGCGAACATGGTGCCGACCACGACGGCTTGAATGATCGGTTGCTCTGGTTCGTAGCGACTGGTGATCCAGGCGGTGTGCGACCAGACCAGCCAGAGCGCCAGAAAGAGCAGCAGGGTACGTCCGAACCCGGTGACGAGCGCCCAGCCAGTGTCATCGCTCAAGGTGGCGAATCGTTGCGAGACCCGGGTGAGGGCAACGACGAAGGCCAGATCGAAGAACAGCTCCAGGAAAGTGGCACGGCCCGAACTGGTGGGAGGGCGCAGCAGCTCGGCACCCCGCCCCGCCGCCATCGTCCGCCTCCGTCCGCCCCGTGTCACCAACGAGCCGGTCGCCAGAGGAGTTGCGTCAGCCCTCATCCCGCCGCAACGACGCCTGGCAAGCGCAGGAGTCGTTCAGAAAGGTGAAATCGCTGGCGTTGGCGCGGTCGCCCCGGTCAGTCGATGCCTTCGATGATGCGGAAGTCGCGCTCGACGCCGTCGGAGAGGGCGACCAGCGCCTCCTGGTAGGCCTCGCTCTCGTGTGCCGCGACGGCCTGTTCGAAGCTGTCGAACTCGATCAGGACGGTGCGCTCGGCGATTCCGGCGTCGTGTGCGACGACTCGACCGCCGCGGGAGAGGACCCGCCCGCCCCCGGCCTGGACGGCTGGAGCGGCCAGCTTGTTGTAGGCAGTCAGCTTCTCAGGGTCTGAAATGGTGCGGTAGGCACTGACCCAGTAGCCCTTGGCCACGGAACCTCCAGTGTTCTTTCCACGATCGGCTGACGGGCTTGACCCGTTTCGAGGGACAGGGGCGCTGCGGTGTCAGGCTACCCGCCGGGCCGTACCGAGTGGGTCGCGGTGGCTACACAGGCCGCTGGCTGAGGTAGCCCAGGCTGCGGCCGAAGGCGTCCGTGCCGTAAAACTCCTGCGAGATCAGATGACCCTCGGACTGTCAATGAACGAATCGAGATTGATTGAGGTGATCTCAGCGGGAATCGGGCAGGTATCGGTGTTCGAAATGGGTCAATACGAGGCTGGCGCGGACGATGTCGCCGACGTCGAGGATCACGTGGGACCAGCCCTCGTCCGCGACCCGCCGCAGGGCGGTGTGTAGGTCCGGGGCCTGAGCGGACAGGACCGTGATGGCCTCGGCGATGTAGCGGTACGCCGTGGCCCTCGACACGGCGAATCCAGCGCCGAGCAGGGTCTTGTCCCCGCCTTTGCGGAACCAGACCAGCGCCATCAGCGCCTGACGAAAGCAGGTCATCGCCCTGGTGCCCTTTCGGGTGCCGCGGGCGCGGCGTTCGGTGGCCAGCAGCCGGGCAAGGTGATGCACGAGTTCCCTTGGGGACGTCGAGCATGGCACGATAAGCGATCACGTGGAGTCCTGACTGGTGAAGTAGATCTTGGCAGACTTTCTTCTACCGAGGACTCCACGCCGAGTCCAGCACCGTCCGCTCTGGACGGTTGGTTCCGTGTCGACCCATTTCCGGACTCCAGCTCCGGCATTGACACTTCGCTAAAGAGCTGGCCAGACCGCAGGCCATGCCGCCGTACGCGATCCTGCGTCGCATTCGAAGGGCCGGCCCAATCAGCGTGGGAACGGACCCAGAGGTGACTTGTCGCCTACTGACCACTTGTGGCCGAACGGGTCCGTGAAGCCACCTTGACGGTGCGTCCCCCAGGGCACGTGGTGATCCTCGATTCCCGCTCCGGCGATCGCGCCCGCGGCCACGGCGCGCTCGATAAAGGTGTCGGGATCATCGCCGAACACCTCAATGCGGGTGCTCGTGACCCCCGCCTGGCCGGGACTGGTCTCTGTGGGGTTCTCGGGATTGACCTCATGGAGGAAGAAGGCCGCGCCACTGATTTCAAGGCCGGCGACGCCACCAAGGTTCCACAGCTCTGTCGCGCCCAGCGCAGCCTTGTACCAGGCGACCGCAGCGTCAGCATCCGGGACGATCAGCATCACAGAGATCACTGATGGCGAAGCGGACACCGTGTCGCCGGACGGCACGGAACGATCTCTCAGTTCCTCAGTCATACCCACAGCATGCCCGATGTCACCAGCAGCGTCTCTCCAGTCCGGCCCACGGCCAGACTCCACCAGCCCCGAAGACGAGCAGCTCGCGAAGCGTCAGTGCCGTCCAACCCTTTGCTGAGATCACTTCATTGAGGGCACACGCGAACCCGAACTGCAAGGTATTGAGATTCCCCTCCCTGCCGGCGGATTTCCTGGCCGATGACGGAAACACAAACCTATGCTTGCCGCCGACCGCACTGCGGCTCGTCCGGGCCGAGGGACACCCATACAAGGACTTGCGAATGCGCCGGAAGTCTGCTCTGAACAACGGCACTGCTGGCGTCAGCGAACCACCGACCTCTACCGCGGAGGGCGTCGCGCGCCGATCCGCGATAGCGAGGAACAGGCGTTTCTCGACGTGGCCACGGCCCGGCGCGACAAGCTGGTCGACCAGCTACAGGTCGAGCTTTCGTCGGAGGCGCTGGACGCATTGGCGCTGGCCCGGCAGCGCATGCTCCGCCAGCAGTTCGACGAGCTCCAGCGAGCAGAGGAAGGGCTGGTCTTCGGCCGCCTCGACGGTCTTGACGGCACCGTGTGCGCCACGTCGGCCGTGTCGGTCTCCGCGACGACGGCGAGGGCAGCGAGCCAGTGCTGGTGGACTGGCGCGCTCCCGCAGCTCGGCCGTTCTACACCGCGACGGCTGTCGACCCACAGGGTCAGGCACGGCGCCGACACATCCGTACGACGGGATCGGTCGTCGTCGGCGTGGACGACGAGCCTCTGGACGGAACCACGACGGCGGAACTCGTCGGCGAAGGCGCTCTCCTGGCCGCCCTCGACCAGCGGCGCACCGGTCGCATGTCGACAGCGATCTCCACGCTGCAACGCGAACAGGACGACATCGTCCGGGCGGAGGCGACCGGCCCACTGATCGTTCAGGGCGGTCCCGGCACCGGCAAGACCGTTGTCGCCCTGCACCGCGTCGCGTACCTGCTGTTCACCCACCGCAAGATGGCCGACCAGGCGGTCCTGGTTCTGGGCCCCTCGCCGCGGTTCCTCAAGTACATCGCCCAGGTGCTACCCGCGCTCGGTGAGACCGCCGTCGTCTCGGCGACCTGCGACACCCTGCTGACCGACGTTCAGGTGGGCCGCGACGAGAGCCGGCCTCTCGCCGAGATCAAGGGCCGCGCCCTCTGGCAGCCCGCGCTCGAAAACTACGTCACGTCGCTGCTTCCCCGGCCCCGCGAGCTGAAGCTGCGCTGGGAGGGCGAGTTCTACGTCATCGCAGCCACAACTGTGGCGCACGCCCTCGCCTCGGCGGTGCAGGGACGCCCCTACCACCGCGCCCGCGCGGCGTTCGCCGAGCAGTTGCATCACCTACTCGCCGATGTCGTCGCCGAGCAGCGCGAGGCGCTGATGGACGAGATGGAGGAGGGCTTCGAGGACATCCTCGCTCGCGTCGACAGGGACATGGGGAATGACCACCACTCCGCCCGGACGTCCACCGGCAGTGACATCGACGGGTTGCTCTCCGAGGAGGAGACCGAACAGTTGCGCGATGTCGTATCGCCGAGGACGCCACCATCGCCCGGTTCATCGAGGCATGGTGGCCCACCCTCGACCCGGAAACCCTGCTGGGTGATCTCCTGACCGACCGCACCCTGCTGGCCCGGTTCGCCCCGCAGCTGTCCCCCGAGGAGATCACCGCCGTCGCGGCCGAGCCCGCCGGATGGGCATCAAGCGACATTCCCCTGCTCGACACCATTGCCGACCTGCTCGGCGAGGTCGACGCCCCGCAACCACAGGGCGAGTTCGTTGCCGACCGCGCTCGCCGGCAGCGTGGCTGGGTGTACGGCCACGTCGTCATCGACGAGGCGCAGGAGCTGTCCGAGATGCAGTGGCAGATGGTTCTGCGGCGCTGTCCCAGCCGCTCCATCACCGCCGTCGGTGACATCGACCAGGCGGAGGCAGCCCACCGGCACACCAGCTGGGCACAAGCGGTGCGGGCCGTTTTCGGAAACGCTGGACCGCCGCGGAACTCACCATCTGCTACCGGACCCCGCGCGAGGTCATGGACCTCACCGAACCGGTCTTGAAGAAGGCTGGCAGCCACAACAGGCCGCCACGGGCGGTACGCTCCTCCGGCATCGCCCCCTGGGAGCTCACGGTCGCACCCGCTGATCTTGCTGGTGCTGCCGCCGAAGCAGTGCGGCAGCTGCAGCAGCGGTGGCACGGCGGCACGGTCGGCGTCATCGCTCCCGCCGACCGCATCGCCGAACTCCTGGCCGTGCTGAGTGATGTGCCAGTGCTCACCGCGACCCAGTCCAAGGGATTGGAATGGGACGCGACGCTCCTCATTGACCCCAGGGCATCGCCGCTGAGCCGCGCGGTTGGAACGGCCTCTACGTCGCGCTCACCCGATGCACCCAGGAACTCGGACAGCTGATCCTCACGCAGGAGTCGCCACCTCTACTGAAGGGGCTGTCCGCGTCCGGCGTACGTCAGCGCTGGTGGCGGGAGCCGAGGCCGGCCCAGGCGAACGAATCCGTTGACAACATCATCGGCACCTCAATACGCTTAACAGGTTCGTTAAGTGAAGGGAGGCGGTTCGGGTGGGTGGCACCGATCAGCTCAGCGCGGTGTTCTCGGCGCTCGCCGACCCGACTCGACGCGCGATCCTCGCCGAGCTGGCCGAACGCGACGCCACGGTCACCGATCTGACCGCTTCTTTCTCCATCTCGATGCCAGCGGTGTCCCGGCACCTGAAGGTGCTCGAACGCGCCGCGCTCATCTCGCGATCGCGGTCGGGCAAGTGGCGCGAGAGCCGCCTCGAGGCTGCCCCGCTGCGCGAGGCGGCCGACTGGATCGAGCACTACCGGCGGTTCTGGGACTCGTCCCTCAGCCGCCTCGATGCCCACCTTGCCGCGATGCAGGCCGCCGGACGGGCAACGGATCAGATGGCCGACGACTCCCGGGAGCTCGAATGAACGCCGAAACTCCGCAGCTCGTCATCTCTCGCGTGTTCGACGCGCCACGGGAGCTCGTCTACCAAGCCTTCATCGACCCTGACCACCTGGCGGCGTGGTGGGGCCCGATCGGCAACTCACTACCGCGCGACGAGATCGAGTTCGACGTACGCCCCGGGGGCTTTCAACGGTGGACGGAGATCAATGCGGCCACACCCGACCTTCGCGTCCACGTCCACGTCGACCTCACCGACGTCGCCGACGGCGAACTGCTCGAAGGCGTCATGCACGTCAGTGGCCGGCTGCAGGAGGGCATCGAGCCGTTCGAGACGAGGTTGCGGGTCGAGTTCCACGACGAATCCGACGGGCGGACGCGACTGGAGATCCGCCAGTGGCTGCCCGAGCACCTGACACAGCCCAGCGAGGAGGGTTGGCGCCAGGCGTTCACCAAGCTGGACGCCGCGTTGGCGAATGTCCAGGTCCTTGCAGCTGATCATTGAGGGGTAGAGGCATGGCGAAGCTGATCTACGTGAACAACGTATCGCTTGACGGCTACATCGAGGACGAAAGCGGCGCGTTCAACTGGTTGCCGATGGACGATGAGCTATTCGTGCTCTACACCGACCTCCTGCGGTCCGTGGGCACGTTCCTCTACGGCCGGCGCCTGTACGAATCGATGGCCCACTGGGAGACCAACCCGGCTCTGGCCGCGCAGTCTGACCTCACGGCCGACTTCGCGAGCGTCTGGAAGGCGGCGAACAAAGTCGTCTACTCGACGACCCTCGCCGCGGTGTCAACTGCCGACACCCGACTCGAACGCCGTTTCGACCCCGCCGCGGTACACGAACTGAAGGCGACGGCCAGCAGCGATCTCACCGTAGGAGGTGCCAACCTCGCGGCGCAGGCTTTCAAGGCCGGGCTGGTCGACGAGTGCCAGCTGTTCATCTGGCCCGTTGTCGTCGGCGGGGGCAAGCCAGGGCTGCCGACCGGCACACGCACCGACCTTGAGCTGATCGATCAGCGCCGATTCCGAAACGGCGTCGTACACCTCCGCTACCGCCCTCTCGGGCAGTGAACGACAGCCCTGCCCGATCGCCGGCGCTGGCATCACCGGCGGAGCGCTGACGACCGGTTCGGCGGAGGGTTTCCACAGGCCCTGACCTGTGGAAACCCGCTCGCGGTCGGAACGGCCGGCCTACCGCGGTACGGCACGGAACCACGCCTCCCGGTCGCCCGGGTCCGGTCCGCGCCGGGGCAAGGTCGGCGGGTCCTCGCCGGTGACCGGCGCGTAGTGGTCGAAGGTCGTGGTCAGGACAGCCTCCCCGCCGGTGAGGTCGGGAAGAGCGGCGACGACCTGCGGCACCCGGGAGGACGGCAGGGTGCCGCTCACCTCGAGGTAACCGCCGGCGACGGCGGTCTCGTGGACCACCCCTCCCCGCCTGACGAGCAGCGCCAGCACCGCCTCCACCGCGTGCTGGGGAAGGTTGACGTCGAACCGCTCGATCGGCTGGCACACCCGGGCACCGGCTTGGCGCAGCGCCGCGGCGACCACGACCGGGGCGAGGTTGCGGAAGTCCGCCGCCACGGTCGAGATGGACTTGTCGAACTTCTGATGCGGCCTGCTCTGTCGCGGGAGGTACCGGGAGGCCGTCATGGTTACCACACAGTCGGTGACCGGCCAGCCGTGCCGACCCTGCCGCAGCGCGGCCCGCACGCCCTCCTCCGTGGCGGCGACGAATGCCGGTGGCAGCCGGCCGGGTTCGACACCGGGACGAAAGTCGATGCCGTGCCCGACCGGGGCGGCCTCGATCCGTAGCCCGAGCCCGGCCAGGTACGGGTTGCCGCGCTCGTGCACCCGCTCCTCGAAGGCTCCGGTGCCAACGACCCGCTCGATGCAGGCCGTCAGCGTGCCGGAGAAGCGCACCCGGACGCCGTACCGGTCCTCTAGGAGGGCGGCCAGCACCTCCTTCTGGACCTCCCCGTGCAGACGGATCACCGCCTCCGCCTGCTGCTCGTCGAGCCGCAGGTCCACCAGCGGGTCCTCGTCGGCCAGCTCGGCCAGGCCGGCGAACATCGCCAGGCGCTGCTCCGGATTCACCGGCTCGACGACCGCCTGCCGGGTGGGCGGCGGAAACCGATAGCCGTGCCGCCGAGGCGGGTCCCCGATGTGCTGGCCGATCCGGGCCGAGACGCCACGCACCGCGGCAATCTGACCGGCGGACACCGAGGGGCGCACCAGCACGCCTTCGGGCTCGATGACGGCGATCTGGGTCACCGTCTGCGGGCGGGCCCCGGCCAGCTGCACCCGATCTCGCACCCGCAGACGGCCGGACCACAATCGCAGCCAGGCCCGCCGGCCGTGGCCGTCCCGATCGACGGCGAAGACCGTGCCCGCCAGCGGCCCGTCCCGCTGCTCGCCACGCGGCAGCAGGTCGGCGAGGAGGTGGCACAGTTGCCGTACCCCTGCTCCGGTGATCGCCGAACCGCACGCCACCGGGGTGAGCTCGGCGCGGCGCACCGCGTTCCGGATCGCACGGCGGACGTCGCGGATGCGTACCGGCTCGTCTGTCAGCCACCGCGCCGCCACCGCGTCGTCGACCTCCGCCACCGCCTCCAGCACCGGTTCGGCGTCGAGGCCGACGGCCCGCACCCGGACGTCGCGCCCGCTCTGGCCGGTGACCGTGGTGAGCAGGACCGGACGCGCCCCGAGCCGCTGGCGTACCTGGGTCAGCACCCGGTCGACGTCGGCGCCGCGGCGGTCCACTTTGTTCAGGAAGAAGACCGTCGGTACACCGATGCGGCGCAGCGCCCGCCAGATGGCGACGGTCTGCGGCTGGACCCCCTCGACGCTCGACACCACGAGCACGGCGGCGTCGAGCACTGCCAGCGACCGCTCGACCTCCGCGATGAAATCCGGATGGCCGGGGGTGTCCAGCAGGTTGATGCTCAGATCACCGATGGCGATCGACGTGACGGCCGCCCGAATGGTGATGCCGCGCCGGCGCTCCAGCTCCATCGAGTCGGTCCGTGTCGTGCCGGCGTCGACGCTGCCCAACTGGGACACGGCGCCTGCCTCGTAGAGCAGGCGCTCGGTCAGGCTGGTCTTGCCGGCGTCAACATGGGCGACGATTCCAAGGTTCAACAATGCCAAGGCAGAACTCCACGGTAGGACGGTCAAGGGTCCGGAACGTGGAAGCTGCTCGCATTGTCACTCCTCGTCATGGTCGTTGTGGCCGACGTGCTCCACCGGGGTGCAGCGGTGCGGCGTCTTGAGGTTCGCACGTCCGCTGCGACCGCCGCCACCGAATTCGATCGCGGACGGCACCGCCACGGTCGGCCCCGCGCATCAGGCCGTGTCGACCCGCCACAACCCCTGGCGTCGCCGTGCCGCCGCCTGGGCGTCGGCACTCGGGTGGACCGCTACCCCGTACCATCGGGCATCAGGTAGAGCGGCTGTCGTGGCGTGGGCGGCGACAATCAGGGCAGGGCACGACGCCGTGCCGGCGACGCGAGCTTCCCGGCGTACCGACGTTTCGCAGCAACTCCAGAACCCGTTTGCTGGATCGGGTGTCCAGCGCGCCGGTCGGCTCGTCCGCTGCCCACCATGTCCGGACGGGTGATCAGCGCGCGGGCGACCGCGACTCGCTGCTGCTGGCCGCCGGAGAGTTCGCTGGGGCGCCGCCCGCCGTACTCGCTGATGCCGACAGTCGCCGTTCACCCCGACCTACCGCAGGCTGAGCGAGGACCCCCGCTGGACCACGCACGCGCTGGCCGGCGGCCACAACCTCATGCGCGACGCCCCGGACGAGCTGGCGAGGATCCTGAGCGACGTCGCCGCGTCCCGCTGATCGGCGCCTCCGCCGGCGCCGCCGGGAGACGCTCGCCGAGGCGTACCGCTGGAGTCCCCCAGAGCACCAGCGCGCCCAGGCCCGCACCCGATCCGCCGGCGCGGACCCGGCGACCTGCTGCGTCGACCGTACGGCAGAGCCCAGCTGCGGGCGACCTAAGGGGCCGGCTGCAGACCCGTGAACGGGAAGATCCACTCCGGGTGGGCTGCGGAGATCACCTGCACACAGGCATCCTCGATGATCGTCCTTACCGGATGATCATCGGGGTTACGGGGCGTTCGCTTGGCAGGATTCAGGATTGGGAGGCTACCTGGGGCAGGTGCCGGGCAAGTTCGGCGCGCAGGACGCCGGTCGCGGGCCTAAGCAAGCCGACGCTGACCGTGTAGACAGGCTGTCCCGCACGGAGCCGTGGACGAAGTGTCGTGGCAGACGGCACGACCGCTGCGGGGAGCAGAGTGACCTCAAGGACGGCGAACGGACCAGGACGGCGGACCATCGCCGACTGGATGGCCTGCCACGGGAGAACGGCCATCCGCCCCCGCTCGGCGAGCCTCAACGCCGGACCGGTTACGTCGACAGATGACCAGTTCCTTCGGTGCAGGGCGAGCGAGAAAGCGCTGAGGAGGACGGCGTAGAGGACGCCTGACGCGACGATGTTCGTCAGGTCGGCAGGCGGCCGCCCAGCAACGAGTGATAGAACGACTTGGACAAGAGCCCAGGCCAGCAAGCCGATCACCAGCCTGAACAGGAACATGAGGCGGGCGGACGTACGGAACATCGTCCCGTCGCTTGCGTCCATGAAGGGCCCTCCCGTCGACCGATGCAGCCGACTGTAGAGCAGCCGATCACCTCGGCTGCGGCGCAGGCGTCGGATGAGTACCTGCCGACGATCCGGCCCCACCAATCCGGCCTCGCCGGCACCAGTCCTTGACGACCGGCCATGCCCTCTACCCCGACCAGATGGTTCAGCGGTCACACTTGCGAGATGGAGGTCGGGTCACGAGACATCCCTTAGCGATCCCTGGAGCTGGACGATCTGAACGACGAATCTCCGGTGACCACGACCGGCTCGTCACACGGAAACGCCGTCGCCCAACCGGAGCTGGCGCGAAGCACGGCCACCGCCGCCCGGGCTGCCTCCGGGCTGGGGGCAGCAAGGGCCGCCCCGGCGATCTGGCGGCACTCGTCCAGGGTGTGCGCGGCCAGGGACTCGCGCACCGCCGGAATGCTGCGGGGCGCCATGGACAGGCTGGTGATGCCCAGGCCTGCCAGCACCAGAGCGAAATTGGGATCCGCTGCGGACTCTCCACACACGCCAACTGGCTTGCCCGCCTCGACGCCGGCTGCCGCGCAGGAGGCGAGGAGCGCGATCAGCGCGGGCTGCCACGGGTCGAGCAGGTCAGCGAGGTCGCCGCACATGCGGTCAGCGGCGAACGTGTACTGGCTGAGGTCGTTGGTGCCGATGCTGAGGAAGTCCGCGTGGCGAAGCACCTGGCTGGCACGCAGGGCAGCGGCCGGCACCTCGATCATCACGCCGGCGGTTGGCAGGCCGTGCTCGCGGCAGGACTCGGTGAACGCGGCCGCCTCCGCCGCCGTGGCGACCATCGGCGCCATCACCCACACGTCGGCGTCCGCCGCCGCAACCGCCGTCGCGATCGCGGCCAGCTGCGTGGTGAGTACGGCGGGTGTCTGCCGCGCGACCCGCAGGCCGCGGATGCCCAGCGCAGGGTTGGGTTCATCGGCCAGACGCAGGAACGGCAGCGGCTTGTCAGCGCCGGCGTCGAGGGTGCGTACGACGATCTTGCGGCCGGGCAGCGCGGCGAAGACGTCGCGGTACGCGGCGACCTGTTCTTCGTGCGACGGCGGGTCGCTGCGGTCGAGGTAGAGCAGCTCGGTGCGGAACAGGCCGACGCCTTCCACCTCGCCGGTGAGGTCGCGGGCGGAGCCGATGTTGGCCAGTAGCGCGATGGGATGGCCGTCTGCGGTCCGCCCCGGGCCCTGGGAGCGGGCGCGGCGTTCGATCTCCGCGAGTCGGTCCGCGTTGACAGTGGTCACCGTGTCGGCGGAGACGCCGCCCACCACGACGCCGCTCGCCCCGTCGAGAGTGGCCAGCGTGCCGTCGGTCACGTCCAGGATGCCCGCGCAGCGGACCACGGCCGGGATACCGAGTGTCCGGGCCAGGATCGCGGTGTGGCTGGTCGGGCCGCCCTCGGCAGTGACCAGGCCCAGCACCAGGGCCGGTTCGAGGCCGGCGGTGTCGGCGGGCGCCAGGTCGCGGGCGATGAGCAGGTACGGGTGGCCAGGGTTCGGCACGCCCGGCATCGGCAGCCCCAGGCACGCGGCGACGAGGCGGTCCCGCAGGTCGTCCAGGTCGCTGACCCGCTCGGCGAGGTACCCGCCCGCGGCTTCGAAGGCGGCCCGATGCACGGCGAGCACGTCGGTGATCGCGTGCGGTGCGTCCGCGCCGCCGTCGATGGCAATGTCGGCCGCGTCGATCAGTGTCTCGTCCTGCGCCATCATGACCTGGGCGCGCAGGACCTCGGCGGCGGTCGCGTCCAGGGCGGTGTCGGCGCGACGGGTCAGGTCGGCGGCGACGGCGAGGACCGCTTCCCGCACGGCCGCCTTCTCGGCTGCGGGATCAACGGTCTCCGCCAACGGCGGCAGGGCCGGCGGCGGAGCCAGCCGGTAGACCGGCCCCGCCGCACCGCCAGGGCTGGCCCCGATTCCCCGAAGTTCACGCATCGACGGCATCCAGATCACGTTCGAGGAGGTCGGCCAGGGTGTCGACGGCGGCCTGCGCGCCGTCGCCGTCGGCCTCCAGGGTGACCTCGGTGCCCTTCCTGGCGCCGAGCGACAGCACGGCGAGCATGCTGCGGGCCGGCACGGGTTTTTTGTCGCCGGTGCGGATGGTGACCAGCACCGGCTGCTTCGCCGCTTCGGCGACGAACAGCGCCGCCGGGCGGGCGTGCAGCCCGCTGGCGGAGCCGACGAGGACTGTTCTGGTGGGCAACGGATCCTCCTACGGTTCGATCGTCACCTTGATCGCTTCGCCGCGCGCCACGATGCCGAAGGCGTCGAGGGCGCGGTCGAGCGGCAGGCAGTGGGTGATGAGATCGGCGACCGGCACGGAGCCGTTGGCGATGAGTCGCAGCGCCTCCTTGTTGTGTTCCGGGCTGGAGCCGTTGGCACCGACGATGGTCAGTTCGCGGTAGTGCACGAGGTTGGAGTCCAGGGAGATGACCGGCTTGTCCTTCGGCAGGCCGCCGAAGAAGCTGATCCGGCCCTGCCGCGCGGTCATCTGCACCGCCTGCTCCTGGGCGGCGCCAGCGGCCGTGGCGGTAATGACGACGTCGGCACCCCGGCCCTCGGTGAGCTTGAGCACCGCGTCGACGACGTCGGTCTCGGCGCCGCAGATCGCCGCGTCCGGCTGCACCAGGTTGGCGGCCAGGTCGAGGCGTTCGCGGTTGAGGTCGACGAGGAGCACCCGGGCCGCGCCGCGCGCCCGGGCCAGGCGGACATGCAGGCAGCCGATCGGCCCGGCGCCCACGACGACCACGTCGTCGCCCTCCCCCACACCGGCGAGGTTCTGGCCGTTGAGGACGCAGGCGAGGGGCTCGGCGACGGACGCCTCGGCGAAGCTGAGTCCCTCGGGGATCCGGTTGAGCCCGTCGACGGCGAGGACGTTGTGGGGCACGACCACGTATTCGGCGAACCCGCCGTCGAAGTGGTATCCCATCGACACCTGGTTGGGGCACACGGTCATCCGGCCGCGCTGGCACTCGGCGCACGTACCGCAGGGGATGGCGGCGATGACCTGGACCCGGTCCCCCGGCCGCCAGCCCGTGACGTCGTCACCGACTTCGGTGATCTCGCCGGCGATCTCGTGGCCCATGACGCGCGGCGGGGCGATGTGGTGGTGGCCGAAGCGGGAGATCTTCACGTCGGTGCCGCAGGTGGAGCATGCGCGGACGCGGATCTTCACGTCGGCGGGGCCCGGCGTGGGCTCGGGCGCGTCCTCGATGCGGACGTCACCGGGTGCGTGGAATCGGACAACCTTCACGAGGGGTTCCCTTCGAGGATAGCGATCACGTCATCGGCGCTCGTCGACTCTCGTAGCCGCTGCGCCTGCGCCGGGTCCATCAACACCGAGGCGAGTTGGGCCAGGATGTCCACGTGCCCGTCGCCGGCCGCGGCGATGGCGACACAGACCCGCACGTCGAAGCCGTCCCAGTCGACGCCGTCCGGGAAGCGCAGCACCGCGAGGGCGTCGCGCTGGACCGACTCCTTGCTGTTCAGCGTGCCGTGCGGGATGGCGACGCCCTCCCCGATGTACGTGGAGACGCTCCGCTCGCGGGCGAGCATCGCGTCCACGTACGCCGGGGCGACCGCGCCGACCTCGACGAGTACCGCGCCGCAGCGGCTGATCGCTTCGTCCCGCGATCGGGCCCGCTCGTCGAGCCGGATCGCGTCACGGGCCAGCAGCTCAGCCACTCAGCTCACCACCGCGCTGTACCGCGTTCACGACCCTGGTGACGGCCGGGTCGCCGATGAACACCTGGATCGGCACGATCACCTTGTCGGGTGCGCTGACCCGGGCCCGCGCGGCGAGCCCCTGGTGGCAGATGACCACGTCTGCGTCCGCCGGGATCGAGTTGACCGGGGTGTGCTCGACGGTCACCGCGTTCTTCGCCAGTTGCCGCCGAAGTTGGCTGGCCAGCATCACGCTGCTGCCCATGCCGGCGTCGCAGGCGACGACGACCTTCTTGATTTCGGTGCCGTTGATGGTGGGCATCTGTTCAGACCTCCTGCTTCGCCGGCTTGTCGAGGGTCTCGTCGGGGTCGACAGCCCTTTCCTGCTCTGGGCGGACAGCCACCTCTTCGTCCGGGCCGACAGCGTCCGCTGCGGGCTCGCCGCGCCCGAAGCCGAGCAGGGCCGAGGCGACCGCGAAGGTGACGGCGGCGGCGATCACGACGCCGAGAATGACCCCGAAGTGGCCGCCCTTGGGAGTGACCGCGAGGTAGGCGAAGATGCTGCCCGGCGAGGGGGTGGCGACCAGGCCCGCACCGGTGATCACGAAGGTGCCGACGCCGGCCGCACCCCCGGCGATCATGGCGAGGATCAGCTTCGGCTTCATCAGCACGTACGGGAAATAGATCTCGTGGATGCCGCCGAGGAACTGCACGATGATCGCGGCCGGAGCGCTGGGGCGCAGCGCGCGGGGGCCGAAGAGCATGAAGGCGAGCAGCAGACCGAGGCCGGGGCCGGGGTTCGACTCGATCATGAACAGGATCGACTTGCCCTTGTCGGCGGCCTCGGCGATGCCCAGCGGGCCGAATACGCCGTGGTTGATGGCGTTGTTGAGGAAGAGCACCTTGGCGGGTTCGACGAGCACCGAGGTCAGCGGCAGCAGGTCCTTGCCGACGAGCCAGTCGACGCCTGCGCCGGCCTGCTTGGTGAGCCATTCGACCACCGGGCCGATGCCGTAGACGCCGCCGATGGCCATCGCGGCGCCGATGATGCCGGCGCTGAAGTTGTCGACAAGCATCTCGAAGCCGGGGCGGATCCTGTTCTCGACCAGGCTGTCGAACAGCTTGAGGAGATAGGCCGTGAGCGGCCCAATGATCATCGCGCCGAGGATCATCGGCACGTCCGCGCCGACGACGAGGCCCATGGTCGCCACCGCGCCCACGACGGCACCGCGCTGGCCGTGGACCAGCCGGCCGCCGGTGTAGCCGATGAGCACCGGTAGCAGGATGCTGATGATCGGGCCGACCAGTTCCGCCAGGGTCTTGTTGGGCAGCCAGCCGGTTGGAATGAACAGTGCGGTGATCAGGCCCCAGGCGATGAACGCGCCGATGTTGGGCATGACCATCGCGGCCAGGTAGCCGCCGAGGCGTTGCACGGTGGCTTTGGGGCCCTGGCCCTTTACTTCTGGTGTGTAGGAAGAGGAGGTCACGGGGGTATCTCCTTCATGAGGGGCGGTCCAGACAACCGCAGGGGGAAGAAGGTCGTCCGGCTAGGTGTGGATGGTGACGTCGTGGCGGAACAGATCCGCCGGCCCGGGCATCCGGCTGCCGGGCAGGCTCACCGCGGCGGCGCCCCAGGCCAGGCCCTCAGCGAGGGCGGCGGCACCATGCGCCCCCGCAGCGAGGAACCCGGCGAGCAGCGCATCGCCGGCACCGACGGTGCTACGGGGCCGGGCGACCGGACAGGTGCCGGTGCGGACCCCTTCGGCGTTGACCAGGACAGCGCCGTCAGCGCCGAGGCTGGCCACGACGGTGCCGGCTCCCCATGCCCGCAGGCACTGAGCGGCATCGACCACATCGCCGAGGTCCTTCAGCGGGGTGCCGACCACTTCGGCCAGTTCGTCGCGGTTGGGCTTGAGCAGGGTCGCCCCAGCCAGAGCGGCCTCGCGCAGGGCAGGACCGCTGGTATCGACGGCGACCCTGACGCCGGCAGCGCGCAGCTTCCGGCACAACTGAGCGTAAGCGTCGGCGGGCAGGCCGGGCGGGACGCTGCCGCACAGCACGGCCCAGTCGGCACCGCTGGCGCGGGCGAGCACACGGTCGATCACCTCGTCGAACTCGGCGCGGCACATGGCCGGGCCAGGCTCGTTGATTTTGGTGACCGTGCCGTCGGGCTCGGCCAGGGTGATGTTGGAACGGGTCCGTCCGGAGATCGACACGGCGAGGACCTCCACACCCTCCGCCTGCAGTAGGCGGATGAGCTGATTGCCCTCGTCACCGCCGGACGGCAACACCGCTACCGACGGCACCCCGTTGGCCAGCAGTGCACGGGATACGTTGACGCCCTTGCCGCCGGGGTCAAGGTGAGCTGTGGCAGCCCGGATGACCTCGCCCCGGGTGAGTGAGTCGACCTCCACGGCCCGGTCGAGGCTGGGGTTGAGGGTGACGGTGACGATCATGCGCGTACCACCCGGACATTCGCGGACTCCAGGTCACCGACCAGGTCGACGTCGGCACGGCTGTCGGTGATGAGCAGGTCGACGTCGGCCAGCTCAGCGAACCGGGCGAAGTAATCGTTGCCGAGCTTGGTGTGATCGGCGACCACCACCGTGCGGCGGGCCGCACGAACCATCGCCCGCTTCACCGCAGCCTCGGACGGGTCCGGGGTGGTCAGCCCGCGCTCGACCGAGATGCCGTTGGTCCCGACGAACGCGACGTCGACGTAGAGGTCCGCCAACGGCGACAGCGCCCAGTCGTCGACGGTCGCCAGGGTCTTCCCGCGGACCCGTCCACCCAGCAGCAGGACGTTGAGGTTGGCATAGGTACCGAGGGTCGTGGCGATGACCGGCGAGTTGACCACGACGGTCAGCTCTCGGTCCACCGGCAGCAGCTGGGCCAGCCGGGCGGTCGTGGTGCCGGCGTCGAGGATGATCGCGCCCTCCTCCGGCACCTCGCTCAAGGCGAGCTTGGCGATGCGCTCCTTCTCCTCGATGAGCACCGCGTCACGCGCCGCCAGCGCGGGCTCGAACCCGAGCCGTTCGACCGGAATAGCTCCACCGTGGACTCGACGCAGCACCCCGGCCCGCTCCAGGATGGTGAGATCGCGGCGGATGGTCTCCGACGTCACGTTGAGCCCGTCGGCCAAGCCCGCCACCTCGACCCGGCCCATCTCTCGGGCGATGCGGAGGATCTCCTGCTGTCGTTCTTCGGCGTACATGTTGTTGTTTCACCGCCGTTTCGTTTTGCTTGTGCTTTGTTTACGCCCGACTTTAGGGGAAGTCAAGAGACGGACCACAGAAAGCCACACCGGTCGGCACCTGGCAGGACGAGCGGGACCTAGCTTGATCTTTAACCGTGCTCACGCGGCGTCGACCCTCGGCTGCGTGGCAGGCGCTGCCGCCTGCGAGCGCGCCCGTAGCTCCAACCCGATCCGCACCGATACGCCAGTAGGGTCATCGGGGCGGCTGCGGCCGCCCCAGCCCACGAGCAACTCAAGCCTCTCCGCGGGGCTCCGCATATGTGGACGTCGCCGTGCGCGTTGTCAGCCGTGCGCGTTGTCAGCAGCAAAGCCGCGCATTCCGGCCCTGCCAAAGCGGTGGAGCGTGAAGCGCGATTAGGGTCTGCGGATGCGGGATGACATCGTTCTGCGGCTGGACCGCGCAACCGCCGAAGATCTGTACGTCACGCTGCACGAGGCCGGAGAGCACATTGCGGCTGGCGCAGCCATCACTCCGCCCACTGCCGAGGAGACCGAGCGGCTGGGCACCCTCCTGCGGGACCTGGGCCACGCACTTGGCCGTCGCTGTTCTCCATACTGCGAGCACCTCTAGTTGGTGGAGAGTCGCCCGTATTCAGCCAACATCACACCCACGGCCACCTGGCTCGAGGTCGCGGTCTGGGTGGCGTACGCGGCCGGTGTGCTGTTCCTGTAACTCCGCCCGGCCCGGCCGCGGACGGCTATGGAGCCACCGGCCGACGAAGCATCCCGCCGGCAACCAGTTCCAGAGTGAGCCCGACGACGATCGCCTCCGCCGCCAGCAACGCGATCAGCACCAGCAGCTGAGTGGCGCCGGCCTGCACGGCGGAGCCACCGCCGAGCAGCACTCCGACGAAAGCACCGGGCAGCGTGACCAGACCCACGGTCCGGGTCTTGTCCAGGGCCTGACCGGCGACAGGCCGGCACACCTCGAGCGCGGCCTCGCGAGGCACGAAGCCGAGCGCCAACGTCGCCTCGTACTCGCCCTTCCGATCCCGTAACTCATTGGAGTCCGACGGCCAGACAGCGACGTCGCGGTCATCGCGCCGCCGATCAGGATGCCGGCGATCGGCAGGACCGCCACCTCGGTCAGCGGCATCGTTCCGGCCCCGACGATCAGCGCGCCGACCGGCAGCGCCCCGGCCGTGATCGGGATGATCGCGAGCCACCCGAGCCGGAACGTGCTCACCCTGCGGGCCGCGGTGACGCCGGCGACCAGCAGCTTCACCGCGACGAACCCGGCAGTGGCCCACCAGGAACGCAGCACGGCGGCGATCAGCAACGAGACGACCACCAGCTGCAGGATCGCCCGGAGCGACGCCGTCACGCCCCCACGGCTTTCCCCGAGCCGGGCGACCAGCGCCACCAGCACGACGGGCCAGCGTGGGTCCGGCGGAGATCGTTCCCTGATTCACCAGAGCACCCACGCATTGAGAGAAGAGGCGGGCTCTACGTTCTGGTGCGCTTGCCTGTTCGTGGCCGCGAACGCGAGCCCGAACCGCGCGGCGGCCACCACTTCGAGGACCGCCACACCGCCGATGATTGCCCCAGCGACGATGTCCCTCGGGTAGTGCACGCCGACCCAGATCCGGGCGAAACCGATCGCCAGCGCCGCGACGGCCAGCACGACACCCCAGCGGCGGCCCAGGAACGCGTACACGCCGAACGCCAGCGTAAACGCCGCCGTTGCGTGATCGCTGGGCAGCGAGACACCGGGGTCGTGCGCGATGAGCTGGTGCACCTGATGGCTCTGGAACGGCCGCCCCTGGGCGCTGATGTGTGAGAGCACGACGGCGAACCCGAACGCCAGAACGAGCGCGGCGCCGAGCTGGACCACCGGGCGGATCCGACGGTCGAGCAGGGCCCGGCCCCCGAGCACGGCGGCGACCGCGAGACCCGGATAGATCAACCAGGTCGCGGCGAACTCCATCACGTCGTCTACGCTGTCGGCCCGACCCGCGGCGCCGTTGATCAGTTCGACGAGCTGATAGTTCACGCTGGCCAATCTCCCTGGGTGGCGCATTTAAGAGGTGCTGAAAGCCGTGGGCCGGCCCATCCCAGCGGGGGCACTGAGATGGGCCGGCGGCCTGGGTCGGCGTGGAGTCACACGCCGTCGAATTGGTTCAGGGTGGTGGTGAGGGCCCGCAGGTTGGCGGAGCAGTCGGCTGGGCTCGGCTGTCCGGCTCGCAGCGAGGTCAGGACGGCATCGATTTCGCTGTCGAGCCTGTGCCAACTCGCCGGATCGCGGGGTTTGAGGCCGGCCTCGGCGTCGTCCCAGCGCACCTCCAGGTCCTTGGCGCGGGTCCGGCCACCCGCGAGGTCGTTACGGGCAACCATGGCCTGCATGTCGCCGGCGATCCTGGCGAAGCCGGTCAGGTCTCCCAGGCGGGTAGTGGGGTGCACCGGCTGGGCCGCAGCCTGCGTCGCCCCGTCGGGCTGAGCGACGGTGACGGTCTGCGCGTCCGTGCTGCCTGCCCCCGGGCGGAGGGCGCTGAGGCCGAAGCCGGCGATGACGACAGCCGCGACACCGGCGGCCGCCCAGGCGTAGTCCGGGCGGCGTCCGCCGAGCGGACCGTCACCCTTGGCCGCCACCCCGTGCCGATTGGCCAGCACCTGCTCCCGGCCAACCAGCACCAGGATGACCGCGAAGAACAGCAGGCTGGTCGCGCTGGCGCCCAGGTCGAGGCCACCGAAGTCCTTGGACTGGGTCAGCAGGTCGCCCAGGGACGCGCCGAGCGGGCGGGTGAGGACGTACGCGATCCAGAACGTCAGCACGGTGGAAGCGCCGGCGCGGTTGCCGATCCAGGTGAGCAGGATGAGGCCGCCGAAGATCAGTGTGCCGTTGCGGAAGCCCAGGCTGAGCGCCTCGGTGGCCAGGTCGCCGGCCGCGGTGCCGAGTGCGAACGTGGTGAGGATCGCGGCCCAGTAGAAGCCCTCGCGCCGCGGTGTGTCGATCGAGGTGATCGCCAGAGTGCGCTCCTGGCGATACCAGATCATGAAGACCACGGCCAGGATGACCGAGAAGACCGCGGTGCTGACGTACAGGCTGACGCCGAGGGTGTCGGTGAAGAAGTCGGTGATCTGGGTGCCGACGATGCTGACGAGCACCACGCACAGCCAGTAGATCCACGGGGTGTACTTGCGCGTTCGGAACTGCACGGTGAGCGCGGCGGCGAGCACGGCGATCATCACCGCGGTGGTGACGAGCGGGCCGAGCCCCACGTTGACGGAGAGGTAGTCGGCGAACGTCTCCCCGATCGTGGTCGACAGGACTTTGATGACCCAGAACGTGGCGGTGATCGCCGGCACCTTGGTCAGCCAGCCCCGCGAACGCGTTGCCAGGTACTCCATGAAAACTCCAGTCGACGCTCGGACGACCGCGGTCGGCGGCCGGTGACGTCGACCAAGGTGCGGCATGCGGCCTGAAAACTTGCTGAGGACCACGACGGGCGGATATCCGGGGGAAAGGCTAATTTTCGGGGTGAGCAGGTTGCTGGTGGTGGAGGACGACACCGGACCATGCCCTGGGCGTTTCCGATCGACCGTCGGCCGTTCATTCTGATCACGGACCTCATGGGCCTCGCGAGGAGAGCCCGGGAGCGAGCGGTGTACCGACGGGTCAAGGAAGAGAAGGGAAAGCCGGCGGAGCCAGCGCAGCCGTGGGAGAGGACCGCAGTAGAGCTTGACGCCCAGTTGTGGGCGTCGCTGTACCGCCCCGGCGTGGACGCGCTGGCGTTGGCACGCCGAGTCGTCGAGGTTCAGGCACGCTCATGCCGGACGTCCAGCTGGGCCCGTCAATTCAGCCTGGCAGAGCGACTACCGTCGACGAGTGCTCGATCCCACGATCATCTTCGACACCTCCGGTCCGTTGGAAAACCCGCTCACCGACGAGCTTCTGCGTGAGGTGCAGGCGCAGCTCGGACACAAGCTACCCGCTGCGTACGTCGACCTGGCCCGGCGCCACAACGGCGGGGTGCTGGCCCGGGACGCCCACCCCTCGCCCAGCCGGACCTCCTGGTCGGCAGGCCACGTGGCGGTGTACACACTGGCGGCGATCGGTGACACCGCCTCCTTCAGCCTGTGCGGCGAACTCGGGAACGCGTTCTGGACGACGGAGTGGGGCTACCCCGACATCGGCGTCTACATCGCCGACTGCCCCTCAGCGGGCCACGACATGATCGCTCTCGACTACCGATCCCCCGGCGAGCCGACGGTCGTACACGTCGACCAGGAGTGGAACTACCAGATCACCGTCATCGCCCCCGACTTCGAGACGTTCCTGGGCGGCCTCGTCGACGCGGCCGAGTTCGACGGAGACGACTGACCGCGACCGGCCTTCCATCCCGAGTGCCGCCCACCACCTGACGATTGAGCAGGTCACGGGCGGGGTAGTGCCCGTTCTCGCGGAAGATCAAGCGGCGGCCGTCCCCGGTCCGCTGGGCGGAAGGGGTATCACCGGTGCGGACGTGGGGGCGCGACGCCGTCGCGCGGTTGCGGGGCGACGGGATGACCGTGGTCGAGCTGACCGCCGCCGCGGTGGTCGCCTGGATCGTGGCAGCGGTGGTGATCCGTCACCCGGACCCGTTCTACGCCCCGACCGCCGCGCTCGTCGTGCTCGGTGAGTCCCGCGGTCGACGGCTGCGGCAGACCGTCGAGATCCTGCTCGCCGTGGCCGCCGCCGTGCTCGTCGCGGAGCTGCTGGTGTACGCGCTGGGCCCGGGCACCGGCACGGTCCTGCTGGTGCTGGTACTGACCACCACGACGCTCGTGGTGATCGGTGCCCGCCGTGCCCTGGTCGTGCAGGCCACCGTCTCGGCCATGTACCTGGTCGTGGTCGCCGCACCGCACGGGACGCTGATGCCGTTCCGCTTCGTCGACGCGCTCATCGGCGGCGCGGTCGCGTTGGCCGCCAGCCAGCTGATGGCCGCCCGCGACCCGCTGGCGCCGCTGGTGGCCCAGGCTCGGTGCAGCTACACCGACCTGGCCGACCTGCTCGATGAGGTGAACGCGGCGCTGCAGGGCTGCGACGAGGATGCCGCCCGCGCCGCGCTGGACCAAGCCCGGCAGGTGGACGACTGCGTCGCCCAGCTGCAGACCGCCGTGCTCGCCACCGGTGAGACGCTGCGGCTGGGGCTGCGCCGCCGGCACCTGGGCAAGCTCGCCGACGTGGAAGGGACGCTGCGGCAGCTCGACTACGCCGCCCGCAACATCCGGGTGCTGGCCCGGGCCGCTGTGACCCTGACCCGCCGGCACACCGCCACACCGCCGGAGCTGGCCGCCGCGATTGGCGCGCTGACCGCCGCCGTACGGTCGGCCGGGGAGGCGCTGGCCAGCGACCTGAGCGGCGCCGACGCCGACCGGCATGCGCAGCGGGCCGACGCGGTGGCCCTGGAAGCGGTCCGGATCGCCGCGGGCCTGCTGCGGTCCGATCCGCCGCTGCCGGTCACCATGATCGTCGGACAGATCCGGGCGACCGCCATCGACCTGCTGCGCGGCGTCGGCCACGACGACATGACGGTGCTGGACCGGGTGGACGAGGCGCTCGGCCTGAGCCGGGCTTGACGCCTGTCGTCCGGCCGGAGACAACGATCCGCGCCACAACGTGATGCCGCGTCACAGCGTCCGGCGCCACCGCCTGGCGGCGACCGACGACGGCGTGGCGTTGCCCGACTCCACGTTCTCGCTGTTCGCGAACGATCGTCCGGGTATGCGTCGGGGGTTACGCTGACCCGGTGGCGAGGGACAAGTGGGCCCAGTGGCTCCTTGCCCGCCGGGACGGCAACAGCGCGGGCCTGCGCGCCCGTAACGCCCTGGATCTGGCGGCGTTCCGTGATGGCGTCCTTGAGGGAGCCGGGCTGGTGGCCGACGACGTGGTCCTCGACGTGGGCTGCGGGACGGGACTGATCGCGTTCGGCGCGCTGGATCGGCTCGGCCCGGACGGCCGAGTCATCTTCAGCGATGTCTCACCGGATGTGCTCGACGAGTGCCGGCGCACCGCCGGTGGCGACGAGCGGTGCAACTTTGTGGTCGCGCCGGCCGATGACCTCGCCGGAATCGCTGACGCCTCTGTCGACGTCGTGACCACTCGCTCGGTGCTCATCTACTCCGACCGCAAGACCGCCGCCTTCGCGGAGTTCTTCCGGGTCCTGCGGCCGGGCGGACGGATGTCCCTGTTCGAGCCCATCAACGGCTTCGCGGAGCGGCTCCGGCCCGATGATCTGTTCGGCTTGGGCAACTCGCCCGTCAACGACCTGATCGCCAAGGTCAGCGACGTCTACCGGAGCACCACCGCGGAAACCACCCGACCGATGATGGACTTCGACGAGCGTGACCTGGTCGACTGGGCAGTATCCGCCGGCTTCGAGGCGGTGGAGCTGAGCTACCGCGCCCAGGTCGACGTGCCCGCCGACCCGATCGGGGACTGGGAGGCACTCAAGCGAGTGGCACCCAACCCCCTGGTCCCCACGTACGGCGAAGCGATCGCCGCCGCCCTGACCGACGACGATCGCGAGCGTCTCGACACATACATGACCGCCCTGGCCGCGGCCGGTACGCCGACGCGGCGCACGATGGCCACGGTGTTCCTTCGCGCACGGCGTCCACACGGGTACCGCTGAGGACGTACCGCGTCGCCCCGCATTCACTGACCCGACGGACACACGTCTTGCGCTGGCCCGGTCGTCCTCAGCAGGACCACCGCCTCGCCCCCTTCAACCATCGCGAGCCCGAGCTGCAATCGCGCTGATTGCGACAGGCACGGAGGCCTGTCAGTCGCGACGGCCGTCGGTCAGGTGGAGGTGACGTAGTCCCGGACCAAAGGCGGCGACATGCTCCGCTGTGCCGTGGTGCGCGGCGGCCCCTGCCGAGCCGCCCCCTGGCGGGCATCGGGGAGGTCCGCACACTCGGCCAGCAGCCGACTCCTCAGTGCATCCGTCTGCTCCCCAGCCTGCTCCCCTAATATTGGCACGACACCGCCGGCAGCCGTCAGCGAGCACGGTCAACTTGATCAGCGCCTGACGCCCTTGGGTCGGGCCGGCCTCCTGCTTCGAGGTGCCATCGCGACGCCGCGCAGGCTGAGGTGAGCGCGTCGGCCTCGTCTCGGGCGGCGTCCTGGTTCGGCAAAGCAGCTTGGAGGACCTCCTCCTTGATCTCACTGGCCGCGCCCCCTATCGACCGACGCGCGGGACGCGACCCGTTTGTCCGGCACGGCAATGGGTACCCGCCGGTCCAGCCGACAGGACGATTGGCAGAGGTGGGGCGTGAGCATGGCGGAGGACGAGCAGTACGAGCGGGGTCTTGAGGCGCTGCGACAGGCCGACGGCGGCGCCGCGCAAAGACTCCTGGAAGCCCTCGCCGACGTCTCGCCCGAGCTCAGCCGTCGCTCCGTCGCCTGGTCCTACGGGGATCTCTACGTCCGGCCCCAGCTCGCGCGCCGGGACCGGGAGCTGCTCACCCTCGGCATTCTGACCGGCCTCGGTGATGCCGGGGCCCAGCTAGAAGTGCACGTCAACGGGGCACTCAACGCGGGCCTGACGCCGTCGGAGATAGTCGAGGCGCTGCTGCAGGCGGTGGTCTACTGCGGCGTGCCGCGGGCCGTCAACGCCACGCTCGTCGCCAAGAAGGTCTTCGCAGAGCGCAACCTGCTACCTGTCCCGGCAAGCCCCACCCCGGCCGGCTGACCTCGCCGTCGTCGCTCACGCGTCGCCGACACAGCTGATAGCGCCCGCTCACGTCGCCCGGTCTGCTGCCGGCCCGAGGCGACGGTGCCGCGCCCGAACGGCGGCACCAGGGGCTGCCTTAATCTCGCTTAGCACCATCGTGAACTGCTTCGGCTTTTCGAGGGCCTGACCGGGGCACGACGAAGGCAGCGGCGTCGCCGCTCCGAGCGGTAGGAGCGGAGCGTCGGCCGCTCACGCCGATCGGTAGGCGGTCAGCGAGCAAACAGCGGGCTGCGCCGTCGACGATGAGACGTGGTAGCAGTACCTGAACATCGAGAACCTCAACATGCTCAACTGGCCATGTGGTCAGCGCCCGGTCTCGAATGACGGAACTACGGCGAACCCCATCAAGCTGACCCGCAACGCTCCACATCGATCTACAGCACGCCTACAAACGTAGCCTTACAACTCCTAATGAAAATGATGTTGTGGGGCGGTTTCGTGCGTGGCATCGCTTGATCAGCTCCGAGGCATCCCACCGTGCGGACTGTTGACGATGAGCGGCACGCTGTCTGGTGCCAGGAAATGGTGACCCTCGAAGTACTCCAGGTGAACGTGGCCGCCGTCGTCCATGCTGGCTACATCGCGTAGCAGGTCGGCGAGGAGCGACCGGCTTTCCGCGCCACCGTGGATGCTGAGATAGCTGCGATCGTCGACACCAATAACGACGGGGCCCTGCGTCACTTCGATGAGCACACCCCGTAGATGCCGAGGGTGAGCGGACGGCGCAAGGCTCAGCTCGCCTCCGCTTGCTACCAGGTCAGCGAGGTGACAAAGGTCTGCCCGGCCACTCGCGACGTCGACGCCTTCGGCGGCAGAATAGTAGGCAAGCTTCACCCCGCAACCGTAGGCTGCCGCGCCTATCTAGTGCCTTGACCACGAACGTTCACGGTGTTGGATGTCGTGATGGCTGACCGGAGGCGGTTGAGCGCCTCCGCGCGCACACCGGCCAGAACCGGCTCGCCGGTCAGCACGGCGGGCCGCACGGGGACCTCGCGCGGCATCGGTGTTGTCGCCGAGCGGATGCTACCGATCAGGGCAGGGCCCCACGAACCGCCAACAACGATCTCCTGCGGGTCGGCAAGCGCGACCACGGCGGCGACGACACCGGCAACGGCCTGGCCGATGAGCTCCCGCGTCGCGGGGTCGCTGTCGAGGAGCCGCTCGACGTCGATCGCGGTCGAGCCGTCGCGGCGCAGACCCAGCTCGCCGAAGACCTCGATCAACCGGACCGCGCGACCACCCGGCCCGACGGTCAGCAGGTGGGCGATCTCACCGGTCAGGCCGGTATGCCCGCGGCGGACCTCGCCGTCGCTGACGATCGCACAGCCCAGCCCTTCACCCAAGTAGAGGTAAGCGAAGTCGCGGGCGGTGTTCCGCTCGGCCAGCGCCGCCCAGTTCACGTCGTTGTCGACGACGACCGGGCCGCCCGCGTGCGGCGCGAGGACGGCGACCGGGTCGAGGTCACCGACCAGGAAAGGTGAGTCGGGCAGCTGCACCAGGCGGCCGGTGGCGCGATCTACCGGGTCAGCCGCGCTGACGACGGCCAGCCGGGCCGGCCGGCCGGCTGCGGCGAGAACCTCGACGGTCGCGGTGGCCAGCGCATCGGCAGCCTGGCTCGGGCGGGCCGGCCGGTCGATCGGCCGGACCGCGCGCGACACCGTGTCACCGTAGATGTCCAGGCACTCCGCCACGACACCCTCCGGAGCGATGACGACGGCCAGCGCCACGCCCACCGCCGGCGCGAGCGCATAGTACGAGCCCACCCGACCGCGACCGCGACCACCCGGGGTGCGCTCACCTGTGTCGGCCACCAGGCCGCGTTCGGTCAGCCGGCGCACGCTCTCCCCCGCGGTCGGCTTGGAGATGCCGATCTCGACGGCCAGCTCGGCGCGAGTAAGTCGACGGTGCTGCATCAACGCGCGAAGCACGTGCTCGTCGGTGAGCGACCGGACGATCTCCTGCGACGGCAAGGTGGGCTCCACGCCAACATTCTAGTCAGGGCTATTGCCTAGAAGAGGCTCGACCCAGTAAAGTCTTTCAAGTAACGGGGGCTAACTAGAAGGAGACGCCGTGTCGACCAGCACCACACTGCCGCACTGGGAGCAGACCCCCGCCGACCTCAAAGCGGCCACCCGGGAGATCAAGGCCGCGCTGCGCGCCCGGATCGAGGCCTCCGGGCGTACGGTCGATGAGGTTTTCGCCGTCGTCGAACAGCGGGTCCAGGCCGCCGTCGATGACATCAACGCCGCCCGCCGTCGCGGCGAGAGCGTCTGGCCGGTCATCGACTACGCCGACATCGCGAACTGCACCGTCACCGCCGGGCAACTCGACCTGCTGCGCCGCCGCGGCTGCCTGGTCGTGCGTGGCCACTTCGACCGCGACCAGGCCCTCGCGTGGGACCAGGACATCGTCGACTACGTCGAGAGCAACAACTTCTTCGAGAACTACCGCGGCCCCGGCGACGACTTCTTCGGCAGCGTCGGCTCCAAGCCCGAGATCTACCCGATCTACTGGTCGCCCGCACAGATGCAGGCCCGCCAGAGCGACCGGATGGCGGCCGTCCAGGCCTTCCTCAACAGCCAGTGGAAGTCGGAGTCTGACGGCGCGCAGTGGTTCGACCCGAACAGGGATTCGCTTTACCCCGACCGCATCCGCCGCCGCCCCGAGGGCGCCGACTCCGCCGGCCTAGGCACCCACCTCGACCCCGGCACCCTGGACCTGTGGATGACCAGGGCCTACCAGCAGGCGTTCCGGCACGTGTTCGACGGCAGCGTCGAACAGTACGACCCGTGGGACGCCGCGCACCGCACCGACGGCCCGCAGTACCCCGGCACCACCATGTGCTCGGCATTCCGCACCTTCCAGGGCTGGACCGCCCTGTCTGACATGGCCCACGACCAGGGCGTGCTGCACACCGTGCCGATTCCCGAGGCTATGGCGTACCTGATGCTGCGCCCACTGCTGTCTGACGTCCCCGACGACGACATGTGTGGCGTCACCGTCAACCAGGTCTTCCCGGCTGGCCACAAGTGGCACGCTCCGCTCATGGAGGCACTGGCCGGCATCCCCGACGTGCAGGCCGGTGACTCGGTCTGGTGGCACGCCGACATGATCCATAGTGTCGCGCCGGTCGAGTCGCAGAAGGGCTGGGGCAACGTCATGTACATCCCCGCCGCACCGTGGTGCCCCCGCAACGAGAAGTACGCCGCCAACGTCCGCGAGGCGTTCCTCAGCGGATCGAGCCCTTCGGACTTCCCCGCCGAGGACTACGAGCGCGAATGGCCCAACCGCTTCCAGCCCGAAGACCTCAACGAAACCGGCCGCCGCGGCCTCGGAATCGCCTAGACATCCACGAACGCTGCACGACTCTTTCCGGCCCCTGGGATCTGCGCCGTTGATCGGCATCCGGACCCACAACGAGGATGGAGGCGTCAGCGGGCCCGCCGGCGGTTCAAAATCCCATGGACAAACTTAAAGCCCTGACCAGCGTTTCCGCTGGTCAGGGCTTTTTCTCTGTCGGGACGGCCGGATTCGAACCGACGACCCCTTGACCCCCAGTTTTACAACGATTCTGTCACGCCGTGCCGGGATAGGTTGAAACATTCCTAGAAGGGGACAAGAACGGCGGACACAAATGCCGTTCCATGCCGTGGATCACCGCCTCATCCACCTATGGCGATCCCCTCCGCTACCGGGCTCGTTACCGCGGATCGTCAAGCGCTGCCCGTGCCAAGAAGTCCGGACGAACTCTTGTCTTGCACGACCGCCAGCGGCTCCAACCACCGGTCTGTAGACCGACGCGTCCGCGGTGCTGGGGCGTCCGGTGTCCCCCGGGGCCAGCGAAGGCACCGCCGCGAGCCGCGGCACATCAATCGCTCCAGACGAATTGGCGGCCACTGCGGCCTACAAGGTCCTCGAGGTGTCCGATCGGTCCACCGCCGATGGAGTACCCGTCACGCAGTGGTCCGACCTGAGCCTCGCCAACCAGCGGCGGCGCGTCATTCCTGGCACCTGAGCCGTTCCGAGCAGGTCGGTCAGCATCATCGCGAAAGGCCGTCGAGCACGACAGGCAGTGCCGTCCACGTCGCTGGTGACCTCGCCCGTTGTCGGCTCGGCGAGGCCGCTATCCGACAGACACTGTGCGCACGCGTCGCGACGTCCTACAACAGACTTATGCCAGACAGTCAGACCGTCGATGCCTTCAAGTTCGTCGCTGTACGTCCGCCGCAACTGGTCGGGCAACGTGAGGCGGCCCTCGGCCTGATCACCGACCAGCGCAGAGCCCCCGGCGGCGGGTCGCTCGCCGGCAACGATGATGGCGAGTCCACGCGGCACCCGGACCCGCGGCTGGCCGCGCTGGCCGAAGCGGCCCGCGCGCTGGCCGACCACTTCGGCGCGCAGCCCGGCGGCGACCCGCTGGGCGACGCGGACGCGGAACTGCGTGACGTGCGCGCCTTGGCCGACCGCGATGCCGCCGAGCTGGCCGGGACGGCTTGGGACGCGCTGTACCGGGCGTATCGTCAGGGCCCGGCGGCCGGACCCGACCTGGAGACGCCGACGGCCGCGCTGCGGGCACTGCACTTCGCCGCACTGTGGCGCGCCGACGCGGCAACCACCGCCGCCGACGCGGTGACCGCGCTGGGCGCCACCCCGGTTGTGCCCGCGGAGCTCGCGGTCGTCGAGGCGCCCGAGACCACACGCTGGCGCGGCTCCGCCTCGGTGGCAGGGCACGCCGAGGTGTCCGACGAGCCGGTCCGCGCGCTTCTGCGGGAGGTCGCGGCGACCCGCACACTGCTGGACGCCGTACGGGCGAACGCCGCGCCGATCCGCGAGCGGGTGCTGTCGGAGGAGCCAACCCAGCACGGCGACGTGTTCCGCAACCGGATCACGCTGGGACGCGTGGCGAGTATGGCCCGGATATTCGATGGCAACCTGCCCGAGGAAGCGCGGAGCGTCGCGGCCCGTCTACGGATCGGGGAGGCCACCGCGGTTCCGACGGCGACCGCGACCGCTCAAACGCACCTGACCACGCTGCTGCGGAGGGTGGACGCTCTGCGTGACGACCCGGCGCTGCGGCACGAGTTCCGGGCGCTGTCGGGCACGCTCGATCTGCACGACGTGGGCACCATCGCGCCGGGCCTGGACCTCCCGCCGATCTTCGATGCCGACCCCGACCCGGGCACCAGCCCCGACGTGGATGTCAGCGGCCGGATCCGGCCCCTGGGCGTCGGCGACCTGAAGGTGGTCAAGCAGACCCTGCTCGGGTACGCCCCGGGAGAAGTTGCACACATAGAGAACGTGCTCAAGGGCGAGCACCGCGAGCGGGTGCACCGCATGCTGGACCGGGTCGAGACCACTTACTTCGAGTCGTCGGAGGAGGTGAACGAGACCGAGCGTGACCAGCAGTCCACCGACCGGTTCGAGCTGAAGAAGGAGGCGGACCGGACCGTCAAGGAGGACATGAGCGTGCAGGCCGGAGTGACGGTGACCGCCGCCTTCGGGCCGGTCGTCACCACCGCGCACGGCGACTTCGCCTACGCGACATCCAAGCAGGAGTCGACCAGAAGCAGCTCGAACTTCGCCCGCGATGTGGTCGACCGCTCCGTCACAAAGATTCAGAAGAAGGTGAAGACCGAGCGCACCACCAAGACCTTCCACGAGGTCGAGGAGACCAATACCCACGGCGTCGACAACGCCCAGGGCGCCGCGCACATCACCGGCGTCTACCGCTGGGTAGACAAGCGCTACCGGGCACAGGTCTACAACTACGGCCGGCGGCTGATGCTGGAGTTCATCGTGCCGCAGCCGGCGGCCTATTGGCTCGCCTCGCAGCTGCGGCCGAAGACCGTGGTGGGCGCTGAGCCGCCGATACCGCTCGTCAACGCTAAGAACCAGCCGCTGACCGCCGCCGACCTCGACGAGTCGAACTACCAGACGTTCGCCAGCCGCTACAACGCCCAGGGAATCACCACGCCGCCGCTGGAATGGACGTACGCGGCGACGTCGTTCGAGCAGAGTGGCGTCGACAACGGCAAGACCGTATCGAAGATGCTCAAGGACCTGGTCGTGCCGGACGGCTACACCATGATCTACTACATCGCCAACGTGTCGCTGATCTACGTGGTCGGCGGGCCACGGTTCTCGATCCAAATCGGTGACGACGCCGCCGAACTCATCGCCAGCACCGCGGTCAAGCAGGGCGGAGTGCACACCCTGGGGTGGGCGCAGTCCTCGGAGACCTTCGACAACCCGACAGGGCCCATGGCGGTCAGCTGCATCGGGTACGACATCAACGCGTACTCGGTCAACGTCGGCATCAACTGCTACCGGAACGACGCGCACCTGCAGGACTGGCAGAACAAAACCTTCGAGAAGATCAGCACAGCCTACCTGGCCATGAAGACGGCGTACGACCAGAAGGTGGCCCAGGCCGGCGCGCCGGAGGGGGCCGTGGTGATCCAGGGCCGCAACCCGGCCACCAATCGGGAGATCGAGCGCACCGAGCTAAAGAAGCTGTGTGTCACCATGATGACCGGCAGTCACCTCAGCGACTACAACGCGATGACGGACCCGGCGGACGCCCCGGCGAAGCTGCCCGAGGTCGACGTGTACGAGGCGATGGCAGAGGGCCCGGTCATCCAGTTCTTCGAACAGGCCTTCGACTGGCCGCAGATGACCTACCTGTTCTATCCGTACTTCTGGGGCCGTAAGACTAAGTGGACCGAGGCCAGCAACCGCTCCGACATCGACCCGTTGTTCGCCCAGTTCAAGCAGGCAGGCGCGGCCAGGGTGGTGGTCCCGGTGTCGCCCGCATACAACCTGGCGGTCGCGTACTTCCTGGCCCGCAGGAGCCCTCGTCTGGCCGACCGGGTCTGGCTCGGCGGCGAGCCGCCAACCATCGACGACCCGCTGTACAAGTCGGTCGCCGACGAGGTGCGGGCGCAGACCGACGACCTGGCCGGCGCGTTGCCCGAGGGCAGCCCGTGGGAGTTCACCGTGCCGACCACGCTGGTGTGGTTGCAGGAAGGCCCCGAACTCCCCGTCTACCCAGCCTGACTCCATGGCCATCGACCTGGGCCCCTACCGGCGAATGCTGACCTCGGCTCGTGTCGAGTTCGAGGCCGGCATGACCGGCGGCAGGGCGAGCGCCTTCGAGCTGGCCGTGCTGCGCGGCGGGGTCGCCATCATGGCCGAGGATCTCGCTCGGCGGCCTGACTCCCTTGCCGCATACGAGCATCGCAAGGAGGGCGGTCTCTCCGGCCCGGAGCTGTGGAAGGTCACCGCGCGGCGGCAGGCGGCAGCCCCGCTGCGCCGCCGTGAGCTGACCCCGGAGGCCTTCACCGCCAAGAACAACGAATACCTGGCGCTGATGCGGATGCTGCGCGAACGCGCCACCATGCCCACGCACCTGGTCGTCGATCGCACCCGCAAGCGCGTACTGCTGGTACAGGAACACGACCGGGCATCGGCGGTGCCAGGATCTCCGGTGCCTCCCACGCCTTCTGTTCCCGACGCCCTCGACGCCATTGCGGCGACCCTGGCCGCGTGGGTGATGGCGCACCAGGGCGACGACGACTTTCTCACCCTGCCCGCGGCCGAGGGTATGAGCCGGATGCTGGCACAGCGCCAGGACCTGCTGGTCACGCTGCGGATAGCCCAGCAGCAGCCCACCGACACCAATTCCTTCCCGCTGCCCGTCGAACACCGTCCGGCGGTGCTGGAGGTCGTCGAGTTCGGCATCGCCCTCATCCCGGTCGTCGGCACCGCGGTTGCGATCTTCGAGGCGGCCTTCGGGTACGACATCTTCGGCTACGAGCTGACCGAGGTCGACCGGTGCATCATCGCCGCGGGCGTGCTGCTGCCGTTCGCCTCCCGGTTCGTCAAGGGCGGTCGGGCGCTCTACACCGCAGCGCGGATGGAGCGGCTGTACGGGCTCGGCGCCGCACGGTGGAGCCTCGCCCTGGCTGCGGGTGAGAAGGTCAGCGAGGACGTCACTGGGCGCCTCGCCATCTCCGAGGCCCGGACCCTGATCGCGGCGGGAAAGAAGGTCGATTCGGCGCTGGCGGCGAGGGCCGTCACCGCGCTGGAGAGGATGGGCGTCAAGCGGGGCAGCCCGCGGGGCATGTCCATCGCCACGTACGTCGCCGACTCGCTGAAGAAGCTCGTCAGCGGCACGGCAGTGCTCAGCGAGCTGGACCATCTGGCGCTGATGCGGGTCGTTGAGAAGGGCCCGAACATTAACCTGATGAAGGGGCAGCTGCTGGAGGAGTTCCTGGAGGCGCGGATCGCGGCGTGGCTGCGTGATCCCGCCGGGGCGCGTGCCCTGGGCATCCACATCCCCGCGCCCCAGACGCTGGAGTTCATCCCGGGCCACATGATCCGCGACGCGTCGGGACGCCAGCTCACCGACGGCATCCTGGCCCACCGGCAGAACGGTGAGCTGATCATCGTCGCCATCTTCGAGGCCAAGGCAGGCAGGCACGCCGCCCGGGAGTTGAAAATCGCCTCCGGCGGCATCAGTTCCCTGTCCCAGGCTGAGCGCGCCGAGCTGCGCGCGTACGCCCGTGACGTGCTGCGCGCCCGCAACAACCGGGCCCGGCTGCGCGGCGAAAAGTTCCCCACCAGGGCCGACGAGGTCGACGCGGCCCTGGACAGGATCGAGCGTGAGGTCGTGCTGAGCGAGGAGGGCGGGCAGGTCCGCCGCGACATCGAGCGGCTGGCGGCCAATGAGGACGGTACCGCGGCAGTGGTCCAGGTCGGTGAGGAGTTCCTGCCGGTGCGGGTCTCCCCGAAGGACACAAAGCTCTTCGGTGTACTTCCCAGGGATGTGCCGGTGGGGAACATGCAGGAGCAGCTCACGGGACTGGGCTACAACTTCGAGGTGCTCGGAATGAATGTGACGCAGAAGGAGCTGGTCGACCTGTCCAACAGCCTGCGCATCCACGTGCCGCCGGAGCACCTGCTGGGCCCGGCTCCCCTGCTCCCCCGCGGCGTGCCCGGCCAGGCCGTCCCGGTGCCCGCCACCGGCCAGCCGAAGTAGCAGCCCCACCGAACAGGCCCCATCCGGCAGCCAACCAGTCCTGTCGGCGTACGGGTCCAAATGCACAAGCAGGTACGGCTGGAGCGTACAGGGGTCGACGCTCCAGAAGGGGCGACGACGTCTGTCGAGCACCTTCCCATGTCGCATGACGGACCGCCCTGCCGACTACAATCCGTCACCGCTGGGGTGGTCGCGCTCACGCCGGATCGCGGCAGAAGCGGATGTCTCGGTATCTGGTGGTGATGCTGGTGACGGGCGACAATGAGCCGGTCGGGTGAGGCAAAACGGACAGGGGCAACCGGTGGAGCGATTCGCGGTCGTGGTCGGCGCCGGCTCGTTCAGATCAGATGACGGTGGTGCGATCGGGTTCCCTCACCGCTGGACACCGGAGGGCGTCACGGTCGAGGCGGACTTCACCGGGGCACACCTGTTGCACCTCGCCGCGGCTGGCTGCGTCCTGAATGACATATATCGGGAGGCAGGCGAACTCGGCATCCGGATCGACGGGGTACGTGTATCGGCCGAGGGAGGTTTCGACACGCAGACGTGGATATCGAGCGGCATCACCTACCAGGTCGAGTTGAGCTCGCCCGCGTCCGGCGACGAACTTGCCACGCTGCTGGATCGTGTCGACGATGTCGCCGAGATACCGCGGGCGATTCGAGCCGGGACCACGGTACAAAGAAGCTGACACGCCTCTCGACTCTCACATCACCAGCGGTCACGCCGGGCATCGCGCGAGGAGAGGCTAAAAGGGGCATGGGTGGGCGCCTCCTCGGCATCCGGGTCCCGGCGCTGACCGCGTTCCACCCGCACCCCCACATCGACTACTTCCTGACGCACATCTTCTGCCACCCGGACCAGGTCGAGCGGACCAGGCGCGGCCGCGGACGAGCTGGTAGCCCAGCTCGCCGCCGAGGGCACCCCCTCGGCGCTGCATACGGTGCACCGTCACCGATCGTCGACCCTGGCACCATCCACGTCATGCGCGGCGACCCGCTCCACCAGGCGCTAACAGCGAAGCAGACCAGGCTCATCTGACCCACGTACGAAAGGGTCCGGTCCGGGCCCACCGCGGTGATCCGGCGAACACGGTGGTGCCCACTGCGGCGGCGTGGACGTGGACGCGGCCGACCCTGCAAGTGTCACCCGGTACCGTGCCAAAAATTGTGTTGCAGGCTATGAGCTGCGGATTTGTGAGCGGATCAAGCGGCCCCGTGATACTCGTTGATGAGGCCACCAAGGATGCGGCGCCGGCGGATCGGCTTGTCGATCGCGACGACCGCGCCGCCGGGGTCGTAGTCGGGTGGATGCTGCTCCAGGCCCTGGTGTGGCCGGTGCCAGTCGAAGTGGTCCTCATAGTCACGGAGCACCGTGCGGGCGTGCTGTTCGTTGTAGATCACTACGACCCGCACAGCGTGCCGAACTGGCCGCCCTGCTCACGCCCATCGACCCGAAGGGGTCACACCCGTGGGAGGCCAACGCCTTCGATGCTGGAGCCCGGCACACCGACCGGTACGTCCGCTGGCTCACCGATCCGGACCCGCAGCTGGTGGGGTACGCCGCCGAACTACTCGCCTGGTTCGCGCCCGACGAGGCAGCGCTGGCCGGGCTCATGGCGGTCCCGGATGACGCGGCCCGCGCCGCCACCCGGGCCAGCGCCAACCTGACCCTCGCCCACTGCCCGGTCGGCTCGGAGCGGGTCGACGCCCGCCTCCGCGAGCTGCTGTCCGCGAACGCTGCGGTCGTCCGGGTCACGGCGGCGGTGGGGCTGGCGTACAGGCTCGGCGACCAGCTACCCGACCTCGCCCTCGACGTCCTCACCGACGCCCGCAGCTCGGACTTCGATGCCGAAGTACCCGGCTGGGACCGGTCGGTGCGCGGGTTCGTGGCACTCGCTCGGTCTCGGCTGACTTGCCGCCGCGACACACGGTTTTCAAAGGCAGTAGCCTCAGCACGCACGCCCTTCTTCTACCACGGTGTATGTGCAGTGAGTCGCTGACGGGCCGCTCGGTCATTCCGCACATGTTCCGGATCTTGCGGATCAGGCTGTCATCATTTCGCCTCGGCAAGCTCCGCCCGCCGCGCGCGCTGTCTTGCCGACATATCCTGGTTCGGCGCGGCCCGGAGTGCGAGTCATGGACGCCTGCGGGGCGAGGCGGAACATAGTTTCCGCTGATCAGACGGGGCATCGTCTGAGTACCGGGGTTACATCCCTCCGGGCCGTGCTCATATTGTGCCAGCCCCCGCTCTTACGGCCTAGTACTCCAACGTCACTTGATCTGCCGGCTGGCTTACTCGGCTAGCTCATGAAGAAGATCATGGCCGCGAGGCTTGCCCCCATGGCCAGGTGCTCCCAACGGAGCAGGTCCGTGATCGGTCGATTGCGCAGCCGGACGCGTGCGGCCGCCATCCAGCAGAGGTAAGCCGCCGTGGCGGCGCGTAGCAACACGAGCGCCGCGTCATGGCCGGTGACGATGCCGTGGTCCATCCGGGGCCCGGCGGCCATGTGGTGGGTAGCCATCGACCCGCCGTGTTGATGCATCAGCACGGCGAGCGCCATGAGCACGAGCGTCAGGACGTCACCGCCGGCGTAACGGCGGGGCGTGACCATTGGGCGGTGGGGCGGCCGTTGAGCCGCCACGGGTGACCACTGACCCGCGGCCAACCTTGGGGTGAGTTTTCCCAGTTCTCTTGCCGGCCGTACACGGTGAGGTCCAAGGCGTGGTAGCTGGTCGTCAACGCCTCCACGCCCCGCCCGGTGGTCCAGTAGGTTTCGTAGACCTGGTCGCCGTCGCGCAGGTAGCAGGCGATGAACCCAAAGTCGCGACCGTCGGCCAGAGCCGGGTCGGAGTCTTTCGCCGAATACCAGGGGAACGGGTAGCCCATGAACTCCGCGAACGGGGCACTTTCGTCGTAGGGGCCCTGGCAGAACACGGCGTAGGTGACGTCCCGGGCATGCAGGTAGTCCAGCATCTGCATGTGACAGGTCGAGAAGGTGCACCCCTCACACTGATCCCCGTACGGTTTGCCGTCGTGCCACATGTGGAAGTAGGCGATGAGCATCCGGCGGCCCTCGAAAACCTCCACCAGCGGGGTGTCCCCGCCGGGGCCCTGGACCGTCACCGTCGGCATCAAGGTCATCGGCAGCTGACGACGAGCGGCTGCGATCGCGTCTCCTTCGCGGGTATGGGCCTTCTCCCGGACCAGCAGTTCGTTGCGCTCGCGCAGCCAGGTCTCCCGGTCGGCGACCGGGGGCGTGGCTGCGCTGGACGCGGGGGTTGCCGTCATGGCTGTCTCCTTCGTGGGGTGGGGATTGGTCACAGGTACAGACGACCGAGTCGGCGATCGTCATCGGTGACCGATGACGGATGGGGTCCGCGGTCGTCAGTACGGTTGTGAGGACCATTCAGCCCCGGGGAGATCACATGTCCGACTCGCCTGACGAGCAGGCGGTCTGGCTGCAGCGCGCCTTCGACGAGCACCGGCGCGAGCTACACGTGCACTGCTACCGCCTTGCAGGGAACGTCACCGACGCGGACGACCTGGTGCAGGAGGCCTTCCTGCGTGCCTGGCGGGCTCGCGACCGCTTCGAGGGTCGGGCGTCGGCGCGCACCTGGTTCTACCGGATCGCCACGAACGTCTTCCTCGACAGCCGCAAGGCGGCCGGTCACCGGACGGTTCCGTATGGTGACCCGCTGGAGTGGTCCACCGAGCTCGGTCCCTATCCAGACGCCCTGTTGGCCGACGATCCGCAGACCGGTCTCGCCGCCCGGGAGACCGTCGAGCTGGCCCTGATCGCAGCGCTCATGTACCTGCCGCCGCGGCAGCGGGCGGCCTTCGTGCTGCGCGACGTCTACGGCTGGACGCCGCAGGAGATCGCCGGCGCGCTCGACACCGCCGTAGCGGCCGTCAACAGCCTCCTCCAGCGGGCCCGCCGCACCCTCCGGCGGCGCGCTCCGTCGGACCCACAGGACTGGCGCCGCCCGCAGCTCACCAGCGAGGACGAAGAGATCCTGCGCCGCTACGCCAACGCGAGGGACCCGAAGACGGTCCGGGCACTGCTCGCCGAGGACGTACGGATCACGATGCCGCCCGAGCCGCCGGTCGTCGGGATCGACGCGGCCGCGGAGTTCCTCGGCCGACCGCTCGACTGGCGTACCTTCCCCACCTCGGCCAACGGGCGCCCGGCACTGATCAACTATCTCCGCCGGCCCGGCAGCCCGCACTATGAGGCGCTGGTCGTCGACGTACTCCGGATCGAGAACGGGAAGATCGTAGAGAGCAACGCCTTCATCGGTGCCCGTCACGTCGCCGCCTTCAGCATGCCCGCCACGCTCGAGCCCTAGACGAGTAAGTCTCAAGCTAAGTGGCCGAGTCTGCGCTGGTAGTGGGATCGCCGGGCTCGGGCTTGGGATGTTCGTCGCCAAGTGGACCAGTACAGGGTGTGCGCTGGGGGTAGTGGCAGGGCGAGGACGAAGGCGTTGAGGAGTCGGCGGATCTCGGCGACGGTCAACGCGATGATCTCCGGGTCGGGGTCGGGCTGCTGCGCGGTGGTGGCGGCGAGGATGGTCAGGACGGCCAGGGCGAGCATGGCCAGGGTGATGAACCGGTGCCAGCCGGTCCAGCCGCGGACCTGGTAGTGGTCAAGGCCGACCTGGCCTTTGCCGGTTTGGAACAACTCCTCGACGCTTCAGCGGGATCCGGCGACGGTCACGAGGGTGTGCAGCGGCACCAGGCGAGGTGACCCGCACAGGTAGAAGGCCAGCTCGCCGGTGGTTCGGTTGCGGCGGATGAGCAGCCACCGGTGCTCACCGGGGCTGGTGGCGGTGGTGACCCAGGCCCACAGATAGTCGCGGGGACCTTTCGCTCCCGGTCCGCAGCTGTGCTGCTGCCACTCGGCGGTGGGTATCCGGTCGGCGAGGTCGTCGACGCGGATCAAAGTGCGGCCGTCGTTGACGTGCACGCGTCGGTCGCAGCCGACGGCCAGGACGTAGCCGATCCCGCGGTGTTCCAGGTCAGCGCGCAGGCCGGGGTCGGCGCCGTAAACCTCGTCGCCAGTCACCCACCCGAACGGGACACCGGCGTCCAGCGCAGCGGCGATCATCTGCCGGGCCAGGGCAGGCTTCGTAGCGAACCCGACGTCGTCCGGGACGCCGGCGGCGGTGAGACGGTCGGGGCGATCGCACCAGGATGTCTCGGGTAGGTAGAGCCGGCGATCGATCATCGCCCGCCCCGCCGGTGACACGTAGGCCAGGAACACCCCGACCTGGCTGTTCTCGACCCGGCCGGCGGTGCCCGTGTACTGCCGCTGCACCCCGGCCGAGCACACGCCCTTCTTCAGGAAGCCGGTCTCGTCGGTGACCAGCACAGCCTCGGGGTGGCCAAGCTGCTCGATCAGCCAATCACGCACGTCATCGCGGACGGCGTCGGCGTCCCACACCGCCGTACGCAGCAGCCGCTGCATCGCCTGCGGATCGTCGTGACCCGCCCGTTCGGCCAACGACCAGCAGGTCTTACGTTCCACGCCCGACAGCAGCCCTTCCACGAACTGCCCGGCGGTCCGACGGGGCTCCGCCCGCACGAACCGGTCCGCGACACGTGTCACCGCCTCGTCCAGGATGACCCGCCACCCGGTCGGGTCTACGCTGTGGCACACGGCCACCGCACGATCTTCGGTTGTCCTCACAAACCATCGATGATCAACGCGGTGGCTGTCCTCATGCCCGCGCCACGCCCAACGCCGAAGCCAAGTGACGTTGGAGTACTAGTTCTTCCTGTTGCGACCCTCGCCCGCCCGGGGACTTCTCCTTGCCTCCGCGAACCGGCCTCTTAAACACGATCCTGACAGTCTCAACCGGGGCGTGACACTGTGAGCAGGCATTAACGAGCCCGGCGGCGACAATGCGTAGCGCTCGGTTCGCGGCAGGTGCGGACGTCGAAGGCTGCGGTGTTTGGCTTCCGAGCGACCGGTCATGGTGTGGACCCCGCAACAGGCGGCGCGTTCCTCGACCACGCCGAGGAGCACGACATCGCCCTCTACCCACTGTTCGCGCTCATCCTTCACCGCAGCCTGCGCCGCGGCGAGGCCGTCGGACTCACCGACACCGCCGTCGACCTCGACAACTCCCTGATCAGCGTCACCCAACAGATGGCCACCCAGGGCTACACACCCGTGATCAAAAAGGTCAAGTCCGAGTCCGGCAACCGGATCATGGGCAGAGCCAGCATCACCCGCGTCATCCTGCGCGCCCACGACCTGCGGCACTGCGCCGCCACCTACCTCAAAGCCGCCGGCGCCGACCTCAAAGACATCCAGGAACTCCTCGACCACTCCTTCGCCGCCGCCATGACCGACGTCTACACCTCGGTCATCGCCGAACTCGACGTCAAACGCGCCAAAGCCGAAGCCGCCACCGAGGATGACCTGCCGTTGCTCGCGTTCGACGTCGACGCCGCGTCCTGGCGGTCCTTCGTGGACCTGGCCAAGCGGATCGGCCCCACCGGCTGACCCCCCACGACGGGCTCAGGCCGACGGCTTAACCGGGGGCCGCACGCCGAGCCACTGCTCGGCGTCCCAGGCGTGGAACCGTTCCACCTCGGTGAACCCCAGCTTTGCCGCGAGGCGCATCGAGTTGACGTTGGCGGACTGGGTGGTGAGCAACCACCGGCTCGCCGGGAAGGACACCGCCGAACCAGTCGAGCGCCGCCACGCACGTCGCGGTGGCGTACCCGAAACCCCAGGCAGGCGGCAGGAACAGGTAACCGAGATCGGCCTTTCCCACGGGCCGCCGGACGACGATGCTCCGTCGCGCGCCAAAGCGGGACCCGGCCGATTATCGCCCTGTCGAGGTCGACGACGAAACTCCCTCGCCACCGTGCGGGCACCTCGGGCAGCTCGCACTCAAGCTCGTCCGACGACCGGGGCCACCGAGGTAGGTGTGCCTCCGGCGACGCCAACAGCTCGATGAACGTCGACCGGTCCCGGGCCTCGGACGCGCGAAGCACCAGTCGCTCGGCCCGGATCGGTTGGGGCGGCCAGGCGACGGGTCAGATCTCAGTCATGCCGAGCATCCAACCAACGCTCGCCGCCACCGCTACCTAGGCGGCATCGGCCCGAAGGACGGCCGGCCCCCCGGCGGCCGTCCTTCGGACGGTTCTCCCGGCGGGTCGCTCAGTCGTCGCGCTCGACGTAGGGCCGGTCCTTGGGCCGGTGTCCCCCGGGCTTGCAGCCGGCGAACGGTCCGTTGGGGTTGCGCAGCGCGTCCATGGTCGGCCAGAGGTGGTTCTGGTGCCAGAGGGCCGGGTCGGTCGGCGCCGCCCGGGGGCCGGTACGTTCCTGCCAGGCGAGCCAGAGCCCGTGCAGGTAGGCGATCGCCTCCGGGTGTTCCCGCCAGCGGGGGCACCAGGGCGCGCCGGAGGTGACCTCGCCGCCGTAGACCGGGAGCAGCAGACCCTCCACCCAGGAGGTGAGCCGGCGCAACTCCTCGGCGTACTCGGGTCCGTCTAGGTAGAGGATGAAAAACGGCCTCGGCGGCGGCTCGTCGGTCAGCACGTCAGCGTCCCCTCGTCACCGGGGTCGACGCCGAGCGCGGCGGTGAACCGCCGGTACGCGTCGACCCGCGCCCGCACCAGCGCGGCGTTGCCGCCGCCGCACTCCAACGCCCCGTTGATGCTGCGGATCGTCTCGCCGAACCCCCCGCCGCCGGTGATCGCGGCATGCGGGGTGGTCGTGCCCGCGCCGCTCTGGGTCATCCAGAACCAGAGCGCGGTACGCCATGCCACCGCCGGGTCAGTGGCCACCAGGTCCGGGTTGCCGAGCAGGTCCAGCCCGAGCGCGTCGCCGGCCGCCTTGTAGTTGGTGTTCCAACTGAGTTGGATCGGCCCCCGCCCGTGGTAGGCGCTACGGCCGGCCGGGCAGCCGTAGGGCTGGCCGCCGTCGCAGTAGGTGCCCCACGCGGCCCGGTCGATCTCCTCGACGTGGACCAGGCCGCCGGACTCGTGGTCCACGTTGGCCAGGAACGCCGCCAGTTCCCGCTTGCGGGTCGCCTCGTCGCCGGTGCCGGCGAAGTCGGGGAACGTGGCCATCGCGTCGGTGAGCCCGGCGTACGTGTAGAAAGTGTTGCGGTCGGGGAACATGGTGTCGAACGTCGACCCGGTCAGCAGCGTGCCCTCGTCCCCCGTCACCACGCGCTTCTTCGCCCCGGCCCCCGGCGACGACGTCGGTGTCGGCAAGGCGGTGGACGTGTCCGTCCCGCCGATGGTGTAGCGGGCGAACAGCCCGCGCACCCGCAACGGGTAGCTGTCCAGCACGATGACCGGCATGCCGCCCAGCGCCTTCACCGCCTCCGTGCCCTGGTCCCAGGCCATCAACGTCAGCGTGAGATGGTCGCCGACGACCGTCTTCTCGTCCAGCATCCGCTGGGTCTCCTCGGCCAGGTGACAGAACCACCGGGCGTGGGCGTGGATCGAGTCCTCCGGGTCCAGCGCCGAGGCCTCGCCGCTGTCGTCGTCGTCCTTGCCGTAGCGCTCGAACACGTCGGGGGTGAGCTGGGACAGCCCCTTGCGGCCGTCCTGACCCTCCTTGTCCGCGTCGAAGTCCGACGCGTACTCGATCTGGGCCGCGAGAATCACGGGGGTGAGCAGGTCGCACTCACGGGCCGCCTCCCGGATCGGCGCGACCAGGTCCGCGTCGGGCACGCCCGACTCCTTGAACCCGCCGCGGCCGTCGCCGCCGGCGAGTTCGGTGAGGACGCTGCCGCCCGCGCCCGGGCCGAGCGTGCTGTCCGGGTCCGGTGAGTACGAGGTCATCTGCGAACCGCTGAGCAGGATGACGACCACCAGGACGATCAGGGCCAGCGCCGCCATCGCGGCCAGCGGGAGCATCCCGACCATCGAGATGATCAACCAGGTGATCTGGGTGGCGCCGAACCGGTTCGTCGCCGTCTGGTGCGCGGCCCGCGCGGCCGCCAGCTTCGACACGCCGTCACCCGGCCCGCTGGCGCCCGGCCGCAGCCCGCGCCCGCGCGGTGACCGCCTCCGCCTCGGTGCGGGCCGCCGCCGCGATCGGCCCGGCGTTCGGCTCCTTGTACCAGGGACGCAACCGGATCACCGCCGGCCGCACGCCGGTCGCCAGCAGCAGCGCGGTGCCCTTCGGCAGCGCCCGGATCCGGTCCGCCGGCAGCACCTGCTCCTGCCGGTACGACACCGACCGGGACGAGCCGTCGCGGGACCGGGAGTAGGTTGGCGTACGGACGTCGTGCTGGCCGATCAGACGGGCCACCTTGTCCACGAAATCGGCGTCGTCCAGCCCGGCGCCCAGCAGCTTGACCGTGGCGGCGCCCCACAACGCGTCCATCCCCGCCTCGCCCCAGACCCGTACCCCCTGCCGGTAGCTCTGCAGCAGCGTCACCACGCTGATGCCCCGCGAGCCGAGGTGGCTGTAGAGGTCGGGCAGGTCGGCGATGCGGCACACGTTCGCCGCCTCGTCCAGCACGGCGGTCATCGGCGGGTCCAGCCGGCCGCCCATCCGCTCGGCGGCCACCACGCCGGCCCGGACCACGGCGTCCGCTAGGCCGGCGATCACTCCGGCGGCCGAGCCGCCGCCGTCCTTGGACAGCAGGTAGAGCGTGTCGCGGCTGAGCACGTGCTCCTCCGGGACGAACTCCGGGCGGTCCGGGTCCGGACTGACCCAGGCCAGGATCTCCGGGTCGAGCAGGCAGGCGACGCACTGCCGGGACGTCTCGTAGATGCCGTCGCGGGTCTCGACCGCGCCGCGTACAGTGCCCTGGAGCTGATCGGCCATCGCGTCCAGGCCGGCGTCGCGGAGCAGGTCGACCGGGGTACGGTCGCCCGGGTCGGCGAGCCAGGCCAGCATCTCCCCGACCGTCGCGCCGCCGTGCGAGGCGGCGAGGAAGAGAGCGGTCAGCGTGTTCTGCGCGGCGGCGATCCAGAAGTCCCGCTTCGACGCGTCGTCGTTGACCGAGCTGACGAAGTGGCCGGCGAGCCGCCGCGCGCCCTCCAGGGTGCGGCAGCCGCCGAGCAGGTCCCACCACATGTCGCGCTCGGTATACGCGACGCCCTGCGGGTCGAACGTCCACACCCGACCCACCCGGGCCCGCTCCTGCCGGGTGACCAGGTAGACGTCCGACTTGTTCGAGGTGAGCAGCACCGCGCCGGGCGCCCGCAGCACCCGGGGGATGGCGATCCCGGTGGACTTGCCGGCCCGCGGGGCCATCAGGTCCAGCTCCACGTCCTCGTACGACGAGCGCAGCTCCGGCCCGGACGGCAAAAGATCGCCGAGCAGGTTGCCGGTGTCGTCGGGGCGCAGGCGGGCGGCGTCGCGCAGGGACGGGCGCAGCTCACGGGCCCGGGCCTCGGCCGCCTTACCGGTCATGGCGCGCAGGTCGGCTGCGCGGGCCAGGTTCGACGACTGGCCGAGGCGACGGGCGACGGCGCGGGCCGCCGCGACCACCGGTGCCGCGACGGCCGGGACGAGCACGACCGCGCCGCCGTACACCAGGGCCGGCGGCACGCCCGGCCAGACCGTCCCGACACCGCCGCCGAGCAGGCTCAGGTAGACGTCGAGGCGGAACGGCGGCGGATGCCAGCCGTACCCGCCGACGGCGGTGGCCAGCGTGCCACCGAGCCACAGCAGGACGAAGGCGGTGAGGTTGATCAGCGCGAGCGTCGGGATCAGCCAGGCCAGCAGGTCTCCGCCGGTGCCGCGCTTCACCGGGCACCCGCCCCGGGAAGGTCGCCGGCCGTCACGGCGCGCACTACCGCGGCGCGTTCGGCCAGCATCCGCTCCGCGTCGCCGTTGGCGATCCACCGCGTGTTCGTGTCGTGCAGGTGCCGCTCGGCGTCCGTGATCGCTACCCGGATCGGGATGCCGGGCCGCCCACCGACCTTGATCAGAAACCGGCCTCGGCCGGGCGGCTCCTCGTTGGCGCCGTCCTGCGCCCAGCCGGCCGGCGAGGACCAGGACGAGACCAAGTCGATCTCGCGCCGGGAAAGCCCCACCACGCGGCCCAGGTCCTCCATCTCTGCCTTCGGCAGCCCGGCGCAGGCGACCATGCCGGCGCGCTCCACGAAACCCCGGGCCTTCGCCTTGTCCGCCTCGCTGCCCAGGGCCTCGGCGTCCTTCAAAGTGTGGGTGATCTTCGCGTCGGCGAGCCCGAGCGAACGGTTCAACCGGGTGAGCGCGTCGATCCGGTCGACGATGCCGGAAGCCGCCCGCAGCGGGCGCCACAGCTCGTCCAGCACGGTGAAGAACCAGCGCCGGGGCGCCAGGCCCGCATCCGCCAAGGCGTGCGACGCGGACACCGTACCCAGGCCGTCCGACCAGGCCGCGAGCATCGCGGCGGCGGTCAACTGCCCGTCCGCCTCACCGATGCGGGAGATGTCGATGCAGACGGCGGTGGCGTCCGGGTCGATCCGGGTGGCGGTCTCGGAGGCGAAGGTGTCGCCGAGCGGGCCGTCGAGGATGCCGAGCAGCGACCGGTGCAGCGGGTCGACGGCGTCACGGTAACGCGACTCCTGACCCCGGTCGAGCGTGACCTGCCGGACCCGCGGCGGCCCCGCCTCCAGCACCGCGAGCAGGTCCGGCAGCCGGTACGTCCGGCCCGGCGGCGTGGCTTCGCGCAGGTGCCGCAGGCAGGCCGAGAGCACCGACTGCTCGTGGTCGCTGATCGGCACGCCCCGCACGATGGTGAGCAGCGCCGCGACCATGTTCAACACCCGGCCGTGGGTTTCGGCGGCCAGCGCCTGCCCGGCCTGCCCGCCGATCCGCGCGGCGGCGGCGCCCATCGCGCCGGGGTCCAGCACGTTGAGCCCGCCGACGCCCCGGGCGATGGAGATGACCTGCCCGCCGAGCGCGCGGACGGTGTCCGCGTAGTCGGGCTTCAGGTCGCCCAGCACCAGAGGGACGACGCCCTGCGCGGCCAGGCCGATCAGCATCCGATTGATCAGCGTGGACTTGCCGAGACCCGGCATGCCGAGCATGAACAGCGACGGGTTGGAGATGTAGCGCGCCCGGGTGAACCAGTTGAGCGGATCCCCGCACACCGTGGCCCCGGTGCTGATGTGCTGGCCGAGCGGGACCCCGGTCATCGGGGCGCCGGAGCCGGACGCGAACGGCCAGAGCCCGCACGCCTGCACGGTGGTGGCCCGCCACATGGTCGGCGGGTCCAGCGTGGCCACCCGTCCGCCGCCCACGACGGGCGACCCCCGGTGCGGCACCTGATCGGCGCGGTCAGCCCGGGCCAGCCGCTGCCGGTACCGCTGCTCGGCGGCCTCCTCCGCAGCCCGCCGCCGACGCGCCCGGCGCAGCGCCCGCGGGGTCTGCTCGCCCGTCTCGTCGGGCTCCCGGTCCTGCGCGTCCACGTCCGGCACCACCAGACCGGACATCGCGGTGACCGGTCCGGACGTCATCCGGGGCCAGCCCGCCCCGAGATCCAGCAGCCGCACGCCGTCGCCGCCCGTCACATCGCCTCCTGCAGGTCGTGCGGAACGAACGCCTGCTCCCAGGGCAGGATGCCGACGGGCAGGGCGCAGGTGAACGCCGCGGCCTGCATCCGGTCCGCCGGGCGCATCGCGATCCGGGTGGCGCCGAGCAGGTTCCGCATTGTCACGTTGGCGTCGCGCACCTCGGCGGCCGAGTCGACGGTCAACGTCACAAGCATCGAGAACTCGACCAGACCGGCGCCGGAGGCCTCCTCTGCCGCCGTCTGCTCGGCCGCCTGGATCTCCGCGACCGCGCGGGCCCTGACCAGGCCCTTCGTTGAGTTCGCCATGAACTGGGCGGACCGGCGGTCCGACTCGACGATCCGGGCGGAGGTCGCCGGATCGATCGGACGGTAGATCAGGGCCACCCGCTTGCGGCGGATGCCGGCGGCCGGGTCGAGCAGGCTGCGCAGGATCCCGGAGCGCACCACGCCGCGCGGCGCCATGGTCAGCAGCCAGCTCCGGGACACGCCGGAGTCGTGCTGGTAGGCGGTCACCGACTCGATCGCGGCGGCCGGCCCGGCGTCGTCCCACTCCAGCCCGGTGCCGCCGTGCTGGGCGCGTACGTCGAGCACCTCGGCCGAGACGGCCGGGTCGTAGGCGACCCGGACGACCTCGGCGATCCGCTCCGCGGACAGCGGCTCCGCCGACCCGCCGCCGGCCGCCACCAGCCCGTTGAGCACGCCGTGAAGCCGCAGCCCCAGGTCGGCGAGCATGGTGTCGTCGTCGCGCCGGGCGCCGCCGGGCGCCGAGTAGGTCAGCGTCAGGTAGGTGTTCATCTCCGAGGACGCGTCCGGGTAGTTGCGCACCACCTCCTCCATCACCGCGCGGGCGGCGGGCGGCGCGTCCGGGGAGATCCGGCCCAGCACCTCGGTGGCGAGCCGGGTGCCTGGGTCCGGCGCGGTCTCCACCACCACCGAGGCGCCGCGCAGTCCCGGCTCGTGCGCCAGCCGGGACAGCCAGTCGCCCCACAGCGCCACCCACGTGTCGACCTGGTCCGGGTCGACCAGCGACCCGCCGTCCGGCTCGCAGCTGAGCACGATCGTGTACTGGTGACGGTTGGGGTGGTGCAGCACGCCGAACGGGCGGTCGTACGGGTCGCGCCCCTCCAGCATGACCGCCCGGCTCAGCAGGCCGGGCGGGCGGAACCGTCCGCCGGGGCGTGTCGACAGCGGCCCGGAGACGTACAGGTGCTGCCGCTTGGACTTGCGGCGCAACCAGCCCACCCGGACGCCGACCATCTGGAAGACGTTGCGGCCGTCCGGAGTGCGGATCGCCAGCGGCGCCAGCGTCAACGCGAGCGGCAGCCCCACCACCAGGGCCGCGTCCAGCGAGATCATGGACGCGAGCAGCACCAGCACGAGACCGCCGAAGAGGCCGACGGTCCCGATCAGGCCCAGCGAGCCCAGGCCGGCCTTGCGGGGGCGGCGCCAGTTTCCGTACGTAAGTGTCTTGATCTGTTCGGTTGCCGTGGTCATGGTCGTCCTCCTGAGCCGGCCTAGTCTCGGTCGGGGTTCGGCAGCGCGCCGTCGGCGATGCCGGCGGCGTGCCGGTGGGTGCCGGCGACGACGCCGGCGCTCTTCTGCACGGTCCAGGCGGCGGCGCCGACCGCGCCGCCGACGACCCGGCCGGCCGTCGACGCGACGCTGCGCCCGCCGCCACCTGCCGACCCGCCACCGCCTGCCGCATCGCTGCCGGACGGCGGGCTACTCGCGGGCGCCGGGGTGCTGCTCGCGGGGGTGCTGCCGGATGCCGATTCGCTCTCGGGCGCCGGTCTGCTGCCCGACGCCGGCTCGCTACCGGACACCGGCTCGCTACCGGACGCCGGTTCCCCGCCGGACGCCGGTTCCCCGCCGGACGCCGGTTCCCCGCCGGACGCCGGCTTACTCCCGGACGCCTGCTGTCCTGCGGACGTCGACCCGCCACCGCCGGCCGTGCCCTCGGCTGTGGGCGCCCCGTCGGGCGTGGAGGCGCCCTCGGCCGTGGACGCCCCGTCGGACGTCGACGCCCCGTCGGCCTTGGACGCGCCGTCGGACTTCGACGCACCATCAGCCTTGGACGCGCCGCCCCCCTTGGACGCCGCGCCGGTGGGCGCGCCGCCGCTCGGCGCCCTGGCCGCGCCGCCGCCGCTCGAACCGCCGCCACCGGCGATCCGCTTGGCCCCGCTCGCCACCGCGCCCGCGCCGGCGGCGCCGGCGGCGACACCCGCGCCCACGCCGTCGGACGAACCGAGCGCCGCCATGGCCGGCACGATCAGTCGCATCAACGCCGGCAGCGCGACCGCGGCCATCAGCAGGATGGCCGCGCCGGCCAGCTTGTAGTGCTTGGCGTCGCCGTCGACCGAGCCGATCATCGCCGCCCCGGAATACATGATCAGCCCGACCACCGGTTTGAACGCCAGCCAGGCCACCATCCAGGCGATGTGCTTACGCCACCACCCGCCGCCCGACTCGGTCATCGACGCCGCGGCGGCCAGCGGCAACGTGCCGGTGAGCAGCACCATCGCGCCGAGCCGCAGGTACATCAGGATCACGTGGATGCAGCCGGCGACCAGCAGCAGCAACCCGATGATGATCAGCAGGAACGCGGTGAGCCCGTCGGTGCCACAGTTGGCGATCAGTTTGAGCTGCGCCTTGATGCCCTGGTCGTACAGGTGGTCGCTGTAGTGGTCGGCCTCGGTGGCGAGCAGGTTGAGCACGGTCCACGCGGCGCCCACGGTCAGGATCATGCGGACCAGGCCCGACAGCGCCGTCCACAACGCCTGTCCCCGCCGTAGCAGTGCCATCCGGAACGCCGCAGCCAGCAACGACGCCACCGCGATGGTCACCACGAGCCAGTCGGTCTGCAGGTGGATCTGATCGTTGATCTTCTCGTCGCCGAGCGTCGGCACGTCGCCGAGGTTGGCGAACAACTCCACCGCCGCGCCCATGATGGCGCCCGCGATGTCGCTGAGGATGCCGTCGATGCCCCGCTCGAAGAAGCCGACGACCTGGCCGATCTCCCCGATGTAGACGGCGTCGCCGGTCGCGCACTCAGCCATCTCAGCTCTCCTTCCACAGCACGAAGCCGGCCAGCGAGAGCACCGGGGTGACCGGGCCGTAGAGACCGCCGGAGCTCAGCGGCCGCAGCCGCCAGTCCACGCCGTTCCAGTCCGCCGTGTAGTCGACCGAGAAGTAGCGCGCCGTCGCCTGCCGGACCAGCACCCGGACCACGGCCGTCCGGGGCGTGTAGCGCACCACGAGGAACCCGGCGAGGCGGTTGGAGGTCTGCGGCGGGCCGCCGTCCTCCAGCGACTCACGCATCGCGTCGAAGTAGTCCCGCCCGAGCCCGGGCACGAGCTGCTGCCGGCTGACCGTACGCCAGTCCGGGCCGCTCATCTGCCGGGAGATGGTGTGCACCGCCAGCACCGCGCCCATCGGGGTGTGCGCGAAGCACCAGCGCAGCGGCCCGGTGGCCTTCAGCGGCCCGGCGGAGGCGGAGAACGGGGTCTGCGCGCCGTTGAGCGGGTGCCACGTGACGTCGGTCGGCGCCGCGTCCGGGATCCGCTGTACGGCGTCCACGGTGCGGCAGCCCTGCGGTCGCGACCCGTCCGGCGCGAGGCCGCCGATCACCGGCCCGGACGCGGGCGCGGCCCGGGAACCGGCGTCCCCGCCCCCGTAGAACGCCGCGCCGACGCCGGTGCAGAGCGCCAGCACCACGAAGGCCGCCGACACCTGCCATCGACGGTGCCGCCAGAACGGCCCCTCCTCCGCCGGCCCGGATTCGTGTCGCGCGCGCATGCGTCAGTTCCCGTCCGCCTGGCCGCCGGTGCCGAAGACCCAGGTCACGATCGGGCCCGCGGTGGCGACCAGGATGCAGCCGCCCAGCACCATGCCCAGCCGGCTCATGTGCTCCGAGCTCTCACCCCGCTTGTGTGAGATCGCCATCACCGCGCCGGTGATCAGCACACCGAGGACGCCGGCCGCCGTACCCGCCCAGGCGACCAGGCCGAGCGCCTGCTCGACCTTCGTGGCGAGCTCACTGGGCACCGAGTTTTCGCCGGTCGCCGGCTGCGGCACCCCGCCAACGAAATCGCCGCCCAGTTCGGGCGCGGGACGGATCCCGAACGGGATCCGAACCAGACCGCTGTAGTAGATGTCGGAGAGGGCCATTGGGTGCTCCTTCAGTGCTGGGAAAAGGGGTTGGTCAGTCGGCCGGGGCCGGGGCCCGTCGGGGTGGTCACTGGCTGAACCCGAGCGCCTCGACGATCGGCCCGGCGGTGGTCGCGAGCAGGCACGCCGCCATCACGAACGCGATCTGCTTGGTGTACTCGGTCCGCTCCTCCAGCGCGCCGCGCCGCAACTGCGAGGCCAACGTCATGCCGGTCAGCAGCAGACCGAGCACCGCGGCGGCGCTCACGCACCAGGCCATCAGCGTCAGAAGCTGCACCACCGGGGCGTTCGGGTCGTCGACGGCCACCTGGTACGGCTCGATCGACGGCGCCTCGAAGCTCTTCTTGTTGATCGCGTTCTCGCACTTGAACTTTCCCGCGTACAGGGCGCCCTTGAGCGTGCACGAGTGCGACCCGGTGATGTCCACGTTGTCCTTGGTCCGCGAGTGGCCGCTCAGGTCCACCAGCATCTCGACGTCCATCCAGACCGTGTCGCCGTCGGTGAACTCGGCGGTCAGGTCGAACGACCCGTCGGTCGAGCCCTTCTTGCCGGAGCAGACCCGGTCGCCGCCACCGGCCGGGTAGGTGTTCACCGTGGTGGTGGTCTTCAGGCAGATCTTGTAAAGGAACGCCGCGTCACCGCCGTCCACCGTCACCGTGTAGGTGCCCGCCGCCGCCCATGCGGCCGGCGCCGGCCCGAGCAGCGCCAGGACCAGGGCGGCGACGACCCAGCCCGCCCGGCGGGTCCGGCTCACCGCGACCCCCGCCCCGGCCGGGCCTCCACCAGGGCGGCCAGCCGGGCCAGCTGGCGCGGCGGACGCTTCGGTTCCGCACCCACCCGGTACGACGGAACCCACGGCACCCGGTGCACCGGGGCGATCGCGCGCAGCAGCCGGATCCGGCCGAGAAGCGGCGCCGGCAACCGGCCCGGGGCGTCGGCGATCAGCACCACGCCCACCAGCCGCATCCCGGCCGGGTGCCGGCCCTCCCGCATCGCGTTCAACGCGCGGGAGACCGCCCGCAGGCCGTCGAGGCTGGTCCGCCCGACCACCGCGACCCGGGCCGGCTCGCCGATCGCCGCATCCGGCCACCGGCATCCGATGTCGGTGCCGCCGAGCAGGCGGGTGAGGGTGGAGGCGCCGGCGCCGCCGTGCGCGCCGATCCAGCCGATGCCCTCGTCCGAGAGGACATCGCGGTGTCGGATCGGACGCTCGTCGCGCTCCCGTGGTCGCCGCAGCATCACCGGCTGGCTCATCGTCCGTCTCGCCTCCCTGTCTGCTCGCCGTCGTCGGTCGCCGGCCGCGTCTGCGGCGCCTCGGCGGCGCGGGCGGAGCGGTCGACGGCCGCTCTACGACGCGACCGCCCACTCGGTTCAGCGCGGGTTCGAGGTTTTTTCCAGCCGCCGCCCGGCGGAGAAATCCGGGGGCACGGCTGAACCGGGGCCGGGGCCGCCGCGTAGACGGTGCACCGCGATCCGTGGGAGGGAGGCGGCACACCGAGCCGGCGGCGAACCGCCGGTTGGCCCATCACGAACCAGCGCTCGAAGGAGTGACCATGTCCGACCCCAGGTACGGCTACGAGCCGGATCCGCTGCAACGCGCCCAGACGTTCGCCGGTGCGGAGAACGACTACGAGATGGAGGCTGCGGACCGGCACTACAGCCTGCCGGTCAACCCGTACAGCCAGGCGGCGTACGCGTCCACGTCCGCGTCCACGGCGCCCCCGCAGTTCACCGACTCGTTCAACGGAGGGCGGCGGGTGTCGCCGCCCGCCGCCCCGGCCCGTTCGGAGCGGAACTCCGCCGCGCGTGGCTCCGGCGCGAGCCGGAACTCCGCCGCCGCCGACCAGCAGGTGGGGCGGCTCCGCCGCCGGTCCACCTACGTCGCCACCGACCCGGACGCGCTCGTGCGGACGGCCATGCAGGTGGGTGCCGTCACCACGCCGGCGCCGGTGGAGCCGCGACGCGGCAGCCAGGTGCGGCCGGCCAACCCGGACCGTCCGACCGAGAGCGAGGCGCGGCAGGGCGCCAAGAACGCCGGCTTCACCGGCCTCACCCAGTTCAAGGAGTACATGAACACGTACCTGCCGCCGGGTGCGGAGTTCACCGCCGGCTCGTTGAGCGCCATCTCCGGCGTCCTGGAGGGCTGGGCGGCGCGCGGCACGCAGATCAGCGCGTCCGCCGTGACCGCCTTGAAGTCCGGTGTGGAGTTCATCGACGCCGCGCAGAGGGGTGACTGGACGAAGGCCGCGGTGCACGCCGGGAACCTCAGCGGCCTGGGCATGAGCATCGCCGGCACCGCCGCCAATGCCACCCAGCTCACCGCGGCCGGCGGGTTCGTCACCGCCGGCGCCGCGCTGACCAACGCGGCGGTCGACCAGCGGCGCTCGGCGATCCAGCAGCAGTCGCAGAACGTCGACCTGGAACGCGGGCGGACCAGCCCAGGGTCGAGTACGGGCCCGGCGGCCAGTTCGTCGAGCGCGGCACAGGGTCAGGCGCCGGCACGCGGCCGGAGGTGACCGCTCGACACGACCGGTGGGCCCGGGTGAACGATCACCCGGGCCCACGTCGCTTTCGGCCGGCTCAGCGACCCGTCTCGCGCCAGTTCTGGTTGCTCTGGCTGGCGGCGCACTCCCAGATCTGCAACGGCGCGCCGTCGTCGGAGTTCCAGTCGCGCACGTCGAGGCACTTGCCGGAGTTCGGGTTGCGCAGCAGGCCGCCCTCGGCGACCCAGACCTGCGCCGGCCCGCCGTTGCACCAGGCGAGCTGCACCTTGGCCGCGTTGTCCCGGGACGCCCACGCCACGTCCATGCACTTGTCCAGCGCCTTCAGCGTGTCGCCGGACCCACGGGTGAACCGCTGGCCCGGGGTGCCGTTGCACTGCCAGAGCTGCAACCGCACGCCGTCGGCCGACTCGCCGCCCGGCACGTCCACGCACTTGTCCGCGTAGCCGCGCAGCGCGAAGCCGGATCCGGAACGGTCGGCGGGACGCTTCGCGAGCGGGGTCGACGGAGTGCCGCCGTTGCGGAACGTCACCACCACCTCCGCGCAGCCCGGGCAGTTGTAGACCGTCTCGTTGCCGGCGACCCGGTCGTGGGTGGACCACAGGTAGGCGCGCGGCCCGAACGGCAGCAGCGCGGCGGTGTACGCGCTCTCCGCGTCCCGGTTGGGGTTGACGCAGTTCACCCGGTCGCCCCGGGCCGGGTCGCGTACGGCGTGCGCCTCCGGGCAGGCGGCGAGCATCTGCCCGGCGGAGCAGTCCCACCGCGCGCAACTGCCCGCCTTCTCCGGGCGGGGAGCGCCGGGCGCGTCGATCGTGATCGTCGTCGACAACGCGTCGACGTAGCTGACGTTGTACCAGGGCGCGCCCGCGTTGTTCCGGTCGAAGTTGAATTCGGCCAGGCTCACCGGCTCCGCGCCCCGCTCGCACCGGTCGGCGAAGGCGCCGCAGTCACCGACCAGGCAGCGGAACGAGCCGTTCGGGTCGCCGCCGCAGCGCTGACGGGCGAAGAACCGGCCGCGCCAGTGGCCGGGCTCGCCGGCATCCGGGATGACGATCGTGCTCGACTCGCCGGGGCGCAGCGTGGGCAGGCCGGTGATCGGCCGCGAGCCGTCCCCGCTCTCGCCCGCGCCGATCCACAACGTCTCCGCGGTGCCGTTGACGAACGTCACCCGCTCCCCGGTGGCGGCGGTCGCCCGCCCGCCCGGCACGCCCACGATCAGCCCGAGCGCCACCAGCACCACGGCGAGCAGCGCGGCCCTGCGTGCTGGGCGGGGGCCCCGGTTGACGCCCTCGGATGGGCCCGGGCCCCCGCCCGACACCCCGGCCCGCGTCCCACGGGTCGACGACGATCCGGTCCTCACAGCCATGTAGCCCTCCCTCGGCCTGGCAGGGACGCGCCGCGTCCCCCGACGGGTGCGGCAACCGCACGGCGACATGACGGCGCGGGAGAGCCTTCGGTTCAACGGGAAGTGCGGCGGATCGGTCGGAGACCATCTGTCCCGCACCACAGGATCGGTGTAGATCTTGGAAGGAAAGCGCCCCGATAGGGGCCGTTCGGTACCAAGATCTGTGAGCCGCTGGCCGCGAACAGCCTTCCGTCCTCAGCGCGAGATCGGCGCGGTGACCACCGAGGTGCCGTCGGCGAGGCCCACGCCGACGAAGGAGAGGTCGTCGACCGGCGGTGACAGCTCGCCGGTCACCTCCTGCGGGCCGGCCGAGGCGGTCCAGTCCCGCACCTGGTGGGTGACCCCGTCGCGGGTCACCGCGAAGAGCCGGTAGCGCAGCCCCGGCCGCAGCCCGGTCGCGGTGATCCGGATCGTGGAGCCCCTGCCCTCGTGCGTGGTGATCGACACGGAGAGGCTGATGCCCTGGCCGGGCGCCTCACCGGTCGCGGTCAACACCAGGTCGTCACGGCCCCCGCCACCGACTGTGGCCACGATCCCGCCGGTCAGCACCGCGAGCGCCAGCACGACCGCCCCGCCCCAGAGCAGCAGCCGACGGCGGGCGGACAAAGCCCGGGGGCGGCCGCCGGACGCCCTCCCCGGCCCGGTCGGGCCGGCGCCGCCCGGCGCACGCCCCGGCCGGACGCCCCACCGCCGCGCCGGCCCGCGACCGGCCGCGGCGCCGCTCGGGCCCGCCGTCCCCAGGACCTCGGTCCGGGGTACGCCGGTCGGACCCGACGCCGACGCCACATCCGGCACGCCGGCCCGGGACTCGCCCGAGTCCGACGCCGACGCGACATCCGGCAGGCCGGCCCGGAACTCAGCCGGGCCGGACGCGGTGTCCGACAGGTCACCCGGTTTCGGCGTCGGGTCCGAGGCCGGCGGGGTGGTCGACGTGCCGGGCGTCGGGTGGGCCGACGACCGGGGCGCCGGATCGCGGCCCGGCGGGAGTGCGTCCTCCGGTCCGGGCGCGGGACGCGGCGGAAGGACGGAACGCGGCGGAAGGACGGAGGCGGGGGGCAGGACGGAGGCCGGTGGGAGGGCGAACTCGTCCCAGTCCGCCGCGCTGAGTCCGCCGAGCCCGCTGGTCACCCCGCCCAGGTCGCCTGCGGCGGCGAGGCACTCCCAGCAGCCGGCCAGGTGCGCCTCGAAGGCGACGCGGTCGGTCTCGTCGAGCGCGCCGAGCAGATAGAGCGCCAAGGCCTCGTGCTCGGACGTCGGGTTCTCACCGCCGGTGCGCATCACGCCCCCTTCCCGACCCGACAGAGGGTGCGCCGGAGCGATGATCCGGGACACCGCGCCGGTGCCGGGGATCGGACGAGTAGTCGCCGGGACGTGACATCAGGCCGACTCGATCGGGCCGATCGCCGCGTGCAGCGCCCGCACCGCGTAGTACGTCCGCGACTTTACCGTACCCTCGGGTATGCCGAGCCGCTGCGACGCCTCCGCGACCGAGGCGCCCTTGTAGTACATCTCGATGAGGACGTCGCGGTGCTCCGGCTTGATCTGTCGTAGCGCCAGGCGGACGGTGTGGGCGGTGACCACCCGGTCCATCTCGTCCTCGGCCGTGGTGAGCCGGTTGAGGTCGGGCACGGCGACCTCGGGCGGCCGGGCCTGCCGGGCCCGGCCGGCGTCGACCGCCACGTGCCGGGCGACGGTGTAGAGCCAGGGTGCGATCCGGCGCGGCTCCTCAGCCAACGTCCCCAGGTTCCGCCAGGCCCGCAGGAAGGTCTCCTGGACCAGGTCCTCGGCCAACTCCTGGCGGCCGAGGACGAGCCGGGTGATGAAGCGCAGCAGCGGTTCACGGTACTGCTCGTGGATCCAGCGCATGAGGCTCTCCGGCGAGCCCTGCCCGACGGTCTCGCCCGGCACTCCGGGTTCCACCGCCTCGTTGGGCACCGCCGACACGGAACGCCTCCCCCTGACGTGTGGGGCGTGCCCGCCCGCCCGGCCCGGCACGTCGGCGCCGAGCCCCTCTGAGGGAAAACAATAGCCGTACTGATCGGACGGTGCCGTGGGCCGGCGGACGGCGACCAGCGTGCCGGCGCTCATCGGACGCGGCCCGACCGGCGGCCCGAGGTCACCGTGCCCACGACGGCGCTGGTCGGGCCCGCGCCGGGCGGGTGGTGGCGAGTCGACATCGAACACTCCGATCGGCGATCCGGCAGCCGCGGATCGGTGCGCCCGGCGGCGGTCACGTTGACGGCTCGGTGTGCCGGTCGGTTCAATGGCGGCCGGACTGGAATCGGATCCGATTCCGGTCGGGTGAACCGAGGACGTCGCGCATCCGTCACGCCTGGCGACGTCATCACCGGAAGGGAAGTCCCGTGACACCCGATCTTCCTGGCCTCCGATCCCGGCTCGCTCGGATCCCGCGTCGTGTCGTCGCCGCCATCGCGGCCGGCCTCGCGGTGCTGTGCATGGTGGTCGCCTCCGTGAGCTGGGGCATCGCCACCGCCCGGGATGACAAGCTGACCGGCCGTACCGTCTCCGCCGAGCACCTGACCGCGATCCGGGCCGCGGCTCGGTCCTGCCCCACGCTGACCCCGGCCCGCCTGGCCGGGCAGCTGATGACCGAGTCCGGCCTGGACGGACGCGTGAAGAAGACCACCTCGGGCGGTCGCGGCTTCGCCGGGCTCGACGACGACCGGTGGAAGTCGTGGGCGCCGTGGCCGGGAGCGGACCGCACCGACACCGCCGCGAACATCCTCGCGCTGGCCCACCAGATGTGCGACCTCAGCGGGCAACTGCGGCTGGCCGGGATCCCCGGTGACCCGTGGCGGCTGTCCCTGGCCGCGTTCCACACCGGACTCGACCAGGTACGCGAGGCCAAGGGCGTGCCGTCGGCCGCGGTCGCGTACGTCGACGACGTCAGCCGCTACGCGGCGTACTACGGCGAGCTGACCGCGTTCGGCGGCGCCGGCACCGCCCGCCCGGACCCGGAGCGCCAGCAGCCCCGGGCGGTGCCGTCGAGCTACGTACGCCTGGTGGTGCGCGCCGGCTCGGTGTGCCCGGAGGTGCCGCCCGCGGCGGTGGCGGCGCAGCTCATGGCGATGTCCGGCTTCGACCCGAACCTGCTCGGCGACGACGGCCGGCGGGGAATCGCCCAGTTCCTGCCCGAGGTGTGGCGGGCGCACGGGCCGGCGGGCGCCTCGCCGTGGGACCCGCAGGTGGCCGTGCCGGCGGTCGGCGCCGCGGTCTGCGCGTTGCGGCGTGACCTCGCCGGCCTCGACGGCGACCCGGGCCTGCTGGCGCTGGCCGCCTACCGGAACGGACCTACCGCGGTCCGGCAGACCGGCGGCGAGCTGGACGACGCGACGCAGGCGTTCCTGCGGCAGGTGCGGGAGTTCACCGACTTCTACGCCCTCGACGGCCGGCTCCGGGTTCCCTCGGCCAGCCCGAGCCCGTCGCCCAAGCCCTCGCCGCCGTCGCCGACGCCGACGCCGACGGCCGCGTCCCCCGCGCCCCGGCCCAGCGCGACGCCGTCGGCCCGCCCGTCCGCCGAGCCGGAGAAGCCGGCCCCGCCGAAGCGCCCGAGCGGCGCGAAGCAGCTCGTCGGCAAGGAGACCGGTCTCTGTGCCACCGGCGGCACCGGCGATGGCGTACCCGTGGTCCTGCGGCCGTGCAAGGAGGACCGGCTGCAGTGGTGGACGTTCGGGTCCGACAAGACCGTCCGGGTCAACGGCCTCTGCCTCGATGTGGCCTGGGGCGAGAAGCGCGACGGCGCGCCGGTGCAGACCGCCAACTGCAGCGGCAACCCGGCCCAGAAGTGGGAGTGGATCGAGTATCAGGGCATCCGGTCGCTGTTCAACCGGGAGACCGACCGCTGCCTGGACGTGGACGGGCACGGCGACGGCGCTCCGCTGAACGCGTGGACCTGCGTGTTCAATCCGAAGCAGACCTGGTCGCTGCGGTAGCCGCCCGCCCCCGGTCACCCGCTCGGGATGACCGGGGGCGCCGGCCGTCGTGCGGGTCAGCCGGCGTACCGGCGGCGGCGCATCCGGAACACCAGGAAGCCGCCCGCGCCGAACGCCAGGGCGAGACCCAGGAGTACGGCGAACAGCGTGCCCCCGCCACCGCGGTTCGCCTGGGCGGCGGCCGGGTCCCGACCGCCCACGGAGGGCGCCACCGAGGCAGCGGGGTTGATCATGCCGGAGCCGTACCGGGAATCACCCTCGGCCACCTGCCCGCCGACCGGGTCGGCGGTGCCGCGGATGCGCTCCTTCACCTGCGCGGCGGTGAGATCGGGCTGGGCGGCCCGGATCAGCGCGGCCTCGCCGGCCACGAACGCCACCGCGAACTCGGTGCCGGTGTTGCCGACGACCTTGCCGCCGCCCACGCCGAGCGTCGCCACCTCGATGCCGGGGGCGACCACCTCGACCGAGCCGTCGAGATACTTCTCGGCGAGCTGGCCGCCCGCGCCGACGCCGCCGGTGAGCACCAACGCCCCGCCGCCGGATCCGCCGCGCGGCGACGGAAGCGTGGTGGGTTTGACCGGCGCACCCGCCACCACCACTACGTCGTGCTCCAGCGCGGTGGCCAGCGACGCCGCGACCGCCGGATCGGCCAGGTCGACCCGGGAGCCGAGCGCGACCACCGAGGCACCCGTGCTGACCGCCACCTCGATGGCCGTCGCCGCGTCGGCCGGCCGGGCGTCGCCCGAGGAGCGGACCATCCGCACCGGCACGATGGTCGCGTCCGGCGCGAGGCCCACCGGGCTGCCCTCGACGCTGTCGTCGGCGGCGATGATGCCGGCCATCGCCGTACCGGAACCCAGGCAGTCCTCGTCACCGCGCCCGTTGCCGACGGTGACGTCCGCGCCCACCGCGACCCGGCCGCTGAGCTGCTGGAGCCCGGCGTCGACCCCGCTGTCGACGACGGCGACCTTGACCCCGTTGCCACGGGTCAGGGTCCACGCGCTGTCGGCCGCCATCCGCAGTTGCGCCCACTCCGACCGGCCGCTCGACGCGGTCGTGGCGGTGCACCGCGCGGCCGGGCCGCCGCCACCGGGAGAGCGCGAGGCCGTGTGACTGGGGCTCGGCGACGGGCTGCCGTCCGGCCGTACGCTCGGTGAACGCGCCGGGGTGGGGCCGGCGGACGGCTTGCGGGGGGCCGGCAGCTGTCCGTACTCGACGCCCTGGCCGGCGGCGTCCCACGGCAGCACCAGGTACCACCCGGCCTTCAGGGCGGCCGGGTCGGTCAGCCGGCCCCCGTCCGGCTGGACCCGACCGGTGTTGAGCTGGTAGATCTCGGCGGACCGCTCGCCGCTGCCGAGGAAGCGCCGGGCGATCTCGGTGAGATTCTCCGGCTGGCCCTGGTAGCGCGCCGTGACCAGGTAGTACTTCACGTACGGCTCGGTGTCCGGCGCGGACCCGGCGGCCGAGGGCCGTGGCGCGGCCAGGATCGCGCAGCCGACCATCACCACCACGAGCAGTCGAGCAAGGATGGAGTGCTTCGCCAGCACCGGGTTCCCCTTCCGTCACCGCGGCCCAGACCGATCAGCCGTCACCGTCTATTGCGGATCAGCGGCGACTTCGTTCAAATCAATCTGAACCAGATTTCCATGGCGCCCGTCATGGAGAACGCCGAGGGTACCGGCCCTCGATGTCGGGCAGCTCCGGCCGCCGGTGGGGCGTCGGTGGAACGAAGGCGGGGACGGTGGTGACAAAGCTGGCGCAGGCCATGGACGGCCGGGGGATCGACCGGGTGCCGAGCACCCGCCGCTTCGACCCGCGCCGGCACCGGCGGGTGCCCGGCCTGCTGGATCTCTGGCTGGTCTGCGGTCCCCGGGGGCGGCCGGCGTTGCCGGGCGAACCGGACCGCCCGCTGGACGCGCCCGCCGTGGCGGACCTGGTGCGGCGCACCGGGGACGTCGCGGACGACGTGCGGATCCTCGCTGACGACGGCGCCCGCCACGCCGAACTGTTCACCGAGGTGGCCGGCCTGCTGGGGCACGACGTGCTGGTCAGCCCCGACGGCGCGGACATCCGGCAGGTGCTGGCCGGGCGCGCCCCCGACGCCGACGACGGCCCGCTGCACGCGCTGCCCCTGGACCGGGTCACCCGCCAACCGATGGACTGGCTGGTGCTGCAACCACCCGACCTGGCAACCCCGCTGCCCGGCTGGTTCGCCATGAAGGACGGTCTGGTCCGGCCCCGGACCGGGGTGGTCAACCTGCCGTTGGCTACCGGTGTGGCGTTGGCCACCCGGGCGGACTTCGTGGCCCGCCGAGCCACCGCCCACCGGCTCGGCGCCACCATGTCCGAGCTGGTCACGGTCTCGGTCACGGCCCGCTCCGGCGGCTTCCTGATCGGCGACTACAGCGGCACCCAGCAGGTACGCGACGCCGGGCACCTAGCCGCGCTCCTCGGCGACCTGCCGCTCTACGGCGCCGATCTGCGGCTGTGGCTCACCTGGCCGTCCGAGCCGGACGAGCAGGCGAAGCTCGTCACCCAGGCCGCCGAGCTGGCCGAAACCACCGGCGCCACGGTCTGGACCCCACCGCCGGGCGGCCGGGCGGAACTCGTCGGCGACCACCACGACCTGCGCGCGCTCGACGCGGCGGGTGGCGTGACGCAGTGGCAGGCCCACCGACCGCGCTACGCAGACAGCCCGCCGGCCGTCGACGCGACCCCCGACGGCCTGCTGGTGCCCCGCTCGTTGCGACAGCGCATCGTGGTGGCCGACGCTCCGGACGGCGACCGGCCGGTGGACACCGCGTCGGACGACGCCGCTCCGTCCAGGGCCACGCGGGCCGGCACCCCGCCGGAACGACACGAGGCCGCCCGGCCGGCGCCCTCGGCCCGCCCGACGCTGGCCGCCGAGACCCGCCGCGCGGGCCGGTACGGGCCACCGTGGCTGCGCCCCGGCCAGCAGGTCAACGTCACCGCGTTCGAGGCGTTCGTGCCGGTCACCGGCGACCTGGAACGAGCGGCGACCGACGGCGTACCCAGCGCGGAGCTGTTCCTGGTCGCCCACCTCGACCCGCGGTCCGCGCCGCACCGGTCGGACCTCCTGCGCGTCCGGATCTCCCCGGGCGGCGCGATCCCGGTGCAGGTGCTGCGCTCCCACGTCCCGGCGCGCCTGCAGTATCTGCTCGGTGCCCCGGACACTTATCTGCTGCCGGCCGGCCGGCTGGAGCGGGCGCGCGTGCGGGACGGATTCCGGGCCACCGACGACGGCGGGCTCCAACCCGTCGACGGGCTGGACTGCGGGTCGCTGCGGATTCGGTCTGCGCCGGCGAGCGCGTCGAGCGGTGGGCTGCCGCACGACGTCAGCCGGTGGCCGGCGCACGGCACCCGGCGGGCGTACGCGCTGTTGCCGGCGCGGTCCCGCGGCCTGGCGCCGGGCTGGTTGCCGCTGTCCCGGCGGCGGCCGGCGGCGCGGGCCGGGCGGCTGCTCGTGGAGGTGCGGGTGCCGCGCGGCCGGACGGTCGACGTCGAGGCCACCGCCGACGCCCTCGCCGCCCTGCCGCTGGCCCGCGGTCGCGCGGAGCGGCTGCGGCAGGCGGGGGTCGACCTGATCCTCACCAGCCGCTCCTACGACCGGGTCCAGGTGGACCGGGTCCACCGGGCCCGGGACGGGGTCTGGGAGGCGGTGTCCGGGCTGGCGGGTGGACCGCTGCCGGTGGTGCTGCGGGGCGTTCAGTCCCCACCGCCCGCCTCCCCGTCCCCGTCCCCGTCCCCGTCCCCGTTGTCGTCCACGTCGAGCTGAAGCGACCAGCGGCCGGCCGGGACCGGACCGACCACCACCGGCACGCACCGCCCCCCGGTGGCGGCGGCGAGACCACGCGCCCCGGCCGGCGACGGGCCCTCGACGAACACCACGGACGGCTCCGGCAGCTCCTCGCCCGGCCCCGGCGGCTCGGGCAGGCCGGGCAGCCGGCGGCAGCCGGCTGCCATCCCGCCGCCGAGCGTCTCCCCCACGACCGCCACGCCGATTCCGGCGGCGGAGAGCCCTCCGGCCAGGGCTGCGGCCGCGCGGCCGCAGACCGCCACCGGACCGACGAGCGTGAACACGTCCGGCACCCGGGCGAGATCCACGTGCAGCCGCCACGGCCCACTGCGTCCCAGCACCAGCGGCAGCACCGCCGGCGGCGCCACCTCCCCCGGACCCAACCAGGCGTACGGCGGCGCGCCGCGCCCGGCCGCCACGCCGACCAGCCGGACCCGGGCCGGGCCGACGTCGGTGTCCAGGTCGGCGGTGAGGTACGGCGCCTCGTCCCCGGCCGGCAGCGGCGGGCGCGGCACATCCGTCGAGGCCTCCATCCGGGCCGGCGTGCCGGCCGGACGCGCCACGTCCGCCTCCGCCGGCGTGGCGCGCCGCTCGTTGTCGGAGGCCTGGAAGACCCGTCCGCCCACCGATCGTCCGGTCGCGGCGGAGGGCCCAGGCGACTCGGCTACGGAGGCCGGCCGGGTTCGCGTGGCCACGGACGACGCCTCCACCGGGGACGGCTGCGGCGCCTCGTTCGCCGGGCCGGACGCCGTCGTGTCGTCCTGAAGGAATGAGGTGGCTGCTCCGTCCGTCGAGGACGGCGCGTTCGCGGGAAGCCCGTCCGGTGTCGCGGGCATGTCCGTGGCCGGCGCGGCAAGCGGCGCCCTCGCGGCGTCGGCGGGAGCGGGCGTGTGGTGCCGCTCAGGCGGCCACGGACCGTCGTCGCCGGCCACCGGCAGGCCACGACCGGAGCGGCCCGGTCGCAGCAGCACGATCGCCGCCACCGCGAGCAGCACCGACAGGACGCCCGCGCCGACCCGGATCACCAGCGGGTCGAGGCCGGCCGGGGTCGTGGGTTCCTGCCGCCGGGGCGCGGCGACCTCCGTGGTGGCCGGAGGCCGGGCGGGCGCGGACGGCGGCACACTGCTCGGCGCGGCCGTGATACGGGGCGGCGCGGCCGTGGTGGGCGCCGGGGCGGACCGCTGGGCGGGCGGCGTCCTGGTCACCGGCGGGGTGGGGCGGGCCCGGGGCCGGGGCAGCGGGCCGATGCGTACCCCCTGGCCCTTGGCGTCCGGGGGCAGGACGAGCACCCAGCCCGGGTTGAGCACCAGGCCGTCGGTGAACGTCTCACCATCCGGCTGGGCCCGACCGGTGTTGAGGTCAACGATCTCCCGGTACCGGTTGCCGTTGCCGAGCGTACGCAACGCTATGGCATAAAGGTATTCCCGTTGCCCGTCGACCGGCGGGCCGACCACGTAGTACCGACCGGTCTCCGTCGGCGCGGCATGCGCCGGACCGGTCGGCACCAGCCAGATCCCGACCAGCACCAGCACCGCCTGAACGGCCCACCGCATCCGCACCCGTCGCCCTCCCTCTCCACCGACACCTCATCCTGCCGTCCCGGCTCACTACGGACCTGGCCGCCGGCGGTTCAACGGTGATCGCGCCCGGGCCGGCGGGCCGCCGTCACGGGGAGGTAGAGAAGCAGGTATCAACCCGAGCCAGCGACTGTTCACCGTCTGGCCCACGATCCTCGACCGTCTTCTCCCCGGAGCCCGGCACGTCCCAGGACCAGGTAAGGACAGGTCTTTCCGGCGCGACGAGGCGGACCTCGACAAGGCGCTGCTGCCCAAGCGGCCGGATGTGGCGCTCTGGCCAGGCCGGGAGTGGTTGCGCGGCCTGAGTCGGTGGTTGGACGCGTACGCCCCGCGCCCCAGCCTCTGCGATCGACTCATCTTGTGTCTGGGCTCCATGAGGCTGACTTTCACTCCCGCCGGGGCAGTCCAGCAGCGGTTTCGGGCACGGTGACATCCGGCGCGCTGGACACAGACGAGATCAGCGATGATGACAGGGCGGGCAGGTTCGCTTCGGACGATCAACAAGGCGTAGAGGAAGATCGAGGATCATCCGAGCTGTCATGCCAACCCCATCAAGCCGGACACGCCGCGACTTTGCCGGGGCCCTGGGTCCTACTTCGACCGCTTGCGGCGTCCGGGCCCACCGCGGTGATCCGGCGAACACGGCGGTGCCCACTGCGGCAGCGTCGACGTGGATGTGGACGCGGCCGGCCGTGCGAGTGTCACCCTCCTTCGCATGACACGACTGTAGGCGTCGAACAGGGTCGACCACAGACCCCAGGCCGTCGTCCGGGTCGACCACTGCACCCGGCTGGTGGCAATGCACACTGGAGTTATGTTGACATTCGTGGCGGCCATTGCGGCGTTCGCTGGCGGCGCGATAGCCGGCGTCATCGCCGACGCCGTGGTGGACAAAGCCCATCGCATGAGACGCTACGTGGCCGCATTGATCGTGGCTCTCGTTGTCTTCGGCGGTATCCAGGCGGTAGCGCAACTCCGGTCCCAACCGGATGCCGGCACTCCCCCCCAGGACGCGGGTCGGGCGATCCCACGGGGATCGACCACCCCACCTGCCAGCGCGACATCGACGCAGGCGACGCCATCTACGCCGGCGACCACGGAACCACCTCCGGTGATGGCTACCTCCCTGCTCGACTTGCCCGCCGTCGACGAAGACACCAACAGCAGCATCGACCTCGACGAGCCCGGCACGGTGGAAATCAACGGCACGACGTACGGCCACGCACTCATCTATCAATGCTCGCTCTACTGCGACGGATCTTCTCCGCAAGTACGCGAGGTGACTCTGGGTAAGAAATTCAGCCGATTCAGAACCACGGCGGCCGTCCTGGACACCAGCACCGGCAAGTACCGAATCGACATCACGCTGGACCGGCACCCGCCCAAGACGTATACCATCACGCCCGGGAACCCCGCATCGATCAACATCAGCGTGGCCGGCATCTCGCGATTGCGGATCCAGTTGTACGCCCCGGGAAAACTAAAAAGCCCGTTACAGGCGGGCGTCGACGTCGCTGGCGGCAATAACGGCGGCGGTCTGTCCGGCATCGGCCTCGGCGACCCAATTCTGCTCCCCTGAGCGCACCTACCGGGTACCCGGCGGCCCGACGTTCCGGCCGCCGTGGGCGAGCAGACCTGGTAGGCCCCTCAGCGCACGCTCGTGGCCGACGAGACGCATTACCCTCTGGGTCGTATCCCGGCGCTATGGCTACCTCTCGGGGGTCTCCCAGACCGTCACGTCGGCCAGATACGTGCCGCTCGCCCGGTCGAACTTCTTGACGGCGAGGTAGGCGAGTCGATCCGCCGCCGTCCTGACGCAGAAGCGGCTGTCGTCGGCGATCGGGAGCGTTTCGGTCCCCTGCGTGGAGATGAGGTCGGCGCACTGCTGGCGGGTGGGCCGCGGCGCTTCCTGCCAGGCGGCGATGCTGGGCTTCGTGGTGAAGAAGCCGCCGTTGAGGCCGTAGAGCACGTTTTCCGAGGTGCCGTAGTTGACCCAGACGCTCGCCTTGTCGTTGCCGCTCAGCACCTGGGCCGGGACCGAGTCGAGGTCGACAAAGGTCATCCGCACCGGATGCGCCCAGCGAACCTTGTCCGTCGAGGAGGAAGGTGCCCCACCCGGATCGGAGGGAGCGGAGCTTCCGCTGACGGTTCCCGCTCTGGGACCGGCCGGCAAACCTACCGACGGGCTAGCGGTGTCCACCTTGGGTGCCGAGGCATTATCCGGAGGGGTGACGAGGGCGAACACACCGGCGATGACGGCGGCCACGATGGTGAAAACACCAGTGATGACGGCCGGCAACACCCCTGCCCGGTGCCCCTGTCGCCCTCCAGGTGCCGGCACTGGTGGGACGGACGTTTCCCCTCGTGGTAACTTCCCCATGGATCCTCCGGTCTGGCCCGATCGACGGGCGTCAGTGTATCGACCAGGCGCCCCTCGTTGTCCGGCGAACCGGTGCGGCTCGCGGCGACCGTGCGGCCGAAACTCGCTTGCCGCGCACCGTAGGCTCCGGTTCGCCGCCGACGACCTCCTCCTCGTCGTCCACGGTGGTCGCGGACTGGGCGAGCGGATCCTGCGGGCGCACACCGAGGTCCAGAGCGTGGGCCCCACTCCCGATCCCGTCGCCTATCTGGCGATGCACGGCGCCGCCGTACGCTGGGGATCGCTCAACCGGCGGCTGATGACCGCCCGGGTCGCCCACGCACTGTCTGCCGAGCCCACCGAGCCGACCGTCAACCAGTGTCACGACCTGGTCGAAGCTGTAAAGACACACCGAGACGTGCTGCGGTTAGTACCCCAGCCGGGGTTGTTGACCTTGGCTGCGCTGCGGTTGGATGCGATGCGGGACTGAGGGCAGCCGCCGTCGATCATGGATGGTTGTGTGGACTGACCATGATGCAGCGAGAATTGATCAAAGACCGGGAGGACCGCGAGTCGCTGGCCGTGCTGTCCTGGTTCGACTGCAGCCACGACCTGCTCGACCTGGCCCTGCTGGAGGCCGGCGAACTGGAGCAGGCGCGCGCCGCCGTCGATCCGCTCGACGAAGCCACGGTGGATTCGGGCCACCATGAAGTCGTCGTCGACCACCAGTACGTCGATCACCGGCTCGCCTCCAGCGCAGCCTCTTCGTGGGCAACCTGCTGCTGCTGGTGTTGAACCTGCCGCTCGCGCCCGCGTGGGCGCGGCTGCTGCGGATCCCGCGACCGTACCTCTACGCCGGCATTCTCTTCTTCGCCTCGATGGGCGCGTACGCGGTCAACGCCCAGCCGTTCGACCTGTTCCTGCTGCTCACCCTCGGCCTACTCGGGTTCGGGATGCGCCGTTTCGGGCTGCCGATCCTGCCGCTGATCGTCGGGGTGATCCTCAGTCCACGTGCCGAGTTGCAGGGCCGGCGGGCGTTGCAGCTCTCCGGTGGCGAGCTGCACGGCCTGATCGGCGGCTGGGTCTCCTGGACCATCTACGCCACAATTCTGGTGGTAGTGCTCTGGCCGGTACTCCGCCGCTTCGTCGTGAGCGGAGTTCGGGGAAGGCTGATGCCGAGATGAGCGGCCGGGGCCGACCGTGGTCGGCCTGTCGCTGGGCTCCGCCTGTCTGATGCGCTTTCAACGCGGCACGGCCGAGAAACGCCGGGTGTACGAGGTGGAGCTGGCGCCACGGTCGGCGTACGTGCTGTGCGGGGCCGCCCGCTCCAACTGGCAGCACAGCATCCCGCCGGTGCCGGAGCTGCGGTACTCGGTCACCTTCCGGCAAGTTCGCCAGGGGGCAGGCAGAGGCAGGGGTGCCGAGGCCGGCGGCCTTCCCGGCGGAACCGGCCCGGGGTGACGGACAGCACCGCTAGCGTCGGGACCATGCCCGCCCGTCCGTCCCGCTGGTCGAGGCCGCTCCGGGTGCTGGAGGCGCCGTCGTACCTGCAGGCGTTCGTCCTCTCCGGCGCGGTCACGGTGCTGGTCACCCGCGCGTTCCTCCAGGCGGCCGGCTATCCGCAACTCGGCGAAGGTGGGCTGCACATCGCGCACGTGCTCTGGGGTGGTGTCCTGATGACCGCCGGCCTGGGGGTCGCGCTGGTCTTCCTCGGTAGCGCGGCGCGGATCCTCGGCGCGGTTCTGGGCGGGATCGGGTTCGGGCTGTTCATCGACGAGGTGGGCAAGTTCGTCACCGCCGGAACCGACTACTTCTACGCCCCGGCCGCCGGCATCATCTACGGCGCCTTCGCCCTGCTGGTGGTGATCACTCAGGCCCTCCGGGGGCGGGCCCGGCTCTCCGGCCCCGAGCGTACGGCGAACGCCCTGTACGGGGTGGTTGGTGGGCTCCGCACCGGCCTCACCGATGATCGTCGCGCGGCGGTCGCCCGGCTGGTCCGTGGGTGCGGTCCGGACGTCGAGGAGGGAGTGGCCCGGCTGCTCGACGCGGTGCCTCGACGCGAGCCAGCCGGCTCCCGGTTCTGGCAGCCGTGGCTCAGGTGGGGCCGCCGGGCCGTGGTCTGGCTGACCACCCAGCGGTGGGTGGTGGCGCTGGTGGTGCTCTATCTGGTCGGCGAGCCGTTCGTGGTCGTGGGGAACGTCTTTCTGGACGCGGTCACCGGCCAGCTCGACCACCAGCGGGAATGGCGCGCGGTGCTGGGGATCTCGGCCTCGGCGCTGATCACCGTGGTGCTCAGCATCCGTGGGGCGTCGCTGCTGCCCCGCGACCGGGTGCGGGCCTTCCGGCTGTTCAAGCTCGCGCTCCTGGTGGACCTGCTGTTCGGGCAGATCTTCAGTTTCACCGTCAACCAGTTCGGGGCGCTCTCCGCGCTCGCGGTGGACCTCTTCCTGCTCGCCGTGGTGACCGCCGAGTACCGCCGGCTCTGCCGGCAGGCTCCGTCGCCCGGCCGATGACGTCCGCTGACCATGGCGCCGGACGTAATCATCCCGCAGGCGCCTCAGTCGGAGGCCGGTGCGTCGACGGTGGCACCGACGGGTCTTTCGTCCTACCTTTGCTGCGGCTTTAGTCGGGATTGATGGAGTTTCAGACTTCGGCATAAGATAGATGAGTCCAAATCCTTGACTCAAGTACCCGTGTTGCCGGTTAATCACATCTACGTGTCGACTGTGTTTACCCTCCCGGGCGGTCGACGACGTCGGCGCATCGTCGAATCGATTCGACCACGGCCGGCACATACGCCATGGCTCGGAGTCATACGGCTGTCGGGCGAGTCGCAGGAGGTTACCGTGCATCGTACGAACGTCCGCTGGGGTGGCCGATTGTCGGCGTGGGCCAGAGGGTTGGCCGCGACCGTGGCGCTCGGCCTGACCCTGACGCTGGGCGGCCTGACCCTGGCGACCTCCGGGTTGGCCCTGGCCGCGCCCGTCACGACGCAGAGCGTCGCGGCCGCCGGACCTGACGGCGTGGCGGCCGGTAACGCCGCGATCGCCTCGGTCGATCTGAGCGGAACGTGGAGCTTCACGCCCTCGGGTCGGGGAACGACCTCGATCACGGTGCCCGGTGGCGGCTGGTACAAACAGGGCTTCACCGACGTGAACGAGGCGGTGTACTCGCGCAGCATCACCGTGCCGGACTCGGGGCAGCCGCAGTCGACCTGGATCGAGTTCGGCGCCGTCAACCACCAGGCGACACTCTCCGTCGACGGCCGCGTGGTCGCCACCCAGACGACGGCGTTCACCCCGTCGAACTTCGACATCAGTAGCTACGCCGCACCGGGCACCACCCATACGATCAGCGTGCAGGTGAAGGGCCGCGGTGCGTTAAAGTCGTCCGACGGCAAGTACCTGGTCCCGGTGGCGGCCGACTGGTCCGAGGCGATACCGCAGGGCATCTACCGGTCCGCGTCCCTGCGGGTGTACCCGGCGGTGTATGTCAGCGACGCGTTCGTCCGTACCTCGGTGGCGAACCGCACCCTCAGCTACGACGTGTCGGTAACCAACTCCTCGGCCGCGACCAGAACGGTCACCCTCAGCGGGTCGCTCGCGTCCGACGGCGCGGGCTCTTTCAGCTACCCGCAGCTGCCGCAGCGGACCGTGACGGTGGCGGCCCGTTCGACGGCGAAGGTCACGGTGGGCCCCGTGGCGTGGGACCTCGGCACCACCTCGTACTGGTGGCCCAATGTGCCGTACCGGTCCGGATACCGGCCCCAACTGCACCGCCTGGCGATCCACGCCACCGTTGACGACGGCCGCACCAGTGACGCCACGTACCGCTTCGGGTTCCGGGAGAGCACGCAGAACGGCGAGTACTACTACCTCAACGGCGTGCGGGTGAACTTCCGAGGCGACAGCCTGCAGGGCGCCGACTACGACCGGGTCAACTACGGCGGGAAGGGCGACGCGTACGACACCCTGCCCGGCTTCCTGCCGCCGTCGTCTGGCAACGGCGGCTGGCCCGAGGCGGTGGACAACTACCAGCGTCTCAACTACAACGTGGTACGCATGCACATGGAACCGGCCAGCCCGTACATGCTCGACGTGGCCGACGAGATGGGCCTGATGGTCATCGACGAGACCGCCATCCGCAGCGGTGCCCAGGACTTCGTGTCCGGACGCAACAACATGGTGGCCCACGCTCGTGCGCTGACCCTGCGCGACCGCAACCATCCGGCGATCATCCGCTGGAGCCAGATCAACGAGCCCAGCTTCAACAACAACGACTCGCAGCAGTTCCAACAGGACCTGTACGCGGCGATGAACGGCAACGACGGCACCCGGCCGATCAGCATCGACGCCGCTCCGGGCGCGGACTCGGCCAGCCGGTACCCGGCCATGAACTACTCCAACTTCGCCATCTTCGCGCACTACCTGGACGGTGTCGGCCGGTACGGCGAGGCCCTGAATCGCAATTCCGGGCGTCCGGACGGCGAAGGCGAGTACATCTGGCCCGCCTGCAGCACCAGGCAGGGCTTCACGTGGTTCGCCACCGCAACTGCTGCCAAGCGCGGCAAGGACGCCAGCGACCTGCGCCCCTACACGCTGCTGTCTGCCTGGGCCAGCGTGGTGCCGGGCGTGCGAACCACCGACTTCACCACGGAGGAGGGCACTCGCCCGGTCTACGGCGCGGACAATCTGACCGACCCGTGGAGCAACGCACAGATCCAGCGCGTGCAGGCGGCGTTCAACCCGGTGGCCGCGGTCGACCTCCCCTACTGGTCCGCCTCCGGCAATTCGGACTCGAACGGCACCTTCCCGCTGCCGCAGGCGGTACCCAGCTACACCCGAAACGCCACGGTGACCCGCAACATCACCGTCTTCAACGACGACCTCACCAACACCTCGGTGGACTTCGCCTGGACCGCCCGACTCGACAGCCCGACCGGCACCCTCGTCGCGTCCGGCAACAGCAGCCTGACCATCCCACTCGGCTCGCGGGTGACCCAGCCGGTGTCCTTCACCACCCCCGCCACCGGTAGCCGCGTGTACCTGCAGCTGTCGACCGCCAAGTCCGGCAGCACCCTCTTCACCGACTCGGCCGAATACCTGAACCTCGGCGGAGGCGGCGGAACCGGGCCCACTCCCGGCACCTACCGCATCGTCAACCGCAACAGCGGAAAGCCCCTCGCCATCGCCGGCAACTCCACCGCCGACGGCGCCAAGGCGGTCCAGCAGAGCGGTACCCCCACCTGGACGATCAGCGCCACTTCGGACGCCTACACCCTGCGCTACACCGCCTCCGGAAAGGTGCTGGACGTCAACGGCGGCAGCACCACGGCGGGCCTGCAACTGCAGCAGTGGTCGGCGAATGGCGGTACCAACCAGTCGTGGTACCTGCGACCCACCGGTGACGGCTACTACACCATCGTCAGCCAGGCCAGCGGACTGGTGGCCGACGTCTACGCCGCAGCGACAAGTGACGGCGCGCAGGTCGTGCAGTGGACCGCCAACAGCGGGACCAACCAACAGTGGCAGTTCGTGCCCGCCTGACCAGCGCCGACATGACGCACAACCCTCCAGCCTCGGTGTCGAGAGGAACTTCTGATGACAGACCTACCCGTGAGCCGTAGGCGCCTCCTCGCCACCGCCGCGCTGACCGCCGGCTCCGCGGCCCTGATCCCGGCCGTGGGCACCGGACGGGCCGCCGCCGCTGCGCCTCAGGTCACGCTGCCCGAGCGCGGGATCTACGACGCGACCGCAGCGACAAACTGGACGGACGGGTTCCTCGTCGGGAACGGCGAGTACGGCGCCGTCCTGTACGGAACGCCGACCCTCGAGAAGGTAATCTTCAATTACCACCGCTTCGTGCTGCCCAACGGCAGCCGGGGTGTGACCCCGCCAGTAATCTCAGGGCGGCTGGCCGGCGTGCGGGACAAGGCGCTGGCCGGGAACTACGGCGGAGCCAACACGGACTTCGCGGCTGGCTGGAGCCTGCGCTGGACCCAGACCTACCACCCCGGCTTCGAGTTGCAGATCAGCACGCCAGGCATGACCACGGCCAACGGATACGCCCGCATCACCGACTTCCGGACCGGGGAGGTCACCTCCACCTGGGCCGACAGCAACGGCACCTGGACCCGCTGCGCCTTCGCCTCCCGAGCCGACAACGTCGTCGTACACGAACTGGCCCCGGCATCCGGCCGATCGATCGACGCGACGCTGGGCGCCAACACTTCCCTCGCGGGCGTCCCCGGCTCGGTCCGTTTCACCACCCTGGCCAGCGTCATTGACGGCTCCGGCTACCTGAACCTGCGCGGCACCTACCCGTCCGGGCAGGGCGCGTTCGGTTTCGAGGGCGTCACCCGGATCGTCGCCAGCGGTGGCACGGTAGCCGCGAACGGGTCGACAATCGTCGTCACCGCGGCAACCAGGCTCCTCCTGCTGACCAAACTCGACCGTTACGAGTCACCCACGGCCTGGGACAGCAAGCCGTTGCACGCGGCGCTGGCCGCGGTGCGCGCCGACTATGCCGAGCTGCGGACCCGGCACGTCACCCTGCACGCGGCGATGTACGACCGCTCCCGCCTGGACTTGAACGTCTCCGCCGCCGACCGGCAGCTGTCGACCACCGAGCTGATCGCCCGGCAGAACGCCAATCGCAACACCATCGATGTGGCCCTGCTGGAGCGCCTCTACGACAGCGGCCGTTACCTGTTCATCAGCTCCAGCGGCGTGCTGCCGCCGCGGTTGACCGGAATCTGGGCCGGCACCTGGAACGGCGCCTGGGCCGACGATTTCACCACCGATGCCAACATCAACCTGCAGGTCGCCGGCGGCAACATTCTCGACCTCACCGATGCCATGCAGGGCTACTTCAGCCTGATCCTCGGTCAGCTCGCTCACTGGCGCACGAACGCTCGCAACCTGTACGGCGCCCGCGGCTTCCTGGCCCCATCGCGAACCGACGGCGAGTACGGGTACATGCTGCACTTCGACCCCGGCTTCCCGGGCCAGTGCTGGACCGGTGGCGCGGACTGGCTGCTCTATCCGCTACTAGAGTATTACCAGGTCACCGGGGACCGGACGTTTCTGGCTGAAAAGCTGGGACCGGCGCTGATGGAGCTAGCACTGTTCTACGAGGACTTCCTCACCCGCACCGATTCGGCCGGCCGGGTGGTGTTCGTGCCGTCGTTCTCGATGGAGAACTCGCCGGCCAGCACGAACGTCCTGCTGGCGATTAACGCCACCGGCGACATCCAGGCCGGCAGACACGCCCTGCGGGCGGCTGTCGAGGCTGCCAACGCGCTCGGTGTCGAGCAGGGTGCCGGTCAAGGTGTCGCACGCTGGACGGCCCTGCTGGCGAGGATCCCGCCCTACACGGTCAACGGCAGCGGCGCCCTCGCCGAATGGTCCTGGCCGGGACTCACGGATCGCTACAACCATCGGCACGTCCATCACCTGTACGGCGCGTGGCCCCTGCACGAGATCAATCCCGAGGACGCGCCCGGGCTGGTCACCGCCGCGCTCAGGGCCCTAGCGCTGCGCGGTGACGAGAACACCTCAGCGCACGGCAGCCTGCATCGAGCCCTTGCCTCCGCTCGGCTGAAGGACGCCGCCGGCGTCTACAACAACCTCCGGAAGATCATCGGCAACAACATGATCTTCCGGTCGCTGATGACAGCACACAACCCGAACCTGGAGACCTACAACGCCGATGCGGCCAACACGCTGCCGGCCGTGCTCAGCGAAGCGCTCGTGTACACCAGGCCCGGCGTCCTCGAGCTGCTGCCCGCCGTGCCCGGCCAGCTCGCCAGGGGCACCATCACCGGGGTCCGCGGACGCAACCAGGTCCGCATTCACAGCCTCTCCTGGGATCTGCCTGGTCGCTCAGTAACCGTGGCACTCACCTCAACGATCACCCAGGCGATTACCCTCATCAGCCGGCGCGGGATGGCATCCATCACCACTTCCGCAACGGTCACCCCCTCGCCGCTCGGCCCGCATGCCCGGGTGATCTCGTTGACGGCCGGACAACAGATACAGGTTGTCGTAGGTCTGCCAGCCGCCGCCGGCGGCGGCGTCGTTCGACTGGTCAACCGGCGCAGCGCAAAGGTGTTGGACGTCAACGGCGGCTCCACCACGGACGGGGCAGCTGTCATCCAGTGGCCGTGGACTGGCGCGGCCAACCAGCAGTGGCGGCTGCTACCCAACAGCGATGGCTCATTCCGGCTCTCCGGTGTCAAAAGCGGGAAAGTCCTGGACAGTCCAGGTGGCTCGGGCCAGGGCGCGGCACTCGTTCAATGGGCCGACAACGGCGGACGTAACCAGTGGTGGAATCTCGTCCCGGCGACAACCAGCGGGTACTACCGGTTCGTCAACGTGAGCAATGGCTGGTGTGTCGGGGTCGAGGGCGGCTCCACCGCGGACGGCGCCATGGCGGTCCAGCAAACGGTCAGCGGCGAGATCAGCCAGGAATGGCAGATCGTTGATGCCTGAGGCGGGAGGTCAGAGGCACTGGTCGCAGCGGCTCCGGGGCGATGGGTCGCCAGACTTCCGGCCGGCGCCCACGACGTGCGCGCCGTCTGGCGTCGGGGTGATGAGCACGGCGGCGTGCACGACGTCGACGTGCAGGGCGAGGCCGGAAGTCCAGCCCAGGGCGCGCAGCAGCGGTCGGGCGGTAACCCGCCCGACGGCATCGGGACGCGCCAGGTCGAACAACACGCCATCGGGCGCCTGACCCGCAGGTGGAGGCAACGTCGGCAGTGGCGCCGGCCCCGGCGGCACGACCGGAAGCCCTCGCCCCTGTCCGGTGTCGGTGAGCGGGCCTGTTGTGTTGCCCGTGTCCGGGGACCCAGGCACGCTTGACGGGTGCAGCTGTCGAGCCGTCGTCGCCGTTGGTCGCCGCCGAAGTCGGCGTTCACCGGGTTCCGGATCCCCGCGCCGGCCGCAGCGAGAACACCACCCGGCGGCGTAGGGCACTACCCGCCGCACCTTACGTTCGCCGAGACGCGCTCATCATCGCGCCACCAACTGTGCACGAGGTCGTTAGTGAGTGACCTGTTCGAGCTGCCCCTTGGATAGGACGAACTTCCACAAGACTGCTCCGGCCACCGCGCCCACTACCGGGCCGACCAGGTACACCCACCAGTAGGGGAAGGAGGCCGCGGCGATGTCGGGGCCCAGGGTCCGGGCCGGGTTCAACGAACCTCCCGAGACCGGAAGGGCCAGGAAGATCGCTGCCCCGATCCAGAACGCGATGGCCAGCCCGGCGGGCAGCGCCCCTCCGGGAGAGCGATGATAAACCGCGGTGGCCATGACGACCACCAACAGCACGGCAGTGATCACGATCTCGGTGAACAGTGCCGTGCCCCACCCGACGCCCGGGCCGGGCTTGGTGGCTCCAAGGACCAGGGCCGTCCGGAGCCGACTCCCGAACATGAACCAGTTCATCAGCCCGGCCAAGGTCCCGCCGATCAACTGAGCGACGATATAGACCGGTACCATCCGCCAGGGAAACTCCCTCACCGTGGCGAGGGCCACGGTGACGGCCGGGTTGATGTGAGCGCCCGAGACCGTGGCGAACACGTAGATGGCCGCCACAGTGCCCAGGGCGAAGGCCAGGCTGATGGCCACCTCGTTCATCCCCGCGAGGGGGTGAAGCTTGTGGGTGGCAAGCAGGGTGGCGGTACCGGAGAAGGTGAGCATGAATGTCCCCACCACCTCGGCGACGGCGGCTCCCGCCACTGCCTGGGGGCGTGTGGGGGTGACCTCTCCTCGTGGTGGCATGCTCTTCCTCCTCAGGCCGTCCCTTGGCCGAAGCTGGATCGGACCAAAGTGGCGATGCTGGTTTGCTGCTCACATTCACTGATCCACAAGCCGATGGTCACGTCGCTGATCTTCGCCAGCAGATAGCTGGTGGTCCCTGGTCATCGGCGGCCGAGATCGTGGCCCTGAGGCCGCGCAGCTCATCCGTCACGGTGGGCTTGCCTCGCTGATTGCGGTCCGCACGCTCGAAACCCTGCATACAGACATTGTCCCAGGCAATCGAACGCTAAGCCGCCAAAACTCACGGACCTGCCAACCCCACCACCCGGTCACCGACCTTGTGGTTCCGACGACGACCAGCCCATCTCCCGAGCCGACGCCCTCCGCGCTCTCACCCTGCTGCGACCCGTACGCCGGGCTGCTTAGGCGGCGAAACCACCGTGAGGTTCCCCCGGTTTGCCGGAGGGTTGGTTACCTTGTGTTTTAAGAAGGGCCGCCGAAGGCGTTCCGGTGGAGGTGGCGTGTCGGGTGGACGACGTGTCGACGTCGGGCTACTACGAGTGGCTGACCCGGCCGATGTCGGCGCGTGCGGTGCGGCACGCCTGGCTTACCGGGCTGATTACCGAGATCCATCAGCAGTCGCGAGCCAACTACGGTGCCCGACGAGTGCACGCTGAGCTGCGTCTGGGGCGAGGGATCGTAGTCGGTCACGGTGCCGTGGAGATGCTCCATTCGCCGTGCCGGACTGGTGGGCGCCATGGGCCGGCCGAAATGGCGGCGAGCCAAACGCGATGACGTGGCACTCGACCTGGTCAACCGGCAGTTCACCCGCAACGGGCCGAACCAGTTGTGGGTCACCGACATCACCGAGCACCAGTCCTCGGTTGAGGAAGTGCTACTGGCCATCGGGGCGATAGGACTAGCAATGCTCATCGCTGCCATCATCGCCGCTCGATCCAATAAGCGCTAGTCAACTCCGTGCGACGAGAGGCCACAGACCGATTCCGTACCGGGACCGGATGCCGCGACGTGCGGTCCCGGTGCGCCTTGGCTTTATCGGCAACCCTTGCCACGTCTACCGCTAACCGGAAGATCGAACCGATCAACAGCATCGATCCATCGGGTAAGTGCTCGGTACGGCCCGGATCACCCGCACCGCGTCCAGTGCGGCGAGCGCGTCGGCGGGCAGGTCCAGGGCCGCGCCGGCGATGTTCTCGCGCAGGTGCGCGACCGAGGACGTGCCGGGGATGAGCAGGATGTTCGGCGAGCGGTGCAGCAGCCACGCCAGCGCGACGGACATCGGCGTGCTCCCGAGGCCCTCCGCGACCCGTTCCAGGACGTCCGACTGCAAGCGGGAGAAGCCGCCCAGCGGGAAGTACGGCACGAAGGCGACGCCCTGCCGGGCGGTGCCGTCGACCAGCTCGTCGTCGTGCCGGTTGGCCAGGTTGTAGAAGTTCTGCACGCACACCACCGGGGCGATCGACTGCGCCTCGGCGAGCTGCTCGGCGGTGACCGTGCTCAGCCCCAGGTGCCGAATCAGGCCCCGCTCGCGCAGCTCGGCGGGCGTGCCGAACTGCTCGGCGATCGAGCCCGGCTCGGGCGAGTTCATGCCGCCGACCCGCAGGTTGACCACGTCGAGCGCGTCCAGGCCGAGGCGGCGCAGGTTGTCGTGCACCTGCTGGGTGAGCTCGGCCGGCGTCCGCGCTGGCGGCCAGCCGCCCTGCTCGTCGCGGCGGGCACCGACCTTGGTGACGATGTGCAGGTCGTCGGGGTACGGCGCGAGCGCCTCCCGGATGCTCTCGTTGGTGACGTACGGGCCGTAGTAGTCCGACGTGTCGATGTGCCGGATGCCCAACTCGACGGCCGCGCGCAGCACGTCGACGGCGGCGGCCCGGTCCTTGGGTGGCCCGAAGACGCCAGGGCCGGCCAGTTGCATGGCGCCGTAGCCGAACCGGGTGACGGTGAGGTCACCCATCCGGTAGGTGCCACCGGGCAGCTTGTCGCCGATCATGGTTCTTCCTCCGCCGGTCGGAGCGCCCGCCGGCACCTCGTACGGTGCCCGCCTCGGGCGGGCGCAACCAGGTCCCACCCATCCTGGGACCGACGGGGCCAGGGTCCGAGACGTGCGTCACGGCGCGTCCGGGAATCGTCGGCCGAGCTATCCAGTTGATCAGTGCCGGGACGCCAGCGTACCCAAGACGTCCGTTCGACGACGAAGCGGAGACACGATGACAGCCCTGTTCAGCCCGTTCACCCTGGGCAAGCTGGAACTGACCAACCGGATCGTGATGGCACCGTTGACGCGCAACCGCGCGGGCGAGGGTCAGGTGCCGCAGGAGATCTCCGCGACCTACTACGGCCAACGCGCCCCGGCCGGCCTGATCATCACCGAGGGCACCCAGCCCAGTGCCGTCGGCCAGGGCTACGCGGACACGCCGGGCATCCACTCTGCCGAGCAGGTCGAGGGCTGGCGGGCCGTCGCCGACGCCGTGCACGCGGGCGGCGGAAAGATCGTCATGCAGCTGATGCACGTGGGTCGGATCGGCCACCCCGACAACAAGGGCGGCCTGGAGTCGGTGGCGCCCAGTGCCATCGCCGCCCCGGGCGAGATCTTCACCCGCGACGGGATGAAGGCGTACCCGGTGCCGCGGGAGTTGCGCGGCGACGAGCTGCCGGGGATCGTCGAGGAGTTCGTCCGGGCGGCGCGCAACGCCGTCGATGCCGGCCTGGACGGGGTGGAGCTGCACGCCGCCAACGGCTACCTGCTGCACCAGTTCCTGGCGCCGTCGAGCAACCTGCGGACCGACGGGTACGGCGGCTCCCCGGAGGCCCGCGCCCGGCTGGTGATCGAGGTGACCCGGGCCGTCGTCGAGGCGGTCGGCGCCGACCGGGTCGGCATCCGGATCTCGCCCTCGCACAACATCCAGGGCGTGGTGGAGGAGGACGCGGCCGACGTGGCCGCCACCTATGGCGCGCTGGTCGACGCGATCGCGCCGCTCGGCCTGGCCTACCTGCACGCCCTGGCCGACCCGACGAGCGACCTGATCGTCGACCTGCGGCGCCGGTTCGGGGGTCCGTTCATCGCCAACGACGGCTTCGCCTCGGTGACCACCCGGGCGGACGCGGAGCGCATCGTCGACGGTGGCCTTGGCGACCTGGTCGCGGTCGGCCGGAATTTCCTGGCCAACCCGGACCTGCCCCGCCGGTGGGAGATCGGCGCGCCGCTGAACGAGCCGGACCAGAGCACCTTCTACACGCCGGGCCCGCGTGGCTACACCGACTACCCGACGCTGGAGCAGTAGGCCCGGCGGCGAACCGTCCGGGCCGGCCGGTGACCGCCGGCCCGGACGGTTCGCCGCGCGGTGGCCGAGGCACCCTGCCCGGCCCGGCCGGCGGTCGATCACGGCGACATGGCGGGCCTGGCCTTCTGCGGGTGGATCGTCTCCTGCCGGGCGAGCATCGCGACGAACTCGCCGATCTTCCGCTGGCGGGTCTCCGCCCGTTTGACGGCGGGCAGGAAAGCTAGTACTCCCAGCAGGACATCCGTTCTGACCTGCTGTGGCGGTGTGGTTTTGTCCGTGGGCATGGAGCAGCCACCGCTGAGTCTCGTGGTTGTGTGGACCAAAGATACGGCGGTGGCCAGCCTCAACCACCTTCGAAGACGACCCACCGAGATTGCTCGCTACGTCGGCAGTACAGCACCTGAACCGCCTCCCGGCGGCCCATCTAAGCTGGGCCGCGGCGTTCGCTCGCTGCAGTGCGCTGCGGCCAAGCTCGTCGCGACGCGCCTTCCGCGGCGCCGACCCGGCATCAAGCGCTCAGGGAAACGAGTGACTTGAACCCAAGACAACCTCTTGTCGAGCCTCGTTCAGGGCTTGTCATTGCTTGTCAGAACCCCTTGTTACCATCCGTAACCACCCCAACCTTGTCATCGGTTGTCAGGGATGGGCGCTGAGCTGCGCAGACGCGTTCAGGCGATGGTCGTTGCTTGTCACTGGTTGTCAACCACGGGCGGGGTTTTTCGGGGGGTAAACGGGGGCCGACCGGGCGTCGCCAGGTCCACGGCGTCCCGCTCCCCCATCAGCGAAACACCCGTCACCAAGGGAACGGCGCGCCCCTCCCCGCTGCGACAATCTGGCCGTGAACGAGGGGGGTCGTGTCGGGGGGCGACACACCCATTGCCCCACCGCCGATGACGCTCAGCGCAACTCTGAAGCTCGCGCAAGTCTAGCTACGGTGGTGACCTCTTCGGCGGAGCCGAAGAGGTCACCAGCCAGAAGTGCCTGGTCAGGGCGCTTCCCGTGGGATAGCCGTTCTAACAACGGCAGGCCGGCACCCCCAGGGATGCCACTCGGATCGATCTTCGTTGACGGCAGTCGGCCATGCGGCAACGACGAATGCGTTTCGAGTCCCACCGCTCCTCGATGACGGCGGCGCACCCGTCGAGCGCCTTCACCGCCTCCGGGTCGGCCTTTTCGCCATCGGCCGTCTCCAGCTGGTCGACGCGCACCATCTGGCCCTTGTGCGGCCACTCCTTTGGCTTCTTCACGGTCTTCACGCCGGCCGCGGCCAGCTCGGCGGTGACCGGGTCCGGGCACCGGACTCCGTTCGAGATCGTCCGAGACCGTCCGGAGTCGTCCGGGACAGCTCTCCAGGGCTCAGGCAGCGGCAAAACTGTTCCCCAGTCACGGCGGCGGGCTAAGCCCGACCACCGCAAGTTTGCGACGAAGGGGAGCAGTGATGCGCAGAAGGTTCGCGACAATAGTGATGGCGGGACTTCTCGCGGTAGCCGGTGCCACCTTCGCGGCAGCGCCGCCGGCGATGGCGGACGAACCGACGTTCTGCGGGAACTGGCTGTCCAATCCCAACCTGGCCAGCAACATCACCGCCGTCTCGGGCACCCAGTACACCATCCCGGGCGCGGGCGGCGCCTACATCCGCGTGAACCAGGGCCAGTACTCCGGACGTTGGTTCGCCTGGGCGAAGGTCTACAACCCCGAGTTCAGCGGCCTGGTGGCGCTGATCTGGAAGTACACCCCGAACAACAGCCTCTACCAGTGTGGGCGGCGCGACGGCAGCACCGGCTGGTCCCCGGACTACACCGCCGGGGTTCGGGACACGGAGACCTCGATCGTGCAGGCCAAGTACAGCCGCAACCCGGGCTCCGGCACCGTCTACTACGGCGGCGCGTCCACCTGGAAGTAGTGGTTGGTGGCCTGCCCTGTCCCGTACGGGGCAGGCCACCTCGATTCGAGGGAGCGACGATGTCGTGGCTGAGACGCATTGTGGCGCTGGCCCTGCTGGCCATCCTGCTGGTGGGCTGTTCCGCGCCCGAGGCGGAGGTGCCATCCGTGCCGCTGATATCCCACGAGCCCGGCGTGGCGGTGGATCTCAGCCTGCCGTTCGACAGGTACGAGCTCTCACCGGAGGGTGGCGTCCAGGTGTCGCGCGCGCTCTACAAGCTGATTGAGAAGTGTATGGCGGGGTTCGGCCTGCGACTGGACGTGCCCCAGGCGTCGCCGCTGAAATATCCGGTGCACGCGACGCAGCTCTACTGGCAGGGAATGTACGACGTACGCGAGTACGGCTACGTAGGCCCACCAGGTTTCGCCGACGACATGTCCGCCGCCGCCCGAAGGGGTAGGAGGCACCTGCTGATCCCCGCCGAGCAGACCGCGGTCTACTTCGGCCAGACCGCCTCGCATGGTGCGTTGGCCGTGCCTACCGGAGGCTGCGACGGTGCCGCCGAGCGTGAGATAAACGGCACCGCGGAGCGACCTGTCCTCGCCGCGGTCGACCCCACCGTGGAGCCACACCTCACCTTCGAATGGTTTGAGAGCCAGGCTGCGGACCGAGCCATGGCCGACGCGCGCTACCGGTCGGTGCTGCGGGCGTGGAGCGAGTGCATGGCCCGGGACGGCCACCACTACCGCGATCCGGACGCCGCGGCCTCCGACCCACGGTGGAACGCCCGGGGTGCGCAGCCGAGCACGCCGCCGTCCAGCGAGGAGGTCGCCGTCGTGGTCACTGACCGCGCCTGCCGCACCGAGACCAATCTGACCGGCGTCCTCAGGTATCTGATCGCCGAGTTCGAGAATGACATTCTCGCGGAGCACGGATCCGACGTCGAAACGGCGTCCGTGCTTCTGCGCACGCGAGCACGCAACGCGGCGCGGGTGTTGGACACGTCGCCGATCAACTGATTCGAGTTTTGTCCGACCGTGAATACCGAGCAGCTATCTGAAAGGGATCGACCATGACGCGCACTTTGTGGCAACGGGGGGTCGTGGTGGCGGGGGCGTCCGTGCTGGGGGTCGGGGCGTCGCTGGCCGCCGTCCTGCCCGCCCAGGCGGCCTGCAGTTGGACCATCTCGACGCCGGTCAATAGCTCCGGAAGTGCTGTCACCACGGGTACCACGTCGGGTTGCGGCAGCTCCTCCAGCTGGGAGACGCAGCTCTACGTCTGGAACGGCGCGAGCTGGCAGTTGCTGAACTACTCCAGCTTCAGTGGCAACAGGAGCCGCTCTACAAGTCACACGTGCTCGGGTACGGCCAGCCACACGTTCAAGGGTGCGATCTACAACGCCGCCACCGGAGCGTCCAAGACATCGACGACCACGTTGGCCTGCGGCGTCTGATCCCGGCGACGACACGCGCCCGAGGGCTTCCTGAATCACCCGACCAACGAGCTCAACACGATCGCAAGGTAAATCGAGCCAGTTACACTCCCCACCGTGCCAGATCGAGCACCGGTACCCAGCACGGCGACCACCGCAGAGGAATATGTGGCAGCGCTCCGCCAGCTGAAAGCCTGGTCGGGGCGCTCCTTCCGGGATCTGACCCGTCTGGCCCGGGAGAGAGGGCGAGTCCTGCCCGCGAGCACCCTGGCTTCGGCGCTCGCTCGACCGACACTGCCGTCCCTGGACATCGTGATCGCCATCGCGGAGGCGTGTGAACTGCCGCCGAACGAGGTGGTTGAATGGGTACGCCTGCGTCGTCAGCTGGCTCAGTTGGAGGTCGCGGGGGAGGCCGCCGCCGCTGCCGGTGCCGCCACCACCAGGGCGGACCTGGTCACACCGTATCTGCTGCCGAGTGGGCCGACCTCGTTTGTGGGGCGGAAGGCGGAACTAACCCGAGCTGGGCACATCCTGCGCGCCGACGGGCAGAGCGCGCGTACGGTAGTGATCACCGGCCCGGCCGGGGTGGGAAAGACGACCCTCGCGGTCCGGCTGGCGCAACTGGCCGTCGAGCATTTTCCGGACGGACAACTGTTCGCCGATCTGCGTGGCCCGCACCCCCAGTCGGGCGTCTCCTGGCACGTTCTCGGTGTCTTCCTCCGCGCCCTCGGCGTCAGCAGCCACTCCGTGCCCGCCGCGCTCGAGGAGCGCATCAACCTCTACCGCAGCCTGCTCGCCCAGCGAAGCGTGCTCATCGTTCTCGACAACGCCGCCGCGGGCCGGGATGTCCAGGCTCTGATCGCCTCGGGGTCGAAGACCGCCACCATCGTCACCAGCCGGAGCGTCCTACCCGGGCTGGACGGCTCTCGGGTGCCGCTGAGGCTGCTCAGCGAGCCGGAAGCGTTGGAGATGGTCAAACGCATGATCGGTGAGGAGCGGGTCGCCCGGGAACAATCCTCCGCGTTCCAGATCGTCAACCGCTGCGACCGGCTTCCGCTGGCCGTGTGGATCGCCGGGGCCCGCCTGGCCGCTCGCCCGGACATGCCTCTGGGCGCTCTGGCCAGAGCCCTCGCCGACGAGCATCGAAAGCTTGATGAGCTGACGGTGGGCGATGTGGCGGTACGTGCCAGCATCGAGCTGACGTATGCGGCGCTGTCCAAAAACCAGCAGGAGACGCTGTCCTATCTGGCACAGATCAACACAGTCGACGTCGCCCCGTGGGCACTCGCGGCCCTGATGGACATCTCGCCGGCCGACGCGACGAAGCTCCTCGACGACCTGGCGGAGTTGCATCTGCTGTTCGTGCGCTACACCGGCAACGCGGCACCGCGCTACCGGATGCACGACCTGGTCGCCACGTTCGCACGGGACAAGGCGGCGCAGATCCTCACGCCGGTCCAGACGGAGCGGGCGAGGCTGCGGATGCTCGGCGGGGCGTTGGGCCTGGCGTGCGCCGCCGGCATCCGGATCAACACGGACTTCGACGAGGTGCCGTTCGCTGCCCCGCCCTGGTCGTTCAGCGTCCAGACACGTGACGCGGTGCTGGACGACCCGCTTGCCTGGTTCCGGGACGAGTACGGTTTCCTCAAGACGCTCGCCGAAGACATGCTTCCGTCCGTGCCGCTTCCTGCAGCTGGCCTGATCGTGGCCCTTGCGCCATTCATGCAGCTGTCGGGCTACTTCGACGACTGGCTGCACCTGCACAGCCGCGCGATGGGGTCGGTGGCTGGTGGCCCGGTCGGGGCCAGCCTGCGGCGCAACCTGGGTGAACTGTCGACGATCGTGGACGACTACCCGGCAGCGGAACGCCACTACCGCGCAGCGATCGGGATGCTTGATCCCTCCGACAAGGCGCGCATCGCCAGCACCTCGGCTGGGTTGGCCTACCTCTACCGTTTGCAGAGCAGGTACGCCGAAGCGAAGGAACATTTCGTCAGGGCCATCCACCTCGCGGAAGCCGCCGGCAATGACAACTGCCTGATCTACGCGACGACCGGCCTTGGTGTCACGCTGATGGAGCAGGGACGCCGCGACGAAGCGGTGGCGGTGTTCGACGAGAGCCTGCGGCGCAGCGAGGCCATCGGCTACCTGCCGGGGCAGGCGCAGGCGTGGCGCTGCCTCGGGCAGGTCAGCCGGCTGCGCGGCGACTACACCGCCGCCGAACGGCACTACCGCACCGCCGAGCGGATCAGCCTGTCGCTGGGCGACCAGTTGAGCGCGACGCACGCCAGGTGCTGGCTCGGTGACGTCCTCGTCAGACAGGGCAAGGAGGTCGAGGGCCGGCGCGTGCTGGCCGAATGCCTCTGGGTCTACCGTGCCGCGGCGAACCGCTGGGGGGAGGCGGCCGCGTTGCACTGCCTGGCCGAAGCTCAGTTGTCCGCCGGAAGACCGGACCTCGCCCAACGCCGTGCCGAGGTGGCGGTGGCCATCTGGACCGAGGTTCATTCGCCCTACTGGCTGGCCACGGCCAAGGCCACGCTCAGCAGAACGCGGAACCTCCTGAACCAGTCTGAACTGGTGAGACGGTCGAGATGAGGACGCCTAACGACCTCGTGCACGGTTGCGAGTCCTTGAGCATCGATGATCGTTGTTGGCATCATGGTTGGTGCTGCGATCATGATGAATCCTCGGATGACAGGTCTGTCCCGGCAGGTGATAGCGGGCCTGGTCGCGGAGTTGGGACCGCGGTGGCAGGCCCGCCACCGTGATCGGCTGGCGACGCGAACGCGTCGTCGCCGTGTTGGCGCGGGTGCGAAGCATCGGTTCGGGTTCGCCGACCGGTTGCTGGCCACGCTGGTGCACCTGCGGCACGGGTTGACCCATGACGTGGTAGCCGCCTGGTTTGGGGTGCACCGCTCGACGGTCACCCGCAGCGTGGCCGAGGTGCGGCCGCTGCTGGCCGAGCGGGGTTGCCGGGTGCACGACGGAGTCCGGCTGCGCACACTCGCCGATGTGGTCGGGTATCTGGGTCAGCACCCGCAAGCGTTGATTGGACGCCACCGAGGTGCGGGTCCGCCGACCGGTCGAGGGCCGGGCGGGTAGGGACCGCTTCGTATCCGGCAAAGCGCGGCTGAACACGATGAAGGCCCTGGTGATCTGCGATCCGGCTGGTCGGCTGCTGTTCTGCGGCGAGACTCGGCCAGGCTCGATGCACGACCTCACCCAAGCGCGGACCGCCGGCCTTGTCGACCTCCTGCTCCACGCGCCGCTCGGGGTTCAGGTCCTCGCCGACGCCGGCTACCAGGGCTTGGGCGCCGACACCGCCGACGTGGTGATCACACCGAAGCCCAAGCCGCGCAAACACCAGAAGTCACTGCCGCCAAGCGTCATCGCCGCGCACGACGCGGCCCGCAAACGGCACTCGTCGCAGCGAATCCGCGTCGAGCATGTCATTGGACACCTAAAGAACTGGCGGATCCTGGCCCGCTACCACGGCCGACGCGAACACTTCGACGCCACCATCCGCGCGATCGCCGGCCTGCTGTCGGACCACCAACACACCGACCGGACCGAGAACGCCACCAAGCCACTCAAGGCGCTACCAGCCGCACCTCACCGCCGATGAGGTGACCGGCCCTCCCGACAACCGTGCACGAGGTCGTAAGCAAGGTCCGATGAGCGTCACCCAATCCGCACCCTCGCCTTCCAGCCGAGGCAAGGGACCCCGCGCCATCCGCGTCGGCAACACCGTGCGATACCGGCGCAGCGAAGTCGAACGCTGGCTCGACGAACACACCGACACGGAGCGCTGACCCCATGGCCCGACCTGAACTACCCATCGGCACCTGGGGCAAGATCCGCACCCAAAAGCTGGGACCCAACCGATTCCGCGCACGAGCCCGGTTCCGCGACTACGACGGCAAGACCCGCGACATCGAGACCACCGACACCACCGGCCCGGCCGCCGAACGGGCACTGAAGGTCAAGCTACGCGACCGCACCACCTCCAACGACGACGAGATCACCCGGGAGACCCGCGTCAGCACACTCGCCGACCTGTGGATCGAAGAGATCACCACCGAGGAACCGATCTTCCAGCCCATCTGGGATCGCTCCTGGGTCGACCACGTGCAGATCACCGTCGCCGAGACCCTCGGCGTCGGCGGCCGCGGCGGCTTCTACGAGGACGCCGGCGCGATGCGGGACATCGTGCAGAATCACGTGCTTCAGGTTCTCGCGCTGGCACTGATGGAGCCACCGGCCTCATTCGAGGCTGAGGGCCTGCGCAACGAGAAGGTGAAGCTGCTGCAGGCGATCCGGCTCCCCACCGACCGGGACATCGCCGAGGCCGCGGTCCGGGGACAATACACCCGGGGCGGCACCCGCGAGGAGCTGATGGCCGGCTACCGCGAGGAGGCCGGCGTCGACCCCCTGTCGCGGACCGAGACCTACACCGCGATGCGGCTCAACGTGGACAACTGGCGCTGGGCCGGGGTGCCGTTCTACGTACGCACCGGCAAGCGCCTGCCGGCCCGGCTCACCGAGGTGGCACTGCAGTTCCAGCGGCCGCCGCACCTGCCGATCCCGACCAACCAGCTCGCCGGACTCGATGCTGACGCGCTGATCCTGCGGATCCAGCCGAACGAGGGCATTTCGCTGCGCTTCGGTGCCAAAGTGCCGGGCCACTCCTTCCGGGTCCGCACCGCCACGATGGAGTTCTCCTACGACCAGACGTTCGCCGAGGAGTCCCCGGAGGCATACGAACGTCTGCTCCTGGACGCGCTGATCGGTGACGCGTCGCTGTTCATCCGCAGCGACGAGGTCCAGCAGTGCTGGCGGATCGTCGACCCGATCATCGACAACTGGGAGAAGGACCACTCGCCGATCCCCACCTACGAGGCCGCCTCCTGGGGCCCGACCGACGCCGACCGGCTCATCGGCCGGCACGGCCGCAAGTGGCGCAACTCCGCGTGACCCTGTCAAAACGAGTGTGACCGCGCAGCTGAGCCCGATCGCTTGGTCTCACCATCGACGCGCAGCGCGGTCCTCTCAGTGAGCCGGTCATCGAAATCGATGGCCGGCCGTCCTGGGCGGGGCAGTGACTCTGGAGCCCGAGCCGGTCACCTGTCGACCTCTGTGCGCTCTGCGGCGAGGTCAGCGCGGGGGCCGCCAAGTCGCTGAGCCGGCAGACCACGCATGGCCGCAGCCGGCAGCCCCGCGGCGCGGTCGGAAAGCAGGTCGGCAGCGGACGAGGGGCCGTGAACGGCTGCGAATTGCGTCCAACTGTCCGTTCTCAGTGCACCTGACCCGGTCGGACTGCGCTGAGGTGGGCGGATCACTTCGAGTGAGAAAGTGGAAGGTCTGGTTTTCTCAGTTAACCTGCTCGGTGCTGACGTTCTGGGCTGGTTTTCTCAGTTGACGTGCTCCGGGGGGCGCTTTGGTCGCGGATCTTGCCGGTGATGCATTCGCGGGTGAGGCCGTAGGACGGCTCGGGCGGTCTGCCGCTGAGTGTTGCGTTGAACGAGTTCTGGCACGGTACAGGTCGGGGCCCGGGTGCTCGGCGCCATCGTGCCCGGCGCCGGCCCGTTGCGCCTGCCCGCACCGCGCACCGCCGCGCCCACCGCGCTGCGGCTGACCATGGCCGGCTGAGGCGACCGCTCCCGCTCCGGTCAGCCAGCCCCGAAGCAGACGAACGCCGCCGCGGTGGCCCGGGCGGGACCGTCGCCCGCCGCACCGAACGCCCGCTGCGCGTCGGCGAGGGCTCGCGCCGGGCCGGCACCCGCCCGCATCCGCGCGTGCAGGTCCAGCATCAGTGCCGTGGTGGGCTCGGCCGGCACGGGCAACACGGTCGCGATCAGGCACCGGGTGCCGAGCGCCAGGAGCACCGCGGTGAAGCCCATGACCTCGTCGCCGGGGCGTAGCCCGGTCAGGCCGGAGTCACAGGCGGAGAGCACCATGCAGCCGGGCGGTCGGGCGACCGCCTCCCACTCGTGGGCGAACAGCGGCCCGTCGGCCAGTTCCAGGGTGGAGAACTGCGGGTTGTCCGCGCGGAACGTGCCGTGGGCGGCGATGTGCACCAGCCCCGCCCCGTCCAGCGCGGCGGTCAACGCCGCGGCGGTGGCGTCGGGCCCGGTGAGCCGCCGCGCCCCGGGCAGGACCTGAGCGAGCCGGCATACCTCGGTGTGCCCGGCCGGCAGGCGCGGGCCGGCGGCCAGGACCGGCGGCCCGGCTGGCAGCTCCCGCCGGTCCGCCCCGAGCCAGGCGGTGGCCGAGGGGGCGACGGTCACCGGACGCCCCGCGCAGGTGGGCAGCGCCGACCAGGGCACCGCGTGCAGCGCCCCGACCGGGACGATCACCAGGGCCCGGTCGGCCAGCCGCCGCCGCAGCGAGGCGAACAGCAGCCGGTCCAGGGCGTCCGCGGCGTGAACGGCCCCCGCCCGCGCGGCGGCCGCGTCGCCGGTGGTGACCAGCCGGCGCAGGGCGAACCGGTGCCGGCGGGCCAGGTCCGCCGCGGCGGCGAGCGGACCCAGGTCGTGCAGGCTGGCCCGACCGTCGCGGACCAGCACCGCCCGGATCCGGTCGCCGTGGGCCACCAGCTCGACCAGCACCCGGGAGCCGAGCCGCGCGGCCAGCGCGCCCACCCCGGGCGGGGCCAGCACGGCGCCCCCACCGGGCACCCGCCGGGCCAGGTCCCGGATGCGCTGCTCCAGCCGGGCCTGCCGGCCGCGCAGGGCGGTTGCCGGGCGGCCGGCCAGCACCTCGTCTTCGAGCAGGCCGCTGACCAGTCGGAGCTCAGCGAGCGCCGCCACCAGCTCGGGGTCGGCCGGGGGCCGGGCCGGCCGGGCCCGCAGCGCATTGGCCCGCCACCGCTCCGCCCACGCCAGGACCCGCGCCGGCGCGCCCGCCCGGACCGCGATGTCGAGGCCCTCGGCCGCCAGTTCCTGACCGTACGCTCCGCTGTGGGCACGCAGCTCCGTGGCGCCGAGCGACATGCGGTGCCGGTCGAGCACGGCCAGCCCGCGGCGTAGCGCCCGGGCGGCCCCGGGTTCATCCCCGCCGAGCCGGCGCGACAGGGCCAGGGCGTACCAGCCCTGTGCTCGCCGGTCGGCGGTGCCGCGACGGCGGGCCCGGGCGGCTACCGCCAGCAGATTCCGGGCCCGGCCTGGCCGCCCCAGCACGGCGGCCACCAGACCGGCCTCGATCCGGGTGGTCAGCGCCGGACCCGGCCACCCGGTGGCGTCGAGCTGGTCGGCGGTACGCGCCATGGCGGTGAACAGGGGTGCCGAGCGGGTGCCCCGGCGGTACTCGGCGCGCAGCTCGACGTGCCGGGCGAAGACAGCCCAGGTGCGCCGGCCCTGGCGACGGAACCGGGCCCGGGCCGCGGCGGCGGCCTCGGTCGCGGTGTCCAGGTCTGCGGCGAGCAGCGCCGCGCGGGCCCGGGCCAGCAGCGCCTCGGCGAGGTCGGAGGCCATGCCCCGGCGCCGCAGTTCCCGGACGGCCGCCGTCGCGACCGCCACCGCCTCGTCGACCAGCGGCACCGACAGCAGCAGCTCGACGCGGTCCAGCAGCAGCGCCGGCCGGGGTACGGCGAGCCGCCGGTACTCCTCGTCGACGGTGGCGAAGCAGCGCAGCGCGCCGGCGATGTCGCCGCGCTGGCCGGCCGCGATGCCGCAGTTCCACCGAGCGTCGGCCGCCGCGAGGTCCAGGCCCAGCCGTTGGAAGGCGGCTGCCGCGCGGGAAAGGTCGTCGTCGGTGCCGCCGGCGGCGCCCCGGTGGGCGTTGAGCAGCCCCCGGTTGTTGCGCGCCCGCGCCTCCAGCAACAGATCACCCTCGCGCAGGGCGATGTCGACGGCCAAGCCGTAGTCGCGTACCGCCTCGTCGTAGCGACCTCGGTAGTGCAGCACCACGCCCCGCTGCATCCGGGCCCGCCCCGCGTCGGCGCCGACGAGCTGCGGCAGCGCGGCGGTCACCGCGCGCAGCGCCGCAGCGGTGTGGCCGGCGTTGGCCAACACGTAGCCCAGGCTCATCCGGGCCAACGCTCGGGTCCGGGGCGTGCCGGCGGCCCGGACCGCGCGGCGCAGGTGGCGCAGCGCGCCGGGCAGGTCGTTGAGCTCCCGCAGGGCCAGACCGACGGCCCGCTCGGCGGTGGAGCGCTCGTCGGCCCCGGCCGCGGGCCCGGCGGCCAGCACCCGCTGGGCGATCGCGATCGCCTCGCGCGGGTAGCGCTGGACGGCGTCAAGCGCCGCCTGGGCCGTGCCGGCACCGGAACCGGTGCTGTCGGGCATGCCCCACAGAGTCCCCGAACTGATGCCCAGCCGTCAATGTCTGTGCGAGCTTGTCGGGAATCTGCGCCAACCATTAAAGCCATTGACATGCGACTATGCTTTGGAAGAATCGACGACACCCGGGAAACGTGGCCACGCCGGCCAGTGGCGGGCGCTTCTGCCGACCGCATGGAGGACCCGTGTCGCCTGACCATTCCGCCGCGCCGCGCCCGGCCGGCCAACTGTCCCGACGGCGACTGCTGGCCGCGTCCGCGCTGGCCGCCGTAGCGTCGTTCGCCGCCGGGTCCCGTGCGGCCCCGGCCCGCGCCGACGGCGCGGACGACGCCGCCTACCAGCGCGCCTTCGACGAGGCGCTGGCTGCCGACAAAAACGTCCGCCGGCACACCACACCGGGCCGGGAGTTCCTCTACCGGCCACGGCAGCTGCTCGCCGCCGACGCCGACGCCCAGCGGGTCACCGCCTGGCTGCGTGCCCGCGGCCACGTGGTGGCCGCGGGCGACGGCTTCGCCGGGGTCACCCGGCTGCTCTTCGACCGGGAGACCGACGTTCCCGCGCTCGTGACCAAGCTGCGCGACCACCAGCAGTGGCCGGGGCAGCCGGTGCCGAAGGTGCAGCCGCACCACGTGCTGCTGGGCCTCGGCAACATCATGGGCAACCCGGGCAGCCCGCCCACGACGGTCGCCGCGCTGCCTCCGCCGGACCCGGCCCGGCTGGGTGAGGGCGCCGGGGTGACCGTCGGGATCTGCGACACCGGCATGTGGCGGCAGGCCGGCGGCTACCACCCGCAGTGGCTCGGCGGGGCGTACCTGCCGGAGGTCGACGACGAGGACCCGCTCTACCTGTACACCGACGTGCTCGCCCCGCAGGGCGGGCACGGCACCTTCGTCGCCGGGGTGGTGCGGCAGGCCGCGCCGGGGGTCCGGGTCGACCCGGAGCAGGCGCTGACCGCCACCGGCCTCGGCGACGAGGCGTCGGTGGTGGCCGCGACGGCCCGACTCGCGCCGGCGGTATCCGTGGTCAACCTGTCCCTGGGCGGGTTCACCCAGGACGACAAGCCGTCGCTGCCCCTGGCCAACGCCGTGGCCGCGCTACCCGCGACGAGCGCCGTGGTCGCGGCGGCGGGCAACGCCGGCACCAGCCGGCCGATCTGGCCCGCCGCGCTGGGCCAGGTCGTCGCGGTGGCGGCGGTCAGCCAGGGCTCCGGTGGCGTGGTGCCAGCCACCTACAGCGGGTACGGGCCATGGATCGACGTCTGTGCGGTCGGCGAGCGCCACAGCACGTACGTCGAGGGGCAGTTGCCGCTGCCGGGCCTGCCGACCCGGGTGTTCTACGGCTTCGCCGCCTGGGCCGGTACCTCGTTCGCCACGGCGCACGTCTCCGGTCGGCTCGCCGCCCTGATGACCGCCGGCGGCCTGAGCGCCGACGCGGCCCGGCTGGCGCTGCTCGCGGCGCCGCGCTGGCACCCCGACTACGGCGTGCTCGTCGGATGAGCGAGCGGGCCGCGAGCGAATCAGCAGCACCGTGCGGTGGTCCCGGCCGGCGCCGGGCGCAGCGTTGCGGCGGCGGGAACGAGCGGCCGCGAGCGACGGAGCAGTGCCGCACCAGCCGGCGGACGGCGTCGCCGTGACCGACCCGAGCGCGACCGACCTGGTGACCGCCGCGGCGGGCGGGGACGAGTCGGCGTGGGTGGAGCTGGTCCACCGGTACACCCCGCTCGTCTACTCGGTGATCCGGTCGTACGACCTGAGCCGCGCCGACGCCGCCGACGTCAACCAGACCGTCTGGCTGCGTCTCGTCGAGCAGCTGAGCCGGGTACGCGACCCGCAGGCCCTCGCCTCCTGGCTGGCGACCACGGCCCGGCGCGAGTGCTACCGGCTGTCCCGCCTCGGCCGCCGCACCCAGCCCTTCGACCCGTACGACGACGCGCTGGACGCGTACCATGGCTTCTCCCGCACGGCGGACGTGGCGGCCCCCGACGAGGAACTGCTGCGCGCGGAGCGGCGGCAGGCACTGCGGGAGGGCTTCGCGCAGCTGCCGCCGCGCTGCCAGAAGCTGCTGGCCCTGTTGACCGCCGACCCGCCGGCCAGCTACCGGGAGATCGCCGAACGGCTGAGCGTGCCGGTCGGCAGCATCGGGCCGACCCAGGCCAGATGCCTGCGCCGGCTACGGGACTGCCCGGCGCTCGCCCCGTTCCTCGGAACGGCCGCGACCCGGACGAACGGAGGTGAACGCGATGGAGCCGTTGCCGCCGGCCGATGACGCGGCCCTGACCGCCGAGCTGGGTGCGGCGCTGCGGGAGGTCGGGTCGGTCCCGGAGGAGTTCCTGACCGCCGCGCGGGCGGCGTTCGCCTGGCGAAACGTCGACGCGGAGGTGGCGCTCGCCGAGCTGACGTTCGACTCGGCGTGCGACGCGGCGCCGGCGCTGACCCGGTCGGCCGGGTCGACGCGGACGCTGTCGTTCCGCAGTGCCGGGGTGGCGCTGGAGATCGAGGTGACCGACGCCGGCATCGTCGGTCAACTCTCCCCGCCCCGGGGTGGGCGGGTGTCCGCGCAGACCGCCTCAGGCACGTACGCGGAGGCGCCGGTCGACGCGGTGGGCTTCTTCTCGCTGGGCGCTCCCCCGCCCGGCCCGGTCCGGCTGCGCGCCCACACCGACGGCTACGCGGTGGCCACCACCTGGGTCTCGCTGCGCTGACCCACCGTCCACCCGGGACGGCGGCGCACCCGGGACGCCCGGACCGTCCCGGCGAGCGCGCGGCGACGGGGGTCGCGGGCTGCCCAGGCCCACGACCCCCGCTGGTGGCCGGGGCTACTGCCGCCCGACGCTGATCAGGTACTCCACACCACCGAGGTCGGTCCGCTCCGCCCCGCTCGTGTCCGGGCCGAACTGGGTCACGTCGAGCGCGAACTCCTTGTCCGAGGCGACCTCGGCCGCGAAGGTGAGGGAGAACTCGACCCGCTCACCCGGTTCCAGCAGCAGGTTGCCGAGGCTGGCCTTCGCCGGTTCGACGACCTCCAACTGGTTCTTGCCGACCTCGCGTACGCCGGTGCCGACCTTGCCGCCGGCCTGCCACCGCTCGAACAGGGTCGGCCCGAGGTCGACGACGACCCGCCCGCCCACGCCCTGGATCGGCTCCCCCGGCTGCGTGAAGACCAGGTCGTTCTTGGTCGCCACCTTGAGCGAGTTGCCGATGGCGAACGGCCGCACGACCGGCGTCCCGCCCGCGACGAGCCGCACCGAGTCGACGTTGCGCCAGGCGATGTTGTTGTTGTTGCGGGTGTTGGTGCTGATGTCCGGACCCTCGAAGGTCATCGGATCCGTGGCCGACACCCACCTGGCCAGGAGGCAGAAGTGGCCCGGCCCGGGCACACCGGTCCACGGGATCGTCACGGTCGTGGTGCCGGCGAAGACGGTCACGTTCATCGCGCCGATCTGGGTCCAGTGCGTCGGCCAGACGGCACCGCCACCCGGCGTTGTCCGGTAAACCCGCAGCACGCCGCTGCCGGTGCCGGAACCGTACGGGCCGGGGTTACGCAGCTTAACGAAGATGTAGTTGGTGACGCCGACGATCGGGTTCTGGCTGACGGCACACTCGACGGCGGTCGGGCAGACCTTGATGTCGGGGCTGGCCCACAGCGGGTTGAACGAGTGGGGCTGGACGCCGACATCGGCGGCGACGTCCCGGATGTAGACGTCGGTGCGGGCCGCTGCGGCCTTGTCCTGCCGCGCCTCGACCGGCGCGGCGGCGGCCGTGGTGACCGCCAGCAGGGCGGCCAGCGCCGTGCCAGTGAGCACGGCCAGCGCCGAGCGGCGGACACGTCTTCCTACGTTGCCCATGACAGGCTTCTCCCATCGTCGAGGGACCGCCGACCCGGCGTTGTCGCCTACCGGGCCGACGCGATGACGTTGTTCAGGAGCGCGGCGCGGCGCGGTTGATACGTCCGGCGGGACCCGTCACCGTCAGATGGAGCGAGGAACGACTAGTTAGACGAATGTCAATACTCTCGCCGGCCCGCCCGACGCTGTCGCAGGGTGGCAGTATGCTCCGCCGGCACGTCGATGTGGATGACGATGGCCAAGATCAGCCCAGACCTGCTGGCCATCCTCCGGGCCCGCCCCGCACTCACCGAGAGGCTGTTCGACGGGCCCGACGACGCCGCCCCGCTCACCGGGTTCGACCCGGACCGCGACGCCTTCGGCAGCGACTACCGGATCCTGTCCGCGATCGCCGAGGCCATCCAGGCGGAGCACCCACCGTTCGCCGAGGAGCGGTCCTGGTTGTCCTACGCGGTCCACGGCACCGACGACACCCTCGACGTCGAACTCGGGTACGGTCCGGCGTTCGTCCTCGACCCGGCGGAGGTCGCCCGGCTCGCCGCCGGCCAGACCGACGACGCCGGGCACGCCGACCCCGAGCACGACGGGCCCGACGCCGAGGGCGACGGCGGCATCGACGACTTCTTCGCCGCCGCGGCCCGGGAGGGCCGGGCCATCATCTTCGCCATCACCTGACCAGCATCCCGCTGGCCGTCAACTCCCCCGGGCACCCGGCCGACGACGGCCCGGCCGTTCCGGCCGGGCCGTCGTCCTACGGCGCCGCACGTCGTAGGCCGGCGACCGGTCAGCCGGCGAAACTGCGCACGACGATGCTCTTGAACTACCCGGCACAGTCAAGCGTTGTGGCCGATTCCCTTCGGGATCCACGTCTTGATGCTGGGGGCGTCGGCAAAGGGAAAAAGTCGTCTCCCTACGCCGATCAATCCGGGGGCCTCCCGGATGACGATCTTCCATGCGGTTTTGTCGAGGCCTTCCGGGCATGGCGGGTTCCATGCCCTGCTACGAGGCGCGGGAACGGGCACTGTTGCATTGAGCGTTGGCAAGATCGAGGCAGGCTTGAGCAGTGAAGTCATCGACCCGTCCCGGCCCGTGGCTGCCTCCGAAGTCGGCGTTCGTCGGGTTCCGTTTCCCTGCGGAGGTGATCGTCGTCGCGGTCCGCTGGTATCTGCGCTTCAACCTCTCGTATCGCGACGTTGAGGAACTGCTGGTCGAACGTGGCGTCGAGGTCGATCACGTCACCGTCTACCGGTGGGTGCAGCGGTTCACGCCGCTGCTGGCCGACGCCGCCCGGTTCTGCCGCCACTCGCCAAGCGACAGGTGGCTCGTCGACGAGACCTACGTCAAGGTCAACGGGGTATGGCGCTACGTGTACCGGGCAGTCGACCAGTACGGGCAGGTCATCGACGTGCTGGTCTCGGCACGTCGCGACGCCGACGCGGCCCGGCGGTTCTTCCGCCGGGCGCTGTCGACGTTGAAGGTGACACCCGCGGAGGTGGTCACCGACGCCGCAGCGGTCTACCCCGGCGTCCTGGATGAGCTGATCCCGCAGGCGTGGCACCACGTCGAGCGGTACGCCAACAATCCGATCGAGGCTGATCACAGCCAGCTGAAACACCGGTTGAGACCGATGCGCGGTCTACGGACGGACAAGACGGCACAGGTGATCATCGCTGGGCACGCGTTCATGCAGAACCTCCGCCGCGGACACTACGAACTCGCCGTCGACGCCCCGCCGGCTACACGGGTCGCCGCAGCGTTTACCGAACTCGCCCAGGCGATCTGACCTCGAACCCGAGAAGGGTTCGACACGTCTGCCGATCCCACAACGCAACGGCGCCGGCTGGCGGCATCAAGCCTGTACGGACCTGTACGGGTGTCTTCCGAACGCCTTGCCGGCGTGCTGGTGAGGCGATGCCATGGGCGCATGGGTCAGCTCGACGTACTGGCGTCCGCGTTCCGCGAGGGAGGACTGCGGCCAGCGCTCGCCGTCCACCGGCTGCTGCGCCGACGCAGCCTGCGATATGCGATTGCCGCCGCTCCCATCGAGGCGAGCATTCCGATTGAGGACGTCTGCACCGAGCTGACCCGGCTGGGCGACGAAGTGGCACGGCTGGGCATCGGGCCCGCCTGCCGGGTGGCTATGCGACGGTGGGAGATCGATCCCGTCGTGGTGGTCCACCCCCGCGTGTGGGACCTGATGGAGGAGAGCCCGTTCCTGGCGTTCGGCAACCACGTCACCGGCCTAGAGGCGGCGGTCTTCAGCTCGCTGGCCGCCCGTCCCGATTTGTATCACCTGGCCGGGACGTTCGTGGCCACCGCCAGCCCGGGGCTCGCCTCGGTGCTGCTCACGCTCGACAACGCGGCGGATGACGCACCAGCCGCCGGACGGCCCTTGCGGGAACGGATGCTTCGGGCCGTCGAAGAGGCGATCTGGCCCCGGCCCGCGGACGGTGGCGGCCCGCGCCGCAACCTGGCCACGCTCCGTAGGGCCGCTGACCTGATCAGCGGGGGTGCGGGGGTACACATGTTTCCCGCCGGGGTCATGCATCCGGGCAGCCCTTGGCAACCGGGACTGGGTTGGTTGGTCCGGCGCCTGCGGTCGGAGCCGGCCGGCGACGTACCGTCCGTGGTCCCGCTCGTTTACGGGATGAGCGACGCCCACCTGGCGGCCTCCGCCCTGTTCCGCCGGCGCCCGTGGATCCGCGCGTTGGCCCGGGCGGTCGTGGAGTTGTCCGGGCCCATGTCGCTCTACGCCCCAGCACCGGTCCGGGTGGACCGCCTCGGCATCGGACCGCACAGCACGAGCGGCGAGGTCACCGCGACCCTGCACGACCTGTGGCGATCGGCGCACGCCGAGGCCGCCCGGGCCATCCCTCGCTGGCGGCGGGCTCCGGCCGTGCTGGGCATGCGATGAGCGGCATCCGCCTCGCGGTCCGGATCGAGGGCCGGGCCGAGCCGCAGATGGTCGACTTTTCGACGATCCAGCCGGGCGCTTCCGGGATGGTCGGCCACGGCGCGGGGCCGACGGGACCGTATGTGCTGAAGGTGCTCAAGGTGACCGATCTGCGCGAGGCGCTGCGCGGTCGAATCCGGGAGCCGCGTTACGTCACAATGCTTCGCAGGCTGCCGCTCACGGACAGCCCGTTCGCGCCTACCCGGTCCCTGCGGCCACGGATATCGCGGTTCCACGAGACGTGCCGGCCGTGGCTGCGTGACATCGACTTGGTGCGGGCCCGCACCCTGCTGGCCACCGGCGTACCGCAGATCGGGTCGACCCGGCGCGACGAACTGCTCGGCGCGTTCTACGCCGAGCGGACAATGCTGCACCTCATGCCGGAGGTGTCCCGGCTGGTCGACGTGGACTTCCCGCAGCTCGGTCCGATCTCCGTGCCGGCACTGTGGCAGAGCCGGATCGTCGGAGCACCGTACAGGCTGCCGGTCGAACGCGGCCTGATAAGCGAGCGAGGGCTTCCGCTGCTGCTGCTGCTTGCCACGGCACGGTGGCTCGCGGACAAGTACTCGGTCGGCCTGGACCTGAGCTGCCGGTTCGACCGCCGGGACCGGTGCCTGGTGTTCCCGAACGTCCTGGCGCCGTACCGTGGGCTGGACCTGGCCTACGTGGACTTCTTCGGTTGGGCCACGCCGCTCGGCAACCTGGCGGAACGGGCCGCATACCGCCTTGGCTACGGCGAACGCGGGCCGGGGCGATGGCTGCTGCGGATGGTCGCGAACGGGGTGTCACCATCATGAGTACCGCGCCGCACTGGTCACGGCGCATGTTCGCCCGGATGAACGCGCTGCTCAGTCCCATCACCTTCAGTATTACCCTGGATGACCACCGGACGGTGTCGCGCGCGTTGCGCCCGCTGCCCGGAGACCGCATTCTCTGCCTCGCCTCGGCCGGGGACACCCCACTCAATCTGCTCGTTCACGACCCCGCCGAGGTCGTCGCGGTGGACTTGGCCTGGCCACAGCTCCACCTGGCCGCGCTCAAGGTGGCCGCGGTCGCCACCCTCACGCGTACCGACCTGGAGCTCTTCCTCGGCGTACGCGAATTCGGCGGTGATCCGGCCGGAGCCCGTCTCCGGATCTACGAGGTTCTGCGCCAAGACCTGAGCGCGGACGCCCGCGAGTTCTGGGACGCCCACCTCGGCATGATCCGGCGCGGCGTGGTGTGGCAGGGCGCCGTGCAGCGTATCGCCCCACTCGGCGGCCCGCTGGTGCGGCTGCGGCGAGTCCTTCACGGTCAGTCGTGGTCAGTGGACGATAACCCCTACCTTCTGCCGCTGCTCAGCCGCCGGATGCCGGCGCCGGACCGGTTGCCGCCCTACCTCGCGCCCCATAGCCACCCAGCCGTCCAGGCGCGTGCGGGACGGATTCGGCTGGTGCACTCCGGGATTCGCGAGGTGCTGCGGGACGGTTCTGGCTTCGACTGCGTGGCGCTGTCCAACGTGGCTGACTGGCTGACCCGAGAGCAGGTCGACGACCTGCTGGCCCGTGTCGCCGCAGCGACGCGGCCGAACGCGCGGGTGCTGATCTGGTCCCGTCGCCGCCGGATGCGGTCCTCGCGGCCGCTGTCTTCGGTCCTCACTGCCCAGCCGGCGCTGCAGCAGCATCTGCGCCACACCGACCGGATCGGCTACCTGCGCACCGTCCTGGTGCTCAACCGCCTGGAGTCCTCATGACGGCGCCACGCATCGCTGGCCCGCAGCCGGCTGGCCCATTGCTCGACTGGGTGCACCGCACTCTGCGCGAGGACCACGCACTCTCACCCCGGACCGCCGTCGAACTAGCCCAAGCCTACGACGAGGGCCGGCTCCTCGTGATCGAGCGGGACGGCGTGCCGGCCGGCTGGGCGCTGCGGATCCCGCACGGCCCGGACGTCCAAGAGATCGCGGGCGCCTACGTGCGTCCCGACCTGCGCGGCGGGGTGGTCGAGGTGCTCCTCCGTGAGGTGCTCGGGTACGCGCCGATCACGTTCTGCGTCACCAGCAGTTCGCGGCTGGCCCGGCATCTGTCCACGGTGTGGGGCTTCCGGCCGTGCCCGCCGGGCCGGATCGTGCGGCTCACCGGCGGCAGGGTCCTCGGCGACCGGATGCGGCCTGGCCGTTTGAGGTATGCCCAGGGCTACCTCCGCGCCGCGTTCCCCAGGCTGCTCTACCGCGACCGGCGGTGGGTGGCGTGTCAAGGGTGCGGAACAACCGGCCCGGCCTCTGAGCTGAACGCCCGGGACATCGCCTTCGGCAGCGGCGTCCCGGCCGTCTATCGGCGCTGTGCGGCCTGCGGCCACCTGGCGCGGACCGGCGAGATCGACCTGCCCGAGCCCAACCTGCCGTTCGTCGAGCGGGTGATGGACCATCGCGCGGTCCGGGACCTCGTGTACGCGCCCCGGCTGCGCTGGCTGGCCCGGCACGCGCCGATCACGCCGCGCACCCGCCTGCTGGATGTCGGGTGCGGCACCGGCGGGTTCCTCGATCTCGCCCGACGTCGCCATGGCGCCCGCTGCAGCGGGGTGGAACTGGATCCCGCCCTGGCCGCCCGGGCTGGCCGGCGCGGGCTGGACGTGACGACGGGCGACTTCGGCCACGGGCCGCAGGGCGAGTTCGACTTGGTGACCATGTTCCAGGTCCTGGAACACCTGCCGGATCCACGGGCAGCCCTGTCCCGAGCCTTCAGCCTGCTCCGGCCCGGTGGCGTGCTCTGCGTCGAGGTGCCCATCGCGGACTGCCTGGCCCGGCCGATCTTCGGGCCGTACTGGTTCCCGCTGCTTCCGCCCTACCACCGGCACATCTGCACCCGCCGCTCGCTGCGTGCCATGGCTCCGCCGGAGGCCCTGGAGGTGGCCGCCGGACCGGTGTATCTGCCCGGCGAGTACCTGGTCTCGGCGACCCTTCCGGTCGCTCGGTTGCTCCCCCACCCGCACCAGCGACGCCGACCGGCGCTGCCCGCGCAGGCCACCGGAGGCGTTCTGGCGCTGCTTGCAGCGGGAGCGATGGTGCCGCTCGAGGTCTTCTCCGGTGTGGCGCACCGGGTGCTGCCGACAGCGGGTCACTGGCGCGTGCTCTGGCGCAAGGAGGAGGTGTGATGGGGGTCGACATCTCGGTGGTCGTGCCCGCCTACAACGAGCAGGCTCGGCTGCCTCGTTCGTTGGGTTCGCTGCGACACGCCCGGCTGTACCTGGCCGACACCATGCCGGCGACCACCTGCGAAATCCTCGTGGTGGACAACGCGAGCACGGACGCCACGGGCGCGACGGCCGCGGAGTTCGGCGCGATCGTCGTGGGTGAGCGGCGGCGGGGCGTCGCGATCGCCCGCAACGCCGGCGGTCGGCGGGCCGCCGGTGCGCTGCTGGCCTTCGTGGACGCTGACTACCGGGTGCCGCTGGACTTCCTCACCACGTTGGTCCAGCGGTTCGCCACGGATCCGGAGCTGACGGCGGCGGGCACTCGAGTGGTGCTAGAGCCCGACGAGATTGACCCGGTGCGCCGGCTGTGCGCGGCGCACGCGCTCGACACGCTACGCAAGGTCAAGTCGATGGCTTTCGGTGTGTTCGTGCTGCGCCGGGCCTGGTTCGACCGCTGCGGTGGATTCGACGAAAATCTCTTCGCCTACGAGGACGTGGAACTCCTGCGACGCCTCTGCCGGGACCATGCTGCCCGTTACCGGGTGCTGCCCGACCTGAAGGTGTACGCGTCGGCGCGCGGCTTCTACCGCGGCCGGATGCTGCGCACGTACTGGCGGATGGCTCTCTCGCCTCAGGCGCGCACCCGGTTCGACCGATGCGGGTACTGGTATGACCGCTGAGGCCGTACACGTGCTGCGCTGTCTGGCGACCACTGTCCCGGTGGCCCGCCGGACCAACCGGGACTGCCGGGACCTGCGCCGCGCATTCGACGCCGTGGTGGCCCCGCTCATCGAGGACAAGGCGCTGGCCGTTCCGCTCCTCGCCTGGGGCATCAGCGGCGGCGTGCTGGTGCGTGCCTACGCCCGACTGGTCGGCCGGGCCCCGGACGCCACGATGGAGGTCCTGGCTGGAGCTTTCACCCGGCTCTACGACGACCTGCTGGACAACCGCGCCGCCGCGGTGCCGGACCTGCCCGCCCGGATGGCGGCGATGTTCGCAGGCGGGTCGATGGAACCGCGCGACGGGCACGAACGAACCCTCGCTGCGCTGTTCGACGCGCTGTGCGACCGGGCACCGCGGCACGCCCGGCCGGTCGCCCATCGTGCGCTCGTCGCACTGCACACGCGCCAGGTTCAGTCACTGCGCCAGACCACCCGCGAGCCGGACGTCGCCGAGCTGCGCGAGCTCGCGCTTGCCAAGGGCGGACTGGCAATGCTGGTCCTCGGCGGCCTGGTCGAGCCCCGGCCGGACGAGCCGTTCCTAATCGCGCTCGGCGGCTTCCTCCAGCTTGTTGACGACTACCAGGACCTGGCGACCGACCGGCAAGCGGAGGTACGGACCTGCGCCACCGAGGGGGCGCTGCCGCTGCGGGAGGTACGCGCCGCCCTGCGGCGGGTGGTGGCCGCGCTGCCGACGGGCAGTGACCCCACACTCGGTCGCCGATTCCTGGACGGCCTTCACTTCTGGCTCTACGCCGCAGCCGCGGGCCGGGCGTTGAATCCGCGCCCGCCACGGGGCATCGGCCCGGCACCGCGCCGGATGCCGCTACGGGTCCTGATCGTCCGACGTGAGGTGACGCGATGACTGTGCTGATCTGGCGGGAGGCAGGCCGCGAATGCCGGCGTGTGGCCCGCGTCTTCGACGACCTGGTCGCCGGCGAGCTCGCCGCGGTGGCGGCCGTGCTGCCGCCGGCCGAGGTGCGGCATCTGAGGCACACGGTGTTCCGGATCAACTCCTTGCTTTACCTGTACGCGAAGCTGCTGCGCCGGCCGCATCGGACTGAACTGGGCGTGTTGCTCGGTGCGATCACCCACTTGTTGGATCACGTGTACGACCACCCCTACGCGGCTGGTGCGGAAGTACGGGTCTTCGAGGACGTGGTGTTCCAGCAGTTGGCCGCTGATCCGGATCGTCCCCTGCAGGTAGCGCTGGCCCGGCTCGCCGAGCAGGCGTGGGGGGCGGTCACCAACCCCGCCGAGCTGTCCAACCGGCTGGCCGTCATGCTGGACACCCAGCGGCGTTCGCAGACCCAGGTCGGTCCGGCCGTGGCCGATCCCGCCCTGTGGCAGCTGACCAGCGACAAGGGGCATCATTCCCTGTGCCTATACTTCGCCGCGGTCAATCCTCGGTTCGGCGCCTCGGAAGAACGGGCACTGCGCGGCTTCGGCAGCTACCTCCAGTACATGGACGACCTGGAGGACCTGCACGAGGACCAGGCCGAAGGGCGGCAGTCGCCGGTACGCGGCGTGCTGCACGGCATCGGCAGAGGCACCCTGCTGTTCGCCCGGGCGCTGCGCGACATTCGGGCGTTCTATCCGCGGCCTCGGCACAAGACCGGTGTCTTCGTCTCCTGGCTGCTGTTGTTCCACGCCGGCATCGTGGTCGGGGCACTGGCTCGCGAGATCACCTCCCGCCTTCCGGTTCGCCTGCAGGAGGAACTCGATCGGCGGCAGGAGTGGCTCAGCGCCCGGATACCGTTTTTCTACGTGGCGCCGCTGAGCTTCGCGGGACGCCCGAGAAACTCGTGACCGTCCGGCACTACCTGCGGCTGAGCCGGGCCGGGCTCGCGCCGTTCACGGCCTTGCCCTGGGTAGTGGGCGCCCGCGGCGCGGCAGAGTTCGCTCTGCTCGCAGCAGGCGGCCTCCTCCTGCACGCGTATGCCTGCAAAGTGAACGACCTAGCCGACCTGGAGGCCGACCGGTCGGCACCGGCACGCCAGACCAGCCCGCTGGTGACCGGGGCGGTAACGCCGATCCGCATGACCTGGTGGGTACTGATCGAACTACTCGTGCTCGCAGCGGGATGTGCCGCGCTACCGCGCGAGCCATGGACGGCGGCCGGCCTGCTCGCCGTACTTGCGCTGACCACCTGGGGCAACTTCTTCCAGAAGACGTCCCGCCAGGTACCGCCGCTGATCGTCGACCACCTGTTCGGCATCGCTGTGGCCGCGCCGCTGGTGTTGACCGGCGGTCCGGTGTGGCTGGCACTCGCGCTCTGGCTGCACATGGTTGTCGTCAACGTCACGGTGGGCGGGATCAAGGACCTCGAGGGCGACATCCGGGCGCAAGCGCGCACCAGCGTGCGGGCCTTGGGGGTCAGGCGCATGGACGGCCGTCTGGTCCTGCCGCTGCGCTACCGCGCGTACGTGATTCTCGTGCAGACCGCGTCGGCGGCCGCGCTGTTCCCGGCCGGCCCGGCACCGTTCGCCCTCGCGGTGGCCTCGACCGCCGGTCTCGTCGTGGCGCTGCACCGTCAGCCGCACAGCGGGCCGACGCCAGTCCGACGGGTGCTGCGGGACGCTGGGTTCGTGGTCGGCAATACCGGCGTCTTCCTCGCCGGGGTGCTGGCCTTCATGCCGCCGCGCTGGGGCATACCCGCCGTGGCGGTGGTCGTGGCGGCGTTCGCCTTGACCGCGGCGCCGCTCATCCGGGCAGCACGCTCCCGCCCCGCAGCACGAGCACGCCGAGCGGTGACCGCGGCTGGGGCAGCCCACGCCGCCAGACCCGGCCCATCCAAGCCACGATCAAGAAGAGATAAATGTCGGTAAAGAAGTCGCCGGTCACCGCCGGGCCGTAGCGGTCGGCCGCCGCCTTCTCGATCGAGCGAAGCCGCCGGACGATCGCCGACCAGCGCAGCCTGCCCTCGGTGGCCAGGGTGGGGATGCCGAGCCGGCGGTCGGCGTCGCGGTCCTGGTAGTCGTCGATCATTTGCAGGCAGCCGCCCAGCTCGAAGACCAGCGCTCGATCCGCGGCTGGCATGTCCGGGCCGGCCAGGCCGAAGAGTACGAGCAGCGACAGCCCTCCCTTGCCCAGGGTCATCTCGTGCAGCGTGGTTGCCGGCGCGCCCGGACGGCTCAACAACTGGTAGCGGTGCAACTCGACGAGCGCACGGCGGACCGGGTGGGCGCCGTCACCGCCAAGGCGCCCGCTCAGCTCGGAGTACAACCTGGTCAGCAGGCGCTCCAGGGATGACTGCGGTACGAAGGTGTCGCCGGCGAGCAGCGCTCCGAGCCGATCGCCGGTGGCCCGATCGGTCGCGCGGTCGTCGAGCACGTCGTCGTAGATCCGGGCGAAGCAGCAGCCGAGCACCGCGGATCCGGCCGGGAACGGCAGTCCGGCCAGGCGGCACCACGCCGCGATCAGGTGCGCGCCCTTGACGCTCCACGACGCCAGCACCGAGGCCAGTGCCGCGTCGCCGATCATGGGTCGTGCCGTCAGATCGAACGCGGCCATCGTGCGGACCGCGTTGGCCCGCGCCCGCCTCACGGCTGCCGGTGCGCCGAGGACCGCCAAGGCCAGTCGCGCGATCATCGTGCCGCCTGCGCGGCGACCGGTCCGGCCATTGCCCGGTCGAGGAGCCGATCCGGCAGTTTCGCCAACCAGTCCCGGACCGGACCGGGCGGCAGCGCACCGGCGCTGCGCTCGGCCGTCGTGGCGTAGCGCCGGGCGTACCGGGTGGCTTCGGCAAGGATGTCCCCGTGGGCGGCCATGTCGCGAGCTGCGGCGAGGCCGGCCGCGCCCCGGCCGAGCTGCTCGGTGAAGGCACGGCCGTGCAGGCGGGCGGCGAGCAGCGCCGGCAATGTATAGACGCCGTTGGCGAGATCCTGGCCGACCGGCTTGCCGGCCTGCGCGGGGGTGCCGCACAGGTCGAGCAGGTCGTCCACGAGCTGGTAGAGCACCCCGAGGGCGAGCCCGAACCGGCCGGCCTTGGCGACCCGGGCAGGGTCCAGCCCTGCTAGCCGCGCGCCGATCGTGCACGCGCCGCGGATCAGCGCTCCGGTCTTGCCGGCAACGACGCCGAGGTGTTCGTCCACCTCGAGGAGCCGGTACCGGCTCGCGGTCTCCAGCGCCTGACCGCGGCACATGTCGGTGTACGCCTGCAGACCGGCAGTCGCGTGCCGTCCGTCCACCGACGCCAGCGCTTCCAACCCGGCCGCGACCAGGAAGTCGCCCGCTACCACGGCCATCGCGGAACCATGCACGGCGTGCACTGCGGGTGTCCCGCCGCGCAGCGACGCCCGATCCATCAGGTCATCGTGGATGAGCGAGCTCTGGTGCAGCAATTCCACCCCGGCGGCGCAGGTGAGCGCCGCCGGGCCCGCCCGGTCGCCGGCGAGCGCTAGCAGCAGCCGGGGCCGCATCCGCTTGCCGCGCCGCTGCAACACCGGGGTCAACACGGCTGTCAGTGCCGGCCCGGACGTCCGGGCGATCTCACCAAGCCGGCTCTCCAATGCTTCAGAGAGCCGGGCGTCAACAAGGTCCATGCCAGTTTCCTCTCAGGACGGCGTGAGAGTGGGGCGAAGCACCATGTCCATAGAGAATCGGGTCAGGGGTTGCAGTCGCCAGAGGGATTCGGTTACCCGTACAAGTTCGTACACTCGCCGACACGCCGGGTAATCACACGGACGGAGGCGGCATGCTGGTCGATCCCCTGATTCCGCGGGCACTGGAGGCGATCAACACCAAGGAAGAGTTCGCCGCGGCGCTGACCGCGCTGCGCGAGCGCAGCGGGCGCACCGTCCGGGACGTCGCCAAGATCAGCAAGCTGCCCGTCAGCACGGTCGGCGGCTATTTCGGCGGTCGGCATCTGCCGCCCCTCAAGCCGGCGGACGTGATGCCCCGGCTGCTCACCGCGTGCGGAGTGACCGGCCCCGACGAAATGACGGCGTGGGTGGCAACACTGAACCGGATCCGCCGGGCGCCGGGACCACGGCCCGCCACCACCCCCGTGCCCTACCAAGGGCTGGCGAGCTTTCAGCCGGAGGACGCCGACCGGTTCTTCGGCCGGGAGGAGCTCACCGCGTCCGTGCTTCAGTGCCTGCGGCAGACCGACGGTCCGTCGCCGCTGATCGTGGTCGGCGCGTCTGGAGCGGGAAAGAGCTCGGTGCTGCGGGCCGGCGTGGTGGCCGGCATGCAGAGAGACGGCGAGGCTGTCCGGTTGCTCACGCCCGGCCCGCACCCGATGCAAGGACTCGTCCTACCAGAGGCCGGAGTCCTGATCGTTGACCAGTTCGAGGAGGCCTTCACGCTCTGCACCGACCCGCAGGAGCGGGCGGCGTTCATCGGCGCGCTCTGCGAAATCCGCGGCGTACGGGTGGTGCTCGGGTTGCGCGCCGACTTCTACACTGCGGCGCTGCGCGTACCCATACTCGCGGACGCGCTAGACAAGGCGCAGGTGATCGTCCCGCCGATGACGGCGAACGGCCTGCGCCGGGCAATCGTCGAGCCGGCGCGCGCCAGCCGGATCGACGTCGAGGACGGCCTCGTCGAGCTGCTGCTTCGCGACCTCGCGCCAGCCAGCGGCGAGGGCGTGCACGAGGTCGGCTCGCTGCCACTGCTATCCCACGTCCTGCTGGCCACCTACGAGCTGGGCCACGGCCGCCGGTTGACCGTAGCGGATTATCGGGCCGCCGGCGGCCTCCATGGCGCAGTCTCGCGTACCGCTGACAACCTCTACGACGAACTCGACCCGGACGAGCAGGAGATCGCCCGGCGCCTCTTCCTCAGCCTGGTACAGGTATCCGACAATGGGCCGGACACCCGCCGTCGGGCGCCCACCGACGAGCTGGAAAGGGTCGGCACACCGCAGGCCGCGGTGCTGGACAAATTCATCGAGCGCCGGCTGATCACCGTTGAGCACGACACGATCGGGCTCAGCCACGAGGCGCTGCTGCACGCCTGGCCTCGCCTGCGCGAATGGATCGAGGCAGACCGGGCCAGCCTCGTGATGGCCCGCCGGCTTGCGGAAGCCGCCGACATCTGGAAACGCGAACAACGCGATCCGGCTGCGCTCTACCAGGGCGCCCGTCTGGCTGCCGCGCGGGACTGGTTGGCCTCCGGAAATACGGCCGGCCCGTTGGTCACCGAGTTCGTGCGGGCCGGGATCCGCCGGGAACGGCAGCGAACGGTCCATCTCTACCAGGTGCTCGTCACGCTGGTCGTCCTGCTGGTCGTTGCAATGGCGGCCGGCATCGTGGCGGTGCAGCAGCGGCACACGGCAGAGACCCAGCGCAATCTTGCAATCTCCCGCCTGGTGGCGACCCGGGCCGATCGGGTACGCGAAACCGACGTGGCGCTAGCCGCGCAGCTAAGCCTGGTCGCGAAACGGATCGGCGACACCCCGGAGGCGCGAGCGAGCCTGATCGACGCCTCCGCCACTGTCGCCGCCACCCGAATGCTCGGCGGTCGCGGCGTGATGCAGTCGGTAAGCTACAACCCGGGCCGCAAGCTGGTGGCAGCTGGAAACGCCGACACAACCGTCCGGTTGTGGGACCTGTCCGACCAGGGCAAACCCCGGCCGATCGGCGCTCCCCTGACCGGACCCACCGACGTCGTCTACAGTACGGCGTTCAGCCCCGACGGCAAGCTGCTCGCGGCCGGAAGCGGCGACAAGCTGATCCGGGTTTGGGACACCACCGATCCGGCCGCTCCGCACCCTGTGGCCACCCTGGATGGCCCGTCCGCCCTGGTCTATTCGGTGGCATTCAGCCCCGATGGCCGGCTGCTCGCGGCTGGCGACGGCGGCAACAGCCTGCACCTCTACGACGTAGGCAGCTTCCGCGCGATCGCCACGGTCACCGGCCTCGGCGGCTTCGTCCAGGCGGTCGCGTTTCGCCCGGGCGGCGGCGAGATCGCGGCAGGGCTGGCGGACGGGTCGGTACGACTCTGGGACATCGGCAATCCGGCCCGGCCCACCCCCCGAAGTGCCACGCTAACCGGGCCGACCGGCAAGGTGTTCTCCGTAGCGTACAGCCCGGACGGCAACACCCTCGCCGCCGGAAGCGCCGACAAGCGGGTCTACCTGTGGCGGCGCACCGGAGCCGGCCCGCTGCCGCCCGCTGGCGCTCCTTTGGCCAGCGTGGACAGTTGGATCAACGGGGTGGCCTTCTCCACCGACTCCCGCCAGCTCGCGGTGGCCAGCTCGGACGGCACCGCCCAGGTCTGGGACCTGAGCCGGCGGGCGGTGGTCGCCCGGCTAACCCACCCTGGGCCGGTGACCGCGGTCACGTTCACCGGAGAGCGGGTCCTTACGAGCGCGGCCGACGGCGTGGTGCGGCTGTGGCGGCTGCCCGGCCCGGTTCTTCGGGGCCTGCCCGACGTCATCAACGGCGTGGCTTTCAGGCCGGACGGCGCGGTCCTCGCGGTTGCCGGCGGCGACGTGACCTTCTTCGACCCGCGCACTTACGAGCGGCTGGGTGCTCCGCTGCCGGCGCGTGGTGCCGCCGGGGCCCTGGGGTACAGCCCCGATGGCCGCGTGCTGGCGGTCGGCCACCGAGACGGGACCGTCCAGTTGTATGACGTCGGCGATCCGCGACGGCCGAGACCGTACGGCAAGCCCATATCGGCCCACGGCCTGCTCATCGAGTCGCTGGCATTCAGCCCGGACGGCCGCACCCTAGCCACCGGCAGCGACGACAACCTGGTCAAGCTGTGGAACGTGGCGGACCCGGCCCGGCCCGTCCTGCGGAACACGGCGGCGACCTTCAAGTCATACGTCTACACCGTGCGGTTCAGTCCCGACGGGTCGGTCCTGGCCGCCGGCAGTGTCGACAAGACCGCCCAGTTGATCGACGTCCGCGACCCCGACCGCCCGGTGCCGCTCGGCTCGCCGCTGCGCGGTTCCGACCACTACGTGCTGGCGCTGGCGTTCAGCCCGGACGGCCACCTGCTGGCCATGGGCAGCGGCGACCACAGCGCCCGCCTTTACGACGTGACGAACCCGGCCCGTCCCCGTCGCGTCGGCCCAGTTCTCGAAGGACCGGCCAACTACGTGTACGCGCTGTCGTTCGCCCCCGACGGCCGTACGCTAGCCGGCGCCGCCACCGACGGCACGGTGTGGCTGTGGAACACCAGCGACCCCTTCCATCCTTCGGTGACCGCAACCCTGGTCGTTCCGGAGAAGGCGCTCTACGCAATCGCCTTCGCCCGGGACGGCCACACTCTGGCCGCCGCGGGCCGGACAGCGACGGTCTGGCTGTGGAACACCGACATGGCGGCCGGCTCGGACGAGGTGTGCAAGGTGACCGGTGATCGTCTCACTCCTAGCGAATGGTCTCGGTATGTGCCCTCGCTGCCGTACCAACCCCCGTGCTGAAAGGGCGTGCGGCGTCCTCCCGACGCATTGGGGACCAGCGAGATTATCGATCTACAACGAGCGCCACGCGCTGACCGTGATCGGCGAGTAAGTCGATCACTTCAACATCCACCGGCCACACAAAGGACGGCTCGCCAGGCCGCGATACGGCGTCCGGGCGCGCTCCGGCCGCGGGCCGCAGCGCGACCTACCCGCGTCATCGCCTGGATCCAGTGCTCGATTACGACACGGTCGGTGACGCCATACGCCCCAAGGATCCCGGGTAGCAGGGCGCCAGACTTGACCGGAGAGAGGTGGGTCCCCGTGAAGTAACCACCGAGCGCGGTGTGAGGCACCCAAACGGCTGGCCACATCTCGAACCGTCATGCCCGCACGTTCAGGACAAGTCTGAGTTCGCGTCGGAAGTCGGACCGGCTTTGAATGCTGGCGAGGTCACTGTCACCACGGTGGCCGGAAGGTTCGCCATCCATGCCGTCACCGTTGGGGCTCCATCATCGGCCGATCTGTCGGTTCGCCGACTGACTGGTCTACCGGTCTGCGCGGCAAGCTCGCGGGCACTTTCCACCGGTGCCTAGGTCTGCCCGCCGACGTTCTCCTCGACGAGGCTCTGTCCGACGTTGTACTGGCATTTCCCCGCTCGCGCCACGGCTGCCTTGCCCGTGCCACTGTCATCTGGGGCCGACAGTTGCCCCGACGTCACGGAGGCCTGAGGAGGACAGATGAACTACCGAAACGGCATCGGGGCCGTACTCGCACGACCGGCACGGGGCAGGCTGACCCGTCGGCTCGCCCTCATCGGCACATCATTGGGGCTCGCAATGATGACGACGCTGGGGGCAGGTGCGACACCCGCCGAAGCGGGCTCATGGGCTACCGGCGTCTACGTGGATGCCCGTTGCCCAGTCGGCCAGGCATCCCAAGGATTATGGTTCAGTAGCCCCGCGACCGGACAGTCGGGATGGGCGCGATGGGTCAAGCCCTGGACCTACGGTCAGTGGTACGGGTTCGGCATCAACGGAGGATGGTCGGACGTGAAGGTCACGCTGGGGTGCGGAGCCAACTGGGCGAACAGCTACACCGCTTACCTTGCAGTCAACCAGACGCCGACCCAGGGATTCGTGGTGGACTGCATCAAGAGCATTCCCTGCCTGGCCTACGGGACCAACAGTCGCCCGTAGGAGCCAGCGCTGGCCATGTCGGGCTCGTGAACACCGTACGAGCCGGAGCGATGATCTGGCGGCGGTTCTCGAGCAGCCGAGTGACCCCTTAGAGCTCCTAACTCTTTGAGCGTTGGAGTCGACGCCAGCAGATGATGGCGCAGGCGAGGGTGAGGAACGCTTCGTGGATGTCGTCGCGGATCTCCCAGCGGATGCGCAGGCGGCGGAACTAGTGCAGCAGGGCGATGGTCTGTTCGACGACCCAACGTCGGGTGCCGAGTCCGGAGCCGTGGCCGGTGCCGCGTCGGGCGATGACCGGGGTAATGCCCTTGGCCCGGAGGTCGCGGCGGTAGCAGTCGTAGTCGTAGCCGCGATCGGCGTAGATGCGGTCGGGTCGCTGCCGGGGCCGGCCGCGGATCCTTGATGCGGGGGACCTTGTCGACCAGGGGCATGAGTTGGGTGACGTCGTGGCGGTTGCCGCCGGTCAGCGCCGTGGCGAGGGGGATGCCGCCCGCGTCGGTGATGACGTGGTGTTTCGAGCCTGGCTTGCGGCGGTCGACCGGGCTCGGACCGGTTTTGGGCCGCCCTTGAGCGCCCGGATGTGGGAGCCGTCGATCACCGCCCGCGACATGTCCAACTGGCCTGCGGCCCGGAGTCTGCCGAGCAACACCTCGTACACGGGGTCCCGTCGGTACGGTCCGGGTCACCTTCACCGTGCAGGGCCGATCGGACGCGGTGGTGACGCTGCTCGGCATGGATATTGACGTCGTCCGCCGGGAGGCCGCGCCGCACGGCACTCACGTCAGTTGGGTCTGCGGCTCTGGTGTGGCGTACCGCTGGGTGCACGTCGACCTCGACGCCGTCCCACCCCGGCTAACTGCGCAATTCAACGAGTCGGAGGCGGGCGCGCCGCTCCACAGGCGGAACGCCGGCCCATCCGATTCCCCTACCAGGTGTCCCGCACCGATCCCGAGTCGTTCGAGGTCGACGCGGGCACCTCGCGTTGCGACTGTTCCTGGCGGATCAGGCTGCGGTGGACGTCGGAAGGCCGCAGCGGGATCTACGTCATCGACGACGACGGGCGACCCTTCCGCACGGTCGGTACTGCGAACGCCGACGCGTCATGCCATCTCGGCCCCGAATGGTCCTGCGGCCCACCTATAAAGAACTGAAGGTATTGGTCTTGCCGGTGCCCCGCTACGTGCCCGTCGCCCGGTTTGCGACCGCTCCTACCGCGAAGTTGGAGAGGGTGCGAGCACTGATGACGAAACTGGAACGAGACAGCCGGCTGGACCGGATCGGCGACCGGTTGCGGCAGTTGGTTCAGTCGACCCTGCGCAGCCAGCGGCTCCGCGACCTGCTCGACCAACGCGCTCGAGTCTTCGGCTGTCCGGCCCCGCAAGGCCTGCACCTACGCATCATCATCCCGCCGAGGGCACCTAACGGAGAAGCCTGATCTTCGGCCGGCCCAAGACGCATCGTGACTGGTCACCACCACCTGCGCCCACGGCTTGGCCTTACGGGGAGATCGTGTCGGCCGGAGCGGCCGCCTCCGGATGCAACCAGGATTGGTCATACGTCAATGGCCATCGAGGCCAGGGATCCTAACCTCTTACCACGGCCTGGCCGGGTGTCGCTCCCGTCTCAGGTGCGCCTGCACCTGTACCAAGTGCCGGCGCAGCCGCAGGGAACACCCCGGCCAGCCGGGACCTTCGAGTAAGGGCTACTCCTGTACAGCAACGGCGGCGGCCATCGAACGGACGCTGACGGTGCTGCGCCGGCTGTGCAGTACTGGACGGTCCGCTGTCCTCCAGGACACCTGGATCACGGGCTACACGGTCTACGTCGAACTCCGCCACTACCGACGGGGCCTGGCCACACCGCTGTACAGCCGCCCATCCTCGACCAAGCCGACACGGCATCATCGAACTGCCCAGGAGGTAGCCGCCCGAGCCAAGCCGGCGTCGACCTCTCCGCCGACGCGCTGGCAGGTTGCTTCGCCTTTCCGCGATCGACTTACAGGGAGACCAGGAGCGGGGAGCCCCGACGATCCTGCCTCGCCTCCTGGCTCGTCGAGACGCCCGACGTAGCGACAGCTGGCAACATCTGCAGCGCTTGACGCGCAATCAAGAGCAAAACTGCCGCCCCATCCAGGACGCAGACGAAGCAGCAGGTCAGAGCGTTGTGCAGCAGGCACGTCAACGGCCAACCATCCACGCCGTCACCGTCAACAAAGATCATCCGTTACCGAATGTTACCGCCGTCACCTGGGATGATCTTCATCTCCCCAGGTCAACCGGTCGGGACGGCCGGATTCGAACCGACGACCCCTTGACCCCCAGTGAACTAGCAGGTCTACCGGCGGGTGCCGGACCATACCGTCTCCTGCCGAATACTCAGCTCATCGGCAGGAGACGGTCCGAGGCAGGCCGGGCTCTACCGGCCCGTCGCGGGCCGTCCGTGAGACGGTCGTGAGATTTCACGGGCGGCCCGGCGGCGGAGAAGCGCTAGAGAACGGCACCAGCGACCCTCCCCCACCGAACGCTCGTTCATCGATCGTTATCCGTCATCTCAGTGAACGCTCGCAGATGCAGCCGTGCCGCAGGGTTGCTGGCGAACCAGGCGAAGAAGTCGTTGTCCGCATCATGTCCGGCGCGAACGGCGTCACACCAGTTCTGTCGATCAAGCACGGCCAGGTACTGCCGGACGAGGTGATCCCGCTGTTCTTGCGTGCATCCGGATTGCTGCGGAGTCTTGTTCGCCAGATGGTCGGTGATGATCGCGGCGTCGACGTACCTGTTCAGGGTCGGTGTCTGCCGGTCGAGGCAAGCTACGTGCGCGGCGAGGACATGGGGCGCCGGCGGATAGTGCTCGAGGGTCATGCCCATGCCACCGCAGCCCGCCATTATCTTCAATAGTCGACCGGTGTGGTCGACCAGGTCATCGTCGGTCTCAGTCCCGGTGATCGCTTCGTGCAGGTGAGCTGCAGTGGCGACGCGGCCGGCGAAGTAGCCGTTGAGGTAGTCGCCGTCGCAGGCGTGGCGCAGCAGCCACCGACGCGAGGCGTATGCCCCCTGCTGGCAGAGCGCCTCGATGACGTAGACCCGTCCCCAACCGGCAACACGCTGGGCCAGCCACAACAACGCCTCTTCGCCTCCTCGCCGACGTCGCAGCGCCTCGGCGGCCAACGGCCCGAACCTATGCGACAGCAGGCCGATGGTTTGGATGAGCGGGATGTCCTCCTCCGCCCAATCGGTAGCGAGCAGTGCCAGCCCAACAGTGGTTGAGCATCGATCGGGGCTGTGCCGCACCAGCCACCGGCCGGTCTGCCGCACCCGCTGCCGATGCGCGCGCAGCGCCGCCGCCGCGATGTGCTCGTTGTGATGGATCGGCACGTCAACCTCGCAGAACGCGTCGGCGAGTTCGCTCGGTGGCGCATCTGCCTTGCCGAAGTGCACGTCGAGGATGGCGGCAACGTCGACCCCGCGGAGGCGCTGATCTTTCCGGGTCTGCGGGCGCTGCCGCCGGTAGCGGTGGCGTTCGTCGTCCGGGTAGGGCTCGCCATCACGCGGCAGGGGCGAGTCCGGATCTTGCTGATGCAGTCGCAGTGCGTATTCGAACAGGGCGATCTGGGGTCCGAGCGATCCAGGCTCGGTCGTCACGCTCACCGGCGGACGGAGGACTCGATTCTTTCGATCATGACCGGCATGGTGCCAGCCCTGACCATCCACGGCAAGTGGTAAGGCGCTACGCCGAATCCGTGAAGATGGCTACCCAGCCATGCGGCGCATTCAGCCAGCCTTATCCCACCGCCACCACGTATGGCGGTACCACCTCACTTATGGCACCTCTTGGTGATCGAGACACTACTTGAAGTGTCGGCCTCACGACAGGACCGACCCCTTTTTGTCGTATCGACAAAAAGCTATGGTCGAGCAGTGCCCGAAGACACCTGGGAACCACCCCTGATCCTGCTCGCCGTCGACCTTGTGATCCTCACCCTGCGCGGTGGTCGTCTGAGCCTGCTTCTCGTGCGGCGCGGTATCGAGCCGTTCATCGGGCGGGCAGCGCTGCCTGGTGGGTTCCTCGCCGATGAGCGCGAGGACATCCTCAGCGCCGCCCGTCGGGAGCTGCGGGAAGAGGCGGGGCTCACCGACATCCCGCACCTGGAGCAGCTCGGTACATACGGCGATCCCGACCGTGACCCTCGTGGACGCGTGGTCTCCGTCGCCCACCTCGCTGTCGTGCCGCGCCTTCCCGAGCCCGTCTTTGGAACCGACGCCGCAGCCGCTGAGTGGACGCCGGTCGACGATGTACTGGCCGCGCGGGTACCGCTCGCCTTCGACCACTTGCGCATCGTCGTCGACGGGGTGGAGCGTGCCCGCTCCAAGCTGGAGCACACAGGCTTGGCGACTGCCTTCTGCCCGGAGGTCTTCACCCTCACAGAGCTGCAGCAGGTCTATGAGGCCGTCTGGGGCACCCCGCTCGATCCCCGCAACTTCTACCGCAAGGTCCAAGGCACGAAGGGCTTTGTAGTCCCCGCCGGTCCGCCCCGCGCCACGGGCACCGGCCGCCCGGCCCGCGTCTACCGCGCTGGTCCGCGCCGGAACCTCTACCCGCCCATGATCCGCACGGTCCCGACCGTCGCAGCCGGAGGAGACGAGAGATGACTAAACCCGTAGTCGTGCTCACCGCACTGGACCTCGAGTACAACGCAGTCCGCGAACGTCTCACGGAAGTCGAACCGCACGTACATCCGATGGGCACGCGCTTCGAGCGTGGCACCGTGACCGGAGGCTCCTGTGAGATCATTCTCGGCCTTGTCGGCAAGGGCAACCACCCCTCCGCCGTCATCGCCGAGCGCGCCATGACCGAGTTCGACCCGGAAGCGGTCATCTTCGCCGGCGTGGCCGGGGCGCTCTGGCCCTCCGTCGGCCTCGGCGACGTCGTGGTGGCCACCCACGTGTACGCCTATCACGGCGGCACCAGCGAGAGCGACGCTTTCCGCACCCGGCCTCGCGTGTGGGAGATCCCCCATGCCTGTGATCAGCTCGCCCGGCATCTTGAGCGAGAGCGAGGCTGGGCGCGGGGCCTCGCCGGCGGAGTCCCCCAGGTGCGGTTCGGCCCGATCGCCGCCGGGGAGGTAGTCCTCGACTCGGCGTCCTCGCCCGAGGCGACGCGCCTCCGTGACCACTACAACGATGCGTTGGCGGTGGAGATGGAGTCGGCCGGGGTCGCCCAGGCCGCCCACCTAAACCGCTCTCTGCCGGCCGTCGTCGTCCGTGGCATCAGCGACCGTGCCGACGGGACCAAGGTCCACACCGACGGCGAAAACTGGCAGCCGCGTGCCGCTGCCAACGCCGCGGCCTTCGCCCTCGCGCTCGCCCAGGAACTCGGGGCGCAGCATGGCCCCTCCCCTCGCCATCCTCGGAAGGAAGCAGGTGATGCGTCGATGTCCGGCTCCGTCAGGAACGTCGCCAAGGGCAACGCTCACGTCGGATTTCAAGCACACACCGTTCACCACGCGACCGTCTACGGCGCGCCGGGCGGTGCGGGCGGGGAGACATTCCACGACCAGCTCGCAGACCTGCGCGCCTCGCTCCGTAAGTGTCATGAGGCAGGCGACGTGGACGCGGTCACCTACCGCGCGGCGGAGCAGGAAATGGACGCCGCCGCCGCCGACGTGCCCCCGGCCGACGACGAGGCACGCAGCCGCGCGACTACAGCTCTGCGGAAGCTGCGTGGCCTGCTGCTGGACTGGACGGACCTGGCCACACGGGTCGCGGGGCTCATGGCGGCTCTGCGGGATCTCGCATGAGCGCCGGACCGCAGGAGAAGACGTTCACCAACGTCGCGGACGGCAACGCCCGGGTGGGCTTCCAGGCCCAGGAGGTTCACATCGAGGGCGGCTACCACGTCAGCGACGCCGACCCGCCGGAGCGGCAGTTCGAGGTCGGCCTCCGCTACCTGGAGATCAGCGCCCCACCCGAGGCGAGAGAGCTAATCAGGAAAGCGATCACCCGGGGCTACCGGAACTCACGCGCCTACTTCTATCTGGCGCTCGCACTGTTGAGCGGCCGTACCCTGCAGAGCCTGACGGACCAGGAACTCGCGCAACTGGCACACGTCCGCCGATGGGCGGCGCAGCACTCCGAGGATCCCTGGGCTCGGGGCGTCAACGCCGTCGGCTCGCTGCTGGACTCGCTGCCGCAGACCACGGCGGAGACTCCCGACCCGGCCGCCATCGGTCTGGTGGTCAAGGAGTTCGAATCGCTCAACCCGCCCCTGCAGGAAAGCATCCTCAACCACCTCGAGGTCTTCCTGGCTGGCCCCCACCAGGACTGGACCTGGCGGAAGACATTCGCGACCGCCCGGCGGAACAGGACGGCCAACGACCGGGTGGAGCGGGTCTGGAAGTTCTTCCAGCCCAAGCCGATTCCTCCCCGGCCGGTTCCACCGCACCCGATCCGCACCAACGCGGCGGACTATCTACGCGCCCTCGGCGGTTCGGCACTGCTCCTCGTCACGGGCCTTGCGGTGGTCCAGCACGCCTGGGCCCACTCGTGGCTTCGCTCCGCCGGCTACCTGATGGCGGCTCTTGGAGCCGTCGTCGTCGCGGTCCGGGCCGGATTCACGATCAGGCTCGCTCGACATCGACGCCAGGTAGCCCGCCAGCGTCTCACCTTCACATCCCGGCGCGCTCCCACGCAGTCCGACCGGTTCGCCTCAGCGATGGACTCCTTGTTCGACCGCTACTTCGGGCGTTACCTGCCGGCGGACATAGCCCGGGAGACGTGGCTGGCGGAGACGGCGGGCATCCGGCAGACCCTCCGTAACGAGCTGGTCGAGCTATACCGGGAAGAATCGGTCGACGCCAAGCGCGTCGCCTGGCTCGTGAGATTCCTCGCCAGCGACGTCAAACGGCAATGGCACAGCGGTGAACTGACCGCAGATCCCGAGGACTCCCGAGTGCCATCCTCAACGCGGACCGCCTTCGGCACCGCGGTGTTCGCCCTGGTGATTTCCGGGCCGCTGCTGCTGTGGCAGGCCCTCGTCGAGGCGCCGTTCACGACGGTGATCGCGACAGCCGGAATCGTGGCCGGGGCCCGGCTCGCCATCCAGGGCTGGCTCGCGATCCTTCTCGAGGGCCACCGCTACCGAGACGACATAGAACGGGTCCGGCGCGACTACGAGGACCGGTGCGCGGCGTACGACAGGTGGGTACGCAAGTTGGAATCGAAGCCGACCGACGCGCAGATGGCGCAATGGCTCGACTGCGACCGCAAGATCCTGGTCGAGGACACGCTGCGGCACTACCGCGTGGCCCCGCAGGATGTCATAGCGCACGCCTTCATCGAGGCGCCCGTGCCCGGGTGCAAGCGTGCCCGGGTCAGCAAGGGACCCTGGCGCTACTCCCGATACAAACTCCTCCTCTTCCTGCTCACCAAGGACGGCGTCCGCCAGGTCACGGTCACCCTCGACTTCGAAACCATGGAACTCGGCGATCAGCAGCGTCTCACCTACCAGTACAACTCGGTCGTAGCGGCGCACGTCGTCGATGCCCGCAACGGCGAGAAGAAACTCTCCCTTACCCTGACGAACAACCCACGGGACGAGCTGACGATCACTGGTGAATGGCCAGGAATGCCGGAACTCGGCGACGACGACCGCATCGCCTCCCAGGTCTCCCTCGACGCCTCGGGCCTCGATCGCACCCTGCACGTGCTAGAGGGCATCGCTGCCGAAGGCAAGGAATGGATCACCCACGAGACCCGCCGAGAACACGCCGGCCTCCGGCGGCTCGTCGCAGCGATGGACGGCTGACAGATGCCGTGCTGCTCGGCGCGGGGCCAGGGTCGGGCAACAACCCGGTTGGGGATGCTGCGGGGTGGTGCTCGGTGACACGGACGTCATCGATCCAACCTCGCTCGGGAGTCAGATCGCCCACCACTTCCTCCCCCGGCACTCGTGCACGCCAGGGGGAGTGCGCATCCTTGACGGATCGACAAGTAGGACCGTCACATGCAGGCAGGACATACGGGGTTGTCGCGATGCTGTCGCAGCCGAACGGGGCAACGGTAGAGGTGGCAGAAGCTCACCTCTACCGAGGAGGACGTCATGAGACAGAACCCGAACCGGGGCCGCGTCTACCGCTGCTGCGCCTGTCGTGACAGCACCGGCCGACTACTCGGCCCCCGGTGCCCCAAGCTGTCCAAGGCGCGGCACGGCGGCTGGGCGTTCGCCGTCGACCTGCCGAGCCTGAACAAGCGCAGCACCATGCGCCGTACCGGTTTCGCCACCAAGGCGGCGGCCTCGGCGGCCCACTCCCATGTGCTTGAGTGCGAGCGCGCCGGTGTCAGCCTCGACGACAGCGAGACGGTGGCCAGCTACCTCACCTGCTGGCTTGAGACCAAGTCCCCGGCCCTCAAGACGAACACCGTGAACCGCTACACCGCCTACATCCACAACGACCTCATCCCCGCGCTCGGCGCCGTGCCCTTGGAGCGGCTCACCCACGACCACGTCACCCAGTTCATCCAGCGTGAGCTCGCCGCCGGCCGCGGCCCGGTCACCCTGCGCCGCTGCGTGACGACCCTGTCGAGCGCGCTCAACGACGCCCGCCGCAACCACCGGCTGCCCCACAACGCCGCCCGTTTCGCCATGATCCCCCGACCGCCGGAAACCGAGCTCACCTGCTGGAGCACCAGCCAGACAAGCGCGTTCCTGCGGCACTGCCACGCCGTTGAGGATCCGCTCGCGGACCTCTTCGAGTTGATGGTCTGCACCGGGATGCGCAAAGGCGAGACTCTGGGCCTGCACTGGGCCGATGTGGACCTTGATGCGCGGGCACTATTCGTGCGCTGGACGTTGGTCAGCGTCGACAACAGCCGCAGCATGTTGAACGCGCCCAAGACCCACGGCAGCCGGGCCTGGGTCGCCCTGTCCACCCGCGCCGTCGACGCGTGCAGCGGCAACGCCGCAGCCAATGCCGGCAACAGGCGACCGCCCGCCATCACGACAATCTCGACCTCGTGTTCGCCAGACCCGATGGCCAACCCCTACGGCCGCAGTACGTGCTCGACCACCTGCGCCACCTCACCGCCGACGCCGGGCTTCCGGCAATTCGGGTACACGACCTGCGACACATCGCCGCCACGATCATGATCAACCAAGGGGTGCCCATCGCCGTGGTGTCCAAGACGCTGCGCCACAAGAACGTGGCCACCACCATCGACATCTACGGCCACCTCACCCGCGACGCCGCCGCCGACGGCGTGAGCGCCACCTGCGCGGCCCTCGACGCGGCCGACGCCCGAGCCGCCTGAGCGCCACTGCAAGATCCGTGCGTGGATGCGACAGCAGCGCGACAACACAGCCCTGAAACAACCACAGGGGATATGCCTCCGTCGGCATATCCCCTGGTCAGATGCGTCGGGACGGCCGGATTCGAACCGACGACCCCTTGACCCCCAGGCAGGTCTACCAGCGGCTGCCGGACGGTTCCGGTTCGTGTCGGACCCGCAGGTAAATGACCGGTTGGAAGTGCGTGTCACGTCAGGCCCTATCGGCCCTTGCCAAACCGTCCGTGAGACGGTTGTGAGATATCACGGCGGTCCGGCCCAGGAGAGGCGCTGGAGGTGATGAGCCAGCGCCTCTCCTCTGGCTTAAGATAGCGAGTGCGTCTTGCTGCGTTACTAGCTTGGCGACGTTCAGCAGGCGGGCTTTGACCGCCCACGCGGCCTCGCGGTCTTTACCAGCAGGGGCGGTTCACCATGGTGTCCGGCCTCAGCAAGTCATTTCAGCGCTGACCCCACCACACGACCGCCGACACAAAGCAAATCAGCGCCTGCGCGTCAGTCGGAATCAGCGAAGCCAACTCGAGATCCGACTCCTACGAGTCGCCTTCAGTTGCCGTTCCGGCGCCAGCTACGTCTCAAGAATATTCCGCAGGTCGCTCAACGACTGCTCGCAAAGCAACGACGGCGTCGCTTCAAGCATCAACTGGACGCCCTGCCCGAGCTGCTGCTCGGTGAGCGTCACCATCGCGCTGTCCAACTCCATCGTGTTGCTACCAACCTCGCTTCGCACATCACGAACCATCTGCAGCTGCTTATCTGCAAACAGCCTCGCCGCCAAGGTTGCGACGATGCGCCGCCGCGCTTCGGCCTTGCTCATCCCGGCCCGGTATTGGGCCTGCCCCGTTTTGACGGACATCCGAGAACAGGGGACCTGGGGTCTCCGGGAGGATGTCCATCATCATGGAGAGCATGGGGAAGAAGCGGC
>NZ_JBIAKM010000011.1:33679-203512 GCF_042872525.1 Micromonospora sp. NPDC005254 | reverse complement strand
CTTGGCCGCCGCGCTTCGTCGCCTCCGCGAGCAGACCGGCATGACCGCCGACCAGGCCGCCAAGGAGGTGGGCATCTCAAAGTCGGCGATCAGCCACATCGAGAACGCCCAGGTCTCCGTCATGCCGCCGGTCGCCCGTGGCCTCCTTGAGCTGTACGGCGTCGAGGGCGAAGAGGTGGACGCGCTGGTCCAGGTCGCCCGCGACGCCCGCAAGCGCGGCTGGTGGCAGGCGTACGACGACGTGCTGCCCGACTGGTTCGAGGTCTACGTCGGACTGGAGGCGGAGGCGTCGGAGATCCGCGCCTTCCAGCCGCAACTGATCCCGGGCCTGCTTCAGACGGCCGACTACGCCCGCGCGGTCATCCGTGCCGAGCATCCGGACGCCCCGGGCGGCGAGGTGGATCGGCGGGTGGAGCTGCGAATGCGCCGACAGAACACCGACACGCCCCCGAAGCTCTGGGTAGTGCTGGACGAGGCGATCCTGCGGCGACCGGTCGGTGGCACCGAGGCGTTCAAGGCGCAGTTGGGGCGGCTGGTCGAGGAGGCGGACCGGCCGGGCCGCACCATCCAGATCCTGACCTTCGGCGCAGGCGAGTACGGGTCGATGGGCAGCGCTTTCAGCGTGCTGACCTTCCCGGAGCCGGCCGATCCGGGGGTCGTCTACGTCGAAACCCGCGCGGGTAGCCTCTATCTCGAGGGCCAACAGGTCAGGGAGTACAGCCGCGTCTTCGAGCACCTGGTCGCCACGGCGACCAGCGCTCGCAAGTCGCGCGACCTGATCCAGGGGGCGATCGACGAGCTATGAGAGGGCGGCGCGGGTGGAAGAGGTCAACCAGGCCCCGGTGACCTGGCGCAAGAGCACCCGCAGCAACGGCTCCGGCGACTGCGTCGAGGTCGCCGACAACCTGGCGGGCAAGGTCGGGCTGCGAGACAGCAAGGACCCGACCGGCCCGGTGCTGACGTTCGGCCCGACCGCCTGGTCGACCTTCGTCGCCAGCGTCAAGCAGGAGACGCTCGGCCGCTGACACCTCCTACTCGAAGGGATGCCATCCGGTTGCCGAAGCGGCATCCCTTTGTCGTCTCCCGATCCCGGCTGCCGAGCCATCAACCGAGCCGAGCAGGGCAAACAGCGGCTGGTGGAGGCCGCCATCACCCTGCAAGGCAGCGGCCGAGCAGTCCCGCAGTACATCAAGTTCTGGGCTGACCGCGAGCATCGGCGACACCCCGCAACCGCGTGCCGGCGTTGACGCCCGGCGGGGGCGACATCAAGATGGCCCGGTGGAATCGAACGAGCTGAAGGCACAGGCACAGGCGCTCCGGGCAGCCGGCAGGACGCCCAAACAGATCGCCCGGGAGCTCGGCGTCACCCGTGCCGTGGCCACCAAACTCGTCCGTGGTGTGGCCGTTACGCGACCAGGCCGCGTTCACCCCTCGGAACTCCCGCTCGTGGGCTGTTGGATCAGCCGTCAGTGGAGCAACGGCCTGACTATCACGGAGCGGCCCGCCGACTGGATCGACGATGACGCACTTCCACCGATGGCGATGGGAGCAGGCCTGGTCAGCGTCGCGGTCGCCCGCGCCGACGGCGACGCCGTGACCACCTGCGGGTTCCTGGTCGACACTTACTGCCTCGGTGTCAAGAACGCCGTGCCGCCTACGACGACCGACCTGGACGAGCTGCCGTACTTCCTCGGCGACTTCTTCCAGGCTTACGAATCCGGGGCGGTCAAGGCACCCATCGACCTCGCCCGACACCTGGTCTTCGGGGCCGTCGACTACGCCCACGGCCTCGGCTTCGACCCGCATCGCGACTTCTACAGCAGCGCACCCCACCTCGGAACGTGGGACCCGCCGAGCCTGATCACGTTCGGTCTGGGCGGCAAGCCCTACTTCCAGCAAGGCCCGTACGACAACCCCGACCGGATCATCCGCGCCCTCGACAAGTCAGTCGGCCCCGGCAACTACCACTTCACGGCAGTCGCGATCGGGCGCTGAGCGACATCACCGACGGCCGCTGTTCTCGGAGGTGTCGCAGCGCCTACCGGCGCCGCCTGGTCTCCAACGGCCACTCCAGGCTCACCTTCTCGTCTCGCCCCTGCCTGTCAAAGAAGGCCTGCAGCTCGCGCTTCTGCTCGGCGAACCAGGTGACCTGCGCCTGGTGGAGATCATCGGGTCGCATCCGGGCGATCCGCTCATGGCGGGTCGCGATTGATACCGCCAATTCGGCAGCCGCCCGCGCGTCGCTCGCGGCATCATGGGCGTTCGTCAACTCGACCTCGTAGTACCTAGAGAGGTCGCCCAGCCGCCACCCTCCGGACCAGTCGGGCTCAACCTCCCGGTGCAGGATCGACGGATCGATGATGCTGGCCCGCTCCCATTCCACCGCCGGCAGACCGTGCCGGGCCAACTCGGTGTGGAGCGCCGTGACGTCGTAGTGAGCGCAGAAGGCGACGAGCGGTGTGCCGTTCACGATCAGCTTGGCGATCTCGGTGCTGAGCTCGGCCAACGCCTCACGGGGTGCCGCCCCGGCGTCGCGCACCAGCTCGTCGGTGATGCCGTGGATGGCGATGGCGTCCGCCGGAATCGGCACCCCCGGATTGATCAGCCAGGTCTTGGCCGTGCCGTCGGCGTAGACCAAGGCTGCGGACACGATCCGCGTGTCCTGTGGCTCGCCGTCAGTGCCCTCGATGTCGAAACCGACGACAGGCATGTCGTGCCACCCTCGGTGATTCCCCACCGGCGGCGCGGCCTGGATCGGCGCGCAATCGTGGTGGAACGAATTCCAGCGGCCGCCGAGCCTGAGAGCCTGCCCGGCTCCGGCTGCCACCCACTGTCCGCACTTACCACAGCGTCCGGCGAACTTGTTGATCACGTTGAGGGGTCTCCCGGCAGTCTCGTCGCGCTGCCTCCCGCATGGAGCAGGCGAGGAAGCTACGCGTTGATCGGTACAGCTAAAGATCTTGGCTCACCGATCTTGCGTACGTGACCCCGCAGGCCCCGACGATTGGGCGAGATCGTCGACCTTTGTAGACGGACACTGCGAACGCTGAGACAGCGGGCCCCGCCAACTCGGGCGTCACGACCCGCGTGTGGTCGATAGCGCGCGCACCGGATGAGGCATATACATCAACCCGAGATAGCCCCACACGAGAAGGCTGCCGGGAACGCCGTCGTGTGGCTACGGCCCGCTGGCTCGACTGCGGCCGCTTACCGCCAGCAGGCGGTCGATATGAGGTTCGTCGTATCAACCGGCGGCAGGCCGTCATCGAGACCGCGTAGCCGATCGTAGACGTCGCGCATCGCAGTCTTGTCCGGGATGTGCTCGCTGCCTGCCGCGCGTTCGAGGACTGTCAGCGTGTTCACCAGCCTGATCGATCCCACCGCACGGCCTTGAGCTCGAAGCCGTTGCAGTCGGCCTACTTCCGAGGTGGCTAGGCGCGCTCCTGCCCCATCGTCAATGAGCACGGTCATCGACTCGCCAGCTTCGGCAGCGACCACAGCGTGCGCCACTACCATTACTTCTCGCCCAGGTCTCTCGACTGCTTCAGCCGCTCGTGCATGGGTTGCCGGGTGATCCGGTGGACCACTGCGGCGAGTTCGGGTGTCTCGTCGTCGGAGAGAATCTGTAGCCAGCGCGGTGCCAGCTTTCGCCACACTGTCGCGGCGGGACGGAAGCGCGGGTCGTCCCGAGACTTGCGCATGACCTCCGACTGGACCGTCTCCGGGGCGCTGAGCGGGCCGAGAATGCCGATCAGGAGCCGCTCTCGGTTTATCGAGAGGAAGTTCAGGCTGGGCCCAGCGTCAATGATCGGCCGTTGACTCATCGTGCGTCTGTCTCGATCGTCCGGTCCGGCGGGTCGTCTGGCGCGCTCAGGTCCTCGTCCAGCGCCGCCAGGTCGATCGGAACCTCCGGCAGCTCAGCGGGATCGGCCCAGGCGATCGGACGGTCGACAGGCACCACGCCCGCTTCCCGCAGCTCCGCTTCGGCGGCCTCTGCGGCGATGCCACGCAGGTTGGCGATGGCCTGCACGGGGAGCACGCCCTCCACGTAGCCCTTGGTCGCGCGGGCGAGCAGACGTTGCGGAGCCCGCCGCTTGTCGGAGTCGGCCTGCAGTGCGTGGTATTGGTCGATCCACCCGAAGCGCACCGCAAGCTGGGGTGTGGAGAGGGCCATCCACTCCGTCTTGGTGGTGGCGTTGATGTACCCGCCCTGGTGCAGCGCGATGGCTGCGACGGCGGGTGAGACCAGGAATCGCTGGACGACCACGGAGAGGGTGGACCGCGTCGCAGCCTGCTCTCGGTCGCCGAGGAAATCCCGGAGGCCGTCCGAGGGGAGAAGCAGGTGCCTGGCGAAGGCATCGGCCCGGATCTCGGCAGGGGACCGAGCGCTCAGGTCGCCCGCGTCGGCGTCCGCCCAGTCTCCGAACTGCACGTGGCCGAGCTCATGAGCCAGCATGCTGCGCTGCCGAATCGGTCTCCGGGAGCGGGCAACCCCGATGAACATCGTGTTGCGCTTCGGGTCTCGCATCGTCAGGCCGTGCTCGTCCGGTCCGGCATCGAGCACGGCCACATCAATCCCAGTCGCCTGCTCGATGATCGCAATGAGATCACCCAGAGGCTGCACGCCCAAGCGGTGCTCTCTGCGGAAAAGGGTGGCAGCAGCACACCCTTCGGCTTCAGCGTTCACGGTCTTCCACCAAGGTCAGATCGTGGCCGGAATGGCCTGCTCATCGAGGTAGTCGTCCAGCTCCAGGAAGTGCAGAAGCGCCTGACGCATTTCTTCCATCCCCGAACCGTTGGTGGCCCGAGCCGCGTACTGGGCGCGGTCGGCAACCGTCTGCGCCCCGGTGAGCTGGGCCACCGTCTGCCCCGTCGCCCACGCAATCGCCACAATCTCGGGGATCTTCGCCGCCCGGTCGCCGGAGATTATCCGTGACAGGGTGGCCTGGGAAATGCCCGTCCGGTCCGCAAGGGCTCGCTGGCTGAGGCCGGCAGCCACCCTGGCACGCTCAATCGACACACCTGCATCGACCCTGGCCATGACCTACCCCCAAGCAGTGAATCATGATCATGTCGTTTGATTCAGTCTACACACCGCCCGCATGCGCCCGCCAACTTTGACAGGGATTGACTTGGGTATTCACGCTGGCGCTCGCCAAAGTCACGGAAGCTCCGGCACGCCGTGCAGTAGCGCCAGCGCCGAGCGGTCGGAGCTGAGCTGGGACAGCTCGGCGTTGATGAAGTCGGTGAAGAACTCGGCCGGCGATCCGGGGAATCCGGGCTGATCGCCGGAGTGCCACTGGTGCAGCCACGGCTCGATCTCCATCAACCCGGCGAGCAGCGGTAGCAGCCGATGCGCCGGCCACGCCTCCTGCGTCTTCCGGTCGAGGTAGACGGTGGCGAGCGCCTGCGCCTGCTTCAAGTGGTCCCATCCTGCCCAGCCGAGCAGTTCACTGCCGTCGCTGTCCCGCCCCGCCTGCGGGTACGAGATGAACCGCTCCTTCGACACGTCAAGCTTGCCCCGCGCCCGCCAGTACGACGGCCGGGCGAAGTCCGCCGAGGCGTACTTCGGCGGCACCTCGATGTCGACCTTCTCCCCCGCGTCCTCCCGGCGCTGCAACGCCCAAGTCCGCTCCCACTGCGCCCGCTTGCGCAGCCCGGACGGCTTGTACCGCTGCGCCGGCAGGTACGGCACATGCTCGTCGGCGATCAGCAGGCCCAAGGTCTTGGTCAGAAGCATCCAAGCGGCCCCGGGGCTGACCTTCACCCCGGCGGCCTGGGCCACCTCGTCCAAGGCGTCAGGGGCATGAACCTCCGCCACTGACTGTTATCGGCGCAGCCTTCGAATCTTTCGGAGGCTGGGCGCCCTCTCCGGATCGCCTGGGCACTGCTTGGCACCTCGCGGCGCTCACCAATAAGGGGTTCACGGGCATGCGCTCCGGGTCGTCCGCGAAGGCGTGGAGTCCCCACTTGCCTCGTCTCGGCGACGAGGTAAGTTCCAGCGCCGGCGCGATCGGGGAGTCGCCTGGCCGGGGCGTGATGACAGGGGGTTGGATGGCACCGAAGCCGAAGATCCAGAACGCAGATGAAGCGATCCAATGGATCACGGAGGGCCGCACCTATACGTGGATGACCGCCGAGCACGAGCGGAAGTACAGCATCCGCATCAGCCCCTCCGGCTGGAGCTATTTCCGACGCACGCACGGCTTGGATCCCAGGCAGGTTCGCGACGAGGAGCTGATCCCGTGGGGGGTCGAGCCTCGACACAAGTACAACTACCTGGTGGTCCTGCTCCGTGCAGAGGCGCGACGTCGCGCCGGCAAGACGTTGAACCAGGACGACATCTATCGAGTCGACGCCCTCCTGCGCGATCTGAAGGAGCGGCACGCCGTGGTGCACTACGACCCGGACACGGAGGAGGGCTTCCACCTGGTGCCGCGGGAGCCGGAGGACGAGGACATCATCCGTCAACCCGCCAAGGTGACGAGGAAGTGCCGGTCTCGGGACCCATCAACTGCCTGAGACGGCATCGACCGCAGTTGCAGCGCAGTGCAAGGATGCGACCATGATCCGGCTGATCGCGGATGACACCTGGCACGGCCTGGAAAGCTATCTGAGGCAGGCGACCCGCAAACGCGCCGCCATTGCCTACGTCGGATCGGCCGCCGCGGACCTGCTCGGCCTCGTGTCCGGCGATCTGATCATCATCGACGGTTCCGACGCCGCGCTCGGCGCCGGTCTCGTAGACCCAGCCGTCATCGGCGCCTGGCTCACCGCCGGTGTCGAGGTGCGCTCCCTGTGGGGCCTGCATGCCAAGGTGATGCACCTGGCGGGCAGGCGCACGCGGGTCGTTATCGGCTCGGCCAACGCCTCCGCTCACTCTCGCGATCGACTGCGGGAGGCGGCCGTCGTCACAGACGACGAGGGGCTGTGCGCGCAGGTCATCGAGCAGTTGGACGTGTGGCAGGCCGACAGCGATCGGATTGACGCGACGTGGCTGACGCACGCACAGCAGGTCTATCGCCCTCCTGTAATAGCATCCCCGCCGCACGCCAGCCGGCGGCTATCGCGCCTGTGGGTGGGCATGGCCGTCAACGAGCCGACGGCACTTTCAGGAAAGGCTGCGGCGGTGGCAGAGCGGCTAGAGCAGCGCCACGGCCACAGCGCCGTCCTGCCGTGGCGCATGTACCGGGGCGACGAGCGCATGGTCCGTCAGGGAGACGAGGTCGTTCTGGTCGATGTCGGCCCGATCAGGCAGGAACCACGGAAGAATTCCCGAGCCTGGCCGCCGGCCCGGGTCGCACGGGTGGTGACCGAGGAGCGACGCCGGCCGGTGGCCTTCCTGGTATGGCCGCACAACTCCGGCGGTCTTGGCACATGCCCGTTCGAGAAGGTGAATGAGGCTGTCCAAGCAGTTGGCGGTGAGATCGACTGGCGCAAGCCCTTCGAGGCGCAGTCCCCCGAGGCGAAGGCTCTCCGGGCACTCTGGCCGAGGTCGGACGCGCCGCAGTAGCGACAACCGACAGGACCATTGGGAGGACAAGATGCCGACTCATCAGCAGACCCACCAAGCCGGCCGTCATCTGGCCGTTGGCCAGGCCCTGCTACGTGGCCACCGCGCGAGCCTCGCCGGTGCACAAACCTTCATCGACATCGACGGCCGCCGCGCCGCCGTGATGGTCGCCGGCAAGGGCGCCTGGATGATCGCGGACATCGCCACGTTCACCGACAGCACCGTTGCGACGTACGTACTTGTCGACGTCTCGGAGGCACACCCACGGTTCTTCATCGCACCTGGCGACGAGCTGCGTCATGACGTGCGGCAGCGCCACCAGCAGTTCATGGCCCGGGTGGGCGTCAGACCGCGCAACAGCGAGAGCCGACACACCAAGATCGAGCCGCAGGACGTCGCACAGTGGGAGGTCGACTGGTCCGCCTTCGACCGGTAGAGCGGAGCCGTCCATGCACGACATCGATGAAGTCTGGGCCGCGATCACCGAGCACGCCGGTCAGACCTTTCGGACGGTCAGCGGGCTGAAGTTCTACTACACAGTTGACGGAGACCGGCTGCTGACCGACCGCACCCACCATTGGATCCACCGCAGTCAGCTGACGGCCGCGCTGGGCCTGTGGCCGGTGGCTGGGCCCGGCGCACTGAACAACGTCGTACGCGGGCCCAGCTACCTCTACGCCCTCCTTGCGGACCGTCGGATCATGCCGGATTCCTGATGCTCATGGCAGCTCCGGCACGCCACGCAGCAGCGCCAACGCCGAGCGGTCGGAGCTGAGCTGGGCCAGCTCAGCGTCTATGAATGTGCTGAAGAACGCTGCGGGTGAACCCATGTAGGCCGGATTGTCGTCGGTGTGCCACTGATGCAGCCACGGCTCGATCTCCACCAGCCCGGCGAGCAGCGGCAGCCGCCGGTGCGCCGGCCACGCCTCCTGCGTCTTCCGGTCAAGGTAGATGGTGGCGAGCGCCTGCGCCTGCGCCAAGTGGTCCCACCCGGCCCAGCCGAGCAGTTCCCTGCCGTCACTGTCCCGCCCCGCCTGCGGGTACGAGATGAACCGCTCCTTCGGCACGTCAAGCTTGCCGCGCGCCTTCCAGTACGACGGCCGGGCGAAGTCCGCCGAGCTGTACTTCGGCGGCACCTCGATGTCGACCTTCTCCCCCGCGTCCTCCTGGCGCTGCAACGCCCAGGTCCGCTCCCGCCTCAACCGCGTCGTCCGGCGAGACCTGGCGCGGCAGGCTGTCGGGTTGTCCGGTCAGCTTTCGCCACAGGAACTCCAGCGTCAGCGCCCACACGAAGGCCCGCTGCTCGTTGTTGGCCGCCGCCCCGTGCCCGCCTTCGACGTTCTCGTAGTACGACACGTCGTGGCCGTGCTCGCGCAGCCGGGCCGCCATCTTCCGGGCGTGCCCCGGATGCACCCGGTCGTCCCGCGTCGAGGTGATGAACAGGACCGACGGGTACGGCCGTCCGCCGCGGACGTTGTGGTACGGCGAGTACTCCCGCAGGTAGGCCCAGTCGGCCGGGTCGTCCGGGTCGCCGTACTCGGCCATCCACGAGGCCCCGGCCAGCAGCCGGTGGTACCGCCGCATGTCCAGCACCGGCACGCTCGCGACGACCGCCCCGAACAGTGCTGGGTAGCGGGTCAGCATCACCCCCATCAGCAGCCCGCCGTTGCTGCCGCCCTCGATGCCGAGCCGCTCCCGCGTGGTGATCCCGCGCGTCACCAGCTCGGCCGCCACTGCCGCGAAGTCCTCGTACGCCCGGGGCCGGTTCTCCCGCAGCGCGGCGCGGTGCCACTCGGGGCCGTACTCCCCACCGCCGCGGATGTTCGCCACCACGTAGCTGCCACCCCTGGCCAGCCAGCCCCGCCCGACGATCCCGCTGTAGTAGGGGGTCAGGGAGACCTCGTAGCCGCCGTAGCCGGTGAGCAGCGTCGGCCCGCCGGGCGCATCCGGGTCGCCCACCACGAAGTACGGCACCCGGGTTCCGTCGGCCGAGGTGGCAAAGAACTGGCGTACCGCCAGGCCGTCCGCGTCGAAGAACGCCGGCCCCCGCTTGAGCGTCTCGACCGCGCCGCCGACCTGGCCGAGCCGCAGCGTCGCCGGTTGCAGAAACCCTTCGGAGGCGAGCAGGTAGGCATCATCGTGGTGCGGGTCGGTCTCCAGGATCCGGCTGTGGTCGAACTCCGGCACCCCCGCGAGCGGCTCCCGCCGCCAACCCGTCTCGCCGGGCGTCAGCACCTCCAGCCGACTCCGCACGTCGACGAGCGTGGCCAGGATCAGATGGTTGCGGGTCCAGAGGTAGTAGCTCAGCGCCGTGCGAGCGTCGGGCCGGAAGATCACCGTCAACTCCCGCTGACCAGCGAGGAACGCCTCGAATCGGGTCGCCAACAAAACGCCGGCGGGATGGGTCACCCCACCGACCAGCCACGGCGAGCGCAGCCGGATCAAAAGCCACTCCCGGTGCACCTCCCACCAGGCGTCCTCCGGCACCTCGATCCGGGCCAGTTCGCCCACCCCGGTCAGCAGGTAGCTCTGGGTGCGGTAGAAGTCCAGGCTGCGAACGACGAAGTCGCGCTCGAACCCAGGGGTTGGATCGTGCGAGGCGAACACCGCGACGTCCTCCGGCCGCCCCTCATGCACCGTGTCGGCCGCCGACAGCGGCGTGCCTCGCCGCCAGCGTTTCGCGACGCGTGGGTACCCGGAGGAGGTCAGCGACCCCGGCCCGAAGTCGGTGCCGACGTAGATGTGGTCCGCGTCGATCCAGCAGACCCGGCTCTTCGCCTCCGGCAGCGTGAAGCCGTCCTCGACGAAGGCCCGGCGAAGCAGGTCGAACTCCCGCACCACGACGGCGTCGGCACCGCCCCGGGACAGGCTGATCAGGCAGCGCTCGTAGCCGGGCCGCAGCACCGTCACCCCGCTCCAGACCCAGTTCTCGCCCTCCTCCGCCGCCAACGCGTCGACGTCGAGCAGCACGTCCCACTCCGGCGCAGGCCGGCGGTACTCATCGAGCGTCGTCCGCCGCCAGACCCCACGCGGGTGCGACGCGTCCTTCCAGAAGCCGTAGTAGAAGCCGTCCCCGCGCCAGCCCGGGTAGGGGATGTGGTCCTCCGCATCGAGCACCTGCCGGATCTCGGCCCGCAGCCCGGCGAACGCCTCGCCTCCGGTCAGCGTGGCCAGGGTCTCCGCGTTGCGGTCCCGCACCCACCCGGCGGCGTCCGCGCCATCCAGGTCCTCCAGCCAGAGGTACGGGTCATCGCCCTCGTCGGTCAGCCTCGCCACGTTCGCCACTATCCCCGACGAGTGACCACCATCCACGCATTGTCGGCATGGCGACTGAGCCCTGCCCGACCTGACCGGCCCCGTCGAACGGCCGAGACAGAGGTCCCAGCGGAGTGTTAGTCCCAGGTCAGGCTGATATCGAGGATCTCCAGCCCAGGGGGCATCGCCGGCGACACGGTCTTCGGGTCTCGGGTGACCAGATAGCAGCGGTAGAGCGCGGCGGTCGCGACGGCGTGCGCGACATCCAACGACACGTGTGAACGCGCGGCGATACGGGCAACCCGTCGGCTCGTGGCCGCGTCGTAGACCGCTACCTGGATGTCGCGGTCCTCCGTGAACAACAGGTCAAGCATGGTGGCGACTGGAGTGCCCGCCAGTTCGAGCTGCGCCTGCCCCAGGCAAAGGGCGGGAACCCACACCTGTTGCTCCGGGTCCTCCTGCGCGAGGGTCAGCATCGCACCAGGTTCGACGCTGGTCCCCGAGGCGTAGGCGAGAAGAGCAGAGGTGTCGAGGACCAGGCCGTTCACGCGGCCGCAGTCCCCTCATCGTCGAACTGGCGAAGCCACTCGAGATTGCGGGCATGCTGCTCGTCACTGATCGGTGGGAGGGCTGCCAGGCGAGCCCTTGTCCGCTCCACGTCTTCATCGGTGACGATATAGCCGAGCTGCGCCCACCGCGCACGGAGATTGTCGGCCCGCATCTTCCGGCGAAGGACTCCGGCGATGAAACCGGACGTGTTGCCCTGCGTGCGCTCGACGTACGCGGCCACGTCGTCGGGCAAGCTGATCGTGATGCGGCGCGTCATACTCCGAGCATACCTGCTGCATACTGACTAAGCGCCCCCGGCCGCTCACGCCACGCGGCCGCGTTCACTCGAGCAGGCTCCTGATATCGCCCGCGGTGAGCTGCGCGGAGGCGAACTCGCCGCCGTCCAGGACGCTGCTGAAGAGCTCCGCCTTACGGGCCTGCAACGCCATCACCTTCTCCTCGATGGTGTCCTTGGCGACCAGGCGGTAGACCATGACGTTGCGGGTCTGGCCGATGCGGTGCGTCCGGTCGATTGCCTGGTTCTCGGCGGCCGGGTTCCACCACGGGTCCAACAGCAGGCAGTAGTCGGCCTCGGTGAGGTTGAGGCCGAAACCGCCCGCCTTGAGGCTGATCAAGAAGACCGGGTTGCCGCCGCTTTTAAACTCGTCGATCACCGCGGCCCGGTCGCGGGTGTTCCCATCCAGATAGCTGCACTCGATCCCGTCCGCTTCCAGCCGCTGCCGGGCCGCGTCGAGGAAGCGGGTGAACTGGCTGAACACCAGGCTGCGGTGCCCCTCGGCGACCAGACTGGAGATCCGATCGGTGAGCACGTCCAGCTTCGTCGCTGGCACGTTCTGCTGCGCCGGGTCGACCAGCGCCACGTCGAGGCTCGCCTGCCGCAGCAGGGTCAACGACCGAAAGATCTCGAACCGGTTCTTCTCCAGGTCGCCTAAGAGACCGAGGACCTTCTGCCGCTCCCGCTGCAGGTACGCCTGATACACCCGGCGGTGCCGGCGGTCCAGCTCCACCTCGATGACCTGCTCCTGCTTGGCCGGCAGGTCCGTGGCCACGTCCGCCTTGCGACGGCGCAGCATCAGCGGCCGGATCCGGCGGCGCAGCTGGGCGAGCCGCTCCGCGTCCCGCTCCTTCTCGATCGGGTTGCGGTAGTACTCGGTGAACCGGTCGGCGCGGGGCAGCAGCCCGGGTGCGGTGATCGAGCAGAGCGCCCAGAGCTCGCCGAGGTGGTTCTCCATCGGCGTGCCGGTGATCGCCAGCTTGAACGGCGCCGGCAACAGCTTCGCGCAGCGGTGCGCCTGGGACTGCGAATTCTTGACGAACTGCGCCTCGTCGAGGATCAGCCCGGCCCAGTCGAGGGCACGGTAGTCGTCGTACTCCAGCCGAAACAGCGTGTACGAGGTGACCACGACGTCCGCGCCGGCCACCGCCCCGGCCAGGAGCACGCCGCGTCGTGCCACGGTCTGGGTGACCGCCCGGACGTCCAGCTCCGGAGTGAAGCGGCCCGCCTCGCTCGCCCAGTTGGCGACGACGCTGGCCGGAGCGACCACCAGGAACGGCGCCTCGGCGCGCGCGTGGCAGATCAGCGCCAGCGTCTGCAGGGTCTTGCCGAGCCCCATGTCGTCGGCGAGGACGCCGCCGAGGCCGTGGTCGTGCAGGGTGGCCAACCAACGGAAACCATCCTGCTGGTACGGGCGCAGCTGCGCCCGTACCCCGGCTGGGATCTGTTGCTCGGCGGCGGGTTCCGCCTCGCTGAGCGCGCGTACCGACCGCTGCCAGGCCGCGGCCTGGCCGGTGACCTCACCCAACTCAGCCAGCTCGTCCCAGAGCCCCGCCTGGAACCGGCCCACCCGCAACACCCCGGGCGGGGCATCCGCGAGTGCCCGGGACTCGGCGATCAGGTCCCGCAGCTGCTGGAACTCCGGTCGTTCGAGCGCGAAGTAGGTGCCGCTGGGCAGGATGAGGTATTGCTGTTCCTGCGCCAACGCCGCGAAGAGCGCGGCGAAGTCGACCTGCTCCCCACCGACGGAGACCCGCACCGACAGGTCGAACCAGTCATGCTCGCCGGGATCACCGCCATCGGCGAAGGTGATGGCGGGCGCAGCGTGTGTCTCCTGGTAGTCGTCGAGCGTCCCATCCGAGGGAGTGGCCAGCTCCACACCGTCGAGCTCGGCCAGTCGCGGCACGACGTCACTGACGAACCGGACCAGGGCGTCACCGGCGAGGCTCACCGAGGCGGCCAGCCGGGGCCCGGTCGAGGACGGCTCCAGGAGCTCGGGCGCCGGCTTGGCGACCAGGTCGACGACCCGCCGCAACAGCTCCGCACGGCGCTCGTCCGCGGCGACGGCCACCCCGTCCCGCAGCGGCTCGGGATGGCGCCGGCCACCGACGACCCGATGCCACTCCCAGCCCACCCGGAGACGGTGATCGGGCTCGGGTCTCACCGTCGCGGTCAGTGTGGCCGGCCCTACCATCGGAAGCTGAACGGCCGGATCCGCGGCGAACACCTCCACCTGGCGGAGCAGCTCCGGGTAGAAGCGGTCGAAGAACTGCTGCTCCTCGGCGGCCGGAATCCGGATCGCCGGCCCGGCGAGCGCCCGCACCATCCCCGGCAGCAATGTCCCGGCCAGCGGCGCCAACCAGAGTGCCGGTCCGCCGGATCGGGCGTCGGGCCCGCTCAGCTCCCCCACCCCGGCGACGCCGTGCGCCGGTTCGCCGATGAGGAGTACGCGCGACACAGGGATCGGTGCACCGCCGGCCGACAATGTCGGCGCCAGCACCAGCTCCCCATCGGACCGGCCGACCTGCACCGAGAGCCGGGCCGGACGGCCCAGCACGACCGGCCCGGCTCGCTTGCCGGCCTGCACCAGCGGCAGCCCGGCCTCGTCCGCCTCAGCCAGCAGGTCCCAGATCCGCCGACTGGCGAACTCGTGTAGCGCGAGCGCCCGCCGATGGCCGTCGTAGTAGTGGTAGGAGTCGGTGTCTGTGCTCGCCAGTCGGGAGATCTCGACGAGCAGTCGGCGGTGCCGTTCGGTCTGCGCCGATCGGCCGAAATAGGCGTAGCTCAACGTCGACCAGCTGATCCCGGACCGCACCCAGCCGGTGCGGCCCGGCACCACCGGCCGCAGCTCGACCTGGAAACCCGCCGCAGCGTCCGAGCCCTGGGAAACGACGTCGAACTGCAGGCCGAGACCCGGCGGCTCCGACTCCGGCACAACCGGCGGCGGGGCGACGTCCCGGACCAACGCGGAGACCGCCCGCTCCCAACTCGGCGCAGACCGCGCCGGACGGGGTCTCCGGGGTTCGGCCGTGGCGAACGTCGCAAGCACCAGCGCGGCAGGGTGGGCACAGCCGGTCTGCCCGCACGTACACGAACCATCCAACGCCTCGACCATGCCGTCGGCGTCCGACCGCACCGTCGCCGCCACCTGGCCCGCCACGCTGCCGTCGAGCCGACCGCGCCCCTGACCGGTCTCCGGATCCCACTGCACGTCCAGCAGTTCCCCACGCTCAAGCAGCTGGCGCGCGCGCACGAAGGTCCGGGAGCCGACAAGCTCGTAGAGCGCGGCCCCGGCCGGGCTCAGGGCGAGTTTTGCCACGTTCGATCCCTTCGCTGGCTTACCGGTCCCGGCGCCCAGCAACGATAGCCGCCACGCGACAGACGAAGCGTCACCGCGCCGAGCGTCTCCCTCTCAACTCGTCGGCGATGCCGCCCGGCCCGACGACTCCATCCAGTCGTCGGCGAGCCACAGCGACTGGCTGGCCGGGGAGGTGAGCGGCAACTGCACCCCGTCCAGCACCGCCGGGTCAGGTCGACGAGCCGGCACCAGCAGCAGCCGGGCGGCCGGTCGAGGTCGGGTCGGGTCGGCCATCTCCTGGAGCAGCCCGAGCTGCCCGTAGCGGGCCAGCGGCGCCGCCTCGGTGATCAACACCGGTCGGTCGGCGGCGGCGATCGCTTCGTTGACCGCCGGCACCACCTGATGCCGGACCAGGTCCACCAGGCTGCGGAAGTCGGCGTCCAGGGGTGAGCTGTTGTCGGCCGCCACGATCGCCTCCCAGGGGAAGCCCAGCGCGCGCAGCCGGTCCAGCAGGATCGCGGTGACGTCCACTTCGGTCAGCGGCAGCCGGGCCAGCAGCGCCCGACGGGCCGAAACCAGCCTGCGCAGGGGTGCCAGCACCGCCAGGAAGGCTCGCCGGTCGATGGCCGCGGCGAGCTTCTCGCCCACCTCGTCGACGGCGGTCAGCCCGAGCAGCGGCGCGTGGGTGGTGGCCAGGCGGGTGCCGGTCACCGACGCAGGCGTGCTCGCCGGCCCGTACAACCGGTCCTGTGGGTGCCAGGTCAGCGGCACCTCGGCCGCCGCGAGCAGGTCGGTCAGGGCGGGCCGATCCGGCACGCGCTCCGCGCGAGGGAACCGGCTGTGCACCCGGTCACGGATCTGCTGCGGCCCCAGCCGCTGGCCGATCAGGCCACCGACCGACAACCGCAGCGCGCGCTCGGCCGACATGCCCACCGGATAGAGCTGCCCCTGCGCGTTGACATCGACCCGATCGTTGCTCCCGACTGCGGCAAGTTGCAGCAGCCGCAGGTCAGCCACCGCCGGCATGCCGGCCGGCAAGGACAGTCGGCGTAGCTCCTCGACAGCGCGCTGCCGGGTCGGCAGCGGGTCGGCGACAGCCAACTCGGCGGCACGGCTGCCCAGCTCCACCACGTACCCCAGGAAGTCGGCGGCGGTGACGTCGGACGCCGGATCGTCCGGTTCCCGGCCGACCAGGACGGTGCCGGAGGCGCGGAACCGGTGGATGGCCACCCGGGCGTCCCCGCCGGTGCTCAGCTCGGCCTCGACGGCGGCGCGGACCAGCCCGATCGCCTGTGGCAGCCGCTTCGGCGCGGGGGTGTACGAGCCGCGGGCGGCGATCAGCGCCTGGGCCAACTCCTCGGCGGACATCACCGCGCCGCGCGCGTCGAGCAGTGCCACGATCTCGTTGCGCACCGCCTCCAGCGCCGGCTCACCCAGCCAGTTCTTGGCCTGGGCAGCGAGCAGCTTGGAGATCTGGGGCTGACTCCGGCCGATGGCCCGGGCCGCCTCACTCTGTGCCGGCCAGCACAGGAACTCACCGTCGTCGGTGGGCGTCTGCCCGAGCAGCACGGCCAGCGTCCGGTGGTTGCGGGAGGTCGAGGCGGGAAGCAGGGTCGCGCAGAGTGCCTCCACGCCCTGCGCCAGGGGCTGCTCGTCGACGGCGGGCGACTCGCTGCCGCCGGGCAGCACGGCGCGCAGCGCCCGCGCCTGGGCGATGATCTCTTTGCGGGTCGCGTCCGGCACTCCCTTGGCCCGGGTCAGCGCCGACAGCTCGACGTCCAGTAGCTCGCCGACAGTGTGCAGGCCGAGTCGTTGCAGCGCCGAGCGGGCCCGAGCGGTCAGCTCGGTGACCTCCAGCGGTGACTCGCGAGTCAATCCCACGGCCGCTGGCAGCGGGCCGACCGGAGTCACCGCCGGCTGCGGGACCTGCTGGAAGATGGCCCGCCAGGCGTCGGTCATCTCGTCGACCGTGTCGAACCGGGCCGCCGCGTCCCTCGCCAACGCCCGGCCGAAGAACTCCACCAACCGGTCCGCAACCGCCGGGTCGAACAGCGCCGGGTCGAGGGCCACCTCGTCGCTGACCACGGCCGGGTTGGCGTTGTCACCCCAGCGGGGCAGCACGCCCGTCGCCATCTCGTAGAGCACGACGGCCGCCGCGAACCGCTCGGCCGCCGCGTCGTAACGCAGCCGGCGCGGCGGACCGAGAAACGGATCGAGGTAGCCGACAGTGCCCGCGCCGAGCTGGTCGGCGGGGGCGGACGAGAGCGAGAAGTCAAAGACGCACAGGTGCGGCTGCTTGTCCTTCGGCCGCGGTCGGGCCGCCAGGTTCGCCGGCTTCAGATCCCGGTGCCAGACACCCTGGCCGTCCAGGTAGTTGACGATGTCGAGCAGGTCCCGGCCGTACCGCTCCAGCAGGTCCAGCGCCAGCCGGCCGCCGCGCAGCTCCTCGGCGAGGGTCCGCTGCCCGGCACTCTCCATCAGCAGCGCGGTCCGGCCGCCGACCCGCACCGGGCCGTCGACCAGCGCGGCCACCTGGGGGTGCTTCAACCCCGCGAGGGTACGCGCCTCCGCCGTCAGCCGTTCCTCGTGCTGCTCGTCGCGGGCAACCTTCAGCACCAGGTCACGCGACTCCCCGTCGCGAGTGACCAGGAAGGCGACGGCCGTGGCACCGGAGCCGAGCCGGTCCTTCACCTCCAGGCCGCCGTCGAGCACGTCACCCCGGTGGGCGGAGAGCGGGTCGGCAACCGGCTCGGGCTCCGGCGCGGTCAGCTCCTCCCAGACCTTCTCCAGGTCCTTGTGGAACCGGGAGACGCTGGGCAGCCGTTGCGCCGGATCGCCCCGGGTCGCGTCGTAGACCAAGGTGACCAGCGTGTGCGGCATGCCGTCGACCGCGGCATCGAGGTGCAGGCCACTGTCGCGTACCGCGTTGACGAGTTCCTCCGGCGTGGCGGCCGGCACCGCACCGGCGAAGATCCGGTACGCCAGCGCGCCGAGAGAGAACACGTCGAGCTGGTGGCCCGGCAGCCGGGTGGCGTTCTCAGCCTCCGGCGCCTGGTAGCGACGGACCTCGTCGTCGAAGAACAGCTCCAGGCTGGCCGGGTCGCTCGACGGGCCCAGTCGGGTGAGCTGGGTTGTGCCGGCCAACCGGCCGCCGGTCTGCCAGTCGGTGACCACCAGCGTGGGGCGTGGCCCGTCCGGATTACCGACGTAGATCGCCCGGGGCGAGAGCGCCCGGTGGGCCAGCCGACGGGAGTGCGCGTAGTCGATGATCTCGGCGAGATCCTGCACCAGTTGCAGTCGCTGGGCCAGGGTCAACGCGTCGCCGCGGCGCAGCAGCCACTGGTCGAGGCGTACCCAGTCCGGTTGGTGGTCGAAGACGACCGCCGGGCCCCAGGAATGCTCGACCAGATCGTGCGCCCGGGCCACGCCCGGATGATGGATGCCCTGCAGCAGGCGGAACTCCCGCTCCGCCGCCTTGCGGATCGCCGGAACCTCATGCTCGGCGGCCCGGCTAGTCAGGTAGAACCGCACCCGACGCACCAGCGAGGTGTCCAGCGCGTGCCCGGCGAGGAAGTCCTGCCAGCCGAGACCCTCGGCGAACGGCTTCGGGTGCAGCAACAGTTGGCCAACCTTGCGGTCCGCCACCGACGGCCGGATCTTCGCGCCGCGCACCAGCTCGACGATGTCGCGGCCGCGCGCCTCGTCCACCAGATGGTCCGGGTTTCGCGGCAGGGCGAGCAGCAGCTTCTTCAGGCCGGGCAGCCCGGAGTCGTGCTGCTCCAGCCCGTAGATGTGCTGGCTGCCGATCGCGTCGAGGTCGGCCCGCATCGCCTTCGCGTGCAGGAAGACCGCCGCCCCGACATAGGGCGTCTCGCGCTGCCGTCCGTGTTGCTTGGCGTAGTAGCGGATCAGGCTGGCCAGCCGCTTCGCCTTCCGATTGGCCAGAATGTACGGGTTGTCTTCGGGGATCAGTCGAGAATTCGGCGCCCGGCGCAGCCACTGGGTGCCGTCACCGCGGATTTCCCCCTGCCAGTGCTTCAGCTCCAGCACGTAGAGCCCGCTCGGGGTCAACACCAGGGCGTCGACCTCGTTGATCGAGCCGTCGGCGCCGACGAACTCGACGTTCGTCCAGACGTGGTACGGGTCGGCGTCGGGCAGATAGCAGGCCAGCTCGCGCAGACCGTCCTGCTCCCAGATGTACGAACTGGAGTTGATCTGCTCCCAGCGCGGTGAATCCTCCCGCATGCGCCGACCCTTCCGCCCCGGCCGTTGATGTTCCGGCTCAGTCTGGGCACTTTACCGTTTCCGCGCCTGATCAGCGGAGACCACCGCTCGCGTACGCAGTGCAGCTGGTCAAACACTGTAAGTATCAATAGACTTCGCTCGACGTCCTTCCCAACCCCTCCGGGAGGTCGCCATGGGCACCTCGACCCGTCTACCAGGTCCGAAGAACGGCAGCTGGACCGCCGCCAAAGGCCGGCTGGGCAACTGGACACCGGACGCCACCAGCCGACCTGATCAACTACTCACGCCTGACCAAGAGCGCGCCGAGGCGATCGCGGCCCAGTACCAGCGAGCGTTACGAGACGCCCTGAACGCAGATCCGGAGGCGTTCGGCATCCGTGCGGCGGCGGAGCAGGCGGGCGCACGGCTGATCGAGCTGCTCGATGGCCTCGGCCGAGCCGATTCTCCACTGGTACGGGATGTGGCTGCATGGGGTGACGCCGACGAGTTCGTCCGGCGGTTCGTCGGGCAAGTCGCTGGCGATGGCCAACTCATCGTGGATGCTGCCGTTCGCCGCGCCGCCCGACGCGTCGCGGAACACCTGGTGATGCCGGACGGACCGCTCGCCGATCCCAGCCGTCCAAAACCGGTCAGCGGCGAGCTGTTCTGCGCGCTGTACCAGGCGTTCTTCGGAGAGGTGGTCGGCGAGTTGGTACACATTTTCATCGCGGAGAACATCAAGATCGCCGTGCCGGCACTGGCCATCCTCGACCCGACCGACGTGGTGGCTGGCTTCGTCGCCGATCAGGTCGTCAAGGTGCTGCCCAATCCCTGCGCCGAGGCAGTCGAACGTGGGCCCGAGCCGTCACGACTCGCCGACGTCGCCAAGGACCTGTTGACCACCACCGTGACCGAGGCTCTCGGGCTTGGTGACAGCGGGCTGGAGCTGGCGGCGTGAGCCGGGCGAGCTTCGCGTTTCACTACACGGCCCGGGGCGGAGTGACCACCGATCGGAATCGGCAGACGATCGGATGGCCGCTTCTTAAGCACGCCGACGAGCGGTTGCAGACATTGGCCGAGGTGCCCCAGGACCGCCCCGACTGGGCGCAGGACCTGCTGCAGATCGCCCGCGCCGTGTACCTGGCCGACAAGCTGTCGCTGCGCAAAGGCGCCGTCGACGGCTGGACCCGAAGGATCGACCTGTCCGTGGAGGTGATCACCCCCTCCGTCTGGAGCCCGCCGACGCTGCGGCTGCTGTCCCGCATCGCGGAGACGTTGAGTGCCGATCGGTGGACCATCACCGTTCTTTCCGGCGGGCAGCGGTGGCCCCAGCAGGGACGTACCACCTACGCCGACATCGAAGAGGTCGCGCTGTTCTCCGGAGGGCTCGATTCCACGGCATGGGCAGCGGAGCGCGCCAAGGTCGCAGCGGGTCCACTGCTGCTCGTCTCCTACTTCGAACCCCAGTGGGGCAGCCAGCAGGACCGGACTCTCACCGCGATCCAGAGCGCGGCCTGCCGTGACATCGAGCAGCTCAAAGCGTCGCAGCAGGTCAGACTCACCAGGTCGCTGGAGAAGTCGGCCCGTACCCGCGGGCTGCTCTACCTAGCCACCGCCATCTACCTTGCCGCCGCCCACGGGGTGCCACAGGTGATCGTGCCGGAGAACGGGCAACTGGCCGTCAATCCCCCACTCACTCCGGCCCGGGCAGCCGCCTGCTCCACGAAATCTGTACATCCCGGGACGCTGCACCTGCTCAACTCCTTGATCGACGGCCTCGGCGGCGAGGTGGCCGTCGTCAACCCGTACCTGCACCTCACCAAGGGAGACGTCTGCCGGCAGGCCCTGGACGCTGGTCTGGCTCCGGCGACCCTCACCCATGCCACCATCAGCTGTGGGCGCCCACCACGGGACCGGCCGGGTGCCGAGCACTACCACTGCGGGACCTGCTACCCCTGCCTGGTACGCCATTCCGGTCTCCTCACCGCACTGGGAACCGACAGCACCCCGTACAAGACGGATGTCTGGGCGCTGGACGACGGTCGGGATCCGACCGTGGATCGCCGCGCCTTGCAACGGTGGCTGTGTCAACCCTTTTCAGTTCGCGACCTGACGACCGACACGCCGCTGCCGGACACCGTCGACCCCGATCCACTGTTAAGGGTGGTGGAGCGCGGCCGGACGGAACTTGTACAGATGTTCACTCGGCACGGTCGACGGATTACACCAACCGAGACGCCACCTCGTCGACTGGCATGGGCAAGCTGAGTAGGGGTATGCGCCCGGGATGAGGGCCAGTTTCCGGCTTGGCCGGATCGCGGGGGTGCCGGTCGGCGTCAACTGGAGCGTCCTGGTCATCTTCGGGTTGATCGCGTGGGCCCTGGCCGCCAACCAGTTCCCGCGTTCGTACCCGGACCGCTCGCCCGTGGCGTACACCCTCGCCGGCCTGGCCGCGGCGGTCGTCTTCTTCGTCGGCCTGCTCGCCCACGAGGTGTCGCACGCCGTGGTCGCCAAGCGCAACGGGCTGACCGTCGAGAGCATCACGCTCTGGCTGTTCGGCGGGGTGGCCGAGTTGCGGGGCGAGCCGCGCGACCCCGGCGCGGAGCTGCGGATCGCGGGCGTTGGTCCGCTGGTCAGCCTGCTGCTCGGGGCGTTCTTCGGTGTCATCGCTTTGCTGTTCGCGCTGGTCGGGCAGGGTGGGCTGCTCTTCGGCGCGATCGCGTGGCTGGCCGGCATCAACGTGCTCCTGGCGGTCTTCAACGTGCTGCCGGCCGCGCCGCTGGACGGTGGTCGGCTGCTGCGCGCGGCGGTGTGGAAGGCCACCGGCGACCGGAGCCGGGCCTCGGTGGTGGCCGCCCGGGCCGGCTGGGTGCTCGGCGCGCTGCTCATCGGCCTCGGGCTGTGGCGGTTCCTGTCCGGTGTTGGCTTCGGCGGGCTCTGGTTGGTGCTGATCGGCTGGTTCCTGATCGGCGCCGCCGGGGTGGAGGAGCGGCAGGCCCGCGCCGGAAGTGCGCTGCGCGGAATCCGGGTCGCCGACGTGATGACGCCGCAGCCGCAGACCGCGTCGGCGGACATGACGGTCGCCGACTTCGTGGACCACTACCTCTTCGCGTACCGGCACTCGGCGCTGCCGCTGACCGAGGATGGCCGACCTACCGGCCTGGTCACCGTGGACCGGGTGCGGGGCGTACCGGCCGAGCGGCGCGCGTCGACCACGCTGGCCGAGGTGGCCTGCCGGGCCGACGATCTGGTGCTCGCCCGGCCGGGTGAACAGCTCAACGACCTGCTCCCCCGGCTCAACGAGTGCGCCGACGGTCGCGCCCTGGTGGTGAGCGACGACGGCATGCTCACCGGCATCGTCTCCCCCAGCGACATCAGCCGTGCCGTCCAGCGCGGCAGCCTGCGCACCCCGGCCGGTCAGCGGGGGAAGTAGCGGTCCAGCCCGTCGGTGCGGAACGTGCCGGTCGGGTCCAGGCGGGTCAGCAGGGCGGCGAAGTCGGCGTGGCGGGGGTAGCGGGCGGCCAGCTCGGTCGGGGCGGTGACGAAGACCTTGCCCCAGTGCGGGCGGGGCGCGAACGGCGCCAGGCGGTCCTCCACCTCGGCCAGCACCGGCAGCACCGCGTCGGCGTCGTCGACCCAGGTGAAGTGGACCACGAAGCTGTCCCGCCTGTGGTTCGGGCTGAGCCACAGCTCGTCGGCGGCCACCGTCCGCAGCTCACACACGTGCAACACAGGCGCGATCAGGTGCGCCACCTCGGCCAGCGCGGCGAGCGCCCCGGCCGCCGCCGTACGCGGCAGGTGGTACTCGGACTGGAGTTCGTCACCGCTGCTCGGGGTGAAGCCGAGCTTGAAGTGCGGCAACCGCTCGTGCCACGGGCCCGGCACGCCGAGCTGCGGGGTGCAGTTCTCCGCCGGCATGCCGAGCACCGGGTGCCGCGGCTGGTCGGCGGCCGTGGTGCCGAGCCAGTCCCCCTCCGGCGGCGGCTGGTCGGCGAGCTGCTTGCGCCACACCTCCCGCAGGCGCGGGGTACGCCAGTCGGTGAACACGCTCACGCTGTACGCCGAGTCGAGCGCCTCGTCCAGCGCCTCGACGGGCAGGTCGAGGCGCACGTACTGGCGCAGCTCGAACGCCGGCACCAAATCCAGGGTGACCCGGGTGACCAGGCCGAGCGCGCCGAGCCCGACCACCATGCCGGCGAACGTGTCGCCGTCGGTGTCGCGGTCCACGTGCGTCAGGTCCCCATCGGCGGTGACCAGCTCCAGGGCGGCGACCGAGGTGGCCAGGTTGCCGTGGGTGGGGCCGGAGCCGTGGGTGGCGGTGGCCACCGCGCCGGCGACCGAGATGTGCGGCAGCGAGGCGAGGTTGGCCAGCGCGTACCCCTGGGTGTGCAGGTGTCCGGCGAGGTCGCCGTAGCGCATCGCCCCGCTCACGGTGACCTGCCCGCGCTCGCGGTCCACCTCCACGGTCGGGGGCAGGCCGGCGAGACTGACCAGGTCGCCCTCGGTGTCGCCGAGGCGGTTGAAGGAGTGTCCGGTGCCCACCGCGCGGATCCGGGAGCTGCCGGCGACCAGCCGGCGCACCTCGTCGACGGTGGTGGGGCTGTGGAACTCCCGCGCGGCGTAGCGCACGTTGCCGGCCCAGTTGCGGCGTGGCACGTCGGCGCTCGACGTCAGGTGCTGTCCCTGCGCGGTCATGGGGCGGTCTCCCGATCGGTGGACTGGTGGTCGGCCAATGCGGCGATGAGGGCGTCCAGAACCGCATCCGCCTGGTACGAGTTGTAGCCGCGTTGGGCGATCGGCAGACCGGCGGCCGTGGCGCGTTCGATCTCGCCCCGGGCCGCCTGCCGGGTCGCCGCGTTCCCGGACATCAGGGCGTCCTGGCCGCGTCGGATCAACCGGTCGACCCGATCCATCTGGTAGCCGCGCAGGCCGACCGGGAGGTCCGGGGCCGCGAAGGCGGCGCGGCGCAGAGCGACCAGGTCGACGAAGCGGTCCCCGGCGCAGCGCGCCAGCGCCTCGGCCACCTGCTCGGGTTGCTCCCGGACCTGGTCGAAGACGAGCAGCTCGATGGCGGGCCGGCCGTCGATCGGGTGGCGGGCGGTGACCGGCTCGAACGTCACACCCGGGGCGGGCACCAGCAGCAGGCGCGGCGGTGTCGAGTAGCCGTCGCGGCGGGGCGGCTCGTCGAGGACCAGCGCGTCGACCTCGGCCCACCGGATCTCCCGGCGCAGGCCGGGCCGCCGGATGCTGAGCCCTTCCGGGGTGATCCCGAAGCGGAACGGCCGCATCGCGCTGACCAGCGCCACCGCGCCGAGCGCGATCGCACCCACGGCGACGATCGTCCGTAGCAGGGCGCCGTCGCTGGGGTAGACCAACAGGAGCACCCCACCGAGTACGCACACCAGGGCGAGCACCCGGGCCCCCCGGCTCCGGCGCAGCTCCACGCTCGGACCCCCGTTCATGACCGTGGCGTCGGTCCCCGCATCCTCTGACAGACCGGGCGCCACGGACACCGGACGATCGGGCACGGTTGTTCTCGCCATCGTCGGGGAACCCTACGCCCATGAGCAGCTACCGTGATCCGGCCCTGCGGGGCGACGTGTATCCGTCGGAGGAGGAGCTGGACCCGACCGGCAGCGCTGTCGAGCCGGCCAGCGCCCCGCCGGGCGTCCGGTTGTCGAGCCACCCGTCGCCCACGCCCGGCCCCCGTCCGACACCCGCCCCCGCGCCCGCGCCGACGCCCGTACCGTCGCCCGGTCCGCCGCCGCGCGAACCCGCCGCCGGGCCGCAGTCGATCGTGACGCGCCACCTGGACGGCTCGGTCGAGGTGGTCACCGACCTCGACGGGGACGGCGTCGCCGACGTCGTCCAGATCGATGTGGACGGCGACGGCGTACCGGACATCACCTATGTGGACAGCGACCGCGACGGCCGGCTGGACACCGTGCTGCGCGACCCGGGCGCGGTCGGCGCCCACCGGGGCGCCTGACCGGCCGGTCGGCTCACAGGTTCGCCAGCACCTCGGTCGCGACCAGGTCGAGGTGGTCCAGGTCGGTCAGGTCGAGCACCTGGAGATAGAGCCGCTGGCTGCCGATCTTCGCGTACCGGCCGATGGTGTCCAGGACCTCGTCGGGCGTGCCGGCGAGACCGTTGGCCCGCAGCTCGTCCGGCTCGCGGCCGATGGCGGCGGCCCGGCGGGCCACCTCGGCGTCGTTGCGCCCGCAGCAGAGCACCAGGGCGTTGGACCAGACCAGGTCGCCTGGGTCGCGACCGATCTCGGCGCACGCCGCGCGGACCCGCTCGAACTGCGCGGCAGAGTCCGCCGGCGAGGCGAACGGCAGGTTGAACTCGTCGGCGTAGCGGGCGGCCAGCCGGGGCGTGCGCTTCGGGCCCATCCCGCCGAGCAGGATCGGCGGGCGGGGCTGCTGCACCGGCTTGGGCAGGGCCGGGGAGTCGCTGACCGGGTAGTACCGGCCAGCGTGGCTGAACCGCTGCCCGGTCGGGGTGGACCACAGCCCGGTGATGACCGCGAGCTGCTCCTCCAGCCGGTCGAACCGCTCGCCCAGAGCCGGGAACGGAATGCCGTACGCGGTGTGCTCCTCGGCGTACCAGCCGGTGCCGATGCCCAGCTCCACCCGACCGCCGCTCATCTGGTCGACCTGCGCCACGGTGATGGCCAGCGGGCCGGGCAGCCGGAAGGTGGCGGCGGTCATCAGGGTGCCGAGCCGGATGCGGCTGGTGTCGCGGGCCAGGCCGGCGAGCGTGGTCCACGCGTCGGTGGGGCCGGGGTCGCCGCTCACCTCGCCCATCCTGAGGTAGTGGTCGGACCGGAAGAACGCGCCGAAGCCGTCATCCTCGGCGCGGCGGGCCACCGCGAGCACCTGGTCGTAGGTGGCGCCCTGCTGGGGCTCGGTGAAGATCCGCAGTTCCATGGTCCGAGCATAGGTAGCCGCACCGGGCACCGCCCGTCCTCGTCATATACCTTGACAGACATATAACTGGGTAGGCATATTGGGTCGGTGTCCACCGACGCCTTCACCGTCCTCGCCGAGCCCACCCGACGCCGGATCCTCGACGCGCTCCGCGACGCCGACCGCAGTGTGGGCGAATTGGTCGACGGGCTGGGGGTCAGCCAGCCGGCCGTCTCCAAACACCTGCGGGTGCTGCGCGAGGCCGGCTTCGTCTCCTGCCGGACCGCGGCGCGGCAGCGGATCTACCGCCTCGAGCCGGGCCCGCTGCGAGCGGTGGACGGCTGGCTCGCCCCGTACCGCCGGCTCTGGACCCGGCACCTGGACGCCCTGCAACGGCACCTGGACAGTCAGGAGCAGTGAATGAACCGCGACGCATTCCGCCCGAGCCCACCCGCCGAGGTGCGCGCCGAGCCCACCGACGGCGGCGCCATCCTGGTCTTCGTCCGTGACCTGCGGCAGCCGCCGGCCACCGTGTGGGCGGCGCTGACCGACCCGACCCAACTCGCCCAGTGGGCCCCGTTCCTCGCCGACCGGAACCTCGGTGACCCCGGCGCCGCCGTGCTCACCCTCGTCGACGGCGAGACCACCCAGGAGCAACCGGCGACGGTACGCCGGGCCGAGCCGCCTCACCTACTGGAGTACACCTGGGGCGACGACCTACTGTGCTGGGAGCTGACCCCGCTGGGTGCCGGCACCCGGCTCACCCTGCGGCACACCATCGCCGAGCGGGGCATGCTGCCGATGGTCGCCGCCGGCTGGCACCTCTGCCTCGACGTGGCCGACCGGCTGCTCGACGGCGACCCGGTCGGCCCGATCCGGGGCGCCGAGGCCAAGGACTTCGGCTGGCCCGCGCTGCGCGACACGTACGCCGAGCAGCTCGACGCCGAGTGACCGCCGCCCCTCCTCAGACGTACGGCCGGGTGGCGTACGCGGTGCGCAGCGCGGCCAACCCGGCCGCCTTCGGCGACAGCGTGCCCCACCCGGAGTTGAAGTAGTTGGTCCGCGAGATCCGCGGGCCACGCTCGGCGTTGAGCTGGGCGATCGCCGCCGGAACGGTGCGGATCCAGGCCGCCTGGTCCGGGATCTGGGCCGCCCGCACCCCGTACTCCGCGATGATCACGGGCCGGGACAGCGCCACCGGGCCGAGGTCCGCCACCGCCCAGTCCTTCGTCCGGCGGAAGCGGGCCAGCGCGGTCTGGCCGACGGCTGTCGCGTAGGCGTTCCACTGCAGGTAGTCCAGCCGCGACATCAGCGACTCCGGGTGGGTGCGCTGAAAACACGCCCGGTCGAAGCCGCCCAACCCGACCGAGAAGCTCGTCCCGGCGGGCAACGTGCGGGCCTTGAACCAGGTGACGATGTAGGTCATGGCCTGCACTGCCCGCCGGTCCGACTCGGCCCAGGTGTACGCCTTGCCAGCCTCGGTCGTGCCGAACTCGTGGTCCGTGTCCAGCTCGGACGCGAGCTGGATGTTCACCCCGAAACCGAGCGCCCGGTACTGGGACAGGGCACGCGCGAACAACCCGTCGCACTGGCCGTTGAGCACCTGGGTGTACCCGTACGCCTTCGGCCAGGTGGTGCCGGGACGCTGCTGGATGGTCATCGACGGCGCCGGCACGGTGTAGGTGACGCCGTCCACCGTGAAGGTCTGCGGCCCGGCGTTCGGAGCGCCGTAGTGCTTCAGCTCAAGGACCATGTTGATCTGCATCCCGGCCTTGCCCAGGTTGATGAGCCAGGGCCGGTTGTAGCCGGGAAAGATGTACCCGTCGGCGAAGCTGCGGTACTGGGTCAGCGAGCGGAAGTTGCCACCGGCCATGTCGGCCGTCGGGTCGGCGCCTCCGGACAGGTAGTAGCCCCCGAGGACCGGCTGGCGCAGGCTGTAGTCGACGCCGGCCGTCGCGGTGTTGCCGGCCGCGTCGCGAACCTGGACGGTGACCCGGGGCATCACGCCACCGCCCGGTACACGGCAACTGAGCCGTTGTCGGAGACCCGGGACCAGGTACGCCCGGAGTTGTCGGTCACGGTCACGGCCAGCGGATCGATGACCGCGGTGACCTTGACCGGCGCGCTGCTGTTGCCCTGCGCGTCGGTGACCACGATGGTGACGGTCAGCGGTTTGGTGTCGGCGTCGGAGTACGTGACGGTCAGCAGCATCTGGTCACCCGGCGCGAAGACGGACGCGTTCAGGGCTGCGGTCGCGGTAGGAGCCGCCATGTCAGGGCCTCTCTCTGATGAGGTCGCCGGGGCGGACGCGCGGGTGAGCGACGCCGGACCAGGCGGAATCCACGATGCGTGAAGGCTGGTGGGGCACGAAGCGGTGGCGCGGCCGGTGGGCGGCGTCGCCGGCGGTGGGCGATGGCCACCGCCGCTGGCGCCCGCAGCGGTGTGGGGGGCCGAGCCGTACGGGTGGTCGGGCCGGCGGCTGTGCCGTGCCCGCCGGGGCGGGGCCGGGCTGGGTGAGGGCGGCACCGACGCGGACGATGCTGTCCGCGGTGGGCCGGAGGACTGGGATGTGGCCCGACATCCGTCCGCCTTCTCGCCTGCCCTAAGCGTGCTCTACCAGGGGCTTTACCGTCTTGTCCGGTTAGCGACATACGCCCTGGTGTCGGGCCGCGCCGGGCGCGGGACAGCCGATCGGAAGCTCGCCGACAGCGCGCTGTGCTGGACTACCGGCGTGCCGCGAGCCGACGACAGGTGGTGTCCTTCGCCTGTCGCGCCGGCCTCATGCAGCCGGCCTGACCCGTCCCCGTCACGGCGCCGTGCCCGCCACGGCCCAGGCCCGCGCGGTGAGCCGGATCGAGCCGTCCGGCTCGATCGGCAACTGGGCGGCCAACAGGTCCCGCAACGCCGCCCGTTGCGGCTCGCCAAGCGAGGTGACGTACGACGGAGCGCTGCCCTGCCCGCCGAGGAACGGCCGCCAGTAGTCGTCGAAGTCGGCGAACACCGTCGGTACGTCCACCGGCCGGACCGACACGTCCCGCAGGCCGGCGTCCACCCACAGCTCCCGCAAGGGGCCGGGCCGGCACACGCTGAAGCGACTCGCCTCGTCCCGCCCCGCCGCGGCCGGGTCGAGGTGGGCGACGGCGGCCCAGAAGTGCCGCATCATCGCCATGCCCTCCGTGTAGTCCCACACGTAGGCGGACACCACCCCCGCCGGCCGGACGACCCGGGCGAACTCGGCCACCGCCCGCGCCGGCTCGGGCACGAAGTTGAGCGTCAGCCCGCTGACCACCACGTCGACGGCACGGTCGGCCACCGGCAGAGCGCGGGCGTCACCGACGTGGAAGCTCGCGCACGCATCCTGGACGCGGGCACGCGCCTGAGCGATGAAGCCCGCCGAGGGGTCGATGCCGGTGATCCGGGCGGGATCGGCCTCGCCGAGGACCGTCGAGGTCAACGCGCCGGTGCCGCAGCCCACGTCCAGCCAGTGCCGCCCGGGTGCCACGGCCAGTCCGCGTACGAAATCGCCCGCGACCAGGCTGCTCCACCGACCCACGTACGCCTCGTACGCATCGGCGTCCGCCCACACCGGGTGTGTCATGTCCGCACGATACGACAGCCGCCCGTGGCGCAGGTGTGCAGCGCCTCGTTGCGCCGGGTTGGCACACTGCCGCCGTGACGATGATCCGGACGTCGACGGTGCACAGGGTCCACGCGTGGCAGCGCATCCTGGTGGTGACCGCGCTGGTGGCCTCCGTGGTCAGTCTCGGCTGGACGTACCAGACCGGGGGCGACACCTTGCGTTTCCGGATCGGGTGGGTCGCGGTCGCGCTGACCGTGGTCCCGTTGTTCGTCGCGCGGCGGCGGCAGTTCACGTACGCCTGCCTGGCGGTGGGTGTCCCGTTGCTCGTCCTGGCCTGCGGGCCCGTGCCGGCCGGGATCCTGCCGGCGCTGCTGGTCCTGCTGGCGACCACCGCGGATCCGCGCTGGTCGCCGTGGCGGGCCCGGCTGTCGGTGCTCGTCGGCGCGGCGCTGGTAGTCGTTCCGGTCGTGGCGTCGGCCGGAGCGGTGCACGAGTCGCTGACGTCCCCGCCGGTGGGCTTCGTCGTCCACACCGATGCGGGTTCCGGGTTCACCAATTTCGTCGAGCCGGGAGACTCGAGCGTGCGCGGCCTGCAGACCCGGTACACCGACGGCGACGAGGGCCCGACCAGCTTCGTCGAGTTCGAGCCCGGACTGTCGGCCGACGGGCAGGACCGGTTGCGCCGCCGACTGGCGGAGGCGCCCGGCGTGACGAGGATCTGCTCGTGGTACCGGAACAACCACCTGCGCTCCGCCTGCTGACCCGGGACCACGCGTGGCCACGCGACGGACGTGGTTACTGTCGAGCCATGCCGCTGCGTCCGGATGAGGTCGAGGTGTTCGAGCGCTCCAGGGGCCGCCTGGAGGCGATCGCCTACCGGCTGCTGGGCTCGGCAAGCGACGCCGAGGACGCGGTGCAGGACACGTTCCTGCGCTGGCAGGCCGCCGACCGGGAGCGCGTCGAGACGCCCGAGGCGTGGCTGACGAGGGTGCTCACCAACCTGTGCCTCAACCAGCTCACCTCGGCGCGCGCCCGGCGGGAGACCTACGTCGGCACGTGGCTTCCCGAGCCGGTCCTCGCCGGGGACCGGATGCTCGGCCCGGTCGACACGGTCGAGCAGCGCGAATCGGTCTCGATGGCGGTGCTCACCCTCATGGAGCGGCTGTCACCCAACGAGCGCGCGGTGTACGTGCTGCGCGAGGCATTCGGCTACCCGCACGGTGAGATCGCCGAGATCCTCGGCGTCAGCGAGTCGAACTGCCAGCAGATCTACCGGCGTGCCAAGCAGCACGTCACCGTCGAGCGGGCGCATGCCGACGTCGACGACGCCGCCGCGCGGAGGATCGTCACGGAGTTCCTCACGGCGGCCAACAGCGGCCAGATTCAGCGGCTGGTGGAGTTGCTGACCGGGGACGTGACCAGCGTCGGCGACGGCGGCGGCAAGATCCCGGCCCGCACGACAGCGGTCGTCGGCGCGCTGGCGGTGGCGAAGTTCCTGCGCGGCCTGTTCCGGCCCAGCGACGTCAAGCGGAACCTGGTGGGCGGCAGCCCCGCCCTCTACGCCGAGGTCGTCAACGGCGGCCCCGCAGTGGTGGTCGTGACCGGCGAGCAGGTCGTCGGCGTCATGTCCCTGGAGGTGACGCCCGAGGGAGTCGCGGCGATCCGCGTCCAGGTCAACCCGGACAAGCTCGAACGCGTCACCCGCCAGTGGTCCGTCTCCGCACACTCCGAGCCGCTCCTGCACGTCTGGTGACCCAGGTCATAGCCGCCTCCTGTCAGCAATCGTGTCGCTGCTCGGTTCAGGTAGCGACAATCGCCGAGACAGGAGTGCCACCATGAAGCACCGCATCGTCGTCCTCGGAGCCGGCTACGCCGGAGCGATCGCCGCCGGCCGCCTCGCCCGCCGGTTGCACCCCGACGACATCGAGATCACCGTCGTCAACGCCGAGGCCGACTTCGTCGAGCGGGTCCGCATGCACCAGCTCGCCACGGGCCAGGACCTCAAGCGCCACGAGCTGAGCCAGGTGTACGCCGGCACCGGCGTGCGGGTCCGCGTCGCCCGGGTCACCGCCGTCGACGTCGACCGCCGGACCGTCGCGCTGACCGACGGGCGAGGCAGCGACGAGATCGCGTACGACACGCTCGTCTACGCCCTCGGCAGCGCTTCCGCCGATCATGGCGTCCCGGGCGTCGCCGAGCACGCGTACGACATCGCGGGCCGACCGTCGGCGCTGCGGCTGCGTGACCGCCTCGCCCACCTCGCGCCCAATCAGACCGTGCTCGTGGTCGGCGGGGGTCTCACCGGCCTCGAGGCCGTCACCGAGATCGCCGAGGCCCGGCCCGACCTCGACGTCGCGATCGCCGCCCGCGGCGGTCTCGGTGACTGGCTCAACGGCAGGGCGCGACACCACCTGCGGGGCGTCACGGACCGGCTCGGCATCACGGTCCACGAGCACACCCACGTCGTCCGGGTGGAGCCGGCGGGCGTGGTCACCACCGACGGCGCGACGATCCCGGCGCAGGTGATCGTGTGGACGGCCGGCTTCGCCGTGCACCCCATCGCCGCCGCCACCGGTCTGACCGTCGCGGCCACCGGGCAGATCGTCGTCGACGACACCATGCGGTCCGTCTCGCACCCCGACGTGTACGCCGTCGGCGACGCCGGACTCGCCGCCGGGCCGGGCGGCAAGCCGCTGCGGATGTCCTGCGCTTCGGGAGCTCCGATGGCCTGGCAGGCGGCCGACGCCATCGCCACGCGCCTGACCGGTCAGACGAAGATTCCGAAGGCCCCGCTGCGCTACTTCAACCAGTGCGTCAGCCTCGGCCGGCGCGACGGCATCATCCAGTACGTGACCGCCGACGACCGGGCCAAGCCGTCCCTGCTCACCGGGAGGCTGGCGGCCCGCTACAAGGAGGTCGTCTGCAAGGGCGCCGCCTGGAGCATCTCCCACCCGATCCCGTACCCGGTGCGTCGCCGCCGCGTCACCGCGACCCGGACGGAGACTGCCGCGACGGTGTCGTGACGGGCCAGCCGGGGCTCGCGGTGAGCCCTGCGGTCCACGCTTGACCCGATCGTCATGCTGGAACGTGAGACACACGTCCCCGCGCCACCCGAGGAGAACTCGTGCGCAAGCCAGTCAGGACCGCGGCCGTCCTCGTCGGGCTCGGCGTCGGCGCCGCGGCCGGCCCGTCCCTCGGGCCGGCCGCCGTCTGGTCCGGTGTCGCGATCGCCGCCCTCGGCGTGGCGCTCTCCCTGGTCGGCACCACGGAGTCGAGTCTCGTCGAGGACGGCCTGGTCGACCGCGACGCTGGCAGCGAGGCGGCGGCCGGCGCGACGATGGTCGCCGAGCAACGACGGCGGAAGCGACAGACGCCGACCCTCAGCGGCCTGGGTACCCGGGTGGAGCAGATCCTCGACCTCGCCGAGAAGCAGGCCGACAACCACCGCGCCGTCGCGCGGCTGGAAGCGGAGGGCATCGTGACCGCCGCGCGACGGGAGGCGGAGACAATCCTGAACCGGGCCCACGAACAGGCTGCCGGGATTACCGGTACCCGCTGGGAGCCCTCTCCGATACCGCCCGCCCGAGCGGCGGCGGACGACGATCCGAGCCGTCACGCCTGACGTCCACGAGACGGGCTACGGAAAGGGATTCATGTTGGGTAGTGTCTGCGTCGCTACTGCACGTGCATAACACCGGCATCCCTCGCCGCGCAGTCGATCGGAAGGACGGCATGGCCAGCATCGAGCAAGTCAAGCCGCGCTCGCCCAGGCAGCCGAGCAGAGCAACACGACGACAAGCCAGATCCGGGCCACCATCGAGGGCACGGAGCAGGTGCTAGCCCGACTGCGCGCAGTCGCCGCCGGCACCGGGCACCCCGCCCTCTCCGAGGCCATCGCCCGAGCCGAGCAGAGTAAACAACGCCTGATCGAGGCAGCCACCACTCTCCAGGGCAGCACTGCGGCAGCCCGGCAGTACATCAGCATTCTCGGCTGACCGTGAGCATCGGCGAGGTCAAGGCCGCGCTCGGAGAAGCGAGCCAACTGCTCGACCAGGGCAGGACCACGGTCGAGAGTGTCGGCGATTCCCTGAATGAGGCTGCTGGGCTCATGCTTGCGACCCTGCATGACAGTCAGCGTGATGAGGCGGCGAAGGCTCGCAAGGCCGTCACCGAGGCGATGCGCGAGGTAAAGCTGACCCTCCGCGCCGTCACCGCCGCACAGGAGAGTGGTAACGAGTTCGGGAAGGCGTTGGGGTGAGCAGCCTGCTTGCTCAGGTGGTGGCCCAACTCAAGTCCACGATCGAGCGGCTGGACGCCGTCGCATTGCAGGCGGACCGCGCCGCAGCGGATGTCGCCGAAGGAAGCGCCCGGTACGCCGACGTAGGCAGGGGCACCGACCATCCAAAGCTGCGTGCGGCGGTGAGCCAGAGTCGGGCCGGGGCGGACAAGGCCCACCGGCTCGCCCGGCTGAGCAGTGACGCGGCCCGGAACATCGCCGACTTCCTGAACGCCATCGCTCCCGGGTCAGTGCCGCAATCGACGGCAGCCGCCACGGGACCACCGTCCGGTGAGGATCTCCTGGCGGACAATGATCGCCGTGATCTGGCTCGCGCCAAGGCGCGGGGCTGGGTCAACCGCTCCCTACGGAAAGCTGACGATCTCCAAGAGCACGCAGCCAACGCCACCGACAAGACACAGAAGTTGATCAAAGTGCTTACTAACCCTAAAGGTCCTTCAGGGACACAATCAACGGTTACTGGCACCCCTACGGTTCCGGGTTCGGCACCTCGGGCAAGGATCGATGGTGCGGAGGCTGCGGGAAATCTCGTGGTAGTCGGCTTGCTGGCGGGTGTGGCGGCAAGCCGAATGGCAGCGGTAACCGGCAAACTGATTGCGAGGTTTTGGAGACGTGGACGTTAGTGCACTCAGCAATCTGATTCGGGCGTTGGCCCGAGCTGACTGGGATGCCGCCGATGCCTTGGTAGGCGAGATCGGCGGGAGCGGCTGGGTCGGCGGCCTCCAGGTCATAGGGGCTGCCTTCGCCCTCGCCGTCCACCGGCGCTTCGAGCCCGAAGCTACCCCAAGCGAGGTGGCTGCCTGGGTGTCGGCAACCCGCGCGCAGTACGAGGAAGGCGACACCCTGCCAGTCCTGGAAATGGAGGGGCTCATCCGTGCGGCCCTCGGCGAAGAGGAACTGGCCGACAACATCCCCGCCGACACCATGATCGCGGCTGAGGTCTTCGTCCTCGGGCAACTACTTCTTGAGGCAAAGATGTCACCTTCCGAGCTTGACGGTTTTGTGAACGAGGCGGAACAACTCGCAGCCGAGTACCTGTAGGCATCCGGCGTCGCTAACGCAGAGCACCAGCTTCCGCAACGACGCGCGGGGCAGCGGATCAACCGCTGCCCCGCAGACCCTGGCAAGTCAGTGCGACGCCCTGATGCTGCCGATGAACGTGTCCCAGGCCGCCGGTTCGAAGCTCAGCATGCCGGCGTCGGGGGCCTTGGAGTCGCGGACGTCCACCTGAGCGCCCCGGTCCCGCACCTCGACGCACTGACCGTTGCTGCCGGACCGGCTCGACGTGCGCCAAGCGCTACGTTGCATCCTCGCTCAACTCCTTGATGAACCTGATCGACTCGGCCGGCGACATAGCCAGGGTCCTCAGATTGTCGTACGCCGCCGACAGCCGCGCCATGTCACGGCTCGACTCCAGGAACAATTCGCCGGCAAGAGTCTCGATGTAGCCCAGCGGCGGATCGTCCGGCTCGAAGGCAAGCAGCGCAAAGCCACTGCCGTCCGCCAGATGGGCGCCGGCCTCGAAGCGCAGCACCTGGATCGTGACGTTCGGCAGCCGGCTCAGCGTGACCAGGTGGTCGAGCTGCTCGCGCAGCACAGCCGGACCGCCGACCTCGGTCCGCACCGACGCCTCGGAGAGGATGGCGTGCATCCGCAGCGGTGTCGGCTTGCGGTGCAGCACCTCCTGCCGCGTCATCCGAGCGGCGACCCGCTCCTTGACGCCTTCGGGGTCGGTCTCCCGGCCGATGAGGTTGACCTCGCGGGCGTACGCCTCGGTCTGGAGTAGACCCGGCACCAGCATCGGCTCGAAGTTCTTTAGCTCGATGGCCTCGGTCTCGTAGGCGATGTAGGTGGCGTACTTGCCGCCGAGGCGCTGCCACCAGCCCTCTTCGCGCAGGCCACGCGCCTGCTCCAGCAACGACGTGCCGGGCTCCTCGTCAATCTTGATGCCGTACGCGACCAGCAACTCCATGACGTCGCCGACGCGAGGCTTGATCTCGCCGGACTCGATCCGACTGATCCGCGACGGCGAGCAGCGGACGACCCCCGCGGCGCCGTCACCGGTCAGTCCCTTTGCTTCACGTAGCTTGCGCAGCTCCCGGCCGAGCCTGCGGGAGCGCGGTGTTGCAGGAGTGAATCGAGGCATGCGCATATGGTGCACCACCATCACTCGATTGTCTTGCATCAACCTGACGCAGGTCGATGTTGATCACCGCAAAAGCTTGCCTTGCATCACTTGATGCGCAACCCTGATTACTACACGCAACGAGCAGATTCCAGGGTGTGCTGGTCGGTGAAGGGTCGCGTTGCGTGACCCACGCCAGGAGGTGAGGTGATGCGTGATTTCCGGAGTGACGGCGATGGTATTCGGAGGGCTGGTGCCGGGGTTTCTGCTCGGGCTGCTGGCGTTCAGGGTGAAAGCAAGGTGGTGCCCCCACTGCGGCCAGCAAACCCAGCCGCTACCCGAGGGACGCGACCGGTGACCGGGCCAGCGCCGGAGCGCGACGAGCCCGTCGGGCGGCGGGTGGCCCGGTGGCGGGCGCGCCGTCGGATGACCCAGCAGATGCTCGCCGACCGACTCGGCAAGTCGAAGAGCTGGGTCGACAAGGTCGAACGCGGCGTACGCGGCCTGGACCGCTACTCCGTCGTGCAGGACATCGCCGAGGTGCTGCGCGTTGACCCGGCCGTCCTCCTCCACCCCCGCACACCACCGGCGCCGGTCACCGGCATCGACGGCATCGACGCCGTCCGCGCCGCCCTGGCCCACTACCACCACCGGCCCACCCGCATCCTGCCCGCCGACGAGGTCCAACGCCAGGTGGCGTACGCCTGGCTCAGCTACCAGCACGCTCACTACGCCCCACTGCTGCGGGCGCTACCCGCGCTGCTCGACGCCGCTCACGCCACACCCGGCCTACTGGTGCCCACGTACCGGATCACCGCCTGCGTACTCATCAAACTCGGCGAGCCCGACCTCGCCTGGCTGGCCGCCGACCGGGCCGTCACTGCCGCCACCGGCGACCCCGTCTGCGTCGGCGCCGCCACCATCAGCGTCGCCCAGGCGCTACGCGCACTTGGCCGCGACCGACTCGCCCTCACCGCGGCCCTCGCTGCCACCGGCACCGCAGCCCACAATGGGGTACGCGGAACACTGCTCCTCCAGGCCGCCATGGCTGCAGCCGCCTGTGCCAAGCGCCGCCGCGTCGAGGACCTGCTCGACCACGCCACCGCCCTGGCTGACCGCAACACCGGGAACGACGACCCCCACCACACCGCGTTCGGCCCGAGCGCCGTGCTGCTCGCCCGCTTTCTCACCGCCCTGCACCTCGGCGACACCGACCACGCCGTGCACCACCACGAGCAGACAATCCGCCGCGACGACTGGCCTCGACTGCCCGCCGAACATCGAGCCGCCCACCTCATCGACGCTGCCCGCGCCTACCTCGATCTCGGCGAACTCTCTGCCGCCGCACGCTCCCTCGCCGACGCCGACACCATCGCGCCCGCCGAAGTCCGCTGCCGCCCTGCCGCCCGTACCCTCATCGCCGAGATCGCTCACAGCGGCCCCGCAGCCACCCACGTGGCGCGATTGGCCACGCTCGTCGGACTCACCCGATAAGGGCGGATCTGCTCGGCGACCTGATCCGGGCGGCGCGCCGCGCCCCGCAGACCGGTGAGATCCGGTCCGTGGAGCGCGCGAGGAGCAGCCTGTGCCGCCTCAGTGGACGGTGGCGCACAGCGCCGTTTCGACGCTCTCGTTCACCTCGGCGAGCATCTGCTCACCGGTCGGCAGACCGGTCACCGCGACGACGGCGCCGCGGCCGTCCTCGGTGACGAGGTTGCGGGTCTCGAAGCCCTGGATGTCGCCGCCGTGACCCCAGCCGTCGCCGCCGCAGGGCAGCTCGTGCCGGGCGATGCCCAGCCCGTACTCGTACTCGCCGGTCGGCTCGAAGCCGGGCGCGGGCACGGTCGTCATCATGGCCGCCTGCTGCGCGGGCTTGAGCAGCCTGCCACCGACGAGCGCCTCGAAGAAGGTCCGCAGCTCGTCCGGGGTCGAGACCAGTTGGCCGGCGGCCCAGCCCAGGGACGGGTCCATGTCGGTGACGTCCACCCACTCAGCGCCCGGGGCCACCGCGACGTAGCCGTGTGGGTGCGTGCCCCGAAGGCGCTGCTCCCCGACGCCCGGCCAGTACGTGTCCCGCAGACCGAGCGGCCTGATGATGCGGTTGGTGATCTCCTCTCCGATGGGGCGTTCGGTGACCTGCTCGACGATGAGCCCGGCGAGCACGTAGTTGGTGTTGCTGTACTCCCACTTCGCCCCGGGCGCGAAGTGCGGGGCGTTCGTGAGGGCGGCGTCCACCAGCCGGCGCGGCTGGTAGTACGAGTGACTCTTGTCGACGAGGTCCTGCGGCTGGGTGAACAGCACGTCGTCGTAGTCGGGCAGGCCGCTCGTCTGCTGGAGCAGCTGGCGTACGGTGATCGCGCCGCCGTCGTTGCCGTTGCCCCGCACGACGCCGGGCAGGTAGTGCTCGACCGTGGCGTCCAGGTCGATGCGGCCCTCCCCCACCAACTGCAGGACGACCACGGCGGTGAAGGTCTTGGTGTTGCTGCCGATGCGGACCTGGCCGTCGCGGGGCACCGGGCCGTGCGACCGGAGGTCACTGACGCCGGCGGTGTAGTCGCGGACGCGTCCGCCGGTCCCCCGCACCGAGGCGAGCACGCCGGGAAAGCCCTCCTCGCTGACCAGGCGGTCCAGTTGCCGCTGCACGGTGTCGCGTGGGCCGGCGGGCCGACCGGATTCGGCGGCGAACGCCGGGGGTCCGGTCAGGACGGCGACGGCGGCCAGCGTCCCGGCGGCTGCCCGCAGGGTCCGGCGGCGGCGGGTGGACGTGCGCTCTTGCAGGGGCATGACGGCTCCTCGGTATCGGACTCGCTTGACGCCATCAATGGTTCAAGGATTCCGATGCCGGGACGATCCCTCCTGCTGCCCTCCTGCGGTACCGCCTGCGCTACCCCGTTGCGCGGCGGGAGGCGGTCAGGCCGACGCGGAGGGCGCCAGATCGCGTCGGCTGAGGGCGGCGCGCAACCCCAGCCCCTCGGCGGCGAGGTTCTCCCGCCCGCCCTGCTCACGGTCGATCGCGCACACCACGGTTTCGATCACCGCGCCGCTGGCGCGCAGTTGCCGGCACGACGCCAGTAGCGCCCCGCCCGTCGTGACCACGTCCTCGATCACCACGACGCGCCGGCCGTCCACCGGGCCACCCTCCGCCGCCTTGCCGGTGCCGTACTCCTTGGCCTGCTTGCGAACGAAGACCGTCGGCAGCCCGGTCAGCTGTGACATGACGGTGGCGATCGGTATGCCGCCCATCTCCATCCCGGCCAGCACGTCGCACTCCGGCAGCAGGGCGACCATCGCCTCGGCCACGTCGCGCAACAGATCGGGCTGCCCCTCGAACAGATACTTGTCGAAGTACTCGGGGCTCACCTGACCGGATCGCAGCCGGAACGACCCGGTCAGGTGACAGGCTTCGTACACACGACGCGCGAGGAGGGACGGCACACCCCTCAGCCTCGCATCCGAGCTGACGCGATCAGTACCTGACCCCGTCAACGAGGAAGGGCGACGCGGGCTCGGGCGGCCGCCCACCGACGGCCCTTCGGCAGGCCGTGGCGGGCGCGCTGAGCGAAGGCTGAGTCGCAGCCCCGGCCGTACCTCGGACCGGTCCCGCTCCGCGTCGACCGACCCGGTCGACGCGGAGCGGCTTCATCGACCGCTAGAACCCACTCCACGGGCGGGCCGAGCACTTCCAAATCTTTCCGTCGTTGTGCGAGACGCAGACCACGACGACCTTCCCGAGAACGGGCAGCCCGAGGGTGAAGATGTGGATCCTCGTCTTCAGGTACGGCACGCCCGACTTCTCGGCGATGTCGCCCAGCGCCCACCCGGCGTCCGGCCCCGCCACGCTCGCCACCCGGCGCAGCGGGTCGACGTCCTTGCCGTCGAGCAGCGTCTCGATCTCCTGCGCCGAGGGCTCGCGGTCGCCGGTCAAGGTGTCCACGGCGTACGGGCCGTCGGCGGCGACGCCGTTGGCCTTCTCGAAGGCAGCCTTCATCCCGCCCACCGTGGTGTCGCCGCCGAGGTCGAGGGTGAAGGTCTGGTCGCCCCGGCGCGACTGGATGCACTCCCAGTAGGACTTGCCCGAGGCCATGCACATGGTCAGGCACCACTCCCGGCCCCCCGGCACCGACGAGGCGAACAGCAGGGCTGTCGCTGTCCCGCTGTCACCTTTGCCGTCGTACACGCCGTCGGCCAGGTCGGCCATCGTCGTGCCGAGGATCTCCCGGCCGCCCGGCATCGCGCCCACGACCGTGACGCCGTCGACCTTCTCGCCGGCGACGAGCGCCGCGAGCTGGTCGGCGGTGAGATCCCGGCCTCCGGCGTCGACGGCCAGCACCGTGTCCAGATCACCGACGGGCTGACCGGTCAGGTCCTCGAACTGCCGCAGCATCATCCCCGGAGCACCGGGCTGGTCGGTGACCGTCGTCCTGGCCGTGTCCTCGGCGGCGTGCGACGGCGCGTACGAGGCCACCAGCCCGACGACGAGTGCCGCGGTGACGACGGTGGCACGCTTGGCGATGTCCCGCAGAGCTCTCATGGCGTCCTCATCTCGGTGACCGCTGTCGGCGGAGTCGTACGGGCTACCAGCCACACGTGATCACGACACCCAGGCCGGTGGGAGAGGGCCCCCAGGTGCAGTGCTCTTCCATCCACTCACCGATGTCGTGGATCGTGTCCGCGACCCACGCGAGCGCGGACTTGATCGCGCCCAAGATGCTGAAGTAGACGACGGTGGACTCGGGCGTGCCGCCGGCCTCGTCGATGATGTCCTTCGTCGACTTGGCGGGATCCGGCTTGTCGATGGTGCCCAGCACCCGTACGCCGGTGGTGTCCTTGCCGGCGAGCAGCGCCTGGACCTGCTCCGGGGTCCGCTCCTTGCCGTCGTCGACCGCCACGATCGCGCGGTCGATCAGCACCTTCCCGCTGCCGGTGACGGCCTGGGTGATGGCGGCGATCTCGCCCAGTGTGAGGTCGTTGCCGAGCGCGGGACCGGTGAACCGCCGGGCCGTGACAGCGCCGGACGGATCGATCCAGATCTCGTCGGCCATGATCATGTCGTCCGCCCCGAACGGGTCCCAGGCGAATGTCCACTGCGCGGCGACGCAGCGGAACTGACCGTGCTCCCGACCCTCCGGTTCGGTCTCGGTGCGGGCGATCCCGCCGCGGTCGTCGAGGTACTGGACCACACAGTCGGTGCCTCTGGTCGGCGGCTTGTCGGTCTGGGCCACGGCTGCGGAGGACGTGGCCAGCACCATCGCGCCGACCACCCCCACCACCGCGAGGTTGCGTGCCAAGCGACTCATCGAATGCTCCATTCCTGGCGAGGGAAACTGGTGCCCGAAGAGTGCCGGGCCGGGCTGAAACGGCCCGGAAACGGCGCTGAAAGCGCGGGGCGTCAGGACAGCCGGGTGACGTCGAGCTGTTCGAGGTCGGCGCGCAGCGAGTCGGCGTCGGCGTCGCCGAGGTCGTCGAGGATGCTCAGGGCGCGGCGCCACGCGGCACGGGCGGCACCCAGGTCGGCGAGCGCCCGGTGGCTGCCGCCCAGATTGACGTACGTGCTCGCCACCGCGTACCGGTCGTGGACCTGCGCGAAGAGTTCGAGGGCGTGCTCGTAGCAGGCGACCGCCCGTCGGTCGTCCCCAAGCTGGTGATGGGCGTGGCCGAGGCTGTCCCACGTGTCGGCCTGTCCCTGCACGTCGTCCACCTCCTGCAACATCCGCAGCGCCTCGCCGCACGACGTGAGGGCACTGTGGTAGTTGCCGAGCAGCCCCTCCTGCCAACCGACGGCGTTGAGGGTGTACCCCTGCCCGGCCCGGTTTCCGGCCCGCCGGAACAGCGTCAGCGCCCGCCGGGAGTGGCTGAGCGCCTGGTGGTGCCGCCCCTGCCGCTCGGCCAGCTGACCGAGGTTGAGGCAGGTGTGTGCCCGTCCGGCGTCGTCGCCGACCTCGGTGAACAGGTCGAGCGCGCGCCGCAGGTGGTCGTCCGCCTCGTCGTACCGCCGGAGCCGGGAGCAGGCGAGACCGAGGCTGCGGTGGGCATGGGCCTGCCCGGCCTGGTCGCCGATGCGGGACGCGGCGGCGAGAGCGATCCGCTGCGTGCCGAGCCAGTCCTGCCAGTGCCCCTGCCGGTGCAGGAAGCCGGCCATGGCCCAGGCGAGCCGCCAGGCGTGTCCCTCGAACCCGGACCGCGCGGCGAGCGGTACGGCGGCGAGCAGAACGGGGACCTCGGCGGTGAACCACGCCGTGGCGGCCGACTTGTTCCTGGGGTACTCCGCCGTCACGCCGGGCCGGGGCGGCGGAAGGCTGATCTCGCTGAAGTGCGGGTGCAGTGCGAGGTCCGCGGCGTGTGCCGTGCGCAGGCAGTGGTCCAGCAACCGGTGCACGGCGTCCTGTCGGTCGGCCGGTGACTCCGCGTCGTCGGCGAGGCTGGCGGCGTACGCGCGCAGCAGGTCGTGGAACGCGTACCGCCCGTGGGTGTGCTCGGTGAGGAGGTTCGCCCGGGTCAGCTCGGTGAGCAGCGGACCGGTCGCCGTCGGGGTGACGCCGGCGAGGCTGGCCACGGCCGGGGCGGACACGTCCGGGCCGGGATGCAGGCTCAGCAGCCGGAACAGTCGGACCGCGGGCGGGCTGAGCGTTCGGCACGACCAGGAGAACACCGCACGGACGTCGGTGGCCTCGTCGCCTCCGTGGAAGGCGTTCAGGTCGCCCAGTTCACCGGCCACCGCGGCCAGTGAGAGGCGCCGGTTGGTGGCGGCTCGGGCCGCGACGATGGCCAGCGCGAGGGGCAGCCGCGCGCAGCGGTCGGCGATGTCGTCGGCCGCGGCGGGTTCGGCGGCGACCTGGTGCGCCCCGAGCCGGCGGACCAGCAGGTGGCGGGCTTCGTCGGGGCTCAGCAGGTCGAGCATCACCGGTTGGGCGCTCTCGGTGACGACCAGCGGGGTGAGCTGGTCCCGGCTGGTGATGATCGCGAGGCAGTCGGGTGAGCCGGGCAGCAGCGGTCGGACCTGTTCCGCGTCGCGCGCGTTGTCCAACACCACCAGCAGACGCTTGCCGGCCACCGCCGTGCGGTACAAGCTCACCATCAGGTCCGGTTCGCTGGGCATCCGCGCCGCCGCAACGCCGAGCGCCTCCAGGAATCCGTGCAGCGCTCGCGCCGGTTCGGTCGGTGTGGCCGCCGGGTCGAAGCCACGCAGGTTGACGTAGAGCTGGCCGTCGGGGAAGCGCCCGGCCGCGCGGTGCGCCCAGTGCACGGCGAGCGCGGTCTTGCCGACGCCCGCGGTGCCGGACACCACCACGGCGCCGCCCCGGTCGACGAGCGCGTCCAGGGCGGCGAGTTCCGCCTCGCGCCCGGTGAACGTCGGTACGGGAGGAGGCAGTTGCACCGCCACCGCCACCGGCCGTGCCGTCGGCGTCGGGGCGGGCGCGGCGATCGCGGTGTCCTGGCGCAGGATGGCGCGCTCCAGATCCCGTAGCCGCGGACTGGGGTCGATGCCGAGGTTGTCCCGCAGGGCGTCGCGCAACCGCCGGTACGTGGTGACCGCTTCGCCCTGTCGGCCGTCCCGGTACAGGGCGAGCATCAGCTGCGCGTGCAGGTGCTCGTCGAAGGGATGCTGCCGGACGAGCCGTTCCAACCCGGGGACGAGCCGAGCATGCTCGCCGACCGACAGCCGGGCCTCGGCGAGCGCTCGTTCGGCCTCCAACCGCAGGCGTGCCAGGTGTTCCGCCTGCTCCTCGAGCCAGGCGGACCCGGCCACGTCGGCCAGCGGCGGTCCGCGCCACAGTGCCACCACCTCCGTCAGGTGGGTCACCTGTTCCGCCCGGTCCGTCGCGCGGCGGGCCAGTTCCAGGAGGTGCTCGGCGACCTGGACGTCCGTGGACTCCGGCCCGGTGTTGAGCACATAACCGGGTCGACGTGCCACGATCGATCCGGGCTCGCCGAGCACCCCGCGCAAATAGGAGACGTGGCGCTGGAGCGTGTTCTCCGCGGTGGCCGGCAGGCGCTCGCCCCAGACCACGTCGATGAGCCGGTCGACGCTCACGACCCGGCCCGCGTGCAGCGCCAATGTCGCCAGTACCGCCTTGCGGCGCAACCCGTTCACCGCCTGCGGGCCGTCGGCGGCGACCACCTCCACCGGGCCGAGCAGCCGGACGCGTACGCCCGCGCCAGCCATCGACATCACCGAATCAGGCTAAATCCGCAGCCCGCAGGCTCGATCTGTTCGTCGCGCAATGGACACGACGCCGGATCTGCCCGGTGTACGGGCCGTTGCGGGTGTCGCCTGACGTGCCGTCGTAGCGGGTCACGCGGGTCCTCGATCAGACCCCGTCGGGCCGTCGCCCCCGACTGGCGGCCTGGCGGATCATCTCGTCCGTCTCGGGATCGGGCATGAGCTCCCGGACGTCCTGCGCGCAACGGCACGAGGCCGCGACCTTGGCAGCCCACGCCAGCGCGTCCCCGCGTGTGGCCACGTCGACGACCGCGAAGCCGCCGACGACCTCCCTGGTCTCCGGGTAGGGACCGTCGGTGACCGTTCCGTCCGTGGCCACGATGCTCGCCTGCTGCCTCTCCAGTCCGGCGCCGAACACCCACACGCCAGCGTTCACGGCCTCCTCGACCACCGCGTGCGAGGCCTTGCCCACGTCGGGCCAGTCCTCGGCGGGGATGTGGTCCATCGCGCCCTCGTTGAACGAGATCAGGTACCGCGGCATAACACGACTCCCTCGTCCCGGCGGTCTCCTCCGACCGCCTCCTGTCTGTACTACGAACGGCTCGGCACGGATTCGACGCTACGCCGCGCGGCCGGATCGAGGGGTCCCACCGAGCCGCTCCCGACGGTCGTGCCCGGCGCTGTCCCGGCTACTGGTTACCGTGTCGGGAATCGAAGCATCGAGAGGCCACTGCTGGCCGCCCTCGACCTGTTCGGGTGCCGCTGGAACCTCCGGATCATCTGGGAGTTGCCCCATGGGGTTGATCGTGGTGGATGCCTGCACTCGCGACGGACGAGGCGGTAGCCCTACCGCGGTCGTGATCGACGACGCCACCCGCACCGACGAGGAGCGGCGCGCTGTCGCATCGACGGTCGGCACCTCCCACACCGCATTCGTCGACAGCAGCAGCGAGGCCCTGCCCCGCGTACGGTTCTTCACCACCGAGGGAGAACTCCAGAACTGCGGCCACGGCACCATCGCCGCGCAGGCCGTCCTGCTGCACCGTGCCGGCGGCACCCAGCACCACGGCCTCCAGAGCACCGGCAACCGACTCGTCGCCGTGACCGCCACCCGCCGGCGCGACGGCATCGAGGTCTGGTTCGAACAAGGCATCATCACCCTGTCGGACCGCACCGACCCTGCCAGCAGCGCCATCATCGCGGCCCTCGGTCTGACGCCGAGCGACATCGTCGCCGACGACCTGCGGGTCGCCTCGCCCGGCACGCCCCGGCTTCTCGTCCGTGTCCGCGAACGCCGGACGCTGTCAGCGATGCGGCCTGATCCGGCCCGGCTGGCAGCCGAGTGTCGCCGGCTCGGCTATCTCGGCTGCTTCGCCTACGTGCTCGCGCCGACCGCGGGACCAGCCAGCGCCCGCATGTTCGCCCCCGCGATCGGTGTCGACGAAGACATCGTCAACGCCAACAGCGTCGGCTGCCTCGCCGCCCACCTGCTCGACACATCCCGCACCAGCGACATTGAAGTCCACCAGGGCGACGCGCTCGGTCGTCCGTCAGCCGTCTTCGCCACCGCGACACAGACCCGAGACGGCATCGTGGCCAGAATCGGCGGCCTGGTCCACCACCCGAGGGCCCAGCGCAACGCGTTCGACCTGAGGGAGGTGCGGTGATGCGGGGGGACGACCGCCCGCTGCCGGACCGCGCGGCTCAGATACTCGGGATGGCGGGTTGGACGCCACGCCGCCGGGTGGACGTCGGCGAGCGGAAGCAAGGGCTCGCCCCGGAGGGCTTTGCCATGCACGCTCCGGCTCGTGCCTTCCTGACCGAGTTCCGCGGGCTGGTCGTGCTGGTGAGCGGTCCCGGTCGGGACTCCGCCCGCATTGGAGTACGGCTCGCCGTCACGGCACACCTCGCCGGAGGCGGTCCGCGTACCGCCCAGCTGATCTCACGGGCTGCGCCACCCGCCTACCCGGCTGTACCGTTTCGCGAGTGGAACGGCTAGCGAACCGGCGCCGGGACCTCGCCGGATGGTTGGTGACGCCGCTGTTCACCCTCGTGGCGGCTCCAGTGTTGGCCGGCATCGTCGGCGTGTTGGGAAACTTCGGGGACCACAACGGCCCGCCGGCCCTGTGCAAGAAGGCCGTGGCCGACAACATGTGCGAGGAGACGAGCCTCGGGGTGATCGGCACGCATCTGGCGATCTCGGGTGCCATGTGGTTGCTGCTCTGGATCATCCCGTGGTGGCGAGGTCTTCGCACCGTGCGCGTTCTGCTCGCCGTCGCCGCGACCGTTGTTCTTGTACTCCTGCCGGTGCGGATGTTCGACTGGTCCATCCCGTAAATCTGACAGCCTGCGTCGCGTTCCGGAGGAACTGCTGGTACCTCTCGCGCCGCTCGAAACGCGGAGTTTGAGCTGTTGAGCGCAGCCGGCAGGCAGGAGACGCTTGACGCAAGGAGGAGTCCGGTCGGCCCCGTCGGTCGCGTCGTAGGGTCGCCGGAGCACCCGGTCTCTCGGCTCGATCCGGAACAGGCCAGTCAGGCCTGCTCCGGTCTCCCACACGACGGTCAGTCTGGTCCAGCCGGAACCTACTCTGCCCCGATGCCGGCGGCCCGCAGGATCTGGCGGACGCGCTCACGGCTGTAGCCGGTCCGCTTGACTAGGTCCACCTGTCGCGCGCCAGCCCGGTACTCCGCGACCATGGCGCGGTGCAGCTCGGTGCGGGCGGTCTCGACCCGAGCACGGGCATCGGCCTTGATCTGCCGGGCGGCCTGCACGGCATGTTCGTCTGCCTGTGGCAACGCCTCCTCGGCGGCCTTCAGCGCACGCATAGCCCCGTCGAGATCCACTTGGCCATCTTCGCCCGCAACGGCACAGGCCAACCATGCCGGGGGGTACAGTAGGCCAACTTGTCTGTTTACAGATAAGGCCAAGTCGAATACCGTAGTGAGTTGGCAGCGTTGATCGACATCCCTCGGTTCGCGCTGCGCACGCTCACCGGGGGACTTGATCGCACATCGGAGGTGCGACCCATGCGGGATCTACCTTTCACCCTGAAGGACTGCGGAGAACGAGCGACCCACCGAATCGAGGTCTACAGCGGCGCGGCGGACCGCAGGTCGTCAGACGCGGTGGCCTACGTCTGCCCCACCCACCCCGATCCGGCGACCCGTGCGATCGCATCGGCTGGGTTCACGGCGTCCGTCGCGCCGGTCTCAGGGCGGGCGGTCACCCGAGGATGCGGGAGTGTCCACGTGTTTCCCACTGGCATGTTGGCGGCCCCGGACCGTCACCCTCGGTGGTGTGACCGGAACGGGTGCGTCCGGCGCGGCGAGCACCGGTCACGGATCTCGGACGTCGACACCAACCGACCCGAGGCGTCGATCCTGACCGTCGGTCTGGTGCAGGTAATCCACCCGGCGGTGGAACCGGTGGTGGCGTTGACGGCCACCGACGGCACGGCGTCTGACCGTGTGGTGTTGTCGATCGGGCAGGTCCGGGTGTTGCGCTACCGGTTGGCCACGTTGTTGGACGCAGCCAAGGGCGGCAGGCGGTGACGGCACGGCGGGGCCGGCGGGTGCCAGTGGACGACGCGCGGGTTGTGTTCAGGTCCGAGACCTCGGCGCGGATGCCGTTGCAGCGGCGGCCGACCGAGGCAGGCGGTAATTGCGCCACCGGGTGGGGGCGTTGGGGCCGACCGTAGCGCTCGCACCACGAGTAGCACTACGGAAGATCGGCGAACCAGTGTTGTGCTGCTGGGGCGGGCGGGACTCGAACCGGTGACCGAGCGATTATGAGATCAAAATACCCGCCCCGCCGACCTGGGCAGATGGGCGTCTAGCAGCGGAAACCCTTCTCGACATCTCCCACCACTCCCCGCTGTCGGTCGGCCTCTTGCGGACTAGATGCGGACTGCGCGGTTCGGAGCGTCAGTTTGGAAGATCGAGGTTCATGGCCGTGAGATGCCCAGAACGCCTGCATACGGCGCTGGGTGTGTGGACCCGTTGATCCCGCTCGTGACCGCCGGCGGCCGCGGCTACTGGCACGCAGATGGCACGCCGGCCACTGGCCCTACGGCGGGTCGCCCTCCAGCGTCCACGCCGTGAGCCGCGTTTCCCAGTTCCCCGGGTGGACGGTCCGGCTCCCGTCGCCGTGCTCGATCCTTAGTCCGCTTGGCTCGGTGCGGTAGCGCTCGCCTGCCTGAATGAATACTGGGGGTTGCGGAACGAGCCAGTAGCAACCGCCGCCCCTTAGCTCCTCCACGAGCAGCATGCGGTTCGCACGCTGCCACTCGCTCCAGCGTTGATCTTCTGCCATGCCGTCAGTAGAGCACTCGGGATGCCTCACCACTGCCATCCGCCGTCGACAAACCCGAGGGCAACAAGCGATCAACCGGAACCGGTGGAGCGAATCTCCTCGTCGGGCAGTCGTAGACCGTCCAGCCTCCCCGGTCGGGGACAAGGTGGAGCGCCCTACCGGACGAACGACCTTGTCCCCGACCGGAGAGGCTGGTAGCCCTTGTGGTGCCCGGCGAGGTGATTCGCGGCGGGGTCGCTGAGGAGGGTCGGGGTTCGGGGCGGAGCCCCGAGGTCTTCTAGGACCTGGTGCTCCATAAGCATGGCCGGCCGGCCCGGCAGACTGGTTGCTGCTCTGGATCATCCCGTGGTGGCGAGGTCTTCGCACCGTGCGCGTTCTGCTCGCCGTCGCCGCGACCGTCGTTCTTGTACTCCTGCCGGTGCGGATGTTCGATTGGTCCATCCCGTAAATCTGACAATCTGCGTCGGGTTCCGGAGGAACTGCTGGTACCTCTCGTGCCGCTCGAAACGCGCCAGCGTAGCGGCGAACACCGCCGCCGCCGAGCCGAGCCCCGGCCTCTTGTGGACCAGATGCGGACCGCACGTCCCTGGGACGACGGGTTACCCGTCATTCCGGATCATCAACCCAACCCATGCTGGGATCCTCTTCGTCGTGCGACGTTGCGATCACCTGGTCCCATGCGTTGACGATGGCTGCGGCCTGCCGCTCGCTTCGGGCCAAGCCGCTGAGCAGGACGTTGTTCTGATAGTCGAGGATCTCGAAGCGCCATCGATCGAGTTCCGGCCGGCGTTCCAGCGTTGCCCAGAAGTGGCCGGAGAGATCGCTGGGGAACACCTCATCTGGCACGTACCACGCCTCCCCCTCAAGCCCATCTCTGTCGAAGATCCCCGTCGGAGGCGTCGGATCCCGGTGCTTGGCGCGGTCTGCAATCGGCCGGGGCGCCGGCCGATTGCCGACGCTTGCGCCGCCAGCAGGCCGAGCGCGGTCGGCGCGGCCCGCTTGCGGGCCGCCTTGATCGGGCGGCGGGTCGGGCTGCTGCGGACTCAGTGCGGACTGAGGGCGTCGGTCCGGACCTCGACGCGGTCCGTCCGGGTCGTCGGCAGCACGACTGACCTGGGAAACCGCTGGTGGGGCGGGCGGGACTCGAACCCGCGACCGAGGGATTATGAGTCCCCTGCTCTAACCGGCTGAGCTACCGCCCCGACACCGCGCGGATCTTATCCCGCTCGGTGGATCACGGGCCAGCACCGGTGTGGCCCCGCCTCATCCCCGCCGCCGTCGCCACAGCAGCACGATGGGCAACGCGAGGATAACAGTGAGCAGCCAGGCCGCCACGACGACGCCCCAGAGCCATTCCTCGCCCGGCTCGGTGCCGGCGGCGACCATGACGTACGTCAGCAGCAGGCTCACCGCGCCCGCCAACAGGACGGCCACGCCGCTGACCACGATGGCCGCGATCTCCCACCAGGGGCGGTCGGCGGGCGTCGCGGCCGGTCGTTCGGCGGCCGACGGCTGCGGGATGGAGTCCGGTGTGCGGGCCGGCATGGCGATGTGCCGGTCGGCGGGCACCTGGGCGTCGATGACCGGAAGCGCCGCCGGGTGCAGGTTGAACATCGTCGGCTCGACGTGCAGCACGATGGCGTCCGAGCCGATCAGTTGCCGCGCCCCGTCGGGCCAGGCGAGCATCGCGGAGCAGTCGGCGTACCGGACGGTCAGCGGCCCGTCGGTGCCCAGGTAGGTCACCCCGTCCACGCCGATGCGGAGCGCGCCGGCACCCTGCTTCGCCGCGTACGTGGTGCCGTCGACCGTGTCGCTGGAGTGGGTGGGCGCCGCGACGAAGCCGGCCCAGTCGGCGCGGAGCCCGCCCGGCACCATGAGCAGCGCGGACGACGTCACCTCACCGGCCACCTGGCGCAGGTCGGCGAGGCTGACGGCCTTCAGCTCGGCCCGGTGCTCGTCGATGCTGAGGTTCGGCTCGCCGGTCAACACGTTGAGGGCGTACCCCGGCAGTCGCGCGGCGTCGATCTCGGCGGTGCCGAGCACGTCCTCCCGCTTGGCGATGGTCGCGTCCAGGTCGGCCTGCTCGATCCGCCCGACCCGCAGCTTCGCGAGCACGTCGACGAAGCCGCCGAGCACGGCGTCCTGCTTCTCCGCCAGCGCGTCGGCGAGCGCCCGCAGCGTGGCGTACCCGTCGCCGCGCGGCTCGTACCCCGTCGTGGTGGTGTAGGAGAGCCCGGACTCCTGGCGCAGCGACCGGTACAGCTCCCGCTCCAGCACGCCGGAGAAGACGGCCGCAGCGGTGCTGCGCCGCACCACCGAGTCGAGCACCACGGCGCGGGCGCCGTTGACGAAGTACGCCGGGGTCTGCGGCAGCGCCGACGAGACCGCCGGCACCGGCTGACGGACGCCGCTGGGCAGCGCGAGGCGTAGCCCGGCGGGCACCCGGTCGCCGGCGATCCAGAGCACCGCGTTCTCCCGGGTGAACGAGCGGGCCGCCCACTCGCGCAGGTGGTCCGCGGTGAGCGCGCCCAGGCCCCACTCCGGGTAGCTGCTCAGCCCGAAGTCCCGCGCGCCGTGTCGCCACAGCGGGATGTCGTCGATCGCGGCGGCGCCCCGGCTGCTCCACTCGGTGCGCAGGATGTCCTTCTCCACGTCCAGCCGCGCCACCGGCAGGTCGGACAGGTGCCCGCAGACGGCGGTCATGAACGCCGCGATGTCCGCCTCGGAGCCCTGGGTGTGGAACATGGTGAACGCCGGGGCGGTCACGCCGTTGACGTGGTAGTCGGCCAGGCCGAGCGGTGCGAGCGCGAGGTGCTCGATGAGGTGGGTGATGCCGGCGCGGCTGAGCGTCTCGTCGGCGGTGCCGACCCGGAAGGTCAGTCCGGCGCGCATCGGCCCGCCGGTGGGGGCGAGCAGCGTGGGCACCCCGTCCACGTCCAGGTGCTGGATCATGACTGGCCACCCTTCGCGTACGCCTTCGCGCGGTACTTCGTGAAGCCCTCGGCGTCGTCGACGTAGGCCCAGGGGTATTCGGTGCCCAGGTTGCCCAGGGCGGTGAACTGGCTGGCGGCGGCGGGCCACTGCTCGGTGAGGCTGAACATCAGCGCGAACGTCGAGCGGATCCAGACCCAGCCCGGCCGGTCGACGAAGTCCGCGTGCAGCACGGATCGCTGCCCGGCCTGCATCACCTCGTCCACGACGGGCGTGCTGCGCACGTACGCGGTGCGCTCCCGGTCGGTGTCGAAGTCCAGCCAGCGTTCCAGGTGCGCCTCGGCGACCAGCACGGCGTTGGGCGCCCCGGCGGGAGCGGCCTGCGCGCACTCGCGGGCGAAGGCGAAGGCCCGGTCCCAGTCGCCGCTCCACTTCGGGCAGAGCTGCTGGAGCAGGGCCGCCTGTGCGGGGGCGTGGTGGGGGTGGTGCTGGGCGAGTCGGTCGTAGCGGCGGCGTGCCTCGTTCTGGCCCAGTTGCAGACCCCGGGCGATGATGATCCGTTCAGTCCAGGCGGCCGCGTCGTCGGGGTACCGGGCGGTGACGTCGATGAGCACCCGCTCGGCGCGACGCAGGTGTTCATGGAACTGTTCGAACTGCGACCGGCTGACGTGTCGGGCCCGGTAGGAGCTGCGGATCCGCCAGCCGTCGCAGATGAGGTGAGTGCCGTGCAGGGTGCCCGCCAGCCTGTCGGTGGGGTCGTCGTCGTACACGCGGTGCAGGAACGCCGCGGACCCGGCGTGGTCGCCGGCCTCCCTGACGAGCAGTGTGTGAAAGGCGGGGTCCCGGTCGGCGAACACGGCCCGGACGGCGGGCCAGTCGGCGGCGTCGAGCGCCTTGCGCAGGTCGTTGACCTCGGGGTACGCGGCAGCGGCATCGAAGGTGGGCGCCGGGAGGGGGGCGGGCATGGCGGCGATCATAGGTGATCAACTACGGCCGCGGGGCCCTCGTTCGAGGCGGGCTCAGCCGGCGCGCAGCTCCTTCAGCACCGCCCCGGCGGCACGCCAGCCGCTGGCGAGAGCGCCCTGGATCGATGGACTGTCGCGGTGGTCACCGGCCACGAACAGCCCCTCCCCCATCGACACGGGCTTGCGCAGCCGCCCCTGCGGCGGCGGCGCGGCGGGCAGCGCGTCCGGGACGACCACTGTGGTGAGGTGGGTCCAGTCGGCGGTGGATCGACCGTACAGCCGGGTCAACTCGGCCCGGATGGTCGACTCGGGCGGGGCCGTCGGACCCACCACCGACGTGGCCACGAGGTGCCGTCCGGCGGGCGCGTACGTGCTGACGGCGTTGCTGAGCACCACCGTGTTCGCGACGATCTCCCGGCGGTCGCCGTCGACGAGCAGGATCGGCTCGGCGAGCGGCGGCTCGGGCGCGCTGTGGTAGTACGTGGTGTAGCTGTGCATGCGTACCGCCGCCAGGGCCGGCAGCAGCGCGGCCGCGGCGGGCGGGTCGACGGCGACCACGACGGCTCGGCAGCGGATGTCGCCGGCCTGGGTGCGGACCCGGCCGGGCGCGACCTGCGCGACCGGGGTGTCCCGGTCGAGCAGGTCGGCGGGGAGCGGGTCGGCGATGGCCCGGGGCAGCGCGGCCATCCCCTCGGCGGGCAGACCGATCCGGCCGCGGGCGAACGAGCGCAGCACCATCGCGAGCACGTGGCTGGAGGTGGCCAGCTCCCGGTCGATGAACACGCCGGACAGGAACGGCCGCAGCAGCTCCTCGATGATCGCGTCGGAGAGACCGGCGCGGCGCAGCGCCGTCTCGGCGCTGGTCTCCGGCGCGGAGAGCAGCCGGGACACCGGCAGCGTGGCGCAGCCGGTGGCGAGCGCGGCGAAGCGCAGCCGGTCGAGCAGCGAGCCCACGCCGGCCAGCGCGGTACGCGGCCCGCAGGCCGGTTCGCGCAGCGGGTTGACCAGCCGTAGCAGGTCGTCGCCCCGGCGCACCAGCACCCCGGACGTGAAGTAGCCGAGGTTGAGCCGGTCGGTGTCGAGCAGCGTGCCGAGCCGCGGGTAGGCCGTGTTGAGCACCTGGAAACCGCGGTCGATCAGGTAGCCGTCGACGACGTCGGTGGCGACCCGGCCGCCGAGCCGGCCGCCGGCCTCCAGCAGCCGCCAGGGCACGCCGGCGCGGTGCAGCCGGCGGGCGGCGGCGAGGCCGGCCAGGCCCCCGCCGACGACGACCACGTCGGTCTCAGCCAGCATCGCGCGCCTCCCGCTCGCCGTTCGCCCGGGACAAGCGGCCCGGCCACCAGATCTTCGGCCCGATGTCGTACGCGAGCGCGGGCACCAGCAGCGACCGGACGATGATCGTGTCGATCAGTACCCCGATCGCGACGGCGGTACCCAGCTCGACGAGCACCACCAGCGGCAGGACGGCCAGGGCGGAGAAGGTCGCGGCGAGCACGATGCCGGCGGAGGTGATCACCCCGCCGGTGACGGCGAGGCCGGCGAGCACACCGGCGCGGGTGCCCCGCTTGACCGACTCCTCGCGGACCCGGCTCATCAGGAAGATGTTGTAGTCGATCCCGAGGGCGACCAGGAAGACGAACGCGAACAGCGGGAACGACGAGTCCACGCCGGGGAAGTCGAAGACGTGGCGGAACAGCAGCGCGCAGAGACCGAGGGTCGCCGCGAAGCTGAGCAGCACCGTGCCGATGAGCAGCACCGGAGCGAGGAGGGCCCGCAGCAGCAGGGCCAGGATGACCGCGATGACCACCAGCACCACCGGGATGATGACGTTCTGGTCGCGCTTCGCGGCGTCCGAGGTGTCCACGTTGATCGCGGTGAAGCCGCCCACCACGGCGTCCGCGCCGGGCACCTGGTGTACGGCCACCCGCAGGTCGCGGATGGTCTGCTCGGCGCCGTCGCTGTCGGGCGGGTCGGCGAGCGTCGCCTCCAACTGCACCCGCCCGTCGACGACCTTCGGGGCGGCGTTCTCCTCGGGCGGGCCGGTCTGCGGGCCGCTGGAGAGCGGACGGACGTCGGCGACGCCGCGTACGCCCTGGGCCACCTGCGCCACCTGCCGTGCGCTCTGCTCGGTGGTGAAGATGGTTGCCGGGCTGCCGGTGCCGGCCGGGTAGTGCCGGGCGATCACGTCCTGACCGTCCACCGAGTCGGTGCGCTGGGTGAACAGGTCGGACTGACCGAGGGTGGTGGCGCCGAGCTGGGTCAGGCCGAGCGTGAGGAGAGCCAGGACGACGGCGGTGCTCAGCCAGATCGGTCGGGCGTGCCGGGCCACGAAACCGGCGATGCGACTCCAGATGCCGTGCTCGGCCCGCGGGTCGGCCTGGTCGGCTCGGGGACGTCGGGGCCAGAACGCCCACCGGCCGCCCAGCACCAGCAACGCCGGCAGGAAGGTGAGCATCACCAGCAGGGTGGCGGCGATGCCGATGGCGGCGACCGGGCCGAGCGCCCGGTTCGAGTTGAGGCTGGACAGCAGCAGGCAGAGCAGGCTGACGATGACCGTGCCGCCGGACGCGATGATGGCCGGAGCGGCGCCCCTCCACGCGGTGCGCATCGCGTCCCACGGGCGGTCGTGCCGGTGCAGCTCCTCGCGGTAGCGGGCGATCATCAGCAGCGCGTAGTCGGTGCCGGCGCCGAAGACCAGCACGGTGAGGATGCCCTGTGCCTGGCCGTTGAGCTTGACGATGTCGGCGTCGGCGAGCAGGTAGACGAAGACCGAGGCCAGCGCGTACGACATTCCGGCGGCCAGCAGCGGAAAGATCCACAGGACCGGGCTGCGGTAGACGATCAGCAGGATGATCAGCACCACCACGAGCGTGACGAGCAGCAGTGGCCCGTCGATGGCGGAGAAGACCTCGATCAGGTCGGCGAGCAGGCCGGCCGGGCCGGCGACGTCCACGGTGAGCCCGTCCCGGTCGCCGCCGGCGATGTCGCGCAACTGTTCGACGACCGAGCCGATCTCCTCGCCCTCGGCGTCGTCCACCGGCACGACGACCTGGAGTGCCTGGCCGTCCTCGCTGGGAATCGGCGGGGGCAGCGGGTTGACCACGCCGGGCACCTGGGCGAAGCGGGCAGCGTCGGCGCTCACCCGCTGCCGGTCCGCGTCGGTGATCCCCGCCGGCCGCTCGTAGACGACAAGCGCCGGCACGGTCTGCCGGTCGACGAAGCCGCCGGCGAGGTCCTGGGCGCGGGTCGCCTCGGCGTCGGTGGGCAGGAAGGCGGCGTTGTCGTTGGTGGCGACCTCGCTGAGACGCCCGGCGTACGGGCCGGCCAAACCGCCGATCACCAGCCAGGCCAGCACGACCGCCACCGCGACCAGTGTGGCCCGGCCGAAGCCGCCTCGTCCGGACATTGCGCTCACCCCAAGAATCGACGCATCAATCGACGCAGCTGGAGTCTAGGTCGACATCGACCATCCTGCCGGGCACGGGAGCCGCAAGCGGCCCAAACCTCCCATTCCGCCCCGCGCCCCGCGCCCCGCGCCCCGCGCCCCGCGCCCCGCGCCCCGCGCCCCGCGCCCCCAAGATCGTCACAACAACGGGGATGTTGCTGCCTCAGGCACGCGGGAGGCAGCAACATCCCCGAAGTTGCTGCCACGATCGCGCGGGCAGGGGTTCGGGCCTGCCGAGAGGAGTTGCCGGGGCCGGAGGGCGCGGGACGTGGGGACAGCAGAAACGCCCGTCGGCATGCTGCCGACGGGCGTTGGTGGAGAAGCTCCCCCGATTGGACTCGAACCAATAACCTGCCGGTTAACAGCCGGCTGCTCTGCCAATTGAGCTACAGGGGATCGTGCACCGCCTGGAACCGGATCTCGCCGGTGCCCTGCGACGGGACAAGAGTACAGGACATCCCCCGGTGGTGGTCCAGTGGGTTGCACCCGCAGCCGCCTTGATCCAGATTCGCAGGTCAGCGCCACGGCCTGATCGCAATCGGGGCAAATCGCCATCCCGGCACAAGCAGGCTTGAGCGGGGAGCAGGATGGGTAGTTAGCTGCGGACAGAGGACGCAGGCGCGAATTTGTCGCGCCCGACGGGGCAACCCGCCGGGGGCGACGGCGCGTCAGGTACGGAAGGAGCCGCCATGCGCGGAAAGATCATGTTTCTTGGCGGGCTGGCTGCGGGATTCGTCCTGGGCGCCCGTGCCGGCCGGGAGAAGTACGAAGAGCTCGTGGTTCGGGGCCGCAAGGTGCTCGACCACCCGACCGTCCAGGAGGCGGCCGGGGTCGCGCAGGCCCAGGCCAACCGGCTCTACAGCGAGGGCAAGGACAAGCTCGGCCAGTCCAAGCTGGGCGAGAAGCTGGGCAACGGCAGCACCGGCAAGCAGGAGCTGACCGCCGCCGACGACGCGTTCGCCGGCACGCCCGCCACGGTGGGCGCCAAGGCGGGCTCCGGCTCGACGGGCAGCAGCACGGTCGGCACGACCTCCGGGTCGCCGTCGGCCACCACCCCCCGCACCAAGCCGTCCGGCTCGGGCACCAACGGCAGCACGCTCTGACCCATCCGCACGTAGACGGGCCGGTCGCCTGACGGCGACCGGCCCGTGGTCTGTCCGAACGGCAATCTGTCCGAGCTGTGGTCAGTCCTTGCTGCTGAACGCCGCGTCGAAGGCGGCGCTCGGGGCGTCGAAGGCGAGCCGGCGGACGAACTGCAGCGCCTCCGGGGCGCCGACCAGGCGATCCATCCCGGCGTCCTCCCACTCGACGGAGATCGGGCCGGTGTAGCCGATCGCGTTCAACGCCCGGAAGCAGTCCTCCCAGGGCACGTCGCCGTGCCCGGTGGAGACGAAGTCCCAGCCGCGGCGCAGGTCGGCCCAGGGCAGGTGCGAGGCGAGCCGGCCGCGCCGGCCATCGCCGGTACGCACCTTCGCGTCCTTGCAGTCCACGTGGTAGATCCGGTCGGCGAAGTCGAAGATGAAGTTCACCGGGTCCAGCTCCTGCCAGACGAAGTGCGACGGGTCCCAGTTCAGCCCGAACGCGGGCCGGTTGCCGATCGCCTCCAGCGTCCGCTTGGTCGTCCAGTAGTCGTACGCGATCTCGCTGGGGTGCACCTCGTGCGCGAACCGCACCCCGACCTCGTCGAACACGTCGAGGATCGGGTTCCACCGATCGGCGAAGTCCTGGTAGCCGCGCTCGATCATCGACGGCGGCACCGGCGGGAACATCGCCAGGGTGTGCCAGATCGACGACCCGGTGAAACCGACGACGGTCTTCACCCCGAGCTTCGCCGCGGCCCGCGCGGTGTCCTTGATCTCCTCGGCGGCCCGCTGGCGGACCCCCTCGGGCTCCCCGTCGCCCCAGATCCGGGCGGGCAGGATGTCCTGGTGCCGCTCGTCGATCGGATGGTCGCAGACCGCCTGACCGACGAGGTGGTTGGAGATCGTGAAGACCTCGAGGTTGTGCTTCGCGAGCGTCTCCCGCTTGCGGTCGACGTACGAGTCGTCGGCGAGCGCCTTGTCGACCTCGAAGTGGTCGCCCCAGCAGGCGATCTCCAGACCGTCGTAGCCCCACTCGGAGGCGAGCCGGCAGACCTCCTCGAACGGAAGGTCGGCCCACTGGCCGGTGAAGAGCGTGATGGGTCGCGCCATTGTCCTTCTCCCCTGATGTGATGGGGATTCCGTTGTGCGGACCGGGGCGAGGGTGACCGGTCAGACCGGTACGTGGCACCGAGGCGGAACACCGGTGGATGCCGAGCGCACCTGAGCCCGGCGGGTTGCGCCTCCCACCGGGTCACCGGCCACCGTCACGGTCGCCACCTCCACCCTATTTCCGTTGGGCCCCATCGCGAAAGCCCCGGATCGTCACTCGGCCGCTTCTTCGGGCGCGGGCAGGACCGCCCGGACGGTGAACCCGCCGCCGGGATTCGGGCCGGCGGAGAAGGTGCCACCGACCCGCTCGGTGCGCCCGCGCACCGCGGCCAGCCCCCGCCCGGCGCCCCGGGTCTCCCCGCCCGGCGTCGCGGCATCGGCGCCGTCGTCGCGTACCTCGATGGTGACGCCCTCGGCGTCGTAGCGCAGCCGGACCGCCACCGCCGCGCCGGGGGCGTGTCGACGCGCGTCGGCCAGCGACTCCTCGATGATCCGGTACGCCGCCACGTCGACCGCGCCGGGCAGCGGCCGGGGTGCCCCGCCGAGGCTCCAACGCACGGGCTGGCCTGCGGCGAACTCCTCTGCCAGCGCGTCGAGACGGTTCAGGCTGGGAGCCGGCCCGGTCAACGGGTCGGGCTCCTCGGCCCGGTGCAGCGCGCCGCGGAGGCGGTCTCCCTGCGACCGCACCACTCGGCGCCATCGCGCGAAACGCCCCATGCTGGTCAAGGTACGGCAGCCGGCTGAGAGTAGGCCTCCGGCGTCCAGGCAACGCGCCCAGCGGCTCCGGCCGCTCCGACCACCCCGGCCGCTCCGGCGCTCCGGCCGCTCCGGCCGCTCCGACCACCCCGGCCGCTCCGGCGCTCCGGCCGCTCCGGCCGCTCCGGCCGCTCCGGCCGCTCCGGCCGCTCCGGCCGCTCCGGCCGCTCCGGCCGCTCCGGCCGCTCCGGCCGCTCCGCGATGGATTGTCGAGAGGGGTATACCTGTGAGTCATAAATATGACTCACAGGTATACCCCTCTTCGGTGACATTGGCCTCGGCAAGGACGCGCCCGGTGAGGCGGAGCGCGTTCGCCGACGCTGCGGTTGCCACCAGGAGCGGGTGGCGTCGGGAGCGGGTGGCGTCGGGAGCAGGTGACTCGCAGGCGCCGCCGGCCGTGACCGGCGGCGCCTGCGCGTTCAGTGAGCCCGGTGGGCTCGGCGCGTTCGGCAGGTCAGGGCAGGGTCCACTTCTGGTTGGCCGCGCCGTTGCAGGTCCAGAGGTGGACGATGGTGCTGTCCGCCGAGTTGTTGCCGGAGACGTCCAGGCACTTGCCCGAGGCCGTGTTGCGCAGGCTGCCGTCGGACTGGGCCGCCCAGTTCTGCGCGCCGGTGCCGTTGCAGGTCCAGAGCTGGATCTTGGTGCCGTCGGCGGTGCCGCTGCCGGACACGTCGAGGCACTTGCCGAGCGCCTTGATCGTCGAGTTCGGCGTCACGGTCCAGGTCTGCGCCGTACTGCCGTTGCAGGTGTAGATCTGGATCTGGGTGCCGTCGGCAGTGGCGCCGCTGCGCACGTCCAGGCACTTGCCGGCGAGGCCCTTGACCGGGCCGACCCCGGTGCTGCCGCCGGTCCCCTTGACCAGGGTGAAGTCGTCCACGTCGAAGAGCCCGGTGCCGCTACCGCCAAACGTGAGGTAGAGGTTCTGGGTGCCGGACGGGACGTTGGACAGCGTCGTGGTGACGTTGGCGAACGTCGTCCAACTGCCGGTGTTGGGCACCGTGACCGTGCCGAGCACCGGACCGGTGGCCGAGCCGGTGCGGACCTGGATGGTGCCGCCCGCGCCGCCGGAGACGACCCGGGAGGTGAACGAGGTGACGCCGGTCAGGTCCACGCCGTTGTACGCGGCCCAGTCACCCGGGTCGATGTAGCCGACGGTCTGACCACCGTTGGCGCCCGCCTTGGTGAACGCGGAGACCCCGTTGGCCGAGCTGAACGACTCGGCCTGGATGGTGGTGTTCCCGCTCGGGGGAGGCGTGGTGCCCAGCTCCTTGATCCGGATGTTGCGGAACGAGGCGTCGTCGCCGGTGCCGTGGTTCTGGATGCCGATGTGGCCGGCCAGCGACCGTACCGGATTGGTGTTGGTGAAGTCGTTGATCTTCACCCCGTTGAGGAAGATCTGCAGCCGCTCGCCCTCGACCAGCAGCTCGTAGGTGTTCCACTCCCCCGGCGCGTTGAGCGCCGCGTCGCGGGCCGCGAGGTCCGCGGACTTGAAGGTGTAGACCGAGCCGGTGGTGCGGTCCGCCGCGTCGGTGGCGTCGATCTGGATCTCGTAGCCGTTGTCCACCGCCGACCACGGGTCGCTCGACGGCGGGAAGCCGATGAACACGCCCGAGTTGTCGTCACCGGCCAGCTTCCAGTCCAGCTTCAGCGAGTAGTTGGTGAACTGCTTCGCGCTGTACCAGTACAGGCCCATGCCGCCCACCGAGGTGAGGGTGGCGTCGGAGTTGGTGAAGTTGCCCGGCCCGGCCTGCGACCAGCCGGTGGTGGAGCCGTTGTAGAGCGGGGTGTAGCCGGTCTCGGGCCGGCAGTCGGCCTTGCTCCGGCCGGCCGCGTACCGGATGCCGCCGAGCAGGTGGGCCCGGAACGCCGGCTCGGCGTACGACGCCTGGGTGTGCCCGCCGCCGGTGTAGAAGGACCGGCCGCCGCTGTAGCTCTTGCACCAGGAGTGCGGGTGGTCGGCGCCCATGCCGCCCCCGGAGTACGACGATTCGTCGAGCGTGGCCAGCACGTGTGCGGTGGACCGGGCGTTGGTGCGGTAGTTGTACCACTCGTCGGTGCGGGTCCAGGTCTGCGGCAGGTGCCCGGTGGCCGCGTTACCCCGGTCCTCCACCTTGACGTTGGCCTGCTGGATGGCGGGGTGCGAGGCGAACCACGCGCCGACCAGGTTGCCGTAGAACGGCCAGTCGTACTCGGTGTCGGCGGCGGCGTGCACACCCACGTACCCGCGGCCGGAACCGATGTACGACTCGAAGGCGGTCTGCTGGGTGGCGTTGAGCACGTCGCCGGTGGTGTTGAGGAAGACGACCGCCTCGTACTGGGCGAGGTTGGCGGTGGTGAACGCGGCGGCGTCCTCGGTGGCGGTCACGGTGAAGTTGTTCGCGGCGCCCAGGTCACGGATGGTCTGGATGCCGACCGGTATCGCGTCGTGGCGGAAGCCGGCGGTCTTGGAGAACACCAGCACGTCGTACGGGGCGTCGGCGGCGCTGGCCGGGGTGGCCGGGGTGGTGCAGGCGATGACGGCGAGGACGGCGGTGGTCGCGCCGAGGACGGTTCGCAGGAGTCTGCGCATGTCGCTCTCCTTCGGGACGGTGGGGAGGGGCTCCCGTGTGGCGGGAGCCCCTCCGCTCAGCTCAGGGCAGGGTCCACTTTTGGTTCGCGGCGGCGGTGCAGGTCCAGAGGTTCACCACGGTGCTGTCCGCGGAGTTGCTTCCGGAGACGTCCAGGCACTTCCCGGACGCCACGTTGCGGAGCGTGCCGTCGGCCTGCCCGGCCCAGTTCTGCGCCCCGGTGCCGTTGCAGGTGTAGAGCTGGATCTTGGTGCCGTCGGCGGTGCCGGCACCCGAGACGTCCAGGCACTTGCCCAACGACTTGATGGTGGAGTTCGGCGTGACCGCCCAGGTCTGGGCCGCACTGCCGTTGCAGGTATAGATCTGGATCTGCGTGCCGTCGGCGGTGGCGGCGTTGCGCACGTCCAGGCACTTGCCGCCCAGACCCTTGATCGGACCGGTCCCGCCGACGGGGGCCGAGCCGGTGGTGAAGGTGAACGCGTCCAGGTCGTAGAGCGCGCCGGTGCCCGTACCCGCGAAGGTCAGGTAGAGCGTGGTGGTGCCGGTCGGCGGGTTGGTGATCGCCCCCGTGACAGTGGTGAAGGTTTCCCAGCCGCCGGTCACCGGGACGGTCGCGGAGCCGAGCACCGCGCCGGTGGCCGAGCCGGCCCGCACCTGGAGGGTGCCGCCGGCGCCCGCCGAGGAGACCCGGGCGGTGAACGAGGTGACGTTGCCGAGCCGGTACGGCTGGAACGCGATCCAGTCGCCGTTGTTGATGTCGCCGACGGTCTTGCCGCCCTCGGCCGGGGTCTTGCTGAACACGTTGATCCCGGACGAGCTGCCGAAGAACTCGGCCTGGCGGTGGCGCGGCGGCAGCGTGTGCTGGGTGTGCGTGGTCAGCCCACCGGCGTCGGTGTACTCGGCGTCGAAGATGGCGAAGATGTTCGCCGCGTCGTCGTGCTCACCGTCGACCGGGATGGTGATCGAGCCGGAGCAGCCGGTCTTCGAGGTGATCTGGTGCCCGTGCTGGTCGTGCCCGAGCACGTAGGTCATCTTGACCTTCGTGCAGTCGATCGTGCCGTCCTCCGGGTCGGTCACCGTGATGCTGTACGGCACGGTGTCACCGAAGCTGAACAACTGCCCGTTGCCGGGGTTGTTGATGGTCACCGTGGGCGCGGTGTTGCCGACGCTGATCTGCACGCTGGCGCTGCCGGTGGCGCCCTGCGGGTCCCGTACGGTCAGCGTGGCGGTGTAGGTGCCGTTCGTGCTGTACGTCTTCGTCGGGTTCGCCGTCGTGGAGGTGGTGCCGTCGCCGAAGTTCCACGAGTAGGTCAACGCCCCGCCCTCGGGGTCGGACGAGCCGGCCGAGGAGAACACCACGGTCAGCGGGGCCGCGCCGGAGGTCTTGTTCGCGCTCGCCGCGGCGCTGGGCGCCCGGTTGCCGCCGCCGACGTAGTCGAAGCGGTAGAGCGCCGAGTTGGCGTCACCGTTGAAGTAGCCGGTGCCGTAGTCGAGCACGTAGTACGAGCCGTCCGGGCCGAAGGCCGAGTCCATCACCTGCTTGCCGACCCAGGGAAAGGCGTCGATGGTGCCCCGGGATCCGTCGGAGTTGACGTGGATGGGCTTGATCCAGCCCCGGCCGAACTCGGTGGCGAAGAACTGGCCGTCGAACGACTGCGGGAACTTCGTGGTGGAGGTCGACGAGGCGTTGTAGCGGTAGACCGGGCCGGCCATCGGCGACTCGGAGCCGCCGCCGAACTCGGTCGGGGTGCCGGCGTCGCCGGCGTACCGGATCCAGGCCGGCTGGGCCGGCGGCAGGGTGGTCAGGCCGGTGTTGCGGAACGAGTTGTTGGTCGGCCCGCCGGCGCAGTTGTACTTCGCTCCGCTGGCGTTGGTGGCGAAGTCCCACTCGTTGTACGTCTCGGTGGTGGTGTTCGTGCCGGTGCAGTACGGCCAGCCGAAGTTGCCCGGCGCGGCGACCCGGTTGAACTCGACCTGGCCCGACGGCCCGCGGGTGGAGCTGGTGCTGCCGGCGTCCGGCCCGTAGTCACCGACGTAGACGACCCCGGTGCCCTTGTCCACGCTGATTCGGAACGGGTTGCGGAACCCCATCGCGTAGATCTCCGGCCGGGTCTTGGCCGCGCCGGGCGCGAACAGGTTGCCCGACGGGATGGAGTACGTCCCGTTCGCGTTCACCTTGATCCGCAGGATCTTGCCGCGCAGGTCGTTGGTGTTGCCGGCGCTGCGCTGCGCGTCGTACCCCGGGTTGCGGTTGGTCCGCTCGTCGATGGGCGAGTAGCCGGCGGAGTCGAAGGGGTTGGTGTCGTCGCCGGTGGACAGGTAGAGGTTGCCGGCGGCGTCGAAGTCGATGTCCCCGCCGACGTGGCAGCACAGACCGCGGTCGGCCGGTACGTCGAGGACGTCGACCTTGCTGGCCTGGTTGATCGTGAAGTCGCTGTTGAGGGTGAACCGGGAGAGGCGGTTCACTCCCTGCCAGGCCGAGAAGTCGGTGCCGGTCGCGGGCGCGTCGCCGGCGGGGGTGGACAGCGGCGGCGCGTAGTAGAGGAAGATCTGCCGGTTGCTGGCGAAGTTCGGGTCGACTCCGACGCCCTGCAACCCCTCTTCGTCGTGGTTGTAGACCGACAGGGTGCCGATCACCGACGTGGTGCCGTTCGCGTCGGTGCGGCGCAGCGTGCCGTTGCGGGCGGTGTGCAGGACCGAACGGTCCGGCAGCACGGCCAGCGACATCGGCTCACCCATGTCGGACACGCCCCGGGCGAGTTCGACCTGCTGGAAGTCGGTGGCGTTGATCGTGTGCGCCTGGGCCGGTGTCGGGCTGGCCGCCAGCGTGACCGTGCCAGCCGCGGCCACGAGGAGCAGGGCCGATCCGGTGGAGAGCCATCGTCGGGATCGACGAGGGGGTGCGTCCTTGTTGGACATCTGTGCTGTCCCTTCCTGACGAATGAAGCCAGGCCGGGCGCGCGCCGTCGCGCCGGATGCCGTAGCGGTGGTGGGGTCGATGGGTTACCGCGCCGCCGGTTCACCTCGACGAAACAATGTCGTGTTGGCCCCGACACTAAGTCGCGCATGTCGATGTGTCCATACCTTCCGACGATCCAGCATCAACTTTCGTCGATTTGATCGAAAGTTGCCGGGTTGGGACCCCAGAAAGGGCGTGGGGGGGGGCCCCCCCCCCCCGGGGGGGGCCGCCCCCCCCCCCCCGCCCCCCGGGGGGGGGGGCCCCCGCCGCCCCCCCCCCCCGCCCCCCCCCCCCCCCCCCCCGACACGTCACGACTGTCGACCGGTCACCTGACTGGCCAACCCCACCAACGCCGCCCGTACCGAATCCGGGAGCGGGATCGCCGCCAGCGCTCCCGTCGCCGCTTCCTTGCGGATCCTGATCATCTGTTCGATCCGGTCCCGCGCGCCGGTGGCCTCGATGATCTCGCGCAGCTCGACCGCGCCGTCCGCGTCCAACTTCGGGTTGCCGAACAGCTCACGCAGCCGCAGGGTCTGCGACCGGTCGGCGGCGCTGCGGGCCAGCGCCATCATCACCGTGGGCTTGCCCTCGCGCAGGTCGTCCAGGATCGACTTGCCGGTGACCGCCGGATCACCGAAGACGCCCAACACGTCGTCGCGGAGCTGGAACGCGTCACCCAACGGATCACCGAACTCGCCGAGAGCCGCGATCAGCTCCGGCCCCGCCCCGGCCAGCGCCGCGCCGATCTGCAACGGTCGGGTGACCGTGTACCGGGCAGCCTTCATCCGTATCACGGTGAGCGCGCTGGCCACCGAGCCGTCACCCACCCCGGAGACCAGGTCGAGGTACTCCCCCGCGATCACCTCGGTACGCATCAGCGCGAACACGGCGTAGCCCCGGTGCACCTGCTCGGTGTCCAGCCCGCACTCGTGGAACATCTGATCCGACCAGGCGGCGCAGAGGTCCCCGCAGAGCAGGGCGGTGTTGCGCCCGTACGCCTCGGGGTCGCCGCGCCACGACGAGCGGGCGTGCAGGTCGGCGAAGAGGCGGTGCACCGACGGTTCGCCCCGGCGGCGGTCGCTGCCGTCCAGGATGTCGTCGTGGATCAGCGCAAAAGCGTGGAACAGCTCCAGCGCCGCCGCGGCCACCACGATCGGGCGGCCGTCGGCAGCCCCGGCAGCCCGCCAGCCCCAGTAGCAGAACAGCGGACGCAGCCGCTTTCCGCCGGCCAGCACGAACCGTTGCAGCGCGGTGAACACCCCGCGCGGCGCTCCGTCGGGCCAGTCCGGGCCCTGCCGGTCGAGGAAGGCGGCCAACTCCGCGTCGAAGCGCTCCCGCAGCCTGCTCGCGTCCGTCGGGGCGACGGTGGACGTCACGATCCCACCCCGGTCCGGCCACCGTCGCCGTTGGCCAACCCGGCCAACTCCAGCAGCAGCGCCTTCACCTCGGTGGCCGCGACCCGGTCCCGGGCAGCGGACGGGTCGGAGCAGAGCAGCACCGGGGCGTCCGCCGGGTCGCTGGGCAGCCGCCCGTGTGAGCCGCGTACCGCCTGGGCGCCGGCGTCCAGGCCGACGGCGCTCATCAGGTAGCGCATGCCGAGCTTCTTGCGGGCCAGCGCCACGCCTGCGCGCGCCTTCGCGGCACCGGGGTTGGCCGGGTCGAAGAACAGCTCGGCGGGGTCGTACCCCGGCTTGCGGTGGATCTCGACCAGCCGGGCGAAGTCCGGCGCGCGGGCGTCGTCGAGCCAGTAGTAGTAGGTGAACCAGGAGTCCGGCTCGGCCACCAGCACCAGCTCGCCGGCGCGCGGGTGGTCCAGCCCGTGCGCGGCCTTGCCCTCGGCGTCGAGCACCTCGGCCACCCCGGGTAGCCCGGCGCAGAGCTTCGCCACCGCCGGCACGTCGGCCGGGTCCTTGACGTAGACGTGCGCGACCTGGTGGTCGGCGACCGCGAACGCTTTCGACGTCCACGGGTCGAGGTACTCCATGCCGGCCTGGGTGTGCACCCGCAGCAGCCCCTCGGCACGCAGCAGCCGGTTGACGTCCACCGGCCGGGACACGTCGGTGATGCCGTACTCGGAGAGCACCACCACTGTCGCGTCGCGGGCCCGTGCGGCGTCCAGCAGCGGGCCGAGCACCGCGTCCAGCTCGGCCGCCGCGGCGGCGGCCTGGGCCGACGAGGGGCCGAAGCGTTGCAGGTCGTAGTCCAGGTGGGGGACGTAGACCAGGGTCAGGTCGGGTGACACGTCGGCCAGGATCTGCTCGGCGGCCTGGCAGATCCACCGCGACGACGGCAGCCCGGCGGTCGGCCCCCAGTAGGTGAACAGCGGGAAGGTGCCCAGCCGCCCGGTGAGCGCGTCGTGCAGCTCCGGCGGGTCGGTGTAGCAGTCCGGCTCCTTGCGGCCGTCGGCGTAGTACACCGGTCGCGGCGTGACGGTCCAGTTGACGTCCGCGCCCATGGCGTACCACCAGCAGACGTTGGCCACGGTGTAGCCCGGTTCGGCCCGACGGGCCGCCTGCCAGAGCTTGTCCCCGCCGACCAGCGCGTTGTGCTGCCGCCACAGCAACACCTCGCCCAGCTCCCGGAAGTACCACCCGTTGCCGACGATCCCGTGCCCGCTGGGCTGCTCGCCGGTGAGGAAGGTGGACTGCACCGAGCAGGTCACCGCGGGCAGCACGGTGCCCAGCTCGGCCCGGAAGCCGCCGTCGGCGACGCCGCGCAGCCGAGGCATGTGCGCCAGCAGGCGGGGGGTCAGCCCCACCACGTCGAGTACCACCAGTCGTCGGCTCATCGCGTCACTCCCGCGGTCACGGTGTGTTCCGGGGTCAGCCCGAGGCCGACCAGTTCGTCTCGGGCGAAGGCCAGCTCGGCAGCGATGCCGGCGGCCAGCTCCGCGTCGGTGCCCGGCCGCCGCGCGGCCGGTAGAACCCCCCAGGTGTACGTCTCGACGTCGAGGTGGTCGCACCCGGCGGTCGGCCCGCTGTAGAGCGCTCTCAGGGCGGCGCGCAGGACGGGCAGGGTCGAGCCGAGCGGTTCCTCCGGTGGGGCGTGCAGCGGCACGTGGTAGTGCACCCGCCACGGGCCGGGCAGCTCCCGGTCCAACGCCTCGTCCAGGTCGTCGGCCGCGTACGCCGCATCGGCCGGGTCGGCCAGACCGGCGCAGCCGGCGCTCCGGGTCTGGTGCAGGAAGCGCGGCTCCACCCAGCGGCGCAGCGCGTCCGCGCCGCCGGCCGGGTCGGCTGCCTCGACGGCGGCGGAGACCTGCACCTTCACCACGGGCAGTCCGGCCGCCCGCAGTCGTTCCAACGCCTCGGCCGGCTCCTCCCAGGCGCACGCCAGGTGGGCCAGGTCGAGGCAGACGCCCAACCGGTCGGTGTCGATGCCGTCCAACAGCGTGGCTGCCTGCCCGGTGCTCTCCACCACACAGCCGGGCTCCGGCTCGAAGGCGACCCGCACCTCGCGGCCGGTGTCGCGCTGCACCGCGGCGAGGCCGGCTGCGAGCTGGTCCAGCCGGCGTCGGGCGGCGTCGGCCCGCTCGGTGTCCCAGGGCCGCCGCCAGGCCAGCGGCAGGGTGGAGATCGAGCCCCGGGCGGCGTCGTCGGGCAGCAGGTCGGCGAGCACCCGGGCCAGATCCACTGTGTACGTCAGCCGCTGCTCGGTGGTCCAGTCCGGGTGGTACACGTCCTGCTTGACCACCGGCGCCTGGAAGGCCGCGTACGGGAAGCCGTTGAGGGTGACCACCTCCAGCCCGCGCGCGTCCAGCTCGGCGCGCAGCCGCAGACGCAGCGCCGGGTCGGCGGCCAGCTCGGCGGCGACCGGGGCGGCCAGCCACAGGCCGAGGCCGAGCAGGTCGCTGCCGAGCGCTTCCCGCACCGGCACGGCGTAGGTGTCCAGTTGACCGAGGATGCCGGCGAGGTCCTCGGCGGGGTGCACGTTGGTGCAGTAACCGAGATGGACGGTGTCGCCGCCGGCATGTCGCAGCCGCATCAGCTGCCGCCGCGCAGGATCGAGTTGCCGGTCTGCGGGTCCACGGCGGTGACGTCGAGGTCGCTCAGGTCGAGCCGACCGGACTGGCCGTAGAACTCCACCGGGTTGCGCCACAGCACCCGGTCGACGTCGTCGTCGCTGAACCCGGCGAGCAGCATCGCCTCCGCGGTGGCCCGGGTCAGCAGCGGATCGGAGCGACCCCAGTCGGCGGCCGAGTTGACCAGCATCCGCTCCGTGCCGTACTCGCGCAGCAGATCGACCATCCGCTGCGGCGTCATCTTCGTGTCCGGGTAGATGGAGAAACCCAGCCAGCAGCCGCTGTCCCGGACGAGCTTGACGGTCACCTCGTTGAGGTGGTCGACGACCACGCGACCCGCGTCGATGCCGGATTCGGCGACCACGGCGAGGGTGCGCTCGCAGCCGCGCGCCTTGTCCCGGTGCGGGGTGTGCACCAGCGCCGGCAGGTCGTACGCCACGGCGAGGGCGAGCTGCGCCGCGAAGGCCTCGTCCTCCTCCGGCGTCATCGAGTCGTACCCGATCTCGCCGACCGCCACGACCGCGTCCTTGTCCAGGTAGCGGGGCAGCAGGTCGAGCACCGGGCGGCAGCGCGGGTCGTTGGCCTCCTTGGGGTTGAGCGCGATCGTGGCGTGGTGCCGCACCCCGAACTGCCCGGCCCGGAAGGGCTCCCAGCCGATGAGCGAGTCGAAGTAGTCGATGAACGAGGCGGCGCTGGTACGCGGCTGGCCCAGCCAGAACGCCGGCTCCACCACCGCGCGCACCCCGGCGGCGGCCATCCGTTCGTAGTCGTCGGTGGTGCGTGAGGTCATGTGGATGTGGGGGTCGAAGATGCGCATTCACGCCTCCCGGGGCAGTGCGGCGGTGAGCCGGTCGAGCAGGTCGGTGGCGTCGGCGGGCATCTCCCGGCCGGCGGCGTGCCGCTCGGCGGTGAGCGCGGCCAGCATCCCGGCCAGCTCCCCGTCGGCGCGGGTCTCCAGGTCGGCGACCACGGCCAACGGCACGCCGCTGAACACGCACTTGAGCACCGCCTGCCGCCAGGCGGCCGGGTCGAGGTGCCGGGCGTACGGGCCGAGGGCGGCGGCGATCAGCCGGGTGTCGTTGGTCCGGATCGCGTCATGCAGCAGCGGCACCCCGGCGGCGCCGATCGGCAGCAGCGGCAGGGCCCGCAGCACGGCCCGCCGCTCGGCCGCGTCACCGTGCTGGTAGAGGCTCTCGGCGTACGAGGCGTGCTCGCCCGGCAGGGCGGTGAGCAGCAGCACCCGGGCCGCGTCGTCGGCGGTCCAGCCGGGGGCGTCGGGCAACGCGGCCCGACCGCAACGCCGGCCGACGGCGGGAAAGAGCCGGGCGATCGCGGTGGGCTCGGCCGCGACCTGGCGCAGCGCCTCGTCCAGCCAATCGGGATCGGGTACGCCCCGCAGCGCGGCCCGTAGTGAATCCGGTGTCATCCCGTCTCCTCCCCTTGTGCTGCTGCGCCGCTCCGCGGGTGCCCGAGCGCGTCCTTTGCTCTGCTTCACTCCACGCGACGGTTGGTGTCCCGATCTGTTGCGTCCGTTGAAGCAGAGCAAAGGGCGTCGGCGGGTACCTTCTGTCGCCGGCGGTCACCGATTGTTGAGGTGGCCGCCGCGGCGCGCAGGAAATCAATGGACCGGGCGGCCACGTCCGGTGCGGCGTGCGAGTCGCGGGGCAACTCGACGGCGACCAGCCCGCGGTAGCCGGCCTCGGCCAGGGCCGCCAGCACCGGCGGGAAGTCGATCTCACCGGTGCCGAACTCCAGGTGCTCGTGCACGCCCCGGCGCATGTCGTCGATCTGCACGTTGACCAGGTGGTCGGCCACCTCGGCGACACACTGCGGCACCGGCCACGGCTCCAGGCACCGGCAGTGGCCGATGTCGAGGGTGATGCCGAAGCGGGCCGGCGCGTCGAGCGCCGCGTGCAGTCGACGCCAGTCGGTGATGCTCTCGACAAGCATGCCCGGCTCCGGCTCGAAGCCGAGGGTGACGCCCGCGCTGTCGGCGGCGTCGATCACGCTGGCGCAGCCGGCGACGAGCCGGTCCCAGGCGCACTGCGGTGACACCGTCTCGGGCCGCACGCCGGCCCAGAACGAGACCGCCTCCGCCCCCAGGTCAGCGCCGATCCGCACCGCCCGGCGAAGGAACTCGATCCGCCGGGTGGGGTCGTCGTGCAGCAGCGTCGGTGCGTGCTTGTGCCACGGGTCGAGCAGGTAGCGGGCCCCGGTCTCGATCATCACCCCCAGACCGAGCGCGTCCAGCCGCCGGGCGACCGCGGCGATCCGGCGGGTGAGCCCGGGTGCGAACGGGTCCAGGTGGTCGTGGTCCAGGGTGAGCGCCACGCCGTCGTAGCCGAGGTCGGCGAGGACGGCGAGCGCGTCGTCGAGCCGGTGGTTGGCGAAGCCGTTGGTGCCGTACCCGAGGCGCAGCGTCGTCGCGTCGCCGCTCGGCGGCACGACCGTCCCGTTGCCGGACTGCGCGGGTCGAGGCCGAGCGGTTCCGGGCCGAGCGCTTTCGGGCCGAGCGGTTCCGGACTGCGCGGGTCGGGGCCGGGGCACGGTCATGTCGGGGAGACCTTCCGGGCCAGCCGACGGCCCAGCGGCGCCGCCGCCGCGACGGCCAGCCCGAGCAGGCCGGCGCCGCCGCGTGCGGTGAGCGCTCCCTGCAGGGCGGGCAGGCCGGTGATCCCCGCGCCGACCGCCGCGCGGACCTTCCCGGCCGAGGGATCCCGGACGACCTGGGCCTGGGCCGCGCCGTAACGGGCGGCGTACCACCCGGCCAGCAGCGCGGGCAGCGCGGGCAGCGCGACGGCGAACCCGGCCGACCGGGCCCGGCCCCCGCCCACGTCGGCCCGCCCGTCGGCCCCGGCAGCTTCGGCAGCCCCGGCGCCGGGGACGGCAGCGCCATGGGTGCCAGGGACGGCAGCGCCACGAGCGGCGGGCACGGCAGCGCGACGGGCGCCGGGGACGGCGATGGCGGCACTGGCGGCGACCAGGGCGGTGCCGGCCAGGGTCCGCATCGGCAGGGCCGCGTCCGTGCCGGTGACCTCACGCCGGGACAGGGTGGTGACCGTCCAGGTGTGGGCCGCCACGGTCGCCGCCGAGGGGAGCGCCCGCCACAGGTGGCCGCCGGATGCGCCCAGCAGCACGTCCAGCCCTCGGCAGGCGGCCATCACGGCGGGGCCGGCGGCGGTGTTCTTGGCCAGCAGGTCGTACCCCCAGATGCTGGCGGCCAGCGGCACCGCGAGCGCGGCCGCGCGGCGACCGCCCACGGCGGCGGCCAGGCCCACGCCGGCGGCGGTGAGGCCGGCCGCGAGGCCCAGCGCGGCGGCCGGGGTGACCCGGCCGCTGGGGATCGGCCGCTCGGGGCGTTCGACGGCGTCCAACTCCCGGTCGGCCCAGTCGTTGGCGGCCATGCCGGCCCAGTAGAGCAGCACCGACGCGCCGGCGAGGGCGGGGGTACGCGGGCTCAACGCGCCGGCGGCCGCCGCGCCGGCGACCACGTCACCGGGGACCGAGAGCGCGGCCGGTGCCCGGACCAGCTCGGCCACATCAGCCAGCGTGGTCATGGCCACCGTCCAGACCGGCGTGCAACCGCTGGGTGAAGTCGGTCAGCCGGGCCCACTGCTCGGCCAGCGAGTGGGTGGGCGAGCCGAGCGGGTCCTTGAAGAAGAAGCCCAGGTCGGCCAACGGCCCCACGTGCCCGGCGGCGTGCGCGGCGGCGGTGAGCCGGGCCAGGTCGAGCACCAGCGGCGCGGCCAGCGCGGAGTCGCAGCCGTGCCAGGTGAACTCCATCCGCATCCCGGTGCCGAGGAAGCCGGCGAACGTGATCAGATCCCAGGCGGTCTTGAAGTCGCCCAACTCCTCGACGTACTCGATGCGGGTGTTGCCCTGCGGGACGTAGCCCAGCGTCTCGCCGAGCACACGCTGCTTGCTCTGCACCTTGGCCGCGTTGGCGGCCGGGTCGGCGAGGGTGGCGCCGTCGCCGCCGCCGAGCAGGTTCATCCCGGACCAGGAGCGCACGGCGAGGTTGCGCATCGCGAACATCGGCGCGAGCACCGACTTGACCAGGGTCTCTCCGGTCTTGCCGTCGTGCCCGGCGTACGGCAGGCGCCGCTCTTCGGCCAGCGCGGCCAGCGCCGGCAGCCGCAGCCCGGTGGACGGGGTGAAGTCGACGTACGGGCAGTCGGCCAGCAGCGCCGCGTACGCGTACAGGGAGCTGGGCGGCAGCACCTCGTCCGGGCCGGCGAGCGCGGCACGCAGCGCGGCCGGGTCGGCGTGCCCGGGGTGCGGTCGAGGTGCGGGTTCGGTGGCGGAGACGTTGACCACGACCACGCGGTCCAGCCGGTTGCGCGCACGGAAGGAGGTGAGGTCACCCACGACGGTCGCGACCCGGTCGGCCTGGGTGGCGCCGAGCGGGGCCGGACGCAGTTCCTGCTCGACGGCGGCCAGCTCGTCGGGGAGCGCGGCGACCAGCCGACCGGGTATCACGCCGGTGTCGGCGAGGGCCTCCGCGCGCTTGCTCAACGGGGTGGTGGCCACATCGTGCCCACCGAAGACCAGGTCCGCGAAGGACGGGAGGGCGGGACCGCGCAGATCCGGCAACTCGGTGACGCAGCCGGTCGGCCCGGCCAGGCCGGCCCGCAGCGCGAGCCCTCCGACGATGCTGGTGGTCGCGACCGAACCGCGTGCTCCTACCAGCCAGACACCCGTTCGCATGGTGCTCCTTCCCGTCCAGGAGGAACCGTCGGTGTACTTAAATATAGGAATATCAGAATATTTTCCGAAAAGCTACGGCCTTGGCGGATGGGCCCCGCCCGCCCGACCCGTACCGGAACGACACCGGATCCGGCGTCGGCGTCGGCGGCGACGACGACGGACCGGTTTCCGGTACGGGTGCGGGCAGACGGGGCTGGCAGGCAGGGTCGGTCGGCGTCTCGACCCTGCCTCCCCCGCATCCGGCCGGCCGGGGCGTTGGCGTGCCCCGACCGGACGTCTCAGGTGGTGGCGGTCCTCCGGTGCGGCCGGGGAATCCCGGTCCGGTCGCACCGGACGACCGTCCTGCTCGTGCGCCACCGGGCCACGCGGCCCGGCTGCACACTCTCCGGAGCCGACCTCGTCCCGACCGCGGGGCGCAAACCGCGGTCGGTCCCTCGCCGGTCGGCTCCGGAAAGCCGGTCGGGCGACGGCGGCGCGAACACCGCCGTCGCGGATGGTCAGGGGGTCAGACGGCCACCGCGGTCAGCGCCGGTTCCACGTCGGTCCAGGAGGAACCGACGTCCGCCGAACGGGTCACCGCGTCCAGCACGAGCTGGACCTGCAACGCGTCGGCGAAGGAGGGCGCCGGGTCGGTGCCGGTGGCGATCGCCTCGATGAGATCGCGCATCTGGTGGGTGAAGGAGTGCTCGTAGCCGATGATGTGGCCGGGCGGCCACCACGCCGACATGTACGGGTGGTCGCTCTCGGTCACCAGGATCCGGCTGAAGCCCTGTTCCAGGGTAGGCCGGGTGGCGTCGTAGAACTCCAACTCGTTGAGGCGCTCCAGGTCGAAGACCACGCTGCCCAGCGAGCCGTTGATCTCGACTCGGAGGGCGTTCTTGCGGCCCGTGGCGAAACGGCTCGCCTCGTACGTCGCCAGGGCGCCGCCGTCGAGCCGGGCCACGAAGATCGCGGCGTCGTCGACGGTGACCGGCCCGGTGGCCGAGCCGTTGCCGTCCACCGATCCGCTGCCGTCCACCGTGGCCGCCAACCCGCTCGACCCGGCCGGCAACGGCCGCTCCTTCACGAACGTCTCGGTGATCGCGCTGACGCCGGTGATCCGCTGACCGACGACGAACTGCGTCAGGTCGATGATGTGCGCACCGATGTCACCGAGCGCGCCGGAGCCCGCCCTGTCCTTCTGCAACCGCCAGACCAGCGGGAACTGCGGGTCCACGATCCAGTCCTGCAGGTACGTCGCTCGGACGTGCCGGATCACCCCGAGTCGTCCGTCGGCGACCATCTGGCGCATCATCGTGACCGCGGGGACCCGGCGGTAGTTGAACCCGCACATCGACCGCACCCCGGCGGCGCGGGCGGTGTCCGCCGCGGCGGTCATCGCCCGTGCCTCCGCCACTGTGTTGGCCAGTGGCTTCTCGCACAGGACGTGCTTGCCGGCGGCCAGTGCGGCGAGGGCGATCTCGGCGTGACTGTCGCCGGGTGTGCAGATATCAACCACGTCGATGTCGGCGGAGTTGATCACGTCACGCCAGTCCGTCGTGTACGCGTCCCAGCCGAGCCGGTCGGCGGCCTCGGCCACCTTCGGTGTGTCGCGGCCGCAGATCAGCGCCATTCTGGCCCGTGCCGGCAGGTCGTACACGCGGTTCACGGTGCGCCACGCCTGCGAGTGCGCGGCGCCCATGAACGCGTAACCGACCATGCCGATCCGCAGTTCTCTGTCTGTCGTGGACAAGGTGGGTCTCCCCCCGGTATGTCAGAACCCGAGCTTGTCGTAGCTGCTCGCGTTCTCCTTGGTGATCGTCTCGGAGGCGAGGGTCATTTCCTTGGGCACCTGCAGCTCCGTCAGGTCGCCCAGGCCCCGACCCTGCGCGATGAGCCGCGCCAGCGAGATCGCCGAGGACGCCATCGACGGGTTGTAGGTCACCGTCGCCTTCAGCACCGAGTTATCGGCCTTGATCGCGTCGATCGCGAGCTTGGAGCCGGCACCGCCAACCATGAAGAACTCCGACCGGTTGGCCTGCTTGATGGCCGCGAGCACACCGATGCCCTGGTCGTCGTCGTGGTTCCAGATCGCGTCGATCTTCGGCAACGCCTGGAGGAGCTGGGCCGCCTCGCGCTGGCCGCTGTCCGGGGTGAACTCGGCCGAACGACGGTTGGTGACCTTGAACCCGTACGTCGCCAGGGCCGCCTTGAAGCCCTCGCTGCGCTCGACGGTCAGCGGGATCTCCAGACCGGCGATCTCACCGATGACCGGGTTGGTGACGCCCTTGTCCTTGAGCTGCTTGCCGATGAAGTGCCCGGCCGAGACGCCCATGCCGTAGTTGTCACCCTTGATCACCAGCCGGGAGGCCAGCGCGTCGGGGAACGCCCGGTCGAGGTTGACGATCGGGATGCCGGCCTGCATGGCCTGGAGGGCAACGGCGTTGACCTCCTTGCCGTCGTGCGGCAGCACGACGATGATGTCCGGCTTCTGGGCGATCAGGGTGCCGAGCGTGGAGCGCTGGGCCTCCGAGTTCGACCCGCCGTCGACCTCCTTGAACTCCACGTCCGAGTACGCCGCGGCCTGGGCCTTGGCGTTGGCGTGGATGGCGCCCATCCAGCCGTGGTCGGCCGCCGGGGCGGAGAAGCCGATGACGACCTTCTTGCCCGGGGCGTTGTTGCCCTCGGCGTTGCCGGCGGCCTTGGTCTGGGTGCTGGCGGCCGGTGTCTCGTTGCTGGTGCAGGCGGTCAAGAGGGTGGCGGCGCCGACCGCGGCTCCACCGAAGAGCAACCGGCGGCGCGACAGGTCGCGACTGTGCTGGGTCATGAACGACCTCCTGGGAGCGTTTTTTAGGGATGAGGGTGTGCGAGGCCCGGCCACTGTCGAAGATCTCGACGTCGCCTGGACAACGGTGCGGTGCGTCAGGTTGCGGTGGTGACCCTGTTCCGCGCGAGGAGCCGAGTGACGGACTTGAACTGGAACTGCTGGATCAAGACGGCGGCGACGATGATGCCGCCCTTGACCATGTTCTGCGCCTCGATGGAGAGGCCGTTGATGGCGAAGAGGTTCGTGATCGTGGCGAAGATGATGACGCCCAGCAGCGAGCCGACGATCGTGCCGCGCCCCCCGCTCAGCAGCGTCCCGCCGATGATCGCCGCGGCGATCGCGTCCAGCTCGTACAGGTTGGCCATCGCCGCCTGCGCCGAGGTGGCCTGCGAGGTGAGCATGATGGCGGCGATGCCGCAGCACAGACCGGAGAGCGCGTAGAGCAGCATGGTGTGCCGGCGCACGTTGATGCCGGCCAGCCGGGCCGCCTCCGGGTTACCGCCCACGGCGACCGTCCGCCGGCCGAAGGTCGTCCGGTTGAGCAGGACCCACCCGGCCACCACCACCGCGCCGAGGATGTAGACGAGGATCGGGATGCCGATCACCTTGCGGGCCGCGATGTCGTTGATGAACGTGCTGCTCGACACCTGCGTCTGCTTGTTGGAGATCGACGCCGCCAGGCCGCGCGCGGCCACCAGCATCGCGAGGGTCGCGATGAAGGGCACCAACCTGCCGTACGAGATGAGGACGCCGTTGACCAGGCCGACGCAGATACCGACCACGAGGGCCGCGAAGATCATGCCGCCGGCGCCGTAGCTCTGGGTGGCCACCGTGGTGCACCAGACCCCGGCCAGCGCGACGATCGCTCCGACCGACAGGTCGATGCCACCGCCGATGATCACGAAGGTCATGCCGACCGTGACCACGCCGACGACCGAGGCGAGCTGGAGGATCGCCAGCACGTTGTTCCAGACCCAGGTGGGGTCGCCGTACAGCTCGGGCTTGGTGACCGCACCGACCACGATGAGCGCGGCCAGCACGCCGATCAGACCGAGGTTGCGCTTCGCGCCGTCGCCGCCGTCGCCCCGCCACCAGGAGAGCTTGCCGGTGGATGCGGCCTTGTCGCTGGTCACCGCCGTCTCCGCGGGGTCCACCGGCGGCGACTGCGCCGGAAGCTGTGGGCGTTCCGGTGTCGCGGTGGGTGTGGGAGTCGCGTCGCTCATGCCGGTGCGCCTTCCATCAAGGACCCCGCCATCACGAGGTCAAGCACAGTGTTCTCGTCGAGTTCGCCGGCCGCGGCTTCGCGGACGACCCGGCCCTCCCGCATCACCAGCACCCGGTCGGCGAGGCCCAGCACCTCGGGTACCTCGCTGGAGACCAGCAGCACGCCGACGCCCTGCGCGGCCAGTGATCGGATGACCTGGTACAGCTCGGCCCGGGCGCCCACGTCCACGCCCCGGGTGGGCTCGTCGAGGAGCAGCAGCTTGGTGCCGCCGAGCAACCATCGGCCGACCACCACCTTCTGCTGGTTGCCGCCGGACAGGGTGCGTACCGGCCGGTCGACGTCCCGGGGCCGCAGTTCCAGGGTCTCGGCGATCCGGTCCGCCTCGGCGCGTTCCGCCGCCGCGTTGGTGAAGCCGAGCCGCGCGTACCGGCCGAAGGTGGCGAGTGTGACGTTGCGGTAAATCGGCTCGCCGAGCAGCAGCGCCTGGCTCTTGCGTTCCTCCGGGGCCATGCCCATGCCGGCCCGCACCGCCGCACCGACGCCGGGGCGCAGCACCTTGCCGTCCATCCGCACCGTGCCAGCCTCCGCCAGCCGGGCGCCGTAGATCGTCTCCAGCAGCTCGGACCGGCCGGAGCCGACCAGGCCGGCGATGCCGACGATCTCCCCGGCCCGCACGTTCAGCGAGACGTCGGCGAACTCGCCGGTGCGGGTCAACCCGTCCACCTGGAGCAGGTCGGCGCCGGCGGTGTCGTCGGCCGGCCGGTCCGGGAAGACGTACTCGATGGTCCGGCCGGTCATCCGGCTGACCAGGTCGCGGGTCGGGGTGTCGCGTGCCGGCAGGTTCGCCGCCGTGGTCCGGCCGTCCTTGAGTACGGTGACCCGGTCGCCGATCTCGCGGATCTCCTCCAGACGGTGGGAGATGTAGATGACGGCGATGCCCTGCGCGGCCAGCTCGCGGATGATCCGGAACAGGTTGCCGACCTCGTCGTGCGCCAGCACCGCGCTCGGCTCGTCCATGATGATCAGTCGCGCCTCGTGCGACAGCGCCCGGGCCATGCTGACGATCTGCTTGCCGGCCGCCGGCAGGGAGCGGACCATCCGCCCGGGCGGGATCTCGCCGTGACCCAGCCGGCTGAGGATCTGCCGGGTGTGCCGGGCCATCCGGCCGCGCCGGACGAAGCCGAGGCTGCGGTACTCGTGCCCGAGGAACGCGTTCTCCGCGACCGAGAGGTCTTCGACGAGGTCGAGTTCCTGGTAGATGGTGGCGATGCCGGCCTTCATGGCGGCCTGCGGGTTGGCGAAGGTGACCGGTTCGCCGCGCCACTGGACGAGCCCGGAATCCGGTTGGTGCACTCCGGCCAGCACCTTGATGAGGGTGGACTTGCCGGCGCCGTTCTGCCCCAGCAGGCAGTGCACCTCTCCGGCGCGTACCTCGAGCTGCACACCGTCAAGGGCGCGTACGCCGGGGAAGGTCTTGACCACGTCGGTGAGGCGCAGGACGACCTCGCCCGCGACGGTGTCGGGCGGAGCTTCGACCAGCGGCGCGTCGGCGTCGGCCGACCCGGTGGTGGCGGTCTCGTCGGACAGGGCCACGGTCTCCTCCTCGCTCATGATGCTTCCCCGAAGGCGACGTCGCTGGCGAGCACGGCCGCGCCGGCGACGCCGGCCCGACCACCCAGCTCGGACAGCACGACGGGCAGGTTGCCGGTGGCCAGCGGCAGCGACCGGCGGTAGACCACGCTGCGGATCTCGGCGAGCAGGATGTGCCCGAGTTGGGCCAGCCCACCGCCGATCACGATCATCGACGGGTTGGTGAAGCTCACCAGACCGGCGAGGACTCCGCCGACCCGTCGCCCGCCGTCGCGGATCAGCTGGATACAGGTCACGTCGCCCTCGACCGCGCCCTCGGCGACGTCCAGAGCGGTCACCACGCCGCGCAGGCCCAGCCGCTCGGCCAGTGCCGGCGACGCCCCGCTGCGGGCGGCGGCGGTCGCCTCCTTGGCCAGCGCGGCACCACTGAACAGCGCCTCCAGACATCCGACGTTCCCGCACGAGCACATCGGCCCGTGCGAGTCGACCTGGATGTGGCCGATGTCCCCGGCGCAGCCGTCGGTGCCGCGGTAGACGTCGCCGGTCAGGTAGATGCCGCAGCCGATACCGGTGCCGATCTTCACGAAGAGGAAGTCGTCCACCGAGTGGGCGACCCCGCCGTGCCGCTCACCGATCGCCATGATGTTGACGTCGTTGTCGACCACCGCCGGGCAGCCGTGCTCCCGGCTGAGCAGCTCGCGGACCGGAAACCGATCCCAGCCCGGCATGATCGGCGGCGAGACCGGGACACCGTCGCGGAAGCTGACCGGGCCGGGCACCCCGATGCCGACCGCGTCCAACCGCTCGTACGCGCCGTCGACCCGGGCCTTGTGCAGCAGCTCGTTGACCCGTTGCAGGGTCACTTTCGGTCCATTGCGGATGTCGGCCGGCTCGGCGTAGTGGGCCACCGGTTCGAGTCGACCGTTGACCACCTCGACGTCCATCGAGCTGGCGCCCAGGTCGACGGCCGCGAAGCGCAGTTTCGGGTTCAGCTCGACCAGGGTGGAGCGACGCCCGCCCCGGGAGGCGGCGAGCCCGGCCTCGGCGACGTAACCCAGGGCGACCAGCCGGTCCAGCTCGGCCAACAGGCGCGGGCGGGGCATCTGGAGGCGGTCGCCCAGCTCGGCGCGGGACACGGCTCCCTCGTCGCGGAGCAACCGCAACAGTCGGACGTGCAGGGGCTCGACGGTCCGCACCGGGGAGTTCACCTCTTCATCGAACTCGTTCACATCGACGCAACGCCGAGGTGTTGTGTCCGACACAGTAGGAGCGTTCCGCACCGCCTGTCCAGAGCTTCGACCGTTCCGGTGGCAACTTTTGTCCGTAAGAGCAAAAGCTAATAGTGGATCAAGAAAAGGGCCTGCGGAAACGAACCGGGGGGCGGGAGCGCCTCGCGCTCCCGCCCCCCGGGCGGTGATGGACGTCACACATCTGGTCGAGGCGTGCTGGGACGATGCCGGGCCGTGGGCCGCCCGCAAGCAGGTGCAGAACCAGGTCGGGGCGCTGCGGCTGCGGGAGCGGCCGCTGTGCGATCAGGTCAGCGCTTGGCAGCCGAATTCCGCTTCTTCCTGAGCTTGCGGTCGTCGCGCAGTTCGAGGTACGGCTCGTCGTCGACGGCGTGGCCGGCCGAGATGGCCCGGCCGCGCTCCAACTCCGCGTCGAACTCGGCGCCCAACAGGATCGCGATGTTGCTCAGCCAGAGCCAGACCAGAAAGATGATCACGCCGGCCAGCGCACCGTACGTCTTGTTGTACGAGCCAAAGTTGCTCACGTAGAAGGCGAAGAGACCGGAGATCACCAGCCAGATCACCACGGCGAGCACGCCACCCGGGCTGACCCAGCGGAACCCGCCGTGCCGGGCGTTCGGCGAGGCCCAGTAGAGGATCGCGAACATCAGGCTGACCAGGAGCAGCAGCACCGGCCACTTGGCGACGTCCCAGACCGTGACGGCCGTCGAGCCGAGGCCGACCACGTCCCCGACCACCTCGGCGAGCCGGCCGGTGAAGACCACGATCACCGCGCAGGCCAGCAGGAGCACGCCGATCACCGCCGTCACGCCGACCCGGATCGGCAGCGTCTTCCAGATCGGCCGGCCCTCCGGCACGTCGTAGATCGTGTTCGAGGCGCGCATGAACGCGGCGACGTAGCCCGACGCGGACCAGAACGCGGCCAGCAGACCGATGATCGCCGCGACGCTGGCCAGGCCTCCGCTGTCCCGCGCCTGGTTGATCGCATCCTCGATGATCTTCTGGATGCTCTCGTTGGGCACCGCCTGGTTGACCGTTTCCTTGACGCCCTCGGTGGCGCTGGTGCCCAGCAGGCCGAGGATGGAGATCAGCACCAGCACGCCCGGGAAGATGGACAGCACCCCGTAGTAGGTCAGCGCCGCCGCCCAGTCGGTCAGGCTGTCGTCCTGGAACTCGGTGACCGTGCGGCGCAGCGCAGCCTTCCAGCCGCTGCCGGGCAGATCGGTGGGGCTGTCCGGCCCAGCGTCGGGCCCGACCGGCCCGCTGCGCTCACGGTGGGCGGACGTCTCGTCGGAGGCCATCGCCCCTCCTCTTCGTCGGCGGTGTCGCCCCCAGGACATGCCCCGCGAACAGCGGCTGATAACCCCTACGGGTAGAGCAACCTGCCCATCCGGCGCGACGCCACCAGCAGGCCGACCGCCAGCATCGCCAGCAGGTAGAGCACGTCGAGCAGCCAGAGCCAACCCCCGGTGCCGAGCGCGACGCCACGGATCAGGTGCACGGCCCGGTACAGCGGGGTGACCTCGACCAGCCAGTGCAGCAGGGTCGGGTACGCCTGCGCCGGCACGAAGGTGCCGGAGAAGAGGAACAGGGTGAACTGCGCGGACGCCACCAGGTCGAAATCCTGCCAGCTGCGCATGAAGGTGGAGATCGACATGCCGAGCGCCCCGAACGCGAACCCGACCAGCACCGCGGCGGGCAGCGCGGTGAGCGCGTGGACGACGCTGGTCAGATCCAACGCGACCATCACCCCGAGGAATGCGGCCGAGTAGGCGCTGCCCCGCAACATCGCCCAACTCAGCTCACCGAGGGCGATCTCGAACGGCCGTACGGGGGTGGCGATCATCCCGTCGTACAGCTTCATGTACTTCATCTTGCCGAAGAAGTTGAATGTGGTCTCGGCAAGCGCCCCGGTCATCGCGGAGGCGGCCAGCATCGCCGGCGCCACGAACGCGGCGTACGACACCAGCCGCCCGTCGGGCAGCGGCAGGTCACCGACCAGCGACCCGACGCCCACGCCGATGGAGAGCAGGTAGAGCAGCGGCTCCACGAAGCCGGAGAGCAGCAGCAGCCAGTAGACCGACTTCAGCGCGGCGAGATTGCGCTCGATGACCGACCCCGACCGCCGGGACGCGGCGGAGACGTCGACCAGCCGGGGCAGGACCAGCGTGACCACGAGATCTCCCTAGACGACGAGCTTGCGGCGGAAGGCGCGCAGCGCCAGCAGCCAACCGACGGCCGCCCACGCAGCCAGGTAGAGCAGGTGCCCGCCGATCGACCACTGCGGGGCGACACCGAGCGTCGCCGCACGACAGAGGTCGACGGCGTGCCACAGCGGAGTCGCGTACGCCAGCCAGCGAAGCGCCTCCGGCAACGACTCGACCGGGAAGAACACGCCGGCGAACAGCGTCATCGGGATGACCGCGAACCGGAACAGCATCGCCAGCCAACTGTCGCTGGACACCACCGCGGCGTACGCGAACGTCGGCGTGGCCCCGGCCAGCCCGAGCAGCGCCACCACCGGCAGGGTGGCCACCGCCCACGGCGACCGCAACGCCCCGAACAACCCGGTGACCAGCAGGAAGGCCGCGATCGTCGTGAGCACCCGGAACAGCACGAAGGCCAGGTGCCCGGCCAGGATGTCGCCCACCCGTAGCGGCGACGCCGTCTGCGCGAAGTAGATCTTGACCCACTGGAAGTTGCTGAACACCGGCCACGTCGAGTCGCCCACGGTCACCTGGAGCGCCGTCGAGGCGAACAGCCCGGGGACCAGCCAGTCGAGGTAGCGCACCCCGTCGACGCCCTGGTCGATGTACGCGCCGACGCCCAGCCCGAAGCCGAGCACGGTCAGCACCGGCAGCAGGAACGACGAGAACACCCCCGCCCGCCAGGTGCGACGAAGATTCACCAGGTAGTGCTCGAACACCGCGTACGCCGGCACCCAGGGCAACCGCGTCCGCTGCGCCACACTCACCATGACCACCCCCCGTCCCCGACCTTCCTACCCCCGGGGTACGACAGGCCGCCGGTCACCCTACGGCGACCCCGTCGACGTGTCGCCCGGGTTTCCGCCGGGTCGCGCGCCACGCCCACGGCCTGCCGGCGGCCTGCCGGCGCGATGATCCACTACAGATCGGCGATGTGGCGGCATCCCGTCGCCCGGACACCGCCGTATCGCCGATCCGGAGTCGATCACATCGCCCGGACAGCGTCGGACCCGACGAACGTGCCCCACGCGTCGGGCGTGAAGACGAGCACCGGGCCAGCCGGATCCTTCGAGTCACGAACGGCCACCAGCCCCGGAAGGTTGTCGGCCACCTCCACGCAGTTACCGCCATCCGGGCCGCTGCGGGTGCTCTTGCGCCACCGGGCGCCGGTCAGCTCCATGTCTCCGCCACTTCCTGCGCTCCCGTCGGATGGCTGCTGCTGCGGTAGTGCCTCATGGCAGATCAACTCGGGTTCCTGGAAACCGGGGTATCCCGGTCCCGCGGACACCCCGGTTTTCAGGAAGCCGAGTTGACCTTGGGACTGGGCAGGCCCAGGCGGTCGGACCGCGCGACCGCCGAGGGATTTACCGGGCCGGGGACCTACCGGACACCGGCACCGAGCCCGACGAACGCGCGCCACGCCTCGGGCTCGAAGACGAGCACCGGGCCAGCCGGATCCTTCGAGTCACGAACGGCCACCACCCCCGACAGATTCTCCGCAACCTCCACACAGTTGCCGCCGCTGCCGTTGCTGCGACTGCTCTTGCGCCACCGGGCGCCGGTCAGCTCCATGTCTCCGCCATTTCCACGATCAGTTCGAGGGACTGCTGCTGCGATAGTGCCTCACCCCGGATCGACTCCCACACCTCGACCATCTGCCGCACGTACTCGGCGCGGTCGATGACCTGCCCGTGGCGCTGCCCGTCCAGGTAGACCACATCTTCACCGGTCGCGGTGGTGGCGATCACGAAGGGGCCATCGAGCCCAGCGTAAGCACCGGCGGACAGCGGCACTACTTGGATTCTGACCCGGGGCAGGGCCGAGCCGAGCTTCGCCAGGTGCCGCAACTGCTCGCTCATCACCTCCGGCTCGCCGACGCTGCGGCGCAGCGCGTACTCGTCGACGACCACACTCAGCAGCGGTGGCCGGTCCCGGGTGAGCACGGCCTGCCGGTCGAGCCGGGCTGTCACCTGCTGCTCGACCTCATCCGCCGCGAAGAGCCCGGCACCGGCCAGGATGGCGCGGGCGTAGCCCTCGGTCTGCAACAAGCCCGGCAGGTAGAGCGGCTCGAACGAGCGCAGTGCGGTGGTCTCCTGCTCGATGCCCGCCCAGTCACGGAACCACGGCACCACGGCCTCGCGGCTGATCCGCCGCTGGATGCGCTCGAAGCGCCCGTCGGCAGTGAACACGGCGTCGCACCGGCGCGCGAAGTCCAGACTCGGCCGGCGCTCGGAGGTCTCCACCTTGGCGACCAGTGCCCCGGAGTAGCTCAGCGCCTCCGCCAGCGTCGCCTGGGACATGCCACTGGCTGCCCGGGCCAGCCGTAGCTCCTCCGCGAAATGCTCCAGCATGGACGAACTCTCCACGGACACCCTCCGTACATCCTCGTACCGTGCCGGGCCGATCACGGTACGCGCTGGTCGTCGGCGCGCGGAACCCCCCACGGTAGTCGCGTCCTCAGCAGACTGTCACGCAGCGGGACCGCTCACGGGATCGGACGGCGGGCGGAACCAGGCCGGGGGCGCCCCGTGACCCCCGATCCGGGGCGCTCCCATCCATCGAGCACGCCGGTCCACGAGAAAGGGAGGCTCCGATGCCCCGCTACCGCTCGCACGTGGCGGCGCGACCGTCGTGGCGCTGCCGGGTCTGCGGTGCCGCATGGCCCTGCTCCCCGGCTCGCCTGGCACTGCTCGGCGAGTACCGCGAGAACCGGACCGGCCTGCTCATCTACCTCGCGACGCTGCTCGACGAGGCGACCGGGGACCTCCCCGGCACCGACCAACTACGCGACCGCTTCCTCACCTGGGCAAGAGCCCGATGAACGACACCTAGAGCAGATCTTGGACAGTTTCCGTTAGCAGCTAACGGAAACTGTCCAAGATCTGCGAAGCGAGCGGCGGCACGGGCTCAGTCGACCAGGGTGCGGCCGGTCAGGTGCAGGAAGACGTCCTCCAGGCCGCTGCGCCGCACCAGGACGTTGGCCGGGTTGAGCCCCAGCGCGCCGACCTCGGCGACCGCCGCGTCGCCGTCGGGCACGTAGAGCAGGACGCGGTCGGGCAGCACCTCGACCCGCTCCCCCACACCGTCGAGCTTGCCGGCGAACGGCTCCTGCGACTCGGCGGCGAAGCGCAGCTCGACCACCTCGCGGGTGGAGTGCTCCTCGATCAGCGCCCGGGGTGAGCCCTCGGCGACGATCCGCCCGCCGTCCATCACCACCAGCCGGTCGCAGAGCTGCTCGGCCTCATCCATGTAGTGCGTGGTGAGCACCAGCGTCACGCCCTGCTGCTTGAGCCGGAACAGTCGCTCCCACACCAGGTGCCGCGCCTGCGGGTCGAGCCCGGTGGTCGGCTCGTCGAGCAGCACGATCTCCGGGTCGTTGACCAGGGCGCGGGCGATGGTCAGCCGGCGCTTCATCCCTCCGGAGAGCGGCTCGACCTTGCTGTCGGCCCGCTCGGTGAGCTGGACGAAGTCGAGCAGCTCGGCGGCCCTTTCCCGGGCGACCCGGCGCGAGATGCCGAAGTAGCGGGCGTACACCGTGAGGTTTTCCCGGACGCTCAGCTCCGGGTCGAGATTGTCCATCTGCGGGCACACGCCGAGCCGGGCCCGGATCGCCGGCCCGTCGCGGACCGGATCCAGGTCGAGGATGCGCAGCTCACCGCCGCTCGGCGGAGAGATGCAGCCGACCATTCGCATGGTGGAGGACTTGCCGGCGCCGTTGGGCCCGAGGAAACCGAACGCCTCACCCGAGCGCACCTCGACGTCGATGCCGTCGACGGCGGTGAAGTCGCCGAACCGCTTCACCAGCCCACGAGCCTGAATCAGTGGTCGCCCCGAAGTCACCGCCCGACCCTAGCGGCCGGATCCGACAGCTTTCCACGGAAATTCGGGCCCAGCGTGCAGATCCGGCATGCGAAAGGCCGCGGCACGGGCCGTGCATACCCCGAGGAGACACGAACACTGTTCGCTGCCCCACCCGCCAGCCAATCGACGTGTATCGTCCGATCGTGTCGCCCGCCCGTTCGCCCGACGGTTCGTCGCCACCCTCACGACCAGCCAACTCTCCCGTCAGTGAGCCCGGCCCGGCCGAGAACGGGTCGCCACCTCGCCCCAGAGCGCCCCACGCCAGCTCAGCCGACACCAGCACGCCCGAAGGCACCGATTCGGCCGAGCGGCTCGGCGATGATGCTCGGGCCGTTGACGAGCGCGCCACCCGGGAGCTGGCCGCCCAGTTCGAGGACGAGAAGCCGGGCCGGGTGCTGTCCGGGCCGGCCGGCCTACTCTTCACCGCAGCGGCGCTGGCGGTCGGCCTTCTCGCCCTGTGGCAGGTCTTCCGCCCTCTGGCGCAGGGCAGCAAATACTATTTGATCATCTTCCTGGCGGGCATGCTGCCGCCGGTCTTCCTGGTCCACCCGGCGGGCCTGCGAATGCCGGCCTGGCGGCGGCGCAGAAGCGACAGCGACAGCGACGGCAGCGCTCTGGCGCGGCCCACCGCCGTGGACTGGGCACTGGCCGTCCTGGCGGTGGCCGCCTGCCTCTACCCCGTCCTACCGATCCCCCTGGGTACGGGTGGCGGCGGTTACAACGCCTTCCTCGACCGGCAGGGTCTGCTGGCACCCCCGGATCTGGTGCTGGGCACCATCCTGCTGCTCCTGCTGCTCGAAGCCTGCCGGCGCACCACCGGGTGGATCCTGCCCGCGGTCTGCCTGCTGTTCCTCGGCTACGGCTACTACGGCGGGTTGCTGCCGCAGTCCTGGCCGGTAGCCCACGCCGGGCTCGACTTCAGCCAACTGGTCGACGCGTTCTACAACTCCGACAGCGGCTTCTACGGCACCCCGCTGGACGTGGCGGCCTCGTACATCGTGCTGTTCACCATCTACGGCGCGGTTCTGGAACTGTCCGGGGCGGGGCGGTTCTTCGTCGAACTGTCGGCGGCGGCGTTCCGCCGCTCGCGCACCGCCGCCGGGCGTACGGCGGTGGCCTCCGGCTTCCTGCTCGGTACCGTCTCCGGGTCCGGGGCCGCCACGACGGTGAGCATCGGGGCGGTCACCTGGCCGCTGCTGCGCCGTGCCGGCTACCCGGCCGAGCGCGCGGGCGGCATGCTGGCCGCCGCCGGTGTGGGCGCGATTCTCTCCCCGCCCACCCTGGGCGCGGCGGCGTTCATCATCGCCGAGTATCTGGGCGTCTCGTACCTGCAGGTGCTGAGCTGGGCAACCGTGCCGACCGTGCTCTACTACCTCGGCATCCTGCTCTCCGTGGAGATCGATGCCCGCCGCTCGGGCGTACGCCCGGTGGTGATCGACGTCGGCTCACCGTGGCGCCTGCTGGCCCGGTTCGGCTACCACTTCGCCTCGCTGATCGCCATCGTCGTGTTCCTCGCCGTCGGCATGTCCGCGACGAGGGCGGTCGTCTTCGCCACCCTCCTGGCCGCCGCGCTCTCCTTCCTGGACCGTACGCACCGGCTCACGCCACCCCGGCTGATGACCGCGCTCGTCACCGGGGTGCGCGGCGCGCTCGCGGTGACCGCCGTCTGCGCCGCCGCCGGCATCATCACGGCGACCACCACCAAGACCGGCCTCGGGCCGCAGGCGGCGGCGCTGCTGGTCGGCGGGGCCAAGGCGGCCACCTCCAACCCGACTGTCGTGCTGGCGCTCACCGCGCTGCTCGCTGCCGTCGCACTGAGCCTGCTGGGCCTGGCCGTGCCGGTCACCGCCTCGTTCGTGATCGGTTGGGTGATCGTCGGCCCGGCCCTGCTCGACCTGGGTGTGACAGCGCCCGCCGCGGCGATGTTCGTCTTCTACTTCGCGGTCCTGTCCGAGGTGTCCCCGCCCACCGCGCTCGCGGCAGTGGCCGCCGCCGCCGTCACCGGCGGCCGGTTGGTGCCGACCATGTGGCAGACCCTGCGCTACGCCCTGCCGGCCTACCTGATCCCGATCGCGTTCGTGATCACGCCGGCCGGCCTCGGTCTGCTGGGCATCGGCGGCGTCCTGCGGATCGCCTTCGCCGCCGTGGTGACGGCGCTCAGCGTGTCCGTGCTGGCCGTCGCCGCCGGTGGCTGGCTGCCCGGCGTGGGTCCCGCCAGCGCCCCGGAACGCGTGCTCGGCGCCATCGCCGGCGTCACCCTGCTCTGGCTCGAACCCGTGCCGGTCGCGGTCGGCGTGGCGCTGGCCGCCATCGCCGTAGCGGGAGTGCTCGTCCGACGCGGATCCACGGGCCGACCGCGAACACCAACAGAGGAGAAACTGTGCGACGAATCGACGTACGACTCGCGGCGGGCCTGAGCGTGCTCGCCCTCGTCACGACCGCGGGCTGCGGTGGCCAGCAGGGCGGCGCCGCCGAGGACGACACGTCCAGCGCGGTCACCTGCGAGGTGGCCCGGGAGACCCGGGTCGGCATCGCCACCGGTAACGCGACAGGCGTCTACTACCCGATCGGCAACGCCCTGGCCGGGCAGTTGTCCGGGTCGACCGGCGGCAAGCTCACCGGCACCGCCGCCGAGACCGGCGCCTCGGTCCAGAACGTCGAGCAGTTGGTCGGCGGCCAGTACGACGTGGCGTTCTCGCTGTTCGACACGGCGGTCAACGCGGTCGAGGGCAAGGGCAGCTTCTCCGCGCCGCAGCCGGTGCAGGCGTTGGCCCGCCTCTACGACAACTACACCCAGGTGGTGGTCCGTAAGGACTCGGGAATCACCTCGGTGGCCGGCATGCGCGGCAAGCGGATCTCCACGGGCTCCCCGAAGTCCGGCACCGAGGTGATGGCGAACCGGCTGCTGGAGGCCGCCGGACTCGACCCGGCCAAGGACGTTCGGGCCCAGCGGCTCGACCTGACCAAGACGGTCGAGGGAATGAAGGACGGCAGCATCGACGGCTTCTTCTGGTCCGGCGGTCTGCCCACCGGCGGCCTGACCGACCTGTTCACCACCGCCGGCGAGACCATGCGGTTCGTCGACATCGCGGCCCTGCTGCCGAAGCTGACCGCGCTGAGCCCCGGCTACCAGGCCGGCACGATCGGTCGGGACGTGTACCGGACGGCGACCGACACCCCGACCATCGTCGTACCCAACGTGCTGCTGGTCCGCGAGGATCTGGACGCCAACGTCGCCTGCGCGATCACCCGGACGGTGTTCGACAAGCGCGACGTCCTGGCCCAGGCCAACCCGGCGGCCAAGGGGATCTCGCTGGAGAAGGCCCGCAGGACCCTGCCGGTGCCGCTGCACCGCGGCGCCGAGAAGGCGCTGAACGACCTCGGCGCGAAGTGACGGCCGGTCAGCCGTCGGCCGGCGCGGTGGCGGCGCGGGCCGCGGCGACCAGCCGGTCGGTCTCGGCGAGCAGGGCCGCGTCGTCCGCCGGTGCGCCGGGATCGAGGCGGACCGTCCAGGTCAGACCGTCCACGCCGGCCACCCGCCGGGCTGCGACCCGGGCCGCGCCGCCGGGCACCGGCTGGTGTTCGGTGTACGCGACGGAGCGCGTCACCCGTGCCCGCACCTGGTGCGGCAGCTCACCCGGGTCGAGCAGCAGGTACGTCTCGGCTGGGCCGTCGGCGACCACGGTGTAGCCGTCGCGCTCGACGACCGTCTCGGCGGGCGTGACGGTCAGCTCCCGACCGGACCAGACCGCCTTGAGCACGTCGTGCCAGCCGATGCGGTGCCCCCGGCCGGGCAGCCACAGCCCGAGGTTGCTGGCCACGACGACCCCGTCGCCCTCGCCGTTGCCCGCCGCCGACCAGGCGAGCACCCGCTCGTCGGCGGTCAACGGTGGCCGGTCGGCCGGCGGCAGCTTCGGCTTGCGGCTGAACAGTCCCATTCCTATGACCCCGCAGAGGCTTGGTCACGCAACGCCCTGGCGTGCTGTTCTAGAGGGACCAGTTCGCCAAAGAGCCTCAGGTACTCGGCCTGTTGCGTCACAGGATTCATCCGTTGGATCTTGGATTTGAGTTCCAGCACGGCCTTGGTCACGGTCGGCAGCTGAAGCCTGGCCAGCTGCACCGAAACGTACCGCACGTTGAGCCCATTGGGAGGCCTGAGCGGCTCAACCGCAAGTTCATTCACCAACGCCTTCGCGGCTAGGTCTGTACAGGCATCCACTATCCGAGCCACCCACTGCGCCCCTCCTACCGCACCGCTGGCACCGCCGGCTTCGACAATCGCTTGACGAACATCAGCGTGCAGTGGATGCGCGTAGAAATCAGGGGCGACCGCGTCGAACATCGGGCCGGCCAGTGCAGGATCCTGGATGGCCAGCTTCAACGCCTCTCGCTCAACCATCGACTGCGGGCCGTCCAGGGCCGGCGCCGTGCGGGCCGACGAGGGCTTGGCGGCGGGTGCGGCGTCCCGGCCGCCGGGCGGCGGGGTGTTGGCGGCGGCGAGCACCGCCCGCTGCACCGGCTCGATCTCCATGCCGAGGTCCATGGCGAGCTTGCGGACGTACTCCGGGCGTTTCTCCCGGTCTTTCAGCTGCGCGACCAGCGGCGCGGCCCGGCGCATCGCCTCGACCCGGCCGTCGACGGTGTCCAGGTCGAAGCGGCTGATCTCGTGGCGCAGCGCGAAGTCGACCAGGGGCTCGCGCCGAGCGACCAGGTCGCGAACCGCCAGGTCGCCCTTGGCCAACCGCAGGTCGCACGGGTCCATGTTGTCCGGGCTGACCGCGATGAACGTGCGCCCGACGAAGCGCTGGTCGTCTTCGAAGGCGCGCAGCGCGGCCTTCTGGCCGGCGGCGTCGCCGTCGAAGGTGAAGATGATCTCGCCGGCCACCTCGTCGCTGTCGAACAGGAGGCGGCGCAGAACCGAGATGTGGTCCGCGGCGAAGGCCGTGCCGCAGGTCGCCACCGCCGTCGTCACCCCGGCCAGGTGGCAGGCCATCACGTCGGTGTAACCCTCGACGATCACCGCCCGGCCCTGCTTGGCGATCTCCCGCTTGGCCTGGTCGATGCCGTAGAGCACGTGCGACTTCTTGTAGATCGGCGTCTCGGGGGTGTTCAGGTACTTCGGGCCGTCGTCGTCGTCGAAGAGCTTGCGCGCGCCGAAGCCGATCACGTCGCCGGCGAGGTCCCGGATCGGCCACAGCAGCCGGCGTCGGAACCTGTCGATCAGCGTGCCCGAGCGGGACTCCCGGGACAGCCCGGCGGTGACCAGCTCCTGATGGGTGAAGCCCTGCTGGCGCAGGTGCTTGGTGAGCAGGTCCCAGCCATCCGGCGCGAACCCGCACCCGTAGCGCTCGGCGGCGGCCCGGTCGAAGCCCCGTTTGGCCAGGAACTCCCGGGCCGGCCGCGCCCCGGCGGTGCTGAGCTGCGCCCGGTAGAAATCGACAGCGGCGGCGTGCGCGGCGACCAGGCGCTGCCGTTGGCCCTGCTGCGGGCGGGGACGCGGGGTGCTCCGGTCGTCCTCGACGTAGCGCAGCTGGATGCCGGCACGCCCGGCCAGCCGCTCCACCGACTCGACGAAGCTGAGGTGCTCCGCGTCCATCAGGAACTTGATCGCGTCGCCGCCGGCCCCGCAGCCGAAGCAGTACCAGACGTTGCGGGCCGGCGAGACGTTGAACGACGGGCTCTTCTCGTCGTGGAACGGGCACAGGCCCTTGAGGTTGCCGCCGCCAGCGGACTTCAGGGTGACCGTCTCGGAGATCACATCCCCGATCGAGGTGCGTTCCCGGACCAGTGCGATGTCCTCGTCCCGGATCCGCCCAGCCATGCGCCACCCCCTCGGCGTACATCCTGCCCTGCCGGGCCGACGACACGCCGGCCGGGGGACACCGGTGTGGCGGGGGCCGCCGTCGGGCTCACCCGTTCCGGCCCGGCCGCCGGGACCGCGCGGGGACCATGACCAGATGCGCAGGGTACGCGGTGACGGCGCCCGCCGGCGAAGCCGGATCCTCGGGCGGCTGGGGCTGCGTGGCGTGGCGCCCGCTCAGGACGAGGCCGGCCACCGGCATGCCACCTGGCTCGAACTCTTCCTCGACCTCATCTTCGTGTACGCGCTGGCGGCCGTCGTACGTCGGCTCGGCGACGACCCGACCCCGGCGCCGACGGCCGTGCTGGCCGTGATCGGGCTGTTTCTGGTGGTCCAGTGGTGCTGGCTGGGGCAGGTCTTCTACGACAACCGGTTCGACCCGGACGACGCGCCGCACCGGCTGCTGGTGCTGGTCGCCCTGGTCGGCGCCGGCGCGATGACGCTCGGCGTCGACGAGGTGCCGGAGAGCGTGCTGCTTCCGGTGGGATACCTGGTCGTGCGGGGTGTGCTGCTCCTGCTGTATCTACGGGCCCGACCGACCAGCCCGATGGCCCGGACGGTGACCACGATCTACCTGCTCGGCTTCGGGACGGGCTGGCTCATCTGGCTGGCCTCGCTGGTCGCCCCCACCGGGTCGCGCCCGACGCTGTGGATCATCGCGATGGTCGTCGAGCTGGCCACCCCCTGGGTCGGCCGACGCTGGCTGAACGACTGGCCGGTGGACAACCGGCACCTGCCGGAACGCATCGGCCAGTTCACGATCATCGTGTTGGGCAGCGCGATGGCAAACCTGCTCTTCGCGGTGCCGGATCACCCCCCACCGCACATGATCCTGACGGCCGGGCTGGCCTTCCTCATACCGGCGGCCGTCTGGTGGGCGTACACCGCCTTCGTCACCACCCGGGTGCTGCAGAGCCGACTGCGCGGCGGGCAGGCGTACGGCTACCTGCACTTTCCGCTCGGCGGTGCGTTGTTGCTGCTGGGCTGGGCCCTCGGTCAGGTGGTCCGACTCGTCGACGACAACGTGCGCCACCTGCCGCTCGAACTGCGACTGGTGCTGGCCGCCTCCGTGATCGCCTGGACGTTGTGTGGGCTGGCCCTGTCCTGGTTGTGGTGCCGGCCGAGCGCGGGCCGGCTGGCGATCACCGGGTACGGGATCGTCTCGGTCGGCGTGGTCACCACCTGGGTGCACGAACCGAAGCTGATGCTGCTGTTGCTCGCGGTGGCGATCGTCGGGTACGCCGTGCTGCTCAGCCGGGCCCTCGGCAAGCTCGACGAGGACCCGGCAGTCGGCGCCTGACGCTCAGGCCGCGGCCGGCTCCTCCGCGGCGACCTGCCGGTTCCAGTCCGCCTTGGTGGAGCGCCAGCCCTCGTCGTCCATGCCGCGCCGCCAGTAGCCGGAGATGGAGAGACGGTCGGCGGGCACGCCCCGCTCGCCGCGCAGCAGCCGGCGCAGCTCCCGGACGAACGTCGCCTCGCCGTGCACGAAGGCGTGCACCGAACCGGGCGGGAACTCCAGCTCCCGCACCGCCGCCACCAGGGCGTCGCCCACCGGGCGGTCACCCCGGTGCAGCCAGGTCAGCTCCACGGCGCCGGGGCTGAGCAACTGCTGCTCCTCCGCCGGGTCGGCGATCTCGACGAGGACCCGGGCCGGAGCGCCCAACGGCAGCCGTTCCAGGGCGGCGGCGATCGCCGGCAGGGCGCTCTCGTCGCCGACCAGGAGGTGCCAGTCCGCGTCCGGGTCCGGCGCGTACGCCCCGCCGGGGCCGACGAAGTGCACCGGGTCACCCGGGCGCAGCGCCGCGGCCCACGGGCCGGCCAGCCCCTCGTCGCCGTGGTGCACCACGTCCACGGTCAGCTCCCCGGCCAGCGGGTCCCACCGCCGCACGGTGTACGCGCGCAGCCGGGGCCACTGCTCCCGGGGCAGGTCCCGGCGGATCGCGGCGAGGTCCAGCGGCTGCGGGTACGCGACGCCGGGCGCCGGAAAGACCAGCTTGATGTAGTGGTCGGTGAACTCGCCCACCGGCAGGCCGGTCAGCTCGTCCCCACCGAGGACGAGCCGGATCAGGTGCGGGGTGGGTCGCTCGGTGCGCAGCACCTGGACCGAGGTGACGTTCCTTGGGCGTTCCGTCATGCACTTAGGTTAGCCTAAGTTGCTGTGGTCGCCTCCGGCGGTGCGCCGCCGCCGACCAGACGGGTGTGCCAGCTCATCGCCGCCGGGTCGGTGAGCGAGGCGATCTGGTCGATCACCACGCGCAGCCGGGCGGCGTCGTCCGGCGCGGCCCGCCACAGCGGGGCGAACACCGGGTCGAGCCCGTCCGGGGCCCGTCCGACCAGCGCCGCCGCCAACTCGGCCAGCATCGTCCGCTGCCGCTCGTAGCGACCCCGGAAGCCGGTGCGCCGCATCACGTAGCGCAGGGCGATGCCCTTGAGCAGCGCGCACTGGGCCCGGACCCGTCTCGGCACCACCAGATCGGCGGCGTAGCGGCGGTGCGGCCCGGGGCCGTACCGCTCCTCGGTGGCCGCCACCGCCGCCGACACGAACCGACCGGTCAGGCCGCTCGTGGTGGCCTTCAGCGCGACCTGGGCGCGGTGGCTGCCGTCGTAGCCGGCGAGGGGGGCGAGCAGCGGGTCAGCCAGCAGCTCGACCAGCACCTCGGCCAGGTCGGCCGGAGACTCCCCGGAGTAGGCGGCGGCCACGTCGGCGCAGAGCGCGGCCCGCTCGTCGGCGTCCGCGAGCAGCGGGCGCAGCGCGACGTACCCGCCGTGGATGCCGTCCTCCACGTCGTGCACCGAGTACGCGACATCGTCGGCCCAGTCCATCACCTGCGCCTCCAGGCAGCGCCGGTCGCCGGGCGCACCGGCCCGGATCCAGCCGAAGACCGCCGCGTCGTCGGCGTACACCCCGAACTTGCGCTGCCCGTCGCGGCGCGGCCAGGGGTACTTGCCGATCGCGTCGAGCGACGCCCGGGTGAGGTTCAGCCCGGCCGACGAACCGTCCGGGGCGAGCACCTTCGCCTCCAGCCGGGTCAGCACCCGCAGCGTCTGCGCGTTGCCCTCGAAGCCGCCGCAGGGCGCGGCGAGCAGGTCCAGCGCCGCCTCGCCGTTGTGCCCGAACGGCGGGTGCCCGAGGTCGTGGGCGAGCCCGGCGACGTCCACCACGTCCGGGTCGCACCCAAGCCGGGCGCCCATCTCCCGGGCGATCTGGGCCACCTCCAGCGAGTGGGTCAGCCGGGTCCGCAGGAAATCGTCGGTGCCGGCGGTGTGCACCTGGGTCTTGGTGGCCAGCCGGCGAAACGCCGCGGAGTGCAGCACCCGGGCCCGGTCACGCTCGTACGGCGACCGGCGGTGGCCGGTGTCCTTGGGCGGCTCCTGGACCAGCCGGGCGTCCGCGGGGTTCACTTTTGGCGGAGAACGCAGAACTCGTTGCCCTCCGGGTCGGACAGGACCGTCCAGTCGACGTCACCCTGGCCGATGTCGACGTGCCGGGCGCCCATGTCGACCAGACGCTCAACCTCGGCCTCCTGGTCGGCCGGGCGGAGGTCGAGATGCAACCGGTTCTTGCGCTCCTTGCCGTCGGTCACCGGCACGAAGACCAGCCCGGGAAGGCGGTCGGCGGACTGGCGGATCTCCACCTCGTCCGGTCTCTCGGTGACGACCTGGTATCCGAGCGCCTCCGCCCACCAGCGGGCCAGTCGGGCCGGATCGCGGGCATCGATGGTCAGGTTCTCCCAGACGCTGGTCATACAACCACCTTTCCCGTCGACGGCGGACACAGTCGGCCGTGTGAGCGAGCCAAGGTTACGCCCGCCGATGCCGCTCGGCCTGCCCGAGACGCAGCACCGGCGCGCGCGCAACCGCCGATCGGTCCCCAGTTGTGGACCGATCGCCCTGGGTTACGGGCTCGCGGGCGGAAGTGGCCACCGGTAGCGTTCCCAGCGCGGAAAGTGACCAACCGACCGAGACGCGGAGCCGACCGCTAGGGAGACGCTCGTGGATGCAGACACGGTGGTGGGAACGGAACTGCTCGGGCTGCGTCGACGCCGGCCCGAGGTCGCCGGTGCCGTGCTGGCCGGCACCGACGGGCTGCTCATCTCCAGCGACCTGCCGAGCACCGACGCCACCCACCTCGCCGCGCTCGCCGCAGCCAGCTACGGGCTCGGTCACCGGGTCGCCGACACGGTCCGGCGGGGCGAGTTCCGCGAGTCGGTGGTGTGCACCACCGACGGCTGCGTGGTCACCTACCCGGCCGGGCGCAGCGCCCTGCTGACACTGGTCACCGGGTCGGCGGCGAAGGATCTGGAGGGGCTGCACGAGGAGGCCCGGGTGGTGGCGCACCGGGCCGGCCGTGTGCTGGACACCCGGGGCGGCGGGATCGGCGCCACGGCGGTACCCGACGCGCACGCGCCGCTGGCCGTGCGTACCCCGATGGCGACCCTGCCGACGCAGCTGCGCCGCTCGACCCGACCCACCTGGCGTCGCCCGCCGATCTGAGCGCCGACGACGGCCCGGCCCGCCGCAGATCTGGGCGCGCCAGCGACGGCCCGGTCCGCCGCAGATCTGGGCGCGCTGGCGGCGGCCCGGTCGTCCGGGCCGCCGCCGGCGTCCGCGTCAGCGGCTGTCCGACCCGTCGGTCTCCACGGCTGCCCGGCCGGCCTCCAGGCGGGCCACCGGCACCCGGAACGGCGAGCAGGACACGTAGTCGAGACCGACCTCGTGGAAGAAGTGCACCGAGTCCGGGTCGCCGCCGTGCTCGCCGCAGACGCCGAGTTTCAGCCCGGGACGGGCGGCCCGGCCCTCCTCTGCGGCGATCCGGATCAGCCGGCCGACGCCGTCGCGGTCGATCGACTCGAACGGCGAGATGCCGAAGATGCCCAGTTCCAGGTAGCGCCAGAAGAACGCGCCCTCGACGTCGTCCCGGGAGAAGCCCCAGGCCATCTGGGTGAGGTCGTTGGTGCCGAAGGAGAAGAATTCGGCCGCCTCGGCGATCTGCCCGGCGGTCAGCGCCGCCCGGGGCACCTCGATCATGGTGCCGATCAGCACCTCGACCCCGCTGTCACCGACCACCTCGGCGATGATCTTCTCGGCCTCGGCGCGTACCGTCTCCAGCTCCTGCACGGCTCCGACGAGCGGCACCATGATCTCCGGCTTGGCCACCCGGCCCTCCCGGGCGCAGGTCACCGCCGCCTCCGCGATGGCCCGGACCTGCATCGCGAACAGGCCGGGGATGACCAGGCCGAGGCGGACGCCGCGCAGCCCGAGCATCGGGTTCTCCTCGTGCATCCGCCGGACGGCGGCGAGCAACGCCTCCTCCTTGGCCACGTCCTCGCCGCGTTCCTGCGCGACCGCGACGTTGACGGCGAGCTGCTCCAACGGCGGCAGGAACTCGTGCAGCGGCGGGTCGATCAGCCGGACGGTGACCGGCAGCCCGTCCATCTCGTGGAAGATCTGCACGAAGTCGGCCCGCTGCAACGGCAGAAGCGCCTCCAGCGCGGCCTCCCGCTCGTCCGCGGCGCGCGCCAGGATCAGCCGCTCGACCAGCTCCCGCCGGTCGCCGAGGAACATGTGCTCGGTGCGGCACAGCCCGATGCCCTCGGCGCCGAAGCGCCGGGCACGGGCGGCGTCCGCGCCGGTGTCGGCGTTCGTGCGGACCGCCAGCCGCCGCCTGCCGTCGGCGTGCGTCATGATCCGGTGTACGGCCCGGACGAGCGCGTTGTCGATGTGCTCGGGGTCGAGGCTGCCCTCGAAGTACTGCACGACCTCCGACGGCATGACCGGCACCTCACCGAGGTACACCTTGCCGGTGGTGCCGTCGATGGAGACGACGTCGCCCTCGTTGACGGTCCGCCCGGCCACGGTGAACCGCTTCGCCGGCACGTTCACGTCGATCGCGTCGGCGCCGGAGACGCAGGTCTTGCCCATTCCCCGGGCCACCACGGCGGCGTGGCTGGTCTTGCCGCCGCGCGAGGTGAGAATGCCCTTGGCGGCGATCATGCCGTTCAGGTCGTCCGGGTTGGTCTCCCGGCGGACCAGGATCACCGACTTGCCCTCGGCCGCCAGCTCGACGGCCCGCGCGGAGGTGAAGACCACCGTGCCGGACGCCGCGCCCGGTGAGGCGCCGATGCCCGTGGCGACCGCCTCGAACTCGTGGTCGAGCTGGAAGCGGGGGAACATCAGCTGGGCGAGCTGTGCGCCGTTGACCCGGTGCAGCGCCTCGTCCAGGTCGATCAGGCCCTCGTCGATGAGCTGCCCGGCGATGACGAACGCGGCGGCGGCGGTGCGCTTGCCGACCCGGGTCTGCAACATCCACAGCTTGCCGCGCTCGATGGTGAACTCGATGTCGCACAGATCCCGGTAGTGCTCCTCCAGCCGGGCCATGAACGAGAGCAACTCGTCGTAGGACTTCTTGTCGAGCTGCTCCAGCTCCTGCAACGGCACGGTGTTGCGGATGCCGGCGACCACGTCCTCGCCCTGCGCGTTGGCCAGGTAGTCGCCGTAGATGCCCTGCGCGCCGCTGCCCGGGTCACGGGTGAAGGCGACACCGGTGCCCGAGTCGGGGCCGAGGTTGCCGAAGACCATGGTCACCACGTTGACCGCGGTGCCGAGGTCGGCCGGGATGCGCTCCTGGCGGCGGTAGAGCACCGCGCGCTCGGCGTTCCACGACTCGAAGACCGCCCGGATGGCCAGGTCGAGCTGTTCCCGCGGCTGCTGCGGGAACTCCCGGCCGGTGTGCATGGCGAAGATCTTCTTGTACGCGTCGACCAGCCCGCGCAGGTCGTCCGCGTCCAGGTCCAGGTCGTTGTGCGTACCCTTGGCGCTCTTGGCCTTGTCGAGGGCGTGCTCGAACTCCTCGCCCGGCACCTCGCAGACGGTCTTGCCGAACATCTGGATCAGCCGGCGGTAGGAGTCCCAGGCGAACCTGTCGTTGCCCCCCGCCTGCGCGGAGAGCCCGACCACGCTCTGGTCGTTGAGGCCGACGTTGAGGACGGTCTCCATCATGCCGGGCATGGAGAACTTGGCCCCGGAGCGGACGGACACCAGCAGCGGGTCCCCCGGGTCGCCGAGGCGCTTGCCCATCGCCCGTTCCAGCGCCTCCAGGTGCGCCTCGATCTGACCGGCGAGGCCGTCCGGCTCCCGCCCGGTCGCGAGGTACGCCTGGCAGGCCTCGGTCGTGATGGTGAAGCCGGGCGGGACGGGCAGACCGAGGTTGGTCATCTCGGCGAGGTTGGCCCCCTTGCCGCCGAGCAGGTCCTTGAGATCCTTGTTGCCCTCGGAGAAGTCGTAGACGTACTTGTGTTCGTCGGTCTCTTGCGCTGCCACCAGAGCCTCCCACGCGCGCCGGATTGACACTTAACGAAGGTTCAGGGCGAAGGTTAAGCGAAGATCGGGTGGCCTGGGACCGTTCGGTGACAATAGGCACAGCCATCACGACTATCCGCGTTCGTACCGGTTTTTGGGAACGCTTCCACGCGCACGATCACGCATCTCCGCCGGTCCTCGTATTCTTGACGGCACTGGTTCTGTCGAAACTCGCTTTTGCCATATCCGACGCGAATAACCCCTCCGGAGCCGTCGTCGTGTCATCCCTTCCGCTCTCCTCCCCCGCCCCCGAGCCGACCCCGACGGCCACCGTCGCCGACTCGGCCGCAGTGCCCGCGCACCAGCCGGAGGCCGGCGACCTGGCTGTGCTCGCCGCGCGGGCGGCCGGCGACGACCTGCTCGCCCCTGCGGTACGTCTCGACAGCGTCGTACCGGCACCGGAACGGGTCGAACCGGACCCCACCGCGTCCTTCGTGCTCACCGGGGGCACGGCCATCCGGGTCAGCGCCCACCCGGGCGCCCGCGCGGTGGCGGACCACCTCGCCGAGCTGCTCCGACCGGCAACCGGGTTCCTCCTGCCGGTCGCCGACACCCGTGCGGTCGGGCCGACCGGCCCGCTGACGCTCACCCTGGCCGCCACGCCCGCCAGCCCGGCCCCCGCCGTCGAGCGCCCGACCACCGACCTCGGGGCGGAGGGCTACCGGCTCGACGTGACCACCACCGAGGTACGCCTCGTCGCCGACACCCCAACCGGTCTCTTCTACGGCGTACAGACGCTCCGGCAGCTGCTCCCCGCCGCCGTGGAGAACCCGACGCCGGTGACCACGCGCTGGTCGCTGCCCGGCGGCACGATCCTGGACCGCCCCCGCTTCCCCTACCGGGGCGCGATGCTCGACGTGGCGCGACACTTCTTCGCCGTCGAGGACGTCCTACGGGTGATCGACCACCTCGCCCGCTACAAGCTCAACCACCTGCACCTGCACCTCACCGACGACCAGGGGTGGCGCATCGCCGTCGACTCCTGGCCGAAGCTGACCACCGTCGGCGGGGCGAGCGAGGTCGGCGGCGGCCCCGGCGGGCACTACACCAAGGCCGACTACCGGCGGATCGTCTCCCACGCGGCCGCCCGGCACGTCACGCTGGTCCCGGAGATCGACCTGCCCGGCCACACCAACGCGGCGCTCGTCGCCTACCCCCAGCTCGCACCGGACAAGCTCGCGCCGCCGCCGTACACCGGCACCGAGGTCGGCTTCAGCTACGTCGACCCGGCCGACGAGCAGACGTACGACTTCATCGCCGACGTGCTCGGCGAGGTGGCCGCCCTCACCCCCGGGCCGTGGCTGCACATCGGCGGCGACGAGGCGTTCAAGGTCAAGGGTGCGGTCTACACCGATTTCGTGGAGAGGGCGCAGCGGATCGTCGCCGACACCGGCAAAACCGTGGTGGGCTGGCACCAGCTCGCCCCGGCCGCACACCTCGACGGGCGGGTCCTGCAGTGGTGGGGCACCGACGCCGACGATCCCACCACGGCCGACGCGGTCCGGCGGGGCGCCCGGCTGATCCTCTCCCCCGGCAACCACGCCTACCTGGACATGAAGTACGCCGAGGACACCCCGATCGGGCACGACTGGGCCGGCCTCATCGACGTACGGCGGGCGTACGACTGGGATCCGGGCACGCACGTCGCCGGCGTGCCCACCGCGGCCGTCCTGGGCGTGGAGGCCCCGCTGTGGACCGAGTCGGTCACCTCGCTCGCCGACATCGAGTTCATGTTGTTTCCCCGGTTGCCCGCCATCGCCGAGCTCGGCTGGTCACCCCGGGCCGCGCACGACTGGGCCGGATTCCGCGAGCGCCTGGCCGGGCACGGCCCACGCTGGTCCACCGCCGGGATCACCTTCCACCGCTCCCCCGAGATCCCCTGGCCGGCGACGCCCACGGTCCCCCGGCAACACCGCGCACCCCAGAACGACCCGACAACCCCCTGAAGGCGCGGCACACCGAGAGGTCGCCGTCAGCGGCGTGCCGCCCCACCGACGGACACCGTGCATGCATGATCGTGCTCGATCCCGGATGTAGTGGCCTCGCCCGCGTGGTGAGGGCCCTGTTTCCAGGATCGAGCACGATCATCCGGTGGCGGTGGGGCCGCCTGGAGGTGATCCACTCGGGTTCGGTGATGTCGGGGTGTCCCGCGCGCCCGGATACCCCGACTTCGCCGAAGTCGAGTTGATCACCACCGGGTGGTGCGGATGTCCGTTTCCGGTGGGTGGTTTGTCCGGTCCGGGCGGTGGCGTCCCGTGGTCGGTGCCACCCTGGTGGCGGAATCGGGGACCCGGCGGGGTCGTTATACCTGGCATGCCGCCGCGAGCCTCGGCTTCGGTGGCGCGGCAGCCGCCGGGAACACCCGCCCGGCCGCCACGGTTACACCCCCGCACAGCCGAGCAGCACGATTGGCCGGCCTGTGTGGCGGCCCGTCGGGAACACCCGTGCGGTCGCCGCGGTTACATCCCCGCACGGCCGAGCACCACTGGCCGGCGTGGTCCGGAATGCGGAATGACTCGCTGCCCCGGACCGTTGCACCACCCTCCGGGACAACCCCCGTGCAGGCCCCCGGGTCGCCGGGCCAGGTCCCGCCGTGAACTTTCCCGCTCGGCACACATCCCCCCGGTTTTTGTGTGTCGTTGCGTTTTCCCCCGATGCAGAGGAGCACGCCATCATGCGTACCGATCTGATTCGTAAGACCGCTCTGACCGCTGCCGGCCTCGCCTTCACCGGCGGCGCCATCGCCGGCCCCGTCACCACCGCCTACGCCGCGTCGCAGGACAAGCCCGCGTCGCAGACCCAGGCCGACCGCAAGCCCTCGGGTGAGCGTCAGCTGGGCGTGCGCTACGAAGCCCAGCCCAACTTCTACTACTGCGGCCCCGCCGCCGCCCGCAACGCCCTGAGTGTGCAGGGCAAGAACATCAGCGTGGACGCCATGGCCAAGGAGATGGGCACCACCGAGGCCGGCACCAACAGCATCAACGACATCACCCCGGTCCTCAACAAGGAAACCGGTAAGAACGACGCCTACCACTCGGTGGAGATCAGCAAGCCCGACGCCGACGCCACGCAGACCGACCAGCTACGCGCCGACATCGTCAAGACCGTCGACAACGGCCGCGCCGTGGTCGCCAACATCGCCGGCACCAGCACCGACACCGACGGCAACACCCACTCGTTCGAAGGCGGGCACTACATCAGCGTCGTGGGCTACCGCGACAACGGTGACGTTGTGCGGATCGCCGACTCCGCCGACCCGAACACCGCCTCCTACGACATCACCGTCGAGCACCTCGCCGACTGGATCGCCACCCGCGGCTACGCCACCAGCTGACCCCACCCCAGCACCACCACCGACAAGGGCCGGACCCCACCACGGGGCCCGGCCCTTTCGGCATGCCGTCAGTCGGTCGCGAGGTAGGCACGAAGCGCCCCTCCGCCCCCCAGCACCGAGTAATCCGACAAGGACCGGACCCACCACAGGGCCGGCCCTTTCGGCATGCCGTCAGCCGGCAGCGAGGCAGGCACGAAGCGCGCCTCCGCGCCGAATGGCCCGGTTCCTCAGCCCACCTGCCCAAGACATGAGCAGATCTTGGACAGTTTCCGTTATCGGCTAACGGAAACTGTCCAAGATCTGTGCGTTCAGGCTGCGGCGGTGCGGTCGGAGACGGGTGAGAGGCGGGTGAGGCGGCCCCTTGGCCGCTCCGAGCCACATCGGCGTCGGCGTGGGCGTTGGCACACACGACCGGCGGCTCTGGCGCATGGTCCGACGCGGCTACCGCGCGCCATGGCGCACACAGCCGGTTGCGGGTCAGCCGCCGGAGTCGTCCATCTCGGCGCCCTCGGGGACGGTGTCGTCGTCCCGGCTGGCCAGCCAGCCGTCCGGGAGAAAGACCTTGCCCGGCGAGTTGGTACGCCCGCGCGGCTGACCCAGTGCGGCCACCGGAAACGGCTCCGCCGGGTCGAGCTTGCCGAGCAGGTCGTCGAGCTGGGCCAGGCTCTCGATCATCGCCAGCGAACGGCGCAGCTCGCCGCCCACGGGGAAGCCCTTCAGGTACCAGGCGACGTGCTTGCGGAAGTCGGTGCAGCCGTCGCGCTCACCCCGGGCGGGGTTGCGGGCGCCGGCCACGAACTGGTCGACGAGCAGCTCGGCGTGCCGGCGCATGGTCACCGCCACCTCGCCGAGGGTGGGCAGACGCCGTTCGGGCCGACCGTTGAAGGCGGCCTCCAGGTCGGCGAAGAGCCACGGCCGGCCGAGGCAGCCCCGGCCGACCACCACGCCGTCGACCCCGGTGTGGGCGACCATCCGCAGCGCGTCGTCGGCCTCCCAGATGTCGCCGTTGCCGAGGACCGGCACGTCGAGGGCCTGCTTCAAGGTGGCGATCGCGTCCCAGTCGGCGGTGCCCGAGTAGCGCTGGGCGGCCGTCCGCCCGTGCAGGGCCACCGCGGCGACGCCGGCGTCCTGGGCGGCGAGCCCCGCTTCGACGTACGTCAGGTGGTCGTCATCGATGCCCTTGCGCATCTTCACGGTGACCGGCACCCCGGAGGGTGCGGCGGCGTCCACCGCGGCCCGCACCAGGCGGGCGAAGAGCCGGCGTCGCCACGGGAGCGCCGCGCCGCCGCCCCGCCGGGTGACCTTGGGTACGGGGCAGCCGAAGTTGAGGTCGATGTGGTCGGCCAGGTTGCGCTCGACGACGATCCGCACGGCGGCGGCGGTGACCTCCGGGTCGGTGCCGTAGAGCTGGAGGCTGCGCGGCTGTTCGTCGTCGCCGAACGCGATCATGCGGAGCGTCTTCGGGTTGCGCTCGACCAGCGCACGGGTCGTGATCATCTCGCAGACGTAGATGCCGCCGCCCTGCTCGCGGCAGAGCCGGCGGAACCCGACGTTCGTGATCCCAGCCATCGGCGCGAGCACCACCGGCGGCGACACCTGGTACGGCCCGAGGGCCAACGGGCGCAGCGCGGGAACGGTCGAGGCGGTCACCGCACAAGTGTACGGGGCCCCGACCGGCGCTTTCCGCGTCGGCCGGGGCCCCGTGCCCACCGTCTCAGCAGCCGGGGAGGCGCTCGATCAGGTAACGCTCGACCTGGTCCAGCGAAACGCGCTCCTGGCCCATGGTGTCCCTGTTCCGCACCGTCACGGCGTTGTCGTCCAGCGTGTCGAAGTCGACAGTCACGCAGAACGGGGTGCCGATCTCGTCCTGCCGGCGGTAGCGGCGGCCGATCGCCTGCGAGTCGTCGAACTCCACCACCCAGCGCTTGCGCAGCAGCGCGGCGAGGTCCTTCGCCTTGGGCGACAGCGCCTCGTTACGCGACAGCGGCAGCACCGCCACCTTGACCGGGGCCAGCCGCGGGTCGAACCGCATCACCGTGCGCTTGTCGACGCCGCCCTTGGTGTTCGGCGCCTCGTCCTCGTCGTACGCCTCCAGCAGGAAGGCGAGCACCGCGCGGGTCAGACCGGCGGCCGGCTCGATGACGTACGGCATCCAGCGCTCGCCCTTGGTCTGGTCGAAGTACGACAGGTCGACGCCGGAGTGCTTGCTGTGCGTGGAGAGGTCGAAGTCGGTGCGGTTGGCGACACCCTCCAGCTCGGCGAACTCGGTCCCGCCGAACTGGAAGCGGTACTCGATGTCGACAGTGCGCTTCGAGTAGTGCGAGAGCTTCTCGGCAGGGTGCTCGTAGAGGCGCAGGTTGTCCGCCGACAGACCCAGGTCGAGATACCAGTTCCAGCGCTCCTGGAGCCAGTACTCGTGCCACTCTTCGTCCGTGCCCGGCTCGACGAAGAACTCCATCTCCATCTGCTCGAACTCGCGGGTCCGGAAGATGAAGTTGCCCGGGGTGATCTCGTTGCGGAACGACTTGCCGGTCTGCGCGATGCCGAACGGCGGCTTCTTGCGGGCGACCGTCTCGACGTTCTTGTAGTTGACGAAGATGCCCTGCGCGGTCTCCGGGCGCAGGTAGTGCAGCCCTTCGTCGCTCTCCACCGGGCCGAGGTAGGTCTTCATCAGGCCGTTGAACATCTTCGGCTCGGTGAAGGTGCCCTTGTTGCCGCAGTTGGGGCAGTTGATCTCCGCGAGCGAGGCCGGCGGGTGGCCGTGCTTGGCCTCGTACGCCTCCTCCAGGTGGTCGGCCCGGAACCGCTTGTGGCAGAACTGGCACTCGGTGAGCGGGTCGACGAACTCGGCGATGTGGCCGGACGCCTCCCACACCTTGCGGGCCAGGATCACCGCGGAGTCGAGGCCGACGACGTCGTCGCGCTGCTGGACCATGGTCTTCCACCACTGCCGGCGGACGTTCTCCTTCAGCTCCACACCGAGCGGACCGTAGTCCCACGCCGATCGGGTGCCTCCGTAGATCTCGCTGGAGGGGAAGACGAAGCCTCGGCGCTTGGCGAGGCTGACGACGGCGTCGATACGGTCGACTGGCATGTTTCCTCCTACGCCGGCTGGCGGTCGGCGGGGGCGAGATGTGGATGGATCGGGTCGGTTCGGGACAACGGTACGACCACCGGCGTCCCGAGCCCAGCAGAATACCGGGGGCGGGTCAGCTCACCCCGCACACCTCCATGCCGCCGGTCTGACCGTCCTGGCCCAGGCTGACCTGCTGTCGCTCCCGGTCGCCGCCGTCGAGGGTCACGTCGACCGGGACGGTCAGGTTGGTGGTGTCCACCTCACCCACCCGGAACGCGGTGACCTGCGGCTCGGCGGCCGCCCGCCGCTCGAACTCGGGGCGGGACTCGCGCCGCTGCGCGTCGTCGCAGAGCTGGTCGTACGCCCGGCCGTAGTTTCGCTCGACGAGCGCCTGGTAGTAGTCGCCGGTCACCGTGCGGCCCTGCTCGCGTACCGCCTGCACGCCGCTCACGGCCAGGCCGACGACGGCCGCGCCTCCTCCGCCACAGCAGAGCAGCACGGCGAGGGCGCCGACGCCGAGGCCGATCCAGAGCCGGGTCCGGCGGCCCTCGGTGGGCGGCGCGGCGAACGGCGGAGCCACACCGGGACCGGGCGGCGGGGCGGGTGCGGTCATAGGAGCAGGGTAGTGCCCGGCGGCTCAGCGGTAAGGACCAGCAGCCCGATCACTCTCGGCGACCACCACGGCTCCCCCGGGCGCGGCGCTGGCCAGCGCCTCGTACGCGGACGGCTCGTCGACCGACTCGGCGAGCAACGGCACCGCGGTCACCTTGACCTCGAAGGCGCCCAGCGCCCGCCGGTAGGTGCCGACCGACTCCCACTCGGTGACGAGTGACCAGTACCGGGGGTCGTCCAGGGCTCGGACCAACTGGCCACGCAGGTAGCCGCGGCAGGCGGCCAGCGCGGTGAGGGCGGCGTGCGCCCGTTCGGTGAAGCCGTCGGCGACATCGACGTCGACCACGAACCGGTTCGTCACCAGCACGGGGTTCCTCCTCGTAGAGTCTGAGGGATGCAGCGTACGCAGCGCCCTCTGCTGGCCCGGTTGGCCGTGGCGAACCCGACGTCGGTGTTCCTGCTCACCCTGGTGGTGGTGCTGGTGGCGTTCTTCACGCCGGGGGTGGTCGGCGGGCTGCTGACGCTGGCCCTCGCCGCCGCCCTGATCGCCCTGTTGGCGACCACCTGGCCGGTTCAGGCCCCGCAGACCCGGCTGATCCGGCTGCTGATGCTGACCCTGCTGGTCACGGTGGGCCTCGCGAAGCTGCTCTGACATGCAAGCATGCGTTTTTGACAATCATTGTCGTTACCACGGACAGTTGGGACATGACCAACCGCACCACGTCCCGCGTCCTGGCCGCCGCGACCGCCCTGCTCGCCCTGGGCGCCGTCGCCGGCTGCTCCACCGGCGGCGCGGCCGGCGCCGATCCCCAACGGGTCGACGTGGTCGCCGCGTTCTACCCACTCCAGTTCATCGCCGAGCGCGTCGGCGGTGACGCGGTCCACGTGACCAACCTGGCCAAGCCCGGCGCCGAGCCGCACGACCTGGAGCTGAGCCCTCGCCAGGTCGGCCAGGTCACCGAGGCCGAGCTGATCGTCTACCTGAAGGGCTTCCAGCCCGCGGTGGACGAGACGGTCGCGCAGGACGACGACGCCCGGGTGTTCGACGTGGCCGGCGTGCAGCCGCTGTTGGACGCGAGCGCCGGCGGCCACAACCACGAGGGTGCGGAGGAGCAGGGCGAGGAGCAGCACGCTCACGCCAAGGACCCGCACGTCTGGCTCGACCCGACCCGGCTCGCCGCCATCGGCGACCAGCTCGCCCAGCGGCTCGGCGAGGTCGACGCGGACCACGCCGTCGACTACACCGCCCGGGCCACGGCGCTGCGCGCCGACCTGACAGCCCTCGACGGCGAGTTCACCCAGGGCCTCGCGACCTGCCAGCGGCGGGAGATCGTGACCAGCCACACCGCGTTCGGCTACCTGGCCGACCGCTACCGGCTCGAACAGGTCGGCATCACCGGGCTGAGCCCGGACGTCGAGCCCTCGCCGCAGCGGCTCGCCCGGGTCATCGAGGATGCGAAGGCGCACCACGCCACCACGATCTTCTTCGAGGCGCTGGTCAGCCCGAAGGTCGCCGAGACCATCGCCGGTCAGGTCGGCGCGAAGACCGCGGTGCTCGACCCGATCGAAGGACTCGCCGCGGGCAGCGGCTCGGACTACCTTTCGGTGATGCGTACCAACCTGCAGACCCTGCGGACGGCGTTGAGCTGCTCGTGAGCACCCCCGTCATCACCGTCGAGCACGGCGCGGTCGGCTACGACGGCCGCCCGGTGCTCCGGGACGTCTCGCTCACCGTGACCGCCGGGGAGGTGGTCGCGGTGCTCGGCGCCAACGGCTCCGGCAAGTCCACGCTGATCCGCGCGATCCTCGGCCTGGTGCCGCTCACCGCCGGCTCGATCACCCTCTTCGACCGGCCGTTGCGCCAGTTCCGCCAGTGGCAGCGCATCGGGTACGTCCCGCAGCGCCTCGGCGCCGGCGGAGGCGTGCCCGCCACCGTCCGCGAGGTGGTGGCGTCCGGCCGACTGGCCCGCCGGGGGATCCTGCGCCCGCCCGGCGCGGCCGACCGGGCCGCCGTCGACGCGGCCCTGCGCGCGGTCGGGCTCGCCGACCGGGCCACCGACCCGGTGTCCACCCTCTCCGGCGGTCAGCAGCAGCGCACCCTGATCGCCCGTGCGCTGGCCGGCCGGCCGGAGCTGCTGATCCTCGACGAGCCCACCGCCGGGGTGGACGCGGCCAGCCAGGAGGCGTTCGCGGGCGCGCTGCGCGACTTCGTCGCCGACGGCGGGACGGTGCTGCTGGTGGCACACGAGCTGGGCCCGCTGCGACCGGTGATCAGCCGGGCGGTCGTCGTCCACCAGGGCGGCGTCTGTCACGACGGCCCGGTTCCGGACCCGGCCGGCCACCACGCGGAGCCCGACCACGACCACGTGCACCCGCACGGTCCCGACGAGCCCGCCGGGCTGTGGAGCAACTGACCATGGAACTCTTCCAGTACCCCTACATGCAACGCGCCCTGATCGGCGCGCTGGTGATCGGCCTGGCCGCGCCGGCGCTCGGCATCTACCTGGTGCAGCGCCGACTGACGCTGATCGGCGACGGCATCGGCCACGTGGCGTTGACCGGCGTCGGCGCCGGCCTGCTCCTCAACCGCTCGCCGGTGCTGGTGGCGGTGATCGTCGCCACGGTCGGCGCGATCGCCATCGAGGTGGTCCGCGCGCGCGGGCGGACCTCCGGCGACCTGGCCCTGGCGCTGCTCTTCTACGGCGGCATCGCCGGCGGCGTCCTGCTGGTCGGCCTCTCGGACGCGACCAGCGCCAACCTCAACGCCTACCTGTTCGGGTCCCTGCTCTCCACCTCGACCACCGACCTGATCACCGTCGGCGTGCTCGGCGCGGCGATCCTGCTCACCATGATCGTGCTGCGGCCGGCGCTCTTCGCGATCAGCCACGACGAGGAGTACGCCCGCGTGTCCGGCCTGCCGGTGCGCACCCTCAACCTGCTGATCGCGGTCACCACAGCGGTCACGGTGACCATCGCGATGCGGGCCGTCGGAGTGCTGCTGATCAGCGCGCTGATGGTGGTTCCGGTGGCCACCGCCCAGCAGGTCACCCGGGGCTTCCGCAGCACGATGGCCGCCGCGATGGCGCTCGGGTTCTTCGCTGCCGGCTCCGGCGTCTGGGTGGCGGCCACCGCCGACACCCCGCCCGGCGCCTCGGTGGTGCTGCTGGCGATCGCCTCGTTCCTGGTGGTGGCCGTGGCTGGCGCGCTCTGGCGGGCGGTACGCCGCCGCACCGCGCAGGCCCCCGTACCGGCGCCGGAACCGCACGAGGTCGTCCTGCACTGAGCCCGATCGGCGGATGTCGGTGGTATTGGTTACCGTTGCAAGATGACCAGCGCAACAGGCTACGAGGGTTTCGACGGAGCCAGCGAGTTGCTCCGGGCCCTGTCGGCGCCCATCCGGCTGGCCATCGTCAGCGAGCTGGCCAGCGGCGAGCGGTGCGTGCACGAGCTGGTGGAGAAGCTGGGCGCGGCACAGCCGCTGGTGTCCCAGCACCTGCGGGTGCTGCGCGGAGCGGGCGTGGTGCGGGGCTCCCGCCGGGGCCGGGAGATCGCCTACAGCCTGGTCGACGAGCACGTCGCGCACATCGTGGCGGACGCGGTCAGCCACGCCGGGGAGGGATCATGAGCGAGAGCGGCGCCGCGGTGCGCAACACCCGGCAGCGCTCGGCGGTGAGCGCGCTGCTGGGCGAGATGGAGGGCTTCCACAGCGCCCAGGACCTGCACGCGATGCTCCGGCAGCGCGGTGAGCGGGTCGGCCTCACGACTGTCTACCGCACCCTGCAGGGGCTGGCCGACGCGGGCGAGATCGACGTGATGCGCCCGCCGGGCGGCGAGCACCTCTACCGCCGGTGCAGCGAGGGGCACCACCACCACCTGGTCTGCCGGGCCTGCGGGCGTACGGTCGAGGTGGCCGGCCCCGCGGTGGAGAGCTGGGCCGACCGGGTCGCCGCACAACACGGCTACGCCGACGTCAGCCACACCCTGGAGATCTTCGGCACCTGCCCGGCCTGCGTCCGCTGACCAGCGTGGCCGACCTTCGGTTCCGCCCGGTCCAGCCGGTGGGCGACACCGTCGCGTTCGGGGGCCTGCGGCTCGCCTGATCGCCGATCCCCCGGCCGGGCGTCGGTGGCGGGGAGCGGAGCCTGCGGCGCCCCCGGGCCGGGGTCACCCCGGCCACCGATCGACGGGTGCCGGGCGGGGACCGTTCGTGGCACGCTGTCCGGCGTGAAGATCTACGCCGATCGGTTTCCGACCGCCGTCCGCCAGTTGCTCACCGACCTGCTCGTCGTCGCCTGGGTGTACGTCGCGATCCGCGCCGCGCTCTGGCTGCACGACCTGGTGCAGAAGCTCGCCGTACCCGGGCAGAAGCTGGAGGGCGCCGGCAGTGGCCTCGCCGACAACCTCGCCGACGCCGGCGGCAAGGTCCGGCGGGTGCCGCTGGTCGGTGACGAGCTGACCGCGCCCTTCCAGCGGGCCGCCGACGCCGCCCGGGGTCTCGCCGACGCCGGCCGCGACCAGCAGCACCTGGTCGACCAGCTCGCCCTCGCCCTCACCGTCGCGGTGCTGATCTTCCCGCTCGGCCTGGTGCTCTTCGGTTGGCTGCCGCTGCGGCTGCGCTGGATGCGCCGGGCCGGATCGGCCGCGAAGCTGGCCGCCGGGCCGGCCGGGCGGGATCTGCTCGCGCTACGCGCGCTGGCCACCCAGCCGCTGGGCCGGCTGACCCGGATCGCGCCGGACGTCGCCGAGGCGTGGCGACGTGGCGACGACGACACCGTCGAGGCCCTGGCCGCCCTGGAGCTACGCCAACTCGGCCTGCGCAGCAGAGGCCGCTGAACCTGCGGTGCGCCCCTGGCTTGATCCACACCAGATCGCCGATGTGGGTCTGTCCGGGCCGCCGGATGCCCCCACCTCGGCGACCTGGTGTGGATCGACCACCAGCTGCCGTCGCGTGCCACAGCCTGCGTCGGCATCCCGGCCGTTAAGGTCTTCGGGTGTTCTACTTCCTGATCGTCATCGCCGTACTGCTGCTCGGCTACGCCGCCGTCCTGGTCTCCCTCGTCCGCCGGGGCAGGAAGATCCCACCCGCGGCGTACCTCGCCCTGGCCGGGCTCAACGGTCTGATCCTGGCGGGGGTGCTGGCCTGGGCGGTCGCCCGCTGACAGCGCGCCGGGCAGCCAGGCCACGCCGCGGCGGCACGGCACGCGCAAACGCAGCACGGCAAGCGCGGCCGGCACGGCAAGCGCGGCCAACGCGACCAGTCCGGCCGGCGCGAACAGCGGCGAGGGGCGGCCCGGCGGGCGGGCCGCAGGGGGTCAGGCCGCGGGGTCGGAGGTTACGGCTTCGGCGGGATGCGGCGGCGGACGTCCTCGGCGGTGGACGGGCCGGGCGACCAGCGGGCCACCCAGGGCAACTCGTCGGACGGGGTGACGACCCCCTCCTCCAGCCCCGCGTAGCGGCCGGCGAGGATCCGCTTGGCGGCGGCCGTGTCGACGGAGTCGGTGTTGTCCCAGAGTGCCGTGAACAGCGCGTCCACCCGGACCAGGGCCTGCCGGCAGAACAGGTCGGCCAGCTCGACGTTCTCCGGCCGCGTGTCGCGCTCGGCGGACGCCCGGACGCAGACGGCGGACATCGCGAACAACTCCGCGCCGATGTCCACCACACGCCCGAGGAACGCCTGCTTGCGCTCCAGCTTTCCCTGCCAGCGGGACATCGCGTAGAACGTCGACCGGGCCAGCTTGCGCGACGACCGTTCCACCTGGCGCAGGTGCGCGGCCAGGGGCCCGAACTCGGCGTACGCCGATGGGCTCTGGCCCTTGCCGACCGCGAGGGTGGGCAGCCACCTCGCGTAGAACGCTCCCGCACGGGCGCCGGCGCGGGCCTTGCGGCCGAGCCCCGCCTCCGGGTCGATGATGTCGCCGGCCACCGAGAGGTGGGCGTCGACCGCCTCCCGGGCGATCAGCAGATGCATGATCTCGGTCGAGCCCTCGAAGATCCGGTTGATCCGCAGGTCGCGGAGCACCTGCTCGACGTTGGCCGGGCGTTCGCCGCGGGCGGCCAGCGAGTCGGCCGTCTCGTAGCCACGCCCGCCCCGGATCTGGATCAGCTCGTCGGCGATCTTCCAGGCCATCTCGCTGGCGTACAGCTTGACCAGCGCCGCCTCGATCCGGATGTCGTTGCGGTCGTCGTCGGCGAGCAGGCAGCACAGGTCGAGCATGGTCTCCATGCCGTACGTGGTGGCGGCGATGAAGGAGAGCTTCTGGGCGACCGCCTCGTGCTCGCCCACCGGCCGGCCCCACTGGACGCGGTCGGCGGCCCACCCCCGGGCCACGTTCAACGACCACTTGCCGGCGCCCACGCACATGGCCGGCAGCGAGAGCCGACCGGTGTTCAGCGTGGTCAGGGCGATCTTGAGCCCCTTGCCCTCACCGCCGATGACGTTCTCCGCCGGCACGAACACGTCGTGGAACCGGGTCAGGCTGTTCTCCAGACCACGGAGGCCGACGAACTCGTTGCGCCGCTCCACGGTGATGCCCGCGCTGTCGCCGTCCACCACGAACGCGGTGATCCCGCCGCGCCGACCCTCGGCGGCGGGCACCCGGGCCATCACCACCAGCAGGGTCGCGACGATGCCGTTGGTGGCCCAGAGCTTGACCCCGTTGAGTCGGTAGCCGGTGCCGTCCTCGGTCGGCTCGGCGGTGGTGGCGAGCCGGGCCGGGTCGGAGCCCACGTCCGGCTCGGTGAGCAGGAACGCGGAGACCTCGCCCGCGGCGAGCCGGGGCAGGAAGCGCTGCTTCTGCTCGGCGGTGCCGAACATCTTCAGCGGCTGCGGCACCCCGATCGACTGGTGGGCCGAGAGCAGCGCGCCGATCGCCGGGCTGACCGAGCCGGCCAGCATCAGCGCCCGGCAGTAGTGCAGGTTGCTCAGCCCGAGGCCGCCGTACTTGCGGTCGATCTTCATGCCGAACGCGCCGAGGTCGGCCAGCCCGTGGAACACGGCGTCCGGAATGGAGGCGTCCCGTTCGATGGCCGCGCCGTCCACCTCGGAGGTGAGGAAGGCGCGGAACCGACCAAGGAACTCCTCGGCGCGGGCCACGTCGTCCGGGTCGGAGCGGGGCCAGGGATCGATCAGGTCGAGCCGGAACCGCCCGAGGAACAGCTCCTTGCCGAAGCTGGGCCGATCCCAGGTGGACTCCCGGGCGGCCTCGGCGACCTGCCGGGCCTCCTTCTCGGAGACCTGCCCCGCCTCCGCCGGCAACGGCCCGGTGCTGCCCGGTGTGACGCTGCCGGCTTCGGAGTCGGGGCCGTCCGGTGCCGGTCGGCCATTCTGCGTCGTGGTCACGGCTGCCCCCTCGAACCTCGGTTGCGGCTGCGTCGACGTGCGCGACTACCGTCACGCTACCCCCGGTTGTTACCCAGGGGTAGCGCTGCGTGCGGATCGTCTGCTCGCTGCTCCGGCGGGGTCAGCGGCCGCTGAGCGTGTCCGGGTCGTCATCGTCGTCGTCGATGTCGTCGTCCCCCCAGTTGCGGCGGGCGAACGGCAGGATCACCCAGAACAGGAGGAACCAGAGCCCGGCCAGCGCGCTGAGCAGGAACGCGATCGGCCGGTCCAGCACGAAGTCGGTGATCAGCAGGACCGCGCTGACCATCGCGATCAGCATGAAGGCGAGACCGCCGGTGGCCATCCGGTGCGCGAACCGCACCAGCTCCGGCTTGCGCCCCTGACGGAACAGCGCCCGGTGGAACGCCACCGGCGAGATGATCATCGCGGTGGCGGCGGCCGCGGCGAGCAGCGCGACGATATAGACGTCCCGCTGGAACTCGCTGGTCCGGGTGAACCCGTTGCTGAACGGCAGGGTGAGCAGGAAGGCGAAGAGGATCTGCACGCCGGTCTGGGCGACCCGCAGCTCCTGCAACAGGTCGGCGAAGTTGCGCTGCCAACGCTGCTTCTCGGTCTCCTTGGACACGCGCTACCTCCGGTCAGACGGTACTGCCGGCGGTCCCAGCCGCCGGCAGCAACGCCAATGCCCCACACGGCCGAGCGCGAAACAGGCTCACGACACGTTCCGGCCATCTCCCCGTCGCCCGCCGGTCATCGCCCGGTCGCCGTGCCGTCGCCCGCCCGCCCCAAGCCGAGCCGCCCGCGCCACCCGCCGTGCCGTCGCCCGCCCGCGCCATGCCGACCGCCCGGGTCGCGCCATCGCCCGCGCCGCCGGGGGTCAGGAGCCGCGGCGGATCCGGCCGGCGTATCTGGCCTCCAGGGCCGTGTTGTGCGCGTCGCCGTCCGGGATGTTCGCCGACAGGTAGACCGGGGGCCGCTCCCCCGCTGCCAGCAACCGGGCGACGACCTCCACGGTGATCTGCTGCGCCAGCAGCGCCGCCGTGATCGAGGAGACCGCGCCGACCGCGCCACCGCCGGGCAGCGGCAGGGTCGCGTCGCCGTACGGTGCGCCGTTGTCGAGCACCACGTCGGCGAGGTCGGCCAGCTTGCGCCCGGACGGGTGGCGGGACGTCATCCGGCCGGAGTGCTGCGCCGAGGTGATCGCCACCAGCGGGTGACCATGCTCCTTGACCAGCGTGGCGAACTCGACCATCGCGCCGTTGACCCCGGAGTTCGACGCGAGCACGAAGACGTCGGCAGCCTGTACGGGGGCCAGCTCCCAGAGCCGGTGCGCCACCGCCGGGTCCCGCTCCAGCAGCGGCCCGAGACGATCGGCCGGTTCGCCGCCGAGCAGCACCAGGTCACGCAGCGCGATCCGGTTGGTGGGCACCAGACCACCCGCCCGACCGGCGATCTCCATGGCGAGGGCCTCCGAGTGCCCGGTGCCGAAGGCGTGCACCACCCCGTCGGCGCGTACCGCTTCGGCGATCAGATCGGCGGCCCGCCCGACCGCATCCCGCTGGCTGGCGGCCACCCGGCCGATCGTCTCGGTCACCACGGCCAGGTAGTCCTCGGCGCTCACACTCATGCGTCCTCCGTCGTCCGGTTGCGGGCCATCCACTGCACCGCGAAGTCGACCGCCGCCCGCTGGCGTACCAACCTCCCCGTCCCCGCGCCCACCGGGCCGCAGCGCACCGCCCCGGTGGCCTCCAGGTCCCGACCCAACGCGCCGAAGTCGCCCGCGTCGAGCCGGGGCGTACACCCAGCAGGCGCAGCTGCGCGGCGAGCGAGCGACGGGTGTCCGGCCCGCCGGCAGGTGCCGTCACGGCGCTCCTCCGCCCGGCGCCGGCCCACCCGGCGCCCGTCTGCCCGGCGTTCGTTGGCCCGGCGTGTCTCGGCACGGCACGGCTCAGGCCGTTCCGGCGATCCGGGCCAGGACCGCCTCGGCCAGCGCGGCGGGTGCGGCGTCCGGAATCCAGTGGCTCACCCCGGGCAGCGGTACGAAGCGGTAGTCACCGATGACGTTGGCGGCGCACGCCTCGGCGGCGGTCCGCCCGATGGCGACGTCCCGGTCGCTCCAGACGTAGGTGGTGGGTACCGCGACCGGGCCGACGCCGGCCAGGTCGGCGCGGGACATGGCCCGGTACCAGTTCAGGGCGGCGGTGAGCGCACCCGGCTCCCGCATCGGGTCGGCGTAGCGGTCCACCCGGGAGGCGTCACCCACCCCGCCGAGCATCTTGCGCAGCGCCGTCGCGTGCCACGCCAGCAGCACCTTCTCGGCCTTGCCCGGCTTGCGGAACAGCGCGATGTACGACGAGCGCGCCTTCTGCTGGCCGTCGGTGGCGAGGGCGTGCGCCATGGCCGCCGGGTGCGGCACGGACACCGCGGTCAACGTACGGACCCGCTCGGGGTGCGCGGCGGCCACCGCCCAGGCCACGATCGCGCCCCAGTCGTGGCCGACCAGGTGGACGGCGTCCACATCGAGCGCGTCGAGCACCGCCACCACGTCGGCGACCAGTTCCGGAATCCGGTACGCGACCACCGCCTCCGGCCGGGCACCCGGCGAGTAGCCCCGCTGGTCCAGCGCGTACGTGCGCAGCCCGGCGGCGTGCAGTGCCGGCACGACGTCGTCCCACTCCCCGCTGTGCTGCGGGAAGCCGTGCAGCAGGAGGACGGGAATGCCGTCGGCCGGGCCGCCGGTGCCTATCTCGAACGTGAGACCTCGCGCGTCGACCTGCATGATCGGCAGCCTACCCAGCCGGCCGAGCGCCGGCCCTGATGCGCGGGCGGCCGAATGCCCTGCTGGGCCGTTACCCCTGGTCGGTGCTAGCGTCACCGAGACAACTTCACATCCGACAGGGGAGCGCACAGCGCTGAGAGTGCGGGCACGCCCGCAGACCCTCGAACCTGATCTGGGTAATGCCAGCGCAGGGAGTTCGGTCGACCTCCAGCCGCGCCGTGAGTCCGGTGCCACCGGGCGCGCGGCGTGCGTCTTCTCCTGGTTCGTTCCACTGAACTGGGAGCACAGCATGGACAACACCACCAGCCGTTGGCGCACCATCGACATCGTGGTCGCCTCGGTGATCGCGGTCGCCTTCGGCGTCATCTTCTGGGCCTGGGGCCTGGTCTGGAGCGCCACCGAGGGCGCGTTCGCCTTCTTCCCGCCCGCGCAGACGCTGATCTACGGCGTCTGGCTGCTGCCGGCCGTGGTCGGCGGCCTGGTCATCCGCAAGCCCGGCGCCGCGCTCTACTGCGAGACGGTGGCCGCAGTCGTCTCCGCACTGCTGGGCAGCCAGTGGGCCGGCACGGTGATCCCCCAGGGCATCGTGCAGGGCATCGGGGCCGAGCTGGCGTTCGCCGCCTTCCGGTACCGGTCGTACCGGCTGCCGACCGCCGTGCTGGCCGGCGCGCTGACCGGTCTCAGCGCGGCGCTGTTCGACTTCTTCGTCTGGAACGTCGACTACGCGCTGGGCGACTACCGCATCCCGTACGCCCTGCTCACCATCGTCAGCGCCACGATCATCGCTGGCGTGGGCGGCTGGCTGCTCACCCGCGCCCTGGCCAACACCGGCGCGCTGGACCGCTTCCCGGTAGGCCGAAACCGCGCCCTCATCTGAGGGCGCAACTGTCCCCGTGATCAAGAGGTTTGCGTCAACGGAAGCCGGAATTCTGACGCAAACCTCTTGATCACCGGCGGGGAGACGGCGGGAAGACGGCGGGAGGACGGCCGGGAGACGGCCGGGAGGGGCAGGGAGGGGGTGTTGGGTGGGCGGGGTACTGCTGCGGGGGTTCGGGTGGCGGCATGCCGGGCGGCGGGCCTGGGCTGTGCGCGGGGTGGATCTGCGGGTCGAGGCCGGAGAACGGGTGCTGCTGCTCGGGCCCTCCGGGGCCGGTAAGAGCACCCTGCTCACCGCGCTGGCCGGGCTGCTGCCCGAGGATTCCGGTGAGCAGGAGGGCACCGTCGAGATCGACGGGCTCGACCCCCGCAAGGCGCGGGAACGGGTCGGCATCGTCTTCCAGGACCCGCAGACCCAGCTGGTGATGGCGCGCAGCGGCGACGATGTCGCGTTCGGGCTGGAGAACCGGGGCGTGCCGACGGACGAGATCTGGCCCCGGGTCGACGAAGCGCTGCGGCGGGTCGGCTTCCCGTACCCCCGCGACCGCAGCACTGCCGCGCTGTCCGGCGGCGAGCAGCAACGCCTGGCCCTGGCCGGCGCGCTTGCCCTGCGGCCCGGCCTGCTGCTGCTCGACGAGCCGACCGCCAACCTCGACCCGGACGGGGCCGCCCTGGTCCGAGGGGCGGTGGCGGGCGCGCTGGACGCCGACACCACAGTGATCCTGGTCGAACACCGGGTCGCCGAGGCGCTGCCACTGGTCGACCGGGTGGTCGTCCTGGAGCCTGGCGGCGGGGTCCGCGCGGACGGGACGCCCGAGGCGGTCTTCGCCGCGCACGGCGCTGCCCTCGCCGCCGAGGGCGTCTGGGTGCCCGGTCACCCCATCGCACCCCGCACGGCCACCGCCGCCCCTGGCGACCTGCTGCTCACCGCCGACCGGCTCGGCCTGCCGCCCCGGCTGGGCCCCACCGACCTGGCGGTACGCGCCGGAGAGGCGCTCGCCGTACGCGGACCCAACGGCGCCGGCAAGTCCACGCTGGCGCTGCTGCTCGGCGGCCTGCTCAAACCGGGCGCCGGCCGCGTCACCGCTTCGGCCGAGTTGGCCGGCGCCGACCACCGCGCTCCCCCGCACCGCTGGCGAGCGCCCGCGCTGGCCCGACGGATCGGGTCGGTCTTCCAGGACCCGGAGCACCAGTTCGTCACCGGCACCGTCTTCGACGAGCTGGCGCTCGGGCCACGCCGGACGGGTCAACCTGAGGCTGCCGTCCGGGAGACCGCCGCGGGGCTGCTGGACCGGCTGCGGCTGACCCGACTCGCGGCCGCCAACCCGTACACCCTCTCCGGTGGGGAAGCGCGGCGGCTGAGCGTGGCGACGGCCCTGGCCACGGCGCCCCGCCTGCTGATCTGCGACGAACCGACCTTCGGGCAGGACCGGCGGACCTGGCGGGAGCTGGTCGACCTCTTCGCCGACCTGCGGGACGCCGGGCACGGCGTGGTCACGGTCACCCACGACCTCGACTTCGTCGCCGCGCTCGCCGACCGCACGGTCACCCTCCAGCGGGCACCGGACGGCGCCCGGTGATCAGCATCGAGCCGATCGCCGCGCCCGGCGCCCCGCTGGCCCGGCGCAACCCGGTGGCGAAGGTGGCCGCCGCGCTTGTCTTCTCGTTCACCCTGCTGGCGACGCTCGACCCGGTGGCGCCGGCGATCGCCATCGCGGTCGAACTCGCCGTCCTGCCGCTGTTCGGCGTCCGCTACCGGGTGCTGGCCCGGCGGGCCCTGCCCCTGCTGCTCAGCGCCGCCGGCATCCTGGTCACCCTGGTGCTCTTCGCCGCCGACCAGTCCGGCCGGATCCTGCTGGACGCCGGGCCGGTGCTGGTGAGCACCGGCGTGCTGCGCACCGCTCTCGGCCTGGTGCTGCGGGTCTTCGCGGTGGCCCTGCCCGGCGTGATCGTCTTCGCCACCACCGACCCGACCGACCTGGCGGACGCCCTGATCCAGAACGCGAAGGCGCCGGCGCGGTTCGCCGTCGGGTCGCTGGCCGCGTTCCGGCTGGTGCCGCTGCTCGGTCAGGAGTGGCAGATGATCAGCATGGCCCGACGGGCACGCGGCGTCGACGCGGGACGCAACCCGGTGGCGAAGCTGCGGCTGTTCACGTCCACGGCGTTCGCGCTGCTGGTCGGGGCGATCCGCCGGGGCACCCGGCTGGCCGTCGCCATGGACGCGCGCGGCTTCGACGGCGACACACCCCGTACCGTCGCCCGACGCCAGCGCTTTGGCCTCGCCGACGCGCTGCTGATCGCCGGGGCGGCCGCGCTGGCCGGAGCAGCCCTGACCACAAGCGTGCTCCTCGGCACCTTCCGCCCGCTGATCGGCTGAGCGGGCCGCTCAGCCAGTCGAGACGATCCGCACCACCTCGGTGATGCGGTGGTCTCCTGCACTGCGCAGGCCACCACATCACCGACATTGGTGCCACCGCCCCGACGGGTCGGGTCGGTCAGCTCCGGCGGAAGGCGTACCGGCGGGGCTGGCCGGCCCGTTGGCTGCGGCCACCGCCCGAGCGGTTACCGCCGGCCTGCGGTGGCCCGGCCGTCGGTGCCGTGCCGCCGGCCTGCGGTGGCCCGGCCGTCGGTGCCGTCGGTCGCCCGGCGGTCTTCGGCAGATCGTCCACCGTCGGCGCGTCGACCGCCGCCGGCACGTCGACGGCCAGCGCCGGCTCGACCAGCACCGCCGGCAACGCGGGCTCCACCGGCACCGCCGGCTCGACCAGCACCGCCGGCAGCGCCGGCTCGATCGGTTCGACCGGGAGGTCGGGGCGGGTGGGTGGGAGCGGGCCGTGGCCGGCCGCCGGGTCGGTGCCCAGCGGCGTCGGCGCGGGCGTACGGGTCTTCTTCGGATTGCGCCTGGCGGGCATCCGGGCCTCCTTCGGTGCCGACCTTCCCGGCGGTCCCGCGCTCCCGCGGTCGGTCGGATCGGCTGGTGACCGTGGCAACGCGACGGTCGAGCGGGAAGGGACTGCTCACCGGGGATCGGGCCGGGTCAACACGGCCGAACGGTGGACGGAGACGCGCGACGCCCGGGAGCGCACGGACCGCGATCGCGGGGCGGCGGGCCGGCTCGGGAAGTGGGGCGTCAGTTACGCATGCCCGAACCCTAACCACCGCCCGATGAGACGTGCACCCGATTTCCTGGCACGATCGGCGCATGCTGATCGCGTTCTCGATCACCCCGCTCGGTGCCGGCGACTCCGTGGGTGACCTGGTTGCCGAGGCGGTACGGGTGGTCCGCGAGTCCGGGTTGCCCAACCGGACCGATGCCATGTTCACCACCGTCGAGGGCGAGTGGGACGAGGTGATGGCGGTGGTGAAGCGGGCGGTCGACGTGGTGGCCGCGCAGGCGCCCCGGGTGAGCGTCGTCCTGAAGGCCGACGTCCGGCCCGGGGTCACCGACGCGCTCACCGCGAAGGTGGCGCGTGTGGAGGACCGACTGGCCCAGGGGTGAGCGTGGCTGCCGGTCGGGGTGTGGACGCGCCGGGCGAACGGGCCGCGACCAGGCGGTGACCCGCCGTGGGACGACTCGCCCACGATGCCGCGCGCCGCGATACGGTCGCAGCAGGATAGTTCGACGGCGAGAGGTGGCGGCACGAATGGCTGAGCAGGCGACGGCGCAGATCGGCGTGACCGGGCTGGCGGTGATGGGCCGGAACCTGGCCCGCAACCTGGCCCGCAACGGCTTTACCGTGGCGGTGCACAACCGGTCACCGGAGCGCACCCGCAGCCTCGTCGCCGAGCACGGTGACGAGGGCACCTTCGTGCCCGGTGAGTCGATGGCCGACTTCGTGGCGTCGCTGGAACGGCCCCGCGCGGTGATCGTGATGGTCAAGGCCGGTGCGCCCACCGACGCCGTGATCGACGAGCTGGTGCCGCTGCTGGAGGAGGGCGACATCATCGTCGACTGCGGCAACGCCCACTTCGCCGACACCCGTCGCCGGGAGGAGTCGCTGCGCGCGCAGGGGCTGCACTTCAGCGGCACCGGCGTCTCCGGTGGTGAGGAGGGCGCGCTGCTCGGGCCGAGCATCATGCCGGGCGGTTCCGCCGAGTCGTACGCCAAGCTCGGGCCGATGTTCGAGAAGATCGCCGCCCACGTGGACGGCGTGCCGTGCTGCATGCACGTCGGGCCGGACGGCGCCGGGCACTTCGTCAAGATGGTGCACAACGGCATCGAGTACGCCGACATGCAGCTCATCGCCGAGGCGTACGACCTGCTCCGGTCCGGCCTGGGCGCGAAGCCGGCGGAGATCGCGGAGATCTTCCGCGACTGGAACAACGGCGAGCTGGAGTCCTTCCTCATCGAGATCACCGCCGACGTGCTCGCGCACACCGACGCGGCGACCGGCCGCGCGTTCGTCGACGTCGTGCAGGACCGGGCCGAGCAGAAGGGCACCGGCCGGTGGACGGTGCAGAGCGCCCTCGACCTGGGCATCCCGATCACCGGGATCGCCGAGGCGACGTTCGCCCGCTCGCTGTCCGGGCACGTCGACCAGCGCGAGGCGGCCCGGCGGGCGTTCCCGGACGCCGGTGAGAAGTGGGAGGTCGCCGACCGGGACGCGTTCGTGGAGGACGTGCGCCGGGCGCTGCTCGCTTCCAAGATCGTCGCGTACGCGCAGGGCTTCGACCACATCCGGGCCGGCAGCCAGGAATACGACTGGGACATCGACCTCGGCGGCACGGCGACCATCTGGCGGGGCGGCTGCATCATCCGCGCCCGCTTCCTGAACCGCATCCGCGAGGCGTACGACGAGCAGCCCGACCTGCCGACGCTGCTCGTGGCGCCGTACTTCGCCGAGGCGGTCGCGGCCGGCGTGCCGAGCTGGCGGCGGGTCGTGGCCGACGCGGCCCGGGCGGGGGTGCCGACGCCGGCGTTCTCGTCGTCGCTGGCGTACTTCGACGGGCTGCGCGCCGAGCGGCTGCCCGCCGCGCTGATCCAGGGCCTGCGGGACAACTTCGGCGCGCACACCTACCAGCGCGTCGACCGCGAGGGCTCGTTCCACACCACCTGGGCCGGCGAGAAGACCGAGTCCCCGGCGTAGCCGGAATCGCCCCGCGCGCCGCGCCCCGCAAGATCGTGCTCGATCCATGATGTGGTGGCCTTCCGACAACGGGAGGCCACCACATCCATGTCAACGCTGTTGCGTTTGGCGATCGGGACTTGAGTCAAGGGCTTTGGAGACGCGAACGGGACTTCTGATAGATCAGCTTGTGTCGAGCAAGGTGATCGTTATCAGGAGTCCCGTTGCAGGAGAAGTCTGTCATCAGGCGGTCGTTGCAGGTGGCCGGGGGTGTGCACGCGCCCGGTCATCTGGGTGAGTTGACGCAGATCATTGACTTTGACCTCGTAGACGCGGTGTTGGAGGAGACCGGGACGCGGGAGAAGCGGCTGCGGCTGCTGCCGTCTCGGGTCGTGGTGTACTTCGTCCTTGCGCTGGCGCTGTTCGAGCGCTGTTCCTATCTGGCGACCTGGGGGAAGCTGACCGCTGCCCTGACGGACCTGCGCCTGACGCGGCCGAGCGTCTCCTCACTCTCACGCGCCCGCCGCCGGATCGGAGCGGCGCCGCTACGGCGTCTGTTCGAGACGTTGGCCGGTGTCGTCGGTCTGCCCAGCCAGCCCGGCGTGTTCTACCGGGGCCTGCGCACCGTGGCCATCGACGGCACTGACCTGCACGTGCCCGATCGGGAACAGGTCACCTGGCGCTACCCCAAACGGGCAGGAGAGCGGCGGGAGTTCGGCTACCCGCTGCTGCGGCTGCTCGTGGTGATCGAGTGCGGGACCCGCGCCCTGCTCGCCGCGGACTTCGGCCCTGACGCAGGAGGCGAACTGCCGTATGCCCACCGCCTGGTGGGCGTCCTGGACCGCGCGATGCTGCTGCTGGCCGACGCCGGCTTCGACGCCGCGCAATTCCTGCACGATGTGCACGCCACCGGAGCGCAGTTCCTGGTCCGCTCCACCGCCTGCCGCCGCCCGACCATCACGCAACGCCTGCCCGATGGCTCCTACCTGACCCGCATCGGCTACGGCACCCTCGCCGCCCTCATCCTGGTACGGGTCGTCGAAGCGCAGGTCACCGTCACCCTCGCCGACGGCACGGTGCGCCACGAGCAGTGGCGGCTGATCACCAGCCTGACCGACCACGCCCGCTACCTCGCCCGAGAACTCGTGGACCTCTACCACGAACGCTGGCAAGCCGAGACCACCTACTACTCGATCAAAGCGACCATGCTCAACGGCCGTGTCCTGCGCTCTCACAGCATCCCCGGGATCGAGCAGGAGGCATACGCCCTGCTCACCGCCTACCAAGCCCTCATCCGCGCGGCCGCAGACGCCGCGTCAACCCAGCCAGGCACCGACATGGACCGGATCAGCTTCACGATCCTCATCGAAACCGCCATCGACACGATCACCACCGCCAGCGCGATCCTCCCCCACGGCCCCGCCGACCTCCTCGGCGCAATCGGCCACGCCGCGCTGGCCAACCTCCTGCCCGCACGGCGCCGCCCCCGCGTCAAAGCCCGCACCCGCAAGAACCCGACCAGCAAGTACGGCCCGAACACCGGACAACACCCAACAACCACACAGACCTACAGCTTCCACGCCGAAATCACACTCTTCGAGAAAGGACTTGCCTCCCGCTCACGGCGCTAAACGCAACGGCGTTGACATCCAGGATCGAGCACGATCATGGGACCAGACGGCAGGTACGCGCGGGCACCCGTCAGGCGACAGTGGCGTGCATCTCCCAGACGAGGATCTCGGCCGGCTCGTCGGCGGTCACCCGCCGGCCGCCGGTCATGGTGAGCCGGGCGGCGTCGCCGGTGCCGAGCGGGCCGCTGTCCTCCAGGGTCACCGTGCCGTTCGGCACGTACAGGTGCACGAAGGGCGCGTCCGGGAGGGTGACCTCGTCGCCGGGGCCGAGTCGGGCGGCGTGCAGGGTCGCGTACCGGTTGCGGATCCGGATCGCGGACGCGCCGTCGTAGCGGTCCATCCCGGACGCGATCGGCACCAGGCCGCCGCGCAGCAACTCGTCCTCGATCTCCAGCTGCTCGTAGCCGGGGTCGACGCCCTGCTCATCGGGGAGCACCCACATCTGCACGAAGTGCACGGGGTCGCTGTGCGGCTCCTGGTTGTTGAGCCGCCAGGCGTCGTTCTTCTCCGAGTGCAGGATGCCGGTGCCGGCGCTCATCCGCTGCGCCAGGCCGGGGTAGATCACCCCGGAGTGGCCGGTGGAGTCCTGGTGCACGAGTGAGCCGCGCAGCACCCAGGTGACGATCTCCATGTCCTCGTGCGGGTGGGTCTCGAAGCCGGCGCCGGGCCGGACCACGTCGTCGTTGTTCACCAGCAGCAGCCCGTGGTGGGTGTTGGCCGGGTCGTAGTGCCGGGAGAACGAGAAGGAGTGCTTGGAGTCCAACCAGGAGATCCGGGTGGCGAACCGGTCCTCGGCCCGACGCAGGTCGACCGACGGCGCGGGTGCGGTCACCAGGCACGCTGCCCGGCGTCGGGGGTCGACGGCGCCCAGGTCAGGGCCGGTTCACCGGTGACCAGCTCGGCGATCTCACCGGTGCGCAGCTGCGGCGTGTGACCGAACTCCGCGCAGTGCTGCTCGGCGATCTCGGCGCAGATCTCGGCGACCTGTTCGCAGATCGGGTCGCCCAGATCCGCCGCGTTCAACGCCATGATCATTTTGTACCGGAGATCCCGCATATCCACCCCCAGCCGCCGATTCCCGCCGAGTCCCGCCACCTCCGGACCCTACCTGCCCCCACCTCCCCGAACCCCGAAACAACCAACCCAGACCCCCCACCCCGGCCGCGTCGATCATGGAGTTGTGGCGGTGAACGAAAGTCGTGAATGCGACCGAACCGGCCACCACAACTCCATGATCGACAGGGTGAGACGCCGGCGCCGCCCCGCACGTCGTGTGCGGGGCGGCGCCGGAGAGTCGGGAACTACCAGAACCGGCGGCGCTTGGCCTTCTGCGGGCGGATCAGATCCGCGCCCCTGGTCAGCAGCCGGGTCGCCCCGGAGGGACCACGCCGGGCCTCCAGGGTGTGGCTGAGCCGGCGGGCGCCGGCCGCGGCCAGCGGCACCGCGATCGCCATCACCGCCCACTGGGCAATGCGCTTCTGGATCATGTGGGTTCACCTCCGTCAGTGGCTTCTGACGTTCCTGATACCCAGCGTGACGGGTGGATAAGCCTCGCTCAGACCGTCGGAGCCACCGGGTTGGGCAGCGCGCCGCCGAACCGCCGGTCCCGCTGGGCGTACAGCTCGCACGCGTACCAGAGGTGGCGGCGGTCGAAGTCCGGCCAGAGGGTGTCCAGGAAGACCAACTCGGCGTACGCGGTCTGCCAGAGCAGGAAGTTGGAGATCCGCTCCTCGCCGGAGGGCCGCAGGAACAGGTCCACCTCCGGGATCTCCGGGTGGTACAGGTATTTCGCGACGGTCTTCTCGGTGACCTTCGACGGGTCCAGTCGACCGGCCGCCACGTCCCGGGCGATCGCCGCGGCGGCGTCGCCGATCTCGGCCTGCCCGCCGTAGTTCACACAGAACTGCAGGGTCAGCGTCGAGTTGCCCCGGGACATCTCCTCGGCGGTCTGCAACTCGGAGATGACGCTCTTCCACAACCGCCCCGGCCGCCCCGACCAGACCACCCGGACGCCGAGGTCGACCAGCTGGTCGCGGCGTCGACGGATCACGTCCCGGTTGAACCCCATCAGGAACCGGACCTCGTCGGGCGAGCGCCGCCAGTTCTCGGTGGAGAACGCGTACGCCGACAGGTAGGGGATGCCCATCTCGATCGCGCCCTCGATGGTGTCGAAGAGGCTGTGCTCCCCCGCCTCGTGGCCCTTGGTGCGGGGCAACCCGCGCTCCTTGGCCCACCGGCCGTTGCCGTCCATCACGACGGCCACGTGCTTCGGCACCGCCTCGCTCGGCAGCGCCGGCGGCCGGGCACCGGACGGGTGCGGCGTCGGTGGCGTCGGCTCCCGCCGGCCGGACCTCATCGATCGGATCACTCGGCTCTCTCCCTGCTCGTGCCGTCCGCACCGGCCTCGACGTCACCGCGCGGCCGGAGCATCGCAGCCCCACCGCCGCCCGGCGGCGGGACCGTGCCGGCGACCGAGGGCCCCCGGTCGACCAGCGGCAGCGAGCGTAGCGCGCGTTCCAGATGCCACTGGAGGTGCGCCGCGACCAGCCCGCTGCACTCCCGACGTACACCGGTCTCGGTGGCGTCGGCGACCACCCAGTCGCCGGTGGTCAGCGCGGACATCAGGTCGATGGTGGCCGGCGCGGGATGGGCCGCGCCGGGCGGCCGGCAGTCCGGGCAGACCGCGCCGCCGGCCGGCACGGAGAACGCGCGGTGCCGCCCGGGGGTGCCGCAGACCGCGCAGGCGATCAGCGCCGGAGCCCAGCCCGCGAGAGCCATCCCGCGCAGCAGGTACGCGTCGAGCACCAGCGTGGTCGCGTGTTCGCCCCGGGACAGCGCCTTCAGCGCCCCCACGGTGAGCTGGAACAGCCGCAGCGACGGCTCCCGCTCGACCGGCGTCAGCCGCTCGGCGGTCTCGGCGATCGCGCTGGCCGCCGTGTAGCGGGGATAGTCCCCGAGGAACCGCTTGCCGTACAGCTCGATGCCCTCGACCTGGCTGACCGTGTGCAGCGAGCTGCCGTGGTTGCCCTTGGGGTCACCGGCGAGTTGGAGGTCGACGTGACCGAACGGCTCCAGCCGGGCGCCGAACTTGCTCATCGTGCGCCGGACCCCCCGGGCGACCGCCCGCAGCCGGCCGTGCCGGCGGGTGAGCAGCGTGATGATCCGGTCGGACTCGCCGAGCTTCTGCACGCGCAGCACCACCGCGTCGTCGCGGTAGAGCTGTCGGCGGTACCCGGCCATCGGACCATTCTCCCTCGGGGTGTGAAATCAGGGTTGGTTCGGGGTGGACGCGCGGACGAACCCCGATGCGCCCGGCTCGTCACCGGCCGTAGCGTGCTCGTCATGGCACTGCACGAGACCACCGCCGCCCGTCGTCGCCACGCCACCGCGCCCGTCGCGTTGGGGCTGGCCACAGCCCTCATCCTGCTCGCCGGGTGCGACAACCTGTCCTTCCGCCGGCTCGACTACGACAACACCGAGGCGGTGAAGATCAGCACCATCCGGGTGCAGGGGGGCTCCGGAGACGTGATCGTCCGAGGCGACGGCACGGCGGGCGAGGCACGGATCAAGCGGGTCGTGCGCTATCAGGGCGGCGAACCCAAGGCCCGGTACGAGATCAAGGACAGCGAGTTGGTGCTGGACACCGACTGCGGCGACCGGTGCAGCGTCTCGTACGAGGTGACCGTCCCCGAGGGCGTGACCGTGCAGGGCGAGAGCGGCTCGGGTGACGTCGAGCTGACCAGGGTCGGCGCGGTGAAGCTGCGGCTGGGCTCGGGCGACGTGCGGATCAGCGACGTCGCCGGTGCGATCGACGTGGAGACCGGCTCCGGCAACATCGAGCTGAGCGAGGCCCGTTCGGCCGTACGACTGCGCGCCGGCTCCGGCGACATCACGGCTCGCCGTGTGGGCGGAACGACGGACGCCGAGGCCGGCTCCGGCAACGTCGTCGTCGAGCTGGAGACCGCCGCCTCGGCGCGTCTGCACGCCTCCAGCGGGGACGTCTCGCTGGTGGTGCCGGCCGGCAGTTACCGGGTCCGCTCCAACACCGGCTCCGGCGACGCCCGGATCACCGTCGCCGACGACCCGGCCGCCTCCCTGGTGCTCGACGGCTCGGCCGGCAGCGGCGACGTGTCGATCAGCCAGCGTTGATCTCGACGGTCGCCGCCGCTCCGGACACCCGCTGCGCCGGTACCGCCGCCCGTCCAACGGTCTCGCCGACTCCGAGACGACCCGCCGGGCCACCGTCGGAGGGGGCCGGCGGGACGGTCGGGCGGGGCGGCCCGCCCGGGATCAGCTCCGGGCGGCGACGGGCGGCGACGTCCTCGACCCAGCCGACGGCCAGGGTGACCAGACCGACAAGCGCGAAGACCAGCAGCACCCGGACAGCCAGCCCCACCGGGTCCTGGTGCGACCAGCCGACCACGTCGACCAGCGGGGTGAGCGCCACCACGAACGGCATGTGCCAGAGATAGATGGTGAGCGCCCGCCGGTTGAACACGGTCACCACCCGTTCGGCCAGCCGGCTGCGCTCCAGCCAGGCCACCCCGGCCGGCGCCCGACCCAGCACGACCAGGATGAACGCGGCCGACCAGAGCGCGTTGCCGAGGTGGTTGTCGTTGAGGTCGTACCCGCGCGGGCCGGGATGCGTGACGATCCAGGCCCCGCCGACGACCGCGAGGCCCAGCGACAGCGGGTACAGCACCCGGCCGGTGAGTCGACGCAGCATCCCGGCGTGGTGGGCGAAGCCGAGCAGCCACGCGCCGAAGTACAGGCCGAACTCGCGCACCACCGGCGGCGCCGGGTAGATCCCCACCTCGATCGTCACCAGCACCACGTACGGGGCGAGCAGGGTGGGCAGCGGGGCCCGCCGGAACAGCCAGAGCGCGACCGGCGAGGCGAGCACGAACCACAGGTAGTCCCGCAGGTACCAGATGATGCTCAGCGCCAGGGCGCCCCAGTTGTTCGCCGGCGGGTCGGTGATCGGGAACAGCCACAGCAGCACCCGGGGCGACAGCGCCAGCCCGGTGAGCAGCATGGCCGGCACGAAGACGGCCGCCAGCACCCACAGCGACGGCAACAGCCGGCGCAACCGGCGGCCGACCGCCACCGGGCCGGACCGCGCGAGCGAGGCGGCCATCAACGAGCCGGCCAGCGCGAACATCACCGACATGGCGGGGAAGACGAGGGTGAGGGTCGCCCAGCCGGTGACGTGGTAGACGACCACCCGGACGATGGCGAGGAAACGGAGCAGATCGAGGTATCTGTTGCGCATCAGCCTGCATCTGGATCGGGGACGCGGTGCTTTCTCCCCTACCCTTCGCGGCCCGCGCGCCAAACGACGCCGACCCCGGCCGATCGTGAGGCTGCCCATGGGGCCGACCGGAAACGATCAGGCCGACCGGCGCCCGCCCCTCAGCAGGGCCGCCGGATGACGCTCAGAAGCCCAGCTTGCGCAACTGCCTCGGGTCGCGCTGCCAGTCCTTCGCGACCCGCACGTGCAGGTCGAGATAGACCCGGCTGCCCAGCAGCTCCTCGATCTGCCGGCGGGCGTTCGTGCCGACCTCCTTGAGCCGGCTCGCCTTGTGACCGAGGACGATGGCCTTCTGGCTGGGCCGTTCCACGTACAGGTCGGCGTAGATCTTCATGACCTGACCCTCGGGGATCATCTCCTCGACCACCACGGCGATGGAGTGTGGCAGCTCGTCGCGGACGCCCTCCAGGGCCGCCTCCCGGATCAGCTCGGCGACCATCACCTGCTCCGGGTCGTCGGTCAGCATGTCGTCCGGGTAGAGCTGGGGCGACGGCGGCAGGTATTTGGTCATCACGTCGACGAGCGTGTCCACCTGATGCCCCGAGACGGCGCTCACCGGCACGATCTCGGCGAACTCGCCCAGCTCGCTGACCGCGAGCAACTGCTCGGCCAGCCGGCGCTTGTCCACCAGGTCGGTCTTGGTGACCACCGCCAGCACCGTCGCCTTCAGCTCGGCCAGCTCGCCGGTGATGAACCGGTCGCCGCGCCCCACCGGCTCGTCCGCCGGGATGCACAGGCCGATCACGTCGACCTCGGTCCAGGTCGAGCGGACCAGGTCGTTAAGGCGCTCACCGAGCAGCGTACGGGGGCGGTGCAGACCCGGCGTGTCCACCAGAACCAGCTGCGACTCCGGACGGTGCAGCACCGCCCGGATGACGTGCCGGGTGGTCTGCGGCTTGTTCGAGGTGATCGCGATCTTGGTGCCGACGATGGCGTTCGTCAGGGTGGACTTGCCGGCGTTGGGCCGGCCCACGAAGCAGCCGAACCCGGCCCGGTACGGACGCGGCTCCGGATCCCGGACGGGGCTCACTGGGTCACCGTGCCGAGCACGGTGCCGTCCGGGGCGGCCACGTGGATCGGCGCGTCCACGGCGAGGTCGCGTACCGCGGCGTGCCCGGCGCCGTCAAGCGTCGACGCCTCGGTCACCACCACCGCCGCCTCCAACCGGCCCGCACCGGCGGCCACGGCAGAGGCCACCGCCAACTGCAGGGCCGTGAGGGTCAGCGAGGGCAGCGCGACGCTGGCCGCCGCGTACGTCCGGCCGTCGGAGTCCCGGACCGCGGCCCCCTCCACGGCACCGACCCGCCCGCGGGCGCCCCGGGCCAGGACGACGAGCTTGCCGTCCTCGGCGCTCAGCGGTCCCGGTGCGGTGGGGGTGGGCCGGGCGGCGGGCGCGGCGGGTGTCTCAGGCATCGGCGGCTTGCCTCTCCTCGTCTCGGTAATGATCCGGGTCGTCCCCGGGGCCGGCATGGTCGCCGCGCCCGGTGCTGTCCTGCTCGTCGCCCGACTCCACCCTGCTGACCAGGACGGTGTCGATCCGGTTGCGCCGGCCCGTGGTGCCCTCGGCGACCAGCCGGAGGCCGGCCACCTCGGCCTGCGCTCCGGGGATCGGCACCCGTCCCAGCGACTGGGCGAGCAGGCCACCGACCGTCTCCACCTCGTCGGTGGGCAGATCGGCGCCGAACATCTCGCCCAGGTTCTCCACCGGCAGGCGGGCGGTCACCCGCACCGAGGAGTCCGCGAGGCGTTCGACCGGCGGGCGTTCGACATCGTACTCGTCGGTGATCTCACCGACGATCTCCTCCAGGATGTCCTCGATGGTGACCAGACCACCGGTGCCGCCGTACTCGTCGACCACGATGACCAGGTGGTTGCGGGCCGCCTGCATCTCCGACAGCAGATCGTCGACCGGCTTGGACTCCGGGACGAAGGTGGCCGGGCGCATCAGCTCGGCCACCGGCAACTGCTCGGCGTCCGGTTCGCCGCCCCGCGACCGCCGGATCAGGTCCTTGAGGTAGAGCACCCCGAGTACGTCGTCGACGCTCTCCCCGATCACCGGGATGCGGGAGAAACCCGACCGCAGGAAGAGCACCAACGCCTGGGCGAGGGTCTTGCCCTCCTCGATCCACACCATCTCCGTACGCGGGACCATCACCTCGCGGGCGATGGTGTCGCCGAGCGCGAAGACCGAATGGATCATCTGACGCTCGCCGTGCTCCACGACGCCGCGCTGCTCGGCCAGGTCCACCAGCTCACGCAGCTCCACCTGGCTGGCGAACGGCCCCTCCCGGAAGCCGCGCCCCGGGGTGACCGCGTTGCCGATCAGGATGAGCAGCGACGCGAGGGGGTTGAGCGCGCGGCCCAGCCAGCGGACCAGCGGCGCGACCGCCCGGCCCACCGCGTACGCGTGCTGCCGGCCGATGGTGCGCGGCGCGACACCGACCACCACGAAGCTGACCACGGTCATCGCGCCGGCGGTGACCAGCGCGGCACGCCAGCCGGCGCCGAAGCTGTCCACCGCGACCAACGCCACCAGCGTGGTGGCGGTCAGCTCGGCGAGCAGCCGCAGCAACAGCAGCAGATTGAGGTGCCGGACGACGTCCGAGGCCACGACCTGGAGGGTCCGGGCGCCGCGCACACCGTCCCGGGCCAGCTCGGCGGCCCGGGCCGGCGAGACCGCGGCGAGCGCCGCCTCGGTCATGGCGATCACACCGCCCAGCACCACCAGGCCCGCCGCGAAGACGATCAGTTGCAGGTCGGGAAGGCCGGCCGTGGGGCCGACCGCGAGTAACGAAGGAGTGGACATCACTGGGTGCGGGTCGACCGCCAGCTCGCCAGCAGTCGAGCCTGCAGAGCGAACATCTCGCGCTCCTCCTCCGGCTCGGCGTGGTCGTAGCCGAGCAGGTGCAGCACCCCGTGAACGGTGAGCAGGTGCAGCTCGTCGGCTGAGGCGTGCCCGGCGGTCGCCGCCTGCTTGGCCGCGACCTCGGGGCAGAGCACGATGTCACCGAGCAGGGCCGGCTCGCCGCCGGCGGGGGCGCTCTCGCCCGGACCGTGGTCGACGCTTCCCTCGTCCATCGGGAAGGCGAGCACGTCGGTCGGGCCGTCCCCACCCATCCAGCGGTGGTTCAGCTCGGTCATGTAGTCGATGTCGACCAGCAGCACGGAGAGCTCGGCGAGGGGGTTGACCCCCATCTCGTCGAGGGCGTGCCGGGCGACGGCGAGCACGGCGTCGGTGTCGACCTCGACACCGGACTCGTTGGCGATCTCGATGGACAACTGCTTTCCTCTGCTTTAGCGGCGGCGGCCGGACCGGCCGCCCTGGGCGGGTCGCCCGGGAATGGCGTGGACGCCCTGCGCCTGCTGGGTCTCCCGCTCGGCGTCCCAGCGGGCGTACGCGTCGACGATTTCCCCGACCAGCCGGTGGCGAACCACGTCGGAGCTGGACAACTGGGAGAAGTGCACGTCGTCGACGTTCTCCAGGATCTCCCGGACCACCCGCAGGCCGCTGCTCGTCCCGCCGGGAAGGTCCACCTGGGTGATGTCACCCGTCACGACGATCTTGGAGTTGAAGCCGAGTCGGGTGAGGAACATCTTCATCTGCTCGGGCGTCGTGTTCTGCGCCTCGTCCAGGATGATGAACGCGTCATTCAACGTCCTGCCCCGCATGTACGCCAGGGGCGCGACCTCGATCGTCCCGGCGGCCATCAGCTTCGGGATCGACTCCGGGTCGAGCATGTCGTGCAGCGCGTCGTAGAGCGGGCGCAGGTACGGGTCGATCTTCTCGTTGAGCGTGCCGGGCAGGAAGCCCAGCCGCTCCCCCGCCTCGACCGCCGGTCGGGTCAGGATGATGCGGTTGACCTGCTTGGCCTGGAGCGCCTGGACGGCCTTCGCCATCGCCAGGTAGGTCTTGCCGGTGCCGGCCGGGCCGATGCCGAAGACGATGGTGTTCGAGTCGATCGCGTCGACGTACCGCTTCTGCCCGAGCGTCTTGGGGCGGATGGTGCGCCCGCGACGGGAGAGGATGTCGAGGGTCAGGACCTCGGCGGGCCGCTCGGCGCTGCCCTGCTCGAGCATGCCGACGGTACGCCGGACGGCGTCAGTGGTCAGGGTCTCGCCTTTCTCGATGAGTTCGAGCAGCTCACTGAAGACCCGCTCGGCGAGGGCGTTGTCCGCGGGGGCGCCGGTGATCGTGATCTCGTTGCCCCGGACGTGCACGTCACTGGCGACCGAGCGTTCGACGAGTCGCAGGATCTCGTCGCCCGCGCCGAGCAGATTGACCATGATCTTGGAGTCGGGCACGGTGATCCTGGTCTGCACCCGGGGCGGGCCGGGAGGTGGGGTGCCGGTCATAGGTCGGGCCGAAGGGCCCTGCGCACCTGCTCTCGATCTCGGCGCCGGCCCTGCTGGCACGGCGTGCGGACGTTACACCCATCGTATCGGGTCAACGCGGGCCGCATCGCGCCCATTTCCGCTGGCCGCGATCAACTCCCGGCCCGGAAGTCGTACCGGTCGAAGGTCTCCTGGTGGCGGGTGAACCGGTAGGTCGCCCAGTGCATCCGGACCACCGTCTGAGCTTCGTCCCGGGTCAGCCGCAGCAGCTCGCCGACCTCCCGGCCGGAGACGGTCCGGAACACGTCCGGCCGGTCCGGCAGCGGTGCGAAGACCGCCGGGGGGCGGCCGGCCGCATCCCCGGCCCCGCGCGCCCGCAGGGCGCCGTCGTGCCAGGAGAAGACGTACTCGAAACCCTCGCCCCACCAGCGGCCGAGCACCCCCCGCAGGGCCGCCGGAGCGGGTGCGCCGGGCGTCCACGGCTCGATGTCGGCGGGATCGTGCTCGACCGCCTCGGTGAGCAGCCGGTGCGGCAGTTCGAGCAACTCGGCCGCTGTGCCGGACGAGCCGAGCACCGCGGCGCCCATCGCGCCGGCCGTGCCGTCGCCACCCCGCCGGCCGTACACGCCGGCCAGGAAGCCGGGCATCGCCCCGTCGTGCCCCACGTGCACCACCCGCTCGCCCTGCGGGACGAGGATCAGGCCGAGCCCGAAGCCGGCGCCCCAGAGCGTCTCGTCGGTCGTGGTCAACGGCCAGCGCATCTCGTCCAGGGTGCCCGGGGCGAGCACCGCGCCGGCCGGGTCGAGCGCCGCCGGGTCGGCGAGGAACGCCGCCCAGCGGGCCATGTCGGTCGCGGTGCTCCAGAGCTGGGCGGCCGGGCCCACCGCGCCGAAGTCGGTCGGCGGCTCCGGGTGCGCCTCGTCGGAGTACGCGTCGACCAGGTAGCCGGTGGCCGCCGAGGGCCGAGGGGTCACGGTCGTGTCGGTCAGCCCCAGCGGCGTCAGCACCCGCTCGGCGAGCACCTCCGCCCAGCTGCCCCCGCGCAGCCGACCGACCAGCAGGCCGAGCACGGCGAGGCCCAGGTTGGAGTAGTGGAAACGCCGGCCGGTGGGCAACACCCGCTCGGCGCGGTCCAGCCCGGCCACCAACTGCTCGGCGTCCGGCGCGTTCAGGGTGTCCCAGACGTCACCGAACGGCTCGCGTTGCAGTCCGCCGGTGTGCGACAGCAGCCGGCGCACGGTCAGCTCGCCGTGTGCGGGAAGGTCCAGGTGCCGGCCCACCGGGTCATCCAGGTCCAGCAGCCCGTCGTCGCGGCACTGGAGGGTGAGCACCGCCGTGAAGGTCTTGGTGACCGAGCCGATCCGGAACTGGGTGCCCGGACCCAACGGGCTGTCGGTGCCGGTGCCCCCGACAGTGCAGCTCCACAGCGGTCGGTCGGCCCGGTGCAGCGCCGCCGACACCGCCGGCACCCGGGCGTCGGCCTGCACCCGGCGGACCAGCCGGCCCAACCGGTCGTGCGCGTACGGGCCGGCCGTCACGCCAGGTCCCGGGCGAGCATCGGGCCGAGCGGCGCGCCACCGAGCAGGTGCGCGTGCGCGTGGAACACCTCCTGCCCGCCGTACACCCCGGTGTTGAACATCAGCCGGAACCCGTCGCCGAGCAGCCCCTCGTCATCGGCCACCGCGGCGGCCGTGGCGAGCACCGCACCGGCCAGCGCCGGGTCACCCTCGGCGAGCGTGGCGACGTCGGCGTAGTGCTCCTTCGGAATGACCAGGACGTGCACCGGGGCCTTCGGGTCGATGTCGCGGAAGGCGAGCGTGGTGGCGGTCTCCCGGACCACGGTGGCCGGAATCTCCCCGGCGACGATGCGGCAGAACAGGCAGTCGGATCCCATCGGGGCAGTGTAAGGACGCGGGGCACGGCTGAGGCAGGATGGCCGGCATGACGGATCGGGCGGTACTGGTGACTGGTTCCTCGCGTGGCATCGGCCGCGCGGTGGTGGAGGCGTTCGCCGCCAGCGGCGACCGGGTGGCCATCCACCACCGCGACTCCGGCGACGCGGCCGAGGAGCTGCGCGCGGGGCTGCCCGGCTCGGGGCACGTGGTGGTCCGCGCCGACCTCACCGACCCGGACGCCGTCCGGGCCATGGTCGACCGGGCCGCCGAACTGCTCGGCGGGCTGGACGTGCTGGTCAACAACGCCGGGACGTACGGCGACCGGGACGACCCGCACCCGATCTTCGGCGCCTCCTACGAGCAGTGGCAGCAACGCTGGCGGCAGGTGCTGGAGACCAACCTGACCGGCGCCGGCAACGTCATCTGGTGCGCCGCCCAGCACATGCGTGAACGCGGCGGGCGGATCGTCAACGTCTCGTCCCGGGGCGCGTTCCGCGGCGAGCCGCACCAGCCGGCGTACGGGGCCAGCAAGGCGGGGCTCAACGCGCTGGGCCAGTCCCTCGCCGTGGCCCTCGCGCCGTACGGCATCACGGTCGCCACCGTCGCGCCGGGCTTCGTGGCGACCGACATGGTCACCGAGTACCTGAGCGGTACGGAGGGCGCGGCGATCCGGGCGCAGAGCCCGTTCGACCGGGTGGCCCGGCCGGAGGAGATCGCCGCCGCGGTGCACTGGCTGGCGTCCCCCGAGGCCGAGTGGGCCTCCGGCACGATCGTCGACCTCAACGGCGCCTCCTACCTGCGCACCTGACCACCCGCCAGCCCGCGCCGCCACCGGCCAGGGCCTCCCGCCTGCTCATCACGTCCTTTGCTCTGCTTCAACCACGGCAACACTCAACGGCCGAAACTGTTGCGTCGGTTGAAGCAGAGCAAAGGACGCGGACAAGGTGGGAGCCTGGGTCGGGGCACGAGTCACCACAGCTACACGAGTCACCACAGCTAGCGGTGGGACTACCAGCGGCCGAGGCGGGTGGCGAGCACGCTGAGCGCGGCCACGCCGGCCGTGGAGGTCCGCAGCACCTCCGGCCCGAGGCGTACCGGCCGGCCGCCGGCCTCGCGGAAGGCGGTCATCTCGGCCGGAGCGATGCCGCCCTCGGGGCCGACGACCAGGACGATCTCACCGATGGAGGGCAGGTCGGCGGTGGTGAGCCGCTCCTCGGCCTCCTCGTGCAGGACGAACCCGGCGGCGGCGCCGGCGATGCGGCGGGCGACCGTCGCGGTGGACTCGTCGGGCGCGCCGGCCACCACCGGCAGCCAGGGCCGGCGGGCCTGCTTCGCCGCCTCGCGGGCGGTGGCGACCCACTTCTCGCGGGCCCGTACGCCCCGGTCGCCGCGCCACTGGACCACCGAGCGCGACGCCGCCCAGGGCACGATCTCGTCCACCCCGACCTCGGTCATCGCCTGCACGGCCAGCTCGCCCCGGTCACCCTTGGCGATGCCCTGCACGGTGACGATCCGGGGTACGGGCGCGTCCGCGTACTCCCGGGAGGTGACGGTGACCTCCAGGCTGCCCCTGCCGACGGCGGTGACCACGGCGGCGGCCGTGCCACCCCGCCCGTCGGCGAGCAGCAGTTCCTCGCCGACGCGCAGCCGCTGCACGGTGGCGGCGTGGTGCCCCTCGGGCCCGTCGAGGGTCAGCGCGTCGCCGGTGGGCAGCGCGTCGACCAAAAAGAGCGGCGCGGACACGTCAGGCGTGGCCGTTGAACGCGTCGCGCATCCGGGAGAAGAAGCCGCCCTGCTTGGTCAGCTCGGCGACCTCCTCACCCCGGGTCTTGGCGAAGTCGCGCAGCATCTTCTCCTGGTCGGGGTCGAGCTTGGTGGGCGTCCGGACGTCGAGGTGCACGTAGAGGTCACCCCGGCCGGTGCCGCGCAGGTGCGGCACACCCCGGGCGCGCAGCCGCAGCGTGCTGGCCGGCTGGGTGCCGGCCTTGACGTCGACGGTCTCCTCGCTGTCCAGCGTCTTGATGGTGAGCCGGGTGCCCAGCGCGGCGGCGGTCATCGGCACGGTGACCCGGCAGTGCAGGTCGTCGCCCTTGCGGGAGTAGACGTCGTGTGGCCTCTCGTGGATCTCCACGTAGAGGTCACCGGCGGTGCCGCCGCCCGGGCCGACCTCGCCCTGCTGGGCCAGCCGGATCCGCATGCCGTCCTCGACACCGGCCGGGATCTTGACGGTGAGCGAACGGCGGGTGCGCACCCGGCCGTCGCCGGCACAGGTGGGGCAGGGGTGCGGGATGGTCGTGCCGTAGCCCTGGCAGACGGTGCACGGCCGGGCGGAGACCACCTGGCCGAGGAAGGTGCGCTGCACCGACTGCACCTCGCCCCGACCGCCGCACGCCTCGCAGGTGGCCAGGTGGGTGCCGGCTGCCGTGCCGGCGCCCGAGCAGGTGGTGCAGAGCACCGCGGTGTCGACGGTGATCGGGGCCTCGACGCCGAACGCCGTCTCGTGCAGGTCGAGTTCGAGCCGCAGGATCGCGTCGGCGCCCGGCCGGGTCCGCGGCCGTGGGCCACGGGCGCCACCTGCCGCGCCGCCGAAGAACGCGTCCATGATGTCCTGGAAGCCGACGAACGGGCCGGCTCCCCCCGGGCCACCCGGGCCGCCCGCGCCGCCGCCTCCCGGGGCGAGCGGGTCGCCACCCAGGTCGACGATCTGCCGCTTCCGGTCGTCCGAGAGGACCTCGTACGCGGCGTTGATGTCCTTGAACTTCTCCTGGGCCTCCGGGTCCGGATTGACGTCCGGGTGGAACTGGCGTGCCAGCTTGCGGTAGGCGCGCTTGATCTCGTCATCGGAGGCTTCCCGGCTGACACCGAGGATGCCGTAGTAGTCCCTGGCCACTGCGTTCCGTGTCCTCATGTTCGTCTCGCGTTACGCCGACCGGCGGCCGCAGCCGGCCGTCGGCCCTGACTGGTCAGTTCTGGGCCAGCAGCTCGCCCACGTAGCGTGCCACGGCGCGCACCGTGGCGATGGTGCCGGGGTAGTCCATGCGGGTGGGCCCCAACACGCCGAGGCCGCCCACGATGGTGGCCCCCGGGCCGTACCCGGTGCTGACCACCGAGGCGGCGCGCAGGTTGTCGAACTCGTTCTCGTCGCCGATCAGGACCCGGGTCGTGCTGGGCTCGGTCTCGCCGATGAGCTTGAGCAGCACGACCTCCTCCTCCAGCGCCTCCAGGATGGGTCGCAGCGAGCCCTGGAAGTCGAGTAGGCCGCCCCGGGTGAGGTTGGCGGTGCCGGCCAGGGCGATGCGTTCCTCGTGCCGCTCGACAAGCGTCTCCAGCAGGACGGTGGAGAGGGTGGTCATCGCCGGACGCAGCTCGGCCGGCGCCTCCTCGACCAGCGCCTGCACCAGCGGCGGGGTCTCGGACAGCCGGGCGCCGGCGAGCTTCTCGTTGACGAGCCGGCGCAGGTCGGTGACGTCGTCGGCGGGGACCGGGCCGGGCAGCTCCACCAGCCGCTGCTCGACCCGCCCGGTGTCGGCGATCATGACGAGCATCAGCCGGGTGGTGGAGATCGGCACCAGCTCCAGGTGCCGCACCGAGGAGCGGGCCAGGCTCGGGTACTGCACGACGGCCACCTGCCGGGTGAGCTGGGCGAGCAGGCGCACGGTGCGGTGCACCACGTCGTCGAGATCGACCGCGCCGACGAGGAAGCGCTCGATGGCCCGACGTTCGGCGGGACTGAGCGGCTTGACCCGGGACAGCCGGTCGACGAAGAGGCGGTAGCCGCGGTCGGTGGGCACCCGGCCGGCACTGGTGTGCGGCTGCCGGATGTAGCCCTCCTCCTCCAGCACGGCCATGTCGTTGCGGACCGTCGCCGGGGAGACCCCGAGCTGGTGGCGCTCGACCAGCGCCTTGCTGCCGACCGGCTCCTGGGTGGAGACGTAGTCCTCGACGATGGCGCGGAGCACGGCGAGCTTGCGGTCGTCCAGACCCATCCTCCGCACCTCCTGTCGCACGTCGGCCGGCGGCCCACCCGGGGCCGACGGCCGTCCTGGCACTCGACTGTAACGAGTGCCAGTCTACGTCGGCACCCCCGCCGACGCGATGATCAACGACAGGCCGTGGGTGCGGCCCGCGCCACCTTGCGCGGGCCGATCGGCCCGCGCGGCCGGGCGGTATCGCTCTGGTGCGACGTTGCCGCCGACACCTACCGTGACAGTCATGACTGAACCACCTCGCCCTCCCGGCGCGGGAGACCCCGGCAGTTACCCGCCGGAGCCGACTCTCCCGGGCTCGCCTTCCGCGGCCGAGCCGCCCACCGCACCACTGTCCGGGGCACCCGACCCGGCCGGCTATCCCCCGGCCGGTGGCTATCCGCCGCCCACCGGTGACCAACCGCCGTCGGGCGGCTACCCTCCGCCAGGTGGTTACCCCCCGCCGGGCGGTTACCCCCCGGGCGGCCCGACTGGCGGGTATCCGACCGGCGGCGCCTTCAGCGGCCCCGGCGGCGGCTACGCCAACAACGAGGACAAGACCTGGGCGCTGGTCGCGCACTTCGGCGGCGCGGCCGGCATGATCATCAGTGGGGGCGTGCTCGGCTGGGTCGCCCCGCTGGTGGCGATGCTGGCCCGGGGCAACCAGTCCCCGACGGTCCGGGCGCACGCCGTCGCCGCGCTCAACTTCCAGCTCATCTGGTCGATCGTCGGCCTGGTCGGCTGGGTGCTCTCGTGCATCCTGATCGGCTTCATCGGCGTCGGGGCGGCCATCATCCTCGGTGCCGTGTTCGGCATCCTCGCCGGCATCAAGGCCAACGAGGGCAGCCTCTACCGCTACCCCCTCTCGGCCAACCTCGTCAAGTGATCCGGGCCGGCCGCTCCCCCGGCCGGTCCGGCGCACCGCCCGCACGGCCGGCCGGGGCGCGGGCTGACCGGCGACGGTCGGTCGCACCTGCCGGCCGGGCCGCGCGTCCGGGTCAGGGCAGCAGGTCGCGGACGACCGCGTCGGCGAGCAGCCGGCCGCGCAGGGTGAGCGCCGCTCGGCCGGCGGCGTAGTCCCCGGCGGCCAGCAGGCCGTCGGCGAGGGCCCGCTCGGCGCCGGCCCGGCCGGCCGCGTCGAGCACCGCCAGCGGCAGCCCGCTGGCGAGCCGCAGCCGGAGCATCACGTCCTCCATGTGGGCCTCGTCGACGGTGAGCACCTCGCGGGCCAGGCCGGGTGACGCGCCGGAGGCCAGCCGCTGGGCGTACGTCGTGGGGTGCTTGACGTTCCACCAGCGCACCCCGCCGACGTGGCTGTGCGCCCCCGGGCCGAGCCCCCACCAGTCCGCGCCGGTCCAGTAGAGCAGGTTGTGCCGGCACCGGGCCGCGTCGGTGCGCGCCCAGTTGGACACCTCGTACCAGGACAGGCCGGCCGCGTCGAGGGCGGCCTCCGCGGCCAGGTAGCGGTCCGCGGCGACGTCGTCGCTGGGGTACGCCAGCTCGCCGCGCCGCATCCGGGCGGCGAGCCGGGTGCCGTCCTCGACGATGAGGGCGTACGCGCTGACGTGATCGACCCCGGCGGCGACGACCTGCTCCAGCGTGGCGGCGAAGTCCTCGGCCCGCTCCCCCGGCGTGCCGTAGATCAGGTCCAGGTTGACGTGCTCGAACCCGGCGTCGCGTGCCTCCAAGGCGGCGGCGGTGGCCCGACCGGCGCTGTGTTTGCGGTCCAGGATCGCCAGCACCCCCGGGGAAGCGGACTGCATGCCCAGCGAGATCCGGGTGTAGCCGGCCGCCCGCAGCCGCCGCAACGACTCCGGGGTCACCGACTCCGGGTTGGCCTCGGTGGTCACCTCGACGTCGGCGGCGAGCCCCCAGGTGCGGTCGATGCCGTCGAGGATGCGGGCCAGGTCGTCGGCGGGGAGCAGGGTCGGGGTGCCGCCGCCGACGAAGACCGTGTCGACCCGGGGCGGCGGACTGTCGCCGAGCACCCGGGCGGCGAGCGACAGCTCGGCCAGCACGGTGTCGGCGTACGCCTCGCGGCTGGCGCCCCCGCCCAGCTCGGCGGCCGTGTAGGTGTTGAAGTCGCAGTAGCCGCAGCGACTGGCGCAGAACGGCACGTGGACGTACACGCCGAAGCCGCGCGCGCCGACCGCCGAGGTGGCGGTGGCGGGCAGCGATCCGTCGACGGGGACGGTCTCACCATCTGGAAGGACGCCGGGCATGGCCACTAGTGTGCCCGGCATGACCTCTCCCGACGTCCTCGTGCGGGTCGCCACGGCCCGTGGGGTGACCACCCTCACCCTGGACAGCCCACACAACCGCAATGCGCTCTCCACCGCCCTGATGACCCAGTTGCTGGCCGGACTGGCCGACGCGGCGGCCGACGACGCGGTCCGGGTGATCGTGCTGGACCACACGGGCCCGGTCTTCTGCGCGGGCGCGGACCTGAAGGAGACCGCCGCGGCGTACGCCAGCGGAACGGTGCCGGCCGGGATGCTGGGCGACGTGCTGGCGGCGCTCTGGGACTGCCCGAAGCCGGTGCTCGCGCGGGTCGCCGGGCCGGCTCGGGCCGGCGGGCTGGGCCTGATCGCGGCCGCCGACCTGGCGGTCTGCGCCGACGAGGCGACGTTCGCCTTCACCGAGGTGCGGATCGGGGTGATCCCGGCGGTGATCTCGGCAACCGTGCTGCCCCGCCTGCACCCGCGTGCCGCCGCCGAGCTGTACCTGACCGGCGACACCTTCGACGGCCGACGGGCGGCCGAGATCGGCCTGGTCACGGCCGCCGTGCCGGCCGACGGGCTGGACGACGCGGTACGGCGCTACTGCGACTCGCTGGTGCGCGGCGCGCCCGGCGCGCTGGCCGGCGCGAAGGAGCTGCTGCGCCGACCGGGCACCACCGAGCTGCGGGCCGACCTGGCGCGGCTGTCCGCCCTCTCGACCGGTTACTTCCTCTCCGACGAGGGGCGCGAGGGGGTCCTGGCCTTCCGGGAAAAGAGATTGGCTCGATGGGTGGCCGCTCTGGACGGTGGTTCCGCTGATCATGCCGGGTAGGGGCGGGACGTGCCGGGTAGGGCCGGGACGTGTCAATCGGTCAAGTCCTTGACCGGTCAATCGCTTCCCGGCGTCCAGGTCGGGTGACGTGGCAGACAACCCAGAGCCCGGTCGGCGCGGCAGGTGAGTTCGGCGCCGGAGCGGGAACGTCCCGATCGGTACGCGGCGGCAGCGCGGACCCCGAACCGGTCGGACGACCCGGACGACGCCACCGGGGACGTACGCTTGTCGAACTGTCGATCAGGGGGTGTGGGTGCGAACTCGGGCAGCCGTGGCGGGTGGAGTGGTGCTCATCCTCGTCGCTGTGATCGCGATCTGGCTCGTCGTCCGGCAGGTCGGGGATCAACTGCGACTGCCGCGGGCGGGACGCACCTGCACGGTCCAGGCCGACGGCCGGGTCGCGCTGGACGTCGAGCAGATGGCCAACGCGGCGACCATCGCGGCGATCGGCGCCCAGCGCGGGATGCCGGAGCGGGCCGTGGTGATCGCGCTGGCCACCGCCTACCAGGAGTCGGGGCTGCGCAACCTCGCCGACGGCGACCGGGACTCGGTCGGCCTGTTCCAGCAGCGCCCGAGTCAGGGCTGGGGCACGTCGGCGCAGATCCGCGACTCCCGCTACGCGGCGAACAGGTTCTACGCGGCGCTGAAGAAGGTGCGCGGCTGGGAGAAGATGCGGGTCACCGATGCCGCCCAGCGGGTGCAGCGCTCGGCGTTCCCCGAGGCGTACGAGAAGTGGGCCGACGACTCCGAGGTGCTCAGCAAGGCCCTGCTCGGCGACGTCACCGGCGCGGTGGCCTGCACGGTGGGGCGTACCCCGGTGATGCACGGCGCGGCGGCGACCGCCCAACTGACCCGCAACCTGGTGCTGGACTGGGGCGTGTCGAGCGCCGGCCCGGCCAGCCAGACCGGGCTGGCGGTGACGGCGGACGACCAGCGCGACGGTTGGCGGTACGCGCACTGGCTGGTCTCGCACGCCCAGGACCACGGGGTGAAGCGGGTCCGCTTCGGCGACCTGGAGTGGACCGCCCGCAACGGCACCTGGGGCCGGGTCACCGGCGAGCAGGGCCCCGCGGGTCAGGTGGTGGCCGAGGTCTTCGCCGAGGGCTGACGACCCGGATCTCTTAACCGGCAGTCACCGCACAATCGGGCACCGCACCACATGATGCCCAATTCACCACAGAAATCTCACTGTCCGCAGCAGTACCGCTGCACATGGTCTGGTCCGGGTCCGCCCGCGCCGCACGCCCTCCCCGATGTCTGGACAGTCGCGTTACGATCGGCGGCCTGTGCCAGAAATGGTTTCACCTCATGGGGAGGGGTACGACGCGGTGTTCGATTACGGCGACCGGACCGGCTACGAACCGATCAGCGACACTGACCGCAAGGAGTTCCACGAGCAGGGCTTCCTCCTGCTGCGCAACGTCCTGACGGAGGACCACCGGGCGGCGCTGGAGGCGGCTGTCGACCGCGTCTACGCGGAGGAGCAGGCCAAGGGCAACACCAAGAAGGACGGCACGCTGCACCTGCTGGGCTTCCTGGAGCGTGACGAGCTCTTCGGCGAGCTGCTCACCCACCCGATCGCCTTCCCGTACATGTGGGGGCTGGCCGGCTGGAACATCTACACCCACCACAACCACCTGGACGTCACCCCGCCGGCCGCCGAGCCGGAGAAGCCGTACTGGGGCTGGCACCAGGACGGGTACCGGCAGAACTCCGACCCGGAGACGATGGACCCGAACCTGCCCCGGCCGATGTTCTCGCTGAAGGTCGCGTACGTGCTGTCCGACCTGTCGCAGACCGGCCGTGGCGCCACCAAGGTCATCCCGGGCAGCCACCTGTGGAACTCGCTGGACCGGCCCAAGGACCTCAGCGTGCACAACCCGGACCCGGAGGGCACGGTGGAGATCACCGCGAACCCGGGCGACGCGTTCATCTTCGACCGTCGGCAGTGGCACTCCCGCTCGACGAACCTGTCGACCATCACCCGCAAGATGCTCTTCGTCGGCTACACCTACCGCTGGATCCGGCCGCTCGACGAGCTGCACCCGGACCTGAACGGCGAGTGGTACCGCAACCGCACCCCCGTGCAGCGCCAGCTGATCGGTGAGGGCACCCACACCGCCAACTACTGGGGCATCAACTGGGACGGGTACGTCGACGACGAGATCCCGCTGCGCAAGGAGCTCAAGGAGCGCGGCCTGCTGGACCGCAACATCCCCTGGCTGCGCTGATCACCTGCGTCTGCGAACGGCCCCCCGCCACCGTCGGCGGGGGGCCGTTCTCGTATCCGCTTCCGGGCCATCCGGTGCCGCGCTGTCGGTAGCGTGACGGCCGGCTACCCAACGCTGGCGTGTCGTCTCGGCACCGCGCTCAGCCGTGCGTTCCTCGCGGCGGCGCGGTCAGCCGCGCGAGGCCAGGCGGCGGCGGGCCTTCTCCCGGATCGGCTCCGGCAGGTCGTCCGCGTCGAGCAGGCGGGGCAGCAGCTCCGGCTCCAGGCTGGTCGCCCGGAACACCTCGCCGATGGTCACCCCGTGCGCGGGCCGCTCCACCACCTCGACCGGGTCGCCGGCACCCACCTCGCCCTCGCGCAGCACCCGCAGGTACGCCCCCGGGGAGGCCCGCACGGTGAAGCGCCGGATCAGGTCGGGCACACCCCAGAAGCCCGCGAACGTCGTGCAGGGAGTACGCGGCATCGTCACCTGGAGCACCGCTGTGCCCACCGCCCACTGTTCGCCGATGACCGCGCCGGTCACGTCGACCGCGTAGGTGGTCAGGTTCTCCCCGAAGCCGCCCGGGCGGACCGACCGGCCGATCTCGGCCGACCACCACGCGGCGTCCTCCTCGGCGTACGCGTAGACGGCCTTGTCCGGCCCGCCGTGCACGGCCCGCTCGCCGATGAAGTCACCGGCCAGGCCACCGGTGAGCACCGCCACGGGCCCGTCGACCGGTCGCTTGTCGATGCCGCTGCGACCGCTCGCGTCGCCCGCCCACGCCGCCTCGGTCACGATGCCGAGGTTCACCGCTGCCACCCTGCCCGTCATGACGGACAGCCTAGGTGAATCCGCGGTACGGGCTTGACCTTGACGCTGCGTCAACCCCCCCGACTGACCGCCGGTCGTCGGGTCCGACCTGTCAGCCCTTGACGGCGCCGGCCACCAGGCCGGAGACCATCCGCCGCTGCACCAGCAGGAAGAAGATGATGACCGGCAGGGTGAACAGGGTGGAGGCGGCCATGACCGGACCCCAGTTGGTGTCGTCGCGGCCGAAGAAGAACGTCATCGCCACCGGCAGCGTGTAGCGACCCTGGTCGTTGATGAACGTCAACGCGAAGATCAGCTCGTTCCACGCGGTGATGAAGGAGAAGATGCTGGTGGCGACCAGGCCGGGCGCGACGAGCGGGAACAGCACCCGACGGAACGTCTGGGCCCGGCTCGCGCCGTCGATGGCCGCCGCCTCCTCCAGCTCCTTGGGCACGGCGGCGACGAAACCGCGCAGCATCCAGACCGCGAACGGCAGCGAGAAGCCGAGGTACGTGAGGATCAGGCTGGGCAGGGTGTTGTAGAGCCCGAGCCGCTGGATCATCAGGAACAGCGGGATGACCAACGCCTCCAGCGGGATCATCTGCACCACGAGCAGCATGATCAGGAAGCTGGTCCGCAGCGTGAAGCGGAACCGGGCCACCGCCGTCGCGGCGAGCAGGGCGACCAGGCCGCTGAGCACCACAGTGGAGACGGCGACGATCGCGCTGTTGAGGAAGAAGTCCAGGAAGCTGACGCCGGGGATCAGGTTGCCGGTCAGGATCTCCCGGTAGTGCGCCAGCGTCGGGCGGGCCGGCACCGGCTGCGGGGTGGACGAGAAGATCTCGCTGCTCGGCTTCAACGAGGTCGAGATCATCCAGTAGACCGGGAACGCCGCGAAGAGCGCGACCAGCAGCCCGGCGGCGTTGAGGGCCACCTTCTTCACGACTCGTCCTCCTGCCTGAGCACCATCCGTACGTAGAAGCCGGTCACCACGAGCAGGATCAGCGTGAGGATCACCGCGATGGCCGCGCCGAGGCCGTACTTCGGTGGCGGAGAGAAGGCTTCGGCGTACGAGTAGATGGAGAGCATGAACGTCGGCCGGTCCTGGGTGCCGCCGGCCAGGACGAACTGCTGGGTGAAGACCTTGAAGTCCCAGATGGTGGAGAGCACGATCAGGATCCCGAAGACCGGGCGCAGCAGCGGGAACGTGATCTTCCAGAAGACCCGCCACGGGCTGGCGCCGTCCACCCGGGCCGCCTCGTGCAACTCACTCGGCACGCTCTTCAGGCCGGCGAGCACGCTCACCGCGATGAACGGGAACGAGTGCCACACGACCACCAGGGTGAGGATGGCGAAGAAGAGCAGCGGCGAGTTGAACCAGCCGTAGCCGGTCCAGTCGCTGCGGCCGAACAGGGCGTGGGAGAACCCGTCCGGCAGCGCGTTGAACAGCCAGGTGACCATGCCGCTGGTGTCGTCGAAGATCCACTTCCAGACGATCGTGCCGGTGAGCGCCGGGGTGGCCCAGGCGAGCATCACGCAACTGGCGACGAAGGTGGCCATCTTGCGGCCGAGCCGGTTGAGCAGCAGCCCGACCAGGGTGCCGAGCACCATCGTGAGCAGCACGTTCGCCGCGGCGAACAGGACCGTGTTGCGCAGCACGGTCAGGAAGAACGGGTCGGAGAGGATCTCGGTGTAGTTGCCCAGCCCCACCCAGGGCCACTCCCGGTCGCCGCGCAACTGCCGGACGCTGTTGAGCCGGTAGAAGGACATCGCCACCACCTGGCCGAGCGGCCAGAGCAGCAGCACCCCGATGATGACGAGTGCGGGCAGGAGAAGCAGGTACGGCAGGCGGTCCACCGGGCGACGCCGCCGCGCGGGGGTCTCCCGCGCGGCGGACGTCTCGGCGCTCTTGGTCAGTAAGCTCACTTGCTGTTCAAGATGCCTTCCATCTCGGCGGCCGCGTCGGCGGTGGCCTTCTCGACCGTCTTCTGACCCTTCATGACCGAGCTGTTCATCGCCTGGGTCACCGTCTTCGTCCGGCTGACCTCCACCCACTTCGGGGTGAGCGGCGTGAGCTTGGTGTTCTGCATGGTGGTGGCGAACGCCGCCATCACCTTGTCGTTGGCGTACGTGTCACCGGCGACCAGATCCTGGTAGACCGGGAAGAAGCCGAGGCTGCTCGCGAAGCTCTGCGAGTTCTTCTTGTTCAGCAGCACCGTCAGGTAGTCCCAGGCCAGATCCTGGCGCTCGCTGTCCTTCCAGATCGCCACGTCCGAACCGCCCGCGAAGCCGGGCGCGGCCTTGCCGTCCGGGCCGGGGATCGGGAACGTACCCCAGACCTTCTCGATCTCGGGGTTGTCCTTCTTGATGGCGGCCTGCTGCCAGCTACCGGCGAACGCCATGGCGGCCTTGCCGGTGGCGAACTGGGTGCGCGCGTCGATCTCGTTCCACCCGGCGGCGGCCGGCGGGGCCACCTTGTGGACGGTCACGAGGTCGGTCCAGTACTTGACGGCCCGCTGCGCCTCCGGCGTCGTGTAGCCGGACTTCCAGGCGCCGCCCTGGTTTGTCGCGATCTCCGCGCCAGCGCCCCAGAGGAAGGAGTAGAAGGGCAGCTCGGAGTTGCCCGGCAGCGCGATGCCGTAGGTGCCCGGCTTCTTCGCCTGCACGGTCTTGGCCACCGTGACCAGGTCGTCCCAGGTCTTCGGCGGCTGGACGCCCGCCTCGGCGAACCAGTCGGTGCGGTAGTAGATCGCCCGCACGCCCGCGTACCAGGGGACGCCGTACTGCTTGCCGTCGAGCTGCGCGTTGCGGACCAGGTCGGGCAGCAGGTCCTTGCCGTCGGCCCAGCCGCCCATCCGGCCGCTGACGTCGGCGAGCGCCTCCTGCGCGGCCCAGCCCTGGGTCTCGGTGTTGCCCAGCTCGGTGATGTCCGGTCCCTCACCACCGGCGAGCGCGGCCTGGAACTTCTTGGGCGCCTCCAGCCAGGGGATGTACTGCACGACCACATCGGTGTCGGGGTGCTTCTGGCGGAACTCCGCCTCGACGCCGTCGAGGAACTTGTTCTGCGCGTCGCCGCCCTCGCCCATCATCCAGACCGTGAGCTTGCTGTCGTCGCCCGCCTTGTCGTCGGAGCCTCCGCAGCCGGTCAGCACCATCGCGGCCGAGGCCACCACGGCGGTGACCGGGGCCAGCCGCTTCCACCTGTTCACGCCACTTCTCCCCTCGCGCCGCCTGGAACTTACCTTCTCCGCCGCACCTTAGTACGAAGAAATCCTTTACGACAGTGGGCGGGCAGGCCGAAGCGTCGCGACCGTACCGCAGGGAACCGACCCGACGGGCCCGTGGCATCGGGCCGAATCCGGGCACTTCACCACGAAAGAGCGCCCGACCAGTGGTCGGGCGCTCTTTTCCGTGGTGCGGTGATGCCAGGTTGTTACCGGGTGACGCTGCGGCGGCGACCCACGCCGGCCACCAGCGCGACCGCGATCGCGGCCACCACGACCTGCACCAGCAGCTCCGTCCAGTCGATACCGGCCGTCTCGGTCGCGATACCCATCGCCCGCGCCAGCACCGTACCCAGCAGAGCCGCACCGATACCGATCAGCAGGTGCAGCCACATCGGCATGTTCTGCCGACCCGGAACAACCAGGCGGCCGAGCGCCCCGACGATGAGACCAACAACGATGGCAGTGATGATGCCCCACACGGTGAGCTCCACGGTCGCCCTCCTTCTAAGAATGTCTGACACACAATGTGTGCTTCCTGTCGTGACGACTAAGTTCCCGACCCACCGAAAATCCAAACCGACTTCGCGGCTCAGACGATCACGACTTGGTCAACACGTTCCACCGGGCCCCCGGGCGACGCGGACCGGGACACCGCGATCGACTGGGCTTGGCCGGGGGTGCGCTGGCTGCGCACGAGCATGAACCGGTCCGCGCGGCCGGCCCGGCGAACGCCGAGGGGCGCCCGGCCTGTCGGCCGGGCGCCCCTCGGAAGTGGTTCGGTGTTACGGGTGTGCTGGTGTTATCGGGTGACGCGGCGGCGGCCACCCACGCCGGCCACCAGCGCGACCGCGATCGCGGCCACCACGACCTGCACCAGCAGCTCCGTCCAGTCGATACCGGCCGTCTCGGTCGCGATACCCATCGCCCGCGCCAGCACCGTACCCAGCAGAGCCGCGCCAACACCGATCAGCAGGTGCAGCCAGATCGGCATGTTCTGCCGGCCCGGAACAACCAGGCGGCCGAGCGCCCCGACGATGAGACCAACAACGATGGCAGTGATGATGCCCCACACGGTGAGCTCCACGGTCGCCCTCCTTCTAAGAATGTCTGACACACAATGTGTGCTTCCTGTCGTGACGACTAAGTTCCCGACCCACCGAAAAACCAAACCGACTCAACCGCAGAGAAGTTGTCGGCGTCGATGCCGGACGGCTGCGTCGATTGGGGTGGGAGCGCGTCCACACAGGTCAGGCAACATGTTGCCCAGGGCGACGACCCCATCCACGCCCCCAAAAATTCCTCCCCCAACCACCTCCCACCCACCCACCCACCCGGGCGGGCTTGCGCCCCCACCCGGCCCCGGTGATCAAGAGGTTTGCGTCAGAATCCGGGCTGCGGCTGACGCAAACCTCTTGATCACCGGGGCGTGGGAGGCGGGCCGGGCGGGACCGGGGGCCCAGGTGGGTGGGGGTGGGGGTTACTTCTTGGGGGCCTTGCTGTCGCCGGAGTCGGAGGACAGGGCGGCGATGAAGGCTTCCTGCGGCACCTCGACGCGGCCGACCATCTTCATCCGCTTCTTGCCTTCCTTCTGCTTCTCCAGCAGCTTGCGCTTACGGCTGATGTCACCGCCGTAGCACTTGGCGAGGACGTCCTTGCGGATCGCGCGGATGGTCTCCCGGGCGATGACCCGGCTGCCGATGGCCGCCTGGATCGGCACCTCGAACTGCTGGCGCGGAATGAGGGTGCGCAGCTTGGCGGCGATCGTGACGCCGTAGTTGTACGCCTTGTCCTTGTGCACGATGGCGCTGAACGCGTCCACCGGCTCGCCGTGCAGCAGGATGTCCACCTTCACCAGGTCGGACGCCTGCTCGCCGGACGGCTCGTAGTCGAGTGAGGCGTAGCCCTTGGTCCGGCTCTTCAACTGGTCGAAGAAGTCGTAGATGATCTCGGCGAGGGGCAGGGTGTAGCGCAGCTCCACCCGGTCGGCGGAGAGGTAGTCCATTCCGAGCAGGCTGCCGCGCCGGCCCTGGCAGAGCTCCATCACCGCGCCCACGTAGTCGTTGGGCGTCAGCACGGTGGCCCGCACCACCGGCTCGTACACCTCGGCGATCTTGCCGGTGGGGTACTCGCTGGGGTTGGTGACGACGATCTCGGCGCCGTCGTCGGTGATCGCCCGGTACACCACGTTGGGCGCGGTGGAGATCAGGTCGAGGTTGTACTCGCGCTCCAGCCGCTCTCGGATGATCTCCAGGTGGAGCAGGCCGAGGAAGCCGCAGCGGAAGCCGAACCCGAGCGCGCCGGAGGTCTCCGGCTCGTAGTCCAGGGCTGCGTCGTTGAGCTTGAGCTTGTCCAGGGCCTCACGCAGGTTCGGGTAGTCGGACCCGTCGATCGGGTAGAGGCCGGAGTAGACCATCGGCTTCGGGTCCTTGTAGCCACCCAGCGCCTCGGCCGCCGGCCGGGCGTTGATGGTGACCGTGTCACCGACCCGGGACTGCCGGACGTCCTTCACACCGGTGATCAGGTAGCCGACCTCGCCGACGCCGAGCGCCTCGGCCTTCACCATCTCCGGTGAGATGACGCCGATCTCCAGCAGCTCGTGCACCGCCCCGGTGGACATCATCTTGATCCGGTCGCGGGCGCTGATCCGGCCGTCGATGACCCGGACGTACGTGACGACGCCGCGGTAGACGTCGTACACCGAGTCGAAGATCATCGCCCGGGCGGGCGCCTCGGCGTCGCCGACCGGCGGGATGAACTGCCGGACGATCTCGTCGAGCAGGTACGGCACGCCCTCGCCGGTCTTGCCGGAGACCCGGATGCAGTCGGCGGGGTCCCCGCCGATGAGGTGGGCCAACTCCTCGGCGTACTTCTCCGGCTGGGCAGCCGGCAGGTCGATCTTGTTGAGCACCGGGATGATGCGCAGGTCGTTCTCGAGCGCCAGGTAGAGGTTGGCCAGGGTCTGCGCCTCGATGCCCTGCGCGGCGTCGACCAGCAGCACGGCGCCCTCGCAGGCGGCCAGCGACCGGGACACCTCGTAGGTGAAGTCGACGTGCCCCGGGGTGTCGATCATGTTGAGCACCGCGTGCTCACCGGCCCGCTCGCCGTCGCGGATGGTCCACGGCATCCGGACGGCCTGGCTCTTGATGGTGATGCCGCGCTCGCGCTCGATGTCCATCCGGTCCAGGTACTGCGCGCGCATCTGCCGGGGGTCGACCACGCCGGTGAGCTGCAACATCCGGTCGGCCAGGGTCGACTTCCCGTGGTCGATGTGGGCGATAATGCCGAAGTTCCGGATGCGACCGGGGTCGGTGGCACCAGGGGCGTTCGCGCCGGGATCGAGCTTCGGTGGCACAGCGGTCCGTTCTGGTCGGCTGACGTGAACAGGCCGGCGCGCCGCCGACCCCCTCCATGTTCCCACGCCGCCGGGGTACGCCCGCTGCGCGGGCGACGGATCGGCCCCGGCGACCTCTCACTCCATGGGCGGCTCGACGAACAGCGCGGCCAGCCGGGGCAGGCGGCGGCGGGCCTCCTCCTCGTCGTCGAAGTCCCAGAAGTCGTTGAGGTCGGGCGTACGCACCGGCTCGCGGTCCTCCGGCAGCTCCGACGCGGTGGCCTTGCGGTACGCGTCCCAGGGCACCGTGAGCATCTGCTCGGCGGAGAACTCCTCTCCGCTGAGCGAGGCGGCCCGCACCTGGGGCAGTTCGGCCAGCGAGTCGGGGTCGCTGACCGCGCGGGCGAAGACCGCCCGCCCCTGGGTCATCAGCCAGCCCCGGAAGTGCTCGAAGCCGTCCGCGGAGGCTCCGCCGTTGATCAGGTACGCCGCGCCCCACAGGTCCGCCTTGTGCGAGGCCGCCAGCACCCTGCGCTGGTGGTGGGCGTACCCGACGATGTCCTCCGGGTCGCGCTCGGCGAGCAGGGCGACGGCCCGCGCGGCGACCGGCCCGGGCTCTCCCCCGCCCCCGGCGCGGGCCTGGTCGATCAGCTGCCAGAAGTCCTCGGTCCTCATGGCTTGGCAGTCTGGCAGTGTCGCCGCGCGCCGCGCACGTACCCCGGGGCAGCATGGTGGGGTGTCCTCCCCGCCGCTGCCCCCGGTGCCGTACCACGCGGGTGCGCTGCGCCCGTCGTGGCCGGCCCTGCCGGCGGCGCTGCGGGCCGCCATCGCCGGGCGCCTCGGCGCACCGGTGGTCACCGCCCGGATCGCCGCCGCCGGCTTCACCCGGGGGTTCGCCGCCGTGCTCGACACCGCCGACGGTGGTCGGGCCTTCGTCAAGGCGGCACCCGCCGTCGAGCAACCGCGCCTCGTGCAGGGGTACGCGCGGGAGGCCGCGATCCTCGACCGGCTGCCGGCCGGCCTACCGGCGCCCCGCCTGCGGTGGACGCTGGACGAGGCCGGCTGGTTCGCGCTCTGCACCGACGCGGTCGACGGCCACACCCCGCGCCTGCCCTGGACGCGGACCGAGCTGGACGCCACGCTCGCCGCGTACGCCGAGGTCGCCGCCGCCCTGGCCGCCCCGCCGGCCGGGCTGACCGCGCTCGGCCTGCCACATCTCGCCGAGCTGGCCCGCTCGGACATCCTGTGGTGGGAGGAGGTCGCCGCCGGCCGGGAGCCGCTCCCGGCGCTGCCCGCCGCCGCCCGGGGCCGACTGCCCGAGCTGGTGGCGCTGGAGTCCCGCCTCCCCCGGTACGCGGACGGCGCGACCGGCATGATCCACGGCGACCTGCGGGTGGACAACGTGCTCATCGGCGGTGACGGTCGGGCCTGGTTCTGCGACTGGACCTGGGCCTGTTCCGGGCCGGCCTGGTTCGACCTCGTGAGCCTGCTGCTCACCGCGTACGCCAGCGGGCTGGACACCGACCGATTCTTCGCCGGACACCCGGCGTCGGCGGGCGCTCCCCCGGACGCGCTGGACGCCACCCTGGCCGCGCTGGCCGGCTACTACCTCACCGGGGCGGACGCGACACCGGCGACGGCCTCACCGCACCGGTCGGCGCACCAGCGGTGGAGCGGCGAACAGGCCCTCGACTGGCTCGCCCGCCGACAGGGCTGGCGGTGACACGGCCCCGGCCTGCCGGGGAGGCGGGGCCGGTCTGCCGGGGGCGTAGTCTGGTGGTCGTCGGGCCGGGATGGGCCGCACGTTGACCGAGCCGTTTTGGCTCGTCCCGGGCGACCTGGTAACCTGGCTCTTCGCGCAGCGATGACGCATGTTCGTCATCACGCGCATAAGCTGACCAACCCGAGCTATCAAGACGAGGCTGTCGCGTGGCGAACATCAAGTCCCAGATCAAGCGCAACCGGCAGAACGAGAAGGCCCGGCTGCGCAACAAGTCGGTCAAGTCGTCGCTGAAGACCGCCGTCCGGAAGTTCAACGAGGCTGCCGAGGCCGGTGACGTCGAGAAGGCCACCGCCCTCATGCTGGACGCCTCTCGCAAGCTGGACAAGGCCGTCAGCAAGGGCGTGATCCACTCCAACCAGGCCGCGAACCGCAAGTCCGCGATCGCGAAGCGCGTGGTGGCACTCTCCGCCTGACGACTCCGTCAGACTGATTCGGAAAGCCCCGGACCCCCGGTCCGGGGCTTCCGTGTGTCCACGGACGGGTCGACGTGCCGGCGTGGCGTCGGCAGGCCGATCGGCGTGCCCGTGTCGTGGCCTCGGCGGCGGTCAGTCCGACGGGTCGGTGCGGCGGGTCGGCCGCACCGGGTCGGTCGTGACCACCACCGCGGTCACGACGTTCGAGACCCGGGCCCGGCCGACGACCGGCTCCATCTGCCGGCGGAAACGGTCCCGCTCCTGCTCGGGCACGAGCGCGGCGGAACGGACCACCACGGCGGCCACCATGTCGTTGAGCTTGACCATCGCCGCCACCACCACGGGCAGCACCAGCACCGCCCACCAGGTCACCAGCTCCGCGAGGGCGAGCAGCACCGCCAGGGCGATGGCGCCTTCGAAGAAGAGGAAGCAGAGCACCCCGCCGGGGTTGACGAACCGCAGGCCGAGGAGCCGGGCGTAGAGCGGCCGGTACCGCTCCTCGTCGGCGGGCATGGTGGCCCACGCCGTACGGTTCGGCCCCGTCACCGGCCGCTGCCCTGCCGGGCGGCCGCCACCGAGAAGACCGCGCGCTCCAGGGCGTACGCCCGGTCGTCCGAGCCACCCTTGACGGCCGCGTTGCACTCGGCGGCGACCTGCATGGCCCGGACCAGCCCCTCCGGCGTCCAGCCGCGCCCCTGCCGCTGCGCCCGCTCGATCTTCCAGGCCGGCATCCCGAGGCTGCTGGCGAGCTGGTACGGGTTGCCCCGCCCGGCCGACGCCACCCGGGCCACCGTACGCACCCCGTCGGCCAGGGCGTCGGCGATGGGCACCGGGTCGACACCGACGTGCAGGGCCCAGCGCAGCGCCTCCAGGGCGGCCGGCACATCGCCGACCATTGTGGCATCCGCCACCGTGAAGCCGGTCACCTCGACCCGGCCCCGGTAGTAGCGGGCCACCGTCTCGGCGCTGATCCGCCCATCGGTGTCGGCGATGAGCTGGGAGCAGGCGGCCGCCAGCTCGCGCAGGTCGTTGCCGACCGCCGCGATCAGCGCCTCGGCGGCGTCGTCGGTGCACCTGCCGCCGGCCCGGCGGATCTCGTCGCGGACGAAGGCGACCCGCTCGCGGTGCCCCTTGAGCTTGGCCGCCGGGATCACCGTCGCGCCTGCCGACCGCAGCCCGTCGGCGAACGCCTTGCCCTTGGCCCCGCCCAGGTGCAGCACCAGCAGCTGGACGTCCGGGTCGGGATTCTTCGCGTACGCCAGCAGCGCGGCGACCAGGTCCTTGCGGGCGTCCTGACCGGAGCGCAGGATGAGCAGCCGCCGCCCACCGAACAGCGATGGGCTGAGCATCTCGGCGATCTCACCGACGGTGAGCGCACCTGCCTGGTACTCGCGAACGTCCACCTCGGTCTCGACGCTGCGGACCCGCTCGACAGCTTCGGTCACGGCGCGCGTGGCGAGCAGCTCCTCGTCGCCGAGGACGAGCAGAATGGGGGCGAGGCTGGCGGGGGTCACGTCGCCCATATTCGCACGGCCCATGGCGGGTACGGGCCTGCTCATTCGCCGACCGGTCGGTGCAGCCCGCACTAAGCGCAAATCCAGACATTTATCTCGGTTCGTCATCTAATCCGCAAGACGGTCACCATTTCCTCCATAACGCTGCAATTTCCACGGCAGAGCCGGCCCACCCGCGGTCATGGCCGGTCCGGATCGCCGCCAGATCACCATCGGTGTCGGTCCGCAGGACAGACCCTCACGGTGGTCGTCCGGGTTGCACCCCTCGGCGGGCCACCGCCAGTCCGTGGCCGGTCCGGATCGCTGCCAGGTCACCATCGGTGTCGGTCCGCAGGACCCGGGCGCCGCCCCTGCTGAGCCGGGCCAGAAGCGCCGGGCTCGGGTGCCCGTAGGTGTTGCCCGCGCCGACCGGCACCAACGCGATGGCCGGCCGTACGGCGGCCAGGAAGCCGTCGTCCTGATACGCCGAGCCGTGGTGGGCGACCTTCAGCACGTCCGCCCTCAGCTGTCCCGACGCCGTCCGGGCCAGCACGGCGTGCTGCTCCTCGGTCTCGGCGTCGCCGGGCAGCAGGATCTGCACGCCGGCGACCGTGGCGCGCAGCATCAACGAGTTGTTGTTCGGATCGGATCTGGTGCCGGCCAGCGGGTACGGCGGACCGAGCACGAGCAGGTCGACACCGCCGACCCGGTGCAGCGCCCCGGCGGTGGTGCCGAGCAGCGTGGCCCGTCCGCTCGTCGCCGCCGCGCGGACCGCGTCCCGGCCGCTCGCCGGATCCGTCGATGGCGGGGTCAGCACGGCGCCCACCCCCCGCCCCCGGAACACGCCGGCCACCCCGCCCACGTGGTCGGCGTGGAAGTGGCTGACCACGAACAGCGGCACCTCCCGGATGCCGAGCCGTCGCAGGCACGCGTCCACCGCGCCCGGGTCCGGGCCGGCGTCGACCACCACCGCCCGGCCGGGGGCGACGGGCAGCACCAGGGCGTCACCCTGCCCCACCGCACAGGCCACCACCACCCAACCGGGCGGCGGCCAGCCGGTGGCGATCAGCCGGACGCCGAGGGCGCCGAGCAGCGCGGCGACGGCGACGACCGCCACCACTCGGCGCACCAGCGGTCGACGCGCGGCGACCAGCAGCGCCACGGTCAGCCCGGCCAGCAGCAGTGCGCCCCACGCGCCGCCCGGCCAGGGCAGGGTGCCGGCGGGGAGGCGGGCGCCCTGGCGGGCGATGACGACCAGCCACCAGGCCGGCCAGCTCGCCAGCCACGCGACGAACCCGGCCCCGGCGGGCCAGACCGGCGACAGCACGGCGGCCGTCACGCCCAGCACCGTCGCGGGGGCGATGGCCGGCACCGCCAGCAGGTTGGCGGGCACGGCCACCAGGCTGACCGTGCCGGAAATGCCGGCGACGACCGGCCCGCAGGCCACCTGGGCGGCCGCCGGCACCGCCAACGCCTCGGCCAGTCCGGCCGGGACACCCCTGCGGCGCAGCCCGTCCCGCCAGCGCGGCGCGAGCAGCAGCAGACCCCCGGTGGCCAGCACGGACAGCGCGAACCCGGCGTCACCGGCCAGCTCGGGGTCGACCAGCACCAGCACCGTGACGGCGGCGGCCAGTGCGGGCAGCGCGGCCCGCGGTCGACCGGCGGCCAGCGCGACGAGCCCGATCGCCCCCATCGTGGCGGCCCGGACGACGCTCGGCGACGGGCGGACCAGGATGACGAACCCCACCAGCGCCACCCCGCAGAGCAGGCCGGCGAGCCACGGGCCGGCGCGCGCCCAGCGGGCCAACAGCAGCACCGCGCCCAACACGATCGCGACGTTGCTGCCCGAAACAGCGTTGAGGTGTGTCATTCCGGTCGCCCGGAAGTCTTCCTCGACGGCGGGCGGCAGGCGGCTCGTGTCCCCCACCACCAGCCCCGGCAGCAGGCCACCCGGATCGTCGGGGAGGGGCACACAGGCCCGTTGCAGGCCGGCACGCAGCGTGCCGGCTGCGCGCTGCGCCCAGGACGGCGCACCATGACGCTCGGGGGGCCCGGTGGCGCCGAGCACCGCAGCGGTGAGGTCGCCGCCGCGCGGAAGGCCGAGGCGACCCTCGGCGGTCACGCGCTGACCGGGCAGCAGACCTCGCCAGCCCGGGTCGGTGGCCAGGACCAGCAGCCGCGCCGACGCCCGAACCCGCTGGCCGTTCGGACCGGTCAGCCGGATCAGCTCGCTCGACACCAGCAGCATGCCGGGACGGCCGGCGGATCGGATCGGGCGCGGATCGTCCCGGACGACCAGCTCGGCGGTGACCGGAGCGCGCTGCTCGGCCAGGACGTGGATCGGCGGCGCGTCCCGGACAGCCAGGCGGCCAGCGGTTGCCGCCGCGCCACAGAGCACGCCGAGGCCGACCGCGACGGCGATCCAGCCGTGCCGACGGGCGGGAGCCCGGGGGTGGCCGAGTCGGCCGAGCAGGTGCAGGGCGCTGAACGCCGACAGCACGGCCGCTGTCCCGCCCACCAGCAGGAGCGGGCGGACGCCGACGTGCAGGCCGGTGAGCGCGGTGAGCCACGCGGCCACGGCCAGCCCGGCGAGCCGGAGATCCGGCGGCGGGGTCCGGGGTTGGGCGAGGTCCGGGTGGCTCGACGGCGCGGGATGAGCGCCGCTCACACCGTCACCAGATCCTTGAGCTGTTCGTAGCGCGCGTCACCGATCCCGTCGACCTGGCGCAGGTCACCGACGCCCTTGAACCCGCCGTGCTGATCCCGGTAGGCGAGGATCCGCTGGGCGAGCACCGGCCCCACCCCGGGCAGCGCGTCGAGCTGGGCCAGCGTCGCGGTGTTGAGGTTCAGCGGCCCGCCGGCGGCCGGTGCCCCGCCGGCCGCCGGGTCGGCCCCACCCCCCGGCACCGGTGGTGGCGTCACCCCGACCACGATCAACTCGCCGTCGGTGACCTTGCGAGCGGGGTTGAGCAGCGCCACGTCGACACCGGGCAGCGGGCCGCCGGCCGCCTGCACGGCGTCGGCGAGCCGAGCCCCGGCCGGCAGGCGCACCAACCCGGGCCGGCGCACCTTGCCCGCGACCGCCACCACCAGCTCGCCGGCCGGCGACGCGCTCCCCTGCTCGGCCGAGACGGCCGGGGCCGCCGCGCCGGTCGACGGAGTGACCGGTTCCGCGTGCGGCCGGGACCGCCAGGCCCAACCAGCGGCGGCCAGCACCACCACGAGGGCGACCACCGCCAACGCCCGCACGCCGCGCCGCCCCGGATCGAACGCCCCCGGGCCGGGCAGCCGTGCGGCGCCGCCGTCGGAGTCGGGGGACCCGTGCGCCGCCGGGTCGGTCAACGGCGCACCGATCCGGGGCAGCGGCACGCCGAACGGAAGCGCCCCCGCGGGCGGCACGCCATCTCGGGGTGGCGGCACGCCGAACGGGAGCGCCCCCGCGATCGGCACGCCGCCACCCGTCGGGGCCGTCAACCGGCGCAGACGCTGGCGTACCTCTGTCTCCTCGTCCTGCGACACACCGCGACGCTAGGGCCGACGGGCGGCACGCCGGGGCGCTCCGGCGTCGACCTGTGGACAACCGGCGCCACTGTGGACAACGCCCTGATCATGTCCCGATCTGCTATTGGGCCGCCCGGGGCGACGAGCAGTCGCGGCGCACCCGCGGCTGGGCACGGGAGGTAGCGCACACGCATGGACGACTATTAATGTTACAGGTATGACGTGTGACGTCACGATGGGCCGGCGCCCGGCGGACCGATCCCGCACCGCGCCCGTCCACCGAGGACGGGCCACGCGGCACGTCCCGTCCCGCTGAAGTGCGCCCACACGACGGACACCCGCCCTCCGTCGACGTCCGTGGGATCCCTGACCGCCACCCATTCCCATCACCCCCCACCACCGAAGAGGAATCCATGGACGTGAAGAGAAGGCTGAGCCGTTCGCTGGCCGCCGCGGGGACCCTGCTGGTCCTCGTCGCCGGGGCCGGCGTCTACGTGGTCTCCGAGACGCCCGGCGTCGCCCGGGCCGCCGGGACCGGCCCGTGCGACATCTACGCCTCCGGCGGCACGCCGTGCGTGGCCGCGCACAGCACCACCCGAGCCCTGTACGGGGCGTACAACGGCCCGCTCTACCAGGTCCGCCGCTCGTCGGACAACACCACCCGCGACGTCGGCGTGCTCACTGCCGGCGGCGTCGCCAACGCCGCCACGCAGGACACGTTCTGCGCCAACACGAACTGCGTCATCACGGTCATCTACGACCAGTCCGGCCGCAACAACCGCCTGACCCAGGCGCCTCCGGGCGGCTTCACCGGCCCCGCCGCCGGCGGGTACGACAACCTCGCCGACGCGAAGGCGGCACCGGTCACCATCGGCGGTCAGAAGGCGTACGGCGTCTACATCGCCCCCGGCACCGGCTACCGCAACAACAACACCAACGGCGTCGCGACCGGCGACCAGCCCGAGGGCATCTACGCGGTCGTCGACGGCACGCACTACAACCAGTGGTGCTGTTTCGACTACGGCAACGCGCAGACCAACGTCCAGGCCGACGAACGCGCCATCATGGAGACCGTCTACTTCGGCGCCAACAAGCAGTGGGGCTACGGAGCAGGGGCGGGCCCCTGGATCATGGCCGACCTGGAGTGGGGGCTCTTCTCCGGGGTGAACGCGGGCTACAACAACATCGCGTCCATCAACCACCGCTTCGTCACCGCCATGGTCAAGGGCGAGCCGAACCACTGGGCGATCCGGGGTGGGAACGCGCAGTCGGGCGGCCTGACCACCTACTTCGACGGTCGACGCCCCAACGGCTACAACCCCATGAAGAAGGAGGGGGCCATCCTGCTCGGTATCGGCGGCGACAACAGCATCACCGGCCGGGGCACCTTCTTCGAGGGTGTGTTGACGTCCGGCTACCCGTCGGCCGCCACCGAGGACGCCGTGCAGGCCAACATCGCCGCTGCCGCCTACACCCCCGCCACCGGCGGCAACCCGCAGCAGAACGTCCAGGTCGTGGGCGCGCAGTCCGGCCGCTGCGTCGACGTACCGAACGGCACCACCACCAACGGCACCCAGGTGCAACTGTGGGACTGCATCAGCAACAGCACCGCCCAACGCTGGACCTACACCGCCGCAAAGCAGATCCAGGTGTACGGCAACAAGTGCCTCGACGCCAACGGCCAGGGCACCACCAACGGCACCCAGGTCATCATCTGGGACTGCCACGGCGGCGCCAACCAGCAGTGGAACGTCAACGCGAACGGTTCCATCACCGGCGTCCAGTCCGGGCTCTGCCTCGACGCCAACGGCGCCGCCACCGCCAACGGCACGAAGGTCATCCTCTGGGCCTGCAACGGGCAGCAGAACCAGCAGTGGGCCCTGCGTAGCTGATCAGGCCGCCTGTCGGGCCGTCTCCGGGTCGTCACCACGACCCGGAGGCGGCACGCTCGCGCCGGGTCAGCGGGCCTCCGGGTCGAGGCCGAGTACGGCTCGTCCGCCGTCGACCGGCAGCGTCACCCCATTGACGAAGCTCGCCGCCGGCGACAGCAGGTACGCGACCGCCTCCGCCACCTCGTCCGCGCGCCCGATCCGGCCCACCGGATGCAGCCGGGTCAGCTCGGCGTCGATCCACTCGGCCTGGGACGGCTCCTGCGCGGCGAGGAACTCGGCGTGCCGCTCGGTGGCGATCGAGCCGAGCGCGACGGCGTTGGCGCGGATACCGTGCCGCCCGTACTCGACGGCCAGCGCCCGGGTCAGCCCCTCCACGGCGGCCTTCGCCGTGGCGTACGGCAGGGCGCCCGACACCGGCCGGCGGGCCTGGTGCGACGAGACGTTCACGATGGCCCCGCCCGTGCCGGCGGCCAGGAACCGGCGGACCGCCACCGCCGCGCCCACCACGGCCGGGCGCAGGTTCAGCCCGATCAGGTCCAGGACGGTGTCGGCCGACGCCGAGTGCAGCGCCGCGTCCCGGAACACCGCCGCGTTGTTCACCCAGCCGGTGAGACGGCCGGCGCGCTCCGCCACCTCGGCGGCGTGCTCGGCCACCCGCTCGTCGCCGGCGTCGCCGACCACCGGCAGCAGGCGGTCGGCGGCCGGGTGCCCGGCCAGCCAGTCCACCGCCTCGGCGTCGCGCTCCACGACGACGACTGTGACGCCGGTCGTCACCAGCCGTTGCACCACGGCCCGGCCGACGCCACGGCCGCCACCGGTCACCACGCACGTGGTGGCCACCGGCTCAGCCGTCCGATCGGCGGTGCACGACCACGCACGCCAGCCCCGGCCCGGCGTGCGCGGCGACCACCGCGCCGGCCTCGGAGACGTACGTGTCGTGCAGCCGTGCACCGAGTCGCTCGGTGAGCGCGGCGAGCAGCGCCTCGGCACGTTCCGGCGCGGCCAGGTGGTGTACGCCGAGGTCCACGTCGTCGTCGCCGGCCGCCTCGACGGCCAGGTCGACGAGACGGGCCACTCCCCGGCTGGCGGTACGCACCTTCTCGCGCAGCACGATCGCCCCGTCCGGCATGTGCATGATCGGCTTGACCGACAGGGCGGTGCCGAACAGCGCCTCGGCCGCGTTGATCCGGCCACCCCGGCGGAGGAACTCCAACGTGTCGACGTAGAACCAGACGGTGGTCCGGGCGACGGAGGCGAGCGCCGCGTCGCGTACACCGGCGAGGTCTGCCCCGGCCTCGGCGGCCGCGGCGGCCGCGATGGCCGGGAAGCCGAGCCCCATGCCGGCGGATCGGCTGTCGACGACCTCGACCCGACCGTCGAAGTCGGCAGCGGCCAGCCGGGCCGCCTCGACGGTGCCGGACAGGCCGGCGGACAGGTGTACCGAGACGACGCCGTCGGCGCCGTCGTCCAAGAGGCGGCGGTACGTCCGTGCGAACTGCTCGGGGGCCGGGCGGGAGGTGCTGGCCGAGACCCGCCGCTCGCGCAGCGCCCTGGTGGCGTCGGCGGGCTGGGTCTCCACCCCCTCCAGACCCTCCGCGCCGTTGAGCACGACGGTCAGCGGAACGACGGTCAGCCGGTGCCGCCGCACCAGCTCGGGCGGAAGGTAGGCGGTGGAGTCGGTGACGACCGCGACGGGCATGCCCGGCACGCTAGCCGATCACGGCGGGATACGCCGAGGCGCGAGCGCGCCGGCGGCGGGCGGGAACGGCGCTCAGACCGCGTCGACGACGGCCGGGGCGGTGACCAGGCCGACGTTGTGCCCCCGTAGCTGCCAGCCTCGAACGTCGTCGTGCCGCAGCTCGGACCAGTGGCAGTTGGCCAGCGAGCCGATGGTGCGCAGCACGCCGGAGGGCCAGCCGAGCAGGTGGCCGACGCCCTGGCGGGAGCCACCGCCGTGGGTCGCGATGACCACGGTCCCGCCGGGGGCCACGTCGGCCGCCGCCAGGAACGCCGCGGCGACCCGCTCGCCGAGGGCGTCCAGCGGCTCCAGGTCCGCCCCCGGGGCGGGGTCGCCAGCCCGCCAGCGGGCGTACTCGGCGGGGAAACGCTCGGCGACCTCGGTGAGGTGCAGGCCCTGCCACTGGCCGAAGTGCCGCTCGCGCAACCGGGCGTCGGTGCGGACCGGCAGCCCGGTCAGCGCGGCCAAGGCCGCCGCGGTCTCCGCGGCGCGGCTCAGGTCGCTGGACACGATGGCGTCGGGACGCAGCGACGCGAGCAGCGGGGCGGCGACGCGGGCCTGGTCGCGGCCCAGCTCGTTGAGGGGTACGTCGGTCTGCCCCTGGACGCGGTTGGCGGCGTTCCAGTCGGTGTTGCCGTGCCGCCAGACGATCAGCCGGGTCATTCGGCTGCGGCGGTCCCGCCGGCGTCGGCCTCGACCAGGTCGCGGTCGACGAACGGGATGGTGGGGCAGTCCTTCCAGAGGCGGTCGAGCCCGTAGAACTCGCGCTCCTCGGTGTGCTGGACGTGCACCACGATGTCGACGTAGTCGAGCAGCACCCAGCGGCCGCCCCGCTCACCCTCGCGCCGGATCGGCTTGGCCTTCTCCGGAAGCTCCAGCAGGCGCTCCTCGATGGCGTCGACGATGGCGAGCACCTGACGCTCGTTGGGGGCGGCGGCGAGCAGGAACGCGTCGGTGATGGCGAGCTGGTCGCCGACGTCGATGATCGCGATGTCCTGCGCCTTCTTGTCGGCGGCGGCCTGGGCGGCTGCCATTGCCAGCTCGTGCGCGCGTTCGGAAACTGTCACCGTTCTCCTTCGATCAGGCGTGCGATCCACCAAGCGTCTCACACCCGGCGAGGTCACGACCCGTCAGTTCTGGTCGATTAGACGTACGGAACGGTGCATACCGGACGTGATCAGGGCTGATAGAGGCGTCGCTTGGCGATGTACTGCACCACACCGTCGGGCACCAGATACCAGACCGGTTCGCCCCGGGCGACCCGGGCGCGGCAGTCGGTCGACGAGATGGACATCGCGGGCACCTGGATCAGGCTGACCGTGTCCGCCGGAAGGTGCTCGTCGGTCAGCGGGAAGCCGGGGCGGGTCACCCCGATGAAGTGGGCCAGCTCGAAGATCTCGTCCAGGTCCTTCCAGGACAGGATGCGTTGCAGCGCGTCCGCGCCGGTGATGAAGAACAGCTGCACCTTGGGGCCGTACTCGGCCTGAAGGTCGCGCAGGGTGTCGACGGTGTAGGTGGGCCCGCTGCGGTCGATGTCGACCCGACTGACCTGGAACCGGGGGTTGGAGGCGGTGGCGATGACCGTCATGAGGTACCGGTCCTCGGCGGGGCTGACCGGTTCGTCAGCCTTCTGCCATGGCTGCCCGGTCGGGACGAACACCACCTCGTCCAGGCCGAACCGGTCCGCCACCTCACTGGCCGCGACGAGGTGCCCGTGGTGGATCGGGTCGAAGGTGCCGCCCATGATCCCGATCCGCCGGATATCTTCCTCCACCCCGTGATCGTAGGCCGGGCATCGTGGCCGGCCGCTCCGGCCCGGCGCGCGAGGGGGTCGCCAGGCGACCGATCCCGCGCATATACTCGCCTACGAGTAATTGTCGGCGAGTAAGGGGACGTCATGCCGAAGCGGCGCAAGGTCGGCAACCTGCTGGCACTGGCCGTGCTCTCCGCCCTCGTCCAGCGGCCCATGCACCCCTACGAGATGGCAAGCACCCTGCGCGCCTGGGGCAAGGACCAGGACATGGAGATCAAGTGGGGCTCCTTCTACACGGTCATCCGCAACCTGGACAAACACCAGTTGATCGCCGCGGTGGAGAGCGTCCGCGAGGGCCGACGCCCGGAACGCACCGTCTACCGGATCACCGACGCGGGGCGGGCCGAGCTGGTCGACTGGGCGCGCGAGCTGGTCGCCACGCCGATGCCGGAGCATCCCCGCTTCCGGGCCGGCCTGTCCGTCCTCGCCGCCCTGCATCCCGACGAGGCCACCGACCTGCTCCGGCAGCGACTCGACCGGCTGGACGACGCGCTCCGCCGGGACCGCGAGACGCTCGACGCCCACCTGCGGGAGATCCCCCGGCTGTTCCTGGTGGAGTCGGAGTACGACCTGGCCATGCGAGCCGCTGAGGCGACCTGGCTGCGGGCCCTGCTCGCCGAGCTGACCTCGGGCAGCTACCCGGGGCTGGACACGTGGCGGGCCTTCCACGAGACCGGCGAGATGCCGGCCGAGCTGATCGAGCTGGCCGAGAGGACCAGCAGCGACCCCGACAACGCCGACTGAGAAGACAGCTCCGGCGGGGTGCGCCAACACCCCGCCGGAGCCCTACCTCGAACCGACACCTGAGCAGGCACCCGGCCCGAAGCGGCAGTCATGAGGATAACCGGGTTCCCTCCCAGGTCGGTTCGCACGCACGCACCCGACGACACCCAGGGAGAGAGCATGACCACGGTACGAACCGCGATCGTCATCGGCGGCGGCATCGCCGGCCCGGTGACGGCGCTCGCGCTACACCGCGCCGGCATCACCGCCACCGTTCACGAGGCGTACCCGGCGACCGCCGCCGGGGTGGGCGGCATCGGCGGCACCCTCGCGCTCGCGCCCAACGGCGTGGCGGCCCTGCGGGCGGTCGGCGCGGACGAGGCGGTGACGGCGATCGCCACCCCGATCGACCGCACCGTCATGGCCGTCGGCCGTCGGCGCATCGACCTGCCCACGTTGGCCGGAGTGCCGCCGCTGCGCGTGGTGCACCGGGCCGAGCTGCACCGGGTTCTGCACGACCGGGCGGTCGCCGAGGGCGTCGCCTTCGCGTACGGCCGGCGGCTTGTCGCCGTCGAGCAGACCGACAGCGGCGTGACCGCGCGCTTCGAGGACGGCAGCACGGCCACCGCCGACGTCCTGGTCGGCGCGGACGGCATCCGGTCCACGGTCCGTGGCCTCATCGACCCGGCCGCGCCCGGCCCCCGGTTCACCGGGCTGCTCGGCTTCGAGGCGGTCGCCCGGCACGAGGTGAGCGCCGAGGCGGGCACGATGACGTTCGCGTTCGGGCGACGCGGCTACTACCTGTACTGGCCGGAGCCCGGCGGCGGCACCCGCTGGGGGGCCAACCTGCCGCAGCAGCGGCCGATGAGCCTCGTCGAGGCCCGCACGGTGCCGGCGGAGCAGTGGCTGGACACGCTGCGCACCACCTACGGCGACGACGACCCGGGCGGGGAGCTGATGGCCACCAGCAACGCCGACGAACTCCAGGTCGTCGGGTCGTTGCAGATCATGCCGCCCGTGCCGCACTGGCACCGGGGCCGGATGGTGCTGGTCGGCGACGCGGCGCACGCGCCGTCGAACAGCTCCGGGCAGGGCGCCTCGCTCGCCATCGAGAGCGGGGTGCAGCTCGCCCGCTGCCTGCGGGACCTGCCCGACGTGGCGTCGGCGTTCGACGCGTACGTGCGGCTGCGCCGTACCCGGGTCGAGAAGGTCGCCGCCCGCGCGGCGCGGATCAACCACACCAAGGCCCCGGGGCCGGTCGCGCGGACGCTGATGCCGCTGCTGATGCCGCTGCTCGTGCGCACGGCGATGGACCCGGAACGGACCATCGCCCACGAGCAGCGCCACGTCATCGACTTCGACGCCCCGGTGACGGCGGAGCCCGCGCTGCGCTGACCGCAGGGCGCGGGGTGGCCAGGCCGCCCCGCGCCCTGCCGGCACCGGATCGTCTCGGCGGCCCAGCCTCAGGCTGCCGCCGTGACCCCGCCTCAGGCTGCGGCGGCGGCCACCGCCGTCCGGGCGACGAGCGCGCGCCGCAGGTCGTCGTCCGTGTCGGTGACCACCCGGCGCAGGCCCGGGGTCAGGTCGTCGCGGGCCAGCAGCGCCGCGGCCGCCTCCCGGGTCGGCTGCGCCACGGCGTAGTGGGGAAACGCCAGCTTCGCCACCCGGTCGGCCGTCCACGCGGTACGCCGACGCGCGGCGGCCGGCATCTCCGTGAAGTACCGCTCGACGTACGCGGCGGTCAGGTCGGCCTGCTCGGGCTGCCAGAACCCCTCGGCCGTCGCCTCCAGCAGCCGGTTGGACAGCTCGGTGTCGCGCACGATGATCTCCCATGCCGCCTGCTTGGCGGCCGGGTCGGGCAGAGCGGCCCGGCAGCGGGCGGCCCGTTCCGCGCCGGTGGAGCTGACGTCGGCGGCCGCCTCGGCGGCGATCTCCGCCTCCCCGGCCGCGCCCAGCACCACGAGCCGGCGCAGCACCGCCCACCGCAGCTCGGCGTCGACCTTCAGCCCCGGCGGTACGTCCCGGCCGGCGAGCCAACCGACGAGCAGGTCCGTGTCGGTGGTCGCGGCGATCCAGCCGCGCGCGGCGGCGAGCTGCAACGACTCCCCCGCCGTGGCGCCGTCCAGCAGCTGTCGGCAGGCCAGGGCGACCCGGGCCAGCGCCGCCGAACGGGCCAGCGGGTCGAGGTAGCGGTCCACCAGGGACCGGCTGAGGGTCAGCACGTCCTCCGCGATGATCACCTCGGTCTCGGCCGGCAGCGCCGCGACCATCAGGTCGACGAGGCCGCTGACCGGCCGTTCACCGTCGGTCACCGCGTCCAGTGCCTCGCTCCAGAGCACCGCCCGGGTGAGCGGGTCGGCCAGGCCCGGCAGGACCAGCGCGACGGCGTCCGCCGACGCCGGGTCGAGGCGCACCTTGGCGAAGGTGAGGTCACCGTCGTTGAGCAGCAGCACCCGGGCCGCCGGCTCGCCGGTCAACGCGCCGAGCACGGTCCGACCACCGTCGACGGCCGGGTCGAGATCCACCTCGTCGCGCCGCACCGTGCCGTCCGCCGCGTACCGGCCCACGCCGATGCGGTGCGGACGCAGCACCGGATGCGACTCGGGCGCGGTCTGCACCACGGCGACCTCGGTGTAGCGGCCGTCGGCGTCGACGGCGACCTCGGCGCGCAGCGTGTTGACCTGCGGCTGGCGCAGCCACAGCTCGGCCCATCCGGACAGGTCCCGGCCGCTGGCCGTGCTCAGGCTGGCCAGCAGGTCGGCGAGGGTGGCGTTGCCGAAGCGGTGCGCCGCGAAGTGCGCGTTCAGGCCGGCGAGGAACGCCTCGTCGCCGAGCCACGCCACGAGCTGCCGCAGCACGGAGGCGCCCTTGGCGTACGAGATGCCGTCGAAGTTGAGCAGGGCCTCGTCGGCGTCGGCCACCTCCGGCGGGGCGACCGGGTGGGTGGAGGGGCGCTGGTCCGCCGCGTACCCCCAGGCCTTGCGGCGCATGGCGAACGTGGTCCACGACTGGTCGAAGCGGGTCGCCTCGGCGGTGACCCGGGTGCCCAGGTACTCGGCGAACGACTCGTTGAGCCACAGGTCGTCCCACCAGCGCATGGTGACCAGGTCACCGAACCACATGTGCGCCATCTCGTGGGCGATGGTGGTGGCCCGCAGCTCGCGCTGGGTGTCGGTGACCGCCGAGCGGAACACGTAGTCGTCGCGGAAGGTGACGATGCCCGGATTTTCCATCGCCCCGGCGTTGAACTCGGGGACGAACGCCTGGTCGTACTTGCCGAACGGGTAGCGCTCGGTGAAGAGCTGGTGGAACCGGTCCAGGCACTGCCCGGTGACGGTGAAGATCTCCTCGGCGTCGGCGTCGAGGTGCTCGGCGAGCGACCGTCGACAGTAGAGGCCCAGCGGCACACCGTCGTGCTCGGCCCGGCGGACGTGGTACGGCCCGGCGATCAGCGAGAAGAAGTACGTCGCCAGCGGCGCGGTCGGGGCGAACTCCCAGCGCCCCGGGGCCGGGGTGGCGACCACCTCGGCGTTGCCGGAGACGGTCCACTGCGGCGGCGCGGTGACCGTGAGGGTGAACGGGGCCTTGAGGTCGGGCTGGTCGAACGCGGCGAAGATGCGCTGGGCGTTGTCGAGGAACGACATCGCGTAGAGATAGGTCTCGCCGTCGGCCGGATCGACGAAGCGGTGCAGCCCCTCCCCGGCGTTGGAGTACGCCATCTCCGCCTCGACGAACAGGGTGTTCGTCTCGGCGAGGTCGGCCAGCGGCAGTCGGTTGTCGGTCAACGTGCCGGGGTCGACGTCGCGGTCGTTGAGGCGTACCGCGAGGAGGTTGGCGGGCTTGACCTCGGCGAAGGTCGCGGTGCCGGGGGTCGCCCGGAACCGGATCTCGACGCGGGAACGGAACAGGTCCCCGTCGCCGGTCAGGTCGAGGTCCACCTGATAGGACTCGACAGTAATCGCCGCGCCACGCGCGGTCGCCTCTACACGGGTCAGGCTCGGCATCCGCTTATCCTGCCCGATGGGGATCGGCACGCGGTCCCCAGACGGCCCCCGCACTGGAGGAAAGAACCATGGCGCAGCACCCCAAGGGCGATTTCGACCTCTCCCGGGCCGTCTGGCAACGGGCCGAGGGGGACACCTCGGAGAGCGCCGTCGAGGTCGCGTTCGTCGACGATCTGATCGGGATGCGCAACTCCGCCGAGCCGGAGGGCCCCGTGCTCGTCTTCACCCAGGCCGAGTGGGACGCGTTCGTCGCGGGCGCGCAGGACGGCGAGTTCGACCTGGACTGATCGCCCGGCGGTGGGGGGGGGGGGGGGGCCGCCCCCCCCCCCCCCCCCCCGGGCCGGCACACCCCCCCCCCCCCCCCCCCCCCCCCGCCCCCCCGCCGGGGGGGGGCCCGGGGGCGCCGGGCCC
>NZ_JBIAKM010000011.1:0-33669 GCF_042872525.1 Micromonospora sp. NPDC005254 | reverse complement strand
CTGTACGTCTTCAAGGCGGCCCGCAACGGGCCGCACGCGCCGCCGCCTCGGCGCGGGGGGGGGGGGGGGGGGGGGGGGCCGCCCCCCCCCCCCCCCCCCCCCCCCCCCCACGCCAGGTCAGGCATCACCGTCGCCCCAGCCGAGACCGCCGGGACCCGGCGCGTGGTGGAAGCCGGGATGCTCGGCGACATCGACGCAACGCTCCCCGTCCGGGCCGACCGCGCCACAGAACAGCCGCTCGGCCCGGTGCCACGCGTCGGCCGGTGACAGGGCCGCCGCACCGAGGGCCACCTCCGGGCGAAGCAGGCTCAGCGCCTCCGCGTACGCCACCGCCTGCTCGCGGGCGTCGGCCGCGCCCGGCGCGGTGAAGCCCAGGTGCACGGTGAAGAACCGGCGCGGCCGCATCGGCCGACCGGGCGGGCCGATCAGTGGGCGCAGAGCACGACCCGCGCCCGTCGCCGTGACCGCCCGCCGTTGCCGCCAGTGCGGCGCCCTGTTGTCGTGCATTCGCCCTCCCCGTGGTCGTGGCCATCGGCCCACCGAGGGCCGCACCGGCCGACCGGTGCTGCCGGCTCACGGCGGCCCCACCAGCTGAGCAAACCAGGTTCCGCCGCCCGTGGGAGGGGCCAGCCGACGCGCTGTCGCCGCGGGGATTCAGCGGCGGCAACACGGGTAGACGCAGCGCGACGGCGACGCCGGCCACCGCTCGCACCCGAGGAGACCCGATGGCGACCATGCCGGCCGACCGCACGCCGGACAGCACCATCGCGCTGCTCCGCGCCGGCTACCGGTTCATCGGTGAGCGCTGCGAGCGGTACGGCAGCGACGTCTTCCAGGCCCGCATCCTGCTCGCACCGACCATCTGCCTGCGGGGCCGGCCAGCCGCGATGCTCTTCTACGACAACGAGCGCTTCCAGCGCGACAGCGCGATGCACCTGCGGGTGCAGCGGACGCTCACCGGCCGGGGTGGCGTGCAGGGGCTCGACGGATCGGAGCACTCCGACCGCAAGGCCATGCTCATGTCGATCATGACGCCGACGGCCATCCAGCGCCTCGGGCAGCTCTTCGACGACGAGTGGCGGGCGCGGATCCCCGCCTGGGAGGCGGCCGGGCCGGTGCCGCTCTACGACGAGCTGGGCCGCCTGCTGACCCGGGCGGTCTGCGCCTGGGCCGGGGTGCCGCTGGCCACGTCGCAGGTCACCCGCCGCGCCGTCGAACTGCACGCCATGATCGAGGGCCCGGCGGTCGTCGGCCCACGGCACTGGCGGGGCCTGCTCGCCCGCCGTCGCGCCGAACGCTGGCTCGGCGACCTCGTCGAACGGGCCCGGACCGGCATCCACCCGCCGCCGGCCGGCAGCCCGCTTGAGATCGTGGCCGAGCACCGCGACGCGCGCGGGGCGCTGCTCCCCCGCCGGGCCGCCGCCGTCGAACTGCTCAACCTGCTGCGCCCGGTGGTCGCCGTGGACCGGTACATCGTCTTCGCCGCGCTCGCCCTGCGCGACCATCCCGGCTGGCGGGAGAGGGTCCACGGTGACGACGAGGCCACCGAGCAGTTCGTCCAGGAGGTACGTCGCTACTACCCGTTCTTCCCGATGGCCGCCGCCCGGGTCCGGCGCTCGTTCGACTGGGAGGGCCACCACTTCCCCCGAGGACGGCGGGTGCTGCTCGACCTCTACGGCACCAACCACCACCCGGCGCTCTGGCCCGAACCGGAGCTGTTCCGTCCCGAGCGGTTCGCCGGCCGCCGTGTGGACCCGTTCGAGCTGGTCCCGCAGGGCGGCGGCGACCACACCACCGGGCACCGCTGCGCCGGCGAGTGGATCACCATCGACCTGATGAAGCGGGCGGTCACGAACCTGACCGGCGGCATGCGCTACGAGGTCCCGCCGCAGGACCTGACCCTGGACCTGCGGCGCATGCCCGCGCTGCCGCCCAGCGGCCTGACCCTCACCAACATCCGCCGCGCCTGACCCCGTCGCCGGTTTGGATCGAGGCAGGGCGGGCACGTGCAGCGGGCGGCCCGCCCACCGCCGGCCGCGGACCGCCTGCCCAGGAGGCGCCGATGCCCTTCCCGGCCGCCGGTGACGCCGCCCGGCGAGCCGGGCACGACAACACCGGCACACCGCCGACCACCCTGCCGCCGGCCGTCCTGCCGATGGCGTACGTGCTGCCGCTGCGCTGGCACACCGACGGCGGTCTGGACGAGCTGACCGGCTACCTGCGCCGGCTGAGCGGCCTCGTCGAGGTGCTCGTCGTCGACGGGTCACCTCCGGAGCTCTTCGCCCGGCACGCGGCGGCCTGGCAGGGGCTGGTCCGGCACCTGCCGCCCGATCCCGCCGGGCGAGGGCACAACGGCAAGGTGGTCGGGGTGCACACCGGCGTCGACGCGGCACACCACGAACACGTGGTCATCGCCGACGACGACGTCCGGTACGACGAGGCCGGGCTGCGCGCCGTGCACCGGCTGCTGGGCCGGGTCGACCTGGTCCGGCCGCAGAACTACTTCGACCCACTGCCCTGGCACGCCTGGTGGGACACCGGCCGGACGCTGCTCAACCGGGCGCTCGGAGACGACTACCCCGGCACCCTCGCGGTGCGCCGCAGCACGTTCCTCGCCATGGGCGGGTACGACCCGGACGTGCTCTTCGAGAACCTGGAGCTGATCCGCACCGTGCGCGCGTACGGCGGTGTCCAGGTCGCGCCGCCCTGGCTGTATGTGCGCCGGCTGCCGCCGGACGCGACGCACTTCCGGGGCCAGCGGGTCCGCCAGGCGTACGACGATCTGGCCCAGCCGGCCCGCCTGCTGACCGCGCTCGCGGTCCTGCCGGCGCTGGCCGCGGCGGTCGCGGCGCGGCGGCCCCGGCTGCTGCTCGGCACGGCGGCAGCTGTCGTCGCCGTGGCCGAGGTGGGCCGCCGCCGCGCCGACGGCGGGACCGTCTTTCCACCGAGCACCTCGCTGGCCGCCCCACTCTGGCTGCTCGAACGTGGCATCTGCAGCTGGCTGGCGGTCGCCCAGCGCCTCCTGCTCGGCGGAGTCCGCTACGGCAACACCCGTATCCGCCAGGCCGCTCGCCGACCGGGCCGACGCGGGCGCTGATCAGGCGTCCGCGCCGCCGCTGCACCGCGACCGCGTCGGGGCGCGGGTGGACATGCGACAGCTCGCGGCCACCGGGGTGAACGCGAGCTGTCGCCGATTGCGGTGGGCTCAGGAACTGACCTGCTGGCGGGCCTGCTGGGCCTGGTCCTTGACGTCCTGGGCGGCCGACCGGCCGTCGTCCTTGACCGCGTGCACGGCGTCCTGGGCGGTGGACTTCACCGACTCGGCGGCGTGCTGGGCCGGCTCGCGCAGCTCGTCCTTGAGCTCGCTGGCCACCTCGCCCAGCTTCTCCTTCACGGCGCCGCTGTGCTCGCTGACCTTGTCCTTGACCTGAGCGGCGGCCTGCTGCTCCCGGCGGGAGGCCGGGATCAGCGAGGAGGCCAGCCAGCCGACCCCGAAGGCGATCAGGCCGGCGGCCAGCGGGTTGCCCTGCGACTTCTGCCGGATGACCCGGGGCGCGCTGTGGGCGGCGTCGCTGACCGAGGAGGCCGCCGAGTGCGCGGCGTCGCTGACGCTGGAAGCCGCCGAGGAGGCACGGTCACCCACCGAGTGGGCGGCGTGGCCGGTGCCGTGGCCGAGGTCAGACGCGGTTCCCATGACCTTGTCCCTCACATTCTGCAGCGCGGAACGGGCCCGCTGCTTGCGGTCGTCGACGATGCGGCTCGGGCTGACCTTGTACGCCAGCGCGTCCACATCGGAGCTGAGGCTGTTGCGGGTGGCTTCGATCTCCCGGCGGATCTGGTCGGGATCGGTGCTCATCGGGTGACTCCCTCCGGGTGGGGCTTGAGCGCGTCGGGGATCCGCTGCACGCTGTCGTTGGTCTGCTTGAGCCCGCGTACGTGCTGGGCGTTCTTCTTGGCCATCGAGTAGAGGACGGCGGCGACCACGGCCCAGATGACGGCCACGATCAGCGCGGCCAGGCCGGAGTCCATGACGTTGTCCAGGAACTGCCACACGGCGATGGAGACGAACAACGCCACCATGTAGCCGCCGAAGCCGGCCCCGCCGAAGAGGCCTGCGGCCTTGCCGGCCTTCTTGCCCTCCTGGCGGATCTCGGCCTTGGCCAGCTCGACCTCCTGGCGCATCAGCGTCGACAGGTCGGTGGTGACCTGGCGCATCAGGTCACCGAGCGAGCTGCCCTTCACGTCCGCCGCGGTGTGCGGGGCACCCGCGTCGGGGTGGTAACCGGAGTCCAGGCCGGACCCCTGCGTCGGCATGGTCATGCCGTCGCCTCCCTTCGGATGACTCGGCGCCTCACGGGCGGGGGCTGCCGCTGGACGGCACGCCCGGCAGCGGGTCGGTCTGGGTCACCGGCGGCAGCGGCTGACCGGTGCTGGCCGGCTCGGTGTAGCCGTCCGGACGGGTCGGGTCGCTGTAGCCGCCGGGCGTCGGGTCGCTGTAGCCGCCGGGGGTCGGGTCGAGGTAGCCGCCCGCCGGGGTGGTGTCCGCGGTCGTGCGGGGTGCCGGCGGCGGCGTGGGGATCACCGCGGTCTGCTCCGGGTCGTACGCCCCGTTGCCGCGGTAGCCCGCGGAGCCGTTGCCGGAGTGGTCGCCGGAGTCGGAGATGCCGCGGGTCAGACGCCCGGCCAGCACGCCGAGCACCGCCGCGCCGACCAGGAAGGTGCCCGGGTTGCGCCGCGCGTAGTCGCGTACCTCGTTGATCAGGTCGCCGGGCTGGCGCTCCTCCAGCCAGCCGGCCACACCGTGCACCCGGTCGGCGGCCTGGCGGGCCAGCTCGCTCACCGGGCCGGCCTGGCCACCCTGCTCGGCCATGGTGCGCATCTCGTCGGCGATCGACCGCAGTCCGCCGGCGGCCCGGCGCTGCTGCTCACCGGTCTGGCTGGCGAGCTGAGTGCGGGCCTCGCCGTAGAGGTTGCGGGCCTGCCGGGCGGCCTCGCGGCCGACCTCGGTGCCCTGCTCCTTCGCGGTCTGGGCGACCGCCCCACCGGCGTGCGCCGCCTCGGACCCGACGTGGCGGGCCTGCTCGCGGACGCCGCCGCCGTTGGTGGACTCGTGCCCGTACGTGGAAGACGTGGGTGACACTTCGTAAGTCATGATTTCCCTTCCGCTCGGAAAGTCGTCGCGGTTGTGCTGGGGGGATGCGGCCGTGACGCCGTGGCCGCTGACAACTCACCTACCCTGCGTTTCGGCTTCCATACCTGTTCGTGCATTTCTCTGCGCGGCCGGTGGGATCGACTTCAAAATGGAGGATCGTCGGGCTGCGTCACGTCGCCGCTGCGGACAGCGAGGTTCGCGGGACCGGCAGATCCACGAAAAGGGGGCAGGGATGGCACGAGACGCGCGAGGTGGCCGACCTGCAGCCTCCCGACCCCGGGTGCAGGTGGTCGCGCTGGTCGTGGCCGGGGTCTTCCTGCTGATCGGAATCCTCGGCTACATCCCCGGCATCACCACCGACTACGGCGAGCTGACCTTCGCCGGGCACCACTCGGACGCCAAGCTGCTCGGGCTGTTCCAGGTGTCGATCCTGCACAACGCGGTGCACCTGCTGTTCGGGCTGGTGGGCCTGGTGCTGGCCCGCAGCGTCGCCGGCGCCCGGCTCTTCCTGGCCGGCGGCGGCGCGATCTACCTGGCCCTCTGGCTGTACGGCCTGGGGATCGAGGCGGTCGACCCCGAGGCCGGAGCGAACATCCTGCCGGTCAACGACGCCGACAACTGGCTGCACCTCGCCCTCGGCTTCGGCATGCTCGCGCTCGGGCTGCTGCTGTCCAACCAGGTGGGCACCGGTGGGCGCCTGGACACCCCGATCGACCGGCCTTGACCTGCCGATTCACGGCGCCTGACCGCCACCGCGGGCGAGCGACCCGTCGCCGTCAGGCCGCGACCGGGAGCCGCTTGGCGAAACAGACGCTGTACGGGTTGCCGACGTACTCCCCGTACACCGGGACCGGCTCGTAGCCGCACGAGGTGTACAGCCCGATGGCCGCCGGCAGGTACGTGCTGGTCTCCAGGCAGACCACCGTGTGCCCCTGCCGGAACGCGCACTCCTCCAACGCGGCGAGCAGTTGGCGGGCGATGCCCCGGCCCCGGTACGCGGGCCGGACGTACATCCGCTTGACCTCGCCGGTGACGGCGTCGAGCGACTGGAGCCCGCCGCAGGCGACCGCCCGGCCGTGCACCACCACCGCCAGGTAACGGATGTCGTCGTGGGCGACGGTGACCTGCCCGTCCAGCCCGCCGTCGGCCTCGCGCAGCTCACGCTGCTGGGCGACGACCAGGGCGGCGATCTCGGGATCGGTGGCGGGCCGCGACTCGATCAGCATCACCCCACGCTAGGCGGGGTGGATTTCGCGAAGGTTTCCGGCAGTCGTCCCGATCACGGAGAGCAACGGGCTACTCGGCGTCGTCCTCGTCCTCGATGTCCTCGACGTCGTCGTCGGACGAGTCCGCGCCCACCTCGTCCGCCGAGCGCACCCGGCGGGCCTTGCGGGCGGCGAGCCGCTCCGCCGCCGAGGCCCGGTTCGACTTCTCCTCCAGGCGGACGTCGGTGCCCCGGTTGCCGGGCGCGAACTCCACACCCGCGTACAGCGTCGGCTGCCAGTCGAACTCGCGCTCACCGATCCGGACCAGGTCACCGGGCTGGGCGCCGGCCTTGGCGAGCTTGTCCTCCACGCCGAGCCGGGCCAGCCGGTCGGCGAGGTAGCCGACCGCCTCGTCGTTGTCGAAGTTGGTCTGCTTGACCCACCGCTCCGGGCGTACGCCGCGGACGGTGAACGAGCCGTCGGCCTCGGCCGTGATGGTGAAGCCGGCGTCGTCCACGGCCATCGGTCGGATCACGATCCGGGTCGGCTCGGCCGGCGGCGCCGCCTTGCGCTCCGCCTCGACCAGCTCGGCCATCGCGTACGTCAGCTCCTTGAGCCCCTCCCGGGTGGCCGCGGAGACCTCGAACACGCGGTAGCCGCGCTCCTCCAGATCCGGGCGGACGATCTCGGCGAGGTCCCGGCCGTCCGGCACGTCGACCTTGTTCACGGCCACCAGCCGTGGGCGGTCGGTCAGCCCGCCGTACTGGCTCAGCTCGGCCTCGATGGCGTCGATGTCGGCGACCGGGTCGCGGCCGGGCTCCAGGGTCGCCGAGTCGATGACGTGCACCAGCACCGCGCAGCGCTCGATGTGCCGCAGGAACTCCAGGCCCAGGCCCTTGCCGGTGGCCGCGCCCGGGATCAGGCCCGGCACGTCGGCGACGGTGAAGGTGTGGTTGTCCATCCGGACCACACCGAGGTTGGGCACCAGGGTGGTGAACGGGTAGTCGGCGATCTTCGGCTTCGCGGCGGAGATCACCGAGATCAGCGACGACTTACCGGCCGACGGGAAGCCCACCAGGCCCACGTCGGCGACGCTCTTCAGCTCCAGCACGATGTCCAGCTGGTCGCCGGGCTCGCCCAGCTCGGCGAAGCCCGGAGCCTTGCGCTTGGCGTTGGCCAACGAGGCGTTGCCGCGCCCGCCGCGCCCGCCCCGGGCCACCTCGAAGGTGGTGCCGGCGCCGACCATGTCGGCCAGCACGGTGCCGTCGGTGGTCTGGACCACCGTGCCGTTGGGCACCTTCAGCACCAGGTTGTGGCCGTTGGCCCCGTCCCGGTTCGACCCGGCGCCGCCCTTGCCGTTGTCGGCCTTGACGTGCGGGTGGAAGTGGAAGTCGAGCAGCGTGGTCACCTGCGGGTCGACCACCAGCGACACGCTGCCGCCGTGCCCGCCGTTGCCGCCGTCCGGCCCGCCGAAGGGCTTGAACTTCTCGCGGTGGATCGAGACACAACCGTGCCCACCATCGCCGGCCTGCAGATGCAGGACGACCCGGTCAACGAACGTCGCCACGGCGTCAATCCTTCCAGCGAGGTCCACCTCGCACTTCGTGAAAAAGGCTAAGCGGGCCGGGACCCGGAGGTCCGCGGCCCGCTTAAGCCCGAGAGCTACTGCTGCGGAACGATGCTGACGGTCTTGCGACCGCGCTTGGTGCCGAACAGGACCGCACCGGCCGACAGCGCGAACAGCGTGTCGTCGCCGCCACGGCCGACCAGGTCACCGGGGTGGAACTTGGTGCCACGCTGCCGGATGATGATCTCACCGGCGCTGACGACCTGACCACCGAAGCGCTTCACGCCGAGTCGCTGGGCCGCGGAGTCACGACCGTTACGCGAGCTGGACGCACCCTTTTTGTGAGCCATTGGAGGACGACCTACTTCCCGCTGGAGATGCCGGTCACCTTGACCTGGGTCAACGGCTGGCGGTGACCCTGGCGCTTGTGGTAGCCGGTCTTGTTCTTGAACTTGTGGATCCGGATCTTCGGGCCCTTGGTGTGCGCGGCGATCTCGCCGGACACCGCGACCTCGGCAAGCTTCGCCGCGTCGGTCACCAGGTCGTCACCGTCGACGAGGAGCACCGCGGTGAGCTTCACCGCGTCACCGGGGGCACCGGTGAGCTTCTCGACCTCGATCACGTCGCCCTCGGCGACCTTGTACTGCTTGCCGCCGGTCTTGACGATCGCGTACATCGGAGGCGGACTCCCTGTCGTTGAGGCTGCTGGCGGTCGTCCCCGCGGCGGCTCGCCGGGTAGCAGTGCACGGCGGCGCGGGCACACGGGAACTCGGCACACCAAAGGTGGGCCGCAGGCAAGAGTACGCCATTGCCGGCCCGGACCCCAAACCGGCCCGCCCTGGTCAGCGGGCGCAGAGCTGGTCGAGGCGCTGCTGGAGCCGGTCCAGCTCGGTCTCGTCGATCGACTCGACGTCCGCGCCGAGTGCGGCGACCTCCGTACCGAGGTCACTGAGCAGCGTCTTGAGCTGCGGATCGGTCGACCGCGCCGACTGCTCCCGCAGCGCGGCCTGCCAGCCGGCCAGCGCCGTCCGCGCCCTCGTGCGGGCCGCATCGGCGGTGGCGGTGTCCCCCGCACCCACCGCCGCGACCATCCGGCCCAGCTCCGCCACGTACTCCCGGACGGCGGCGGCGCCGGCCTGCTGCGCCTCGGCGCACACCTGCCGGTTGCCGCCCGCGACACCGCCACCCACCGGCGTACCGGTCGATTCGCCGGGAGCGCCTCCGGACCCGGCGGCCGGGCCGGAAGCCCCGGCGGTCGCGCCGGTCGGGCCCGCATCGACCGACCGGTCGGCGGAGCAGGCGGCTCCGACGGCGAGCACGGCCCCCAGCACGGTGACGGCGAGCAGGCGAGGCATCTTCTTCTCCTGACCGGGGGGCGACCGCTCCCGGCCCAGGGGTGACCGGAACGGCGAGGTCCCTCCCCGTCACATTGCCGGGAAAGGGACCTCGTCAAACACCGGGCCGGTCAGGCCGTCAGGGGCGGGTCCGCCGACGAGCGCCACCGCGGCGGGAGCGGCGACGCCCCGCGCCACCGGCCTCCTCGTCGGTGTCGCCGTCGGCGAGCGCGTCCGGGTCGTCCGCCGCGGCCAGCCGGGCCGACTCGCCCTGCAGGCTGTCGGACACCGCCGGCGCCGCCTCGGTCTCCGCCTCGTAGCGGGACAGGTCGTACCCCATGGTGTCCTGGTAGTCGGCGTCCGGTTCGACGCTGGTGTCGGTGTCGACGACCTCGACCACCGCGCGCTCGGCCGGGGCGCTCTTGCGCGCCCGGCGGCGGGACGACGCGGTGCCGGCCTCGACGGCCGGAGCGGCCGGCGCCGACGAGGCGACCGCCTTGACCTTCTCCGCGGCCCCACCGGTATGCGGCTTCTCCGGCACCGGCTCGGTGTGGATGATGACGCCCCGGCCCTTGCAGCACTCGCAGGTCTCGCTGAACGCCTCCAGCAGGCCCGCGCCGATCCGCTTACGGGTCATCTGCACCAGACCGAGCGAGGTGATCTCGGTGACCTGGTGCTTGGTCCGGTCCCGGCCCAGGCACTCGGTGAGTCGGCGCAGCACCAGCTCCCGGTTCGACTCCAGCACCATGTCGATGAAGTCGATCACCACGATGCCGCCGATGTCGCGCAACCGGAGCTGGCGGACGATCTCCTCCGCCGCCTCCAGGTTGTTGCGGGTGACGGTCTCCTCCAGGTTGCCCCCGGAGCCGGTGTACTTACCGGTGTTGACGTCGACGACCGTCATGGCCTCGGTCTTGTCGATCACCAGCGAGCCGCCGGAGGGCAGGAAGACCTTGCGGTCCAGGCCCTTGATGATCTGCTCGTCGATCCGGTACTCGGCGAAGACGTCGCTCGTCCCGACGTGCCGGCGCACCCGGTCGACCAGGTCCGGAGAGACGTGCGACAGGTACGACTCGACGATGTCGTACGACTGCTCGCCCTCGATCACCAGCTCGCGGAAGTCCTCGTTGAACAGGTCCCGGACCACGCGGATGACCAGGTCCGGCTCCCCGTAGAGCAGCGCCGGGGCGCCACCCTCGGCGGCCTTGGCCTGGATGTCCTCCCACTGCGCCTGGAGCCGCTTGACGTCGCGGGCCAGCTCGTCCTCGCTGGCGCCCTCGGCGGCGGTGCGGACGATCACGCCCGCGCCGTCCGGGACCAGCTTCTTGAGCACGTCGCGCAGCCGCTTGCGCTCGGTGTCCGGCAGCTTGCGGCTGATCCCGGACGCGTTGCCGTTGGGCACGTAGACCAGGTGCCGGCCGGAGAGGGCGATGTGGCTGGTCAGCCGGGCGCCCTTGTGCCCGATCGGGTCCTTGGTGACCTGGACCAGCACCGAGTCGCCGGAGCGCAGCGCCTGCTCGATCGAGCGGGCACGCCCCTCCAGGCCGGAGGTGTCCCAGTTGACCTCGCCGGCGTACAGCACCGCGTTGCGGCCCCGGCCGACGTCGACGAACGCCGCCTCCATGCTGGGCAGCACGTTCTGCACCTTGCCCAGGTAGACGTTGCCGGCCATGGTGCCCGAGGAGTTACGGGTGACGTAGTGCTCGACCAGCACACCGTCCTCCAGGACGGCGATCTGGGTGCGGTCACCACGCTGCCGGACCGCCATGACCCGATCGACCGCCTCCCGGCGGGCCAGGAACTCCGACTCGCTGAGGATCGGCGGCCGCGTACGCCGCTGCTCCCGCCCGTCCCGGCGACGCTGGCGCTTGGCCTCCAGCCGGGTCGAGCCGGACACGCCCTGGACCTCGTCGACCGTGCGCCGCGGCTCGCGGATCTTGACCACGGTGGGCACACCGTCGTCGGCGGCTCCCTCGGTGTCACCGGCGCCGCGACGGCGGCGACGACGGCGACGACGGGTCAACCCGTCCCCGCCCTCGGACTCCTCGTCCTCGTCCCCCTCGGCCTCGGCCTCGGCGGTCTCCTCCTCGTCGGCCTGCGCCGCCTCGTCGGACTCCTCGTCCTCGGCGTCGTCGGCACCGCCCTTGCCCCGGCCCCGACCCCGGCGGCCACGCCGACGGCGGCGACGCGCGGCGGCGCTGTCCTCGTCGTCCTCGTCCGCCTCGATGGCCTCGTCGGCCTCCTCGGTCGGCTCCTCCTCGGCCTCGACCGGCTCCACCGGCTCGAGGTCGCGGCGACCGCGCCGCCGTCGACGGGACGGCTCGGCCTCGACGGCCGGCTCCTCGGCCACCGGAGCGGGCTCCGCCGGCCGGGTCACCGGCACGGCGTCCGGCTGGGGTGCCATGAACAGCACTGTGGGTGCGGAGAGCGCGGCCCGCCGACGGCGGGTGCGCGGCTGCTCGGCCTCGACGACCTCGGCAGGCTCGATCGGCTCATCGGCCACGTTCGCCACGGCGACACCGGGCGCCACCTCGCCGGAGCGCTCCCGCGCGTCACCGAACGCCTGCTCGGCGCCGGTTCCGTCCGGCGGGGTCTGCGCCTCGTTCAGCTCGGCTTCCGCCTGACGCAGGTCGGACTCCGCCGACGTCTCAGCGGCGTCCCCCTCGGCGGAGGGCTCCTCTGCGGCGGGCTCCTCGACGGCGGGCTCCTCGGCGGCGGCGGGCTCCACGACGGCCGGCGGCTCCTCGACGGCGGGCGTTGCCTTCTTGCGCCGGGTGCGGGTCACCTTGACCGGAGGAACGACCTCGGGGGAGGCCAGCTCCGCGCTGGCGGCGACCAGCGGCTCCTCGGCGGTCGTCTCGACGGGGGCCGCCTTGCGCCGGCGTCGGGGGGTCTTCGGGGCGACGTCCAGGTCACCGGAGACCGGGGCGAAGACCTCCGCCTGCGGCGACTCGACGGCGCCGGACCCGCCGGCGGACGCCTCGACGGGCGCCTCGGCCTGCTCCGGCTGGTTGAGCGGAGCGGCCCGACGCCGGGTGGCCCGCGCCCGCCGTGGCGGTGCGGCAGCCTCGGCGCTCTCCGCGCCCGCCTGCTGCGCGCCGGCGGCGCCGTCGGTGGTGGTGCTCTGGTCAGCGGTGTCGCCGGCCGGCTGTGAACCGGTCCGTTCGCCGCCCTCGGGCTCGTTCTCGAGCATGGACGTTCTCCAGTTCTGGCTGCCCCGGGCGCGGGTGAGCGCTGCCACGCAGGGTCGCCGCAAAAGTGTTTCCGCCGGGCGCGCGTGGTGCGCGACCGCCGAAGTCTGCCTGCAAGAGCGCTGACCGTCGGTCAGTGCCCAACGATGGCTGCCCCGCCGCGATCCGCATCCAACGGATCCACGATCGCACCCTGCGCGGTCAGCGTGCCCTGAGCCAGCCGGGTCACCCTCGGCGAGACCGGCGGCTCCAGGTCGGCCACCACGCGGAGGCCGGAAAGGACGTCATCGGGCCGTACGGACGGGGTGACCTGCCGCACGACCAGTTCGAGTATCGCACACGGTACGGCCGGCGCCCCGGAAGGCGTCTGCGTCGGGGAGAGGACATCGATCGACATAACCGCCGCACGGGCGTCGAAGGTGCGTCGCCCCTGCTTGGTCATCCGCTCGACCAGCACCTCGTCGGCAGCGGTGAAGGCGTCCACGGCGGCGCGCAGCGTCTCCGTGTCGACCTCGGGCAGCTCGATGTGCCAGTGCGACGCCTCGATGCGGTCCGCCAGGCTGCCGCCCTCGGCGATCACCACCTCCAGCACGTCCAGCCCGGGTGAGAGCGCGGCGTCGAGCGCGGTGCGCAGCGCCTCCGGCTCGACCGGCGCCTGAAGGCCGATCTCCAGGTACTCCGCCTCGCTCGCCACCCCGGTGGGCGCGGCGCTGGCGTAGGAGATCTTCGGGTGCGGGGTGAAGCCCTGGGAAAACGCGATCGGTACGGCGGCACGGCGCAGCGCACGCTCGAACGCCCGGGCGAAGTCCCGGTGCGAGGTGAACCGCAGCGGTCCGCGCTTGGCGTACCGGATGCGGGCGCGCTGAACGACCGGCGCCTGCCCACCCTCCGGCTGGTTTTTCTTACTGATCGTCTCGCTCCTCGGAACTCAGCACCGGTTGATCATGAAGTTATTGTCGGCGACACGCGGTGTTCCGGGCAACAACTTCATGATCGACGCGGGCGACGGGCGGGGCCGGGAGGGCCGGGGGTCAGAGCGTGGGGGTTTTCAGGCCCTTGATCGGCGTCAGGGGCAGGAGCTTCTTGCCGGTGGGGCCGATCTGGATCTCGGTGTCCATCGAGGGACAGACGCCGCAATCGAAGCACGGGGTCCACCGGCAGTCGTCCTGCTCGAACTCGCTCAGCGAATCCTGCCAGTCCTGCCAGAGCCAGTCCTTGTCCAGGCCCGAGTCCAGGTGGTCCCAGGGAAGGACCTCCAGCTCGTCGCGCTGGCGGGTGGTGTACCAGTCGAGATCCACCCCGAACGCCGGCAGCGTCTCGGCCGCCGCGTCCACCCAGCGCTGGTAGGAGAAGTGCTCGCTCCACCCGTCGAACCGGCCGCCGTCCTCCCACACCTTGCGGATCACCGAGCCGACCCGGCGGTCACCCCGGGAGAGCAGGCCCTCGATCAGCGACGGCTCGCCGTCGTGGTAGCGGTAGCCGATGGCCCGGCCCAACGAGCGGTCCGAGTTGATGGCCTGCTTGAGGATCTTGAGCCGGTGGTCGATGACCTCCGGGCGCTCCATGGCAGCCCACTGGAACGGGGTGTGCGGCTTCGGCACGAACCCGCCGATGGAGACCGTGCAGCGGATGTCCTTCGAGCCGGTCGCGGCCCGACCGGCCTTGATCACCTCGTGGGCCATGTCGGCGATCTCAAGGACGTCGTCGTCGGTCTCGGTGGGCAGGCCGCACATGAAGTACAGCTTCACCTGCCGCCAACCGTTGCTGTACGCGGTGACGACCGTCCGGATCAGGTCTTCCTTCGACACCATCTTGTTGATGACCTTGCGGATCCGCTCCGACCCGCCCTCCGGGGCGAAGGTCAGGCCGGTACGCCGCCCGTTGCGGGACAACTCCTGCGCGAGGTCGATGTTGAACGCGTCGACCCGGGTCGACGGCAGCGACAGCGACACGTTGGTGCCCGCGTACTGCTCGGCCAGGCCGGAGCACATGTCGCCGATCTCCGAGTGGTCGGCCGAGGAGAGCGACAGCAGGCCCACCTCGGAGAAGCCGGAGAACTCCAGGCCCTCGCGCACCATCTGCCCGACGGTGGTGATCGACCGCTCCCGCACCGGACGGGTGATCATGCCCGCCTGGCAGAACCGGCAGCCCCGGGTGCAGCCCCGGAAGATCTCCACCGCGTACCGCTCGTGCACCGTCTCGGCGAGCGGGACGAGGGGCTTCTTCGGGTACGGCCACGCGTCCAGGTCCATCGTTGTGCGCTTGTGCACCCGGAACGGCACGTCTGCCCGGTTCGGCACGACCCGCTGGATCCGCCCGTCCGGGAGGTAGTCCACGTCGTAGAAACGCGGGACGTACACGCTCTCGGTGCGGGCCAGCCGCAGCAGCAGCTCGTCGCGGCCACCCGGGGAGCCCTCGGCCTTCCACTCCCGGACGATCGCGGTGATCTCCAGGACCGCCTCCTCGCCGTCGCCGAGAACGGCGGCGTCGATGAAGTCGGCGATCGGCTCCGGGTTGAAGGCGGCATGCCCACCGGCCACGATCACCGGGTCGGCGTCGGTGCGGTCGGCGGCCAGCATCGGGATGCCGGCCAGGTCGATCGCGGTGAGCATGTTGGTGTAGCCCAGCTCGGTGGAGAAGGAGATGCCGAAGACGTCGAAATCGCGTACCGGCCGGTGCGCGTCGACGGTGAACTGCGGCACGCCGTGCGTGCGCATCAGGTTCTCCAGGTCGGGCCAGACCGCGTACGTCCGCTCGGCGAGGGTGTCGGGCAGCTCGTTGAGCACCTCGTAGAGGATCTGCACACCCTGGTTGGGCAGGCCCACCTCGTACGCGTCGGGGTACATGAGCGCCCAGCGCACCGTCGCGGCGTCCCAGTCCTTGACCACCGCGCCCAGCTCACCGCCGACGTACTGGATGGGCTTGGAGACCTGAGGGAGCAGCGGCTCGAGCCGGGGCCAGACGGAATTGGTCGCGGCCGCGCGCGGCGTCGTGGACGGGGCACTCATGATGCCCAAGGGTACGCGCCCGCCCGCCGGTGACCGCGCGCACGCCACGATGCCGCCCGACCAACCACCTGTGCACGCACTCCGCCTGGATGCCCGGGCGGCGGCGGTGGCGACGCGGTACTAACCTCGGACCGGCGCGAGAGGAGATTGCCGCGATGCCGGAGCCCCAGCCGGGAGCACGGCCGGCCGACGGGCGCACCCCGGGCCCGGAGCCGGACGACGCTCCGGCGGTCGCCGACGAGTCGACCTCCCCACCCGTACCACCGGACCACCCCACCGCCCCCGACCAGCCCGAACCCACGGCCCAGAAGCCCGCGGCCCAGCCGGAGCCAACGGCCCAGGAGCCCGCGGCCCAGCCGGAGCCAACGGCCCAGGAAGCCGCGGCCCAGCCGGAACCGACGGCCCAGGAAGCCGCGGCCCAGCCGGAGCCAACGGCCCAGGAGCCCGCGGCCCAGCCGGCCGCGTCCGCGGACTCCCCCGCCGCGCCCACGGTGGCCCCCGCGCCGCGGTGGAGTGGGTCCGCGCCGGTCCCTCCTCAGCTGCCGCGCAGGCGTGCCTGGGGTGAGTCGGCCGAGCCGACCCCGCCGCCGCCCCTGCCCGAGCAGCCGCCCGAGCACCGCACCCCGGTCGACCCGTGGGCCGGGGTGGACACCGGCGGCTGGGACCTGCCCTCCGCCGAACTGCCCCCGCTGCCCCCGACGTTGGACTACCCGGCGCCCCCGTCGACCCGGCAGTGGTCCGGGCCGCCCGCACCGCCGGTGGGGATGCACCCGGTGTCGCCGTCACCCGCCCACCCGACGTCGCCCGCCTACCCGGCGCGACCCACCTACCCGGCGCCGCCAGCCCACCCGGCGCCGCCAGCCCGGCCCGCCCTGCCGGCGCAGCCCGGCACGGGCCGACCCACCGCGCCGGTGCGGCCGGCGCCGCCCGCCCGGGTGCCGAAGCAGCGGCGGGGTCGGCGGTCGGCCACGCCACCGCCTGTGACGCCACCGCCGGGCTGGGAGGCCCCGAAGGGGTACGTGCCGGTCCCGGTCCGCCGTCGGCGTCGCTGGCCGTGGCTTCTGCTGCTCACCCTGGCCTGCTGCTGCGGATGTCCCGCCTACTACGGCCTGCCGATCTCGTCGCAGTACCCGGCCCGCGCCGCGCTGCCCGAGCAGGTCGCCGATCTGAGCCTGCGTCAGGACGACGGCAGCGCCGCGGCGGCCCGACAGCTGGAGAACGAGGTACGCCAGGAGAACTGGCTGGCCGAGGACACCTTCGCCGGCGTCTACGCCACGGGGGACGGCAAGCGGGTGACGGTCTTCGGCGGCACCGGCTTCCGGCTGAACCCGGAGGCGGACGCGAACGCGGAAATCACGCGGCTCAAGGAGCGCTACGCGCTGGAGTCGCCCGAGACGGTGCAGACCGGCGTACGGGGTCGGCACGAGCGTTGCGCGATCGGCCGGCCGGCCGACGGCGACGTGGTGGTGTGCACCTCGGTCGACCACGGCAGCATCGCCACCGGAGTGTTCACCCGACTCTCCGTCGTCGACAGCGCCGACCTGCTGAAAACCTTGCGCGGCCAGATCGTTCAGCCCGAGCGGGGCTGAGCCGCGCCCCGGCCACAGGAGCGACGCCGCACCGTCGACGGCGGGGCGGGCCGGGCCGCCGGCGGATCGCGGGGCCGGGCCGGGCGGCGGATCGCGGACCCGAGTGGGTCAGCGGAACCGCGACCACCGGCGGCCCCGTTACGCCCCGTGACGTCACGCGGACGAAGCGGGCCGGAGACCGGCATTCCTGTGAGTCATCTTTATGACTCACAGGAATGCCGCTTCGAGGAGCGAGTGCCCCGGACGAAGGGTCCGCCGTGGGCGGCCAGACGCGCGGGAAGGAACCGAGACCCCGGCCCGGCGCGGTTCAGACGCCGCAGTCCCGGCGCCGCGCCACACATCGCGTGGTCAGCGCGGGCCAAGCGCCGCAGATCCCGGGGCAACACGACCCCGGCCCGCGGATCAGGCGTCGCCGGTCAGACGTCGCCGGTCGGGTCCGGGTGGGCGCGCGGCGGGGCGTAGCGCGGGACGTACTCCTGGCCGGTGAGCTTCTGGATCTCGCTCATCAGCTCGTCGGTCATCTGGCGCAGCGAGGCGCGGTCGTCCGGGCGACCGGTGAAGTCCAGCGGCTTGCCGAACCGGACGGTGATCTTGGCGCTGCCGGGGCGGGGCACCCGGGCGCCGATCGGCTGAGCCTTGTCCGTGCCGATCGTGCCGACCGGGATGATCGGCACACCGGCGGAGATGGCCAGCCGGGCCGCCCCGGTCCGCCCCCGGTAGAGCTTGCCGTCCGGGGAGCGGGTGCCCTCCGGGTAGACCACCACCAGGTCACCACCCTGCAACGCCGGGATGGCGGCGTCGAACGCGGACAGCGCGGCCCGCCCACCGGCCCGCTCGACCGGGATCGCGCCCAGACCCGTGAGGACGAACTTCGAGAACGCGCCCTTCACGCCGGTGCCCTTGAAGTACTCCGACTTGGCCCAGAACGCCAGGTGCCGGGGCACCACCGTGCCGAGGAACAGCTCGTCGGCCACCGAGAGATGGTTGCCGGCGAAGATCGCGCCGCCGGTCTCCGGCACGTGTTCCAGACCCTCCACGGTCGGGCGGAACGCCAACCGCAGCGTGGGCGCCACGGTGAGCTTGCCGATGGTGTAGAGCAGGGGCACTGGTCCTCCGGCAGATGAGGTGCGAGCAGGCGGTGTCACGGTAGCGGACGCCTCCACACCTCCCGGACGGAGGTGGGGAGGCGTCCGCTACCCGCGCGTTACACCCGGCGGACGACGACCGTCACCCGCTCGCCCTCGCCCACCTCGCCGGCGAAACCGTCGAGGCCCTCGGCGAAGTCGATCGAGTCGGCCAGCACCTCACCGGCGACGAAATCGACGTACGCGCTCACCGCCGCGCGCACCTCCTCGGACGCCGACACCGACACCACGATCCGGTCGGAGACGTCCAGGTCGGCGTCGCGGCGGGCCTGCTGCACCACCCGCACCACGTCGCGGGCCAGGCCCTCGGCGGCCAACTCCGGGGTGACTTCGGTGTCCAGCACGACCACGCCCTCGCCGCCGGGCAGCGGCGCGGAGTGCTCGGCGTCGGCGGCGACCAGGCGCAGCTCGTACTCGCCCTCGGCCAGGGTGATGCCGGCGGCCACCGGGGCGCCGTCGACCAGCTCCCACTCGCCCGCCTTGACCGCCTTGATCACCTGCTGGACCTGCTTGCCGACGCGCGGGCCGAGCGCCCGGGGCACCACGGTCAACACCTGCTCGCAGTACGCGGCCAGCTCGGCGCTGAACTCCACCGCCTTCACGTTGACCTCGTCGGCGATCAGATCGGCGAACGGTCGCAGCTGCTCCGCCGCCGGCGAGGCCACGGTCAGCTTCGACAGCGGCAGCCGTACCCGCAGACCCTTGGCCTTGCGCAGGGACAGCGCCGCCGAGGCCACGGCCCGCACGTTGTCCATGGCGGCGACCAGGTCGTGGTCGGCCGGGAACTCGCTCGCCTCCGGCCAGTCGGTCAGGTGCACCGAGCGCTCCCCGGTCAGCCCGCGCCAGATCTCCTCCGCGGTCAGCGGCGCCAGCGGCGCCACCACCCGGCAGAGCGTCTCCAGCACGGTCGACAGGGTGTCGAACGCGTTGGCGTCGCCGGACCAGAACCGGTCCCGCGAGCGGCGCACGTACCAGTTGGTCAGCGCGTCCAGGTAGGACCGCACGGTGGCGCAGGCGCCGGAGATGTCGTACGCGTCCATCTGCGCGCTGACCGTCGACACCAGCTCGTTGGTCTTCGCCAGCACGTACCTGTCGAGCAGGTGCGTCGAGTCGGTGCGCCGCCGCGCCTGGTACCCGTCCGCGTTGGCGTAGAGCGTGAAGAAGTACCAGACGTTCCACAGCGGCAGCAGCACCTGCCGGACGGCGTCACGGATGCCCGCCTCGGTGACCGCCATGTCACCGCCGCGCAGCACCGGCGAGGACATCAGCATCCACCGCATCGCGTCCGAGCCGTACGCGTCGAAGACGTGGTAGACGTCCGGGTAGTTGCGCAGGCTCTTGGACATCTTGCGCCCGTCCGAGCCGAGCAGGATGCCGTGGCTCAGGCAGTTGCGGAACGCCGGCCGGTCGAACAGCGCGGTGGCCAGCACGTGCATGGTGTAGAACCAGCCGCGGGTCTGCCCGATGTACTCGACGATGAAGTCACCTGGGTAGTGGTGCTCGAACCAGTCCGCGTTCTCGAACGGGTAGTGCACCTGGGCGAACGGCATCGAACCGGACTCGAACCAGCAGTCCAGCACCTCCGGCACCCGACGCATCATCGACTGACCGGTCGGGTCGTCCGGGTTCGGGCGGACCAGGTCGTCCACCGCCGGCCGGTGCAGGTCGGTGAGGCGTACGCCGAAGTCCCGCTCGATGTCCGCGAGGGAGCCGTAGACGTCCAGGCGCGGGTAGTTCGGGTCGTCGGACTTCCACACCGGGATCGGGGAGCCCCAGAACCGGTTCCGGCTGATCGACCAGTCCCGTGCGTTGGCCAGCCACTTGCCGAACGAGCCGTCCTTGATGTGGCCGGGCGTCCAGTTGATCTCCTGGTTCAGCTCGACCATCCGGTCCCGGAACTGCGTCACCGCGACGAACCAGGACGACACCGCCTTGTAGACCAGCGGGGTGTCGCAGCGCCAGCAGTGCGGGTACGAGTGGGTGTAGGTGTCCTGCTTGAGCACCACCCCCCGGTCCTTCAGCTCGCGGATCACCGGCTTGTTGACGTCGAAGACCTGCTCACCCTGGTACGGCGGGACCAGCGCGGTGAACCGGGTGTGGTCGTCCACCGTGACGATGGTGGGGATGCCGGCGGCGTTGCAGACGTTCTGGTCGTCCTCGCCGAACGCCGGGGCGAGGTGCACGATCCCGGTGCCGTCCTCGGTGGTGACGAACTCCGCGCCGAGCACCTGGTAGGCGTTCTCGCCCGCCTGCTCGACGAGGAAGTCGAACAGCGGTGTGTAGCGGCGCCCGACCAGGTCCCGGCCGTACACCGTGCCGACCTGCTCGTACCCCTCCAGCTCCTTGGCGTACGCCCCGAGCCGCGCGGCACCCACCACGAACCGCTCGCCGTCGCGTTCCAGCACCGCGTACTCGATGTCGGGGCCGACGGCGAGCGCAAGGTTCGACGGCAGGGTCCACGGCGTGGTGGTCCAGACGCCCAGCTTGACCGGCCCGCGCACCGGTTCCGGCGCGGACTCGTCGGCGGTCAGCCCGAACCACACCGACAGGGTGGGGTCGTGCCGGTCCCGGTAGACGTCGTCCATCCGGGTCTCGGTGTTCGACAGCGGCGTCTCGCAGCGCCAGCAGTACGCCAGCACCCGGAAACCCTCGTAGATCAGACCCTTGTCGTGCAGGGTCTTGAAGGCCCACATGACGCTTTCCATGTAGTCCAGGTCGAGGGTCTTGTAGTCGTTGGCGAAGTCGACCCAGCGGGCCTGCCGGTTGATGTACCGCTCCCAGTCCTGGGTGAACTCCAGCACCGAGGTGCGGCAGGCCTCGTTGAACCGGGCCACGCCCAGGTCGATGATCTCCGCCTTGCTGGTGATGCCGAGCTGCTTCTCGGCCACCACCTCGGCGGGCAGGCCGTGGCAGTCCCAGCCGAAGCGGCGCTCGACGTGCCGGCCGCGCATGGTCTGGTAGCGCGGCACCACGTCCTTGACGTAGCCGGTGAAGAGGTGGCCGTAGTGCGGCAGGCCGTTGGCGAACGGCGGGCCGTCGTAGAAGACGTACTCGTTCTTGCCGTCGGTGCCGGCGGGGCGGGCCTCGACCGACGCCTCGAAGGTCTTGTCGGCCGTCCAGTGCTCCAGCACCCGGCGCTCGACCGCGGGCAGGTCCGGGCTCGCCGGGACACCGGCGGCGGTCGGGTCGTGCAACGGATAGGCCATCGCCTGTCGCTCTCCTCGCAGCTCACTCAACGTGGGTCTGCGAGGACGAACCTTCCGGGTACGCCGACGACGGCGCTCCCGGGTGGCCCGCGGTACCACCCCGCTTGGCGGTCAGGATCGACCGCCCGCTCATTTGCCGGCTGTGACGGGCCGCACCCGTCCGGTTCTACTGGGCCGGTTGCCCGGCTGTTCTTCCGGAGGCTCACCGGTGATGGCCGGGTCATCGCCTTACGGTGCTCAACGATACAAGACCCGCCCATCACTCCGCCGCCGAGTAATCCCGCGTGCACCCCACCCCGGCGGATGCTTCCGTTGATCAAGAGGTTTGCGTCAGCGTCGCGCCAAATCCTGACGCAAACCTCTTGATCAACAGGGGACGGCGGGGAGGGTGGGAGGGCGGGGTTAGGGGGCGGGGAGGGTGGTGTTCCAGAGGGAGGCGCCGTCGCGGTCGCGCAGGTGAACTGTCAGGGCCGCGGACTCGCCGTCGATCGACACCTCGCCGAAGTGCTGGAAGCCCTCGGCCGGCGAGGTGTTGGCGCGCGGCGGGGCGTGCACGAAGACCGCCTGCGGGCCGAACGTGCCGTCCAGGGCTTTCGGGCCGAACGCGCCGGCGTGCGCCGGACCGGAGACGAACTCCCAGAACGGCGTGAAGTCACCGACCGCCGCCCGGGACGGGTCGTAGTGGTGCGCGGCGGAGTAGTGCACGTCGGCGGTGAGGAAGACCATGCCGGTCACCTGAGCCCGGTGGGTGGCCCGCAGCACCTCGGCGAACTCCAGCTCACGACCGAGCGGCGCACCGGGGTCGCCCTGCGCGACGCCCTCCTGCGCGCCCGGACCGTCCGGCACCACGACCCCGATCGGCAGGTCGTTGGCGATCACCTTCCAGGTCGCCGTGGAGCGCTTCAGCTCCCGGATCAGCCACTCCCGCTGCTCGCGGCCGAGCAGACCGCGCTTCGGGTCGGCGTACGTGTTGCCGTCGTTGGGGTCCTTGTGGGTACGCATGTCGAGCACGAACACGTCCAGCAGCGGCCCGTACGAGATCCGCCGGTACAGCGGCCCGTCGTCCGGCACGGGCAGCCACTCGTGGAACGCCTGACTGGCCCGCGCGGCGAGCACGTCGACCCGCTGCTCGGTGTAGCGCGGGTCGTCCAGGATCTCCCCCGGGTACCAGTTGTTGAGGACCTCGTGGTCGTCCCACTGGTTGATCTGCGGCACCGCCGCGGCGAACTCCCGCAGGTGCGCGTCGAGCAGGTTGTAGGCGAACTGTCCCCGGTACTCGGTAAGCGTCTCGGCGACCTTGCTCTTCTCGGGGGTCACCAGGTTGCGCCAGATCCGCCCGTCGGGCAGCGTCACCGACTCGACCAGCGGGCCGTCGGCGTACACGGTGTCGCCGCTGCACAGGTAGAAGTCCGGACGGGCCTCCCGCATCGCCCGGAAGATCGACAGTCCGCCGTAGTTGGGGTCGATCCCCCAGCCCTGCCCGACGATGTCCCCGGTCCAGACGAACCTCACGTCGCGCCGCCGGTGCCGGCCCGGCGCGGTCGTCAGCGACCCGGTCAGCGACTCGCTGACCACCCCGTGCCGCTCCAGACTCTCCACCCGGACCCGGTAGTGCAGCCGCTCGGCGTCCGGCAGGCCCCGCAGCCGCACCTTGCCGGTGAAGTCTCCGCTCGGGCCGAGCACCGGGCCACGCAACTGCCGCGCGCCCCGGAAGTCGGGCCGCCGGCTCACCTCGACCAGCATCCGGCCCGCACGGTCGGCCCGCGTCCAGACCAGCGCCGAGTCGGCGGTCACGTCGCCGCTCTGCACGCCGTGGGTGAGCACGGGGCGTCCCGCCGGGCGCCAGGCCGGGGCGGCGTTCGCGCCGGCGCCGCCCAGCAGCGCGCCGCCGGCGACTCCGGCCCCGGCCACCAAGCCGGCCCGCAGCAGGGTACGTCGATCAAGCTCGGTCATGCTTCCTCCCGGTCATGGGTTGACCCCGTCGGTCTACCGGGCGGAGATGACCGCGATCGGCGGCCCGGATGACCGGGGCCCGAACGCCGGTTGTCCGGCCGGAACGGCCGCACGCTCCGCTCTGGACGACGGTCGCCGCTTGACCCCGTTGGCGGGCTCGCGCAAACTTCGCCGGTGCGTCCGCTCGATTACGACGAGTTCCAGGCCATGCGACGCTTTCCCGCCCTGGACGGCCTGCGGGCCGTGGCGGCCGTCATGGTCTTCGCCTTCCACTTCGGTGGCCCGTCCTGGGCCTGGCTGACGGGCTGGATCGGCGTCCACCTGTTCTTCGTGCTCTCCGGTTTCCTGATCACCACGCTGCTGCTGCGGGAGGAGCACCGGTACGGGCGGGTCTCACTGCGCGCGTTCTACCTGCGGCGGTTCTTCCGGATCATGCCGGTGTACCTGCTGGTGCTCTTCCTGACCTGGGCACTGGCCCGGCTCAGCGGCACGGCCGACGCGGTGGAACGCTCGCTGGCGTACTACCTGCTCCTGCTCAACGACTTCCTGCCGGCCGGCGCCCCGTACCTGCACTCCTGGACGATCGGGATCGAGCAGAAGTTCTACCTGTTCTGGCCGGCGATCGCGTTCGTGCTGGTGACCACCGTCTTCCGCCGCCGACTGGCCGTCACTCTCGGCCTGCTCGTGCTCCTCGTCGCGTTGATCCCGCCGGAGATCGCGTGGCTGAGCTGGCCGATCCACTACGTGGCGATCCTGCTCGGCTGCCTCATCGCCGTGATCATGCAGCACCCCCGGGGCTTCGCCCTGCTCCGGCCGCTGACCCACCCGATCACGGCCAGCGCGGTGATCATGGCCTTCGTCGCGGTCCAGGTGGCCGTGCGGTACTGGCCGGCCCGGCTCGGCCCGGAGGCGCTGATCGGCAGCTACGCCGCGGCGGCCGCCCTGCTGCTGCCGGCCCTGCTGTCACGCAGCCTCCTCGCGCGCGTACTGGCGCTCCGTCCACTGGTCTTCGTCGGCGAACGGTCGTACTCGATGTACCTGGTCCAGTCCATCGCGGCGGGGGTGGCGATCGGGTTGCTGCCCACGAGGGGGCGCCACGGCACCGTCATCTTCGTGGGCGCCGTGGTGGTGGGGCTGATCCTCGCGGACGTGCTCTACCGGTGGGTCGAGCTACCCGCGATCGGGGTGGGGCGGCGGCTCGCCGCCCGCGTCGCGCGGCCCGCGTCGCGCGACGACGACCGACCGGTGGGCACCGTCGATGACAGCCCCCGGATCCCCCGCCCGCGCGAGGTGCTGGCCGACACCGTTCCGACGGCCTCCGGCCGGGCCCACCGCCACGCGTGACCGGGGTCACCACCGCGGTTGTCACGGCACGCCCCGGTCGAACCGTCGTTGCGGTGTCGGATCGAACAGGGAGTTGGTCATGCAACGAATGAGGCTCTTCGAGGTCGCGCCGCAGGGATACCAGGCCGTGTCGGGCCTGGAGAAGTACGTCCAGGCGAACGTCGACCACACCGTGCTGGAGCTGGTCAAGCTGCGGGCGTCGATGCTGAACGGCTGCGCGTTCTGCGTGGACATGCACAGCCGCGACGCCCTCGCCGCCGGCGAGTCGAGCCGGCGGCTGTTCGCGGTGGCCGCCTGGCGGGAGGCGCTGTCGTTCTTCGACGAGCGGGAGCAGACCGCGCTGGCGCTCACCGACGCGGTGACCCGGCTCGGCGAGCACGGGGTGTCGGACGAGGTGTGGGACGCCGCAGCGAAGGTCTGGCCGGAGAAGGAACTGGCCGATCTGGTCCTCGCGATCGCCACAATCAACGTGTGGAATCGTATCGCCGTGACCACGCACACGGAGCCCCCGGCGCAGGTGTGACGACCGAGGCGGCAGAGGCGGCCGGTGCGCTCCAGACGCACCGGCCGATGCTGCTCGGGCTCGCCTACCGCCTGCTCGGCAGCCGGCACGACGCGGAGGACGTGCTCCAGGAGGCGTACCTGCGGTGGCTGGGCGTGGACCGCGCCACCGTGGCCGAACCGCGCCGCTACCTATCCCGGGTGGTCACCCGGCTGGCGATGGACCGGCTCCGGGCCCGGCAGGCGGCCCGCGAGACCTACGTCGGGCCGTGGCTGCCCGAGCCGGTGCCGACCGAGCCCTCGCCGTTCGGCCCGCTGGACCGCGCGGAGCTGCGCGACTCGCTGTCCACCGCCCTGCTGCACGTGCTGGAGCGGCTCACCCCGCCGGAGCGCGCGGTGTACGTCCTGCACACCGCGTTCGACCTGCCGTACGCCGAGATCGCGGAGATCCTGGACCGGACCCCCGAGGACTGTCGACAGCTGCACCACCGGGCGGCCACGCGGGTACGCCAGGAGCGCCGCCGCTTCACCGCCAGCCGCTCGGAGCGTGAGCGGCTGCTGGAGGCGTTCCTCGCCGCCGCCCGGAACGGGGACCTGGCGACGCTCACCAGTCTGGTGGCCGCGGACGTCACGGCGTGGAACGACGGCGGCGGCCGGGTGCGTTCCGCCCGCAACCCGCTGCGGGGCGCGGACCGGGTCGCCCGGTTCTACGCCGGGATCTACGGCCCACGCCGCGAGTGGGCGGCGCGTCGGCTGGAGTTGAACGGCGAACCCGCCATCCTGCTCACCCGCTCCGACGGCGGCCGGTACACGTTGACGGTCACCGCCGCAGCCGGCCGGATCACCGGGATCTACGTCGTGGGCAACCCGGAGAAGCTGCCGCCGGTCGACTGAACCCCCGGCGCCGTCAGCTCAGCTCAGCTCGGGGAACCAGAGCCCGATCTCGCGCTTGGCGCTGTCCGTCGAGTCAGAGGCGTGTACCAGGTTCTCCCGGTTGGACAGCGACAGGTCGCCCCGGATCGTGCCGGCGGCGGCCCTGCGGCCGTCGGTCGCGCCGACCAGCCCACGGACCACGTCGATGACCTGGTCGCCGGAGAGCACCAGGGCGACCAGCGGGCCACCGGTCATGAAGTCCTTCAGCGGCGGGTAGAACGCCTTGTCGACGTGCTCGGCGTAGTGCGCGTCGGCCAGCGCGGCGTCCATCGTCCGGTGCACCATCGCGTCGATCCGCAGCCCCTTGCGCTCGAAGCGGGAGAGGACCTCGCCGACCAGGCCGCGGCGGACCGCGTCGGGCTTGATCAGCACGAGGCTGCGCTCATCCGGGCTGTTGCTGGACACGCTGGGTTCCTCCTGTACGCGCGGAACGCTTGGGATCGGTACGGTCAGCCTAGCGACCCGGTCCCGGCGCCGGCGCGGCGGCCGGTCTTTCCCCCGGTGGCCGATCCGGCCTAGCCTGGCCCTGACCCCCGGGAGGTCCACTGTGGCGAATGGCGGGAACCGGCCCATCGCGCCGGTACGCAAGCTCATCGGCACGGTGCTCGGCACCGTGGCCACCTTCGTCGTCCTCTTCGGGCTGGGCATGACCAGCTGGGCCATCGTGGCCCTCGGGGTCGCCCTGCTGGTGCTGGCGATCGCGCTGGCTACCGTACGCGGCGGCGGGCGCACCTGGGTGGTCGGCGTGGCGCACGTGCACAGCGCCTCCGAACCACCCACCCAGTACGCGTTCGGCCGGTGCGAGCTGCAACTGGTCATCGACGCGCCCGGTCTGCCGCCCCGATCCAAGAAGATCATCGAGCCGCGGGTGCCGGTCTCGAAGTGGCCGTCGCTGGGTCAGACCCTGCCGATCCGGGTCGCGTTGGACGACCAGCGGCACGTCAAGGTTCTCTGGGACGAGGTGCCCACCCACGCCGAGACCGCGGCGGCCGTCGCCGACCTCCCACCGGAGTTCGGCGACATCGACGCCGTGGACGACGTGCTCATCCAGCAGGACGCCCCGCCGTGGGCCGACCGCGCGACGGACGACGACTTCCGGGACGCGCGCGACAGCGAGGGGTTCCTTGACCCGCGTGGCCGCGACGGCGACCCGTTCCGCGACGCCCGCGACGGTGACCCGTTCCGTGACCCACGCGGCCCCGAGGTGTTCCGTGACCCGCGCGGCCCCGACCCGCTGCGCGACGACCCGGCGGTCGCGCCCGACGAGCGCGAGCCGGTGGTGATGAGCCAGAGCCCGGGCGGCCCGGTGGTGCTCGAAGGCGTCGTCGTCGAGCCGCAGCCCGGTGCGGGGCTGCCCCGACGGGCCACCCCCGCACCGCGCCCACCGGCGGAGGAGCACTTCGACCAGCCCGGCGCGGACCCGCTCGCCCCGATCGACGACCGCGTCGACCAACCCGACGACCGCGTCGACCCGGCGCCCGACGACCGGCCCGCGACCGCCGAGGCCCGCCTCGACCCGCCCGCCGCGCCGCGCGTCGATCCACCTCCGGCGCAGCGCACCGGCCCGGTCTCCATGGATCCGCTGGACCCGCTGGACCTGCCGCTGGACGATCCGGCCCCGACCGGAAAGGCCCGCGAGACCGTCACCGCCGAGGACCTGGACGAGGCGATCTTCGGGTACGACGGCGCGTCCGCGACTGATCCGGCCGGCCCGATCAGCGGTGTCGGCCTGACCCTGCTGGTCACCGACCTGTCCCGGTCGCTCGGCTTCTACCGCGACATGCTCGGCTTCAGCGAGGTCGACCAGGGCGCCGGCAACGCCGTGCTCGCCTTCGGCACGACCCGGCTGGTGCTGCGCGAGGTGACCGGGGCGGCGCCGATCAGCCGCCGACTGGTGCACGTCAACCTCGAGGTGGACGACATCGAGGCGGCGTACGGCCGGCTGCGCGATTCCGGGGTCCGCTTCACGTACGCGCCCCGGGTGGTCAACCGGGGCAGCAGGCTGGAGGTGTGGGCGGCTGCCTTCCGGGACCCGGACGGCCACGGCATCGCCCTCACCCAGTGGCGCGAACGCGCCGACGCCTGACCCGGCCGGTCCTCCCGGAGCATCGCCGGACGAGTCGGCGTGTCAGCCGAGGATGACCCGGCGGACGTGCAGCGCGTACGCCCAGACCAGGGCGAAGATGATGCCCAGCACGAACAGCGACCAGTGCAGCAGACCGGCCAGCATCAGCAGGCCCTGCAGCACGGTGCCGGCGTGCCAGGCCCAGGGGCGGCGCATCATGCCGGCGAGCAGGACGGCGGCAACCGCCAGGGCCACCACCGCCGCGATCGCGGCCCCGCCGAGGTCGCCACCGACCACCCGGATCGGCTGGATGGCCAGCAGCAGCACCAGCGCCTCCAGGCTGAGCGTCCCAGCGCCCAGGCCGCGTACCGCCCGCTCCGGGTTGCGCAGCCCGGACCGCCGCGGCTGCCCGGCCTCCGGCTCCCCCACTGACGATCCGGCCGCGCCCTGCTCGGTAACCGAGCCCGCCTCGCCGCGCGACGAGCCCGCCTCGCCGACCGACGGGCCGGCGGGGCCCTCGGTGGCGCGCGGGTCCTGTTCCGGGCCGGTCATCGCTTCAACAGCCGGCGGGCGTCGGCCACCGTGACCACCGAACCGGTCACCAGGACCCCGACGCCGCTGAGCTCTCCGGGGACGTCCTCCTCGGCCAGTGCGACCGCCAGCTCGATGGCGTCCGGCATCTCCTCGGCCGACTCCACCCGCTCCTCGCCGAAGACCTCCTCGGCCAGCGCGGCGAGCTCCGCCGTCGGCATCGCCCGCGGCGAGCTGTTACGGGTGACCACCACCTGGTCGACCACCGGCTCCAGCAACTCCAACAGGGCTTCCGCGTCCTTGTCGGCGAGTACGCCGACCACCGCCACCAGCTTGCTGAACGCGAACTCCTCCTGGAGTGCGGTCACGGTGGCGGCCATGCCGTGCGGATTGTGCGCGCCGTCCAGCAGGATGGTCGGCGCGTTGCGTACCCGCTCCAGCCGCCCGGGGGAACTGGTCGAGGCGAAGGCCTCCCGGACCGCGTCGACGTCCAACTGCCGTCGGCTCCCGGCGCCCAGGAACGCCTCCACGGCGGCGAGCGCCACCGCGGCGTTCTGCGCCTGGTGCGCGCCGTGCAGCGGAATGAAGATGTCGTCGTAGATGCCGCCCAGGCCTTGGAGGCTGAGCACCTGCCCGCCGACCGCGACAGCCCGGCCCAGCACGCCGAACTCGGCGCCCTCCCGGGCGATGGTGGCGCCCACCTCGGCACAGCGGTCGAGGAGTGGCCGCGCGGCCTCCTCCTCCTGCGCCGCCGCGATCACCGTGGCGCCCGGGTGGATGATGCCGGCCTTCGCCAGCGCGATGTCCTGGAGGGTGTCGCCGAGCCACTCGGTGTGGTCCAGGCCGATCGGGGTGATCACGCACACCCCGGCCTGGATGACGTTCGTGGCGTCCTCGGCGCCGCCGAGTCCCACCTCGACCACGGCGATGTCGACAGGCGCGTCGGCGAACGTGGCGAACGCCAGCGCGGTGGTCATGTCGAAGTACGTCAGCGGCTCGTCCGACCGGGCGTCGACCAGCTCCGCCAGCGGCTTGATCTCCCGGTACACCGCGGCGAACCGCTCCTCGCTGACCGGCTCGCCGTCCAGGCTGATCCGCTCCCGCACGGTCTCCAGGTGCGGGCTCGTGTACCGGCCGGTGTGCAGCCCGAACGCCCGCAGCAGCGAGTCGATCATCCGCGCGGTGGACGTCTTGCCGTTGGTGCCGGTCAGGTGGATCGCCGGGTACGCCCGCTGCGGGCTGCCGAGCAGGTCGAGCAGCGACTCGATGCGGTCCAGCTCGAAGACCATGCGGGTGAAGCCGCGGGCGTTCAGCTCGGCCTCGGCGGCGGCGAAATCGGTACGGTCGGTCACGAGGGCAGTGTCTCCAGAGCAGCGTCGATCCGGACCAGGTCGGCCTCGGCGGTGGCGAGCCGGTCGCGGATCTTCGCGACGACCGGCTCGGGGGCCTTGCCGATGAAGGCAGGGTTGTCGAGCTTCGCTCGGGCCTGCGCGACCTCCTTCTCGGCGGCCGCGCGGTCCTTGGTCAGCCGGGCCCGCTCGGCGGCCACGTCGATCGACCCCCGGGTGTCCAACGCGACACCGACCGCGCCGGGCATGGCCAGCGTCGCGCTGGCCTGGAAGTCGTCACCAGCCGCGTCCAGCCGGACCAGCGACCTGATCAGCGGCTCGTGGGCCGCGATGCCGGCTCCGGCCAGCCCGTCCAGGCGGGCGGCCACCCGCTGCGTCGGGCGCAGCCCCTGGTCGGAACGGAACCGGCGGATCTCGGTGACCACCCGCTGCACGGCGGCCAGCTCAGCCTCGGCGGCGTCGTCGACCAGCGACCGGTCGGCCACCGGCCAGGCGGCGGCCTGCACCGTCTCGCCGCCGGTCAGCGCGAGCCACAGCTCCTCGGTGACGAACGGGATGACCGGGTGCAGCAGCCGCAGCAGCTGATCGAGCACGTGCCCGAGCACCCGCCGGGTGGCGTCGGCCCGCTCGCCGCCCTCGGCGAGCACCGGCTTGCTCAGCTCGACGTACCAGTCGCAGACGTCGTCCCAGGCGAAGTGGTAGAGCAGGTCGCACACCTTGGCAAACTCGTACGCCTCGAACTGCTCGTCGACCTCGGCGGTGACGTGCGCCAGCCGGGACAGGATCCACCTGTCGACGGTGGAGAGCTGCTCGACCGGCGGCAGGTCGCCCGTGGTGTGCGCACCGTTCATCAGGGCGAACCGGGTGGCGTTCCAGAGCTTGTTGCAGAAGTTGCGCGAGCCCTGGCACCACTCCTCGCTGACCGGCACGTCCTGGCCGGGGTTCGCGCCCCGCGCCAGGGTGAACCGGGTGGCGTCAGCGCCGTACCTGTCGATCCAGTCCAGCGGGTCGACCACGTTGCCGAACGACTTCGACATCTTCTTGCCGAACTGGTCACGCACCATGCCGTGCAGCGCGACCACGTCGAAGGGCGGCCGGCCGTCCATCGCGTACAGGCCGAACATCATCATCCGGGCGACCCAGAAGAACAGGATGTCGTACCCGGTGACCAGCACGCTGGTCGGGTAGAACTTCGCCAGGTCCGGGGTCTCTTCGGGCCAGCCCAGGGTGGAGAACGGCCACAGGCCGCTGGAGAACCAGGTGTCCAGGACGTCCTCGTCCTGGTGCCAGCCCTCCCCGGTCGGGGCCTCCTCGTCGGGGCCGACGCAGACGATCTCGCCCGCCGGGCCGTACCAGACCGGGATGCGGTGCCCCCACCACAGCTGGCGGGAGATGCACCAGTCGTGCATGTTGTCGACCCAGGCGAAGTAGCGCTTGGCCAGCTCGGCCGGCTCGATGCGCACCCGGCCGTCGCGGACCGCGTCGCCGGCGGCCTGCGCGAGCGGGGCGGTGTTGACGAACCACTGCAGCGACAGCCGCGGCTCGACAGTCGTCTTGCAGCGCGAGCAGTGCCCGACCGCGTGCACGTACGGCCGCTTCTCGGCGACGATCCGGCCCTGCTCCCGCAGCGCGGCCACGATCGCCGGCCGCGCCTCGAACCGGTCCAGCCCCTCGAACGGGCCGGGCACGGTGATCACACCGCGCTCGTCCATCACGGTCAGCGCGGGCAGGTCGTGGCGCTGGCCGATCTCGAAGTCGTTCGGGTCGTGCGCGGGCGTCACCTTCACCATGCCGGTGCCGAAGCTCGGGTCGACGTGCGCGTCGGCGACGATCGGGATCCGCCGGCCGGTGAGCGGCAGCTCGACCTCGGTGCCGATCAGGTGCTGGTAGCGCTCGTCGTCGGGGTGCACCGCGACGGCGGTGTCGCCGAGCATCGTCTCGGCCCGGGTGGTGGCCACCACGACCTCGTCGCTGTAGCGGATGGAGATCAGCTCACCGTCGTCGTCGGTGTGCTCGACCTCGATGTCGGAGAGCGCGGTGAGGCAGCGCGGGCACCAGTTGATGATCCGGTTGGCTCGGTAGATGAGGCCGTCGTCGAAGAGCTTCTTGAAGATCGTCTGGACGGCGCGGCTCAGCCCCGCGTCCATGGTGAAGCGCTCACGGTCCCAGTCCACGGAGTCGCCGAGGCGGCGCATCTGGCCGAGGATGGCGCCGCCGGACTCGGCCTTCCACTGCCAGACCCGCTCGACGAACTTCTCCCGGCCGAGGTCGTGTCGGGAAAGGCCCTCGGCGGCGAGCTGACGCTCGACCAGGTTCTGGGTGGCGATGCCGGCATGGTCCATGCCGGGCAGCCACAGCGCCTCGAAGCCCTGCATCCGCTTCCGCCGGGTCAACGCGTCCATGAGCGTGTGCTCGAACGCGTGGCCCATGTGCAGCGAGCCGGTGACGTTCGGCGGCGGGATGACGATGGTGAAGGGGGGCTTGTCGCTGTCGGCGGAGGCCCGGAAGTGCCCAGCGGCTACCCACTGCTCGTACCGTCGCTGCTCTACCTCGCCGGGCTGGTACTGGCCGGCGAGGGTCGGGGCGTCGGGGCGTCGGGCATCCAGTCTCTCGGTCACCTGACAAGTCTACGGAGGGCTTCCGCGGACCTGACGTGCGCCACCTGCCGTTCGCGTACGGTGTCGGCTATGTCCGACGCACATCTCACCGAACGTTCGCTCGACGACAGTCGCGAGCCGGTCGAACTGACCGAGGAGCCCATCCAGCTGAGCACCCGGGACACCGGGGGCGACCCCGACGAGCGCTCCGACGGCTGGTCCCGGCGCCGCAAGATCGGTTGGGCGGTCGCGCTGGTCGTGGGTCTCGCGGGTGCGGGCGTGCTGGGGGTCGGCGGGTGGCGCGTGGCGCAGCAGAAGGACACCCGGCTGAGTTCACCCGATCAGGTGGCGGGGTTGACCCGGGACGACAGCGAGCGGGCCAAGAGCACGGCGGACTATCTGCGCAGCGGCCTGGCCGCCGACATCGAGCTGGACCGCAGTTTCGGCACCGTCTACCGCGACCCCGCCGACGACAAGCGTTCGGTGCTGATCTTCGGCGGCACCACGCTGCTGTGGCAGCCCGAACGCGACCTGGACAGCCTCTTCGGCCTGATGTCCGACGAGACCGGCGCGGTGACCGGCCTGCGCGAGGTGCCGGCGGGCGACCTAGGTGGCGTGATGAAGTGCGGCAGCACCAGTGGCGACGGCGGCGACTTCGCGGTGTGCGGCTGGGCGGACCACGGCAGCGTCGTGATGGCGATGTTCCCCGGTAGGTCGGTGACCGACGCCGGCGCCCTGTTCCGCGACCTTCGCGGGGACATGCAGACCCGCGACTGATCCGGGCCCGCCCGGCGGTGTGACCTCGTTGAGCGACGTGCTCCCCGGGATATCGGGATGCCCACGACCGCGGAAGCGCCCGATATCAGCGGCGCGGAGTCGGGGAAACGCAGAAAAGGCCACCCCTGTTGGGGGTGGCCTTTTCTGGAAGATTGTCCGGCGGTGTCCTACTCTCCCACACCCTCACGAGTGCAGTACCATCGGCGCTGGAGGGCTTAGCTT
>NZ_JBIAKM010000010.1:245774-283332 GCF_042872525.1 Micromonospora sp. NPDC005254 | reverse complement strand
GCGGCGCAGTTGTTGCACAGTGGCCGTTCCGAGCTGACGGAAACTGTCCAAGATCTGCGCCGGAGCGGGAACACCGGGAGGCGTCGGCTGGTTGTGAACCAGTGTCGGTGTGACTCAGTGTCCCCGGGCCTCACCTACATAGCCCTCGCGGAATACCGTTCGGCTGGAGCCGCGTCGCGCCACTCGCCGAGAGGCGACCTGCACACCGACACCGGCGCCGCCCCCGACCAGATGGTCGGGGGCGGCGCTTTCTGTGCCCAGCGGGCACGATGACCCGACCTCGGTCGCGGCACAATGTTCCGGTGACCGCCGCGCAGATCTGGTCGGAGCAGTCCGGGTTGCTCGTACTGCCGAGCGGTGCGGTGGTGCGTGGACGCCGCATCGCCGCGACCGCCTCGCCTGCCGACTTCGCGCTGCTGTTGGCGCCCGGCCCGGAGCCGGCCTGGCCATACCGGCGGATCAGGTGGCCCGACTTCTGGGTGCCGCTCGACCGGGCGGACGCACTCGACGCGTTGCGTGCGGCGCTGCGGAGGGCACGCGACGGCGAACGCGTTGAGGTGGCCTGCCGGGGCGGGGTCGGCCGGACGGGAACGGCGTTGGCCGCGCTGGCGATCCTCGACGGCCTGCCGGCGGAGCGGGCGGTGCCCTGGGTCCGGGCGGGCTACCACCCGAAGGCGGTCGAGACACCCTGGCAGCGGCGCTGGCTGCGCCGCGTCGCCTGACCGCTGGTGTCGCCGGCCACGCGGTAGGGCCGGCCCGTCCTCGACCGCTGGCGTGGGCCGCCCCACCGCGTCGCGTCGGCCCGCACGCCGGCCGCTGGCGTGGCCCGCCCTCCGCGTCGCGTCGGCCCGCACGCCCGCGCGCCGGCCGCTATCGCCGCCCGCCCGCCCTGCCGGGCCGGCCCACCGCTGGCGTCGGCCGCCCGCGCCGTCGGGCTCGCTCGCACGCCGTGCGGCGTCAGGCGCCGCGTCCCGGGCACCGCTGACCCGTCACCCCTTGGGCAGCTCCGCTGGCTTGTGGACGTACTCGCGGAGATGGGTGGCGGTGAGGGTGTCGCCGTGGGCGACCAGGTCCGCCGGCGTGCCGGTGAAGACGATGCGCCCGCCGTCGTGCCCGGCGCCCGGGCCGAGGTCGATGAGCCAGTCCGCGTGGGCCATCACGGCCTGGTGGTGCACCGTGTTGCCGGCGTCGACCATGCGGTCCAACAGGGCCAGCAGTTGGTCCACGTCGGCCAGGTGCAGGCCGGTGGTGGGCTCGTCGAGGACGTACGTGCTGGTCTTCTCCGCCAGGTGGATGGCGAGCTTGAGCCGTTGCCGCTCCCCGCCGGACAGGGTGGTCAGCGGCTGGCCGAGGCTGAGGTAGCCCAACCCGACGTCGACCAGCCGGTGGAGGATGAGGTGCGCCGGCCCGCTGGGGAAGAATCCGTACGCCTCGGTGACCGACATGGCCAGCACCTCGCTGATGTTCTTCCCGCTCAGGGTGTACGTGAGGACCTCGTCGGTGAACCGCCGCCCCGCGCACCGCTCGCAGACGCTCGCCACGCCGGCCATCATCGCCAGGTCCGTGTAGATCAGCCCGATGCCCTTGCAGGCCGGGCAGGCGCCTTCGGAGTTCGCGCTGAACAGCGCTGCCTTGACGCCGTTGGCCTTGGCGAAGGCGGTACGGATCGGGTCGAGCAGTCCGCTGTAGGTGGCCGGGTTGCTGCGTCGTGATCCGCGGATCGGGGACTGGTCGACGATCACCACACCGGCCCGGCCGCGCAGTGAGCCGTGGATCAGCGAGCTCTTGCCGGAGCCGGCCACGCCGGTGACCACGGTGAGGACGCCGAGCGGGATGTCCACGTCCACGTCGCGCAGGTTGTGCAGGTCGGCGTGGCGGATGCTGAGCTGCCCGGTCGGTCGGCGTACCTCGTCGCGCACCCTCACCCGGTGGTCCAGGTGCCGCCCGGTGAGGGTGCCCGAGCGGCGCAGGCCGGGGACGTCGCCGGTGAAGCAGATCTGCCCGCCGGCGCTGCCCGCGCCCGGCCGAAGGATCGCCTGCGGGCCGTGGACCTCGCCGCCACCGTGGGGATCTCGGTGCAGCAGGTGCGCAACTACGTCGAGGAGGGCGTGCTGCCGCCGGTGCGGCGTACCGCGAGCGGCTACCGGATCTTCACGACCGCACACGCCCGCGCGCTGACCGTGGCCCGGCGGCTGGCCGAGGGGCACGGCTGGGGCCGTACCCGGGAGATCATGGCGGCGGTGCACCGCGGTGACGTGCCGGCGGCCCTGGCGGCGCTCGACGGCGGCCATGCCGAGCTGGACCGCAAACGCGCCGACATCCGCCGCGTGCTCGGCGCCTTCGAGACCGTGCTGGCCAACCCGCCGGCGACCCGGCCGGCCCAGCGCCGCGGCGTCCGCATCGGCGAGGTGGCAGCCCTGGTCGGGGTGCGGACCTCGCAGCTGCGCCTGTGGGAGGCCCGCGAGCTGCTGCGGCCGGGCCGCGCGCCCGGCACCAACTACCGGGTGTACGACGAGACCGAGCTGCGCGCCGCGCAGGTCGTCGCGCTCCTGCGCCGAGGCGCCTACCCGTTCGAGATCATCGAGGCGGTGCTGGGCGAGCTGCGCACCACCGGCAGCGCCCAGCGGGTACGCGCCGAGCTGGCCCGCCGTGAGCAGGACCTGCACGCCCGCAGCCTGCGCCGGTTGCGGGGCAGCGCCGCGCTGCACGACTACCTGGTGGAGCGGGCCGCCGCCGGAAGGTCGAGCGGCCAACCGCTCCCGCCGGGCGATCTTGTTGACTAGGGTCGGGCACATGAGAGCTGCGCTGCTGGCGGTCACGGCTTCCGCCGTCCTGCTCGCCCCCGCGCCGGTCGCGGCCGCCGCGGCGGCCCCCACGCCCGTCGCCGCGACGGAAGCCGCTGCCACGGGTGCCGCTGCCACGGGTGCCGCCGCGACGGGCGCCGCCGCCACGGGTGCCGCCGCCGCCCCGCCGGCCGCGCGGTGCCCTCGGGTGCCCGCGCCGGCGATGTCCCGCCCGCCACGGCCCTCGCCCCCGCCCGCCGTGCCCGAAGCGCGGACGGTGGGCGGCGCCGGGCTGGCCACCAGCGGCCTGGTCGTGCCGACCGGCGCGGGCACGCCACCGGCGATCACCGCCACCTCCTGGCTGGTCGCGGACCTGGATTCCGGCAAGGTGCTCGGGGGCTGCGGCCCGCACGAGTACGGCACTCCGGCCAGCGTCCAGAAGCTGCTGCTGGCGGCCACGATGATGCCCCGGCTCGACCCCGCCCAGACGGTGACCGTCACCGCGGCGGACATGAACATCGAGCCCGGCTCCTCCGCCGTCGGCCTGGTCGAGGGCGGCCGCTACACCATCGAGACGATCTGGCTGGGGCTGCTGCTCAACTCCGGCAACGAGGCGGCGAACGCGCTGGCCCGGCTGGGCGGCGGGTCTGACGGCGCGGCCGGGGGAGTCCGCGCCATGAACGAGCAGGCACACCACCTGGGCGCGCTCCAGACGCACGCGGTCACGCCGTCCGGCCTGGACGGCAAGGGCCAGTTCACCAGCGCGTACGACCTGGCGCTGATCGCCCGGGCCTGCTTCGCGCAGCCGACCTTCCGGCGGTACGCGCTCACCCAGCTGGCGACGATTCCGGCCCAGCCGGCGCAGCGGACCAAGGGCTTCCAGATCCAGAACGAGAACCAGCTCATCTACCGGTACCCGGGCGCGTTGGGCGGCAAGACGGGCTTCACCGACCTGGCTCGGCACACCTACGTCGGCGCGGCGGAACGTGACGGGCGTCGGCTGGTGGTGACGCTGCTGGGCGCCGAGCCGGCGCCGATGCGCGGCTGGGAGCAGGGGGCGGCCCTGCTGGACTGGGGTTTCTCGCTGCCCCGCGACGCCAGCGTCGGCCGCCTGGTCGAGCCGGGTGAGCTGACCGCCACGCCGTCGGCCGCGCCGTCCGCGCCGTCCGCGCTTGCCGCGCCCGGTCCGCCCCGCCCGGCGGCGGCCAGCGGCCCGGCGGGCACCGGCTCCGGATGGCTGTGGTCGGTGGTCGCGCTGAGTGGCGCGGGAGTGCTGGCGCTGCTGGGCGGGTTGCTGTGGCACCGCCGCCGTCGGTTGCCCGGTCAGATCGACAACAGGCCTCGGCATCCATAGACTCCGGTCTTTCTGGCAGCACGAGCCCAGGAGGATCCCTGTGTCGAGTGAACTCGAAACGCCTTCCGGCGCGGCGGCACCCCGCCGGTCGGTACGCGCGCTGACCCGCCTCGCCGGTGTGACGGCGTTCGCCGCAACGCTGATCGTCGGCGCGTCGGCTGCCGCGGTGGCCGCGCCGGTCGCGGCCGACGGCACGGTGAGCGCGGCCGCCGCCGATGCCCGCCCGCCGCGCACCACGCACGGCCCGTGCGCCTACACCGAGACGCCCGACGAGCCAGCCGCCCGGCCGGTGCCGCTGCCGCCCGACCCGCGCCGCACCCCGGACCGGGGCAGCGTCCGGGTGACCCTCTCCACCAACCAGGGGCCGATCGGGTTGACCCTGGACCGGGCCGCCGCGCCGTGCACGGTGCAGAGCTTCCTGCACCTGGTCGGCAAGCGCTTCTACGACCGCACCCCGTGCCACCGGCTCACCGCTTACCCGACGCTGAGCGTGTTGCAGTGCGGCGACCCGTCCGGCACCGGCGAGGGTGGCCCCGGCTACCGGTACCGCGACGAACTGCCGACCGACCTGCCGCCGGCCCCCACCGACCCGACCGACGTACGCCGGGTCTACGCCCGGGGCGTGCTGGCGATGGCCAACGCCGGGCCGGACACCAACGGCAGCCAGTTCTTCCTGGTGTACGCCAACTCGGCGCTACGCCCCAACTACACGATCTTCGGCACGGTGGACGCGGCCGGGCTCGCCACCCTGGACCGGATCGCCGCTCAGGGAATCCCGCCGACGGCCGAGGACCCGGCGCCGGTCGACGGCGCTCCCGCGCAGCCGGTGACCATCCGGCGTGCCGTCCGGGCACACCACCACCACTGACCCGCTCGGCGCGGTGGGCGGCCCCGGTCGCCCACCGCGCCGCGAAGCGTCCACGTCCGTGGTCGTCGCTTATGGGGCGGACCGGCAGGCCGGAATTTTCGCAGCTGGACCGGAACAGGTGGAACCGGAATCCGACCCGGTTCGGGCCGTCGGAACGGAAGGGATCAGCCGGTCGGCGGGACGGCGGTGCTGTCCCGGACGACCAGCTCGGTGGCCAGCTCCACCCGGGGCGAGTCGATGCCCTCGCCCTGGGCCAGTCGCAGCACCGTCCGCACCGCCAGCCGGCCCATCTCGACCAGGGGCTGCCGGACGGTGGTCAGCGGCGGTGACGCCCACCGGGCTTCCGGCAGGTCGTCGAACCCGACCACGCTGACGTCGTCGGGAACCCGCAGCCCGCGGCGGCGGATGGCCTCGTAGACGCCGAACGCCATCTGGTCGCTGGCCGCGAAGATGCCGGTCGGCGGGTCGGCCAGATCGAGCAGCGCGGTGCCGCCGGCGAAGCCGGAGGCGTGGTAGAAGTCGCCCGGGTAGATCAGCGCGTCGTCCACCGGCACGCCGGCGGCCTCCAGCCCGGCGCGGTAGCCGTCGAGGCGGGCCCGGCTGCACAGCAGGTGTGTCGGCCCGGCCACGAACCCGATCCGCCGGTGCCCGACCGCCAGCAGGTGCTCGGTCGCGGCGAGCCCGCCGGCCCAGTTGGTGGCGCCGATCGTCGGGACGTCCATCGCCGGCACGCCGGCCGGGTCGACGACCACCACCGGCACGTTGAGGCGGCGCAGTTGCGCGTGCAGGGGCGGGCTCAAGTGCGACGTCACGAAGATGACGCCGTCGGTGGCGCGGGTGCGCAGGTTCTGCAACCACTGCCGGGCCGCCGTGGGCTGCCGGTGGATCGCGGAGACCACGGTGCCCACCCCGGCGGCGTGCCCGACGTCCTCCACGCCCCGGATGATCTCCACGGCCCAGGGGCTGTCCAGGTCGTTGAAGACCAGGTCGACGAGGCCCGCGCGGCGGACGCTGCGGCTGCTGCGGCGCCGGTAGCCGTGGTGGCGCAGCAGCTCCTCGACGCGTTCCCGGGTGTCGGGGGCCACATCGGACCGGCCGTTGAGCACCCGTGACACGGTCGGCACCGAGACCCCGGCCTCCCGTGCGATCGCGGTGATGGTCACCCTGCGTCCGTCGTCCGCGTCCACCCGTGTCTCCTTCACCGCTCCGGAGAGACGACCGCGAGCGTCGTCCATCCAGTGTCCCGGAACGGCACGCCCGCTCCTCGCGCCATCTTGCCTCACGGACGGGGGTTGACGACACGCCAGGTCGGTTCTAGCGTTCGGCTGAGTTGCGGAAATGTTCCGGTAATTTGTCGGATGCGTATCGGCGTACGGTCCTGTCTCCGCCGCCCGGCTGTCGGCGTCGGCCACGCCGTGGACGCACCTGATCAGTGCCACGCGACAGACAAGGGGCGCCATGCACACCGACCTGCCCGAGGCGCAGCTACGCGAGTACCGCGGCGTGGTGCGGGACCCGGCCGACTTCGACGAGTTCTGGGCCGACACCCTGGCGCAGGCCCGCGACGCCACCTGGCCGGTCCGGCTCGAGCCCGTGGTGACCGGCCTGCGAGCCATCGACGTGTACGACGTGACGTTCCCCGGGTTCGCCGGTCAGCCCGTACGGGCCTGGCTGCGGGTGCCGCACGGGGCCGGCACGGCGCTGCCGACCGTCGTGCAGTACGTGGGCTACGGGGGCGGGCGCGGGCACGCGCTGGAGAACCTGCTCTGGGCGTCGGCCGGGTTCGCCCATCTGCAGATGGACACCCGGGGGCAGGGTTCGGGCTGGAGCCGGGGCGTCACCGCCGACCTGGGCGCCGCCGGCCCGGAGGCGCCCGGCGTGGCGACGCGGGGCATCGCGGATCCCCGCACCTACTACTACCGGCGGTTGATCACCGACGCGGTCCGGGCGGTGGACGCGGCCCGGACCCTGCCGATGGTCGACCCGACCCGGGTGGCGGTGCTCGGGCACAGCCAGGGTGGCGCACTGGCGCTCGCGGCCGGCGCGTTGGCGCGCGGTGTGCGGGCCGTGGTCGCCCTCGTGCCGTTCCTCTGTGACATCCCGCGTGCCGTGGTGGTCACCGACGCCCACCCGTACCGGGAAATCCGCGACTACCTGGCGATCCACCGGGACGCCGAGGAGCGGGTGCTGACCACCCTGTCGTACGTCGACGGCGTCAACTTCGCCCGACGCTGCCGCCGGCCGGCTCGCTACTCGGTGGCGCTGATGGACGACATCGTGCCGCCGTCGGGGGTGTACGCCGCCCACAACGCCCATGCCGGGGCGACGGAGCTGTCGGTGTGGCGGTACAACGGCCACGAGGCCGGCGGGATCGACGACGACGAGGCGGCCCTGCGCTTCCTCGGCGCGCACCTGGTCGAAGCCCCCGACCCGGCGCCGACCGTGGCGGATCCGGCTCCGCTGGCGGCCGGCGGTTGATCCGGCGCGCGGCACCGACCGCTGCTGATAGACAGGACGGGTGCGCAGGTCAGTGCGGGTGGGTGGCGGCGTCGTGCTGGCGCTCGTCGCGGTGCTCGGCGGCTGCTCCCGTCCGCAGCCGCGTCCGGGCCCGACGGCCCCGGTCTCGGCCCCGCTGACCGGGTCGGCGAGCCCTCCACCGTCGTCGGGGACGCCGACCCCGTCGGCGACCGGCGGGTTGCCGGGCTTCGTGGTGCTTACCGACGTCGACCCGCGCATTCACGCCGACATCCGCTACGCCACGGCGCACAACTTCGTGGGCCGGCCGATCGCCGGCTACCGCGAGCCGCTGTGCCTGCTCACCCGTCAGGCCGCCGAGGCGTTGCGCCGGGTCCAGGACGCCGCGCTGGCCGGCGGCCACAGCCTCAAGGTGTACGACTGCTACCGCCCGCAGCCGGCGGTGGACGACTTCGTCGCCTGGTCGAAGCGCCCCGGCGAGCCGCAGACCAAGGCCGAGTTCTATCCGGACCTGGCCAAGGACCGGCTCTTCGCCGACGGCTACATCGGCGCGCCGACCGCCCACAGCCGGGGCAGCACGCTGGACCTGACGCTCGTCGACGAGCCGCCCGCCAGCCAACCCGCGTACGTGCCCGGGCAGCCGCTGGTTCCCTGTACGGCGCCGCCTGGGCGGCGCTTCGCCGACAACAGCATCGACATGGGCACCGGGTTCGACTGTTTCGACGCCCGGGCGCACACCGCCGACCCCCGCATCACCGGCACGGCGCGGGACAACCGGCAGTTGCTGCGGCGGCTGATGACCGACGCCGGGTTCGTCAACTACGACCGCGAGTGGTGGCACTACGGCCTCCGCGACGACCCGCACCCGCGCACGTACTTCGCCGCGCCGGTGGCCCGCTCCTCGCTCGGGTGACACGCTCCTCGGCGCGACCGCCCGCGGTGTCGGCGTTCGGTCGACGAAGCGCGGGTCAGGTCCAGTAAGCGCGGCTCAGGTCCAGTAGAGGATGCGGCAGGCCGGGACTCGGGCGGCCAGCTCGTCGGTGAACCAGCTCCGCAGCTCGGCCATCGTGTCGCGGGGGTAGACGTACTTCACCGCGCCGAACCTGCCGTGTTTGCGGCTGCGGGACTCCTCGTCCATCTCCAGGCGGGTGTGCGGGTACCAGCCGAGCAGCACCTCCTTGCTGCCCGGGGTGAACCGGTGGGTGATCAGCTCGGCGGTCAGGTCCAGCTCCGGGACCCCGTCGACCGCCGCGCGGACCTGGTCCAGCAGCTCGCCGTAGCGTTCGCGCCAGTTTGGCAGGGGCATGATCGGCGCGATGGTCAGCCCGACGGGGTAGCCGTCGAGCGCGAGCCGGCGCAGCGCGGCGAGCCGGTCCGGCACCCGCGCGGTGCCGCCCTCGAACCGTTCGCTGACCGGGGCGCAGTTGACGCTGAACCGGACCCGGGTGCGGCAGTGGTGGGGCAGCCCGACGAAGGTGTCCACGTCGGCGTACTTGGTGGTCCAGCGCAACTGCACGGGCGCGTCCCAGTCGGCGAAGTGCCGCACCGCCCGCCGCCAGCTGCCGGTCAGGTGTTCCAGCGCGAGGGGGTCGGTGTAGCAGGACGCCTCGAAGGTGGTGCCCTCGTCGGCGCGGCGTGCGTTGCGGCTGGTGACCGTTCCCCGCCCGGCGTACGGGGCCAACCCGGCCAGGATGTCGTCGAGGTCCGCGTACACCCGGGTCACCGGCGGGCCGGAGAGCGAACCGGCGAGGTAGCAGTACTGACAGTGCGCGGGGCAGCCCTCGGCGAGGTCGACGCGCCAGTCGGCGCTGGGGGCGATGGGTTGCAGGACACGCCGCGAGGGCGGGCTCACCACGATCGCCATGGTCGCCTTGGCGCGCGCGTACGTCTCGGAGTCGGTCTGCCCGCGTACGCCGGTGAGCCGGTTCGACCGCAGTCGTTCCACCTCGATGCCCAGCGCCCGCACCCGGTCGACGATCCGCTGCCCGTGGGGGAGGTCCAGGGCGGCCGGGGTGGCCACCACCCGGCCCGGGGTCCAGCGGCGTGCCGGTCTCGCCGCCGGGGCGAGCCCGGCCAGGTCGCGGGTCGGCACCCGCTCGCCGCTGGCGTCGTGCGGCGCGGCGGGCACGTCCACGGCGAGCGGCTGGTCGACGTCGACGGCGTCCGGGCTGGTCATCCGGCCGGGGTACCCGCTGCCGCAGGAATCCCACCCGATCGGTCGACCGGCGATTGACGCACCGGGCGGCACCGCATAACCTTTCGTCTATCTGTAAACCTTGTGAACAGATAGTTCACGTCGACGCGGCGGCGCGCGTCCCGACCGAAGGGACGATCAGGTGATCGCAGAACTTCCCGCCCGTACCAGAAGGATCCTGTCGGTTTTCGTCGCCCTCGTCGTCGCCGTGAGCGCCGGCCTCGGCCTCGGCGTCGCGCGCAGCGCGCAGGCCGCGCCGACGTTCAAGGTCCTGGCCTTCTATAACGGCACCTGGGACGCCGCGCACATCGACTTCGACCGCGACGCCCGCGCCTGGTTCCCGCAGGCCGCCGCCCAGTACGGCTTCTCCTGGGAGGCCACCACCAACTGGGGTCTGCTGAACACCGCGAACCTGGCCCAGTACAAGGTCATCATGTTCCTCGACGACGCTCCGCCCGCCGCGCAGCGGCCCGCCTTCCAGCAGTACATGCAGAACGGCGGGGCGTGGATGGGCTTCCACGTCAGCGCGTTCACCACCGACCCGTCGAGCTGGAGCTGGTACTACAACACCTTCCTCGGCTCCGGCTCCTTCCAGACCAACACCTGGGGGCCGACCCGCGTCACGATGCGCGCCGACAACCGCACCCACCCGGCCACCCAGGCGCTCCCGGCGACCTTCGCGTCGTCGATCAGCGAGTGGTACTCCTGGAGCAACGACCTGCGCCAGAACCCGGACATCGACATCCTGGCCTCCGTCGACCCGTCCAGCTTCCCGGTCGGCACGGACCCCAACCAGTCCTGGTACGGCGGCTACTACCCGCTGGTGTGGAGCAACAAGCGCTACAAGATGCTGTACGCCAACTTCGGGCACAACGCGATGAACTACAGCACCAACACCGGTCTGTCCTCCACCTTCGACAGCCCGCAGCAGAACAAACTGCTGATCGACGGTCTGCACTGGCTCGCCGGCGCCGGCACGGCGCCCACCCCGACGCCCACGCCGACGGGCACCGCCGGCCCGATCTCGCCGACCGCCTGGCACACCGTCGTCAACCGGGGCAGCGGCAAGTGCGTGGACGCCCGGGCCGCCGGCACCGCCAACGGCACCGCCATCCAGCAGTACGCGTGCAACAGCAGCGCCGCCCAGCAGTACCAGTTCGCGCCGACCAGTGGCGGCTACCTGCGGGTCAACAACCGCGGCAACAGCGCCCAGGTGCTCGACGTGACCGACCGGTCGACCGCCGACTCGGCGCCCATCCAGCTCTGGTCCTACAGCGGCGGCAACAACCAGCAGTGGCGGGCGGAATCCGAGGGCGGCGGCTACTACCGGCTGGTCAACCGCACCAGCGGCAAGTGCCTCGACGTGCCGGGAGCGTCCACCGCGGACAGCGTCCAGCTCATCCAGTACACCTGCAACGGCACGGCCGCGCAGTCCTTCCGGCTGGTGCCGCAGCCGTAGCTCGCGGGCGGTAGCGTCCGCGCATGGCCATCCCTGATCGTGTGCCCATCGCGTACGAATCCGACTACCGCACCCGCTACATCGGCAGGTACGACAAGGGCCAGTTCTTCGGCTCCGTCACCGCGACACTTGAGGACGGTGCCGGAGCCGAAGACGACTGGTACCGCCACAAGCGGTGGTACGCGGTGCTGCACCGGTTCGACGCCGACGGCGTGCATACCGACTCGGACATCTGGTTCGCCGGCACCAGCGAAGACGAGGACGCCTCGATCACCCGTGCCGAGGCCCGCCTCCTCGAATGGATCGACGGGCTGCCCGGCCGGGTCTTCGGCGACATCGCCATCGCGCTGTTCCAGGTCGAGGTCGACGGGCACGCCTTTGGCCTGGTCGACTGGTCCGCGGAGTACGACGGCGCGGACCACGCCGAGTTCGTCCCCGACGAACTGGGCTTCGACCCGCCCTGGGACGGCTGCTACGACACCTGAGCCCCGCTACGTCGCTCGGCGGCCCGCCCCGACGCCCCCTGGTGCGTGCCCTGTCGAGCTGCCCCACGAACGGGGCAGGCAGGCGGGCAGACGTGTCGGTCCCGCGACCACCGTCGGCCGTGAGCGGCGGCGCGACCGCCGTGGGCGGTGCTTCCTCCGGCTGGCCTCGGCGGAAGCACCGCCCCATCTATGGGGCAGCTCGACAGGTCGCGAGAGTGACTCCCCGGGGCCAGACCACGGCCGGCCGCGCGGGCGCAATATCCTTTGCGGACAGCTCCTGCCCCGCCTACCGTCATGCGCAGTACGGCCGAGCACACCCGGGGAGCACGCCATGTCGCAACGCACAGCCACCGACGCCACCTGGCGCAGGCCAGGTAGCGGTGCCGGTGCCGCGTTGCCGCCCGGCGCGTCGTACCGCTGTCTCGGCCGGCCCGCGCAGGGGCGACCCCAGGCTCGGTGCCAGTGGCGGCGACCTCGCTGACGCCACACGCGTCAGGCGTGGCCGCCCACCCCCTGCGGGTTGGCGGCCCTTTTCGTATCCGACGAGCTTTCGCGCCGGTTCCATCCTGGCGCACGATCATTTCCGGTCATCAATAACGATTGGTGCCGGCCTGACACGAGGAGACCACGATGGGCTTCACCCCCCTGGCCGGTACCCGGGCGCCCGTCCGGGTCTGGACCGATCCGTACGCCATCGAGCCGCAGGCCGCGAAGCAGCTGCGCAACATCGGCGCGCTGCCCTGGGTGCAGGGCGTCGCCGTCATGCCCGACGTGCACTTCGGCAAGGGCGCCACTGTCGGCTCGGTGATCGCCATGCGACAGGCCGTCTCGCCGGCCGCGGTCGGTGTCGACATCGGCTGCGGCATGTCGGCGGTGCGTACCTCGCTGACCGCCGCCGACCTGCCGGACGACCTGGCCGAGCTGCGTTCCGCGATCGAGGCCACCATCCCGGTCGGCTTCGCCCAGCGGACCGAGGCGGTCAACCCGCGCCGGGTCCGTGGCCTGGAGCAGGCCGGCTGGGACGACTTCTGGAGTCGGTTCGCCAGCCTGGACCGGCGGGTGGCGCAGCTGGAGACCCGGGCCCAGCGGCAGCTCGGGACGCTCGGCGGCGGCAACCACTTCATCGAGGTCTGCCTGGAGCAGGGCGGCGCCGACGAGGGCCGGGTCTGGCTGATGCTGCACTCCGGGTCGCGCAACATCGGCAAGGAGCTGGCCGAACGGCACATCGGAGTGGCCCGCAAGCTGCCGCACAACGTCGACCTGCCCGACCGGGACCTGGCGGTGTTCCTCGCCGGAACGCCCGAGATGGACGCGTACCGGCGGGACCTGTGGTGGGCGCAGGAGTACGCGCGGCGCAACCGGGCCGTCATGCTGGCCCTGCTCTGCGGTGTGGTGCGTGAGCACTTCCCGCAGGTCGGCTACGACGAACCCATCTCCTGCCACCACAACTACGTGTCCGAGGAGAGCTACGACGGGGTGGAGGTGCTGGTCACCCGCAAGGGCGCGATCCGGGCTGGCCGGGGCGACCTGGGCATCATCCCCGGGTCGATGGGCACCGGGTCGTACATCGTGCGGGGCCGGGGCAACCCGGACGCGTACTGCTCGGCCTCGCACGGCGCCGGTCGGCGGATGTCGCGGGCGCAGGCCAAGCGGACGTTCAGCACCGACGACCTGGCCGCGCAGACCGCCGGCGTCGAGTGCCGCAAGGACGCCGGGGTGGTCGACGAGATCCCCGGCGCGTACAAGGACATCACCGAGGTGATGGCCCAGCAGGAGGACCTGGTGGAGGTGGTCGCGCACCTCAAGCAGGTCGTCTGCGTGAAGGGCTGACGGGGGTACGCGCGGGCCGGGAGCACCGGCCCGCGCGGCGTCCCCTCAGAAGCCGACGAAGACCCGGCGGAGGTCGTCCAGGGTCAGCGGACCGGTCACCTGGACCCCGTCCGGCGTGTACTGCGGCCCGAGCCGGCCGACCACCAGCCGCAGCCACGTCTCGGCCGGCAGGGACAGCTCGCCGTCGGGCTGCTCCGGCGCGTCGGTCAGCGTGATCTGCTCGCCCAGCCGCAGCCCGAACGTGCGCTCCGGGTCCCGCAGCCGGACCAGCAGGGTGGCCTCCCGGCCGCCCAGCTCCTGCGGCCGGCCCGTCCAGCCCAGCATGCCGCCGATCTGCTCGATCAGCAGCGGCACCGCCTCCGGCGTCACCGCCGCGAACGGGTTGAACGCCACCTCGGCGTCCCACTGGTGCAGGGCGAACTCGCTGAGCCGGAACCGGGCGGCGGTGGCCACGTCCACCGGCTCCGGCAGGAAGCCGAGGTTGATCCGCAACGTCGCGCGGGTGTCGGCGTCCAGCGCCTCGTACGCCTCGACCAGCCGCTGGTTGGACTCCAGGAAGCCGGCCGCGTGCTCCTCCGGGGACATGGCGTCCCAGCGCTGCCAGACGGTGCGGTTGAAGTCGCCGTCCGGGGCGGACGTGCCGTCGCGGGCGGCGGTCAGCCCGGCGAGGCCGATCTCCGCGCCGCTGCCGAGGTGGCTGAGCACCTGGGAGACCTGCCACTCGCTGGCACCCGAGGGCCGGCGCAGGTCGTCTTCCTTGAGGTCGCGCACGAGCGCGGCGAGCTCCTCGTGGCCCGCCCGTAGCGCATGGATGATCTGGTCGGTAGCCGTGGACATGTGTCTCCTCAACGGATCTTCGACGATGGTCGGGACGCTACCGGACGGGTGCGCCGGCCGGGCCGCTCCGATCGGGAGCGGCCCGGCCGGCCGTGTCGTCCGGCTCAGCCCATGTGCACGGCGTTGCCGGCGGGGATGTCCTCCTTGCGCACCTTCACCAGGACCAGGGTGACCAGCCCGGCGAGCACGATCAGGGCCGCGCCCCAGGCGAACGCCACGCGGTAGCCGTGCACGAGCGCCTCGACCTGGGTGACCGGGTTCGGCGCCCGGCCGACCAGGTACGCGGCCACCGCGCTGGTGTAGAAGGTGTTCAGCAGCGCGGTGCCCAGCGAGCCGCCGATCTGCTGCGTCGCGTTCAGCGTCGCGCTGGCCGCTCCGGCGTCGTGCTCCGGCACCCCGACCAGCGCGAGGCTGGACAGCGGCACGAAGGTGAAGCCGAGGCCCATGCCGAGGATGACCTGGGCGGGCAGCAGGAGGGTGAGGAACGAGGTGTCCACGTCGATCTGGGTGAGCGTCAGCATGGCCACGGCGGCGAGCACGGCGCCGCCGACCATCAGCGGCTTGGCACCCACCTTCGGCATCAGCTGGCTGGCGCCACCCGCCGCGATCAGCACGCCCGCGGTGACCGGCAGCGACGCGAGCCCCGCCTCGAGGGGCTTGTACTGCAACACCACCTGGAAGTAGAAGGTGAGGAAGAGGAACGCCCCGAACAGACCGGCGCCGATAAGCGTGGAGGCGAGGTACGCCCCGCCCCGGTTACGGTCCAGGATGATCCGCAGCGGCAGCAGCGGGTGGTTGGAGCGCAGCTCGATCACCACGAAGGCGGCCAGCAGCACCACACCGGCGGCGATGAAGCCGAGCGTCGCGGTGGCGTCCCAACCGTCCTCGGCGGCCTTGGTGAAGCCGTACACCAGGGAGACCAGGCCGGCGGTGACGACGACCGCGCCGGGCACGTCGTAGCGGGTGTTGCCGTGCGCCCGGCTCTCCGGCACCAGCGGGATCGCGAAGGCGATCGCCACGGCGGCGACCGGGATGTTGACCAGCAGGCACCAGCGCCAGTCGGCGTACTCGGTCAGCACGCCGCCGAGCAGCAGCCCGACCGCGGACCCACCGCCGGCGATCGCGCCGTACACGGCGAACGCCTTGGCCCGCTCCGTGGCCTCGGTGAACAGCACCGTGAGCAGCGCCAGCGCGGCCGGGGCGAGCAGCGCGCCGAAGGCGCCCTGCAACGCGCGGGCGGCGAACAGCATCTCGCCGCTGGTGGCCAGACCGCCCAGCGCGGACGCCAGCGCGAAGCCGACCATGCCGACGATGAACGTGCGCTTGCGACCCCAGTAGTCGGCGATCCGGCCGCCGAGCAGGAGCAGACCGCCGAAGGCCAGCGTGTAGGCGGTGATCACCCACTGCCGGTTCGCGTCGGTGATCCCCAGGTCCGCCTGGGCCTGCGGGAGCGCGATGTTCACGATCGTGGCGTCCAGGACGACCATCAGCTGTGAGACCGCGATGACCGCCAGCGCGATCCAGCGCCGCGGGTGCGGCGCGCCTGTCGACGTCCCGGCGCCGGGTGCGCCGGGGGCTGTCGAGGTGGTTCCGGGCATGGTGAAGCCTTCCGTGGTGCGGATGTCGAGGGATCAGGCCTGGGACGGGCGGTCGTGCTGGTAGCGGAGCACCGGGATCAGCACCTGGTCGACGACCTGGGTGAGGAACGCGTCGTCGGCGGGCAGGCCGTGCGCGACGACGCGGGACAGGGTGAGCGCGGGCGCCAGGTCGTGGAACAGCTCCCGTTCACCGGCATCCGGGGGGATCTCCCCGCGGGCGGCGGCGCGGACGAGGATGGCGGTGCTGGCCACCCGCCCGGCGGGCAGCACCTGGTGGCGTACCAGGCGTTCCAGCTCAGGGCTGCTCCGCATGGCGAAGGTCAGCGCCTGCATCAGGTCGCAGTCGGCGACGCAGATGGCTGCGGTGGCACGCAGCAGCTCGATCAGGTCGCCCCGCAGCGAGCCGGTGTCGGGCGGGTTGTGCACGCCGACCTGACGGTCGCGCAGGGCGGCGACGACCAGCTCGGCCTTGCCGTCCCACCGCCGGTAGATGGTGGCCTTGCTCACGTGTGCGCGGGCGGCGACGGCGTCGATGGTCATCCGGTCGTAGCCGACCTCGCGCAGCAGGTCGATCACCATGGTGAACAGGTCGCTGGACGTGCAGCGCGCGGCCCGGGCGGCCGGCACCCCGACGCCCGCGCTCACCTGCTGACCATCCAACACCCGAAGACCCCCCGCGAAACGATGTCGTACCGACCCTAGTTCGTTGCTGGCCGTTCCTGCAGGCTTTTATGAGGTGCGTCGCACCCGGCGGACGAAACGGTTACGTTTCTGTCCCACGTCGGGCGGATGAACCCCGTGGTCAGCTCCCGGTGGGCGCGAGGATCACCGGCACGGCCACGGTGTTGATCCGGGCGCCGTCGCGCGCGGACACCTCGTACACCTCGATCGTGCCGTGCTGCTCCCGGGCCGTGCGCCAACCGACCACCAGCCGGTAGGCGCCCCGGCAGCCACTGCCGCAACTGGCGGTGCCGAAGCCGGTGGCCACCTCCCGGCCGGCGGCGTCCAGCACCCGGATGCTCACCGTGGCCTCGAACACGTCGGCGGTGCCGGTGACGGTGAGGGGGGCGGTGACCCGCTCGCCGACGCTCGGGGCGGTCACCACGATCGGCGCGAGCAGGTCCGGGTAGTCGGCCCGGCCGACCGGTGCCCCGCCGGGGAAGCGGACCTGCCGGACGGTGGGGAACTGGGTGAGCGTCCACACCACCTGCGCCTCGCGCAGCCGCCGACGCTCCGCCGGGTCGTTGCCGGACGGAACGGGACCGAGCGTCGCCACGCCGTCGGTGATCCGGGTGACCTCGACACCGGCCGGCAGCAGGGTGACCATCCCGGTGGCGGCCTCGGCCGGCGTGGGCCCGGCGGCCAGTTCGGTCAGCGCGAGCCGGGACGTCGTGAGGGTGGCCGGCCGGGTGCGCCGGGTGGGGACGAGCAGGCCGTTTCGCACGTACCACAGCTCGATCGTCACCGGGTCCGCCCGGCGCGTGGCGGTGGCTGTCGGTGCCGGCGGACGCGGCGCGGTGCGGGTGGCCACCGGCGACTGTGGTGGCCCGGACGGCGGGGTGGGCGCGGAGGTCGGGCCTCCGGCGGGCGGGGTGCTGTGCGGCGGCGCGGTGGGCGCCGCGCCCAGGACGCCGGAGCGGGGCGTGCCGCACGCGCCGAGCAGGAGCGCGGCGACGAGCACCGGCACGCCGACCGCGCGCCACCCGCCGCGCCGGCGCACGCTGACCGCGCCGCGCCGGTTCACGCTGACCGTGCCGCGGCGGCTCATCCGTCACCGCCCGTCGGGCCGGCGGGCGCCGCCTCGGCGTCCTCGTCGAGGTGCCCCGCCGGGCGTGGCACGCCGCCGGGCGGCCCGTCCGGGCCGTACGCGGGCAGCTCCAGACGGAACCGGGCGCCGGCACCCGGCGCGCTGCGGACGCTCAGCACCCCGCCGAGCAGGGCGGCGTGTTCCCGGGCGATGGCCAGGCCGAGCCCGCTGCCCGGCGCGGAACGCGAGGCGTCGACCTTGTGGAACCGGTCGAACACGTGCGGCAGGTGCTCGGCGGGAATGCCCGGCCCCTGGTCGGTGACCTCGAAGACGACGAGCGCGCCCGCCCCGGTGACGGTCGCCCGGATCTCGCCGCCGCCGTGCTCGACCGCGTTGGTGACCAGGTTGGCCAGGACACGCTCCAGGCGACGCGGGTCCGTGCGCAGCGCGACCGGGTCGCCGGTGACCAGCACGCGCTCCGACCAGCCGCGCGCCGCGACGATCGTGCGCAGCAGCGCCGGCGCGTCCACCGGCTCGACGTTCGGCCGTTCCCGCCCTGCGTCCAGCCGCGAGATCTCCATCAGGTCCTCGACCAGGCGACGCAGGCGGACCACGTCGCCCACCAGCAGCCGGGCGGCCGGCCGGGCGTCGTCGGGCAGCCGGTCCAGCTGCTCGCGCAGCAGCGAGGCCGCGGCCACCAGTGCGGTCACCGGGGTACGCAGCTCGTGCGCCACATCGGCGGTGAACCGCCGCTCCCGGGCCTGCGCGGCCGACAGGGCGGCGATCTTCGACTCCAGCGCCTCGGCCATCTCGTTGAACGACGCCGCCCACACGCTGAACTCGTCGCGCCCGCGGACCGGCAGGCGGGTGGCGAGCAGCCCTTCGGTGAGCGCCCGGGCGGCGCGGCTGGCCCGACCCACCGGCTCCAGGGTGCGGCGGGCCAGGAGATGGCCCACCCCGGCGGCGACCAGCACGACGAGCACCCAGCCGGCCAGCAGTGCGGTGCGCACCTGACCCAGGTCGGCGGCGATGTCGTCCTCCACGGTGATCACGTACAGCTCCGCGGTCGAGCCGGGGATGCGTCCGCCGACCACCAGCAGTCGGGGTCGCTGGCCCGGCGCCGAGCGCTGGTAGGCGAGCTGCCCGTCGGCGACCGCGGCCCGCAGTCGAGTGCCCAGGGCGGGGGCGTACGCGGGATGGGAGGGGCGGGTCGGGCCGTCGACGAGGACGACGTGCCGGCCGCTGCCCTCGAAGCTGGCGAGCAGTTCGGTGCCGCGCTGCTCGGTCAGGGGCAGGAACTCACCGGCGAGCAGGAGCTGGTAGCGCGCGTCGGCGGCGGCCTCGTGCAGCGAGGCGTCCAACCAGGACTGTCGCAGCAGCACTCCCGCCCCACCGGCGAGCAGGCCGGCGGACACCCCGGCGACCAGCACGAACGCGATCGTCAGCCGGCGCCGCAGGCGGCCCGGCGCCACCGCTCGTCCGGCCATCGCCGACCTCCCGTCAGAGCGTGGACAGTTTGTAGCCGGCGCCGCGCACCGTACGGATGCGCCGTGGGTGCGCCGGGTCGTCCTCGACCTTGGCGCGCAGCCGCTGCACCGCCACGTCGACGAGCCGCGAGTCGCCCAGGAAACGGTGGTCCCAGACCAGGTCCAGCAGCAGTTCCCGGGTGAAGACCTGGCCGGGGCGTCGGGCCAGCTCCAGCAGCAGACGGAACTCGGTGGCGGTCAGGGTCACCTCGCGGCCGTCGCGGCGTACCACGAAGCCGCCCGGATCGATCTCCAAGTCGCCGACGGCGATGGTGTGCGACCCGGCCGGCGCGCTCGCCCGTCGCAGCACCGAGCGGACCCGCGCCACCAGCTCGGGCAGGTCGAAGGGTTTGCGCAGGTAGTCGTCGGCGCCGCATTCGAGGCCGACCACCACGTCGAGCGTGTCGGTGCGGGCGGTCAGCATGAGGATCGGCACCTGGCTCGTGCGCCGGATCTCCCGGCAGACCTCCAGGCCGTCCAGGCCGGGCAGCATGACGTCGAGCACGATCGCGTCGACCGGGTGCGCTCGCCAGGTCATGAGCGCCTGCCGCCCGTCGACGGCGGTGTCGACCCGGAAGCCGGCGCGACGCAGACCGAGGGCGGTGACCTCCCGGATGGAGGCGTCGTCCTCGACCACCAGCACGCGGCCCTCCACCACCTGAGGGTAGACCCGCCGCGACGCTGCGCAGCCCTGGCGAAACGGTCGGTGTCGGCGGCCCGGTCGGGTCCGGGGCACGGGAACGGTCGCCCGACCTCCGGCGGGTGATCCTCGATCTTGGCTACGGCTACCATCGGGTCGCCAACGCGATGGCCGTCGATGGCCAACCTGCTCCGGGCCGTCGCCACCCGCGTGACCAGTTCACCTGAGAGGACACGACGTGCAACGTCATGGCTGCGTGATCCGGCTTCGCCCGGAGCACCGGGAGACCTACCTGCGCCTACACGCCGAGGTCTGGCCGAGCGTCGAGAAGACGCTGCGCGAGGCGAACTTCCGCAACTACACCATCTTTCTCCACGACGACCTGCTCTTCGGCTACTACGAGTACGTCGGTGACGACTACGAGGCCGACCTGCGGTACATCGCCGCCGACCCGCAGACGCAAGAGTGGTGGAAGCTGACCGATCCGTGCCAGGAATCGCTCGCCGAACCCGGATCGGGGGACTGGTGGGCCCCGATGCGGGAGGTCTGGCACCTGGCCGACGAGGCGGCTGGAGAGGCACCCGAGCAGACCCCGGCGAGCTAGCTGTCCGTGGTCGGGTGTCGCGTTGGTGGCTGCGCACGATGCCCGCCTGGCCGTCCGCCTCGACGGGCGGGCGGACGGCCAAGCGGATCGCCCCACTGCGGCTCCACTCACCACTGGTGGGCGACGTCCAGCACGATGCGGCTGTGTGTGCCGGGGCCGGCGAGCGTGAACGTGCGGAACGGCAACCGAGCCCGTACGCCGACCGCGAAGGTGCTGTAGCCCTCGAAACTGCCGCCGAAGACGACGTCGCGCAGCGTTGAACAGCGCAGCAGGTTCGCGACGTGCTCGCCGACCGCGTAGGGCACGGTGCCCTGGTGTTCGGCGTCGTACGCCGGGGCCCGCAGCGAGACCCGCAGCAGCGCGCCCCCGGCGGTGTACGGCGAAAGCGCCAGCCCCTCGCCCTCGGTCCACGTCTCGCCGTAGCCGACCGCGTAACCGTCGACCGGTCCGGCGAACTCGAAGACCACCCGGTCGTAGCAGTCGTGCTGCCCGGTCCGTACGGCGACCAGCGGGGCGTCGCTCAGCGTGCCGGCCGACTTGTCCGCGCTGCCCCAGGTGATCCCGCAGGACGCCGACCCGGTCGTGGTGCCCGCCGCGGTGCTGCTGCCCGCGCTGGCGACCAGACCGGCGAGGACGACCGCCAACGCGGTAAGTGTGCTCCTGATCCTCATGGTGCTCTCTCCGCTCGATGCCGGGGTCACGTCGCGGCAGCGTTGCCGGTGACCCTCTGCCGTCACGGTCGCCCGCCCGCGGCACGTGAGCTTCGCCGCGGCGTAACCGCTGGGTAACAGTGGCCGGCGGCCGGCGGTCGCCGGCCGACCGCGGGGGAGTGCGTGCCCCTGCTCCGACCCGAGGTCGGGAAAGGCCCCGACCCGACGTGGCGGTGTCACCCACGCCGTCCCACAACGCGGTACTGTGCCTGGCAGTCGACACATTCGAGGTGGACCCGTGCCTACCGTCGTCGTCCTCGCGCTGACCCTCGCCCTCGCGCCCGCGCCGTCCCCGTCGGCCACCTCGGGCCCGGTCGGCGACATCCTCGGTGGCGTCGGCCGGGTCGTCGACGATCTGCTCGGCGGCCAGGGTGCGCCGAGTGCGACGCCGACGCCGAGCGTCAACCCCACCGCGACGTCCGCGCCGACCCGGCCACCAGCGACCGGCCAGCCCAGCCCGACCGAGCCCGGTGCGACCGCCGCGCCCGCCGGGTCGTCGGCCGGTGTCCGGGCTCCGGCCGCCCCCGGCCGCCCTGCCGGAGGCTCCGGCGCCGACGCCCACGATGTCGCCGTGCCCGTGCGCACCGTCGACACCCCGGCCCCCGAGGTCCCGCCGGCGCTCGCCAACCCCGCCCGCGGTGGCTGGCCGCCGGTGTCCTACCTGCTGGTCGCGGCCGTCCTGGCGGTGTTGGCACTGCTGCTCCTGCGTCGCCGCGCTTTCGACTTCTCCGCCGCTCCCGCGTCGGATCCCCCTCCCGCGTCGGATCCCGACCCGGGGCCGGATCCCGACCCCGGGCCGGACAATGTCCGCCGCCTGCCGACCAGCCTCAACGCCATCTACGAGCTGGGTCGGCTGGACGAGCGGCTCGAGCAGGAACGCCGCCGCCGCACCTGACGGACGGCCTCCCGGTCGTCGGGGTCAGTGCGCCGCGTAGGCGCCCTCGCGCCGTGGAATCTCGTCGTCGTACGCCCCGACCGGTCCGCGGTATCGGGTCGTGCCGTTCGGGTACGGCCAGGCCCCGGCGCGGCACCCGTGCAGGCCCAGCGTCTGCTGCTGCATCACCGGCGCCGGCCGGCCCCGCCCCGGGCAGCGCTCGTGACCGAACCCGAGTTTGTGCCCCACCTCGTGGTTGACCATGTACTGCCGATAGGTGGCCAGGCTCGCGCCGTAGTCCGGCACCCCCGTGACCCAGCGCGCCACGTTGAGGACCACCCGGGCGCCGTTGCGGCACGACGTGTAGCCGTCCGGCACGTCCTGGCAGAGGGTGTCGCGGGTGCCCGGGGTCGCCAGGTAGATCGTGAAGTCGGTGGGTTCGTTCGCGCCGACCCGGCGCAGCCGCCACGTCCCGTCCGCCGTCCACCCGCGAGGGTCGTTCAACGTCGCGGAGATCGCCGTGGCGATGTCGCCCACCCGCAGGCCCCGGATGTCGCGCTCCACGGCGACCCGGTAGCGCAGCAACCCGCCGGTGCTCCCGCCGCCACCCGTCGTCTCGGCCGCGGCCACCGACCAGCGGTTGCTGCCGGTGGCGGGATAGCTGACCGGCACGACCGTGGGCGCCGCCGGCGTGACACCGCCGCTCCCGGCCACTTCCGCCGGACGTCCCGTCGCGACCGGTCCCGCCGAGGGCAGGCCGGCGGGGTCCGGTCCGCTCGCGGCGCCACCGGCCGGTCCCTTCCCGGCGGCGGGCAGGCCACACCCGGTGAGCAGCGCTACGACCAGCAGCAACGCCACTGGGGGCAGATACCCCCGACGGGTAGCCTTCGTCGACATGTCTTTCTCCCCTCGCGTGCCGGTCCGCGGCGACGCGGGAGAGAAGACGGGTGAGCCCGGCAAAAGGTTGACGTCGCGAGGACTCAACCTTCGCGGAGCCTCGCCCGTCTGAAAGGGTGTGGCACGGGGGAGGGTTCGCGGTGGCGCGGGGTGACGCGGAGTTCGTCGAGTTCGCGCGGGCGGCGTCCGCGCGACTGGTGCACGCCGCGTTCCTGATGACCGGCGACCACCACCAGGCCGAGGACGCCGCGCAGACCGCGCTGGTGCGCACCTACGCGTCGTGGTCGCGAATCCACGACGACGACGCCTACGGGTACGCCCGTCGCACCCTCGTCAACCACCTGGTGGATCGGTGGCGGCGGCCGATGCGGGAGTACCCCACCGAGGAGGTGCCGGAACAGCGGCGTGGCGACGTGGCCGACGACGTGGCCACCCGGCGCTGGTTGGTCACCATCCTCGGCGCGCTCAGCCCTCGGGAGCGGGCCATCGTCGTGCTGCGCTACTACTTCGACCTGCCGGAGGCGCAGGTGGCCCGGGAACTCGCCGTATCCGTAGGCACCGTCAAGAGCACCAGCTCGCGAGCCCTGGAGAAGCTGCGCACGGCCGCGCCGCGCACGGCCGACGAGGAGGCCCGCCGATGAGCGAGCTGGACCGGCTCCGCCACGCCATGCGGGCGACCGAGCGCCCCGACGCCACGCTCGATCTGGCCACCGTCATGCGTGCGGGACGGCGGCTGCGGATCCGTCGGCGGGTCGCCGGGGGCGCGGCGGCGACGGTCGTGGCGGGGCTGGTCGCTGTCACCGTGGTGGCGGTCGGCGGGCCCGGGCCGACCGGTCCGGCGCCGACCGGTCCCGCACCGCCGGTCGCCGTCGCTCCGCCCTCGGCCGCTGCCACGGCATCGGCCGCGGCGTCGGCGTCGGCGTCGGGGGAGCCCACACCACCGCAGACGGTGGCCCCCGGGGTGCCAGGTCCGAAACCCCTGGGCAAGCTGATCGACACGGGGGTGCGGCACGGCGCCGACTGGCGGGTCTACTACGTCGTCGCGGTGTCGGTGCCCGGCGAGCCCAAGGTGACCATCGGGTTGGCCGCCGGTCGTCGCGCCCCCGACGGCACGTTGAGCACGGACATCCTGGTCAACGACGTCGAGGGCGCCGACCGCAGCCCCGGGTTCCACCAGATCGGCTACGACGAGCGCTCGTCGGCCGTGCCGGTGCCCACCTTCGGCTACTTCGTCGGCCCCGCCGAGCGGATCATCGGCACGGTGGGCGGTCGGCAGGTCGATGCCCGGGTGGCGCGCTGGAGCATCGACAAGCAGGTGGTGATCTTCTGGTTCGACCCGGCCACGCTGACGCCGGGGGAGCGCCTGGACGGCATCGTCGCCCGTGACCGCGGGGGCCGTCGGCTCTGAGGCGCTGGCGGTGACTCAGGCCGGGTCGGTCAGCCGGCGCTCGATGGTCACCGTCGTCCCCTCGCCGGTGGAGACCAGTCGTACGTCGCCGTAGGCGTTCATCAACAGTGCGCCCCGGCCCCGGTCCATGGCCGGCCGACGGTCCCGCCAGGTGCCGAAGTCGCGTACCGAGATCCGGACCCGGTCGGCACCCACCTGGAGCCGGACCCGCACCTCGGGGCGGCTGGGTCGTTGTGCGTGCTCGACGGCGTTGTTCATCGCCTCGGACGCGGCGAGCAGCAGATCCTGCAACACGTCCGTGTGGACGTCCAGCTCGTCCAACGCCAGCCGGACGTCCTGGCGCATGGCGGCCGCCGAGGTGGGCACGGACGGGTACGTCCACTCCGCGGCCAGGATGTTGCCGAGCCCGCCGTCGGCCGTGCCGACCACGGACCCGCCGGCCGGTTCTCCGTGGGCTGGTTCGGCGTTGGCCGGTTCCCCGCCGGCTGGTTCGGCGTTGGTTGGTTCGTCGTTGGCCGGTACGGCGGCGGCGCTCTCGACGGGTGCGCTCTCGGCGGGCTCCGCCACCGGCGGAGCGGGCGCGACGGCGATTGCCCCGGCCGGTCGCGTCGACCTCGGGGCGTCGGCCGCGCTCAGGCTGTCGTCGGCGGTCCGCGCGGTGGCGTCGTCGCCGGACGGGTCGGTGCGGGCGCGGCGGATGGCAGCCCGGACGCGGGCGATCAGCTCCGCGGCGGCGAACGGCTTCACCAGGTAGTCGTCGGCGCCGAGGCTCAGGCCCACCACGCTGGCCTCCTCGCCGGCCCGGGCGGAGAGCACCAGCACCGGCAGCGCCCGGGTCGCCGGGTCGGCGCGTAGTCGGCGTACCAGGTCGAAGCCGTCCAGCACCGGCATCATCACGTCGGTGAGCACGAGGTCCGGCGGGTCCCGGTGGATCGCGTCGAGGGCCTGCCGACCGTCGGTGACCGACCGCACCCGCCAGCCCTGACCGGCGAGCAGCCGACTCAGGTACGCGCGCATGTCGCTGTTGTCGTCGGCCACCAGGATCCGGGCGCCGGCCAACTCGTCGGCGGCCGGGCCGGGCGCCGCGGCGGGCTCGACGATGCTGCCGGCCGGGTCGGTCAGCCAGCCCACCGCTTCTGAAACGGCGGCGCGGGCCACGTCGCCCCGCCCGTTGAGTGCCGGCCCGGTCGTCACCGCGCGCCGCGCCGCCGACCACGGCAGGGCCACGGTGAAGGCGGTGCCGGCACCCACCTGGCTGGTCACCCGGACCTCGCCGCCCTCCAGCCGGGTCAGCTCGTGAACCAGGGCCAGGCCGATGCCGGTGCCCTCGTGGCTGCGCGAGCGCGTGCCCTGCACCCGGTGGAAGCGCTCGAAGAGCTTCGGCAGGTCCGCGTCGGCGATGCCGATTCCGGTGTCGGCGACGGTGAGGCGTACCTCGTCGTGGTCGGCGTCCACGGCGATCCGGATCCGGCCGATGAACGTGTACTTCAGGGCGTTGGACAGCAGATTGGTGACGATGCGTTCCCAGTTGACCGGGTCGACGGTGACCGGCCGGGGCAGCGGCGGGCAGTCGACCTCCAGAGCCAGGCCGGCCCGTTCCACGGCGGCCCGGAAGACGCTTGCCAGCTCCGCGGTGAGCGCGGCGAGGTCGACCTCGCGGGCGTCGCTGCGAGCCCGGCCGGCCTCCAGGCTGGAGAAGGTGAGCAGGCTGTTGACCAGGGTCAACAGCCGGGTGGCGTTGCGCCAGGCGGTCTCCACCCGCTCCCTTTGCCCGGGTGCCAGCGGCGCGGCGGTGTCGGCGAGCGCGTCGGCGAGCGGCCCGAGCATGAGGGTCAGCGGCGTACGGAACTCGTGGCTGACGTTGGTGAAGAAGGTGGTCTTCACCCGGTCCAGCTCGGCCAGCGTCTCGGCCCGGCGCCGCTCCTGCTCGTACTCCTTCGCGTTGCGTACCGCAATGGAGACCTGTTGGGTCAGCAGTTGGTAGAAGGAGCGGTACGCCTCGTCCAGCTTCCGGTTGGGGCTGACGCCGGCCAGCAGGACGCCGAGCGGCTGGTCCTCGGCGGCCGAGGGCAGCGGCAGTGCCAGCGCGGTGCGAGTGGCATCGCCCCACGGGCCGGCGGGCAGGGGCAGTCGATCCGCGACGCCCGTCACGTCGGTGGGCCGACCCTGCGCGGCGTCCGGGAGCGCCCAGGCGCGGGCCGCCGGGCTCGGGTCGGCCAGGTCGACGACGTCCGGCAGCGCCCCGGCCACCGTGGGGTGACCCGCGTCACCGCCCGCGCAGGCCGTCCGGCGCAGCAACGCGCCGTCGCGCAGGTAGATCGCGGCGAACGGCACGTCCAGTGGGTGGTCGCCGATCGCGTCGATCAGCCGGGCGCAGGTGGCCTCGACGTCGACGGTGCGCCCGTCGCCGCGCAGGCTCAGGTCGCGCAGCAGTCGCAGTCGCCGTTCGCCGACGACCTGCTCGGTGACCTCGCTGCACACCGTCAGCACGCCGACGGTGCGGCCGTCGTCGTCGCGGGCGGGGGCGTGCGAGACGCTGAAGTACGCCTCCTCGCGGTAGCCGGCGCGCTCCAGCAGGAGCTGCAGAGCGGGCACCCAACTGGCCACCCCGGTCGCCATGGCCTGCTGGATCAGGGGCGCGAGGACGTCCCAGCCCTCGGCCAGGGTCACCCGCACGTCGTCGCCGAGCGCGGCGGGGTGCTTGTCGCCGATCAGGGCGGAGTACGCGTCGTTGTAGAGCTGGGAGAGGCGGTCGCCCCAGAGCAGGAGCATGGGGTAACGGGAGGAGAGCACCACCCGTACGGCCGCACGGAGGCTCTGCGGCCAGCTCGACACCGCGCCCAGCGGGGTGTCGGCCCAGTTCAGCTCGGCCATCAACCGTCCGGTGTCACCGCCGTCGTCGAACAGGTCGGTGCGGGGTCGTGTCACGCTCGACCCGGCCTCATCGCTAAGCCCCCCGTTCCGGGCCCGACGACCCCTGCTGGCGTTACCTACCCATCCTGGCACCTCTACTCACCTGTGCCGACGTCGGTACCCATCGTCGAACCGGTGAGGGTTCGGGACGAACGTCCGATGCCGACGACATAGATCTCTGTAAGTGTCTCGGTTATCTCTCCAACCCCCGAGGAGCCCCCATGAGAGGCAGAACGCTGAGCGCGGGAATCGCGCTCACCGTGTTCACCGGGATGACGGTGACGCTGGCCGCCCAGCCGGTGACCGCGTCACCCTCCGCCCCGACGACAGCGGCCCGGCCGATCGCCGCGTCCGCCGCCGTCCTGGCGGCGCCGGACATCTCCGTCACCAACGTCCAGGCGCACCTGACCCAGCTCAACTCCATCGCCAGCAGCAACGGCGGCAACCGGCGGGCCGGCTCGGCCGGCTACACCGCCTCGGTCAGCTACGTGAAGAGCAAGCTCCAGGCCGCCGGCTACACCGTCAGCGAGCAGACCTGCTCCAGCTGCACGTACCCTTCGAACAACCTCATCGCCGAGTGGCCCGGCGGCCCGGCCGACCAGGTGGTGATGTTCGGCGCCCACCTTGACAGCGTCTCGGCCGGCCCGGGCATCAACGACAACGGCTCCGGCTCGGCCACCCTGCTGGAGAACGCGCTGGTCCTCGCCGCGCAGAACCCGACGATGACGAAGAAGGTCCGGTTCGCCTGGTGGACCGACGAGGAGCAGGGCCTGAACGGCTCCCGGTTCTACGTGAACTCGCTCAGCGCCACCCAGCGCGGCTACATCAAGGGCTACTACAACTTCGACATGGTCGGCTCGACCAACGGTGGCTACTTCATCAACCGGGTCACCTCCACGACGGCGGCGCCGCTGAAGGCGTACTGGGACTCGCTGGGGCTGCAACCGGAGGAGAACGTCGAGGGTCAGGGCCGCTCCGACGACTACTACTTCCAGCAGGCCGGCATCCCCACCTCCGGCTACGCCGCGGGCGCGAGCGCCCGTAAGACGAGCACCCAGGCGGCCAAGTGGGGCGGCACGGCCAACGCCGCCTACGACTCGTGCTACCACCGTTCCTGCGACACCACCGCCAACGTCAGCGCCACGGTGCTGAACCGGGCCGCGGACGGCGTCGCGTACGCGCTGTGGCAGCTCGCCGTGGGCGGCGGCACCCCGACCAACGACTTCTCGATCTCGGTCAGCCCGACCGCGCTCACCGTCGCCCGGGGCGCCAGCGCCACCGCCACGGTCGGCACCGCGACCACCGCCGGCTCCGCGCAGACGGTCAGCCTCACCGCGTCCGGGGCGCCCAGCGGGGTGAGCGTCTCCTTCAGCCCGTCGTCGGTGACCTCCGGCGGGTCGGCCACGCTGACCCTGACCGCGTCGGCCAGCGCCGCCACGGGCACCGTCACCGTCACGGTCACCGGCACCGGGTCGGTGACCCGGACGGCCAGCCTCACCCTCACGGTGACCGGCACCGGCGGCTGCGCCGGCGGGCAGGTGATCGGCAACGGTGGCTTCGAGAGCGGCAGCACGCCGTGGACCGCGTCCTCCGGCGTGATCACCAACTCCAGCAGCCAGCCGGCCCGGACCGGGTCGTACAAGGCGTGGCTCGACGGGTACGGCAGCGCTCACACCGACACCCTGTCCCAGTCGGTGACCGTGCCGGCCGGTTGCGCCAGCTACACGCTGTCGTTCTGGCTGCACGTCGACACCGCCGAGACCACCACCTCCACGGCGTACGACAAGCTGACCGTGCAGGTGGGCTCGACCACGCTGGCGACGTACTCGAACCTGAACGCCGCCAGCGGCTACGTACAGCGCACGTTCAACGTGGCCGGGTTCGCCGGGCAGACGGTGACCCTGAAGTTCACCGGCACCGAGGACTCGTCGCTGCAGACCAGCTTCGTGATCGACGACGTGACGTTGCAGGCCAGCTGAGGGCGTACCCGTCGAAGGGGGCCGCCGCCGGGATGATCCGGCGGCGGCCCGTCGCGTCCTGGGTCAGGGGAGCTGCGGGTAGAGCGCGGCGACCCCGCCGGCGAGCCCGGCCTGCACCTGCCGGCTGATCTCGTCGGTGACGATCTCGTACGCGTCGGCCTCGATGCCGTCGATGCCGATCCGGGCGATCGCCGCCGGGTCGGACTTCGGGGCGGTGACCCCGGCGGTCATCTCGGTGTCCATGTAGCCGACGTGCAGGCCGGCGACCCGGACGCCCCGCTCGGCGAGCTGCACGCGCAGGGCGTTGGTCATCGCCCACTCGGCCGACTTCGCGGCGCCGTACGCCCCGGCGTTGGGGAAGTTGACCCAGGACAGCACGGAGAGCACGTTGAGGATCGTCCCGCCGCCGTTGCCGGTGATGACCGGCGTGAACGCCCGGACCACCGACAGGGTGCCGAGGTAGTGGGTCTCCAGCTCCAGGCGGACGAGCGTGAGGTCGCCGTCGAGGAGGTCGGTTCCGGTGTCGATGCCGGCGTTGTTGATCAGCAGGTTCACGTCGCCGGCCAGCTTCGCGGCGGCGGTCACCGAATCGGGGTCGGTGATGTCCAGCCGGACCGGCGTCACGCCGGGCAGGTCGACGGAGTCGGGGTTGCGGGCGCCCGCGTAGACCGTCGCGCCCCGGGCGACGAGTTCGGCGGCGAGGTGTCGGCCGAAGCCCCGGTTGGCGCCGGTGACGAGGGCGGTGCTTCCAGCGATCTTCATGGGGGTGCTCCAGGTTCGTGGCTGGCCGAGATGGCGCGAGGTCGATTGCTGACCGGAACGCTATCCGGCTGACTTCTGTTGAGCAAAGTCAGCTATGTCACCGCGGGCACCCCGCGGATCGGGAATACGACCCGGACGCGGGCACGACCGCGGCGGTGACGACTCGTATCCTTTGCGCGAACCTCCGCACGAGCCGAGAAGGGAGACGGTGTGAGCAACCAGGCCGAGACGTTGGAGTTCCAGGCCGAGGCGCGTCAGCTCCTCCAGTTGGTGGTCCACTCGATCTATTCGAACAAGGACGTCTTCCTGCGGGAACTCATCTCGAACGCGTCCGACGCCCTGGACAAGCTGCGGCTGGCGACGCTCGTCGACAAGGATCTCGTCGCCGACACCGACGACCTGCACGTCGCCATCGAGGTCGACCGGGACGCCCGCACGCTTACCGTGCGGGACAACGGCATCGGGATGACCCGCGACGAGGTGGTCCGGCTGATCGGCACGATCGCCAAGTCCGGCACCGCCGAGCTGCTGCGCCAGCTGCGCGAAGCCTCCGACGCCCACGCCTCGCAGGACCTCATCGGCCAGTTCGGCGTCGGCTTCTACGCCGCGTTCATGGTCGCCGACCGGGTCACCCTGCTGACCCGCAAGGCCGGCGAGACCGGCGGCACCCGCTGGGAGTCCACCGGCGAGGGCACGTACTCGATCGAGGCGGTCGACGAGGCGCCGCAGGGCACCACGGTGACCCTGCACCTCAAGCCGGTCGACACCGAGGACAACCTGCACGACTACACCGCCGAGTGGACCATCCGCGAGATCGTCAAGCGGTACTCCGACTTCATCGCGTGGCCGATCCGGATGCGCGTCGAGCGTCCCGGCGCCGACGGCGAGGCCGCCACCAGCGAGGTGCAGACCCTCAACTCCATGAAGGCGCTCTGGGCCCGGCCCCGCGACGAGGTCGACGCCGCCGAGTACAACGAGTTCTACAAGCACGTCAGCCACGACTGGGCCGACCCGCTCGAGGTCGTGCACATGAAGGGCGAGGGCACCTTCGAGTACGAGGCGCTGCTGTTCCTGCCCAGTCACGCCCCGCTGGACCTCTTCTCCCCGCAGGGCCGGCGCGGCGTGCAGCTCTACGTCAAGCGCGTGTTCATCATGGACGACTGCGAGGCGCTGGTCCCCACCTACCTGCGCTTCGTCAAGGGCGTCGTCGACGCGCACGACCTGTCGCTGAACATCTCCCGCGAGATCCTCCAGCAGGACCGGCAGATCCAGATCGTCCGCCGCCGCCTGGTCCGCAAGGTCCTCGCCACGGTCAAGGACCTCAAGGCCAACCACCCCGAGCGCTACCGCACCTTCTGGACCGAGTTCGGCGCCGTGGTCAAGGAAGGGCTGATCGACGACACCGACAACCGGGACTCCCTGCTGGAGATCCTGTCGGTCGCCTCCACCCACGACGCGGCGGAGCCCACCGACCTGGCCGGCTACGTCGCGCGCATGAAGGACGGCCAGAGCGACATCTGGTACGCCACCGGCGACTCCCGCGCCACCATCGAGAACTCCCCGCACCTGGAGGCGTTCCGGGCCAAGGGCCACGAGGTGCTGCTGCTCACCGACCCGGTCGACGAGGTGTGGGTCGAGCGGGTCGGCGAGTACGACGGCCGGCCGCTGCGCTCGATCGCCAAGGGCCAGGTCGACCTGGACACCGACGAGGAGAAGCAGCAGGCCGAGGCCGAGCGCGAGCAGCAGCGGCAGGAGTTCGCCGCGCTGGTGGAGTGGCTGGGCACCACCCTCGCCGACAGCGTCCGGGAGGTCCGCCTCTCGTCGCGGCTGACCACCTCACCGGCCTGTGTGGTGGGCGACGCGCACGACCTCACGCCGACGCTGGAGAAGATGTACCGGGCGATGGGGCACGACGTCCCCTCGGCCAAGCGCATCCTGGAGATCAACCCCGGCCACCCGCTGGTCACCGGGCTGCGCAAGGCCCACGAGCAGGGCGACTCCACCGAAACCCTGACCGAGACCGCCGAGCTGCTGTACGGCCTGGCGGTGCTCGCCGAGGGCGGTGAGCTGGCCGACCCGGCCCGGTTCACCCGTACGCTCGCCGATCGGCTGGCGCGCACCCTGTAGCCGTTCGACCCCTCCGGCCGGCGGGTCGCCCGATCAGCGGGCCCCGCCGGCCGGTCCGGTTGCGTTGGCGTCCGCCAGCCGACGGCGGACCCCCTCGGCGTCCGGGTGCCCGAGTTCGTCGAGGATGCCCAGCGCCGTCCGCCAACTCCGCGCCGCTTCCGCCGGGTCGCCGACGTCGGCCAACGCCTCCGCGAGGTGCGTCAGCGTGTCCGCCTCGTAGTACCGGTCCCGGAACTCCCGGTACAGCTCAACCGCGTGCCGGTACGCGGCCACCGCCTCCGCGGGTCGTCCCGCGCGGTGCTGCGCGTAGCCGAGGGTGTCCCAGGTGGGCGCCTGGCCCTGCCGGTCGTCGAACTCGCGCAGCAGCTCCAGCGCCTGCTGGCACGCCTCCACCGCGGCGTCGTGCGCGCCGAGCTGGGCCCGATACCAGCCGACCGCGTTCAACGCCATCGCCTGCCCGTAGCGGTGGCCCGCCTCGCGGTACAGCGCCAACGCCGCCTCGGCATGCTCGACCACCTCGGCACGCCGGCCTTCCCGGTCGGCCACCTCGGCGAGGTCGAGGCAGGTGTGCCCCTGGTTGGCCGGGTCGCCCAGCTCGCGGAACAGCTCCAGCGCCCGCTGGAGCTGACCGGGCGCCTCGTCGAGCCGACCCAGGCGGGCGTGCGCCCGGGCCAGGCTGCGGTGCGCGTGCGCCTGCCCGGCCACCTCGCCGCCGCGCCGCGCCGCCGCCAGCGCCGTACGCTGCACCGCCAACTGGTCGTGCCAGCCGCCCTGCCGGTCCAGGAAACTGGTCAGGCTCCAGGCCAGCTGCCAGGCGTGTCGGTCGAACCCGCTGGCGGCGCATCGTTCGACAAGCGCGATCAGCACGTCGCGCTCGCGCGTGAACCAGGCCACCGCCTCGTCATGGTCGCCGAACTTCTCCGCCCGGACGCCGGCGACGGCCGGGGCGAGGGTGATCGGATCCCAGTGCGGGTGCAGCAGCACGGCGGCGCCGTGCGCGCTGTGCAGGTAGTGGTCGAAGAGCCGGCCGCGCGCCTCGGCCCGGTCGCCGGCCGGATCGTGTTCGGCGGACAGCTCGGCCGCGAAGGCCCGCAACAGGTCGTGCATCGCGTACCGGTCCGGGCCGCGCTCCAACACCAGATGCGCGTCGGCCAGCTCGGCGAACGCCGCCCGGACGGCCCGTCGACCGCCGCCGGCGAGACTGACCGCGGCCGCCGTACTCACCGTCACGTCCGTACTTCCCCCGACCAGCCGGAACAGCCGCGCGGTCGACGCCGACAACAGCCGGTACGACCAGGACAGCGCCCCCCGCACACTGCTCTCGTGCTCTCCGGTGTCCAGTCCGTCCAGCCGGCCGTCGGCCCGGAGCTGCGCGCCCAACTCGGTCAGGGGCAGCTGGGGCCGGACCACCGCCCGGGCCGCCACCACGACCAGGGCCAGTGGCAGCCGGTCGCAGAGTCGGACCAGCTCGTCGACGGCGGCCCGCTCGACCCTCGCCCGCGCCCCGATCCGCGTGTAGAGCAGGGCCTGCGCGTCCTCGGCGGTGAGCAGATCCAGCACGACCGCCTCGGCGCCCTCGGTGGCCACCAGCCCGGTGAGCCGATCCCGGCTGGTCACCAGCACCAGGCAGCCGGCGGCGCCCGGCAGCAGCGGCCGGACCTGCGCCGCGTCCCGGGCGTTGTCGAGCAGCACCAGCATCCGCCGACCGGCGAGCAGACTCCGGTACAGCGCGGTCTGTGCCTGCTCATCCGCCGGCACCTTCCGCGGCGGCACCCCGAGCGCGGCCAGGAAACCCCGGACCACCTGCTCCGGGCTGCGCACCACACCGCTGTGGCTGTAGCCCTGCAGGTTGGCGTAGAGCTGCCCGTCGGGGAAGTGTCCGGCGGCCCGGTGCGCCCAGTGCACGGCGAGCGCCGTCTTGCCCACCCCGCCCGCCCCGGAGAGCACCGCCAGCGGGACCGCCCCGGGTTGCGCCTCGGCGGACGCCCGCAGCGCGTCCAGACGAGCCAGCTCCGGACCGCGCCCGGCGAAACCCCGGACATCCGACGGCAACTGCGCCGGGATCGGGCGCTCCGGGTGCGGCCTGGCGACGAGGCCCGCTCCGGTGGGGGCGGGGGACGGTCCGGGAGTGGGCACGGTGATCTCACCGCGCAGGATGGCCTGGTGCAGCTGGCGGAGCTCGACGCCCGGGTCCGCGCCGAGCGCGTCGGCGAGCCGGTCCCGCAGCCGGGCGTAGTACGCCAGCGCCTGTGCGCCGCGACCGGCCGCGGCCAGCGCGTGCAGCAGCACGGCGGCGACCGGTTCGTCCAGGGGGTGGTCGTCGGCGAGCCGGGTCAGCGGGTCGATGACCGCTTCCGGCTCGCCCCGCCGCAGCAGGCCGCGGGCCCACTGCACGGCGGTGTCGGTGTGCCGGCGGTGCCAGTCCTGCCGGACCCGGGCCGCCCACTCGCCGGGCAGCCCGGCCAGCGGCTCGCCGCGCCACAGCTCCAGCGCCCGGCGCAACAGCTCCACCCGCTCGGGGTCGTCGTCAACCAGTCCATCGGCCCGGTGTCGCAGCACGTCGAAGTGCGGGCCGTCCACTGTCTCCGGTGGCTGGTCCAGCAGGTACCCGCCGGAGCGTCGTACCAGCGCGTCCGGTGCGCCCGCGTCGGCCAGCACGCGGCGGAGCCGGGCGAGGTAGACGTGCAGGTTGTGGCGAACCCTGGGCGGTGGCGTGTCGCCCCAGACCCGGTCCACCAGCGACTCCACGTGGACCGGTCGGCCGACGTCGACCGCCAGCGCGGCCAGGACGGCGCGCTGGCGGGCTGCTCCGGCGTCGACCAGGCGGCCGTCCGCCCAGACCTCGACCGGCCCGAGGACCCGAATCTCCATGAACCGCCGCTCGCCGCATCGCCAGTCGGACAATCCGCCGACGGACGGCCGGATTGAGGTTCCGGCAGGAATTCGTCGACCTGCCGCGCAGATCATCGTTGGCACAGCGGCATCAATCAATGCGATGTCGGCAATTCGACTCACGGCCTGTTCCGGTCGTGACGACACCGGAGGTCACCATCGTGCGAAGTGCTCTGCGAAGGTTCACGTCCGCCCTGCTTGGCGTGGTTGCCGTGGGCGCCGCGCTCGGCGTCGCCCCGAGCCCGGCCCAGGCCAACTACGCCTGCCCCTCGGGTCTGCTCTGCCTGTACGCCGGGACCAACTTCAGCGGGGACATCTTCCTGCTCGACGGGCCGTACAACGGCTGCAACGACGTCGGGCTGCCCTCGTACTTCCGCAACAGGACCCAGTCGATCATCAACAACCGACCGTCCGGCACCGTCTCCACCTTCTGGGACAACGCCAACGCCACCGGCCTGCTCGGCTACCAGCACGCCTACGGCTACCGGGCGAACCTGGCGTACGACTCGGCCGCGATCGGGGGGAACTGGAACCAGCGGATCGAGGCGGTCCGGGTCTGCTGATCCGCGGACCGAAGCGGGCAGGGGGGTGCACGACGGCGCCGGTCGGAATTCCACGGGGGACTCCGACCGGCGCCGTCACGCGGCTCAGCCCGGGTAGTAGCAGACGTTCGGGATGACCGGGCCGCCGTTGACCCCGAAGATCGCGAAGCCCATGTACGCCCGGGTCTGCGGGCCGTACTCGCCGTCCTCGGCGATGTTCGCGTACACGATGTCTTCGTTGATCTTGTGTTGGGCGTACCGGACGGCGTCGCGGGTCTTCGGGCCGTAGTTGCCGTCGAGGCTCAGTGACCGCGAGTAGCAGTTGTTCAGCGCCTCCTGAAGCACCAGCACCGCCGAGCCCGAGTGGCCGTAGGTGAGATAGCACTGTTTGTTCCCGGTCTGCCAACCGATGGTCGGCACGTGCATGTCCGCGCCGCCCGGATAGCCGCCGACCCGGTAGAAGGTCAGGCTGGTGCAGGGGCTGGACGCGTGCGCGGCGGTCGGTGCGAGCAGGGTCAGGCCGGCGCTGGCCAGGACGGTCACGAGGGTGGCGGCGGCGCTGCGGCGGCCGATGCGGCTCCGGTGGATCGGCATGCTCTCCTCCTGGGAAGGTTGCCGGGGTCGACCCGGTGTGCTTCCGAGCATCGCGGCCGTCGATCTATGGTTTCCTGCCCGAACGTCAATTCCCAGGAGCGCCGATGCCCGTCGACGCCGTGATCTTCAGCGGGCAGGGACCGCACGCCGAGCTGGCGTGCCACGATCGGCGCCTCCTGGGAGCACGGCCGCTCCCACCACCCGCCGATCGGCCCGTTCCTCACCTCGAACTGCTCCGTCGCACCATCGCCTGGCTGCGTACGGGCGGTGACATCCGGGCCTGATCGGAATCGGTCCATGATGGTCGGTGCACAGCCGCGCGTGGTCCGCAACCGCTGGCAGAGGCGCCACGCGTGCGCCGGTGAACAAGTTCACAAGCGTTGGGCGAGGGTCACCGACCGTGCCTACCGTCGATCGAGTCCACCACCGTGGACGCCACGACCGGCAACGCCAAATCCTGCCCCCGGTCGTCGGATACCAGAACCCCGGGCAGGAGCGGGGGACCCACGTTCCTCGGTGCATGTCACCTCGGGGTGAAGCCGCCACCGCGCGGCCGGGCTCCTCGGCCCGAACCCGACAGCTCACCTCGCCGGCGTGGAGGAACCACACATGACGTCTGTCCACACGCCCCGTCATCGACGGGTCACCACCCGCCGCGTCGCCGTCGGCACCCTGGCCGTCGGCGCGATCACCGGCGCCGTCGCCCTCTTCGGCCCCGCGGCCCCGGCCCAGGCCGGTGTCAACTGGGACGCGATCGCCAAGTGCGAGTCCGGCGGCAACTGGAAGATCAACACCGGTAACGGCTACTACGGCGGGTTGCAGTTCTCCCAGGGCACCTGGGCCGGCTACGGCGGCAAGAAGTACGCCGCCCGTGCCGACCTGGCCAGCCGCGGCGAGCAGATCGCCATCGCCGAGAAGGTGCTCGACGGGCAGGGCATCGGCGCGTGGCCGACCTGCGGCCGCAAGGGCGGCTCGTCGGGCGGCTCCGCCACGAAGTCCTCGACGAAGTCGACCGCGAAGTCGTCGAAGTCCACCGCCCCGAAGGACCGGTCCACCGCCCCGAAGGACCGGTCCACCGCCCCGAAGGAGCGGTCGTCGCGCGGCGACCAGCCGGCGACCCGCAACCACGAGCGCACCGCCCCGGCGGCCAGCGGCGACACGTATGTGGTCAAGCCGGGGGACACCCTGTCGGAGATCGCCGACAGCCACCGCCAGGCCGGCGGCTGGCAGGCCCTGTACGAGCGCAACCGGCAGCTGATTGGCGCCGACCCGGGTCTGATCCTCCCGGGCCAGCGGCTCAGCCTGTAAGAGCACCAGCAGCGGGGGGGGGGGGGGGGCGGGGGGGGGGGGGGGGGGCGGGGGGGGGGGGGGGGGGGGGGGGGGGGCGGCGCCGGGGGGGGGGGGGGGGGGCGGGGGGGGGGGGGGGCGCCGGCCCCCCCCCCGCCGCGGCGCGGTCAGTT
>NZ_JBIAKM010000010.1:192745-245764 GCF_042872525.1 Micromonospora sp. NPDC005254 | reverse complement strand
GGCCGCCCCCGGCCGGCGGGGGGTGGCGGGGGGCCCGGCGGGGGCCCCCCCCCCGGCCCCGGGGCGCCCCCCCCCCCCCCCCCCCGCGGGGGGGCCGCCCCCCCCCCCGGCCCCCCCCCCCGCTGGCATGTCGGGGAGGCGGGTGGGCGTCAGGCGGCCGAGGCGGTCGCCGTCGACAGCGACCCGGTGGTACGGGTCTGCCGCGGAGCCGAAGCCCGCTCCGGGGACCGGCCGGACGACGTGGCGGCGTCGGGTCGCTGCGGGGCGGCTGTGGGCGGTGTGTCGTCCGCCCGACGGGCCAGCCGGAGCGACTGTTCAGCGCTGCTGCGCGCCGCACACGGCCAGGGTTGGCCGGCGCAGAGCAGGTTGCGGCACGCGCCCTCCTCGTCCGACTCGTGTGCGGCCAGCACGTCGAGCGCGAGCTGCCAGAGCAGCGGATCGGTCACGTCGCGCGGACGCTCGGCACGCCGGCTCGCACGGTTGCTCATGTCGTCGGACATGGTGGTCCCCCCTGTCAGGCTGATTCCCCGGAACGTCTCCACTCGCACCGCCGGCAAAACCCCCCACCTGCTGTGATCTGCGTGGCAGCGCCGATGCGACCGGCGGGCGAGCCAGCCCCGCCCGAGATGCGGAGGCGCAGGTACCGACAGTCGGGGGAACAGGGGTTCTCTGACATCTGCTCGCGTCCCTTGACACGGGTCGGTACGGTGGCGTCCCACGTGCCTCCCGCCGAGGAGTGTCCTGTTGACGACCCTTCAGTCCATGCCTTCTGCCGCCGAGGAGGGTTCAGGCTCGGTCGTTCCCTACCGGACCGCATTCGAGCTCTCCCTGGACCTCGCCGGATCGGTCGTCCGGGTCCGCGAGCAACTACGGGCGTGGCTACGACAGAAGCGCTACGACGTGGAGCGCTTCGACGCGGGCGCGTCGACCCTGGCACCGGGTGTGGTGCTGCTGCACGCCGCCACGAACACGGCCTACGGATGGCAGCTGCGGGAAACGCGCAAGGACGGGGTGGCCTGGGTCAGCACGGTGGCCGTGGTAGGTGGCCGTTCGCCGTACCGGACCTGGGTGTCGGTCAACATCGAGCCCACCGCACCGCCCGGCGTCCCGGTCCCGACACCGCGGACGCCCGGGTTGGTTCGGCTGCTGCTGGACGCCGTCGACGCGTTCGACGGCGAGGCGCCGCTGCGCAGCGCGCCGGTCGCGGTCCCCGCCCCGGCCGTCGACGAGCTGCTGGACCTGGTCTGCGTCGAGGGACGGCGGTTGCCGGTCGTGGTGGCGGTGGCGCCCGGCGGTGAGCCGTTCGAGCGGTGGCGCCAGCTCGTGACACGGCTGATGGCCGACCTCCCCGGCCTGGCGAGCCTGTACATCCTCGATCCGACGGCCGCGCAGGCCTTCAACGACGGTATCGGCGCGACGCACGGGATCGGGCCGGGCAGTATCCGGACCTACCTCCCGGACGTCGATCCGGCGCTCGTCGAGGACGGGCTGCGCCACCGCGTGCTCAGCCGACGCCGTATCGAGACGGAGTCGCATCGCGCGGCCCGAGCGCTTTCGGCCCTGCCCCGGCAACTGGCCGCCAACTCCCTCCCACCGGCCGCCCTCAAGGGCCTGAACCTGTCACTTCGGGACTTCTTCCGCAGCGCAACCCGCCGGCCGACCGCCGACGACCAGCGCGTCGCCCTCGCGGACGAGGTGAAGATCCTCACCAGCCTGCTGGAGACGGCCGACGATGCCGACCGGCAGGCGCGGGCCACCATCAGCCGGCAACAGGACGAGCTGCTGGATCTCACCGCCGAACTGGAGTTCACCCGCAACGAGCTGGAGGGGCGCGACGCGACGATCCGGGCCCTTCGACAGCGGCTGGGGGAACTCAACCGGCACGCGGAGGCGTACGCCCCGCCCGAACTTCCGGATCCGTTGCCGAGTTCGTTCGCCGAGCTGTTCGACCGGCTCGACGTGCTCGCGCCCGACGTGGTGTTCACCGGCGACCGCGGTCTCGCCCTCGACCTGGACGAGCATGCCGCCCACTCGAACTGGTCTCAACTCGCCTGGCAGGCGATGCTCGCGATGGCCGACTACGCGCGGGCCAGACGCGACGGCTGGTCCGGTGGGGACTTCAAGTTCTGGTGCGAGACCCCGGCCGAGGGCGGCCGGGTCATCTCCGCCGGCAAGGTGGCCCGCGACGAGTCGCAGACCGTACGGAACAACCGGCGCTTCGCTCAGCAGCGGACGCTGCCGGTGCCGCCGGGCGTCGACCCGCGGGGTCGGGTCTTCATGGGGGCGCACGTGCGGCTCGGCACATTGGCAACCGTCTCTCCCCGGCTGCACTTTCATGACGACTCGGCCGGTAGCGGCGCCATCTACATCGGATATGTCGGTCGTCATCTGAGCAACACCGCGACCTCGCGGTCCTGACGACATCCGGGCGGGGCAGTGCGTCGTGCCGTCAGTCCGGCAACAGCGGCATCTCGACGCCCGGGTCCCGGCCCAGCAGCACCGCCCGGGTGAGCGCCGAGGAGCCGAACCGGTCGCGGACCGCGTCCACCGCGGCGTCCAGGTCGGCCCCGGGGTCGGCCTGGAACGGCAGTTCCGGCTGCACCGGGTTGTCGTCGAGGTTGCCCACTGAGACGCCGACCAGGGTGACGCCCCGCCTGTCGATCTCCGGTAGCGCGGCTTGCAGCAACGCCCGCGCGGCGGCGAGCAGCGGCACGGTGTCCGCGGTCGCCTTGCGGACGGTGTGCGAGCGGGTGGCCCGGGTGTAGTCGCCGAAGCGCAGCCGCAGCACCACCGTGCGCCCGGACCGCCCGCCCGCCCGCATCCGTCGGGTGACCCGGTCGACCAGGCCGGCCAGGATGGCGTCCAGCTCCGCCGGGGCATGCGGGGTACGTCCCAACGCGTGCTGCGCGCCCATCGAGCCCCGGCGGCGGCCGACCTGCACCGACCGGGGGTCGCGCATGTGGGCCAGGGCGTGCAGGTGCCGGCCGGCGCCCGCCCCGAGCAGGGACACCAGCGCGGCCTCGCCGAGCCGGGCCACCTCCCCGACGGTACGGATCCGGCGCTCCCGCAGCTTGGCCGCGGTGACCGGGCCGACGCCCCACAGCCGCTCCACCGGCAGCGGGTGCAGGAACTCCACCTCGGCGTCGGGGGCGACGACCAGCAGCCCGTCCGGTTTCGCCACCCCGCTGGCCACCTTGGCCAGGAACTTCGTCCGGGCCACGCCCACCGTGATCGGCAGGCGGACCCGGTCGCGGACCTCCCGGCGCAGCCGCTCGGCGATGTCGGCCGGTGCGCCGACCAGCCGCCGCAGGCCGCCCACGTCGAGGAACGCCTCGTCGATGGAGAGCCCCTCGACCAGCGGCGTGGTCTGCCGGAAGATCTCGAACACGGCCCGGCTGGCCTGCGTGTACGCCGCCATCCGGGGCGGCACCACGATGGCGTCCGGGCACAGCCTGCGCGCCTGTTGGCCACCCATCGCGCTGCGGACGCCCCGCGCCTTCGCCTCGTAGCTGGCGGCGAGCACCACACCACCGCCGACGATCACCGGCCGCCCCCGCAGGCGCGGGTCGTCGCGCTGCTCGACGGACGCGTAGAAGGCGTCCAGGTCGGCGTGCAGGATGTGGGCGCCGGTCGACACGTACACATGTTCGCACGACGCCCGACCATCGCGGCAGTGAGCTGGGCGAACGCCCGATCAGTCGAGGCAGAACTCGTTGCCCTCGGGGTCGGCGAGCACGAGGTGACCGGCGCCGAGCGGGGGAGCGGGCTCGTGCCGTGCGAGGCGGGTGGCGCCGCGGGCGACGAGCCGTTCGGCCTCCGCCTCCAGGGCCGCCATCCGGTCGTCACCCGTGAGCCCGGGGGCGGCCCGCACGTCGATGTGCACGCGATTCTTGGCCTGCTTGCCCTCCGGCACGCGCTGGAAGAACAGGCGCGGCCCCGCACCCTTGGGGTCGACCACCGCGGACGCGTCGTTGCGGCGCTCCGGCGGCACACCCATCGCGTCCAGTGCGGCGTCCCACGAGTCGAAGTCCCCGGGCGGCCCCTGCAACTCGTAGTCGAGGGCCTTGGCCCAGAACGCCGCCAGGCTGGCCGGGTCGGCGGCGTCGAACGTTATCTGCACCTCGCGGGCCATGACAGCTCCCTCCTTCCTGGTCTGGCTGGTCATGCCGCCACCCTCTCGTGCCTGGCGGACAGGATCGTTCCGCTATTCGTGCAACGATCGGCGGGTGACGGTGGAGGCGACGACGGAGCGGGTGCTGCGGATGCTGGCCCTGTTGCAGCGGCGGTCGTCGTGGACGGCCACCGAACTCGCCGCCGAGCTGGGTGTCACCGAGCGCTGTGTGCGCCGTGACGTGCAACGGCTGCGCGCACTCGGATATCCCGTCCAGGCGTCGGTTGGCGTTGGCGGCGGCTACCGGCTCGGCGCGGGCACCCGGCTGCCGCCGCTGCTTCTCGACGACGAGGAGGCGATCGCCACGGCGGTTTCCCTGCGACTGGCGTCGGGAGGCACGGTCGCCGGGGCAGCCGAGGCGGCCCTGCGGGCACTCACGAAACTCGACCAGGGGATGCCGGCGCGGCTGCGCGCCGAGGTGCGAGCGGTGCACGGCTGGACGGAGACGCTCATCGGCCCGGTGGCCGAGATCGACGCGGAGCTGCTGGTGACACTCGCCCGTGCCTGTCGTGACGCGGTGCGGGTGCGGTTCCACTACGCCGGCCGCGACAGCGGTGAGCGGGAGCGGACGGTCGAGCCGGTCCGGATGGTCACCACCGGCCGTCGCTGGTATCTGATGGCCTGGGACGTCGATCGCGACGACTGGCGTACGTTCCGCCTGGACCGGATGCGGGCCACGGTGGCGACGACCTGGCGCTTCCCGGCGCGTGACCATCCGGATCCGATCGCCTTCGTGCAGCGGTCGGTGACCGACGCGCCCTACCGGTATCTCGCCCGGGTGCGGGTGCACGCCCCGCCCGAGCGCGTGCGCGAGGCGGTCCCACCACAGGTGGGACGCGTCGAGGCCGGTCGCGACGGCTGGTGCGTGCTCGTCGTCGGCGGCGACAGCCTGGACGGGCTCGCCGCGCACATCGCCCGCCTGCGCTACGAGGTGGAGGTGGTGGAGCCCGCGGAGCTGCGCGAGGCCGCCGCCCTGCTCGCCCGCCGGCTCGCGGCGATGGCCGGGTCGGCGTCGGAGCGCACGGTGTAACGCCGCAGCGACACCGGGCTGCCGTCCGGGGCGGTCCACGATGCCGTGCTGCTGCCCGTGTACCGCCATCCGGTGCGCTCGTACAGGGCGACGGCCGCGGCGCCGTCGGCGACCACCTCGAGCACCAGACGCACCCCGCGCGCGTCCGCCCAGTGCCGTGCCCGGGCCAGCAGAGTGCTGCCCAGCGCCAGCCCGCGGGCGGCCGGCACCACGAAGAGCCGAGCCACCTCGGCCGTCGGATCGGCGCGCGGCTCGTCCGCCGGGTCGGGCAGGCGGTGCACCGCGACGTGTCCGACGATCGTTCCAGCGGGGTCGACGGCGACCCAGGCGCGCGCCGGGTGCGGCTCGCGCAGCCAGCGGTGCGGGTCGGCCGGCCAGTTCAGCGGATAGCGGTCCACCCGGTGGACGTCGGCGAGCGCCGCGATGCAGCCGTCGAGGTCGGCGGCACGCCGGCGGCGGACGCGCGGTGGGTTCACAGGTCGTCGAAGGGGCGGGCGTAGCGGAACTCGCCCCGGATCGACTCGCGCCATGCGTTCAGCGGCCGGGCCATGAAGTACCGCGGACCCCACGGCTGCGGCGGGGTGACGCCCAACTCGACGGCGGGCCGGAACCCGAAGCGCGGGTAGTACCCGGGATGCCCGAGCAACACCACGAGCGGTTCGTCGCGGGCGTCGGCCGCGCCGAGCACCGCGTGCATCAACGCCGTGCCGACACCGCGACGCTGCCACGCGGGAAGCACGCCGAGCGGCCCCAGGCCCAACGCCACCGGCTCACCGCCCACCCGGCCGCGGGTGGCCACCACGTGCCCCACCACCTGGCCGTCCGAATCGGTCGCCACCAGGGAGTACGCGGGCAGCCAGCCCTCGTCGGCCCGCAGCGCGTCGACAAGCGTCGCCTCGACCGGCGTCGCCTCGACTTGCGGTGTGTCCACTTGCGGTGCGTCGACTGGCGTCGCCTCGACTTGCGGTGTGTCGACCGGCGTCGCCTCGACCGGCGCGGCGTCGTCCGTGGTCTTGGCGAAGGCGGCGGCGTGCACCGCGCGGATGGCGTCGACGTCGGCGGGGGTCTCGCGTCTGATCAGCACCGCGCCACGATACGGGTGTCGCCGGCAGCAGCTCCACGCGTTTACCGGTCGGCGATCGCCGATGACGAATGCCCCGGCCCGTCGATCCGGATGCTGCCCAACGCGACCTTCGTGCCGGGCGAAGCGACATCGACCCCGTTCCGCCGCGCTCCGGAGGCGTCGCGCGTGACCTGCGCGGCCCCGCTCCGCCGCGCTCCGGAGGCGACGCGCGTGACCTGCGCGGCCCCGCTCCGCCGCGCTCCGGAGGCGACGCGCGCGATCTGCGCGACCCCGCTCCGCCCCGCTCCGGAGGCGCCGCGCGCGACCCGCGCGGCCCGGCAGCGCGACCGGTGGGCATGATGCGGCAGAGCCATATACCTGTGAGTCATAAATATGACCCACAGGTATACCGCTCGTTGGAGTCATGGCCGCCCCGAGCGGTGGGCCGCGTCTGATTCCGCCGCCCTCAGCCGCCGCCCTCAGCCGACGGCGGTCGCCGACGGAGGGGCGCTGCCGCCCCGGGGCGACTCCGGGGCCATCAGCCGGATGATCTCCTTCTGGTCGGCCGGCGAGGGCAGGCCCCAGTGCGGTCGGTAGCCGTACACCTCGTGCAGTGGGGTGGAGCCGGTGCGGCCGTCCAGGATCTCCACGGCGTCCGTGCCGATCAGGCCGGGGTGTTCGACGCCGCACGCCTCGGCGACCTTGGTCAGGTCCCGGCGCAGCGTCCGCAGGTAGTTGGCCGCCCGGACGGACTTGAGCGTCGGGTCGAGGCCCCGGGCCAGCCACGCGTTCTGCGTCGCCACCCCGGTGGGGCAGGTGTCGGTGTGGCACTTCTGCGCCTGGATGCAGCCGATCGACAGCATCGCCTCCCGACCCACGTTGACCATGTCGCAGCCGAGCGCGAACGCCACGATGGCGTTGTCCGGCAGGCCGAGCTTGCCGCTGCCGACGAACACCACCTGCTCGTGCAGGTCGTGTTCGGCGAAGACCTTGTAGACCCGGGAGAAGCCCTGCTGAAACGGGAGCGACACCGAGTCAGTGAAGATCAGCGGCGCGGCGCCGGTGCCGCCCTCGCCGCCGTCGACCGTGATGAAGTCGACGCCCCGGCCGGTGTCCCGCATCAGGCTGGCCAGCTCCTGCCAGAAGCTGAGGTCGCCGACCGCCGACTTGATGCCGACCGGCAGGCCCGTCTCGGCGGCCAGCAGCTCCACCCAGTCGAGCAGGCTGTCACAGTCGGAGAACTCGGCGTGCCGCGACGGGCTCACACAGTCCTGCCCGGCCGGGATGCCCCGGGTGGCGGCGATCTCGGCGGACACCTTCGCCCCGGGCAGCAGCCCGCCGAGGCTCGGTTTGGCGCCCTGGCTCAGCTTGATCTCCAAGGCCCGGACGGGGGCGCCGGCGACCAGGTCCTTCAGCCGGTCGAGACTGAACCGGCCGTGCTCGTCGCGGCAGCCGAAGTACGCCGTGCCGAGCTGGAAGACCAGCTCACCACCGTTGCGGTGGTACGGCGACAGGCCACCCTCGCCGGTGTTCTGCAGGCACCCGGCGAGCGCGGCTCCCTTGTTCAGGGCGGTGATGGCGTTGCCGGAGAGCGAGCCGAAGCTCATCCCGGAGATGTTGACCACCGACTCCGGTCGGAACGCGCGTGCCCGATCCCGCGCCGCGCCCAGCACCTTCGCGCACGGCAGCCGTACGTCGTGTCCGGCCGTCGGGGACGACGGCGGCACGGCCCGGCCGAACGTGCGGTGCTTGATGATCGGGTAGCCGGGCGTGTGCTCGATGTCGTTGTCCGTGCCGAAGCCGAAGTAGTTGTTCTCCTGCTTCGCCGACGCGTACACCCAGCGACGCTGGTCTCTGGTGAACGGGCGTTCCTCGTCGTTGCCGGCCACGATGTACTGCCGAAGCTCCGGCCCGATGGCCTCCAGCAGGTAGCGGGCGCGGCCGAGCACCGGGAAGTTGCGCAGCAGCGCGTGGTCGCGCTGGATCAGATCCCGCGCGGCGAGTGCCGCGACGGCGGCGGCGACGGCGGGTACGGCTCGACGGGCCCATGTCATGCTCGGCAACCTTTCCGCCCGCGCCGTCGGCCAAACCGACGCGCCGGCGACATTGCGCTGCTCAGGCCCCGGGTGCGTACTGGTGACCAGCGTCCGCCCGCGGGGGAGGCGGCACGGGATCACCCCGCGCCGCCTCCGGCGGAGGGTCAGTGGTGCGTGAACGACTGGCGGACCGTGCCGCCGACGATCGCGCACCACGTGCTCGTGCTGAGCTTGCCGTTGCGGGGCAGCCCGTGCAGCGCCTGCAGGTCCTGCACGGCCCCGCGGGTGGCGTGGTCGTACGCGCCGGTGACGGTGACCGCGTACCCCTTGGTCGCGAGGATCTCCTGGACGGCCGTGACCGGCGCGCCGGCGGCGTGCTGGTCGAGCTCGGGCGCCAGGGTCTCCCAGGTCGGCGTGGTGAGCGTGGCGTCCACGTCCACGGCGATGCCGTTGCGGGCCTGCCAGTCCTGCACGGCGGCCACGGTCGCGGCGTCGAACGTGCCGCTGACCGTCACGGCGTAGCCCCGGTAGGCCAGCAGGTGCTGCACCACCCGGACCGACGGCGAGTTGACGAACCGCCACAGATCCGGCCAGCGGCGGGCCGGCACGTCACCCAGCTTGGTGCCGAGGGCCGCGTGGACCCGCCGCCGCAGCTGCGGGAACTGCCGGTAGAACGCCGCGCCCGGGCAGTCGGTGGTGCGGAAGTCCCAGTGGCCGAAGATGTCGAAAGCGTGCAGCCCGTACTGCCGGCAGATGGCCACGCAGAGCTTGACCAGCGAGTCGGTCAGCGCCTCCGGCGGGGTCTCGGTGACGTAGGTGCCCTCGTTCTCGATGCCGATGGCCCGGCCGTTCTCGCCCGGGCAGTGCGCCGAGATCATCTGGCGGTCGCCCGCTTCGAGGCGTTCCAGGCTGCCCCGGCGGCCCTCCAGCACGTAGCCACCGCGGCTCACCGTGAAGTGCTGGCCGGTGTCCGACCAGCCGTTGCCGTCGATGTGCAGGTCCTGGCAGTCGTGGGCCAGCTTGACCGCCTGCTCGCGGGAGTAGTCGGTGACGTTCGGGAACGCCATGTGATGCACGATGATCTTGTTGGTGGGGATGGCGCTGACCGACAGCGGGTCCTTCGGCGGGCGGGCGGCCCACTCGTCGCAGCTGATGATCCAGTCCAGGTCGGTGCCGGGAGCGGCCTGCGCCGCGCCCGAGAAGGCGAGTTCGCTTCCGACGACGGCGACCGTGGCCGCGCCGAGACCGGCCCGCAGCAGCGTTCGGCGGTCCACTTCGGAATGGTCGACGTGCATGACATCTCCTCCTGCGGCCGACGGCGGGGGGATGAAAAGTAGCTCCAGTGGCCGCACGTACTCCGGAGAATATTGCCAAGACTCGTCCGCGCGCTAGACCCTCCGAGCGGGAGCGGCGTTTCCCCGTCCGCTGGTGGGGGTAGGTCGGTGGCCTACCATCCCGGCTGCTCCGCATGGAGGAACGACCCTATGAGTGACAACGTCAGCGACGCGGTGGGCGACGCCCTTCGCTCGGTGATGCTCTTCCTGCCCAAGGCCGTCGCCTTCCTGGCGATCCTGGTGGCCGGTTGGCTGATCGCCAAGGCCGTACTGAAGATCGTGGAGAAGGTCCTCGAACGCGTGGGCTTCGACCGCGCCGTCGAGCGCGGCGGCATCCGCCGGGCCCTGAACCGCTCCCGGTACGACGCCAGCGACATCGTCGCGAAGCTCGTCTACTACGCGGTGCTGCTGCTCACCCTGCAACTCGCCTTCGGCATCTGGGGGCCCAACCCGATCTCCGACCTGATCACGGCCGTGGTCGCGTGGTTGCCCCGCGCCTTCGTCGCGATCGTCATCGTCGTGGTCGCCGCCGCCATCGCCAACGCCGTGAAGGACATCATCAGCGGCGCGCTCGGCGGGCTGTCGTACGGTCGGGTGCTGGCCGGTATCGCCTCGGTGTTCATCCTCGGCCTGGGCGTCATCGCGGCGCTGAACCAGATCGGCGTGGCCACCGCGGTCACCACCCCGGTGCTGATCGCGGTGCTGGCCACTGTGGGCGGCATCCTCGTCGTCGGGGTCGGTGGCGGCCTCATCCGTCCGATGCAGAGTCGCTGGGAGGCGTGGCTGACCCGCGCCGAGCAGGAGTCGCAGCTGATCGCCACGCACGCCCGCGCCTACCGGGCCGGTCGCCGCGACGCCGAGGCCGAACTGGCCCGCTCGACGGCCGCCCGCGCCGACGCGGACGCCACCCCGGTGACGACCCGGCCGTCCGACCCGGAGGCCACGCAGGTGGTGACCCGTCCCGCCGAGGCGGACGCGACGCAGGTGACGACCCGGCCGTCCGACCCGGAGGCCACCCAGGTGGTGACCCGTCCCGCCGACAGCGTCGACGACACCACGCAGGTGGTGGCCCGTTCGACCGACCCGGACACCACGCAGGTGGTGGATCCCCACCGTGACGCCGACACGACCCAGGTGATCAGCGGCGGGGTTCCGGGCCAGCGCAGCAGCAGCGACGACAGCGAGACCACGACGGTCATCCCGCCGGTGGATCCCCACCGGCGTTGAACCTCGGCGCGACGGCGGGGCGGGATCCACGCGGATCCCGCCCCGCTCCCGTCGGGCCGGCACGCCGAAAGCGCTGGCCGGCACCCTGACGCCGGTCTACCATCGCCGACATGACCTGGCGACATTGATCCAACGCCGTAGGCCGCACCCGTGGACCGCCACGGGCACCGCACGTCCGGTGTCCGTCTCCACTCCCACGGGAAGGCCCCATGACCCACCTCGCCTCGCGCGTGCCCGACCCGGCGGTCCGCCGGCTGTCGGTGACCCTCTACGGGTACGCGTTCCTCAGTGACCTCGTCCTGCTCTACCCGCTGTACGTGGTGCTCTTCGCCGACACCGGCCTGTCGGTGGGGCAGATCTCGTCGCTGTTCGTCATCTGGTCGGCTGCCGGCATCCTGTTCGAGGTGCCGTCCGGCGCGTGGGCCGACGCGGTGTCGCGCCGGCTGCTGCTGCGCCTCGCCCCGCTGGTGACCGCCGCCGGCTACGCGCTGTGGGTGCTGATCCCGTCGTACCCGGCCTTCGCGGTCGGGTTCCTGTTGTGGGGCGCCGGCGGGGCGCTGGTGTCCGGCGCTCTGGAGGCGCTGGTCTGGACCGAACTGGACCGGCTCGGCGCCGCCGGCCGGTACGCCCGGGTGCTCGGTCGGGCACGGACGGCGGGTGTGCTGGGCGTGGTGGTCACCGGGGTGCTCGCCGGCCCGGTGCTCGCCATCGGCGGGTACCCGGCGGTCGGCGCGGCCAGCGTGCTCGCCTGCCTGCTCGCCGCCGCCGTCGCGGCCCGGTTCCCCGAGCACCGCCCGCCGCCCGGCGCGTCACCGTCCCGGCCCGTGCACGACCCGCCGCCACCGGCGTACGACCCGGCGGTGGCCGTGCCGCCCGTCGCCGCGTTGCGCGGCGACCAGGCGCCCGAGTCGGCAACACCGGACGACGACGGCGATCTGACCTGGTGGGACACGCTGCGGGCCGGTGTGACGCAGGTCCGCTCCCGGCCCCCCGTGCGGGCGGCCGTCCTGCTGGTCGCGGTGGTGGCCGCCGACTGGGGCGCGCTGGACGAGTACACGCCGCTGCTGGCCGTGGACACCGGCGTCGGCGCGCAGGCCGTGCCGCTGCTGCTCCTGCTGCTGTGGGCCGGTGTCACCGTCGGTGGGCTGCTCGCCCCGGCGGGGGAGCGGCTGGGCCACCGGGGTTACGCCGTGCTGCTCGGCCTGGTCGCCGTCGCGCTGGCCGGGGGCGCTCTGGTCCGGCACCCGGCGGGCTTCGTGCTGCTCGCGGTGGCGTTCGGCGCCGCGCAACTGGCCACCGTGCTGGCCGACGCGCGGTTGCAGGCCCGGATCACCGGCACCAGTCGGGCCACCGTCACCTCGCTGGCCGGGATGGCCACCGACCTGCTGATCATCGGGACGTACGCCGGTTACGGTCTCGTCGCCACGGCGGCCGGCAACGCGGTGGCGTTCGCGGCGGCGGCCGGGGCGTACCTCGTGGTGGCGCTGGCGCTGCTGGCCCGCCGGCGACACTCCGGACCGACACCGTGACGGCTGGGTCCCCGCGATGACCTCCCGGCTCAGGTGTCAGGGCTGGTCGCCGTCGAGGTAGACCCACCGGCCGTCCTCGCGGACGAACCGGCTGTGCTCGGTCAGCGTGCCCGGCCGACCCGCCTCGCGGTAGTGGGCGTGGAAAGTCACCGTGCCGGTGGCGTCGAGCAGACCGCCGCGCTCGGTCTCGACGATCTCCAGCCGGGTCCACCGCTGCCCCGGGGTCAGCTCCAGTCGAGCGGGTCGGGTCGACGAGTGCCAACTGCGCAGCAGGTAGTCGGCGTCGCCGAGGGCGAAGGCGCTGAACCGGGAGCGCATCAGCGCCTCGGCCGTCGGCGCCTGCGCGGTACCGCCGTGGACCGGGGAGCAGCAGTCGGCGTACGCCTGGCCGGAGCCGCACGGGCAGACCCGTCCGGTCGTCGCGTTCGCCCGCCGGCCACCCGTACCCCTGCCCATCCCGCCATCCTGCCGCACCGCCGGGCGCCCCGAGCGGCCGGCCGTCAGCCGTCCAGCGCCACCGGCAGGGGGACCGGCCGTTTCGCGACCCGGTCGTCCCCGGACGACCGGCCGCGCAGGTGCCGGGCCACCCAGGGCAGCAGGTGCCGGCGGGCCCAGGCCAGCTCGGCGCCGAGCACCTCGGCGCGGCGTCGCAGCGGCGCCGGCGGCAGCGGCGCCGTCCAGGAGTCGTCGAACCCGGGCAGACCGGCGGTGTACGCCAGCGCGGCGGCGATCCGCGCGTGCCCGGCGCTGTTGGCGTGCAGCCGGTCGTCGCTCCACAGCCGTGGATCGGAGGAGACCGGATGCGCTCCCAGGTCGAGCAGCGTGGCCCCGGTCTGCGCGGTGGCCGCGCGCAGGGCCTCGTTGAGTGCCAGCATCCGGCCCCGCAGCGGCCGGGCCAGCGGCATCACCGGCGCCGGGTCCGGCATGGTGAAGGTCAGGACGGTGGCGCCCTGCCCGACGAGTGCCCGCTGCATCGCCGCGACGTCCTCGGCGACCTGGTCGGCGTCGAAGGAGGGGCGCAGCACGTCGTTCATGCCGGCGACCACGGTGGCCAGGTCGGGGGCGAGATCGAGGGCCGGCTGGAGCTGCTCGGCGCGGATTCGCGCGGTGGTCCGGCCACGGATGGCCAGGTTTGCGTACTCCAGGCCGCCCTGGGCGCGCGCCACCGCCAGGGCGAACCGGTCGGCCCAGCCCCGGTAGCCGCCGGCGTCGTCCGGATCGTCGAGCCCTTCGGTGGTGCTGTCGCCGATCGCCACGTACCGCTGCCACATCACCCGGGCGAGGTTAGTCCCCGCCCGGACGGTGGCGGGCCGGTGGTCGACGGGCAGTGATGGTTGACGATTCTCCCTAGACTCGCGCCATGACGCGTTCCCCCGCGATATCGCTCGCCCCGAACGTCTGGCGGATCCCCACCGTGGGGCGTTCGGCCGTCAACTCGTACGCCTTCGTCGACGACGACGGCAGTGTCACGCTCGTCGACTGCGGGCTGGCCAAAGCGCCGGCCCGGATCGTGCGCGGGTTGGCCGCGATGGGCAAGGTGCCGGCCGACGTCACCCGGATCGTGCTGACGCACGCGCACCCGGACCACGCGGGTGGCGCGGCCGAACTGGCCCGCCGCACCGGCGCCCCGGTGGCCGCGCACGCCGACGACATCCCGTACGCCGAGGCCGGCCACAACCCGCCCGCAGACCCGGCGGTGACCGGCGGCCGGTTCTTCACCCGGGTGGCCGGCGGCCGGTTTCCCGCCGTGCGGGTGGCGCAGCCGCTCGCCGACGGCGACGTGCTCGACGTCGGCGGCGGCCTGCGGGTGGTGCACACCCCCGGGCACTCGCCCGGTCACGTGTCGCTGCTGCACGAACCGACCCGACTGCTGATCACCGGGGACGCGCTGTTCAACGTGCTCGGCGTCCGCTGGTCACCGAAGTTGCTGTGCAGCGATTTCCGGATGACCCGGCAGACCTCCCACGTGCTCGGGGAGCTGGAGTACGACATCGCCGCGTTCACCCACGGCCCGGAGCTGACCGACCGCCCGCGGGAGCGGATCCGCGCCTTCCTGAGCCGCCCGCGCTGACCCGCCCGCGCTGACCGCTCGCGGCCGCGATGCCCACCATCGCGCCGCGGCTCAGAGCCAGCCGGAGCGGCGGAACAGGCGGTACAGGGCGAGGGCCGCCGCCGCCATCAGGGCCAGGGCCCCGGCGTAGCCGTAGCGCCACGCCAGCTCGGGCATGTGGTCGAAGTTCATGCCGTAGACGCCGGCGATGCCGGTCTGGGTGGCCGCGATGGCCGCCCACGCGGCGATCTTGCGCATGTCGTTGTTCTGCTCGACGGCGAGCTGCGCCAACCGGGACTGCACGATCGAGGTGAGCAGGTCGTCGTACGCCGCCACCCGGTCCACCGCCCGGGCCAACCGGCCGTCCACGTCCACGAACCAGCGGTGCAGGGCACGCGGCGGCCCGTCGGCGCCCGGGTCGAGCAGCATCCGCATGGGCGTCTGCAGGGGCAGCACCGCCCGCTTGAACTCCACCACCTCCCGCTTGAGCTGGTAGATGTGCTGGATGTCGGCCGAACGGTCGCGGGCGAACACCGCCTCCTCGACCCGCTCCAGGTCCCGCTCCACGTGCCCGGCCACCTCCAGGTACGTGTCGACCATCCGGGCGCAGACCGCGTACGCCACCGCCCAGGGTCCGGCGGCCAGTAGCGCGGGGCGGCGCTCGATGTCGGCGCGGACGTCGCGCAGCGCACCGGCGGCGCCGTGCCGCACGGTGACGGCGAACCGGTCGCCGAGCAGCACCATCACGTCGCCGGTGTCGATCACCTCGGAGGTGTCGGTCAGCTCGGCGTGCTCCACGTACCCGGCGGTGCGCAGCACCAGCAGGGTGACCGGCCCGTGCCGCTGCACGGTGGGCCGGTGCCCGTCGGCGAGCGCCTGCTCGACGGTCAGCTCGTCGAGGCCGAAGGTGCGCCCCACGGCGGCGAGCACGGCCGGTCCCGGCTCGTGCAACCCCAGCCAGACGAAGGCGCCGCGGCCCCGGCGGGCACGGGCGTACGCGTCGGCGTAGTGCGGCCGGCCCGGCTCCCGTCGGCCGTTGACGTAGACGGCGCAGTCGACCACGGCGTCCGGATTGGATCGGCGGGGCGTGGGAGCCTCACCGCCCGGGCGGCCGAGCAGCCGCCGGGCCAGGGCGCGTACGCCTCGACCGGCCCGGTCCCGTACCGCTCGCTGATCCACGACGCGCCCCCTCCCGCGCACCGACGCGGCCACGGTGCTCGCAGGGCATGGTGCCACCGGATTCTGCCCAGCGGCGTCCGGCTCCCGACAGCGGGGGCTGTCGGCTCAGGCGGTGCGGGTGGCGAAGACGACGATGTTGTCCACGTAGTTGCCGGTCGTGTCGTCGAACCGGCCGCCGCAGGTGATCAGGCGCAGTCCGGCGGCGTCCGCCGGGCCGTAGACCAGGCCGCCGGGGAAGCGGTCCTTGGGGTACGCGTGGACGCCGTCCACTGTGAACGTGGTGACCCGCGCGTCGGCGCGGGTGACCTGGATCTCCTGGCCGGCGCGCAGTCGACCCAGGTCGAAGAAGACCGCCGGGCCGGCCGGCGAGTCGACGTGTCCCACCAGGACGGCGTTGCCGGTCTCTCCGGGGCTGACGCCGTGTTTGTACCAGCCGGCGAGGGTCGGCTTGTCCAGCGGGGGGACTTCCAGCACCCCGGCGGCGTCCACGCCGACGGCGACGATCTCCGCGCGTACACCGATGGCCGGAATCTGGACCCGGACGGGCGCGGCGCGGGGCAGCGGGGCCAGGTCCGGCGCGGGCCGGGTGTGTGTCGGCGCGTCGACCGGCGGGCGTGGGGGACGCGCCGGCTCGGCGGTGAGGCCGACGGTGATCAGCCCCAGCCCGGACACGCCGAGCAGGGCGACCACCGCCGGCAGGGTCCGTCGCCTCCACACGTGCTGACCTCCGTAGGGATCGTCGGGTGCCCGTGCCGGTGTCACCGGCACGGGCACCCGTCCTCAGGGATGGAGCGCGTCGCCGGTCAGGCGACGGTGGACACCGGACGACGCCGGCGGAACAGGAGCACCGCGCCCGCGGCGGCGGTGCCGAGCAGGGTGCCTCCGGCGGCGAGGGCGCCCGCGTCGCGACCGTCGCGGTTGTCGCCGCCCGAGCCGGCCGGGGCGCCACCGATCGGGGTGACGGTGAACGTGGCGCTGCCCGCCGAGCTGCCGTCGCCGCAGGTCGCGGCCACCGTGTACGTGCCGAGGGTGAACCCGGCGGTGAACAGTTCGGCGCTGAGGCCGCCGCCGGCGGCGGCCGTGGTGGATCGGACGTTCTCGTCGCGGTTGGGTCCGGTGACCCGGAAGATGACGTCACCCGACTTCGGGTTGCAGGTCGTCGCGGTGAGCACGACGGTTCCTCCGACCGGCGTGGTGGCCGGTGACACGACGGTGTCGGCCAGTGCGGCGCCCGGCAGCAGGAGCGTGCCGAGGCCCACGCCGAGCGCCGCAGAGCAGAGTGCTGTTGAGACCTTCATACGCGTCTTCCCTCACTTTTCGTCCGCTGACTGCGTGGGACGTCGTTCGGGTGGCCAACTCCGTGACTAGCACCGGTGTGCCCAACACTAGGTCGGTTGGGACCCCGATCAGGTGAAAATGAGAAACCTTCGTTGCCGTCACGTGTCCACCCGAAGGCGGGGGAGAGCAGCGCTTGGACCCGGACGGCCCGAGGGGTGCCGGTGCTCCGATCGATGTCCGCTCGGGTCGGGCTGTCGCGGCTGGGCCGATGGCGAGGTATGGCCCAACCACGGCGGGAATGCCCGCCGGCCCGCTCAGCCGGCTCGCTCAGCCGGCCCGCTCGGCCGGTGCCGGTTCGGGCATCGGCTCGCCGGTCTCCAGGAGGGTCTTGAGGCTGGCCAGCAGCTCCGGCCAGCCGCCGCTGCCGTCGAGTTGACCGCTGATCGCCCGGTGCATCTCGCTGTCCGGGGAGAAGTCGTCGTGGATGACGGTCAACCGGACGGCCGAGGGCCCGTGCGGCTCGATCTCGAAGGTCACCGTCGACCGGCGCTCGCCGAGCCGAGCGGCCAGCTCCTCGGTGGACCAGCCGAAGTGCTCGGCGTGCTCGGGTTGGAAGCCGTGCCAGCTGTAGGAGAGGCGACGGTACGGCTCGGCGACCAGCACCCGCTGGCCGAGATCGCGAGGCTCGCCCTCCGGCGCGTCCTGCCACAGCACCGGCGACCCGACCTGCCAGTCGGACACCAGCGCGACCCCACCCCAGTAGCGGCGGGTGAACGCGGGCTCCGTGAGCGCGGCCCACAGCCGCTGCGGGGTGGTGGTGACGTATGTCGTGTAGACGAACGTGGGGCTTGCCATGGGCTGTTCCTCCAATGCTGTGCTCAGGTCGGCGAGCGCGGCCGCCCGCTGCCGGTCGTAGCGGCTCAGCCACCGGTCGGCGATGGCGTTGATCGGGGCGGCGTTGAGGAAGTGCACCTTCTCCCGGCCGCGCCGGACGGTCGTCACCAGGCCGGCTGCCTCCAGCACCGACAGGTGCTTGCTGACCGCCTGCCGGGTCGTCGGCAACCCGTCGCAGAGCTCTCGCAGGGTCTGGCCGTTGCGTGCGTTGAGCCGGTCGAGCAGCCGCCGCCGGCCGGGATCGGCCAGTGCCCGGAACGCCTCGTCCATCCGCCGCCCCCCTGAAAAGCAACCATTTGGTTGCCGATAACTTAGGCAAGCGAATGGTTGCATGTCAACCTCGCGTGGGGTCGAGTGGCCGGAGCGGCGTGTGCGGCCGCCGGGGCGGTGTGGCAGCGTGGTGCGGTGACCGATTCCGCCCCGCTCGACGTCGATCTCGCGCTGCTCGGCGGCGGGGGCGCCGCCTCGCTGCTGCTCGCGGCGCTGGACCGGCACGGCGTCCGCGACCTGCGGATCGCCGTCGTCGACCCGGTGCGCCGGCGCGGCCAGGACCGCACCTGGGCGTTCTGGGGCGACCCGAGCGCCGACCTCGACCCACTGCTGAGCGCGAGCTGGCGGCAGGTCGAGGTGGCGACGCCCGCGCGGCGCCGCGTCCTCGACCTGACCCCGCTGCGGTACGCCATGCTGCGCTCCGGCCCGGTCTACGACCGGGCTGCCGAGGCCGAGCGTCGGCTGGACGCCGTCCGGATCGTCGCCCCGGCCGAGACGGTGACCGACGACGGCACCCGGGTGGTCGTCCGCACCGGCGACGGGCGTGTCGTACGGGCCGGCTGGGTGCTCGACTCCCGCCCCCGCCCACCCGCGCGAGCCGGGCGGACGACCTGGTTGCAACACTTCCGCGGCTGGTGGCTGGAGTCCGACCGACCGGCGTTCGACCCGCGGCGGGCGGTGCTCATGGACTTCCGCACCCCGCAGCCCGCCCGGGGCGTCTCCTTCGGCTACGTGCTGCCGGTCAGCGACCGCTACGCCCTGGTCGAGTACACCGAGTTCTCGCCCGGCCTGCTCACCGACGCCGGGTACGACAGGGCGCTGGCCGGCTACCGCGACCTGCTCGGGCTCGACCCGGCGGGGCTGCGGGTCCGCGAGGTGGAGAACGGGGTGATCCCGATGACCGACGCGCCGTTCTCGGCCCGGCCCTCGCCGCGCGTCGTCCGCCTCGGCACGGCCGGGGGCGCGACCCGCCCCTCCACCGGCTTCACCTTCTCCGCCATGTACCGCCAGGCCGACCAGGTGGCCCGCGCGCTCGCCGCCGGCCAGCCGCCAGTGCCGAAGGCCGCGTACCCGGCCCGGCACCGCTGGATGGACGCGGTGGCGCTGCGCGCGCTGGACCGGGGCGGCGTCGGCGGTCCCGACTTCTTCGATCGGCTCTTCGACCGCAACCCGCCCGAGCGGGTCCTGCGCTTCCTCGACGGCGTCACCACCCCCGCCGAGGAGATCGCGATCATGAACTCCACCCGACTGCTGCCGATGATCGCCGCCACGGCCGGCGACGCGGCGCACCGCGTGCGCGACCGGCTGCGGCCCGCCCGGCCCGCGCCGGCCATCCCGGCGGCCGTGGTGGGCCGGCCGCTCCGGCCCGTCGCCGACTCGGAAACCTGACCCGGGCCGGTCAGCGCCGGGCGGTCACCCGGTCGCGGATCAGCACGCGCAGGTCCTCCATCGGGTCACCGTCACCGGCCCCGAGCAGCGTCTTCGTCGCTGCGATAGTCAACCCCAGCTCCGGGTACGCGTACGCGAGGCTGCCGCCGCTGCCGGCCGCGCCGAACGAACCGTCGTCGTCCACCGCGTACCCGAGGCCCCAGGTCGCCTCCTGCCCGAACACCCACTCCGGTCCGGGCGGCCCGTCCAGCGTCGTCGCCTCCCGCAGCCGGGCCGGCGAGATCAGCCGGATACCGTCCACCTCGCCGATCAGCGCCGCGAGCATCCGTGCCGCCGCCCGCGCGGTCATGGTGCCGGTGGCCGGCACATCGGCGGCCAGGACGTCGGTGCGGCTGCCGACCTGCGCACCCGGTCGGACGCCCGCCGGGGCGACCCGGTCGAAGTTCGGCAGGTTGGCACTCGCGTAGTCGAACAGCGCCGCCATGTTGCGGTCCTCGACACGGGCCAGCCGGCCCAGCTCGGCCGCCGGAACACCGAGGTACAGCTCGTCGGCCACACCGAGTGGCCCGGCCACGTCCTCAGCGAGCACCGCCGAGACGCGCCGGCCGGTCACCCGGCGGACCACCTCACCGACCAGCCAGCCGAAGGTCCACGCGTGGTACGCCTTCACCTCGCCGGGTGGGGCGATCGGCTCCGCGTCGGCCACGACGGCGCACATCCGGTCCCAGTCGGTGAAGTCCTCCGGCGTCACGTCGGCGGGCAGGACGGGCACGCCGGCGGTGTGGGTGAGCGCGTGCCGGAGGGTGATCCGCTCCTTGCCGTGCCGGGCGAACTCCGGCCACACGTCGGCGATCCGCAGGTCGTAGTCCAGCTCGCCGCGCTCGGCCAGCACGTGTACCACGGTCGAGGTGACGGCCTTACCGGTGGACGCGCTCCAGACCGGGGTGTCCGCCCCCAGCGCCCGGCCGGTGGCCCGGTCGGCGATCCCGGCCTGCACCGTCAGGATCGGCTCGCCGTCGAGGTACGCGGCGACCTGCACCCCGGATTCCCGGCCGCTGGCGATCAGCTCGTCGATCGTCTGCCGTACGTCGGCCCGCAGGCCGTCCCAGTTCCCGTCCACGGTCGTCGACTCTGACAGAGCAGGCAGCGATCGCGCGCATGATTATCGGCCACCGGCGCGACCTGCGCGGTGCCCTCAGTCGGTGAGCAGCCGCCCCCGCAGCCGAGTGGTCAACGACTCGTCCACGCCGAGACGGTCGGTGGCGTAGCCGACCACCGACCCGTACGCGGCGGTCAGGTCGGCCAGGAAGTGCCGGATGACGGCTTCGGGGGCGCGACCGTACCCGGGCCAGCGCAGCTCGCGGTCGGGGTTCAGGGCCCGCCAGTCGGCGATGAGGCGCTCGGTGGCCAGCTCGGTGCGCGTGAAGTCGGCGACGATCTGTTCCTCGTCGACGCCCAGCAGGGCCAGCAGCAGCGCGGCCAGCAGGCCGGTGCGGTCCTTGCCGGACGCGCAGTGGAAGGCCAGCGGCGCGTCGGCGGCGGCGATCACCTCCAACGCCTGGCGCAGCTCGGCGACCCCGTCCTCGGCGACCTCGGCGTACCGGTTGGCGAGGTAGCGCCACGGGTCGACGTTCTCCTCGATCGTCGCCTGATCGTAGGGGCGGTGCTCGATGCTGAGGTTGTGCCAGGCCAGCCCGTCGATCTGTGGTGCTCGACCCCGTGCGGCGATCTCCCACGGATACCGCAGGTCGATCACCGTGCCGACGCCGAGGGCGTGGAACCGGTCCAGGTCGGCGCCCGCCAGCTTGCCCAGCGAGTCCGAGCGGTAGAGCAGGCGCCAGCGGACCGTACGCCCGTCGTCGGTGCGGTGACCACCGAGGTCGCGGAAGTTGTGCAGACGGTCGAACGCGACGTGCCGGTCCATCCGGCAGACCCTAGTGCCTCCGGCCCCGGCGTGGCGGCCCCCGACAGGCCAGCGCGAGGTCACCGCCCGGTAGGTTGCCTGCCATGGTGGACGCGGCGGCCGGCAGGGGCGTGCAGATCTGGACCGACGGGGCGTGCAGCGGCAACCCCGGACCGGGCGGCTGGGGCGCCCTGCTGCGCTACGGCGACCACGAGCGGGAGCTGTGCGGTGGCGAGGCGACCCCGACGACCAACAATCGGATGGAGCTGATGGCGGCCATCCAGGCCCTGGAGAGCCTGAACCGGCCGGTCACGGTCGAGCTGCACACCGACAGCACCTACGTACGCAACGGCATCACGAGCTGGCTGGCGTCGTGGAAGCGAAACGGCTGGCGGACGGCCGCGAAGCAGCCGGTCAAGAACGCCGACCTGTGGCAGCGGCTGGAGGCGGCCTGCGAGCGGCACGAGGTCACCTGGCTGTGGGTGAAGGGGCACAACGGTCACCCGGAGAACGAGCGCGCCGACGGTCTGGCCAACAAGGGCATGACCGAGGCGCGGGCGGCGCTGGCGAGCCGCTAGGTCGTCCGCTCGGTTCGGCGGGTCGCGTCGGGGTGCCCCGGCATGCTCGACCCGCCGCCGCTGCTGCCGGAGGAGCCGCCGGTCATGCCCGAGCTGTTGTCCTCGGTGACGATGTCCGGTGGCATGTCGGTATCGGCCGGCGGCGGGACCTCGGTGTCCGCCTCGACCTGCACCAACGGCACCTGGCCGGCCTCGTCCTCGCTGTGCTGCGGGTCGCCCGGCAGCTCACCGTCGCGCTTTCGGTAGCCCACGCCGTGCCCCCCGTCGATGCCGGTCCGCGTCGGCCGTGGCTACCCGGCGTCGTCACCCACGAAACCTCGCGCGGCGGCAGCAGCCGTCTGGGTGAGCGGGGCCGGCTCCGGCGCGGCGCTCGGCAGGCGCAGGGACCGCCGACGGGTGTGGGGCCGGCCGGAGCCGCCGTGCCCGCGTACCGCGCGGCTCGTCGCACCGCCGTCAGCGGCGGCGGCCCCGGCGGGTCGGGGCGGCGGCCCGCGCGGGGCGGCGTACCGGTGTGAGCGCCAGCGCCGTCCAGTGTGCCGGCCGGGTCAGCGTCGCCGGCAGCCCGGTGCGGACGTCCCCCCGGGCGGCGTCCACCTGAGCCTGGTGCAGGAACAGGGTGGCTCGTAGGTCCGCGCCGCGCAGGTCGGCCCCGCGCAGGTCGGCGCCCGTGACGTCGGCCAGACCCAGGTCGACGCCGCGCAGGTCGGCGCCGACCAGCAGCGCGCCGCGCAGGTTGGCCCGGCGCAGGTCCACCCGGCGCAGGTCCGCCCCGAGGAGCTGCGCCCCCCGCCGGTCGATCCCGCCGGGGGAGCGGGCCGCGTCACTGACCTGCGACAGGAGCGGGTTGACGCGGGCCCGGTGCGCGTCGACGTCCACGGTGCCCAGCCGCGCCGGGTCGCTCTCGGCGAGCGCGGCGATCTCGGCGCGGGCGTGCTCCAGCTCGGCGCGCAGCGCGGCCGGTGGGCGCAGCGACACCGCCTCGCCGAGATACCAGAGCAGTTCGTGCAGCGGACGCAGCACCGTGAACGCCTCGGCCATCGCGGGCAGTGTCTCCGGGGCGTCCCGCCAGTCCCGGCCACCGAAGGTGACCTGGGCGACCTGCTGCCCGGCCCCGAAGCAGTCGAAGACCGTGCACCCGGCGAACCCCCGCTCCCGCAGCTCCGTGTGGATGCCGCAGCGGTGGTCCGGGCGCAGGTTCGGGCAGGCCCGTCCGGCCGGCTTGTCGATGGCGAAGTCGGCCGACGCGGCGAAGGCGGGAACGACGCAGCACAACCCGAAACAGCGCGCGCAGTCGGCGCGCAGCTGCGCCGACTGCGACGGCGGCGCGGGATGGGTCGACACGGGGAAACGGTCCTCCTGGCGATCGACGACGACCCCCATTGTCCCGCGCCTCATCCCGACCCGGTGGGTCGGGGGTCACCGTCCGTGCGCGTCGCCGGCCGTCGCGGAGCGAGGAGCGGGGGTACGCGAACCATCCGGCGGCGGCACCAGCCGGCGGATCTCTCGCTGCCCGTCGCCGCCGCCGTACTTCTGGTCGAAGTGCCTGCGTACGGTGGCGGCCGGCGTGCGGTCCCCGTCGACCGGCTCGGCCAGGGCGAACACCTTCGGGGCGCCGCCCGGCGCGCGCGGTGGCAGCACGGCCCGCACGGTCAGCGGCCCGGTCACCTTGAACACACCGCAGTCGACGTAGTGCTGCCCCTCCACACTCACGTAGGGCACCTGCACCTCGACCACGTCGGAGTCGTCGTGGCGCAGCGTGACGGCGACCGACCAGTACCGCTCCAGGTTGACCGTCGCCTGCTCGTGCTCCCACAGCTCCTCGAAACGGGCGTGCACGAACCCGCCCCAGGGGCTGTCCATGTCGACCTCGAGCTGGGGCACGTTGAACGACAGCTTCCCGATCGGGAAGAACGAGATCAGCGCCCGGCTGTCCCACTGGTAGAGCTGGATCGACGGGGACGCGTCGTAGAGCCGAACCTGCAACCGGTGCCGCAGTCGGGCGTCGAGCGAGTCCTGGAACAGCGCCAGGTGCCGCAGGTTGGTGCGGATCTGGCGCGGTACGTCCACCCGCTGCCGCTCCAACTCCTCCGAGCGCTGCTGCGCGGCCGTGCAGTCCGGGTCCAGCAGGAGCAACTGCACCTGCGCGCCGTTGGCGAGCGCCGCCCGCACCCCCCGCAGCGCCTCCTCGCGTTGCGTGTCCTCCAGCAGGATCGTCCAGGTGTCGAGGATCCGTACCCGGCGTCCGGAGCGGTGCAGCCGGGTCACGAAGGCGTGCTGGTCGAAGCTCAGGTGCTCCTGCACCCGCGCCCTGCGGGCCTCCTCGAACAGCGGGTCGAAGATGACGTACGAGATGGCCGCGAGGACCACGCTGGAGCCGATGTTGAGCAGCAGGTCGCTGAGGAAGCCGCTGCTGCGCCAGGCGGCCAGCAGCAGCACGAGGGCGATCCCGAGCAACGCCCCACCGACGCCGAAGGCACGTCGTTGTCGGCCGCCACGGTCGCCCCGACCAGCCCAGTCGGGCATCCGGTCCCCTTCCGTCCTGGCCCCGCCGATCATCGAGATGCGGAGGATACGTGCCGGCTTTGCCGCTCGCTGTCCCGTTCGCGACCGACGGGTTCGCCGACCGGGCCGTCTCGACCGCTTCTCAGGTGACGGTAACGGGGCAGGGCGACTGCGGAGGGTAGGGGTGGATGGACGACGACGAACGCGAGAAGGCCCTGCTCGCCGCCCTGACTGAGCTGACGACCCTCAGACCCGTCGCCAGTCGTCGGTGGTCAACGCGGCGGCCTGCGGGCCCATCAGCAGCATGCCGCCGTCGACGGGCCAGGACGCCCCGGTGACGTAGCTGGCGGCGGGGGAGGCGAGCAGCGCGACCACGGCCGCCACCTCCCGGGCGTCGCCGGGCCGTCCCACCGGCACGCCGGGCCGCTCCTGGGTGAACGGGTCGACGTCCTCCTGACCGGTCATCGGCGTGGCGATCTCGCCCGGAGCGACGGCGTTGACGGTGATCCCGTCGGCGGCCAACTCCTGGGCCATCACCCGGGTCAGCAGCCCCAGGCCGCCCTTCGCGGCGCAGTACGCGGCCGAGCCCACCCGGGGCGCGTGCTCGTGCACGCTGGTGATGTTGATGATCCGTCCGCCCGCGCCGGCGGCCCGCATCCGCCGCGCGGCCCGTTGCGCGCACAGAAAGGGCGCGTCGAGGTCCACGGCGAGCACCTCGCGCCACTGCTCCCAGCCGGTGTCGACGAACGGGGTCGAGCCGCCGATGCCGGCGTTGTTGACCAGCACCCCGATGCCGCCGAGTCGGTCGGCCAGCTCGTCGATCACCGCGGTCGCGTCCGGCAGCCGGGTGAAGTCCGCCTCGGCGATTTCGCACCGCCGTCCGGTGGAGCGGACCTCGGTCGCCGTCCGCTCGGCGCCGTCGGGGTCGCCGTACCAGGTGATGCCGATGTCGAAGCCGGCCTCGGCCAGGGCGACCGCGCTGGCCTTGCCGATACCGGAGTCCGCGCCGGTCACGACGGCGATGCGGGGGTACGTGTCGTATCGATGGGGCATGGACGGGCAGTACCCCGGTCACGCCCGGCGTACCGTCGCCGGATGCGGATCACCCGATTCACGCACTCCTGCGTCCGCGTCGAGCACGACGGTGGGGTGCTTGTCGTCGACCCGGGGACCTGGAGCGAACCAGGGGCGCTGGTCGGCGCGGACGCCGTCCTGGTCACCCACGAACACACCGACCACGTGGACGTGCTGCGCCTGGCCGGGCTGGGCGTCCCGGTGTATGCCCCGGAGGGCGCCCGGCTGCCCGACCTTGCCCCGCTGCCGAGCGGTGGACGCCGCCGCCGCGTACCCGATCCACGACGCGCAGCTCAACGAGCGCGGCCGGGCCAGCGTCGCCGGCTGGTTCGCCGAGACCATCCCCGGCTACCGCCACCTCGCCCCCGGCGACACCGCCTGAGCGACCGCGCCCTCGGACCGCGTCTGTGGGTGGTCGGAGCACACAACGACATCGACGAGCGTGTCGGTCGGGCTCATGTCGGGTGTGGCCTGCGTCACGGTAGCTTCGGCGCACGCCGACGCCCCCGCCGGCGCTGCCAAGGAGAACGTTCATGACCACACCGCGCCGAACCGCCACCGCCCTGACCGCCGTCCTGCTGCTGATCCTGACCATCGCGGCCCCCGCCCAGGCCGCCACCCCCGCCACCAGGCCGCCCGTCTCCGGGTCGTTGGGCACCTACAACATCTCCGGGGTGTACGTCGCCGGTGTGTCCTCCGGTGGCTACATGGCGACCCAGCTGCACGTCGCCTACTCGTCCCGGATCCGGGGCGCTGCCGTCTTCGCGGCGGGCCCGTACTACTGCTCGCAGAACACCGTTGCCCAGGCGCTCTACGGCTGCGGTGACAACCTGTACCCGACGAACGTGTCCGCCCTGCAGACGTACACCCGGACCTGGGCGACGTACGGCTGGGTCGACCCGGTCGGCAACCTCTCCGGCGACCCGGTGTACGTGTTCCACGGCGCCAACGACACCTCCGTCAAGAAGTCCGTCACCGACGACCTGGTCCGCTACTACCAGCACTTCGGGGCCAGCGTGCAGTACGACAGCGGCTCGGCCGCCGGTCACTCGTGGGTCACGCCGTACGGCACGTCGGGGTGTACGGCCACCGCGTCGCCGTTCCTCAACGACTGCGGCACCGACCCGCAGAACGCCCTGCTGCGCAAGCTGCTCGGCGGGGTGAACGCGCCCAATACCGCGGCTCTCGGTGGCACGCTCGTGCGCTTCGACCAGAACACCTTCGCGGTCAACGGCTGGGCCAACGGGCTGAGCATGGACGCCAACGGCTTCGCCTACGTCCCGTCGGCCTGCGCCGCCGGGCAGTCGTGTCGGCTGCTGGTCGCCCTGCACGGCTGCGCCCAGGGGTACGGGTCGGTGGGCACGGCGTTCGTCGACCGGGCAAACCTCAACCAGTACGCGGACACCAACAACCTGGTAGTGCTCTACCCGCAGGCGGGCACGGCCCTGAGCAACCCGAACGGCTGCTGGGACTGGTGGGGCTACCTGGGCGCGACCAACTTCCCGATTAAGGGCGGCGCGCAGGTGGAGTCCATCATGAACATGGTCCGCCGGCTGGACGGCTGAGGGTGGTGGCTCACCGCCGCTGTCACCGAATGCCCGGCACCGCCGCCTGACGGTTGCCGTCACCGGCCGCCGGGGTGCGGAAGCGGGGCGCGGCGGCGGTGAGCACCGCGGCTGTCGCCGGGACGGACCACCCGTCGGTCAACTCCGCCACCAGGGTGTCGACCAGCCGGGTCACGGCCGGCTCGGCACCCTGGTGCAACGCCTCGGCGGCGATCAGCACCGACGAGGTGCCCGCCCGTACGGCGGACCACGCGCTCTGCCGGTTCGTCCACCGCCGGGCGTGCGCCCGCCCGACGGAGTCGACGAAGGTGACCTCGCCCGGGTCGGGGTGCTCGGTGTCGCCGGCGAAACTCAGGTACGTCTCGTCGCCGTGCGCCGGCCGGACCACCAGGTCGCCGTCGACCCGGTCCAGGTCGAGAACGGCGATGGGGATGGCGTAGGCCGCCGAGACGGCGTTGCAGAGATCGACCAGCGGGTGCACGCGGGGCAGTTCGCCGTCCAGACGTAGCCGGCGCAGCAGGGCTTCGGCCGCGCACCGGTACTTGGTGGGTCGTAATCCCATGGCCGCGTACGCCCGCCGCCACGCCTGGATCTCCCCGAAGGTGCTCTCGGCGCCGTCGGCCAACCGCTTCCGGGCGAGGGCGAGGTAGCCGGCCGTGCGCTGCGCCACGTCGGCCGTGGCGGTGATCCCGGTCGCGTGCACCACGCCGGCGACCAGGTCGGGATGTGCGGCGCGAAGCTGCGCCGAGTGCTCGAACTGCATCAGGCTCCCTATCGTTCGGTGAGGGCGAGCGTCACGCCGAGCGCGACGAACGTGCCGGCGACGGACCGGCGCAGCCAGTCGGTGACGCGGGGGCGGGTCAGCACCCGGTCCCGCAGGCGGGCGGCGAAGACGCCGTAGCCGCTGAACACCACGAAGGTGAGCAGCATGAACACCACGCCGCAGGCGAGCATCGCCCGGGCCGAGCCCGGGGCGGTGGTGTCCACGAACTGCGGGAGGAACGCGACGAAGAACAGCGTCGGCTTCGGGTTGAGCAGGTTGACCAGCACACCGGAGACGATCACCCGGGCCGCCGAGCGGGGTGGGCGTTTGCTCGTCGCCGCGAAGGCGCTGCGGTCGCGGATCGTCGACCAGCCCAGATAGAGCAGGTAGCCGACGCCCAGGTACCGGACGGCCTCGAACGCCGTGGCGCTCGCCTGCAACAGCGCCGCCAGCCCGGTCAACGCCGCCAGCAGATGCGGCACCACGCCCAGCGTGCAGGCGAACGCGGCCAGCACGCCCGCCCGGGCGCCCCGGGACAGTCCGGCGGAGACGGTGAAGAACACCCCGGTGCCGGGGGTGATCACCACGATCAGGGCGGTGATCAGAAAGGGGATGCTCACGGTCGTCCTCCGGCGGAGTCGGGCGGGGTGTCTACGGCCCACTCTGCTGCCAAGATGGTCCGGTGAGCAGGGCCAAAGCGAACGACTCCGCGAGGTCCATAACGGCCGGGTCGGATTTTCTGCACCTCACCGTCGCCGACGCGCCCCCCGGCGGGCGTGCCGACTGGCTCGCCGGCCGGCTACGCCAGGCGATCGCCGAGGGGCGGGTGCCGATCGGCGCTCGACTCCCCGCCACCCGGGTGCTCGCCGCCGACCTCGGCGTCTCCCGGGGCGTGGTCACCGAGGCGTACCAGCGGCTCACCGAGGAGGGGCATCTCACCGGCCGGGGCCGGGCCGGAACGGTGGTCGTCGGCGCCCCGGGGGCGCCGCCCGCGCCGCCGCCCGCCCCGGCGGAACCGGCCGCGCTCTTCCCACCGACGCCCGGCAGCGACATCTTCGACGCGGTACGCGCGGCCCGCGCGACGATCGACCTGACTCCCGGCGTACCCGACCTGACCGCCTTTCCCCGCGCGGACTGGCTGCGGTCGGAACGGGCCGTGCTCCGCCGTGTCGCCGCGGCGGACCTCGGTTACGGCGACCCGTGCGGCGCGCCCGCGCTGCGCGGGGCCGTCGCCACCTGGCTGGCCCGCAACCGGGGCATCACCGTCGACCCGGTCGACGTGATCATCGTGGCCGGGGTGTCCCAGGCGGTCGGGCTCCTCACCCAGGCGCTCCGCCCGGCCGGCATCGATCGCATCGCGGTCGAGGAGCCGGGCTCGCTCGGCGTACGGCAGCACCTGAACAACTGGCAGGTCGTCACCCCGCCGATCAGCGTGGACGACGCCGGGCTGCGCGTCGACGAACTGGTCGCCAGCGGCCTGCGCGCGGTGTTGCTCACGCCCGCGCACCAGTTCCCGACCGGCGTGGTGCTCGACGGTGACCGGCGCCGCCAACTCCTCGACTGGGCGCGGGCCGGCGGTCTGATCATCGAGGACGACTACGACGCCGAGCACCGCTACGACCGGCCCCCGGTGCCGGCGCTGCGGGGCCTGCTGCCCGAGCAGGTCTGCTACGCCGGAAGCGTGTCCAAACTGCTCGCCCCGGCGCTGCGGGTCGGCTGGCTGCTCGTGCCGCGGCGACTGCGGGCGGCGGTGGTGGCCGCCAAACGCAACGCCGATCTGGGCAACGCGGTGCTGCCGCAGCTGGTCCTGGCGGAGCTGATGACCTCCGGCGCGCTGGAGCGGCACCTGCGGCTGCTGCGCCGCCGGCACACCCGCCGCCGGGACGCGATGATCGCCGCCCTGGCCCGGCACCTGCCGACCGCCACGGTGCACGGCGCCGCGGCCGGGCTGCACCTGACGATCACCCTGGACGACGCCGCCGTGGCGGACACGGAGGTGGCGGCGGCGACGCTGGCGCGCGGGGTGAAGGTGCAGCCCCTGTCCTGGCACTGCCAGCGGCCACACCGGCCCGGCCTGGTGCTCGGCTACGCGGCCCGGACGGCGACGGAGATCGACGAGGGCGTCGCCGCCATCGCCGCCGCGCTGCGGCCGACCGGCCGGCCGGCTCGCTCAGCCCAGGAAGAGCTGGACGAGCACGAGCACGGCCAGCAGCGCCGGCCCGCGTGAGCCCTGGCGCAGCAGGTCGACCGGGACCATCCCGAACGGCGTGTTGACCGTCGCGCCGCCGTAGTTGATCGGCGGGCGGGTGCCGGCCCGCCAGGCGGCGGCCACCACCCCGACCGCCAGCGTCGGCGCGAGCCAGGTCGGTCCGGCGTCGAGGGTCGGCAGACTCGGCAGGGTCAGCAGCCACCACAGGCCCGCGCCGACCGCCGGCACCACCACGTGGATTCCGCGCAGCGCGGCGTCGCTGCCACCGAGCGCCCGGCGCAGCCCGGGTGACCGACTGACCGCGCGCAGGCCACCGGTGAGCCGGTCGGTGGCGAAGTAGGCGAACACCACCTGAGTGGCCCCGGCGAGCCCCGGCAGGGCGAGCGCGGCGGCGTACTGGACGCCGATCAGCCCGGCCCAGATCAGCAGAGCGCTGGGGTGGCGGCGCAGGCGGCGTACGTCGGCCTGCAGCAGCGCCCACCACGCCGGGCCGGGCAGGAAGCGGCGGCTGCGGACCCGGCCGATGCGCCGCCACCGCCGGCTCTCCACCAGGCTGGTGAGCATGCTCGGGTCGAGCAGGATCGTGGCCGTCGCGGCGGCGTTGGCGAACTGCGCGCCGGTCGTCAGCGTGGCCCGGTCCACCCGGGGCAGCGCGCGCACGGCGAGAACCGTGCCGAGGACCGCGAGGGGCACCCCGACCGCGACCAGCGCGCCGGTCGGCAGCGCCGCCGGCCGGGGCAGTTCGTCGCCGAGGCGACCGGCGATCACCACCACTGTCGCGACGACGGCGGCCGTCACCATCGGCGCCGCCCCGACCACCGTCGGCCAGCGGCGGCCCGCCCGGCTGCTCTGGGCGACGACGCTCAGGGCGAGCGCGGCGGCGCCCCACCCGGCGCCGGCCGCCGCGGCCCAGCCCACCGCACCCAGCTGGGTGACGCCGCCCAGCACGGCCACGGCGACCGCGAGCAGCGCCGTGCCGGCCGCCGCGCCCGCCAGCAGGACGCCGAGGCGCGGCGCCAGCCAGGCCCGCCGGTCGACCGGGGCGCTGGTCACCCAGCTCTGGGTGGCCGGGGTCACCAGCAGCGGGCCGAGCGCGCGCAGACCCCGCCAGGCGAGCCCCGCGCCGGCCAGCAGCGCGGCGACCGCCAGCCACCAGCGCACCCCCTCGTCGGCGCGGCCGACGGTGGGGGAGACCAGCACGTCGCGGCTGGCGCTGACCGCGAACCAGCCGTACATGCCCACGAAGAGCACGATGACGTACGCGTCGCCCAGCACGTCGCCGAGGGAATGCTCGTGGTGGCGGCGGCGGGCCCGGCGCAGGTGCGTACGCACCTGCCGGGCGGTGGGCAGCCCGGCGGGTGTCTCGGCGATCGTGGCCGGCGGGGCGCTCACCGACCGATCTCGATCCGCTCGTCGACCACCGCGTCGATCAGCTCCGGGTCGTGCGAGGCCAGCAGCACGGCGGTGCCGGCGTCCCGTTCCCGGCGCAGCCGATCGGCCAGCCACTGCCGGCCGCGTACGTCCAACCGCTGCTCGGGCTCGTCCAGGATCAGCACCCGTCGTGGGCGTACGAAGCACGACGCCAGCGCCAGCCGACGGCGCTGCCCACTGGACAGGGTCACCGGCAGCTGGTCGCGGGCCGGTTCCAGGCCCAGCTCGGCGAGCACCTCCTCGACCGGCTCGGCGTCGCCCCCGTGGGCGTACGCGACCAGCTCCAGGTGCTCGACCACCGACAGGTCGGGGAAGAAGTCGATGTCGTCCAGGGCGGCCGCGACCAGCGCCCGCACCTGCGGATCGGTCTCGTCGGCCCGGCGGCCCTGCACCAGCACCTCACCGGCGTCCGGACGGTCGGCGCCGACCACGCACCGCAGCAGGGTGGTCTTGCCGCTGCCGTTGGGGCCCAGCAGCACCGCGATCCGACCCGCCGCCAGCGTGAAGCTCACGTCGTCGAGCACGACCAGGTTGCCGAAGTTGCGGCTGAGTCCCCGCACCGAGAGAGCGTCCACGGTCACACACTCTCCCAGACCCGTGCCACCGGCCAACGCGAGCGATGGACATCACGCCGGCCCGGCGGGCCACGCGGTTCAGAGGCCGGCCGGCGGCGCGTCGGCGTCCTGCTCCAGGCGGTCGTCCGCGGCGGCCAGGGCCCGGTCGTCGGCGACCTCCTCGGCCACCGTCGCCGCGTCCGCCCAGAGCCGCCGCGCCTCGGCCCCGTCGCCCAGCGCGGCGGCGGCGTCGCCCAGGTACAGCAGGGTGCGGCCCAGCCCCGCAGTGGGCCGGGCCTCCGCCCGCAGCCGCCGGCTCTCGGCCAGCAGCTCGTACGCCGCCCGCGCCTGCCCCGGCGTGCTGGTCAGCAGCGTCGCGCCGGCGTTGAGCAGCGCCGCGGCGCGGCTGGTCGGGTCGTTGACCGACTCGTACTCGCGCAGGGCGGCCCGCCACGCCTGCGCCGCGTCCAGGTGCTCGCCGAGGGTCGCGTGCACCAGCACCAGGTTGGTCAGCGCCGCGGCGTAGCCGCGCGCGTCACCCACCGACCGGGACGTGTTCGCCGCCCGCACCAGGTGGTGGTGCGCGCTGTCCAGCTCACCCCGGGCCAGTTGCGCCGCGCCCAGGCCCAGGTCGGTGAGGGCATGCCCGGCGCGGTCCGCCGACGAGCGGTGCCGGCGGGACAGCTCCAGGTGCTCCACCGCGTCGTCGAGCTGCCCGAGATCGAGCAGGGCCAGGCCGAGGTTCATCCGTGCCTGGGCGGTGCCCCGCCGGCCGCGCTCGGCCACCGCGAGGGTGAGCGCCGCCGCCGCGCCCTGCGGGTCGTGCCGGCGTCGGCGCAGCACACCCAGCTCGTTGTGCGCCCACCCGGCGATCTCCGGCCGGTCGTCGGCGGTCGGGGTGGCCAGGACCGTGCGGCAGACCTGCTCCCACTCGTCGAGCCGCTCGACGTGCGCGAGCCACCCGCACAGCGCCACGGCCAACCGGAACCACCACCGGCGGACCCGACGGGGCAGCGTCTCGGCCGCTCCGGCCGGCACCCGGACCACCGCCAGCAGCAGCTCCTGGTGCAGGTCGAACCAGCCGTACGGGTCGTCGTCGAGCGGCAGCGACCACTCCCGGTCCGGCGGGGAGCCGAGCACGGCCAGGTTGGCCGCGTGTCTCTCGGCCCGGCGGGCCAGGTGCCGGGTGAGCCGGGCCTGCGCGGCGACCCGGGAGCGGGCCGGCTCGGCGTCGCGCAGGTGCAGCCGGGCGTTCGCGGCGAGCAGCGGGCGGACCTCGTACCGGTCGCCGCTCGCGCCGACCACGAACGCGGCGGCGGCCAACTCATCGAGAAGCGCGCTCACCCGCTCGGGATGGCGGCGGGCCAGCGCGGCGATGGTCGGCCGGTCCACCGGGGCGGGGGTCAGCGACATCAGCCGGTACAGCCGACGCGCCTCGCGGGTCAGCGCCCGGTACGCGGTGTCCCGTTCGGTGACGAGCTGGGCCGCCGGCGAGACGGCGACGCGCTGGTGCGGCGGGGTGCGCACCGCACGCCGCAGCGCGTCCAGCACGTCGGAGTGCCGCCAGCCGTGCTGGGCGGTGCGGTAACCGAGCGCCCGCACGGTGCGGGGCTGCCGCCCGCACAGGTCGACGATCTTGCGTACCGCCGGGTCGGTGCGCGGGTCGGCGCGGCGGATCCGGGCGGCGGGCGCGGCCCCACCGGCCGCCGCGAACAGCTCGACCGCCTCGTCCGGACCGGGCTCGGCGATCCAGTGCTCCACCACGCCGCCCAGGCCGCTGAGCGCGGGGCCGCCGGCCAGCAGCAGCCGGCAGGTGCGGGCGGTCGGCGGCAGCAACGCGCGGACCTGCTCGGGACGGTCGACGTTGTCCAGCACCAGCAGGATCTTGCGACCGTCGAGCTTGCGGCGCAGCGCGGCGGCGGCGGCCGCGAGGGCGTCCGGGCGGCCCGACGTCGGTGGCGCGGTGCCCAGGACGCCCGCCAGCGCGGTGAGCACCTGCCGCGCGGAGCGGGGACGACCACCGCGGCGCAGGTCGAAATGGTACTGCCCGTCCGGGAAGTCCTCCCGGCACAGGTTCGCCGCCTGGACGGCGCAGGCGGACGTGCCCACCGCCCGCCGGCCCAGCACCGCCACCGCGTGCTCGCGGGCGAGCAGGTCGAGCACCGCCCGGACGTGCTCCTCGCGGCCGGCGAACCCGGCCGTGTACGGCAGGGTGGGCACGTCGGTCAGCGGTGTGGTGACGACGTCGGTGGGCTCCGGGCCGGTCTCCCGGACGGCACGTCGTCGGCGCAGCTCGAACACCACGAAACCGACGCCGCCGAGGACCGCCACCACGATGCTTGCCGGGCCGAGCACACTTGCCGCGAACTCGGACAGCAGGTTGCTGGCCAGGTTGCCGAACACGCCGCTGAGCAGCGTGCCGATCGTCACGAGCACCGGCCAGCGCGGCGTCCGGCCGGGACCGGTGGGGCCGGTCACCGCACGCCCCCGGAGACCAGCCCGGCGACGAGCTGCCGTCGGGCGAGCACCATCAGCACCACCGGAAGCACCGAGGCGAGCACCGACCCGGCGGCCAGGACGCCACTGTTGGACACGAAACCGCGGCTCTGCCCGGCCAGGAACAGCCCGAGCGGGGTGGCCTCCGGCCCGCTGAACAGCAGGCCCACGGCCAGGTCGTTCCAGACCTGGACGAACTCCAGCACCGAGACGGCGATCACGGCCGGCAGGTTGTGCCGGGCCAGCCGGTGCAGGGTGCCCCACCAGCGCCGACCGCCCAGCCGGGCGCCCCGCACCTGCTCGGCCGGCAGGTCGGCGAACGCGTTGCGCAGCACCAGCACTGCGAACGGCACCCCCAGCGCCACGTGCACCAGGGCCAGCCCGCGGGCGGTGCCGGAGGAGAGCACCACGCCGAGCACCTCGTTGACCGGCCCGGCGATCACCTGCACCGGGACGACTGTGGCGGCCATCAGCAGCAGCCCGGTCGCCTGCGCGGCCGGCCCGGTCAGCCACGCCAGCGGGTACGCGGCCAGCAGCGCGACGACCAGCACCGAAGCGGTGACAACGGTCGCCAACAGCAGCGTGAAGCCCAGCGCCCGCCACAGCTCGCCGCCACCGAGCAGCGCCGCGTAGGAGCCCGTCCCGGGCGGAGCCGACCACCAGCCCCGTGCGGCGGCGTCCACCTGCCCGTGCGCGGAGGTCGCCACGAGCACCACGAGCGGGATCAGCCAGGCCACCGCGCCGCCCGCGGCGAGCAGCCGGAACAGTCGTCGCGGCGGCGTCGTCGTCGGGGCGGGCCCGGGTGTCGCCTCGACGCGGGGTGGCGGCCACGCCTGGCGGACGAAGAACGCCGCCACCAGCATCCCGGCGGCCACCGCCGCCAGCCAGACGACGCCGAGCGCGGCGCCCTGCCCGGTGGTGGTGCCGCCCGAGGTCTGCCAGACCCGCAACGCGAGCACCGCCGCGTCGTCGCGGACCGACCCGGGCGTCATGACGAGGATCAGGTCGAAGGTCCGGCTGGTGCCGAGCGCCACCAGCGCGAAGACCACCGCGACGGTGCGCAGCAGCAGCGGTCGCCACTGCGCGTCCCACAGGACGTGTCGTCGGCCGCCGCCGTAGGCGCGGACCGCGTCGGCGAGGCTCGGCGGCAGCCGGTCCAGTGCGGCCCGGAAGACCAGCACGGCCAGACCCACCCACGCCCAGACGAACGCCGACATCAGCGCCACCGTGACCAGGCCCGGCCCGAGCAGTTGCGGCGCGTTGTCGTCCGACCGGCCGGTCAGCCGTGCCGCGAGCAGGGTGGCCAGGCCCCGGGTCGGGTCGGGGTCGTACATGAGGCGGAAGGTCACCCCGGTGACGACCAGCGGCAACGCCACCGGCACCAGCAGGATCAGACGGACCAGCCCGCCCTCCTGGGAACGGCGGGACGCCACGGCGAACAGGTAGCCCAGCGCCGTCACCACCGCCGGCACCAGCACCGCCCACAGCACCGTCCGGCCGACCACCGCGCCGGTGCCGGGCGCGGCGAGCGCCGCGCGGAAGTGCTCCGCGCCGACCCAGCGACCGTCGGTGGTGACGCTGGCGTGCAGCGTGCGCAGCACCGGCCACAGCACCAGCGCGCCGAGCAGCAACGCGGCCGGCAGCAGCAGCGCGGAGGTCGCCCCGGCCGCCGGGTAGGCCCGGCCGCGCCGGGGCGGGCCCACGTCGTCCAGCACCGCCAGCTCGCCGAGCACCTTGACCTGGCTCATCGGCCACCGCCCGCGTCGCGCGCCGCCGCCGCGAGCTGCCCGGTGGCCCGGCGAACCGCCTCACCGGCGGAGACACCGTCGGTGACGTCGGCGAAGAAGTCCTGCATGATCCGCCAGATGCCCACCCCGTCGGAGCCGGTGAACGCCCCGGGCAGTTGGTCGGAGAGGTCGAAGTGCAGGGCGTCGGGGCCGCGCATCTCGCGGGCCAGCTGGCGACGGACCGGGTCGGCGTAGTCGGTGAGCGCGATGGTGGTGTTCGGCGACAGGTAGCCGCCGGCACGCAGCCAGGGCTGGAACGAGTCGGCCCGGGTCAGCCACTCGACCAGCTCCACCCCGCCCCGGGCGTCGGCGAACACCACCGCCACGTCCCCGCCCACGATCAGCGCGCCGCCGCCCGTACCGGCGCTCGGGAACCGGAAGGTGACCGGCTCCTCCGGGCCGCGCCGGAACCGGCCGACCACCTCGGCGGTGAAGTCGGCCTCGAAGACCATCACCGCCCGTCGGGAGCGCACCACCTGGATCACCGACTCCTCGTACTGGGTGAGCAGGGCGCGCCGGCCGCCGCCGGGGAAGGCGCCGTCGATGCTCCACAGCTCGGCGAGCCGGTCCAGGGTGTCGCGCACCGGCCGGCCCTGCCAGTCGGCGTCCGGCCCGGCGAGGGCGTCGTAGGCGGTCGGCGCGAGGTCGGCCAGCACGTTCTCGAACCAGTCGGTGAGCACCCAGCCGTCCGCCGCGCCGATCGCCAGCGGCGCCGGGCCGGCGCCGCGCCGGGCGAGCGCGCCGAGGCGGCGGGTCAACGAGACCAGCTCGTCCCAGCTGGTCGGCTGCTCGGGCAGCATCGAGGGCAGGTGCCAGACCAGTGACTTGTGCGCGGCCTTCACCCAGACGCCGTAGCGCTGCCCGCCGGTCATCAGCAGGTCGCTGAGCCCGATGGGCACCGCGTACTCGGTCGAGGGGCGCACCGGGCGCAGCCAACCCCGCTCCGCGTACTCCGTCACCAGGCCGGGGCGCGACAGGATCGCCACGTCCGGCGAGGTGCCCGCGAGGTGTCGGGCGCGCAGGAACGCGTCGATGTCGTTGCCGGCGCTGACCACGCGCACCGGGTGGGGGTAGGTGGCCACGACCTCCCGGAAGCGGTCCAGCTCGCTGCCGCTCCACACCACCGCCACCTGCACCGAGCGGCCGCCGCCGGTACACCCGGCCGCGGTCGCCGCCGCGCCGGCCGCGGCGGCGCGCAGCAGCGTACGCCGGGTGACCCGGCCGGCCGGCGTCACCGCAGCGCCTCGTCGGGCTCGGTGACCAGCTCGTGGCGGCGGGGGATCTCGGCGAGCGTGGCCGGGTCGGCGGTGCAGACGAGCACGGCCACCCCCGGCGCGTCCGGGGGCGCCAGTCGGGGCAGCAGGTCGGCGAGGCGACTGCCGCCGGACGGGTCGACGGGCAGGTCGACCACGAGCACCTCGGGCAGGCAGACCGCCGCCCGGGCCAGCGCCACCCGGAAGCGCTGGGCGTCGGAGAGCAGGTGCGGCAGCAGATCCAGCGTCGGCGCCAGCTCCAGCCGGTCCACCACGGTCGCCGTCCAGTCGTCGGCCACCTCGTGCACCCGCTCGCGTTTGCGCTGGCCGTACTCGATGTTGCGGCGCACGGTGAGCTGCGGCAGCAGCGCGCCGCCGGCGGGCACGTACCCGATCTGCCGGCGCGGCGGCGCGAGCGCCGTGACGTCCCGGTCACCGACCATGATCCGCCCGGTGACCGGGGCGGCGAGCCCGGCCAGCACCCGGGCCACGGCCGTGCCGACCCGCGGTGGCGCGACCAGGGCGACCGTCGCGCCGGACGGGACGTCGAGCGTCACCGGCCCGGTGCCGGCGACGGCGACCAGTGCGCGTAGTCGTAGCGTGGCCCTCACCTCCGGTGACCGCTGGTGCCCGTCCCAGGGTGGCACACCCTGCCGACAGTCGATGTCCCGCCGATCTTCCACTGTGGAAGGGGCGGCGGCTACCGGGTCGGCGGGCCGGAGGGGGCGTAGAGGGCGGCCAGCCCGGCGGCGGTGGCGGCCAGGCGGTCGCGGAGCGCGAGCGGGGTGAGCACCTCCACGTCGGCGCCGAGGCGCAGCAGGTCACCGTGGGCGTGGGTGAGCGACTCGATCGGCAGGACGGCGGTCACCCAGCCGTGCACGTCGGGTGGCCCTGCGCTGGCGTCCACCGCGGACACCACCGGGTCGCTGCCGATCTCCCGCAGCCGTTCCCGGCCGGCGGGGGACAGCCGTACGGTGGCCTCGTCGCGGTGCAGCCGGGCCCGGAACCGCAGCACGTGCTCCCGCCACCAGGCCGGCAGGTCGAAGTCGGCCGGTCGGTCGAACTCCTGCGCCAACGGGGTCAGCGCGAGGATCTGGTTGACCCGGTAGGTCGCCGGCTCGGCGCGGCCCGGTCGCGTGGCCACCACGTACCACCGGCCGCCCTTGAGCACCAGGCCGTACGGCTCCAGCACCCGGGTCACCTCGCCACGCCAGCCGCGGTAGCGCACCTCGACGCGCTGCTGCCGCCAGACGGCCTCGGCCGTGCGGGCCAGCTCGGGGGAGGCGTCGCCGTCGGCGTACCAACCGGGTGTGTCCAGGTGGAAGCGTTGCTGGAGCTGGGTGGCCCGGTCGCGCAGGGGTGCCGGCAGGGCGGCGTGCAGCTTGAGTTGCAGGGCGGCCACCACGTCGCCGTAGCCGAGCTCGTCGGCGGGGCCGGGCAGCCCGGCCAGGAACAGCCGGTCGGCCTCCTCGCCGGTCAGGCCGGTCAGCCGGGTCCGCCAGCCGTCGACCAGCTGGTAGCCGCCGGCGTGCCCGGCCTCGCCGTAGAGCGGGATGCCGGCGGCGTGCAGCGACTCCACATCCCGGTAGATGGTGCGCGGGGAGACCGACAGCCGCTCGGCGAGCTGCGCGGCGGTCAGCCGACCGTGCGACTGGAGCAGCAGCAGGACGGAGAGAAGTCGACTGGCCCGCACTTCACTGACACTAGCTGTCAGGGGAGCCGTCCTACCGTCCCGGCATGGCTTTTCGCGACAAGGATCTACGAACGCTGGCGCCGGTCCTGGTGGACGGTCGGCAGCTCAAGCGCTACCACATCGACCAGCCGGAGCGGCCGATCGAGCCGGAGGTGTGCAAGGCGGCGTACGACCTGCTGCCCGCGCTGCTGGCCGACGTCCCGTCCGACGGCACACCGGCTGCCGGCTGGGTGGTGCTGCACCGGGGCGCGGACACCGGCGCCTACCTGCTGGCGTACACCTGGGTGTGGGACAACGTGGTGGAGGCCCGCATCGCCGTGGCCGGCCAGCCCGCGCTGGACTGCCCGGACGACGACCCGACCCACTTCGTCGACCTGCGCCGGCCCGGGGTGGGCTGCGTGTGGGAGCTGGCGGTGCTGGAGCACGAGCGGGCCGCCTGGGTCCGGCACATGCTGGTGCCGGAGGCTCCCGACCTGACCGGCTATCTGGATGACACGCGAGCGGAAGGGCCGGTGGGCCGCTGATGGGCGACTTCGACTTCTACGTGGGCACCTGGAACGTGGTCAACCGAAGGCTGCGCGAGCGGCTGACCGGCTGCGACGAGTGGGACGAGTTTCCCGGGGTGTCGGTCGCCCACAGCTTCTTCGGCGGCGGCGGCAACTTCGACGAGATCACCTTTCCGACCAAGGGTTTCTCCGGCGCCACGATCAGGATCTTCGACCGGGCGAGCGAGCAGTGGTCGATCTACTGGATGAACAGCGGTCGCGGGGAGCTGGAGCAGCCGCCGATGGTGGGGCGTTTCGTCGACGGGGTGGGCCGCTTCTACGCCGACGACCAGGACGAGGGTCGGCCGGTCCGGTGCCGGTTCATCTGGTCGGGGATCACCGCGACCACGGCCCGCTGGGAGCAGGCGTTCTCGGTCGACGGCGAACGCACCTGGGAGACGAACTGGATCATGGAATCCACGCGAGCGTCCACCGACTAGCCTGCGGGCCATGCGGAGATGGCGGCGGATCAACCCCTGGGGCGCGGCGCAGGCGGTCACCGGACTCATGCTGCTGGTCGGGTCGACGATGGCCGTCGCCGTGGTGGTCGCCGCCAGCCGTGGACCCGCCGAGGGCAGAATCGACGCATCGGCGGCCCTCGGCCTGACCGGCGCGTTGCTGTTCCTCGGACTGTGCCTGACCTTCGTCCTCCGGATGTACCTGGCCGGGATCTACGTCAACGACGAGGGCGTACGGCTGCGGCACGTGTTCCGCACGCGGACGGTGCGGTGGTCGGAGGTGACCGGCTTCGAGGCGCGTCCCGCGCTGCTCCTCGGCGGGCCCACCGGGCGCGACGCCTGCTGGGTGCTGACGACCGACGGGGCGTTCGAGTCGGCGGTGCAGCGGCGTTCCAGGACGGCGAGCCTGCGCAAGAACAACGGCCCGGTGCTCTCCGCCGACGACTTCGCGCGGATGCTCGCCCGGCTCGACGCCGAGCGGGCCGCCCACCGCTACGGTCAGCGCGGCGGCTCGGCGTCGGTCTCGCGTTAGGTGCCAGGTGTCCGGGACGGTGTTAGTGTCCGTCCACCGCCCCGGACGGGAGGAACGCGATGCCCTCCGACCACGTCGACGTGCTCATCATCGGCGCCGGCCTGTCCGGCATCGGCGCCGCCTGCCATCTGCGCCGCGACTGCCCCGACAAGACGTACGCGGTGCTGGAGGCACGCGACGCGGTCGGTGGCACCTGGGACCTGTTCCGCTACCCCGGCATCCGGTCCGACTCGGACATGTTCACCCTCGGCTACTCGTTCCGGCCGTGGACCGACGCCACGGCCATCGCCGACGGCGCGGCCATCCGGGAGTACGTGCGGGAGACCGCCCGGGAGTACGACGTGCAGCGCCACATCCGCTTCTCCCACCGGGTGACGCGCGCCGAGTGGGACAGCGGCACCGCCCGCTGGACGGTGCACGCCCAGCGCACCGACACCGCCGAGACCGTGATCCTGACCTGCTCGTTCCTGTTCGCCTGCACCGGCTACTACCGCTACGACGAGGGCTACACGCCCACCCTGCCCGGCGTGGACGCGTACGCCGGGCGGCTGGTGCACCCGCAGCACTGGCCCGACGACCTCGACCACACCGGCCAGCGGGTGGTGGTGATCGGCAGCGGCGCGACCGCCGTGACCCTGGTGCCGGCCCTGGCGCAGCGGGCCGCGCACGTGACGATGCTGCAACGCTCACCCACGTACGTCATCGCCCTGCCCTCGCGCGACCGGCTGGCCGGCGCGTTGCGGCGCTGGCTGCCGGCGAACGCCGCGTATTCCGTGGTGCGGTGGAAGAACGTGCTGCTGTCCACGGTCAACTTCCAGCTCAGCCGACGCGCGCCCGGCCTGGTCAAGCGGCTGCTCCGGCGCGGCGCGAAGCGCCAGCTGCCGGTCGGGTACGACGTCGAGCGGCACTTCTCGCCCCGCTACGACCCGTGGGACCAGCGGCTCTGCGTGGTGCCCGACGGTGACCTGTTCACCGCCGTGCAGCAGGGGCGGGCGTCCGTGGTGACCGACACGATCGACACGTTCACCGCGCACGGTGTCCGGCTGGCCTCGGGCGACGAGCTGACCGCCGACATCGTGGTGACCGCGACCGGGCTCAACCTGCTCGCCCTCGGTGGCCTGACGCTGCGCGTGGACGGCGTCGACGTCGACCTGCCGAAGACCGTCGCCTACAAGGGCATGATGCTCTCCGGCGTGCCGAACTTCGCGCTGACCATCGGCTACACCAACGCGTCGTGGACCCTCAAGGCCGACCTGGTCGCCGGCTACGTCTGCCGGTTGCTGCGCCACCTGGACCGCACCGGCCAGCAGGTCGTCACCCCGCTCCCACCGCCCGACGCGCAGCGGGTGCCGCTCATCGACCTGCGCTCGGGCTACGTGCTGCGCAGCGTCGACGCGCTGCCCAAACAGGGCGCGCGGGCACCCTGGCGGCTGCACCAGAACTACGCCCGCGACGTGCTGCTGATGCGGCACGGCCGGCTCACCGACGAGGGTGTGCGCTTCTCCCGCGGCACCCGCCAGGGAAGGAGCACCGATCGTGCGGAGGTTTGAGTTCGCCGGCGCGACGGCCGTCGTGACCGGCGCGGCCAGTGGCATCGGCGCCGCGTTGGCGCACGGCCTGGCCGCTCGGGGCAGTGACCTGGTGCTGCTGGACCGCGACGCCGTGCGGCTGGACGCCGTCGTCGCCGCCATCCACGCCGCGCACCCGGACCGGCAGGTGCACACGTTCCGGGTGGACCTCGCCGACGCGGTGGCCACCGCCCGGGTCGCGGTCGAGATCGGCCAGCGGCACCCGCGCGTCCGGCTGCTGGTGAACAACGCCGGCGTCGGCCTCGGCGGCCGGTTCGACCAGGTGACGTTCGACGAGTTCAGCTGGGTGATCGACATCAACTTCCGGGCCGTGGCGCAGCTGACCCACGCGCTGCTGCCCGCCCTCAAGGCCGAGCCGGGCGCGCACCTGGTCAACATCTCCAGCCTGTTCGGGTTGATCGCGCCGGCCGGGCAGACCGCGTACGCGGCGAGCAAGTTCGCCGTCCGCGGCCTCACCGAGGCGCTGCGCCACGAACTCGTCGACGACGGCATCGGTGTGACCTCGGTGCATCCCGGCGGGATCCGCACCCGGATCACCGAGAACGCCCGGGTCGGCAGCGGCGTGTCGATCGAGGAGTACACCGCCGGCCGGGCCCAGTTCGAGAAGCTGCTCACCATCGCGCCGGAGCGGGCCGCCGAGGTGATCCTGCGAGGCGTCGAGCGGCGCCGGGGCCGGGTGCTGATCGGCTGGTCGGCGAAGCTGCCCGACCTGCTGGCCCGGATCATGCCGGCCTCGTACAACCGGCTGCTGGTCGTCGGCCTCAACCGGGGCGTCGCCCGCCCGGTGCCGGCCGCGCCGCCGGTCGCGGACCTCACCTGATCACGGAGGGCTGCTGCCCCGCTTCTCCTCCTGCGCCAGCACCGCATCGCGGTGCTCCGGCTCGTCGCGGCGGGCCAGTTCCGCGGCGAGCCGCGGGTCGGCCACCAGCCGGTCCCGGTTGCGGTGCAGGAAGCTCTCGAAACCCCCGGTGTACGGGCAGGCCAGCTCGCCGAGCGCCCGCTCCGGGGTGTAACGGCAGCCGGCGCAGTAGTCGCTGATCTCGTCGATGTCGGTGCCGTCCACCGCGTACGGGCGGGTGTCCACCCTGGCCAGGTCGGCGTACTGGCTCATGCCGATGACCGTCGCGTTCATCACCCAGTCGGTGCCGTCGACGAAGCAGTGCCGGAACCAGTCCGCCACCTCGGTGGGACGCCAGCCGCGCTGCAACGCGTAGTTGCCGAGCACCAGCAGCCGGGGGCTGTGGTGCGTCCACGCCCGGTCCCGGACGGCGGCGAGCACGTCGGCCAGACAGCGCGCCTCCACCGCGTCGGCGTCCAGCTCGGCGAACCACTGCGGCATCGGCTCGGTCGCGGCCAGCCAGTTCGCGCCCCGAAACCGTGGCTCGTAGTACCAGTACAACTGCCAGAGGAACTCCCGCCAACCGAGCAGCCCGCGGATGAACGGCTCCACAGCCGTGCGCGGCGCGGCACCGGACCGCCACGCCTGCTCGGCGGCGCGGACGGCCGGCTCGGGGTGCAGCAACCCCAGGTTGAACGACGACGAGAGCGCCGAGTGCGCGAACAGCGGGTCGTCGGCGCTCATCACGTCGGCGTAGCGGCCGAACCCGGGCAGCCGGTACGTCAGGAAGTGCGCCAGCCGGGCCTGCGCCTCGGCGTGCGTGGCGGGGTGCTGCCGGGGGCCGTCGCGGCCGACGAACCGCACCCCGTCGGCCGCCCACCGGTCCAGATCGTGGCGGACCTGCGCGTCGATGTCGTCCTCGACGATCGGCGGTGGAGGCGGCGGCGTCGCCGGCACGGTCGGGGCCTCCGCCCGGGGCCGACGCGGCGCCGGGGTGCCACCGGACCCGCCGGTTCCCCGGGCCGGGCCGCTCAGCACGTCGTGCCAGCGACGGGCCTGCCGGTAGAAGTCGGCCATCCGCAGCGGGCCCCGGCGGGTGCGGTCCGCCCACGCTGCGAAGTCGGCCTGGCTGGTGATGAAGCCGCGCGGCGGCAGCACGGTCAACCCGGGCACCGAGCGGGCGAACTCCAGCGCGGCCCGGGAGTGCGGATGGCACACCTCCACCGGCTCGGTGACCTGGGCCAGGGCCTCGCGGAACGTGCCGGTACGCAGCAGCAGCGCCCGGTCGCCCAACTCGGCGGCGCGGTGGCGCACGGCGGAGAGGATCAGGTGCGCCTTCTGCCGGTGCATCGGCCGACGACGAAACAGCTCCCGGACCTCCACCAGCAGGACCGGTTGATCGGGGTCGTCGAGGAAATGTGGCCCGAGTTGGTCGGCCAGCAACCATCGGCGGTGAAGCATGCCGCAATTCTGCCCACTTCCGGGCCGTCCCGCGCGCCGGCAGGCCGGGTGGTCGATGCCTGATCCAGATCGGGATCAGGCCGTGCGCGTCGCGGCCGGCCCGGCGTCGCGTCCGCGCAGCAGCACCGTCAGCGTCACGAGGGCGACCAGCAACACCGCGAGCACCTGCACCGGGGCCGGACCCAGGGGCGCGAGCAGCGCCAACAGGGCGACGACCGGATAGGCGACGACCACAGCGCCGTGCTGCTGGCGGCGAACGAGCAGCACCCAGACGGTCAGCAGGAAGACGGCTATCGGCACGGCCACCGCGTACGCGGCGGTCGTGCCGGAAATGTGCGCGAGGTGCCGCTCGTGGTCCACCGCCACGGGCAGGCCGGCCCCGACCGCGGCGATCGCCCCGAAGATCAGATAGTGGCCGTAACCCCAGATGAGCGAGTACGGCAACCGGTCCGGCGCCTCGACCGGACGGTCGAAGTAGAGCCACCAGAGCGCGAACACGATGAGCGCGCCGGCCGCCGCGAGCGCCCAGAGACCGTGGTCGCCCGCGTCGAGCCCGGTCTGGATCGCCACCGAGATCGCCAGCACCGCCTCGCCGAGCACGATAAGCGTGAACAGTCCGTACCGCTCGCCGATGTGTCCGGGGTGCCACGGCGTCATCCCGGAACGCTCGGCCACCGCGGGCACCAGCAGATCGGCGAGCGCCAGCAGCACGAACGCCGCGATGCCCCAGCCGTCGGGCAGCGCCAGCCGCAGCAGCCAGCCGAGCTGCACCACTGTCACGCCGATCGCGTAGCGGCGTGCCGCCGCGCGGTGCGCCGGATCGCCGGCGGCCGCCCGGATCCACTGCGTGACGGCGGCCAGCCGCATCACCACGTACCCGTAGGTGATGACGGTGAAGTTGCCGTCGGCGAACGCCCGCGGCACCCCGGCCGCCAGGATCAACGCCCCGGTGATCTGCACCAGCGTGGTGATCCGGTAGACGTCGTCGTCGGTGTCGTACGCCGAGGCGAACCAGGTGAAGTTCATCCACGACCACCAGATCGCGAAGAACACCATCAGGTAGCTGGTCAGCGCGTGGGCGAGGTGGTCCTCGGCTACGTCGTGGTGCAGGCTGGTCGCCGCCTGCGCCACGGCCACCACGAAACACAGGTCGAAGAAGAGCTCCAGCGGGGTGGCGGCACGGTGCGGCTCGTCGCGGCGGCGGGGCCTCATCGGCCGGTAGAAGGGCCGCACCGAACGACTGTGGGTCACCGCAGCTCCTCAGACCGACCGCCGGGTCGCCCACACGATAACGGTCGCGGCGACACGATCCGCCCAGGTCAGCCCCGCCGACGGCCGTGGGTCAACCCCTCCAGCACCAGGGTCAGGCCGGCACCGACCAACCAGATGTCCTTGGCCAGCCCCGCGCCCTGCTGTGTCGGCCGTACGCTGCCCGGCTCGCGCATCCCGGGCGTCTTCAGGTACAGCTGCACGAGGCCCGCGCCGAACGCGGTCAGGCCGAGCCCCACCAGGGGCGCCGGGACGAACGGCGTGAGCAGCGCGGCTCCCAGGGCGATCTCGGAGTACGACAGCAGCTTGGCGAACCGCGGCGGCTCCATCTGACCGAGCTGCGGCATGGCCGCCACCGCCATCCCGTGCATGGCCTGCGCGGCCTCGCCCTCCAGGTTCCGCTTGCCCAGACCCGAGTTGAGAATGTACGCGCCGATGCTGGCCCGCAGCGGCAGGTGCGCGATTTTCATTGTCGCTCCCGGTGGTCGTGGTCCGAATTGTGGCCCGCGTACCCCGCGTGACCCCTGATAACCCGCCCGCCCGTCCGACTGGGCCGACCGTGGTGATCGCGGTAGGTTCGGCAGGGGCCCACCGGCGAGCCCGGTTCATCCGCCTGCCCGGCGTCCGGCCCCGCCGCAGACCACCAGCAGGAGGCGAAGTGAGCCAGGAAGTCCGGGGAGTCATCTCCCGCAGCAAGGGCGCACCGGTCGAGGTCACCACCATCGTGGTGCCCGACCCCGGCCCCGGTGAGGCGATCGTCCGGATCCAGTCCTGCGGGGTCTGCCACACCGACCTGCACTACCGCGAGGGTGGCATCAACGACGACTACCCGTTCCTGCTCGGGCACGAGGCGGCGGGCGTCGTCGAGCAGGTGGGGGAGGGCGTCACCGACGTCGCCCCGGGCGATTTCGTGGTGCTCAACTGGCGGGCCGTCTGTGGCGTCTGCCGGGCCTGCCGCCGGGGTCGGCCCTGGTACTGCTTCAACACCCACAACGCCGCGCAGCGGATGACGCTCACCGACGGCACCGAACTCACCCCGGCGCTGGGCATCGGCGCGTTCGCCGAGAAGACGCTGGTGCACGCCGGTCAGTGCACGAAGGTGAACCCGGCCGCGCGGCCGGCAGCGGTGGGCCTGCTCGGCTGCGGCGTGATGGCCGGGCTCGGCGCGGCGATGAACACCGGCAACGTGACCCGCGGCGACTCGGTAGCGGTGATCGGCTGCGGCGGCGTCGGGGACGCGGCCGTCGCCGGCGCGGCCCTCGCCGGCGCCACCACGATCATCGCGGTGGACACCGACAGCCGCAAGCTCGACTGGGCCCGACAGTTCGGCGCGACGCACACCGTCAACGCCTCCGAGACCGACCCGGTCGAGGCCATCCGTGCCGCCACCGGCGGTTTCGGGGCCGACGTGGTGATCGACGCGGTGGGGCGACCGGAGACCTGGAAGCACGCCTTCTACGCCCGGGACCTGGCCGGCACGGTCGTGCTGGTCGGCGTTCCGACCCCGCAGATGCGGATCGAGCTGCCGCTGCTGGACGTCTTCGGGCGCGGCGGCGCCCTCAAGTCCAGCTGGTACGGCGACTGCCTGCCCAGCCGGGACTTCCCGATGCTCACCGAGCTGTACCTGCAGGGCCGTCTCGACCTGGACGCGTTCGTCACCGAGGAGATCGCTCTGGACCAGGTCGAGAACGCGTTCGACCGGATGCACCACGGCGACGTGCTCCGCTCGGTTGTGGTTTTCTGATGGCCGTCCGGGTCGACCACGCGGTCACCTCGGGCACGTTCTCGCTCGACGGGCAGACGTTCGAGGTGGACAACAACGTCTGGGTGATCGGCGACGACGACGAGTGCGTCATCCTCGACGCGCCGCACGACGTGGCCGCGATCCTCGCGCTGGTGGGCGGCCGCCGGGTCCGGACGATCCTGGCCACCCACGGGCACGATGACCACGTACGGGTGGCGCCCGAACTGGCCGAGGCAACCGGCGCTCCGGTACTGCTGCACGCCGCCGACCGGGTGCTCTGGGACCTGGTCCACCCCCACCTGCCGCCGCACGGTGAGCTGCGGGACGGGCAGAGCATCGAGGTGGCCGGCACCGCGCTGTGGGTACTGCACACCCCCGGGCACAGTCCCGGCGCGTGCAGCTTCTACGCCCCGGACCTGGGGGCGGTGTTCACCGGCGACACCCTGTTCCAGGGAGGGCCGGGCGCGACCGGGCGCTCGTACAGCGACTTCGGCACCATCGTCGAGTCGATCCGCACCCGGCTGCTGACCCTGCCCGCGGAGACGGTCGTGCACACCGGGCACGGCGACGACACCACCATCGGCGCGGAGGCCCCGCACCTGCCCGAGTGGCTGGCGCGCGGGCACTGACGGCGGCTCAGCGCTCGTCGGCGGGGCCGAGCACCGGCTTGACGTCCAGGACGGGGGTGCCGTCGAGGGCCTCCAGGTCGGCCACCTCGACGCGCAGCCCGTCCACCGCCAGCACCCGCACCCGGTGCAGGCCGATCGGGTTGGGTCGGTGCGGGGAGCGGGTGCTGAACACGCCGGTGTGCGGGCGGGCCTCGTCGCCGCGCGGGTGCACGGCCAGCACGTCGCGCCGGGCGCGGTCCAACCAGGTCAGCACCAGCAGCTCCGCGCCGGCCGACAGGTCGGTCAGGGCCCGCTCGACCTGCCGGTCGAAGATCAGCCACGCCGTTGGCGCGCCCTCATCGCCCTGCCGGGGCGCGCTCGCCGCGTCGGTCAGCGGCGAGGCCACCCGACCGACCGGACGCAACAGGTACGTGTCGTCGCCATACGTCTCGACCATCGTCGCTCCCTTCCGGACGGTGTCAGCCTAGGGCGTTGTTAGGATCCGCCGCATGACCGCCGAGCAGCACCCCGCACCCGTCGTCCGTCAGCTGCGCCTCGTGGTGGAGGCGGCCGACCACGAGGCCGCGGTGGCGTTCTACCGGGACGCCCTCGGCCTGCCCGAGGAGGCGGCGTTCACCGGTGACGGCGATGCCCGGGTGGTGATCCTGGACGCCGGTCGGGCCACCCTGGAGATCGCCAACCCGGTGCAGAAGCGCATGATCGACGACGTCGAGGTGGGCCGGCAGGTCGCGCCGCGCATCCGGGTGGCCTTCGAGGTGGACGACGCGCGGGCGACCACGGCTCGGCTGGTCGCCGCCGGGGCGAGCGAGATCGCCCCACCGACGCGTACGCCCTGGCAGTCGCTGAACTCCCGCCTGGACGCCCCGGCGGACCTGCAGATCACCGTCTTCGAGGAGCTGGGCGCACCGCAGGAGCGCGCCGTGGACCCCGGACATGACGGCGACGTCTGAGCGACGGCTCCGCGCCGCACTCACCCCGGCACAGGCGGCTGCCCTCGCGTACGTGCGGTCGTCGGCGGTGGTCGATCGTCCGGCGGCGCTCGCCGCGATCGAACGGCACCTCGTCGCCGCCGACCTCGGCCACCGGCCGCAACGGCTGCTCGCCGCGGCAGCCCAGCGTGGCCGGCTCACCGTCAACTTCCACCCCGACCGCCGGTGCGCCGACGGGCGTGACGTCGCGTCCGCGCTGGCCGAGGACGGGGTGTACCGCAGTCAGTTCGTCACCGGCATCTCCAACGGCGGGCTCACCGCGTACCCCGGTGGCGACCGCGACCGGTGGGAGCACCGGATGTTCGGCGGCGCGTACCAGGCGCCCGGGGTGGCGCCGGCGGACCGACCCACGTACGGCGGGATGAACCTGCTCGACCACGCGGACGGCGGCTGTCCCCGCTTCGGCTCCTGTCACCTGCGGCTGCGTCCGGCGGTGCTGGGCCGGGCGACCTTCTGCCTCGGCGACAGCCACCTCGGTCCGGGCGTGGTGGGCACGGCCGACGCCTTCGAGGCGGTGCTCGCCGGGCTGCTGGCCGGCGTGGCCGGCACGGGCGCGTGCCTCGGGCGGGCCGGGATGGACGTCGCCACCCTGGCCCGGACGCTGCTGGAGGCGCCGAGCACGCAGGCCACGGTCGGGCGCGCGCTCGACGACTACGTGGAGGCCCAGATCCACGGCCCTCTCGACCTCGCGCACGACGTCGAGGAACTGGTGGTGGACCCGTCCTTCGCCGGCACCCCGACCGGGGCGACGCTGGAATCGATCGCCCGGCGGTACGGTTTCCCGCTGCGGTGGCACCCCGGCTTCGCGCTGGCCGTCGACGAGGTCGACGCCGAGTTCCGGGGCCCCGCGATCCCGGTGCTGGCGGCACGCCTGCACCGGGAGTTCGCCCGCCCGGGCGCACCGGTGGACGCGGAGCTGATCGGTCGGGGCGCCGTCTCGGTGGTCACCGAACCCCAGCGGTGGGCGGACCGGGGCCCGGTCGCCGACACCCTGCAGCACCTCAAGCAGCTCTGGCACGTTCTCGTCCGGTTCGGCACGACCCACCCCGGCTGACCCGGTCCGGGCGGGCCGCGTCAATCGTCCCGTTTCGCCGCCCGGTGTGCCCGCCATCCGATTGTCGGAGTGACCGGGACCGCAGGCCGCCGCGGCTCGGGCATTTCCGGAATGACCGACACGTCAACCCGGTTGTGTCCCCCGTACCGCCGGAGCCCAAACCTTTCCGCGGTCATCTCTCCCGAGGAGCGTTCACCCCGGAGCGCTCCGCACGATCGAAAGGAACCATCGTGAAGGTCGACTTCACTCGATGGCTCCCCGCCATCGCTAAGGACTCGTACCGCAAGACCGCGCTGAGCGTGGTGGGTGTGGCTGCCCTCGGTGGTCTGGCGCTCGCGCCGACCGCGGCCGCCGCCCCGGTCACCACCGGGCCGCACCAGGGCGCTGTCGCCGCCATCGACCTCGCCACCGGCAAGGCCGCCACCGCGGCCCACCAGGATCAGCCAGTCGAGTCCGGGCTGACCACCGGCTCCGCCACCGGCAAGCCGCCGGCCGGCAAGCCGAGCCGCGACGAGTTGATCCCGCACGGCATCGAGGGCGCCCAGTCGCGCATCCCGCTCGACGACGCGCAGCTCGACAACGCCCGGGCGATCGTGGACGCCGCCAAGAAGACCGGCGTCGGCGACCGTGGCGCGGTGATCGGCGTCGCCACCTCGTTGCAGGAGTCGAAGCTCTACAACCTCGGCCACCTCGGCGCGTACAACGACCACGACTCGCAGGGCCTGTTCCAGCAGCGCCCGTCGTCCGGTTGGGGCACGCCCGAGCAGATCACCGACCCGGAGTACGCCGCCACGGCGTTCTTCAGCGCGCTGAAGAACGTGGGCGGTTGGCAGGACCTGCCGCTGACCGCCGCCGCGCAGACCGTGCAGGTCTCCGCCTTCCCGTACGCGTACGCGCAGTGGGAGGAGCAGGCGGCGGACGTCGTCCAGCAGCTCTGGTGACACGACACGCACGCACACGCCGGCCGACTCCCCTCTCGGGAGCCGGCCGGCGCCGTCGTGTCCGGCTACCTCAGCAGGCCGCGTACAGGCGACGGGTGCCGACCCCGGCGGCGTACGCGGCCCGGTCGCTGAACCGGCAGCCGTAGTCGGGTCGGGCCACCACCGCCGGGTCGGTCACCGTGTCGCCGGCCGGGCGCTTGCCGGTGCGTACCCAGGACGCCAGGTCGTCCCAGGCGGCGCCGGCCTCGGCCGGGCTGAACTCGCAGTGCTGCGCGGCCCGGATGGCCCGCTGCACCACCAGCCGGCTGCGACCGTGCCGCGCCACGTCGGTGGCGTACGCCTGCTCCATGCTGAACGGCACGAACATGTCGCCCAGGTCGTGCAGGCTGACCACGGGCGCGCTCGGCCGCCCGGCGATCTTCGGCACCTCGGTAAGAGTCGGCAGGAGTCGCTGCACGATGTTCTCCGGAGCCACCCGCTGCACCGACGAGTTGACGTCGACGGGGCTGTTCGGGCTGTAGCGGGTCAGCAGGTTGGTGGAGATCTGGCTGGGCCGCTGGGCGGGGGAGTCGCCGCCGTCGGTCACCGCGATGGAGAAGAGGAAGTCCTTCCAGACCGCGAAGGCCGCCTCCGCGCCGGGCCGTGGTCCGCCCGTACGGTTCACGGTGATGGCCCGCAACTGTTTGCCCCGGTCGGTGGTGGTGTCCGGCCCGGTGGGCGTGAGCCCCGCCAGCCCGAGCGCCACCTGGATGCGGGGCACCGCGTTGCTCAGGTAGTCGGCCGGCGTCGGGTAGGCCGGCACTCCGGCGAGGGCCTGCGCGACCAGGTTGTAGTCGAGATAGAAGTCCAGCAGCGTCTGGTCACCGAGCACGCCGCACATGGGCAGCGCCCCGTCGTAGTAGCCGGGGTACTGCTCCAGCGAGCGCCCGATGACGTACCCGCCCATCGACACCCCCGCCAGGTAGGTGCGGTGGGGCCTGCGCACGGTCCGTCCGAAGTGGTCGGCGAGGTCCCGCGTGCTCAGCACGCCGGAGCGGATGTCGAAGCCGTTGCGGTCGTACGACGACGACGCCCACGCGTACCCCTGGGCCAGCAGCCGCTGGCGCAACTCGAAGGCCGGCGGCTCCGGCGAGAGCACCGTGCCCTGGCCGCGGTAGCCGTGCGCCCACACCACCAGGTCGCCGTTCCACCGGGCGGGAACCTCGATGATGTACGCGGCGTGCCGGTGCACGCCCTGGCGTACCGTCGTCGGCTTGCCGGCCACCACCAGCGGCGCCAGCGGCGGATTCTGGAAGGTGTAGCCGGGCAGCGGCTGGTCGCCGGAGGGGTCGTGGCCGCCGGTGGAAGCGCCTGCGGTGCTGGGTGCGGCGGCGGTGGGTGCGGCGGCGGTGGGTGCGGCGTCGAACAGTCCGACGGCCAGGGTCAGTGTCGCGGTGGCGGCGATCAGGCGGCGCAGCCTACGAACGGGTACGGACAGCATCGATGCTCCCCATCGGACGGATGTCGCCTGCGGGGGCGACCAGGCGGGACGGTTGCCTACCGGCCGGTAGCGCCCTGAACCTAGGACTGCCGTCGACCGGAGTCAATGGCTGAGCTGACCGACCAGTCAGACGGTCGGTGCGGCCTGCCCGGACTGGCGCCCTGGCCGTGCGGTGCGTGTCCTGGCCGTGCGGTGCGTGTCCTGGCCGTGCGGTGCGTGTCCTGGCCGTGCG
>NZ_JBIAKM010000010.1:171249-192654 GCF_042872525.1 Micromonospora sp. NPDC005254 | reverse complement strand
GGCCGTGCGGTGCGTGTTCTGGCCGTGCGGTGCGTGTTCTGGCCGTGCGGTGCGTGTTCTGGCCGTGCGGTGCGTGTTCTGGCCGTGCGGTGCGTGTTCTGGCCGTGCGGTGCGTGTCCCGACCGTGCGGGCCGGGTGTGGGGCCGGTCGGGGCGGTCGGGTTGACTGGTCGCCGTGGACGACTCGATCTGGGCGGCGGCCCGGGCTGCGCGGAGCTGGCTGGACGCGGCGAACGGCACCGGGCAGACGGAACTGACCTGCCGCATCCTGAAGCTGACCGAGGAGGCCGGGGAGGCGTCAGCCGCCTGGATTGGTCTGCTCGGGCAGAATCCGCGCAAGGGTGTCACCCACACCCGCGAGGACGTGGCGGCCGAGTTGGCCGACGTGGTGTTCACCGCGCTCGTAGCCATCGAGAGTCTCGGACTCGACGCACAGACCGTTCTGGGGGCCTGTGCCGAAAAGGTCCGCTCTCGCCTGGAGGGCTGACGCCCTCCATGATCGGCACGGTGTCGGCGAGGTGGGTGTGTCCGGCTGGCCGGATGCCGCGATATCGCCGATCTGGAGTCGATCAGGCCGGGTGTCCGGTAAGACCGGTTGGGGTCGTGCCGGTTGGGTGGGATGTCCGTTTCTGGGGGTTGTTGGGGTGTGACCGGGTGCATCCGTGGGCTGGAATCGTGGCGGGCGGGGGGTCGTTACATACCCTGACGATCGCAGGACCACGGCCAGCCGCCCCGCCCGCTCAACCGGGATGGGAATGGCCGGCCCGGCCGGGTCGTTGCAGACCCCCGGAACGACCGTGGGCTCGCCCCCGGGTCCGCTATTCGGCCCCGGTGGCCCGGGAATGACCCCGGCCCGACGGTCGTTACACACGGTCCCGGCGCCACGAGCCCCCGCTCGTAGGCCGCCGCCCCCGGCGCCACGAGCGATCAGCCCGTAGGCCGCCCCCAAGCTTTCCCCGCTTGATAGTGCAGCGCCCGACGAGGTGCTCACACCCGCGCCACCGCTTCCCCCGAACGGTGCGCAGGTGTTCCTACCCCCGAAGGAGCTACCCCCATGAACACGATCTTCCGTAAGAGCATGCTGTCCGTGGCCGGTCTCGCGTTCGCCGGTGGTGTCTTCGCCGGCCCGATCGCCGCCCACGCCAACCCCGTCGACACCAAGCCCGTCGCCGCCGCCGTCCAGACGACAGCGCCGAAGCCGCAGGGCGACCAGTCCCACATCAGCCTCAACGACGAGCAGACCGCCAACGCCAAGGCGATCATCGCCGCCACGAAGAAGGCCGGCCTGCCCGAACGCGCCGCGGTCATCTCCATCGCGACCAGCCTGCAGGAATCGAAGCTGGACAACCTCGGCCACCTCGGCGACATGAACGACCACGACTCGCTGGGCCTGTTCCAGCAGCGCCCCTCCTCCGGTTGGGGCACCCCGGAGCAGATCACCAACCCCGAGTACTCCACCACCGCGTTCCTCAAGGGCCTGCGTCAGGTTGACGGCTGGCAGGACATGCCCCTGACCCAGGCCGCCCAGACCGTGCAGGTCTCGGCCTACCCGGACGCCTACGCCCAGTGGGAGCAGCAGGCCACCGACCTGGTTGGCCAGCACTGGAACAGCTGACCCACCGCACGACCCGACCGACTGGCCGGCACCCGAACCCGGGTGCCGGCCATCGGCATATCCAGCCCCCGCCCACTGACCTGGCCGCCATCCAAGCTGGGTGCCGGCCAGCGGCGTACCCGGCCATCGCTCACTGACCTGGCCGCCACCCGGAGTTGGGTGCCGGCTAGCGGCATAACCAGCCCCGCCGAGTGACCGGCTGACCCCTCACATCCACGGGCGCAGCCCGCCGAACGGCATTGTCGGCCCGTGTGACGGTGAATCTTGGACAGTTTCCGTTCGGCCCTAACGGAAACTGTCCAAGATTCACTGACGCGACGTAGCGGAGCGGCGTGGTCGGCGCGGAGTGATCCGATGGGCCGGCGGGTACGTACCTCCCGGCGGGGACCGGCGGAAGGGCATAGGCATGGCCGCAGTGGGTGACGGCATCGAGCACCAGGCAGAACACGATCCGGGGCAGCAACCAACTAACCCGGCGGCGCCGCACCCGGCGGCGCCGCACCCGGCCGCAGATCAGCCGGAGCGCGCGGGCCGCCCGGCCCGGCCCGGCTCCGGGCCGGGGCACCGGTCGGAGGCGGAGCCGAGACCAGTGGGTGCCGAAGCGACACCGGGGCGCTGGTCGGTCGGTGCTCGGCTGCTGGTGGCCGCCGCGGCGGTGATGCTGGTTCTCGGCGCCGCGGCGGTGGTGGTCATCGTCGCCGACCCCTACCGCCTCGGCCAGGCATACTCCGGCGCACCCGACGGCGCCCGGCCCGACGGCGCCCGGCCCGACGGCGCCCGGCCCGACGGCGCCCGGCCCGACGGCGCCCGGCCCGACCGCGCCCCGTCCGACGGCGCCCGGTCCGACGGCGCCCGGCCGGGTGCGGCTGCGGCTGCGGCTGCCGAGCAGACGATGACGACGCCGCTGGCGGGGCGGCAGAAGGCCACCTTCGTACTGGCGGACGGGTTGTCCTCGTTCGACCTTCGGGTGGCCGACCTGGGCGACGACCTCTACCGAATCAGCAGCCCGGCCGACTCGGGTGTGGCCGCCCGTCCCGTGGTGCAGGGTGAGACCGTCCGGCTCGGCGTGGTGGCCACCGGCACGTCCGAGAAGCGGGCCGCGCGGGTGCTGCTCAGCGAGCGGGTCACCTGGCGTCTGCATCTGGAGGGCGGGGTGGGCGAACAGGTGCTCGACCTGGCGCAGGCACGACTTCTGGGCGTGGATCTCGTCGGCGGCTCCGCCCGCACCGATCTCATCCTGCCGCCGATGAACGGCGGCACGACGACCGTGCGGCTGACCGGTGGAGTCAACCAGTTCGACATCCGGGTGCCGGGCACACCACCGGTGCGGGTGCGGGTGGGAGCGGGGGCCGGTTCGGTCGCGGTCCGCGACGAGCGCTGGGCCGGGGTCGCCGCTGGCGCGCTGTTGAGTACGCCGGGGTGGGACCGCTCAACCGACCGGCTCTTCCTTGACCTGGTGGCAGGCGCAGGCACCGTGACGGTGACCGAGTCCCGGTGACCGGCCCACGACTAGGACGCCGACCAGGTTCGTCGGGCGTCGAGCCGGCGACCTCGGGTGCTGGCCGGGGCCGTCGGCGTCGGGCCGGCGACGTCGGGTGTGGGGTCGGGGCCGTCGGGCAGCGGCCAGGAGCGGGCAGCGGCCAGGAGCGGGCAGCGGCCAGAGACGGAGACGCGGGCCGGTGTCGCCGGGGAGTGAGCCCGGCGCCGGGCGGTCGGGTAGGACGCCGACCGGCCCACCCGCGACGTGCTGGGTCGGAGGTTCACCCCTGGCGGGAAGCGCCGCAGCCCGGGGAGGGCGCGAGCGTACAGTCGGGCGGTGGAGCGTACCGAATCGATGCCGGCACAGACCCGACCGCCCGGCGTGGCCGACGTCGATCCCGGCAGCGTGCTGCTGCCGGGCCACGATGTGCCACTGGGGCGGTACACGACCGTTCGGCGGTTGTTGCCGCAGCGGCCTCGGCGGATGGTCGGCGCGTGGTGCTTCGTGGACCATTTTGGCCCGGACGACGTGGCGCAGCGGCCCGGCATGGAGGTGCCACCGCACCCGCACACGGGCCTGCAGACGGTGACCTGGCTGCTCGACGGCGAGATCATTCACCGGGACAGCCTCGGCAACGTCCAGGCGATCCGGCCCGGCCAGTTGAACGTGATGACCTCCGGGCACGGCATCGCCCACTCGGAGCGGTCGCCGGCCACGCACCCGCCGGTCATGCACGGTGTGCAGCTCTGGGTGGCGCTGCCGGACCCTGCGCGGGCCGGTGGCGCCGACTTCGCGCACCACGCCGACCTGCCACGCTGGCGGGACGGCGACGTGGACGCGACCCTGCTGGTCGGCGAGTTCGCCGGCCAGCGGTCCCCGGCGGTGGTGCACACCCCGCTGGTGGGCGTGCAGCTTGAGCTGGGCGGGGCGGCGCCGACCACGCTGCCGTTGCGGCCCGATTTCGAGTACGCCCTGCTGGCGATGTCCGGCTCCGCCGAGGCCGCCGGGGTGGGTTTCGAGCCAGGCGCGTTGCTCTACCTGGGTTCGGGTCGACGCGAGGTGACCGTGCGCGGCGGGGCGGGGGCCCGGCTGTTGCTGCTGGGGGGTACGCCGTTCGAGGAGCCGCTGGTCATGTGGTGGAACTTCGTGGGCCGCTCGCACGAGGAGGTCGCCGCCGCTCGGGAGGACTGGATGGCCGGCCGGCGTTTCGGCGTGGTGGCCGACGATGCGGCGTCGCCGCTGCCGGCACCCGCCCTGCCCACCACCCGGCTCAAGGCCCGCGACCGCACCGGCGGCCTGCACGGCTGACCGGCCCGCGGCGCCGGACCGGCGCCGGGGCTGGGGCAGGCCGGGGTCGGCGGTTGGCCGACGGTGGCGTGGGTAGTCGCCGGCATGGCGACCACTCTGATCACGCCCGTCGAGGACCGCAAACGCGTGGCCCGCCGGCTGGCCGGCAGCGGACGAGGCTTCGCCGAGCAGTACGGCTTCCGCGTGACCAACAATCCGGCGAGCCTGTTCCAGGTGCTCTACCTCGCGGTACTGCTCGCCCGCCGGGGTGACTTTCGTCGGGCGCTGGACGGCGCGCGGGCGCTGCGCGACGAGGGGTGGGACAGCGCCGCCCGGCTGGCCCGGTCGCTGCACCAGGACCGGGTGCGGGTGCTGCGCGACAGTGGTCAGCGCGGTGACGTCGACGCGTTGGCCGACGTGCTGGGCGATCTGGCCCGGACGGTCGTCGAGCGGTACCGGGGCGACCTGCGCCGGTTGCGCGCGGTCGCGCACCACGAGCCGGCTGCCGAGCGTGCGCTCCTCGCCGACCTGCCCGGGGTGGACGACCAGGTCGTCGACCTGTTTCTGCGCGAGGCGCAGGCGTTGTGGCGGGAGGTCGCCCCGGTGGCGGACCGGCGGGCGCTGGCGGCGGCCCGACGGCTCGGGCTGGGCCGCTCGGCGGATGACCTGGCCGGCTTGGCCAGCGGCGAGTCGGAGCGGCTGGCGTGGCTGGTGGGAGCGCTGGCCCGGGTCGATCTGGAGCACCGGTACGCGGAACTGTCCGGCCGTCCCTGACGTGCCCTGGCCCACACTTCGGCCAAAACTGACCGTACGGGGGATGGTCTGTCGTATGGTTGTACCCGGCAGTGCTGGCCGCTCGGTTCGAGCGGGCATCCACCGCCGGGTGACCGCGACCGGTTCGGACGCGGTTCACCGCCTGGGCAGGTTTGCGTGGCGCCCCCGGTCGCGGTTCGCGGCCAAGGGGCGCCCGCCTGTCCCGGCGAGCCCCGCCCGTGACGCAGCCGGGCGCGAGCGCTCAGTGCGCCAGCCCCGCCAGCAGGTTCACCGTGACGCCGATGACGAACGCGCCGAACAGGTACGACAACAACGCGTGCCGCAGCACCGTCCGGCGCATCTCGTTGCTGGTCAGGTTGGTGTCGGAGACCTGGAACGTCGTCCCGACGGTGAACGCCACGTACGCGAAGTCCGAGTAGCGGGGCGGCTCGCTCTGGTTGAAGTTCACCCCGCCGTCCGGGCCCGTGTAGTAGATCCGGGCGTAGCGGGCGGTGAAGACGGTGTGGACGACCAGCCAGGACAGCACCACGCTGAGGACGCCCAGCACGCCGTACAGGTCGCGGTGTGCGCCGGGTGGCGCGGCGTGCGCGCTGGCGAGGACCAGCCCGACGGCCAGCAGGCTGGCGAGGCACGCGATGAGCAGCACCACGTCCCGGGTGGCCCGGTTGGGGTCCTCGTACACGGCGAGGCGGGCGGTGCGGGTGGCGTCCATCGGCCAGAGTTTGCGCCACACCAGCACCAGCCAGCTCAGCGCGGCGACGTCCCAGCCGGCCAGCGGGGCGAGCGACGGCGACAGCGCCAGGGCGAAAACGCCGCCGACGATGACGCCGACCACCGCCACAACGACGAGTTGCACCGCCGCCGGGGTGTGCCCGTCCGGCGGGCGGGACAGCGGGCCGGTGCCAGTCATCCGCGCCGTCCGCGCGTTACGACGGACGCCACCACCGCCGGGTCAGATGCCGCGCAGATGCTGCGACACCCGGTTGTGCTTCTTGTCCCGGGCCTGCGCGGCGCGTTGCGAGGGGCTCACCTCGGGGGCGGCCTCGATGCCGGCGGACCGGGCCACCTCGGTGCCGTTGGCGTAGTCGACGGGCGGCAGGGCGCGCAGTGCCTTGAGCACGTCCGGCGGGGCGCCCTCCCGTTCGGCCTCGCGGACCACGTCGTTCTTCTCGGCCGGGTAGTCCAGGCTCGACAGGTACTGCAGGACGTCCGCGTAGCTCGCCATGTCTGGGGCTCCCTCGGGGCATCGATGTGGTCACGACCGGCGGCGGTTACCCGCCCGCCGCCTCGTCACGCCCGGGTCGGCGGAGGAAATCGCCCGGGTCGCCGCAGGAAATCCGGCGCCGTTTCCACCACGGCACCGCGGGTACCCGCAGGCGGCGCCGACAAGCCCGAGGGAGTACGCGATGCAATACGACACCTTCGTCGACCTGGTTTCCCAGCGCACCCGGACGTCGTCCGAGCAGGCGGTCGAGCTGACCCGGGCCGTGCTGGAGACGTTCGCCGAGCGGCTGACCGGCGGTGAGGTGCTGGACCTGGCCGCGCAGCTTCCGCAGCCGCTGCAACTGGTGCTCAAGCCCAGCCCGAGCACCGAGCAGGCGGACCGGTTCGGAGCGGCCGAGTTCGTGGCGCGGGTCGCGCTGCGCGCGCAGGTGCAGGAGCCGGCCGCGCGGGACGCCGTCCGGGCGGTGTTCACCACCCTGCGCGAGGCGATCACCGGCGGGGAGTTCGACGACGTGGCGACCCAGTTGCCGCGCGACTACCGGGGCCTCGTGGAGCAGGCGATGGCGCCGGGTGCGACGCTGCGCCGCGCCTGACGGTGGAACTCCGACCGGGGACGCACAGCGGTTGGCCAGGGCAACGATCGACGTCCGGCTTGGCGTGTCGGTCGGCCCTGGCCTAACCTTGTCGTGCGAGGGGAGTACTTCCCACGAACCATTCCGGTCAGTACGGCACGCCCGGCGTGCCTCGGGTGGTTGCCCATCTCCGATGGGTGAAGGAGACCTCGAACATGACACGGTGTTCGAGGAGACCCCATGACCGAATTGTCATACCTGGCCGCAGCGAGTGACCTGTCGTCGGTGGGCACGCCCACGCTCTGGGCGCTGACCATCGCCGGCGTGGTGCTGCTGCTGGTGCTGGACTTCCTGGTGACGCGCAAGCCGCACGAGGTGTCCATGCGGGAGGCGATCGGTTGGTCGGCGTTCTACGTCGCGCTGCCGCTCGCGTTCGGCGGCTGGGTGTGGTCCCGTTACGGCTCCGAGCAGGGCGTGCAGTACCTGACCGGTTACCTCGTCGAGAAGTCCCTCTCGGTCGACAACCTCTTCGTCTTCATGCTGCTGCTGGCCGCGTTCGCGGTGCCGGCCGTGCTCGCCCAGCGGGTGCTGCTCTACGGCATCGCCGGCGCTCTGGTGCTGCGGGCGGTCTTCATCGCCCTGGGCGCGGCGGCCCTGCAGACCCTCGACTTCGCGTTCCTGCTCTTCGCGATCATCCTCATCGCCACCGCGGTGAAGCTGCTGCGCGACGCCCTCTCCGGGCATCAGCAGGAAGTCGACATCAACAAGATGCGCTCGGTGAAGCTGCTGCGCAAGATCATGCCGGTGGTCGACGAGTACCACGGCACCCGGATGACCGTGCGGCAGGGCGCGAAGCGGGCACTCACGCCGTTCGCCCTGGTGGTGGTCGCAGTGCTGGCCACCGACGTGGTCTTCGCCGTCGACTCGGTGCCGGCGGTGTACGGCATCACCGAGGACCCGTACCTGGTCTTCGCCACCAACGCGTTCGCCCTGCTCGGCCTGCGGGCGCTCTACTTCGTCCTGCACGCGGCGCTGAGCCGGCTGGTGCACCTCAGCTACGGCCTGGCGATCATCCTGGCGTTCATCGGCCTCAAGCTGGGTCTGCACTGGGCGCACGGCATCTGGGCCGGCGTGCCGCAGATCCCCACCCTGGCCTCGCTCGGCGTGATCATCGGCGTGCTGGTGGTGGTGACCCTGACCAGCCTTCGCGCCACCCGGGGCGGCACGCCCGAGCAGCGCGAGGTCGTCACGGAGCGGCACTGACCGCGCCGCGCCGGGTCGACGAGGGCGTACGCGGGAAAGCTCCCGCCCCGGCCGGCGCGGGTGGTACGACTGTGCAATGGGAATCGTGTCACCGGGCTTTCAGGGCCGGCCCCGCTCACAGGAGCCGGCCCTGCCACCCGGTCAGTACCTGACCGAGGACTTTCCGGTGCTGTCGGCCGGCCCGACACCCCGGGTCTCCCTGGACACCTGGGAGTTCGTCATCGCCGCCGAGAACGGCACCGAGTACCGGTGGTCGTGGCAGGAGCTGATGGCGCTTCCGCAGGAGACCGCGATGGTCGACATCCACTGCGTCACCCACTGGTCGAAGCTCGGCACCACCTGGCAGGGCGTCTCCCTGGACACCCTGCTCGACGGCGTGGACACCAGCGCGCACTTCGCGCTCGCCCACTCGTACGGCGGGTACACCACCAACCTGCCGCTGGACGACCTGCGCGGCGGCCGGGCCTGGGTGGCGCACACCTTCGACGGCGCGCCGCTGCCGGCCGAGCACGGCGGCCCGGCCCGGCTGCTGGTGCCGCACCTGTACTTCTGGAAGTCCGCCAAGTGGGTGCGCGGCATCCGACTCAAGACAATGGACGAACCGGGGTTCTGGGAGACGGCCGGCTACCACGACTACGGCGACCCGTGGCGCGAACAGCGGTACCAGGGTGACTGAGCGGGCCGTGGCGACGGGCACCCCGGCCCGGGCGCCAATCAAGTGGCAGGTGGCGCGGCTGGTGGAGCGCCGCGTCGAGACGGCGACGGCGGAGACGCTGATCCTGGAGGTGCCGGACTGGCCGGGGCATCTGCCCGGGCAGCACGTCGACGTGCGGTTGACCGCGCCGGACGGCTACCAGACCGCCCGGTCGTACTCGATCGCCGGGCCGGTCGTGGACGGCCCCGGCGGCCCGCGCATCGAGGTGACCGTCCAGCGGGTGCCCGACGGCGAGGTGTCGCCGTACCTCATCGATGTCTTCGGTCCCGGTGACCCGGTGGAGGTCCGCGGACCGCTCGGCGGCTGGTTCATCTGGCGATCGGAGGACACCGCGCCGGTGCAGCTGGTCGCGGGCGGCTCCGGCATCGTGCCGCTGATGGCCATGATCCGGGCACGGCGGGCGATCGGCAGCAAGGTCCCGTTCCGGCTGATCTACTCGGTGCGCACCGCAGAGGACGTGATCTACGCCGACGAGCTGCGCCGCCGGGTCCGCGACGACTTCGGCCTCGATGTGGCGTACGTCTACACCCGCGAGGCGCCCGACGGCTGGCGCGGCGAGCCGCACCGGATCGGCCTGGCCGACGTGAACACCCACGGCTGGCCGCCGGACCTGGAACCGCTCACCTACGTGTGCGGCCCGACCGGGTTCGTGGAGGCCGTGGCCGATCTGCTGGTCGGGCTGGGCCACCCGTCGCGGCGGATCAAGACCGAACGCTTCGGCCCCACCGGCTGAGAGCCCGCCCGCCGACTGCCCCGCCCGCCGCCTGTCCGGCCCGCCAACTGTCCCGCCCGCCGACGCAACGTCGAGGAGACCCGATGACCGAGATGTCGTACCTGGACGGCAACATGCTCGACGGCCCGATGCGCGAGCTGTTCGCCGTCGACCTGAGCACCGCGATGGGCCGCTGTGAGAACTGCGGGACGACCGGCTCGATGGCCAGCCTGCACGTCTACTCGCACGCCCCGGGCATGGTCGCGCGCTGCCCGTCCTGCGAGTCGGTGATGGTGCGCCTGGTCCGCGCGCCGGACCGGGCCTGGCTGGACATGCGCGGCGTCACCTACCTCCAGGTGCCGATGCCGATGGAGCAGCCGCTTCCCGAGCCGCTCTGACCGTTCGCTCGGCGCTCGCGCCGCTGGGGCAGACTGGCCGGATGGGTACCGGTCGATGGCGTGGCGTTCCACTGCGGGCCCGGCTGGTCGTGTCGGCGGCCGTTCTGGTCTTCGCCTACGGCACCGTCGTGCACGTGCTCCAGGTGTTCGTCCCCGGGCTCCGACCGCCGCTCGCCCTGCCCGGGTGGCTCGCGGTCTACTTCGGGTCCCTGACCCTGTGGGATCCGTTGGCGGCGCTGTTGCTGGCGGCTCGCCGTCCGGCGGGGCTCGCGCTGGGTTGCGCCGTGCTGGTGACGGACGCCGCCGCGAACGGGTACGCCAACGACGTGCTCGACCCCGCCGGTGGCGTCACCCCGGGCCGGATCGGGCAGGCCGTCATCACCGCCCTCGCCGTCGCCCTCGTCGCGCTCACCCCGTGGCTGGCCCGGTGGTTCGCCCGGCCCGCGACGCAGCGCCACTGAGGGGAGCCGCTACGGCGTTTCCGGATCCGCCTCGGCGAGGACGGCGATAGGACGGCGACCAGGGGGCCGGCCCAGGTCAGGGGCGCCGCGCAGACGAACCCGTCGGCGTACCGCCCGACGCGCCGCAGTGCCGGCGCGGCGAACCCTCCGATCAGGATCGGTGGCCCCCCGAGCGTGGTGGGGCGGGGCCCGGAAACTCGGGTGCGGCCGACCGGGCCCCTCCGTAGGCTTCCGAACTCCGGCCCGTCCGGGCCGCCCCGTCCCCGGATCGGAGATGAGCGCAGCGATGGCCAGCCACCTCTTCGCGGTGTGTTTCGGCGCGAACGAACCCCTGCGTGTCGCGCGGTTCTGGTCCGAGATCCTGGGTCGGGAGCTGGTCGACGACCCCCGCGACGGCGTCCTCGTGCTGCCCGACGACAAGACCGGTTTCCGGCTGCGTTTTCCGCGGGTCCCGGAGCCGAAGGTCCTGCAGAACCGGGCACACCTCGAGCTGACCAGCGACTCGCTGGAACACCAACGGCGGACGGTGGCCAGAGCGCTGGCGCTGGGCGCGCGGCACACCGACGTCGGCCAGCGTCCGGAAGAGAGTCACGTGGTGCTCGCCGATCCCGAGGGCAACGAGTTCTGCGTCCTCGGACCGGGTAACACGTTCCTCGCTGGCTGCGGTTTCCTCGGTGACGTCTCCTGCGACGGCTCGCAGGCCGTCGGCTACTTCTGGAGCGCGGCGCTCGGGTGGCCGCTGGTCTGGGACCAGGACGAGGAGACCGCCATCCAGTCACCCCTGGGCGGCCCGAAGATCGCCTGGGGTGGTCCACCGTTGATGCCGAAGGGGGACCGGGACCGGGTGACGTTCGACCTCGCCGTCGACGACGGCGACGACCCGCAGCCGGAGGTCGACCGCCTGCTCTCCCTCGGCGCCACAGTGGTCGGCGCCGACGCCGACGGCGCGGTCGTGCTGACCGACCCCGACGGCACCGAGTTCCGGCTGCTGACGCGCCGCTAGCGCGGCCGGGGGCGGCCAAGGCGCGTGCCACCCGGTGGCACGCGCCGCGCGGATGACGAGGGTGTGGGTCAGCTCGGCGTGAGGAGGCAGAACTCGTTGCCCTCCGGGTCGGCGAGGACCTTCCACGGCACGTCGCCGTCGCCCAGGTCGACGGCGGTGGCGCCGAGAGACCGCAGTCTGGCCGCCTCGGCCTCCAGGTCGTCACCCGGATAGGGGCGGACGTCGAGATGGACGCGGTTCCACACCGTCTTCACGTCGGGAGTGCGGAGAAACTGCAGATAGGGGCCCACGCCCTTGGCCGAGCGCAGCACCGCGCTGTGGTCGGTCACCTTGTGCACGGTCCAGTCCATGGCCTCGCCCCAGAAACGGGCCATGACCCGCGGATCCGCGCAGTCGACAACCACCGAGGCGATCGGTCCGGTGTCGTCGTAGAGCGAGTCCAGCACGCAGAACTCGTTGCCCTCCGGGTCGGCCATGACCGTCCACGGCACGTCGCCCTGGCCCACGTCGGCGAGCGTCGCGCCGAGACCCTCCAGTCGCGCCACCACCTCCGCCTGGTGGGCCGCCGAGGTGGTGGCCAGGTCCACGTGCACGCGGTTCTTCACCGTCTTGGGTTCCGGGGAGACGACGATGTCGACGCAGACGGCGACGGGATCGGGGTAGACGAAGCCCTCGGGTTCGAGGTTGGTGACACCCGGGCCCTCGCTGGAGATTCCCCAGCCGAGCGCCTTTGCCCAGAAACCGCCCAGGGCGGAGTCGTCCCGAGCCTTCATGTTGATCTGTACCAGCCGCGTTGCCATGCCGACGATGCTATGCGGACGCGCGGCCGGTGCGAACGACCGCCGAGATCGTCGCGCCACACGCGGTGCTGCCCCGGGAGAGCACCGACGTCCCGACGCGCTGATCGCAGGAGCGGGTGGCGGGCCGGTTGGACAACGGCCGCGCCGGTCGGTCAGAGTGGTCCGCCGTGAGATACCTGCGCAGCGGTGGTCCCGCCGCCATCCGGCGACCCCGACCCGCCGACGTCGACGAGTTCGTGGCGGCCGCCCTGCGCAGCCGGGACCTGCACCACCCGTGGCTGGCCGCGCCGGCGACCCCGCAGGAGTACGACCGCTACCTGCGCCGCATCCGTCGCCGGGACAGCGCCGGCTACCTGATCTGCGACCGGGCCAGCGGCGCGATCGCCGGCTACGTGAACATCAGCGGCATCGTGCTGGGCGCGCTGCGCGGCGGTTACCTGGGGTACGCGGCGTTCGAGCCGTACAGCGGCACCGGGCACGCCTCGACGGGCGTCGCGCTGGTGATCGACCACGCGTTCACGACAGCCGGGCTGCACCGCCTGGAGGCGAACATCCAGCCGGGCAACGAACCGTCGCGGCGGGTGGCCCGGAAGCTCGGCTTCCGCCTGGAGGGCTTCTCCCCGGACTACCTGTTCATCGACGGCGCGTGGCGCGACCACGAACGCTGGGCCATAACCGCCCCCACCCCACCTCTCACCCCCACCCCGCCTCCCGCGTGATCAAGAGGTTCGCGTCACCGACACCGGCGTGTCGTGACGCAAACCTCTTGATCAACGGGGTGGGACGGCGGGGGCGGCGGGAGGGCGGGGAAGGGGGAGGGCGGGGTGGGCGGTCAGCTGCCGGGGCGGGGGAAGGCTACCGGGCTGCGGAGGCCGGCTCGGTTGACCGCGCGGATGCCGAAGAAGACGTTGTCCTTGGACAGGTCGATGCTGACCTCGGTGACGTCTCCGACCGGGATCACCCGCTGCCACTCGGCGGCCGTGGTCTCGCGCCACACCACCTCGTAGCCGGCCAGGCCCGGCTCGTCGCCGCGCTGCCAGCGCAGGGTCGTGTTGTTGGTCAGGTCGGTGGTCACGATGATGGCGCCCTTGGGCGTGCCGGGCGCCTGGGCCAGTGACCACAGCGCCGCGCCGTTGACCCTCGCCACCCGGGCGATGTACCCGAAGTCGCAGAACTCGGGCAGGTCACCGAACTGCTGGCCGTCCTGCACGCGGACGTCCTGGTGCTGGTGGGCGAAGTCCTCGTTCGGCTCGGTGAACCGCGCCGCCGGCCAGCCCTCGCGCAGGAACGAGATGTGGTCGCTGCCGCGCAGGTAGCGGTCCCGCCGGTAGATCACCCGCACCCGCATGCCTGTCGCGTCGTTCTCCGCCACGTCCCGGACGAACCGGGCGAGCTGCCGCGACGGTGAGTCGTTCTCGCCGCCGACGGACTGCCGGGTGGTGGCCTCCGCCGGTGTCTCGGCGGTCGGCACCCCCTCGGCGAACAGTCGCACCGCGTACGGGTCGCGGGTGCCGTCGTCGGCGGTGCCGCTGCCCACGATGTCGTCGCTGAACATGCCCTGCACGTCCGCGCCGGCGGCCTTGAGCTGCGCGGCCAGGTACGCCGAGCCGTACAGGCCCTGCTCCTCGGCGGCGACCGCGGCGAAAACGACAGTGGCGGCCGTGGGCCGGGTGGCCATCAGTCGGGCCAGCTCCAGCACCACGGCCACGCCGGACGCGTCGTCGTCGGCGCCGGGCGCGTCGCTGACGGCGTCCATCACGTCGGTGGCCCGGGAGTCGTAGTGGCCGGTCACGACGTAGGTGCGGTTTGGCGAGGTCACACCGCGCAGGGTGGCCACCACGTTGGTGATCCGGGTGGCGGTGGGGATCCGCGAGGCGGGCTGCTGCACGTACGACTGGAGTTCGACGGTCATCCGGCCACCGGAGGTGGCCGCGTACTCCTGGAAACGGGCGAAGATCCAGTCCCGGGCGGCGCCGATGCCCCGCTGGGGGTCGTCCTGGTCAGAGAGGGTGTGCCGGGTGCCGAAGGCGGCCAGCCGACGCACGATCGCCTCGATCCGGCGTGGGTCGACCTGGCGTAACAGGTCGCGCAGCTCACGGTCGGGGCGTTGGGGGCGCGCCGGGTGCCCGGGGCCGGCGGGGACGGGGTCGGCGGCCGCGGGCGCGGCCAGCGAGGGCACCGCGACGGTGGCGGCGGTCGCCGCGGTGGCGGCGGCGGAGGCGGACAGGAAGGTGCGGCGGGTCGGCCTCGTGGGCCGCTCGCCGGTGTCGTCTGATCCCATTACGGCATCCTGCCCATCGATAGTGACGTTTGTCCATATCGCTAGACGTGGATGTCGCGTGAGCTTTCACCCGGACCGGGTGATGACACTCCGTGGCCGTCGTTCCTACGGTGGGTGTCATGGCTGTCGTACGCGCGACCCCCGCCAACCCGCACGTCGGCACGGCTCCCGCGACGGGGGTGAGTGGCGACCAGCGGGCGATGCCACCCGAGTTGGGTCCCAACTCGATCGCCGTGCTCAGCGGCCCCACGTTTGTGTACTCCGACGCGCGCGGCGACGTGCCACCGGGCAGCATCGGCGGGCTCGTGCACCTGGACACCCGCCTGATCAGCGGCTGGACCCTCACCGTCAACGGCGGTCAGCTGCTGGTGTTGCGGGCCAAGACCCTCGAGCACTACTCCGCGCAGTACGTGCTCACCAACCCGGAGCTGCCCGGGCTGCCGTCGAACGGTCTCGCCATCCGGCGGTTGCGCTACATCGGCGACGGCTTCCACGAGCGGCTGCAGCTGGTGTCGTACCAGACCGAGCCGGTCCGGGTGGAGCTGCGGCTGGCCGTCGACGTGGACTTCGCCGACCTGTTCGAGGTCAAGTCGGTGGTCCGGGACCGCTCCGCGCAGATCGTCCGCAACCACGCCGCCGACGGCTCCGAGCTGTGCTTCTCCTACCGCAACGGAGACTTCACCGCCGAGACCCGGGTGCGCTGCGCGACCCCGGCGGACCGGATCGAGGGGGACGATCTGGTCTGGGACCTGCACCTGCGTCCGCGCGACAACTGGCTGGTGGACCTGCAGGTGCCGTTGTCGCCGGGCCCGGGGGTGGTCGAACCGGTGCGGGGCGACATCATCGACGTCGTCCAAGGCCGGGCCGAAGACCCGCTGCGCCGGTGGACCGAGGACCGGGCCGTGCTGCGCAGCGACAGCCAGGCGCTGGAGTGCACCGTCCGCCAGTCCCGCGACGACCTGGCGGCGCTGCGGCTCGAACTGGAGGTCAAAGGTCAGCGGATCCTGCTGCCCGGCGCGGGACTGCCCTGGTTTCTCAGCCTCTTCGGGCGGGACACGCTGATCACCGCGTACCAGACGTTGGTGGCCGGGCCGGCGCTGGCGAAGGGAACGCTGCTCGCGCTCGCCAAACTCCAGGGCAACGCCTGTGACGACTTCACCGACGAGGAGCCCGGCAAGATCCTGCACGAGGTCCGCAGCGGCGAGCTGACCCGTACCGGCCAGAAGCCGTACGGCCCCTACTACGGCACCGCCGACGCCACACAGCTCTGGCTGATCCTGCTCTCGGAGTACTGGCGGTGGACCGCCGACCACGAGACCGTCCGGCACCTGCGCGACAACGCGGTGGCCGCGCTGCGGTGGATCGACGAGTACGGCGACCGCGACGGCGACGGCTACGTGGAGTACGCCACCCGGTCCCCGGAGGGGCTGGGCAACCAGTGCTGGCGGGACTCGCCGGACGGCGTCTGCTTCGCCGACGGACGTATCCCGGTGCTGCCGCTGGCAACCGCCGACATCCAGGGCTACACCTTCGACGCCAAGGTGCGGCTGGCCGAGCTGTTCGACGGCCCGCTGGGCGACCCCACCCTGGCGGCACGGCTGCGCGACGAGGCCGGCACCCTGTACGAGCGGTTCAACCGGGACTTCTGGATCGACGAGCGGGGCGGCTACTACGCGGTGGCCCTCGATGGCGACAAGAACGTGGTCGACTCCAAGACGTCCAGCATGGGTCACCTGCTGTGGAGCGGGATCGTGCCGCAGGGGCGGGCGGATGCGGTGGTGCGCCAGCTCATGTCGCCCGACATGTTCTCCGGCTGGGGCATTCGGACGCTGTCCGCCGAGGAACGCCTCTACGGGCCCTTCGGCTACCACCTGGGCACGGTCTGGCCGCACGACAACTCGCTGATCGCGCTCGGCCTGGCCCGCTACGGCTACCGGAAGGAGGCGAACCGGATCAGCCTGGCGATGATCGACGCGGCCGAGCAGTTCGACCACCGGCTGCCCGAGGCGCTCAGCGGGTCCGACCGGCAACGGCTGCTGTTCGCCGTCCCATATCCCACCGCCTGCAGCCCGCAGGCATGGGCGTCCGGCACGCCGCTGGCGCTGGTCCGCGCGATGCTGGGGCTCAACCCGGTCGAGGGTCGGCTCGTGCTCGACCCGGCGGTTCCACCGGAGGTCGGCCGGATCTCGGCCAACCGGGTGCGGGCCTTCGGTCAGGAGTGGGGTGTGGACGCGGTGGGCTCCAACGGTCACGTCTGGCTCGAGCGCAGCTGACCGCGCGCCTGCGCTTCGACGTTTGTCCCGGGCTGCGACGGGAAACGGCCCGCAATGACGAAACCTCGTGTGGTGATCGTGGGGGCCGGGTTCGCCGGTTACCACGCGGCGAAGACGTTGAGCCGGATCGCCCGGGACCGGGCCGAGATCGTGGTGCTGAACTCCACCGACTACTTCCTCTACCTGCCGCTGCTGCCCGAGGTGGCCGCCGGGGTGGTCGAGCCCGGGCGCATCGCCGTGCCGCTGACCGGGACCCTCAAGGGCGTCCGGGTGGTGATCGGCGAGGCGGATCACGTCGACCTGCAGAACCGCTGGGTCGGCTTCACCCAGCCCGAGGGGGAGAAGAACCGCCTGGCGTACGACCGGCTGGTGCTCGCCGTGGGCAGCGTCAACAAGCTGCTGCCCATCCCGGGTGTCACCGAGTACGCGCACGGCTTCCGCGGCCTGCCCGAGGCCGTCTACCTGCACGACCACATCGTCCGCCAGGTCGAGCTGGCCGAGCAGGCCGAGGACCCGGCGGAGCAGCAGGCCCGCTCCACGTTCGTGGTGGTCGGCGCGGGCTACACCGGCACCGAGGTCGCCGCGCACGGGCAGCTGTTCACCGACGCGCTGCACGCGCAGCGACCCCGGCTGACCGTCCGGCCCCGCTGGATGCTGCTCGACGTCGCCCCCCGGGTGCTGCCCGAGCTGGACAAGCGGATGTCCGTCACCTCGCACAAGGTGCTCAACCGGCGGGGGGTGGACGTGCGGATGGGCACGTCGGTGGCCGAGGCGACCTGCGACGGCGTCAAGCTCACCGACGGCGAGTACGTGCCGACCTGCACGCTTGTGTGGTGCGTGGGGGTGCGGCCGGACCCGTTCGTCAACGAGCTGGGCCTGCGCACCGAGAAGGGCCGGCTGGTCACCGACGAGTACCTCAACGTCCCCGGCTATCCGGAGGTCTTCGCCTGCGGTGACGCCGCAGCCGTGCCCGACCTGGTGAATCCGGGGCAGATCTGCGGCATGACGGCCCAGCACGCGCAGCGGCAGGGCAAGCGCGTGGCGCACAACATCGCCGCGTCGTACGGCTTCGGGCAGCGCAAGCCGTACAGGCACCACGATCTGGGTTGGGTGGTCGACCTGGGCGGCAAGGACGCGGCCGCGAACCCGTTGCACGTCAACCTGGCCGGGCTGCCGGCCAAGGCGGTCACCCGGGCGTACCACCTGATGGCAATGCCGGGCAACCGCACCCGCGTCGGGGCCGACTGGGTGCTCGACGCCGCGCTGACCCGCTCGGCCGTGCAGCTGGGGCTGGTCCCGGCGAACGCGGTCCCGCTGGAGAGCACGTCGCCGGAGGTCGCGGTGCGCGGCCGCTGAGCGGAAACCGTCGACCCGGCCGGTCAGCCCCGCGAGGTGGCGGGACCGGCCGGTCCACGTGGTGGCACGGCCGGCGGGGGCGGTTCGCCGGGGTCCGCCGGTGGGGGCGGGTTCAGTCGTCGCGGCCCGTACTCGCGCAGCAGGATCTGGACGATGCCGGCGGCGGGGATGGCCAGCAGCGCGCCGAGCAAGCCGGCCAGCTCCGCCGCGAGCAGCACGCTCAGCAGCACGGTCAGCGGGTTGAGCCGCACCGCACGAGACAGGATGAGTGGCTGGAGCAGATGGTTCTCGACCTGCTGGTAGACCACGAAGAAGACGAGCACGATGATTCCGGCGGTGGAGGAGTGCAGGAACCCGGCGCCGGCGGCGATCACCGCGCCGATCGTCGCGCCCACCAGCGGTATCAGGTCGGCCACCGCCACCAGCAGGGCGATCACGCCCGCGAACGGCACCCCGGTCAGGGTCAGCACCAGGAAGGTCAGCACCCCGCAGATCACGCTGATCAGCAGGTTGCCGGTGAGGTAGCCGGTGACCGTCCGCGACATCTCCCGGCCGACCCGGCGCAGGCGCTCGCCCGCACCGTCCCCGGCCGCCGCGAGGACGCTGCCGGTGATCCGCGGCGACTCCAACACCATGAGGTACGCCAGCACGATGACCGTGACCAGCCCCGCGACCGTCTGCAGGACACCGCGCAGCACGCCCACGGCGGGTTGACGTAGCCGGGTGCCGGCGTCGCGCAGCTGGTCGGAGTGCTCGCTGACGTAGCGTCGTGCCCCGGTGCGTTCCAGGAGCTGGCCCACCGGGCCGCGCCCGGCGCGCGCGTCGCGCAGCAGCTCAGGCCCCCGATCGGCGAACCGGCCCAGCTCGTCGAGCAGCGGCACCAGGATGACCGTGGCGAGGACCGCCAGCACGACGAACGCGGTGAGGAACACGAGCAGCGTGGCCACCGCCCGCCGCCGCACGAACCGGCGTTGCAGCCAGTCCACCGACGGCTTGAGCGCGACCGCGAAGAAGGCGGCCACCACGGCCCAGACCAGCACCCGGCGGGTCGCGTACACGAAGGCCAGCGCGAGCGCGGTCGCCAGCACCAGACCGATCACGACCAGGGCCCGGCGGGCGGTGGCCCGATTGTCGGCGTTGCTCACCCGCCGGGCCTTCCCCGCGCGCACCGTCGGAAACCCGGCAATGCGGACGCGCAGGCCGGCCTAGGCCGTGTCTTCGAAGGTTCACAACCATTGGAGCAGCGCGGCGATGGTGACGGTGGCCTGGAACGAGGTCGCGGTCTTGTCGTAGCGGGTCGCGACGCTGCGGCACTGCTTGAGCCGGTCGAAGCAGCGTTCGACGGGGTGTAGATCGACTGCCAGGACCCGTAGCGGGCGGGCATGTCACGCCACGCCGCCCCGGCCCGGATCTTCCACAGGAGGTTGGTCGGGCCACGCACCCCGCCCGCTACTCCCAGAACCGGCGAATTGCGAATGCGAATGTCAGTCCGATCCAGATAGATGGATTTGGGCTATTGTTCCAATTTGCCCTCATTGGAACACCTGACGTGATGTGGTGATCAGCGCGCTTCATCGGCGCCATTCAGGCCGTTTCACGCAGGACGCCGCTCGTTCGACGTCTCCTGCGAGTAGTACCCACGGAGGGTGTTCTGTGACAGCTAAACCCAAAAATTGGCTACGGCGGCGGGTGGTCCTGCCGTCGCTCGCCGCTGGCGCAGCCGCCACGGTGGCAGCCAGCCTGCTGCTCTTCAGCTCGACCGCCGCAAACGCGCAGGAAGCACCGGTCAACCTGGGGACGGCGGCCGACTTCTCCGTCCTGGCCGGAGCGGAGCCCACCAACACCGGCCCCAGCTTTCTGGCCCAGAGCCTCGGGCGGTTCCCCGGGAGCACCGCGTCCGGCTTCGGAACGGCCACCATCGGCGGGGAGGTGCACCTCGGCGACGCGGTGGCGCTCCAGGCTCAGAGCGACCTGACCATCGCCTTCAACGACGCCGCCGGCCGGACCCCGTTCACCAACCTCCCGGCGGAGTTGGGTGGCAACACACTCAACGAAGGGGTCTACCGGATCGGGGCCGCCCAACTGACCGGAGCGTTGACGCTCGACGGCCAGGGCGATCCGTCGGCCGTGTTCATCTTCCAGGTCGACTCCTCGCTGACGACGGCGTCGAACAGCAGCGTCGTCCTGACCAACGGGGCGTCGGCCTGCAACGTGTTCTGGAAGATCGGCAGCTCGGCGACGATCGGCACCGGCACCACCTTCGTAGGCACCATCATGGCTCAGGCCGCGATCACGATGGCCACGGGCGCGACCCTCCAGGGCCGCGCGCTGGCGCGCACCGCCGCCGTCACCCTCGACACCAACGTCATCACCGCACCGATCTGCGCCGGGCCGACGGGCCCGCCTGGACCGACCGGCCCACCCGGGCCCACCGGCCCACCCGGCCCGTCCGGCCCGCCCGGCAGTCCCGGAGCACCCGGTAGCCCCGGAGCGCCCGGTAGCCCCGGCGCACCTGGTAGCCCGGGAGCGCCCGGCAGCCCGGGAGCGCCTGGTAGCCCGGGAGCGCCTGGTAGCCCCGGCGCACCTGGTAGTCCGGGAGCGCCTGGTAGCCCCGGCGCACCTGGCAGCCCGGGAGCGCCTGGTAGTCCGGGAGCGCCTGGTAGCCCCGGCGCACCTGGTAGTCCGGGAGCGCCTGGTAGCCCCGGCGCACCTGGTAGTCCGGGAGCGCCTGGTAGTCCGGGAGCGCCTGGTAGTCCGGGGGCGCCCGGTAGCCCCGGAGCACCCGGAGCACCCGGTAGTCCGGGCGCACCCGGCAGCCCCGGCGCACCTGGTCCGTCCGGACCCCCCGGAGCACCCGGAGCACCCGGAGCACCCGGCAGCCCTGGTGCGCCTGGCAGCCCCGGCGCACCCGGCAAACCTGGTGGTGGCGGCAAGCAACCCATCCTGCCGGTCACCGGCGGCGGTGTGGTCCCGGCCATGACCGGCGTCGGAGGTGTGATGGTCGTCCTGGGCGCGGTCGCGTTCTTCCTCGCCCGGCGTCGACGCCTGGAGTCCTGATCGGTGGCCCGGCCGGTGTGATCCCGGCCGGGCCACCTCACGTCGTGGGGCCCCCCCCCCCCCCCGGGGGGGGGGCCCCCGCCCGGGGCCGGGGGGGGGCGCCCGGGGGGCCCCCCCGAACCGCCTCCCCCGGCC
>NZ_JBIAKM010000010.1:33928-171239 GCF_042872525.1 Micromonospora sp. NPDC005254 | reverse complement strand
GGTGCGGTTGACGCCCCCCGGGGGCGGCGCCGGGGGTTGCCATGGGGGGGGCGCCGGGGGGTGGCCCCCGGCGGGGCCCCCCCCGGGGCGCCCCCCCCCCCCCCCGGGGGGGGGGCCCCCACGACGTATTCGCCATGGACGGTCAGCCGGTGAGCCCCAGCTTCCGCATGACGTCGTCCTCGCGCTCGTGCGGGAGGTAGAGCAGGATCTGTGGCCGGTCTCCGTCGCAGGGCACCACGTAGGTCTGTGCGAACCGCGGGCTGCCGGCCTTGCCCTGCGGCGGCGCGAAGTCCAACGTCCACTCGGTCGGTACGAGGACGTACCCCCGGTGCGAGATCGCGAACGTCCAGAACGGTCAGACCAAACTGCTCGGTCATCGCCGTGTGGCGTTCGTCGAGAACGGCCCGGTACCCGGCGTCGTTGATGACGACCGCCGCCCTGCCCGGGTCACCCTCGATGTACGTCTCGGCTGTAGCTCGCGGCAACGGCGCCGTTGTCGCCGGCCTCGACGGCCCGCGCGTAGCCGTGCAGGAAGGCGGTGATCTGGTCGCGTACCGGTGTCTCCGTCGACTTCATCCTCGGTCCTCTCAGTTCGGCGGCCGTCAGGAGGCGAGGATCCGCCCGTCCTCACTGACGGGGCAGCCCGCTCAGCCAGAGGTCCAGCTCCGCCGGGGAGCGCAGCAACACCACGGGCGGCGCGGACGGATCGGTCTGCCAGGCCCGCATCCGCCGGCGGCCCCGCCGCTACGACAAGACCGCGACCTCGTTCCAGGCCACCGTCACAATCGCCGCGCTACTCCGATCGTTGTAAACCTCTGAAGACACGGCCTAGGCGTCGGCGTCGGTGAACGGGTGGGCGCCGGCGACGAACGTGTCGAGCGCGGCGGCGTGCAGCAGCCCGCCGGGGATCGGGTCGCGCAGCGCCGCCGCCGCGAGCCGGCCGACCGGCAGACCGCCGGGGCGGTGCGTCGCGGCGAGCACCAGGTTGCCGTAACGCCGGGCGCGCAGCATCCGGCGGTCCCCGAACACGCAGACGTCGCCGAAGACCGCCCGCAGCGTCGCCACCTGCACCCGGGTGCCGACCAGTGGCGGCAGGTCCGTGACGTTGACCAGATAGAGCCCGCCGGGGCGCAGGACACGGGCCACCTCGGCCGCGAACTCCACGCTGCGTACGTGGCGGGGCATTCGGGCCGCCCGGTAGATGTCGGCGATCACCAGGTCGTACGCGTCGGACGCGGCGGCCGTGACCGCGTCCCGGGCGTCGGCGACCTCGACCCGCACCTCGGGCGGCAGCGGCGGCAGTTCCCGGGCGACCAGCTCGACCACAGCCGGGTCCCGCTCGACGACCCGCTGCGCGGAACCCGGCCGGGTCGCGGCGAGCCAGCGCGGCAGCGTCAACGCACCGCCGCCGAGGTGGAGCACGCTCAGCGGTACGCCCGCCGGGGCGGCCAGCTCCACCGCCGAGGCGATCCGCCGGACGTACTCGAAGTGCAGGTGCCGGGGATCCTCGACATCCACGTACGACTGCTCGACGCCGGCGGAGAGCAGCGTCCGTCCGGTTCGGCGGACCGGATCGGCGACCAGCTCCAACCGGTCGGCGGCACGCTTCATGACGGCACGCTAACCGAGCGGCTCGCGGGCCCGAACCGCCGGTGGGCGGACGGGTCGCATACCGCGCCCGACGGGCCGGCGGCGCGGGAGGTACCCGCGTGCGCCGGCCCGCGTGCGCCGTCTGCGGCGGTCAGCCGCTGGCCATCCCGGCGCCCACCTCGTCGATGGCGTCGTCGATCGAGTGGGCGAGGTCCACGTCGAGCGCGGTCACCCCGTCGGCCTGGTTGGTGCGCACGGTCAGCACGGCGGCCGTGCCGCCCGGTCGCCCGATGCTCGGGCCACGCCCGGTCTCCTCGCGCAGCCGGTCCAGCCGGGCGAGCACCCGGTCCAGGTTGTCCGGCGGCAGCGCGATCACGCGGTACAGGCCGGTACTGTCACCGGCCCAGTACGGCAGGTCGTCCAGCGCCGCCCGGAGCTGGGCCTCGTCCAGCGTGGGTGTGGTGGTGGAGGCGCCCACGATGCCGCCGCCGGCCGCTGGCGGGTTCAGCAGCTCCCGCAGGCCGTCGGGGACGTGCAGGGACTCGACCAGGTCGCCGTCCTGGTCGGCGAGCGCGGCGAGCGTCGCCTCGGCCTGGTAGCGGGCCTGCTCCGGCGAATTTCCGCTGATCCGGCCCACCTCGGCCAGGAAGCCGGGCAGGTCCCGGTGCCGCTTGATGCCGTCCACGGGCAGGACGTCGTGCAGCGAGTTCGGCACGGCGGCGAGCAGCCGTTGCCGCTCCGCCGCGTCCAGCGCGAAGGCCAGCACCAGCACCGTCGCCTCGGCGCCCACCTTGGCCGTCGAGAAGTCGACGCCGGAGCGGCGTCGGACGTCGTCGACCAGGTCGTGGTAGCCGACGCTGTTCACCCCGGCCGCGCCGCCGGGTGGCGGCTGCGGGCGCGGATTGTCCGCGGTGCCCCTCGACGGCGGGGCCGGTCCACCACGCGTGGTGTCCGGCTTGTGCCGTCCGGCCGGCGCTGGGCCGGTCCGCTTGCCCTGGTCCAGGCTGGTGAGCTGCTTGGAGGCGCTCAGGCTGGCGCCGAACTGACTGGGCTGGCTGCCCTGTTCGCGGGCCTGCCGGGCCAGCGCCCGGCGGCGCTGGTTGTCGCCCTCCATCTGCTTGCGCATGGTGACGCCCCTTCCGCTGGGGATCGATCCTGCGCCCGTCGCGTTCCCGCCGCCCCGGAGCCGAAACGGACGCCGCCGGCCGGGTAGGGCTGAGCGTCGATGAGGCTTCATCCGGCCGGGGTGAGGGGTGCTCACCCGTGCGGCCGGCAGGATCGGGGCAGGACCACAGTTCTTCCGAGGTACGCGGAAGGAAGGTCGTCATGAAACGGATCGTCGAGATCGTTCCCGCTCGACCTGGCTGGTACGCCCGGTGGCAACTCGCGCCCGACGCCACCCGGTGCTACCCGGTGAGCCTGTGGGCGTTGCTGGAGGAGGCCGACGGAACCGGCCGGGAAGTGGTCGGGATGGACTGCATCGGCCAGTGGCCGGGTGCGGACGACAACGAGGCCGATGGGGAGTTTGTCCGCTACCTGTACCAGACGCCCGACTCGGGGGAACCCGACGACATCGAACCTCCGTCGGCCATCGAACTGCGCGACGCCGGCCCCCGGCTCCAGCCGATGACCGCGCCCTAGACATTTCTCCGGCCCCCGACCCCAGGTCCCAGGGTCGGGGGCCACCCCCCTTTCTCGGGGATGGTGACCCGTTTCAGGGATGGCGACCCGGCGGTGGGTGGGTGCGGCCGTCAGCCCAGGGCGCGCAGATTGGCGCCGTCGACGGCGACGGTGTTCTCCACGGCCAGCAGCTCGGTGAGCCCGGTGCGGTCCAGCATCTGCTGGAGTCGGGCGCTGACCCCGGTCAGCCGGATCGCCCCGACGCCCCGGCGCACCACCAGCAGGGCGCTGAGGCCCGACGAGTCGCAGAGGCCGACCCCGGCCAGGTCGATCGTCACGTGCTGCTCGCCGTGCAGCTCAGCCGCGGCGGCGACCAACTCCGGAGCGGTGTCGTAGTCCAGCTCGCCGGTCAGCCGCAGCCGGACGTGACCGGCTGCGAGCCGGGTCACCTCGATGGTCAACAGCTGGTGGGACATTCCACCATTTTCCCAGTCCAGCGGCGGAACGCAAACCGCAGGGCCGCGAGCCGCCGGGTCACGCGCTGGCGGCGGACTGCTGCGAGCCGGGGCCGACCGTACTGGTCGCCGGCAGCGGCCGGTCGAGCAGCGCCGCCACCCCGGTGATGTCCAGGATCGTCGCCAGGAAGCGGGGGACCGCCCGCAGTCGCAGCGTCGTTCCGACCTCCTGGCCCTCCCGCCACGCGTGCACGATCACGCCGAGACCGCTGTTGTCGATGAAGACCAGGTCGGCGAAATCCAGCACGATGCCGCGCGGCGCCTCGGCGAGGACCCGGTCGACCTCGGCGCGCAGCGGCGCCGCGGTCAGGTACGCCAGGTCGCCGCCCACGCGGATCAGGGGCATGTCGGGATCGGACCGATCGACGGACATGCTCAGCTGGTTCGCTTCGGGGCCCCGCCCGTCCGATGGCACGATCACGCCTTTCCGCACACGGCGGTTCCAGCCGGTGCGAAGGGATCGTAACAACCGTCGGGCGGGTCCGCCCGGTACGCGACCGAGGGCCCGCGACCTGCCGTGGGATGCCGGTCGCGGCCGACCGGCGTAGGGTGGCCGGAGAGATTCGACCACAGAGGCCGGTTCCGGTGCGGGTTCGGGTGGACGACAAGGAGTGAGGCTCAGCTGGTGACTGCTTCCGACGTCAGGGACACCGACGACGGACGGATCTCCACGCCGAGCACCACACGGACCACGGCGTGGTCCGCCGACGCGCCGTCCTGGCCGAGCACCGCGCTGCCGCCGCTGGCCCCCGACCGTGATCGGGCCGCGCCCGACTGGTCCGAGGTCGTCGAGCACTTCCGCGAGGGCCTTGTGGTCTGCGACGCCGACGGCGTCGTCCGACACGTCAGCCCGGTGGCCGAGCGGTTGCTGCCCGAGGTGGTCCCCGGTGTTTCGCTGGCCGCGTCCGGCGTTCCGGGTCTGGGCGAGGGGAGCCCCGGAGGCTTCACCCACCTCGGTCGTCGGCTCACCGCCCGCCAGGTGCCCCTCTCCGCCGGTCGATGCTGCTGGTACGTGGAGGACGTCACCGAGAGCGTCAGCCGTGCCGACGCGCTGCTCGCCGAGCGGGCCCGCTCGGCGTTCCTGGCCGTGGTGGGCGACAAGCTGGGCAACCCGCTGCACCCGGACCGGGCCGCCGCGGCGGTCGTCCGCCTCGCCGTGCCGACCCTCGCCGAGGTGGCCGTGCTGGTGCTGGCGCCGCGCGTGGGGCGGGCCCGGTGGTGGCGGGCCTCCCGGGCCGCCGACGAGACGCCAACGATCGACAGCGGCGTGCTCGTTGGCCCCGCCCTGCCGGCCGCGATCGCCGAAGGACTGACCGGGGTCGAGCCGCACACTCTCGACTGGCTGGTGGAGCAGGCGGTCGACGCCGGCTGGCTGCCCGGCCTCACGAGTGCCGACAGCCTTGCCCGGGTCGTGCCGTTGCCCGGCCGGGACGCCCCCGTCGGGGTGCTGCTGGTCGCCCGCCGCTCCAGCCGGTGGTACGACGAGGACGACGTCGGGTTGATTCGTGCCTTCGCGGCCCGGGCCGGCGCGGCGCTGACCACCGCTCTGCTCTACCGCGACCAGGCCGAGGTCGCCGACACCCTGCAGGCCAGCCTGTTGCCGGTCGAGCCGACCGAGACCGCCGGTGTGCAGTGGGGCACCGCGTACCGCCCGGCCCAGGCGGGGCTGCGGATCGGCGGCGACTTCTACGGTTCGCACCGGCTCGCCGACGGCGGTTGCGTGTTCTTCCTCGGCGACGTCTCCGGCAAGGGCGTCGAGGCGGCGGTCTTCACCGGCCAGCTCCGCCAGTGCCTCCAGGCGCTGCACCGGGTGGAGTCGCACCCCGGGCGGCTGCTGCGACTGCTCAACGACGCGCTGCTGGAGACGACCCAGGCGCACGGCCAGGGCCGCTTCGCCACCATCGTGCTCGGCGTGGCCCGTCCGCAGCGCGACGGCGGCGTCACCCTCACGATGGCCGGGGGCGGGCACCTGCCGCCGCTGGTGCTGCGTACGTCGGGCGAGGTCGAGTCGGTGCCGCTGCGCGGCATGCTGATCGGGGTGGTGCCCGACCCGCGCGTCGGTGAGGTGACCGTGCGGCTGGCGCCGGGCGAGACCTGCCTGCTCTACAGCGACGGCGTGACCGAGGCCCGTGGGGGCCGCCGCGGCGACGAGCAGTTCGGCACGGAGCGGTTGCTCACGGCCCTGGCCGGTTGCCAGCGGATGCCGGCGCCGGCCCTGGCCGAACGCGTCGAGCAGGTCACCTGTGACTGGTTGGGGCGCGGCGACCACGATGACATCGCGGTGCTGGCGTTGCGCGCGGTCAGGCCGGGCGGGCGAGGCGCGCGGCACCTGCACGCGGTGCCCACGTCAGCGAGCGCCGACGAGCAGAGGGAGAGCCCCGCGTGACCGCCCCCGCCACGACCTCGAACCTGGCCGACGCGTACCCCGGCTACCTGGCCTGCCTCGCCGACGCCGACGAGTACGCCGCGATCGACGTGGCGCTCGGTCTGCTCGACGCGGGCGTACCGCCGGAGCGGGTGCTGCTCGACCTGGTCGCGCCGGCCCAGGCCGAGGTGGGTGAGCGGTGGGCTCGCAACGAGTGGAGCGTGGCCCAGGAGCACGCGGCGACCCACATCAGCGAGCGGGTGGTGGCCGCGGTGGCGACGCACGCCAACCCGCGTCCGACCGGCGGGCGGATCGTGGTGGCCTGCATGGACGGCGAGTGGCACGCGCTGCCGCCCCGGCTGGTGGCCGAGGTGCTGCGGCTGCGCGGTTGGCAGGTGACCTTCCTGGGCGCCAGCGTGCCGGCGGCGCACCTGGTGTCGTACCTGCACCGGCACGACGCGCAGGCGGTCGCGTTGGCCTGCGCGCTGCCGATGCGGCTGCCGCACGCCCACCGGATGATCGAGGCGTGTCGGCGTTCGGACGTGCCGGTCGTGGTCGGGGGGCGTGGCTTCGGCGCGGACGGCCGGTGGGCGGCCCGGCTCGGCGCGGCCTGGGCGCCGGACGCGCCGGCGGCGGCGGAGTTGATCGCCGACGAGCGGGCGGTGCGGCGGGTGCCGGCGGCGCAGCTCGGGCACCTGGCCGACGACGAGTACGCGAGCCTCGTCCGCCGCAGGGGTGAGCTGATCGACAGCGCGCTTACCGACCTGCGCGAACGGGTGCCGGCGACCCGCGGGTACACGGCCGCCCAGCTCGACTCGACGGTGAGCGACCTGGGGCACATCCTGGACTCGCTGGCCGCCTCGCTCTACGTCGACGACGCCTCGCTGTTCACCGAGTTCGTCAAGTGGCTGGTGGAGATCCTGACGAGTCGGGGTGTGCCGGCCAGCGCGGTCGCCCTGACCCTGGCGCACTACGCCGCCGTGCTGCGCGACTTTCCCCGCGCGTCGCACGCGCTGGCGCGCAGCCGTGCCGGGTTGGTCTCCGCGTCCCGTTCCGCGGGCTGAGGACCACCCCCGGACGATCACCACGCGCTGCGGACCGTCGTACCCCCCTGCGTATACTTGCCGGACTGCAAACGTCCCACCCAACCGGTGGAGCGAGGGGGAGAACGGTGACGTTCAGCGTCAGCCACGCCGAGCGCGACGGCGGTGCGGCCTGCCTGCGGCTCGCCGGTGAGCTGGACCTGAGCACCGCCGGCGAGCTGGCCGCCGCCATCGACAAGCTCACCGCGGCCGGCGAGCGGCGGGTGCTGCTTGACCTCACCGACCTGATCTTCTGCGACTCCACCGGGATGGCCGTGTTCGTCCGGGGCGACAACCAGGTCACCGCCGACGGGGGCTGGTTGCGGATCACGGGCGCCACCGGGCGCGTCGAGCGTGTGTTGCGGGTCACCGGTCTGGCCGACGTGCTGCGATACCTTCCGGACACGGCGGACCCGACGTCCAAGAGCGCCTCCTGATGGGCTAGATTTCCCCGCCAGCACGGTGACCGTTCCGGTCTCCTTTCTCCGCCGACCCGAGGCAGGTAGTGATGGGCGACAGCCCGCAGCCGGTACGCATCCTGGTGGTCGACGACGATCCGGGCGACGTGCTGATGATCGAGGAGGCGTTGGCCGACTCCGACGTCGAGAAGATCATTGACGTGGTCAGCGACGGCGAGGAGGCGATGGAGTTCCTGCGCGCCGAGGGCCGGCACGTGCAGGCTCGCCGACCGGACGTCATCCTGCTGGACCTGAACATGCCGCGGATGGACGGGCGTCAGGTGCTCGGCGCGGTCAAGCAGGACGAGGATCTGCGGACGATCCCGATCGTGGTGCTGACCACCTCGAACGCCGACACTGACATCGTCGGCAGCTACACGTTGCAGGCCAACGCGTACGTCACCAAGCCGATCGACCTCGACGACTTCAACGACGTGGTGCGCCGCATCGACGAGTTCTTCGGCCGCGTGGTCGTGCTGCCCAAGCGCCCCTGATCCGCGCGGCGCGGTCGGTCGGCATTGTCCCCGCCGCCGGCCCGACGTGGCCCGTCGCCGCGCCGCGCCCGCCGGACGCGCGCGCATGCTGAACAATTTTCCCGAACCGCCTCGGTCGCTGTCGCCGCGTCCGAGGATCCAGATGGGGAAGTAACAGCGGCTGCCTGGGGGCGACAGTATGAGGTTCTCCGTCGTGAAGACCGGCTACGACCAGAGGCAGGTGGATTCCTGCCTGGATGAGCTGGGGATCCGGTTGTCCCGACTCGCGGCGCGGGCGGAAGGCGCCGCCGGGGCGACCCGCGAGTGGGACGAGATCCGCCAGGAGGCGACCTGGCTCAGCGGGCTTCTCCAGCGGCTCGACCTGGGCGACGCCGGGACGACCCGGCAGGCCGGCGACGCGGTGCGGCGGGAGGCGGCCGAGATCCTGGCGCAGGCCCGCAACGAGCTGGACGAGGCCCGCGAGGAGGCCCGTCGCGTCCGCGAGCAGGCGTACGCGGACGCCGTGCAGGCCCGGCGGGACTTCGAGGAGGCGTTGCACGCGCGGCGACGCCGGGCGGCGCTGGTCGACGAGATCCTCACCGGCGTGACCGTCGAGCCGGTGCCGGCCGACACGCCCACGGCCGCGGCCGCGGCCGGAACGGGTGTACCGGCGACCCGGGTGGCGGCCGGCGGCCGGGACGCGGGCGCCCAGCCGCCCAGCGGGCGTACGGCCCGCTGAGCGCAGGCTCAGAAGGTGAGCGCCGCCGCCACGGTGCTGGCGCGCTCCTCGTGCTGGGCGTACGCGTCGGGGAAGGCGGAGATCTGCACGGCCTGGGCGGCGGCGGTGACGCTCATGTCCTCCCAGCCGGGGATCTCGGCCAGCGCCGTGTAGAAGGCCCGGGCGGCGTACGACGGGCGCATCAGCTCGGCCACCGTGCCCCAGCCGCTGCTGGGCCGCTGCTGGAACAGTCCGACCGAGTCGTGGTCGGCGCCGCTGCCCTGGTGCGGGTACTGCGTCGACTCCGGCAGCACGTCGCTGGCCAGGTTGTAGAGGTTGCTCTCCTGCATCGCGGTGGCCAGCGCCACCACCAGGGCGCGGCGCGGCATCTTCAGCTCCAGGCCGACGTCCACGATGATCTTGGCGTTGTCCATCTGGGTCTGGTCGAGCCCGGCGACCGGGCGCGGCCGGGGGGGCTTGACCGGCTTCTTGGGCGCCTTGCGGGCGGGGGTGGGGGTGGCGGTCGGCGACGCCGTGGGGGTCGTGGGCAGGACCCGGGCGGGGGCGGCGTCGCGGTCCAGCGACCGGGAGGCGCGCTCGTCCGCGATGGCGGCGCGGTCGGCCAGCGCGTCGGCCATCGGTCGTACGGGCTGCGGCGCGTCCTCGGCGCCACGGGCGGCGGCGAACGCGCCCAGGCCGAGGCAGCAGGTGACGCCGGTGGCCAGGGCGACCCGGATGGGGGTGGAGCCCAGCCGGGCGCGGCGCGGCGGGTCGGGGACCCGGTGACGGCCGATCGTCCGTTCGGTTGATGCGGCGTCGCCCGAACGGGTGGTCGGGAGCGCGTCGGTCAGCTTCTGGGCGGCGGGGTCGACGGGATGCACCCGCCGAGGCTAGATAGTCGACCGCCCGCTGCCATCGGCCCGTACGGTGGCATGCGCCACAATTTGCCCGGATCATGGCTGTCATATCGGGCGGAAGGCCGGTCGAACCCATGAAACCTCGCCGATCAGGCAAGCCGGGTATTCCCGATTGGACCGGCTAACCCGGTCGTCGCTGCGGTCTCCGGCGCCGCCTTCGGCCGCTCCCCGGCGCTCCTCCCTTCGGAGGGTGCCCGCTCCACCGAACGGTGGGGGCCCACGGTGGTCGTCCGGCGGAGGCGGCATCCGAAAAGCCGCGAACCGGCCCGGGATCAGTGCCGGCCGTTCTCCGCCGGGGTCACGGTCAGTCGGTGCCGCGTGTTGTCGCCGCTGGAGAACGGCCAGAGCCGGTCGGCGTACTCGACCAGATCGGCCAGCTGGGCGCGGCTCAGGCCGGCGGAGGAGATCGAGGCGTGCACGTCGGCCCGGTACCGGCCGTCGTCGTCGCGGCCCAGCTTCGCCTCGGCGCGTACCTGGACCGTGTGCGCCTCGTTCGTGATCTCCCCGGCCGCCTCCACCGCCGCGTGGTGCAGGCAGGACGCGAAGGCCGCGGCCAACAACTGCTCCGGTCTCAGGCCGGTGCAGTGCGCCGCCAGCGGCGACGCCAGCGGCGTGGAGAGCCCACCGTCGTCGGTGCGTACGTGGCCGCCCTCGGCCGTCGCGGTGGCCTCGTGCAGCCAGGAACTGGGGCTCGGCATCGCGTTCCTCCCGTCGCTCCCCGCCCGGCTACCCGGCCGCGAGCGGGCGAAACGCGGGGCCACCCCGGGTTCAGGGCCCGTCGACCATCGACAGGGCCTCGGTGGCCTCCGCGGCGGCCCGCTCGTTCCACGGCGACGTCGCCGCAGGTCGGCGTGGCGTGGGGATCATCATCGGCACGTACACCCGGGCGTCCACGGCCTCGGCCAGCAGCAGCGCGGCGACCAGGCTTGTCGGACGCTGCGCCGGGTCGTCGGCCAGGCAGGAGCGGCACAGCTCGGACACCTCCGGCGGCAGCCCGTCGATCTCGGGCAGCGGCTCCGGAGGTTGGGTCCGACGCTCGGTCAGCAGCTCGGCCGCGTTGCTCGCCCGGTAGGGCAACCGACTGGTCAGGCAGTAGTAGAGCAGCACGCCGAGGGCGTACATGTCGGCCGCCGGGGTGGCCGGTGTGCCGTCGAGCTGCTCGGGCGCCAGGTACGCCGGGGTGCCGAACACCATGCCGTCCGGTATCGGGTCCGCGACCCCGGACGGGGTGGCGATGCCGAAGTCGAGGACCTTCACCCCGACCGGGGTGAGCATGACGTTGGCCGGCTTCACGTCGCGGTGGACGATGCCGCTCGCGTGGGCGGCGGACAGCGCGGCGGCGACCTCGGCGCAGACCCGTACCGAGATGCGCCAGTCCAGTGGACCGGCCCGCAGGTGCGCGGCGAGCGTCTCGCCCTCGGCCAGCTCCATCACGATGTAGGGCGCCCGACGGCCGGGCAGCGTCGAGGAGGTGCCGAAATCGTGCACGCTCGCGACGTTCGGGTGCACGAGCCGCGCCGCGGAGCGGGCCTCCGTGCGGATGCGGTCCACCGTGTCGTGCAGATCCTCCGGGCCGGGCGAGATGAGCTTCACCGCGACCGGCCGGTCCAGCACCCGGTCGTGGGCTCGCCACACCTCGGACATCCCGCCCACGCCGATACGCTGTTCGAGCTGATACCGCCCATCCAGCGTGCGCATCGACCACTCCTCGCCCTCGCCCGCCGACGGCGGGTGCCTCCGAACGCGGTACCCGGGGTCCGAGCTGGGCAAACCGTGCGGTGATCGGGCTTGGCCGATCCCGGCGTACACCGGGGCGGGCCGGTGGCGGGTGCGGTAGCTTGCGAGCCAGGGCTGGGCGCACCGAGCGTGCCGGCACGGTCACCGGGGAGACGCCGCGATGAGCGAGGTCACCGTACGCTTCGTCGGCGGTCCCGCGGACGGCCTGGTCCGCGAGGTTCCGGCCGGGCCGGACGGGGCTCCGCCGCCGCGTTGGATCATGCGGCACCCGGACGGCACCGGCCCGACGCAACCCGGTCCCGACCACCTCTACGAACGCGACCAGCCGGACGGCCTGGGCGGGTGGAGCATGCGGTTCGTGCGGACCGACGCGTACGGGGTGTCCGAGTGAGCACGGGCGAGGGCTGAACGGTGGTCCGGCGGCCCGGCCGCACAGCTGCCACACAGGTGGGGCAGAGGCACGACACAGCGGACACGCCCACGATGGGGGACATGGTCATCCAGGGGCAGACCGTGCCGGGCCGGATCGAGTTGCGCCGCCCCGACGGCGAACCGGTCCGGGTGCTGGTGGTCGACGACGAGGCGACACTGACCGACCTGCTGTCGATGGCGCTGCGCTACGAGGGCTGGCAGGTGCGCAGCGCCGGCAACGGCATGGCGGCACTGAGCGCCGCGCGGCAGTTCCAGCCGGACGCCGTCGTGCTCGACGTCATGCTGCCCGACCTGGACGGCTTCCAGGTGCTGCGCCGGCTGCGCGAGCACGCCCCCACCGTGCCGGTGCTGTTCCTGACCGCCCGCGACGCGGTCGAGGAACGCATCGCCGGGCTGACCGTGGGCGGCGACGACTACGTGACCAAGCCGTTCAGCCTGGAGGAGGTGATCGCCCGGCTGCGCGCGCTGCTGCGCCGCTCCGGCTTCGCGGTCGCCGCCCAGGAGGAGGCGGTGCTGACCGTCGGCGACCTCAGCCTCGACGAGGACAGCCACGAGGTCCGCCGCGCCGGCCAGCTCATCACGCTGACCGCGACCGAGTTCGAGCTGCTGCGCTACCTGATGCGCAACCCGCGCCGGGTGCTCAGCAAGGCGCAGATCCTCGACCGGGTGTGGAACTACGACTTCGGCGGCCAGGCCAACGTGGTGGAGCTGTACATCTCGTACCTGCGCAAGAAGATCGACGCCGGCCGGCCGCCGATGATCCACACGCTGCGCGGCGCGGGCTATGTCCTCAAACCCGCCGACTGACGTACGGCCGCGCCGCCGGCCGCTGCGCACCGCCCGGCGGTGGCTGGCCGGCCGGTCGCTGCGGGCCCGGCTGGTATTCGCCCTGGTGGCACTGCTCGCCCTGGTCAGCGTCGCGATCGGCGGACTCACCACGGTCGCCCTGCGGCACTTCCTGGTCGGCCAGGTCGACAATCAGTTGACGATGGGGGACCGGCCGCGCGCCGACGTGCCGCCGTGGTTCCGCCAGGGCGGCGACCCCGGGTGGCCCGCCACGCCTCCGGGCGCCGTCGGCCCGCCCCCGCCGGAGCCTCCGCGTGGCTTTCCGCCGGGCTCGCTGGCCGTACGCCTCGCCGACGGCGTCACCACGGCGACGAGGAGCACCGAGAGCGGCAGCCTCGCCGACGTCCCCGCCGCGGACGCCGCGCGGCTGGTCGCCCTGCCCACCGACGGTCGGCCGCGCACCGTCACCCTCGGCGAGGGCGACGTCCGGGCGGTGGCGCGGCAGCTACCCAGCGGGGACGTGCTGGCCGTGGCGATCCCGCTCAGCGGCGTACAGGACACCGTCTGGGCGCTGGTCGCCGCGCAGGCTGGGGTGGCCGCCGTCGGGCTGCTCCTCGCCGGTGCAGCCGGCGCGCTGATCGTGCGCGCCACGCTGCGACCGCTGAACCGGGTGGCCGCCACCGCCACCCGGGTCACCGAGCTGCCGCTGGACCGGGGCGAGGTCGCGCTCGCCGTCCGGGTGCCGGCCGGGGACACCGACCCGCGGACCGAGGTCGGCCAGGTCGGCGCGGCGCTCAACCGGATGCTCGGCCACGTCGCCGACGCGCTGTCCGCGCGGCAGGCCAGCGAGACCCGCGTACGCCAGTTCGTCGCCGACGCCAGCCACGAGCTGCGCACCCCCCTCGCGGCGATCCGGGGGTACGCCGAGGTGGCCCGGCGCGGCCGTGACGAGGTGCCCGCCGACGTGGCGCACGCGCTGCGCCGCGTCGAGTCGGAGAGCACCCGGATGACCAGTCTCGTCGACGACCTGCTGCTGCTGGCCCGGCTCGACACCGGCCGGCCGCTCGCCGTGGACCCGGTCGACCTGTCCGCCCTCGTGGTGGACGCGGTCAGCGACGCGCACGTGGCCGGCCCCGAGCACCGCTGGCAGCTCGACCTGCCCGAGGTGGTCATCCGGGTGCCCGGCGACGCCGCCCGCCTGCACCAGGTGGTGGCGAACCTGCTGGCCAACGCCCGCGTGCACACCCCGCCGGGAACGACGGTCACCACCACGCTGGCCGTCGAGGCGGACACCGCCGTGCTCACCGTCGCCGACGACGGGCCGGGGGTGCCGGCGGAGCTGCGACCGGAGATGTTCGAGCGGTTCGCCCGGGGCGACAGCTCCCGGTCGCGGGCGCACGGCAGCACCGGCCTCGGCCTGGCGATCGTGGCGGCCGTGGTGGAGGCCCACCACGGCACGGTCACCGTCGACAGCCGGCCGGGGCGGACCGTGTTCGTCGTCCGCCTGCCGAATCCCACAGCTGACACATAGTCGGCGCACGGGGTCCCGCCAGTCCGGCCGCCGAGGCTGGCCGCATGGACAGAACAGACACCCTGCCGACGACGCCCGCCGAACCGGAGGGGCCGCCGCGCACGACCACGCGCCCCGAGGAACACTCGCCGCCGGCGGGCCGCGCGCCGACCTGGACCCGGCCCGCGCTGGTGGTCCTGCTCCTGGGCACCGGCCTGCTGTACCTCTGGGGCCTGGCCGCCTCCGGCTGGGCCAACTCGTTCTACGCGGCCGCCGTGCAGGCCGGCTCGGTGAGCGGGAAGGCGTTCTTCTACGGCTCGTCGGACGCGGCCAACTCGATCACCGTGGACAAGACGCCCGCCTCGCTGTGGCTGATGGCCCTGTCGGTGCGCGTCTTCGGGCTCAACAGCTGGGCGATGCTCGTTCCGCAGGCGCTCTGCGGGGTCGCCTCCGTCGGCGTGCTGTACGCGAGCGTCAAGCGCTGGTACGGGCCGGTCGCCGGCCTGATCGCCGGTGCGGTCCTCGCCCTCACCCCGGTGGCGACGCTCATGTTCCGCTTCAACAACCCGGACGCGCTGCTCGTGCTGCTGCTGGTCGGCGGCGCGTACGCCACCGTGCGCGCGCTGGAGACGGCCAGCACCCGGTGGATCGTGCTGGCCGGCGTGCTGGTCGGCTTCGGCTTCCTGACCAAGATGCTCCAGGCGTTCCTGCTGGTGCCGGTGTTCGCCGGCGTCTACCTGCTGGCCGCGCCGACCGGGCTGTGGCGGCGGGTGCGGCAACTGCTGCTGGCCGGTCTCGCGGTGGTGGTGTCCGCCGGTTGGTGGGTGGCCGTCGTCGAACTCGTCCCGGCCAGCGCCCGCCCGTACATCGGCGGTTCGCAGGGCAACAGCATCCTGGAGCTGACCCTCGGCTACAACGGCCTCGGCCGGATCACCGGCGACGAGGTGGGCAGCGTCGGCGGCGGTGGTGCCGGGCGGATGGGCGGTGGCGGTGGCCCGTTCTCCGGGCAGACCGGCCTGCTGCGGATGTTCGACGGCGAGGTCGGCGGTCAGATCTCCTGGCTGCTGCCGGCCGCGCTGATCCTGCTGGTCGCGGGCCTGCTGGTGGCCGGGCGGGCCGCGCGTACCGACCGCACCCGGGCCGGCCTGCTGCTGTGGGGCGGTTGGCTGCTGGTCACCGGTCTGATCTTCAGCTTCATGTCCGGGATCTTCCACGCCTACTACACCGTGGCGCTCGCACCGGCCGTCGGCGCGCTGGTCGGCATCGGCGTCACAGTGCTCTGGCGGCAGCGCCGACCGCGGCCGGCCCCGGTCGCCGGCACGCCTGACGAACCGGTGGTGGTGTCCCGATGGCAGCGGTGGCGTCCGCTGGCCGCCACGGTGACGCTCGCCGCCACCCTCGCGGTCACCGTCTGGTGGGCGTGGGTGCTGCTCGGGCGCAGCCCCGACTGGTACCCGTGGCTGCGTACCGCCGTGCTGGTCGCCGGCCTGCTCGGCGCGGCCCTGATCCTGCTGGCCGCCCGACTGCCCCGCTGGCTGGTGCCCGTGGTGCTCGGCGTCGGCGCGGCGGCGGCCCTGGCGGGGCCGGCGGCGTACGCGGCGCAGACCGCCGCGACCCCGCACACCGGCTCGATCCCGAGCGCCGGCCCGGCGGTGGCGGGCGGTTTCGGTCGCGGCGGCTTCCCCGGCGGACGACCGCCCGGCGGCATGGCGTTCCCCGGCGGCGGGCAGTTCCCCGGCGACGGCCGCAACGGCGCTCAGAACGGCGGGCAGTTCCCGGGCTTCCCGGGCGGCGGTCAGCTGCCCGGTGCTCCCGGCGGTGCCCAGCTGCCCGGTGCTCCCGGCGGTGCCCAGCTGCCCGGCGCTCCCGGCGGTGCCCAGGTGCCGGGCTTCCCGGACGGTTTTCCCGGCGGCGGTCAGCTGCCCGGCGCCGGTGGTGGCCGGGAGGGCGGCGGCATGGGCGGTCTGCTCGACGCCCGCGAGCCCAGCGCCGCGCTGCGCGAGCTGCTGGAGCGCGACAGCGACGACTACACCTGGGTGGCGGCCACCATCGGTTCCAACAACGCCTCCGGCTACCAGTTGGCCACCGGTGACCCGGTGATGCCGATCGGCGGGTTCAACGGCAGCGACCCGTCACCGACGCTCGCGCAGTTCCAGCGTCACGTCGCCGAGCACAAGATCCACTATTTCGTGGGTGGCGGCGGCTTCCGGGCCAACGGTGGCAGCTCCGCCGCGCAGGAGATCTCCACCTGGGTCGCGGAGACCTTCACGGCGCAGACCGTGGACGGAGTCACCGTCTACGACCTGAGCACCGGCGCGGACGCGTCGTGACCGCGCTCAGCGGCCCCCGCGCCGCCGTCCAGACCCGGTCCACCACCGCCGGCGCGGTGCTGGACGTGGTGATCCCGGTCTACAACGAGGAGACCGACCTCGGGCCGTGCGTACGTCGGTTGCACGCGCATCTCAGCGAGCACTTCCCGTACCCGTTCCAGATCACCGTCGCCGACAACGCCAGCGTGGACGGCACCCTGGCCGTGGCCCAGGCGCTCGCCGCCGAGCTGCCCGGCGTCGGCGTACGGCACCTGGACGCCAAGGGGCGGGGGCGGGCGCTGTCCGCCGCGTGGTCCGCGTCGTCCGCGCCGGTGCTGGCGTACATGGACGTGGACCTGTCCACCGACCTGGCGGCGCTGCTGCCTCTGGTCGCGCCGCTCATCTCCGGCCACTCCGACCTGGCGATCGGCACCCGGCTGGCGCGCACGTCCCGGGTGGTGCGCGGCGCCAAGCGGGAGGTGATCTCCCGGGCCTACAACCTGCTGCTGCGGGGCGCGCTGGCGGCGCGGTTCTCCGACGCGCAGTGCGGGTTCAAGGCCATCCGCGCGGACGTGGCCGCCGGGCTGCTCCCGCACGTACGCGACACCGGCTGGTTCTTCGACACCGAGCTGCTGGTGCTCGCCCAACGGGCCGGGCTGCGCATCCACGAGGTGCCGGTGGACTGGGTCGACGACCCGGACAGCCGCGTCGACATCGTCGCCACCGCCCTGGCCGACCTGCGGGGGATGGGCCGCCTCGGTCGGGCGCTGGTGACCGGCGCGCTGCCGCTGGCCGAGCTGCGCGCGCAGCTCGGCCGGGCGCCGCTGGCCGCGCCGCCGGCGCAGGTGCCGGTCGGGCTGCCCCGGCAGCTGACCCGGTTCGCCGCCGTTGGGGTGGCCAGCACCCTGGCGTACCTGGTGCTCTTCGTGGCCACCCGGGGTGCGCTCGGGGCGCAGCCGGCGAACCTGCTGGCCCTGCTGGTGACGGCGGTGGCGAACACGGCCGCGAACCGGCGGCTGACGTTCGGCATCACCGGCAGCCGGCACGCCGGTCGCCACCACGCGCAGGGGCTGCTGGCGTTCGCGCTCGGCCTGGCGCTGACCAGCGGGGCGCTGGCGGTGCTGCACGCTCTCGTCGCCGTGCCCGCCCGGCCGGTGGAGCTGGCCGTCCTGGTGGCCGCGAACCTGGCCGCGACCGTGCTGCGCTTCGTGCTGCTGCGCCTCGGCATGCACCACCGGCGGGGCTGAGACAGCCGCCGGTCAGCCGCCCAGCACGTCCGCGAGGACCTCGACGACGCGTCGCGCGTGGCGCCCGTCGGGGTCCTCGTCGGCGTTCGGGTGTCCAGCGCAGCTTCGCAGCGTACCGACGAGGGCCGCTTCCTGTGGCCGGGCTGGGAGTCCTCCGATGTCGCCGCGACGGCGCAGACGAGCAGCGTACGGTGATGGACAAGTCCGGCTTTCTGGGTTAAAAGCCTCACCGCTGCCTCCCCGGGACGCCGGTGTCGAGACGGGCGAGGGGAAGGAGCGGTCGGTGATCCATCTGGCCTACCTGGACGCGGGATCCGGCAGCCTGATCGTGCAGGCCGTCGTCGGCGGGGTGGCCGGCGCCGCGGTCGCCGCCAAGCTCTACTGGCGACGGCTGGTCGACCGGTTTCGTCGGCAGCCCACCGACCAGCGGTAGCGGTCGCCGCGACGATGACGACCTCACCCACCGGGGTACGCCCCGAGCCCGCCTCCTTCCGCGACCCCGCCAACCGGGTGTTCCACGTCGGCGACGAGGTGCTGCGCGGGCTCGACGCCCAGGCCGCCGAGCACTGGCGGACCCTCGCGGCCAGCCCGTTCTTTCCCACGCTCGTCTCGGCGGGCAAGGTCTGCGCCACCGAGGACGCCCCGCCGGCGCTGGTGCCCGCTGCGGCCGGCACCCCGTGGGCGGCGGTGCTGCGCCACGAGCGCATCCCGTTCGTCTCCCACCCGTACGAGTGGTCCTTCGGCATGCTGCGCGACGCCGCGCTGCTGCACCTGGAGATCCTGCGTACCGCCCTCGCCAACGGCTTCACCACCAAGGACGGCTCCGCCTACAACCTGCAGTGGCGCGGCGCGAAGCCGGTCTTCATCGACATCGGCTCCTTCGAGCCGCTGCGCGACGGGGAGCCGTGGGCGGGCTACCGGCAGTTCTGCCAGACCGTGCTCTACCCGCTGCTGCTCACCGCCCACCTGGGCGTGGACTTCCAGCCCTGGCTGCGCGCCCAGGTCGACGGCATCGAGGCCGACCAGCTGCGCCCCCTCTTCGGCGGCGCCCGCCGGCTGCGCCCCGGCGTCCTGGCCCACCTGCACCTGCACGGCGCCATGCAGCAACGCAACGCCGACGCCAGCACCAGCGACGTCAAGGCCCAACTGCGCGCCGCCGGCTACTCCCGGGACCTGCAGGCGGCCACCGTACGCGGCATCGAGAAGCTCGTCCGCCGGCTGGAGCACCGTCCGTCGCGCAGCCACTGGTCGGACTACCAGCGCACCTGCGGCTACTCGGCCCGCGACCGGGTCGCCAAGGAGCAGTTCGTGGTCACCGCGGTGGCCGCCGCCGCCCGCCCGCGCCTGGTGCTCGACCTGGGCGCCAACGACGGCCGGTACGCCCGACTGGCCGCCGGGCACGCCGACTACGTGGTCGCCGTCGAGCAGGACCCGGCCGTGGTCGACGAGCTGTACCGGGCGCTGCGCTCCGAGGGCCAGCAACGGATCCTGCCGCTGGTGGTCGACCTGGCCGACCCGTCGCCCGGTGGCGGCTGGCGCGGCGTCGAGCGCGCCGGCTTCGCGCAGCGGGCGTCGGCGGACGTCGTGCTCGCCCTGGCCCTGGTGCACCACCTGGCGATCGGCCGCAACGTGCCGCTGCCGGAGGTCGTCGACTGGCTGGCCGGGCTGAGCGCGCCCGGCGGCACCGTGGTCGTGGAGTTCATCCACCCGGACGACCCGATGGCCACCCGGCTGCTGGCCAACAAGCCCGACGGCCTCTTCCCGGACTACCGGCGCGACACCTTCGAACGGCTCCTCGCAGCCCGGGGCCGGATCACCGACCGACTGGAACTGCCCTCGGGCACCCGCACGCTCTACCGGGCGGTGATGGGTGGCTGAACCGGCAGTCGCCGACCCGCCGGGACCCGTCGCCGGCCCGCCGACGCCCGGCCGCTGGGACCGGGGCTGGCGCGGCGAGCTGGGCCGGCTGCTGGAGATCGTGGCGCTGGTCGGGCTGGTCGTCACCCAGCCGCTGCTGGACATACTCGGCCGCAGCCCCGACTTCTTCCTCTTCCACCGCGCCGACCCCGGCCAGATCCTGCTGCTGGTCGCCCTGGTGGCCCTCGCGCCCACCGTGCCCGTGGCGCTGCTCGGCGCACTGAGCCGACTGGCCGGCCGCACCGCCCGCGCGCTCACCCACACGACGCTGGTCGGGCTGCTGCTCGCCGCCCTCGCCGTGCAGGTGGGCCGGCACACGACGCCGCTTCGGGGCGTACCCCTGCTGGTGCTTGCCGGTCTGGCCGGTCTGGGCGGCGCGGCCGCGCACCGGCGGTGGCGGTCGCCGGGCAAGGCGATGCGACTGGCCGCCGCCGGGCCGGTGGCCTTCGTGGCGCTGTTCCTGTTCGTCTCGCCCACCTCGGCGGTCGTGCTGCCACGCGGCGACGGCGGCGCGGTCGGCACCGCGCAGGGCGTGGCCGTGCACCCGCCGGTGGTCATGCTGATCCTCGACGAGCTGCCGCTGGTCAGCCTGCTCGGCGGCGACGGCCGGATCGACGCGGCGCGGTTCCCGCACTTCGCCGAGCTGGCCGAAGGCTCGACCTGGTACCGCAACGCCACCGGGGTCAGCGGCTGGACGCCGAACGCGCTGCCGGCGATGCTCACCGGCCGCTACCCGGCGCGGGCGGTCGCGCCGCACTACTCGCAGTACCCGGACAACCTCTTCACCGCCTTCGGCGGCCTGTACGACATCCAGGCCCAGGAGAGCATCACCCGGCTCTGCCCACCCAGCCGGTGCGAGCAGCCCGTCACCCCCGAACAGGGCCTCGGTGTGCTGGTCCGGGAGACCGGCAAGCTGCTCGGCCAGGTCGCCGGGCCGACGAACACCCGCGTCGACCCGGAGGACTCCTACCGGGAGCAGACCCGCGTCGAGGCCGGCCTGGACGCCGCCGAGCCGGTCCCGGCCGACCCGAAGTTCCGCTGGGACAGCCTCGACGACAACCAGCCGGCCCGGTTCACCAGCTTCCTGGCCGGGCTGAAGCCGCAACCCCGACCCGCCCTGCACTTCCTGCACCTGCTGATGCCGCACTCCCCGTGGGCGTACCTGCCGTCCGGCGTCCGCTACGACGCCCCGGAGGACCTGCCCAACGACGGCACGGGCTGGGTCGAGCTGGCCCGCCAGCGTCACCTCGCCCAACTCGGCTACACCGACCGGCTGATCGGGGAGACCCTGCGGACGCTGCGCGCCAGCGGCCTCTACGACCAGGCCCTCGTCGTCGTCACCGCCGACCACGGGGTGAGCTTCCATCCGGGCGCGCAGGGCCGGGGCATGGACGCCATCAAGGCCGCCGCCGGTGAGGTCGCCTGGGTGCCCATGTTCGTCAAGGAGCCCGGGCAGCAGACCGGCCGGGTGGACGACCGCAACTGGGAACACGTCGACCTGCTGCCCACCGTCGCCGACGAAGCCGGCATCCGCCTGCCCTGGCACGTCGACGGCCGCTCCGCCCGGCAGGCTCCCCGCGCCGACGTCACGAAACACTTCTACGACACCCCCGGCGAGGCGGTCACCTTCCCCGGCGGGGTGCCCACCGCGCCGCCGCTGCCGACACCGCACCCCCTGGTGGGCACCGAGGTCCGCGCCGGCCCGCCCGGGGGCAGCGCCCAGGTCGCCGACCTGGCCGCCTTCCGGGCGACCGACCCGGACACCGGCACCCTCCCGGCGCTGGTCTGGGGTGACGTGCCGGACGCGATACCGGACGGCACGTTGCTGGCCGTCGCCGTCAACGGCCGGATCGGCGCGGTGGTCCCGGTGGTGCCGGCCGACCCGGGCGGCCGCCGCTTCGCCGCGCTGCTCACCGACGACCGGCTGTTCCGCGCCGGGACGAATCAGCTCGACGTCTACCAGGTCGCGGCGGACGGTACGCTACGGCGCCTCACGTTGTCCTGATCTCCTGTCCTCCGCTGGCGGGAGGGCGGGTTTCCCGGCTGCTCAGTCGGGAATCGGGTGACGCATACCTCACCGCCGAACCACGGCGGGCAGTGTCCCCCGAGCCGCAATTACGGTAGAAGCGAAGGCAATTCAACGTAGATCTGCCGGCGAAGCGAGGAACCACATGACGGAAGTCAAGCTCGATCACCCCGGCGGGCAGCTGTCGATGCCGGTACATCCCGCGGTCGAGGGCCCCGCTGGCATCGGGGTGAGCAAGCTGCTGAAGGAAACCGGGATGACGACGTACGACCCCGGTTTCGTCAACACCGCAGCGGCCTCATCCGCGATCACCTACATCGATGGCGACGCGGGGATCCTGCGTTACCGGGGATACCCGATCGAGCAGCTGGCCGAGAAGTCCTCCTTCCTGGAGGTCTCGTACCTGCTCATCTACGGTGAGCTGCCCACCGAGCAGCAGCTGACCGAGTTCACCGAGTGGATCCGGCGGCACTCGCTGCTGCACGAGGAGATGCGCCGCTTCTTCGACGGCTTCCCCCGCGACGCGCACCCGATGGCGGTGCTGTCGTCGGCGGTGAGCGCCCTGTCGACCTTCTACCAGGACAGCCTGGACCCGTTCGACTCCGAGCACGTGGAGATCTCCACGGTCCGGCTCATGGCGAAGGTCCCCACCATCGCCTCGTACGCGTACAAGAAGTCCATCGGGCAGCCGCTGCTCTACCCGGACAACTCCCTGGGGTACGTGGACAACCTGCTGCGCATGACCTTCGGCGTGCCGGCGGAGCCGTACGTGGTCGACCCGGTGATGTCGAAGGTGCTGGACATGCTCTTCGTCCTGCACGCCGACCACGAGCAGAACTGCTCCACGTCGACCGTCCGGCTGGTCGGCTCCAGCAACGCCAACCTGTTCGCCTCCGTCTCGGCGGGCGTGAACGCGCTGTTCGGCCCGCTGCACGGCGGTGCCAACCAGGCGGTGCTGGAGATGCTCCAGCAGATCCACGCCGGCGACGGCGACGTCCGGTCCTTCGTCCGCAAGGTCAAGGACAAGCAGGACGGCGTCAAGCTCATGGGCTTCGGCCACCGGGTCTACAAGAACTACGACCCGCGGGCGGCGATCGTCAAGAAGGCCGCGCAGGACGTGCTGGGCCGGATGGCCAAGCCGGACCCGCTGCTGGACATCGCCATGGAGCTGGAGGAGATCGCGCTCGCCGACGACTTCTTCGTCTCCCGCCGGCTCTACCCGAACGTGGACTTCTACACCGGCCTGATCTACAAGGCCATGGGCTTCCCCACGAAGATGTTCACGGTGCTGTTCGCGCTCGGCCGGCTGCCCGGCTGGATCGCCCAGTGGCGCGAGATGATCAACGACCCGGAGACCAAGATCGGCCGTCCGCGGCAGGTCTACGTCGGTGCCGCCGAGCGGGACTACCTCCCCTTCGCCGAGCGCTGACCTCCGCTCTCTCGCACCATCCGCACCACCCGCATCACCCGCAGGCCGCCGACCCGATCCGGGCCGGCGGCCTGCGCCGTACCCACCCGCCCTCTCGCGTGGCGGCCCGGGCGCTTCGGCCGGATCGTTCGGCTCGGCGGTCCGTGGGGCTTCCGCTCACCCTCTCGCTGGTGATCGTTCTACTTCCGCCGGACCTCGCGGCTGGTCCGTGGGGCCTCGGCCGGACCTCGCGGCTGGCCCGTGGGGCTTCGCTGGGCCTCGCGGCTTGGCGCTCTGCGGCCCTTTCGCTGGGCCTTCCGGCTTGCGGGCCGGCCGATCTGCCCCGGCCGGTGGCCCTTCGGTCCGTACCCCGAGTCCCTGGTTCGGCCCCTGTCGAGCTGCCCCACTTATGGGCCGGGCCGGGGCGGGCCGAGGCGGGCCGAGGCGGGCCGGGGCGGGCCGAGGCGTGGCGGGCCGAGGCGGGGCGTGGCGGGCCGGGGCGTGGCGGGGCGGGGGCGTGGTGGGTTTCAAGCGCCCGATCTCCGGCCTGCCCCGCTGACGGATGGCCTCGCGGATTGGTTGGGCTGGACTCACCAATGGTCGGCTCCAGGTCGCCGATATCGCGGTATCAACAGCGCCGGAACACCACAAGGTCGGCGAACTGGAGTCGATCAAGGGGCGGTCCGGGCCCCGGGGCTCCTCGGGTGATGCTGATCCGCGCTTCGGTGACGCTGATCCGCGCTTCCGTGACGCTGATCCGCGCTTCGGCGACGTTCATCGGCGCTTTGGCGATGCTGATCCGCGACTCTCGCTTCCGGCGGCCCGCCCCATATCTGGGGCAGCTCGACAGGGGACGAACAAGGGACCCAGGGGGCCGGGGGACGGACACCGGGCCCGAGGCGGCGCGGGGTGTGGGGCGCGTCGGACGTTGGGTTCAGAAGGCGGAGATGTCCGGGGCTCGCTCGCTGCGGCTCAGCGCGCCGATCAGCGCGGACTGGCCGTGCCGGCGGACGGCCAGGCGGACCAGCAGGTCGCGTACGGGGTCGAAGACCTCCGCCGGGAACTCCGGCGTGGGCACGCCGACGCTGACCGCGAGGTCGTCGGAGTGCACGACGATCTCCAGTTGACGTGTGAGCAGGAAGTCGGCGCGGCGCAGGGCCCAGCCCTGCCACGGGATCGGCACGACGTCGACGGCGGCTCCCCGCGACAGCAGGTCGCTGACCTTCGCCAGCGCCTCGCCGGAGCGGGCGTGCAGGTCCGCCGGGCCGCGGAGCGCGTCGGCCTCGTCCGAGCCCGCGGCGACCGCGTCGGCGTCCGGAGTGCCCTCGGTGACCCAGGCGGCCCGCTCGTAGTGGCTGTCCGCCGACTCCAGCGTGGGCAGGTCGGCGGGCGTCGGCAGCAACTCCGCCGCCCGTACGGCCTGCCGCCCGAGGTGGCACGCCAGGGCGCCCACGGACAGGTGCGGCAGGACGCTCGGGTTCGACCACTGCGCGGACACCTCGGGGCGCCGGATCAGGTCCAGCGCCATGGAGGCGGCGACCGGAAAGGCGGAATCGAGGGCGTCAACAGGACGAGACATCCGCACATTCTGGCAGGCCCGACCGACCTCCGCCGTGATCGACTCGGCCTGGCGGCCGGCGCTGAGCAGCGAAGCCCGGTCACTGCAATGTGATCGACTCGACTTCCAGGAAGTCGCGGTATTCCCGGCACCGGGACACCCCGACTTCAAGGAACCCGAGTCGATCAAGCGCAAGCGGGCCGGAACAGCCCGACCGTCAGCGCAGGCCGGCGGCGGCGAGCAGGTTGCCCTCGGGCAGTGCCGGGAGGGCCCGGCCCTGGGACATGCGCTGCTCGGCGCGTTCGGCCGTGAACGCGGCGTCGTTGGCGATGGCGGCGGCGTAGCTGGCGGCGGTGCGCTGGGCGATGGCCGACCAGCCGTACTGGTCGTGGACCATCCGGCGGGCGCGGCGGGCCATGGCACGGGCCCGCTCGCGGTCGGACAGCAGCGCGTCGACGGCGTCGGCGAGCCCGTCCGGGTCGTGCGGGCGGAACGTCATCCCGGTCGCTCCCGGCTCCACGATCTCGGCGAGACCGCCGGTGGCGGCGACGGCCAGGGGCGCTCCGGCGGCGGCGCCCTCCAGGGCCACCATGCCGAACGGCTCGTAGATGCTCGGCACCGCGAAGCAGTCGGACGCCGCCATCAACGCCGGCAGGTCATTGCCGCCCAGGAAGCCCGGCATGGAGACCATGCCACCGAGGCCGCGGCGGTGCACCTCGGCCTCCAACTCGGCGCGGTACGGACCGTCGCCGGCGATCACCGCGCGCAGCCCGGGGTGCCGCTCGCGCAGCCGGGGGAGGGCGGCGATCAGGTGCTGCACGCCCTTCTCGTACACGAGCCGGCCGGCGAAGGTGACCAGTGGGCCGTCCCCGGCGAACCGGGCCCGTGCCGCGGCCACGTCCCGCGCCGGCACCTTCCAGCGGTGCGACTCGACGCCGTTGGCGACCACGTCGACGCGTCCGGCCGGTACGCCGAACAGCGCGCCCACCTCGTCGCGCATGTAGCCGGAGCAGACGATCACCCGACCGGACTCGCTGCTGAGCCACTGCTCGACACCGTGGATGGTGCGGTTCATCTCCTCGGGCAGCCAGCCCTGGTGCCGGCCCGCCTCGGTCGCGTGGATGGTGCTGACGAGGGGGATGTCCAGGTGGTCGCGCAACGTCATCGCGGTGTGGGCGACGAGCCAGTCGTGGGCGTGGATGACGTCGTAGCTGCCGGCCTGGGTGGCGCGTAGGGCGGTGCGGGTGAGGGTGTGGTTGAAGGCCATGGTCCAGGCGAGCAGGGAGCTGGTGGCGAGGGGGAAGGTGACGGGGTCTTCGGGTGCGCGCAGGATGCGGACGCCGTCGGCGTATTCCTCCAGGGGTGCGCCGTCGGTGTGGCGGGTGACGACGGTGACGTCGTGGCCGGCGGCGGCGAGGGCGACGGAGAGGGCGTGCACGTGTCGGCCGAGGCCGCCGACGAGCACCGGCGGGTACTCCCACGACAGCATGAGGATGCGACGGGTCTGCGGCGGCACCCCGGGGCCGGCATGCGCGGGCACGATCGCGCCGGGCTGCGCGGACGGGCCGGGCTGCGCGGGAAGCTGCGGCCGGGAGGTCAGGGTGGGCCGGTGAGCCCGGTCCTTGGTGGCAGCGAGCTGCTCATCGACCCGCAGGGTCGTCACATCAATCTCCGTCCATGCATGGTGGTGCGCGCCGGCGTCAGTGGCGGCGGAGTGAGAGGTGGAAAGGGTGGCCGAGGGCCGAGTGAGGTCGCGCGCGGGACGCGTGCCCCCCGACAAGCAAAAGGCATCGGGCCCCGGAACGCACCTTTAAAGCGTCCATGGTGACGGAGGACACCTGAGGGTGTAGCGCGCATCAGACAGGTGGATTCCGGTCGTCGCCTGAAAGGATGGATTGGCGCACCGGGGGGCAGGGCAATACCGGCGTGCGCGCGGGCGGGCTGTCGTCGGCGCGCTCGTGGCGCGGTGCGCACATGACCATGGTCTGAAGGAGCGACATGCAGGTCTGGCCGGGCGAGCGGTATCCCCTGGGCGCCACCTACGACGGGATGGGCACCAACTTCGCCATCTTCTCCGAGGTGGCCGAGCGGATCGAACTCTGCCTCTTCGACGAGTGGGACACCGGCGCCGAGCGCCGCGTCGAGCTGCGCGAGGTGGACGCCTACGTCTGGCACGCGTACCTGCCGGGCATCGAGCCGGGGCAGCGCTACGGCTACCGGGTGTACGGGCCGTACGACCCGGCGAACGGGCTGCGCTGCAACCCGCACAAGCTGCTGCTCGACCCGTACGCCAAGGCCATCGACGGTGACGTGACGTGGGACCCGGCGGTGTACGACTACGACATGGCCGACCCGGAGCGGATGAACGAGAGCGACTCGGCGCCGTTCATGCCGAAGTCGGTGGTGGTCAACCCGTACTTCGACTGGGGCAACGACAAGCCGCCGCGTACGCCGTACCACCACTCGGTGATCTACGAGGCGCACGTGCGCGGGCTGACCATGCGCCACCCGGACATCCCGGAGGAGCTGCGCGGCACGTACGCGGGCATCGCCTCCCCGCCGATGATCGAGCACCTGACCCGGCTCGGGGTGACGGCGATCGAGCTGATGCCGGTGCACGAGTTCGTGCACGACCACCGCCTCGTCGACCTGGGCCTGCGCAACTACTGGGGTTACAACACGATCGGCTTCTTCGCCCCGCACCACGGCTACTCGGCGCTGGGCCACCTCGGGCAGCAGGTGCAGGAGTTCCGGGGCATGGTCAAGGCGCTGCACGCGGCGGGCATCGAGGTCATCCTCGACGTGGTCTACAACCACACCGCCGAGGGCAACCACCTCGGGCCGACGCTGAGCTTCAAGGGCGTGGACGCGCCCAGCTACTACCGGCTCAGCGAGGAGGACCGGCGCTACTTCGTCGACTACACGGGCACCGGCAACAGTCTCAACGTCCGCAGCCCGCACTCGCTGCAACTGATCATGGATTCGCTGCGGTACTGGGTGACCGAGATGCACGTCGACGGCTTCCGGTTCGACCTGGCGGCCACCCTGGCCCGCGAGTTCTACGAGGTGGACCGGCTCTCGACCTTCTTCGAGGTGGTCCAGCAGGACCCGGTGGTCAGCCAGGTCAAGCTGATCGCCGAGCCGTGGGACGTCGGCCCCGGCGGCTACCAGGTGGGCAACTTCCCGCCGTTGTGGACCGAGTGGAACGGCAAGTACCGCGACACGGTGCGGGACTTCTGGCGCGGCGAGCCGGCCACCCTCGCCGAGTTCGCGTCGCGGATCTCCGGCTCGGCCGACCTCTACCAGGACGACGGCCGCCGCCCGTTCCACAGCATCAACTTCGTCACCGTCCACGACGGGTTCACGCTCACCGACCTGGTGTCGTACAACGACAAGCACAACGAGGCCAACGGCGAGGAGAACCGGGACGGCGAGAGCCACAACCGGTCCTGGAACTGCGGCGTGGAGGGCGACACCGACGACGACGGGGTGCTCGCCCTGCGGGCCAAGCAGCGGCGCAACTTCCTGGCCACCCTGATGCTCTCGCAGGGCGTGCCGATGATCGGCCACGGCGACGAGCTGGGCCGCACCCAGCACGGCAACAACAACGCCTACTGCCAGGACAGCGAGCTGGCCTGGATCGACTGGGACAACGTCGACGAACAGCTGCTGGACTTCGTCCGTACGCTCACCGAGTTCCGCAAGCGGCACCAGGTGTTCCGCCGCCGCCGGTTCTTCACCGGTCTGCCGGTGGGTGGGCGCGGCACCGACGAGCCGCTGCCCGACCTGGCCTGGCACACCCCCGACGGGCGGGAGATGACCGGCGAGGACTGGGGCAACGACTTCGGCCGCTCGGTGGCGCTGTTCGTCAACGGTGAGGGCATCCGCGAGCGCGGCCAGTACGGCCAGAAACACCACGACGCCTCGTTCCTGCTCTGCTTCAACGCCCACGACGCGCCGCTGGACTTCACGATGCCCGGCAGCGAGTACGGCCAGAAGTGGGAACGGGTGATCAGCACTGCCGAACCCGAGCCCGACGACGCCACGGTGATCAGCGCGGGCGGCACCATCCGGGTGCCGGACCGCTCCCTGGTGGTGCTGGAAAGGACGATCTGACATGGCCGCCACCCCTCCGCAGGCCACCTACCGCGTCCAGGTCCGTCTCGGCTACGACCTGGACGCCACCGCCGGCATCCTCGACTACCTCGCCGACCTGGGCGTCAGCCACCTCTACAGCGCCCCCCTGCTGGCCGCGACGCCCGGTTCCGCGCACGGCTACGACGTGGTCGACCACCGCACGGTCAACCCGGAGCTGGGCGGTGAGGCCGCCCGGCAGCGGCTGCTGCGGGCACTGCGCGAGAAGCGGCTCGGCCTGGTCGTCGACATCGTGCCCAACCACGCCGGGGTCGCCGTGCCGCCGGCCAACCCGGCCTGGTGGGACGTGCTGCGCCGGGGGCGCGACTCGTCGTACGCCGACTGGTTCGACATCGACTGGGACCGGGGCCGGCTGCTGCTGCCGGTCCTGGCTGACGATCCGGCCGCCCTGGACGACCTCAAGGTCGTCGACGGCGAGCTGCGCTACCACGAGCACCGCTTTCCGGTCGCCGACGGCACCGGCGACGGCAGCGCCCGCGAGGTGCACGATCGGCAGCACTACGAGCTGATCTCCTGGCGGCGCGGGGACGCCGAGCTGACGTACCGCCGGTTCTTCGCCATCGCGGGCCTGGCGGGCCTGCGCGTGGAGGACCCGGCGGTGTTCGCCGCCACCCACGAGCTGATCCTGCGCTGGGCCGCCGCGGGCGAGGTCGACGGCATCCGCGTCGACCACCCGGACGGCCTGCGCGACCCCGCCGGCTACCTCGCCCGGCTGCGCGAGGCCGCGCCGGACGCCTGGCTCGTGGTGGAGAAGATCCTGGAGTACGGCGAGGAGCTGCCGGACTGGCCGGTGGACGGTACCACCGGCTACGACGCCCTTGCCGCGGTCAACGGCCTGTTCATCGACCCGGACGCCGAGGGCGACTTCACGGCGCTGGACACCCGCCTCGCCGGGCACCACACCTCGTGGCAGGACCTGACCCACACCACGAAGCTGGCCGCCGCCACCACGCTGCTCGCCGCCGAGCTGACCCGCCTCGCCGCGCTCGCCCCCGAGGTGCCGACCGAGCAGGCCCGCGCCGCGCTCGCCGAGCTGGCCGCTGCCTTCCCGGTCTACCGCGGCTACCCACCACACGGCGCCCGCTACCTGGCCGCCGCCCGCTCCGAGGCCGGCCGCCGCCGCCCCGACCTGACCGGCGCCCTGGACGCGGTCACCCGCCGGCTGCGCGACCCCGACGACGAGCTGGCGATGCGTTTCCCGCAGCTCACCGGCGCGGTGATGGCCAAGGGCGTGGAGGACACCGCGTTCTACCGCTGGACCCGGTTCGTGGCCCTCAACGAGGTCGGCGGCAGCCCCGCCCACTTCGGCGTGCCACCGGCGGAGTTCCACCGCTTCGCCGCCGCCCGGCAGGTCCGCTGGCCCGCCAGCATGACCACCCTCTCCACCCACGACACGAAGCGCGGCGAGGACGTCCGCGCCCGCCTCGCCGTGCTCAGCGAGCTGCCGGACCGCTGGGCCGAGCAGGTCACGACCTGGATGGAGTACGCGCCGCTGCCCGACCCGTCGTTCGCCCACCTGCTCTGGCAGACCGCCGTCGGCGCGTGGCCGATCGAGCGGGAGCGGCTGCACGCGTACGCCGAGAAGGCCGCCCGGGAGGCCGCGGCCTCGACCAGTTGGGCGGACCCGGACCCGGGCTTCGAGCAGGCCATGCACGCGGTCATCGACCGGATGTACGACGACCCGAGCCTGCACGACGAGCTGACCGAACTCGCCGCCGCCATCACCCCGGCCGGCTGGTGCAACTCGCTCGGGCAGAAGCTGATCCAGCTCACCATGCCCGGCGTGCCGGACACCTACCAGGGCACCGAACTGTGGGACAACTCCCTCGTCGACCCGGACAATCGCCGGCCGGTCGACTTCGACGTACGCCGGGAGATGCTGGCGCGGCTCGACGGCGGCTGGCGTCCCCCGGTCGACACCGACGGCGCGGCGAAGCTGCTCGTGGTGTCGCGGACGCTGCGGTTGCGGCGGGCGCACCCGGAGCTGTTCACCGGCTACCGGCCGGTGCCGGCGCACGGGCCGGCCGGTCGGCACGTGGTGGCGTTCGACCGGGGCGGCGCGATCGCCGTGGCGACCCGCCTGCCGTTGGGTCTGGCGCGCGCCGGCGGCTGGCGCGACACAGCCCTGTCGCTTGGTGTTAACGAGGTGAAGGACCTGTTCACCGGCCGGGTCTACAGTGGCGGGGAGACGTCGCTGGACAATCTTCTGGCCGACTATCCCGTCGCTCTGCTGGCTCCTCTCCCCGCTGCCGAGGAGGCCGTTTGATGACCGAGTTTTCCGTCTGGGCGCCGGACGCCACGCGGGTGCGGCTGCGCCTGGCCCGCGACACCGACCACGAGATGCGCGCCGCCGCCGACGGCTGGTGGCAGGTCGAGGTGCCCGACGCCGGCCTCGACTACTCCTTTCTGCTGAACGACGACGAAACCCCACTGCCCGACCCCCGCTCGCCGTGGCAGCCTGCGGGGGTGCACGGGCCGAGCCGCCGCTACGACCACTCCGCCTTCGAGTGGTCCGACAGCGCGTGGACGGGCCGGCAACTGCCCGGCAGCATCCTGTACGAGCTGCACATCGGCACCTTCACCCCGGAGGGCACCTTCGACGCGGCCATCGACCGCCTCGACCACCTGGTGAACCTCGGTGTCGACCTGATCGAACTGCTCCCGGTCAACGCCTTCAACGGCGAACACAACTGGGGGTACGACGGCGTCTGCTGGTTTGCCCCGCACCAGCCCTACGGCGGTCCCGACGGCCTGAAACGGTTCGTCGACGCCGCCCACGCTCGCGGGTTGGGGGTGATCCTCGACGTTGTCTACAACCATTTCGGGCCCTCCGGGGCCTACGCGCCGCGGTTCGGGCCCTACCTCGCCGAGCAGAGCAACACCTGGGGGCGCTCGGTCAACCTCGACGGCCCGCACTCCGACGAGGTACGCCGCTACATCATCGACAGCGTGCTCATGTGGCTGCGCGACTACCACATCGACGGCCTCCGCCTGGACGCCGTGCACGCCCTGCCGGACACCCGGGCGATCCCGCTGCTCGAAGAGCTGGCCATCGAGGTCGAGTCGCTGTCGACGCACCTGGGCCGGCCGCTGTCGCTGATCGCCGAATCCGACCTCAACGATCCACGGCTGATCACCCCTCGGGAGGCTGGCGGGTACGGGCTGCACGCCCAGTGGAACGACGACGCCCACCACGCGCTGCACACGTTGCTGACGGGGGAGCGGCAGGGGTACTACGGGGACTTCGGGTCCCTGGAGACGCTGTCGGACGTGCTGACCGGTGGCTTCTTCCACGCCGGCACCTGGTCCAGCTTCCGTAACCGTCACCACGGGCGGGCTCTGGATTCCCGCATCCCCGGTCATCGGCTGGTCGCCTACCTCCAGAACCACGACCAGATCGGGAACCGGGCGACCGGGGATCGGATCTCGGCTTCTCTCTCGCCCGCGCTGCTGCGGGTCGGCGCCACGTTGCTGCTGACCGCGCCGTTCACTCCGATGCTGTTCATGGGGGAGGAGTGGGCGGCCTCTACGCCGTGGCAGTTCTTCACCTCGCACCCTGAGCCGGAGCTGGCTACCGCCGTGGCCCTTGGGCGGCGGCGTGAGTTTGCCGCGCACGGGTGGGCTGAGGGGGACGTGCCCGATCCGCAGGACCCGGAGACGTTCGTACGGTCGCGGTTGGACTGGGCCGAGCTGGACAAGCCTGAGCATGCTTCGATGCTGGCGTTCTACCAGCGGTTGATCGGGTTGCGGCGGTCGGTGGCTGACCTGTCGGATCCTCGGATGCACGAGGTGTCGGTGCAGCACGGGGACCAGTACCTGCTGATGCGGCGGGGGGAGACGTTGGTGGTCGCCAACTTCGCTGGGCGGGGGCAGGGGGTGTCGTTGCCTGGTGTGGCGCGGCGGGTGCTGCTGGCTACGGGTGAGGGGGTCACGGTGATGCGTGATCGGATCGAGCTGCCGGCGGAGACTGCGGCGATCGTGGCGCTCTGACCAACACCCCCATCCAATAAGCCGTCGCAGCGGATGGTTTGCTAGCCCCGCTACGGCCCTACCCCTCTTCCAAATTTAACCACCCGTCCTTGATGGCTAGATAGTCGAGCCCCGGCATTGAAGGCCGTCAACCAATTGGGTAGCGCGATTTAGCAACCCATTGTCGACGGAGGCAAACGCGCTGAAGCCGCCTCATCGAATTGACAGTAGCAACGGCATTAGGGTGCTTGGCCTCATGGGGAGGCGCTTTGGTTCCTACGACGGGTGAGCTTCCCTTAGGTGGATAGCGGCCAGAGAACGGCCAACGGCTTAAGAGATGTGATCGCTCTGTCGTGTTGAGACGGAGCGATCATCGAGCAGCGTTGGACGGTCCTACTCTTCCGTTCAGTGTTCCGGCTATCGCCCGCGGCGATACCAAACCGACCTGTCTGGTCTGTTGAAGTAGACCCAGCGAGGAAAGTACACCGTGATACCTGGGTAGTAATGGAGGCTCGTGTAGTGCCCAGTGGGAATCCTTTGGAAGTCCATGCCTAGGTGATGGCCGATTTCTTCCAGTCCTTCTGCCTTGGTGTCTGTGACGTCCAATACTCGAATTCCTTCAAGTGATCGGAGCGCGCTGGGGTCCTCGATGATTGCTTGTGACAGATCCAGGGCCTTCAAGTTCTTCATGCGTTGGATACCGTCGAAGTTGTGAATCATGCATCCCGAAAGTGACAGAGTCTGCACGTTGGGGAATGAATCCGCCACGTCAATCATCGCGACCATCTTCGCAGACTCAACTGTGACGGCGGTCGCATTAGGCGCGAACTGGATATCTGGCCAGGAGATTTCAGACATGGGTTGGTAAATGCCGACGGACCGAAGGTTCGGGAGAGGCGTCAGTCTACGGATACTCGTTTCTAGTGGGTTGAGGAGGTGAAGACTGCTTAGGTGAGTAGCCTTACCAAGGGGTCCGAGGTCGCCGTCTGTCGGCGCGCGCAGCCACAATTCGTTGAGGTTGGGGAGGTCGCCTACGAAGGTGGCAGAGGCTGGCCTGGGTACTGCTGAAAGTCTGAGGCGGTTAAGGTGCTTCAAGTACTTGAGCGCCGGCACTAAGGACGGATCGTCGATATAGAGGAAGCCATTGTGAAGAGGGTTATGCGCGAGGACCGTTGCCGCGTACGTAATGACATCAAAACGAGGCCAAGCCAAGAGCAGCTCCCTTACCACTGTCGCACGTCTGTCTTTCCCATAACGCTGAATAATGCTGAGGGAGCCATCCGTTCCAATATCCGCGGCTGCCCGGATCGTCGCGGCAACCTCTTTAGCTAAGCGCGGCCTTGTCCTTGCAAGTAGGTCAGTTGCGAAGTCGCCAGCCGAGGCAATAACCTTCGCTGCTGTTATGCTCCTTGGCGGCAGAACCTCCTCAGCCCGCTGCTGGATCTGTCGCCGAACCTTCGGGTCTAACTCCGGCGACGTTTCAAGGCAGGCTACTGCTAGCAGGCTGAGATGGTCCCTTCTTTTCGTGTCAGTATCCTTTCGGTCAAGGATGCCCTGCAACAATTCCCGCCTCTCCCTAGCGTGGGCGTGTCCGGCGGCCATTACCACCACTTCACGCCACTGGTCTCTGTGGGCGTTGGCAATGAGCGCACCAACGTCATCGGCCGCCAATGCTCCTAGTGCTGCCAAATACTCTTGAAACGTTCGATGGACGAAGTCAACCCTTCCCACCAAAGGTTCTCGCAGCAGGCCACTTCGCTCCAAGAGGTGTTTGTAGACGCGATCGGGAGCAGCCTTGATTTGGGGCATTTGCGGCAATTTCTCGCGAATCTTTTGAATTACTCTATCCCGTTCTGCGTCTGACCAGCCATTGCGGATAAACCAATATGAAATGTCCTGTAAGAGAAGCACCTTGTCCGTTCGGGAAAGAGTCAAATCCGCTGCAAGGCGACGTTCTGCGTCACGACGCTCAAGCAACATTTCGAGCGCGACGTCATACAACTCCATCCGGTTAGTCGGCAGCTGTCCTCGTCTGTCGTAATGCAGAGCGCAGATTAGCGCGCATAGGAGAGGCGTTTCCGCTAGAGACCGAAGATGACCCCGATTCCTAATTCTGTTGAGCAGCAACGACTCGTATTCCAGCAATGCCTCTTTCTCGGACACATCGGGGTTCGCGTTTCGGATAGCCTCGTGCCAATGACGCACGAATGCATGGACGTCGTAGGGGGTCATTGGTTGGAGCTCGTATGATTTAAAGCTTGCTCCGTCTAGCCAGTCTGGTGCGGCTGCTCCTGGGCGCGACGTTATTATGTATAAGGCCCCTGGGAATGTCTCGACGAGGCTCTCTAGCCATTCGCGTGCCGTTTCTCGTTGATGTTCGGGAAGCTCATCCACGCCGTCGACAAGAACTACGGCGTGGCCCGCCCGCATCAGCGACTGCACCCATCCATTTGGCATTTCCTCTCGGATATGTCGGCCGACATGATCGACAAACTGCCCCGGTAATGGCAACTGCTGATCGACATAGGTTCGCAGAGGTATGAAGAACGGCACAAGCTGATTCCAGCTCGAAAGCTCGTCGGGGAAGTCCTTCAGTGCCGCCCGGACCGATATCCAACGCAATAATGTGGTTTTGCCGCCACCGGCACCGCCTCTTAGGAGTACCCGCCGGCTGCTTGAAAGAAGTTGATTCACCTTTATCGTGTCTGTCGGTTCGGCCCCGGCCGCAGGGAGCTCCTCACCATTGCTCAATTCGGATGTGACGGACAGGCTGATGTACGCAACGCTGAGGGGGTACCGTCTGGACGCGTCTTCGAGCCTTGCTCCGAATAGCTCTAGACGGTCTAAAGAGTTCGCTACCTGGCGTCGATAGTCAACTTCGAAGTCGACGATTCCTCTTGCACTACGCTCAGGCAAGCGGGCAAGGGCATCTTGCAAAGTTTCGGCAATATCAGACTCTCGGCGGAGTATTTCCGTAAGTGCATTTGATTGGAACTGCGGTAAAGTGATGGAAACCTGGACGATATACTCGCAACAATCTCTGAGTACGATGTCGTATAAAGCCCTGGCGGGTTCGGAGAGTCCAGCAAGATCCTTCGCCTGGGGAAACTGGCGGCGGAGATACTTGTCTACGTATGCCGCGTTTAGGTCGTGTTCAAAAAGGTCGTAGTCTTTCAATGGGGAGCGCTCAAGGGTGTCTTGGACAGCTTGAAGAGCAGCTGCTTTCTCATTCTCGGCTAGATCATGAAACTCTCTGCTTACAAACGCGGTAAGTTTGTCTGCTACGGTATCCGCAAGTCGATCAAATGTTCGTCTAAGCTTCCGTTCCTGTAGTACATCGGATAGCCTGGAGGAGATTGCGTCGACGGCGTCGACTGAAACATCTGCTGCAATAGCTTTGTCGCCAAGCCATAATTTCGTCGCATTCTTTACGACGGATGCGCCTAGCCCGACAAGAGTGAGTGCAACAGTGCTCATTCGATACTCCATGGATCTCGGCAGATGCCAGACGTGTGCGGAGTGAAACGGGTTCCGCTTCAGGGCTAACTGGCAATGTTTAGGTGGGATGCCGCCGCTGCGTGCGCGGCGAGCGGAACGAAAGTTGTTCAAAAGTGCGTGCGGCGGGACATCTGCCGATCATCGCGCTGCTCGGCTTGCGGCCGGTAGCGAGTGTCGCCTGGACGACAAAAATCATGCGTTATGGCCGGTTCAATGGTCTCAGTGAACTGGAGAGAGCCGTTCCAATGTTCTGCCGCCCTACCGTGCGGGATAGAGTAGGTAGCTTCCAGCTGGGAGCGGGTGAAGGCATGGTGAAGAAGCCGGACACCATCGGTGCCAGGATCCGGTACTGGCGGATGCGCCGGGGCGGCATGAATCAGGCCGTCCTCGCTGGGCTTGCTGGTGTCACCCAGTCGTACGTGTCGCAGGTCGAGTCGGGTCGCAAGACCATCGACCGTCGCTCCACCCTGGTCGCTCTCGCTGCCGCACTCCAGGTCACGGTGGCCGACCTGCTTGGTCAGGGGACCGAGTCCGGAGATCCGGCCCGCGAGAGCGCCGCCGAGTGCGTGCCGGCTATCTGGTCGGCCCTGCCGACAGCTCCGAGCTGGCGTCGCCGGGCGGGTCCGGCAGGTGGATGGTTCTGCCCCCGGTCATTAGCGGAGAGGGAACGTTAGGCCGCCTGCAAGGTACATCGGAGCGTGTCGGCCACGGGCGTGCATCGCCGCACCGACTCGGGTGGCGACGTTGCCGGGAAGGCGACGCTCGGCCTCGTGGCAGGAGAAGAAGGCGACATCCTCCAACTCCCCTCCCGGCAGGTTGAAGCCGTCGAGGCCAGCAACGGACCCGCAGTCGAACGTGAAACTGACGATCGCACGGGGTCGCTGTCCGGTGGGCGGTGCCCAGTCGAGTACGAGCAGAGCGCCCACCGTCAGCGCGACGCCCAACTCTTCTCGAATCTCGCGGGCGCAGGCATCATGTGGGTACTCACCCTCGTCCACGTAGCCGCCGGGGAAGGCCCAGTGGTCGCGGTACGTGGGCTTGACGAGCAGGACGTTGCCCGTCGGGTCGGTGATCAAAGCCGCGGCGGCAGCGTAGAAGGAAGCCAGGTTGGCGTACCAGGTTGCGGGCTCCGTCCAAGTCACCTCGGTGACGCTAGCGGACCTGCCTAGCTGCGCTCTCGTCCTACGTGGCTACTGACGCGGCCGCGAGGGCATGCAGGACTTCGTTGACCTGGGGCGATGACTGGCGCGGCCGAAGCGTGGTAGCGAGTTCGCCGAGGCGCTGACGAACGCGCACCGACTGGACACCCGCAACGCCCTGCGCCAGCGTCAGGCTCCAGCCACAGGCCGCATCGGTGTCACCAGCGCGGGCATGAGTCAAAGCGACGAGAATCGTGTGCAGGGCACGGGTTCGGGTGTTCTGGCTGCTGAGGGTAAGCGCGTCGGGTGCATGTCGTAGGGCCTGCGAGTACAGGTGCAGGTCGCCTAGGCATCTCAACGCGGCTCCGGCCAGGTGAGCCGGGGTGAAGTAGCCGACCCATCGCGGGCCGGGCTCTGCGTCCGTCCGGCTAAGAGCACGCTCAGCCTTGGCTAGGGAAAGTTGGCAGGCGCGTTGCTCGCCTGCCTGTCCATAGGCCGTAGCGGCGGTGGCGTGTAGCCGAGCGAGGACAGTGGCGGGGGCACGGCCAGCCCCGTCAATGGCAGCTTCGGCGAGCCGAGAAGCCTCCCGAGCGTGGCCCAGGAACACAGCCTGCGTAGCAAGGTTCGCCAGCAGGTGAGCGCCGTAGAGGCGGTCGTTACCGGCCTTTGCAAGCCGCAGACCGAGGGTCACGTGTTGTTGCGCCATGGCGTGCTCGCCCGCGTCGTACGACATGAAGGCGAGTTGTCCGGCGAGCGTCGCCGCCGCACGGATGAGATCGCGCCCCACTGAGTCGGTGTAGGTGCCCCGCAACATCGGCCCGACCTGACGTACAAGCAGGTCGGCCATGACGGCACGGGTGTGGGGACTTCCGCTGCCGTGACGTCGGTCCAGGTCGGTGAAGTGGTCCGCCAGCGCGTACAGCGATTGAACGTCGGTGAAGGTGACCTGTTGCCGGCCGTGTCGGCTGACCGTCTTATCGGGCAGGTCGTACCGCCAACCGAGCGCCGCCTGTAGGGCTTTGCCGCTGTCGAAGGTCCCGTCCACCTGCCGGTTGAGGTGCTTGGTGAGCGTGATCCAGATCTGCTCGGCGGCATCTATCGCTGCATCGACGGAAGCGGGGTAGACGCATGTTCCGGTGCTGTCCGAAACGCCGAATCCCAGCTCTGACGCAGAGACGGTACGCCCGAGTTTGCGAGCGAGTGTTTCGGCCATGGCCTGTTGGACGTGCTCCCCAGGCCGGCGACCGCGCAGCCACCAGTAGACGCTGGCTGCGTCGTACCGCCAGGCACCCTGCTCTCGGCCGGCGTGATTGAGTTGGCGTGCGAATGCGGCGTGCGCGTTCCCGTAGCCAGCGGCAGTCAGTAGCCCGTCGAACGCCGCATTCGTCACCGGTCGCGCCATGTTCCGCCTCCAGCCATCACGCAACTACCAACAGTGATGAGCCTATGGGTTGCCGCCGTTCGATGGGGACCGGCGCAACCCCACGCAAGCCACGTCCTGACCAGCGCAACCGAGCGCATCGCTCGCCATCTGGCCCGTCAGTCGGCAGCCCGCTTCCCTGCTTGCAGGGAGTTCCCGGGCGGCAGAGGCTCAATGTCCCGCCCCGGTTAACGGAGGTGGAATGAACAGCGATAAGCAACCAAGCAAAGGTGAGCAGTCCGAGGCTGCTGAGCGGGAGGCTGCCAAGCAGCGCATCCTGGCCCAGGCCGAGGCGGAGCGCGTACCCGTAGAGGACACGACCCGCGCGGTCCCGGACCGGCGGTGGCGGCGTGGCCAGCGATGACCTGCCTATCGGTCGACGGGTGGCGAGCTGGCGGGTGCGGCGGCAGATGACCCAGCAGATGCTCGCCGACCGGCTGCGCAGGTCCAAGAGCTGGGTCGACAAGATCGAACGGGGTGTCCGCCCCCTGGACCGGTACTCGGTCATCCAGGACCTGGCCCGCGTCCTGCGGGTCGATCCAGAGCTGCTGCTCGGTCAGCCACGGAGCACCGCGGCGGGCCCGCCGGACGGGGTGGACGACATCCGGGCCACTCTCGCCCGCTACGACACCCCGCAGGCTCCACCACAGACGGACGAGCTGAGACGGCAGGTTGGGCACGCCTGGTTGACGTACCAGCACGCGCACTACGGGCAGTTGGTGCGGCTGTTGCCGGGTCTGCTCGACGCCGCCCAGGGTGCGCGGTCGGCGGAGCTGCTGGTGCAGGCGTACCGGATCACCTCGTCGCTGTTGGTGAAGCTCGGCGAGGCCGACCTCGCCTGGCTGGTCGCCGACCGGGCGATGGCCGCCGACGCCGACGCCGACGCCCCGACCCTCGCGGCGACAGCGGCCATCTCAATCGGCCAGGCGCTACGCGCCGCAGGCCGCGACCGCCTGGCCCTGACCGCGACCCTTACCGCAGCCAACCGCATCCTCCCGCCCACCACCGACCCGGCCCCATCTCGCTTCGGTGATCATGACGTTGACGGGACGTATAGAGATCAAACCTCCCGCCAACCCCATGATCACCGGGGCGAGGGCAGGGGATGGTCGGCGGGGGAGTGGGCCGTGGGTGGGACGCTGCTGCTCCAGGCCGCCCTCGCCGCCGCCGGTTGCGGCGAGCACCGCCGCGCCGACGAGCTGACCGACCGGGCCGCGGGCGTCGCCACAAACCTTCGGGGGTACGACGATCAGCACCGCACCAGCTTCGGGCCGATCGTCGTCGACCTGGCGCGGGTGCTGCTAGCGGCGCAGCGGGGTGACGCCGACGAGGCGGTACGACGGCACTCGACTGTGGTGCGGCGGGAGGCGTGGCGGCGGTTGCCGGCCGAGTATCGGGGCGCGTACCTGGTTGATGTCGCGCGGGCGTACCTCCAGGTTGGCGACCTGCGCGGCGCCGCACGCGCCCTGGTGGACGCGGACAGCGTCGCACCGGCCGAGGTTCGGTGCCGGCCTCTGGCGCGTACCGTGATCGCCGAGGTTGCCCGGGGGCACCCGGCGCCGGCCGGCGTGGCGCGACTGGCGACGCTGGTCGGCCTGACCCGTTGACGGCCGGCGCTCGGCCACCACCTTGCCCGCGCCGGCCTCGCCGGCGGTGCGTGAAGGCGGCCACGCAGATCGCCGGAGCCTGACGGCAGTCGCCAGCAGCACGCAGGGACATCCGGCCCCGCCCGGGCTTGATCAACCAGATCAGACCCACGGCGGGGCCGGATGGCTACACACCGGGGAGCACTTCGGGAGCGTCCGGCTCAAGCCGGGACGGGTTACGCGGGTCTGCTGGCCCTGGCCTCACATCATCCAACTGCGGACGACTTCGCCGCGATTTCGGTGACGAAGTGTAGTTGTCCATGCACTCTCGGTGGTTCCACCCATTGCGCGCCGCGCTCTGTCTCGTTTCGCCTTTGAGTGGCGTGGATCCAGGTTCCGCGCACCGGCACCTGCTTGAGCTGAACGGGGAAAGCGATGGGATCTGTCCGGCGACGACTGTCGGTGGTATCGGTGGGGTTACTGGTGGCTGGCGCGGCCGGTCTGGGGCTGGCGCCGCCGGCGCTCGCGGCCCCGGGCGACGCCGCTGCGCGGGGCGCGGTGCTCGACCTGGTCGGAGACCCCGGCGACGAGTCGGTCCAGGCCCAGGGCACCTTCGGAAGCGTGACCGCCCCACCCGGCGGCGGTACGGACGAGGAGACGTCGGTGGACATCACCCTCTCCGATCCGGAGAACGTGGTCGCCACCGGCACGGTCGCGGAGGTCACCGCCACCCGCGGGCCGACCACGTCGTCCGCCTCGTCCCAGCTCGCCAACTTCACGCTGAGCGTCCTCGGCGTCGAGGTGCTGGACGTCTCCCAGTTGGGGGTGACCGTCCAGTGCAGCGCCGGCAACACCGGCGCCGGAGCCACCGCCGAGGATATCGCGGTCTTCGGTCAGCCGATCAGCGTCCGTGACACGGCCCAGGAGTTCACCGCGAACGTCACCGTCACCGGTCTGACCAACGCCACCTTGCGCGCCGTCGTCGACCGTCAGCTCACCGGCACGCCGAACAACTCGGTCGCGATCAACGTGCGCGCGCTGCTCTCCGTCTCCGGGCTCAATGGCGCTGAACCGGTGCAGTTCTCGCTCGGTCAGGTGATCCTCGCGGAGGCCTCCTGTCAGAGCCCGCCGGCGGTGCCGCCGACGGCGTCGGCGATCTCGCCGAATTCCGGCCCACAAGCGGGTGGTCAACCGGTGACGATCACCGGCACCGGCTTCGTGCCGAATGCCACGGCGGTGAGGTTCGACGGAGTGGCGGCCACCAACGTGGTCGTGACCGCCGACGGTACGTCGTTGACGGCCGTGACACCGCCGGGAACGGTGGGCCCGGCGGCGGTGGTGGTCACCACGGCCGGTGGCTCGACGCCCGCATTGCCGTACACCTATCTGGCCGACGGCACCGGTGCCGAGGTAACCGGTCTGACGCCGGGCGAGGGGCCGCCCGCCGGCGGTACGACGGTGACAATTACGGGTTCCGGGTTCACCGGGGCGACCGGGGTGACCTTCGCCGGGGTGGCCGGCACCGGCTTCACCGTCAACCCGGCCGGCACCACGATCACGGTGGTGACCCCGCCGAACCCGGCGGGTCCAGCGACCGTCGAGTTGGTCTTCCCGGGCGGTACCGCGAACGCCGGCACGTTCACCTACCGCGCGGTCGCGGTCGCACCGAGGATCGAGTCGCTCTCCCCGGACAACGGCAGCACCGCGGGCGGCACCGTCGTGACCGTCCGGGGCAGCGGGTTCGTCCCGGGCCAGACCACGCTCGGTATCTGCGGACGGACGATCGCCGCGAGTGAGGTCACCGTCGCAGCGAACGGCCGCTCGTTGACGTTCCGCACGCCGCCGTGCGCGGCGGGCAAGGCCGAGATCCGGGTGACCACGCCGGGTGGTACGTCGAAAGAGGTCGCGTTCCACTACGAGGCAATCCTGCCGGTCACCGGCGCCTCACTCGGCATGCCCGTAGCGGCCGGCCTCACCATGCTGCTCACCGGTGCAGTGCTGCTCCTGATGACCCGCCACCGCAGGCAGAACGTCTGACCCGGCCGTGCCCCGGCGCAGATGCCGGGGCACGATCAGCACCGCACCACCTTCGGTCCGATCGTCGTCGACCTGGCGCGGGTGCTGCTGGCGGCGGAGCGGGGTGACGCCGACGAGGCGGTACGACGGCACTCGACTGTGGTGCGGCGGGAGGCGTGGCGGCGGCTGCCGGCCGAGTACCGGGGCGCGTACCTGGTGGATGCCGCGCGGGTGTACCTGGAGATGGGTGACCTGCGGGGGGCGGCACGCGCGCTGGTCGACGCGGACAGTGTCGCGCCGGCTGAGGTTCGGTGCCGGCCGTTGGCGCGTACTCTCATCGCCGATGTTGCCCGCGCGCAGCCGGCGCCGGCCGGCGTGGCGCGACTGGCGACGCTGGTCGGCCTCACCCGCTGATCAGCCTGAGCGCACCGCCCCGACCGGTTCCCCTGGCCGGCCGCAGCAGCCGAGCGACCAGGGGGTAGCTGGCGGAACCAGTCTCAGCGGTTGCCAGGTCGGGTCGATCCGGCCCCCATTGCCCGTAGGTGTGCCAGCCCTTGTGCCCAGGACTGAATGAGGGTGGTTTCGTGGTAGGCGATCTCGTGTTCCGCGCAGAATTGACGGATCAGCGGCTGGGCCTGGCGGAGGTTGGGTCGGGGCATGCTGGGGAAGAGGTGGTGTTCGATCTGGTAGTTGAGCCCACCGAGTAGTGCGTCGAGGAACGGGCCGCCGCGCACGTTGCGGGAGGTGAGGACCTGTCGGCGTAGGTAGTCGAGGTCGTCGGCCTCGGACAGGATGGGCATGCCCTTGTGGTTCGGGGCGAAGGAGCTGCCCAGGTAGAGCCCGAACAGGGCCTGGTTGACCAGGATGAACACGATCGCCTGCGGAACGCTCAGGACCAGGAACACGGCCCCGAGGTAGCCGGCGAAATGCAGGACGAGCAGGCCAGCTTCCGTGCGTCGGCGCTTGAGTCCGCTGCGGCGGACGACCGCTCGGACGCTGGCGCCGTGCAAATGCAGACCCTCCGCCAGCAGCAGCGGAAAGAACAGCGCCGCCTGGTGCCGGACGAACAGCGCCCGCAGGCCCCGCTGCGCCGCAGCCTGAACCGGGGTGAAGGACAGCGGAGTCACCGCGAGGTCGGGGTCGCGGCCCTCGGTGTTCGGATGCGCATGGTGGCGGTTGTGCTTGTCAACCCACCACCCGTAACTGATCCCGGTCACCACGTTGGCGCACACCAGGCCGACCACGTCGTTCGCCCGGCGGGAGCGGAAGATCTGCCGATGCCCGGCGTCGTGACCGAGAAACGCCAACTGCGCGAGGAGCACCGCGACACCGGCCGCGGTAGCCGTCTGCCACCACGACGACCCGAGCCGCACGAACAGCACGCCCAGCACTACGAGACAACCCAGCATCACCGTCACCCGCGCCGCGTAGCGGCGGGCTCGTCGGTCGAGGAGACCCGCGTTTCGGACCATGCGGGAGAGGTCGGCGTACTCACTACCCCGGTCGCTGCGGGTGCCAAGATCCGTGTCACTCAACGTCGCCGCTCCTTGTCAGCCACGCCGATCAGCTCGCCAGCTTCGCTGTCAGCCATGACCAGGCGTTCGCGCAACTTCATCGGTGGTCCGACGGGATCGAACAAGCAAACCGCCGCTGACGGCCCCAGTCTTCCTCACAGCCACGTCTTCGCACGAGGAAATCGGCAGCTCACGATGACTGATACGCGAGCAATACCCGCCCTCGTGTAAGTCTGCCGATTGGCTGGGGGCTTCGTCCGTCGAGTCCGACAATCAGCACCGCACCAGCTTCGGTGCCGTGCGTGGGGCGGCTCGGGCCCTCGTCGAGGCGGACAGTTGTCGCGCCGGCCGAGGTTCGGTGCCGGCCTCTGGCGCGTACCGTGATCGCCGTTGTCCCCCGCGCGCAGCCGGCGCCGGCCGGCGTGGCGCGACTGGCGACGCTCGTCCGCCACACCCGCTGATCGCACCGCCCTCACCCGGACCTCAGATCCACCGGGTACGCCTCGTCGCGGACTGAGCGACGAAGTCGCGATCCGGGACGGAAGTCCGACGTTCTGTGTTCGTCCGCTCACGGAGGGTCCAATCTGGAACCCGGCTCGCCGTGGGGGCGGTCGTAGACAGCGGACAGTGGAGGTTCGGATGCTGATCATCGCGGAGGAGCGGGACACCTACCCACCGAACGGTCAAATTCCCAACCTGGAGACCGACGAGAAGGCGTGCCACGACATCCTGACCCGGATCAAACCGCTGCTGCCCAGAGACCTCACGGGCGAGGTGGTCGGGGCGTTGGTGAACTGGTCGGCGAGCAAGCTGCTGCCGCACCGAAGCTTCGGGACCTGGGCCGAAGCCATCACCGCCGCGACCAGCAACGCGCGGAACGACATGGCCCTTGCCACCGACGACAGCCAACGGCAGCGTGACGAGGCTGTCGGCGGCGACGACCTGGCGAAGCTCAACGCGGCGGTGGCGAGCACGGGGCGGACCGACGACCGGCAGATCACGTTGCGCGACGAGAGCCGCAGGTGGGCGAACTGTGGAATGGCCGCGTTTCAGATTCGCGAGCAGTTGCGCGACAAGGGCGGCGAGCCCGTCCGCCTGTCCGGCAAAACCTACGGGGCGGGGAAGGGCGACGCGCTCAAGCAGGCGCTGCTCGTCCAGCCCGCCAACGCCCAGACCGTCCTGCTGCTCGACTGCCAGTTCCCGCAGGTGCACAACTTCATCATCGAGGTGCACCACGACGGGTCGCGCTACCTGGCCCAGGGTTACCAGGGCACGTACTTCGCCCACTGGTGGCTCGGAATCAACAACAGCTACTCCGGAGAGGCTCCGCCCAAGATTCTCGCCCTGCGCGAGCGGTACGGGCTGGGTCGCGCGATCAGCCGGGAGAACTACGAGAGCCTGCTCGACGGCCTGGCCGCGGCCATCTCGTCCGGCTGGCAGGAGACCGCGAATCAGTGGCAGACGTTGCCGTTCAACCCTGACCGGCAGGAGATCGACGGGATCCGCCGCCGGTCCGAGGCGCCGACGATCCTCGTCGAGGTGTTCGAGCTGCGCAAACCGGCGGTGGCTCGGGCGGCGCTCGGCGGTAACGGCGGCGCGTCGCTCAGCGAGCTGGCGACCCGAGGACTGACAACCGCCTGACGCGGTGTTCCCGGTCGGCACCCAACCGGCCGGGAGCACGGAACCGCGGCGGGACCCGGAGAGAGTCCCGCCGCGCGCGCCTATGCGCCCGAGATGGCCTTGAGTGCCGTGTCGAGTGCCTGGTCGGCCGGGACGGGTACGTCGGGGACCACTCCGACGCCTTCCCAGTTGGTGCCGGTGACGCTGTTGATGGTCCGGGCGGTCGGCACGGTCACCAGGATGTGTTCGGTGATCGGGTGGCGGGCCGTCGGATGCGCGCCGCCGCGGGTCGTCTCACCGACGACGACGGCCCGGCCGTGCGCCTGGAGGGTGTACGCCACGTCCTCGCCCCCGGAGAACGTCATCGCGCTGGTGAGCACAGAGACCGGGCGGTCCGCGTAGCGCGGCGCGGGAAGGTGCGCGGCAGTCCAGAACTGGCGAGTGCTGCCGGTGGACCGCTCGTAGAAGTCGTTGAGGTGCACCTGATCGTCGCGGAAGAAGTAGCTGCACCACATCGCGGCTCCCTCCGGTGCTCCGCCGGAGCACGCGCGCAGGTCCAGGATGAGCGCGGAGCTGAGGGCGACCAGTTGCATGGCCGCGCCGATCGCAGCGGCACCTTCGTCGGCGTACGCGATGCGCCGCACGTCGATCAGCCCGACGTTCCCGTCCACCTGCTCGACCCGGCGGATCCCCTGGTTCTCCGCCCTGAGCAGCGCGAGGAACGCGGCCCGCCCCCCGTCCTCGTCCGCCGGATCGAGCGACTGCGGCTGGTCGGTCCAGAGCAGCCGCAGATGCTTGTCGGGGCACACCTGCTGAAGGTGAGCGGTCACCGTTTCGCAGAGCGCCGGCCCGTCCAGGTCGTCGTACTCGCCGGCCTCGAGGCGGCGCCGGATCGCGGCGTCGATGTCCGCGACCTTCGCAGGAAAGACGTACCCTGCCTCGATCCGATCCAGGGCCTGTCCGATTATCCGTTCGTTTGAGAGCACGGCGGGCCACGGTAGACCACGAGCAGCCTCGTGACCATCGAATTCCGCGCAGCCCCGGGTGCCGAGCTTCCGAGCCGCGTCGGACTAGGAGCGCGGCAGCATGCCCACGAGCGATGTGATGATGGCAAGCCGCAGGGCTGTCCGCAGGTCGATGTGGTGAACCGCGAGCGCCGGCTCGGACTCATACACGGCGAGCAGGCTCGGCGGCGGCGAGGTGTAGGCGGACAGCGCGCCAGCCATCAGCAAGGCGTTCAGGCAGAACAGCTCGGCGCGGTCGCCGACCTCGGGCAGGTGTCGCCGGATGAGGTCGGCCATCACCGCGAGGTTGGCCAGTGAGGCGCGCTTGTGCCGGCGGACCGCCTCGACCGAGACGTTGTGTTCGAGCACCCCGCCCTGCGCACCGAAGAGATCACAGAGCACCGTCTGGGCGGCGAGCGACCGGCTGAGCACGTCCGCCGTCTGCTCGGCCCGTTCCAGCGCAGACCCGCTCGGGTCGACGCCCTGGCCCAGTTCCTGCTCCAGCTCGGCCAGCCAGGTCGTCGTCCGGTCGTCCATCAGGTCGAGCAGCACCGCTTCGCGGGACTCGAAATAGCGCAGCACGGCTGTCTTGGCCAGGCCCACCCGCCGGCTCAGCTCGTTCAGCGTCACCTCGGCCACCGGCATCTCGTCGAGCATCGCCGAGGTCGTTTCCAGGATCGCCTGGCGCCGGACCGCGCGCTGCTCCTCGCTGCGCGCCCGCTTGAACGTCATGTCGCCAACCCTAACTTAGGTACCGCCGGTCTCTTGACAGTGTACCGGCGGTACTTTACCGTTCAGGCATAACTTACCGGCGGTACATTGGGAGCCTGAGATGAACTGGACCGAGCAGCAGATTCCGCGCCAGGACGGCCGGGTGGCCGTGGTCACCGGGGCCAACACCGGGCTGGGCTTCGAGACCGCCCGGCTGCTCGCCGAGCGCGGGGCGTCGGTCGTGCTGGCCGTGCGCGACACCGAGAAGGGCAAGCGGGCCGCCGCCCGGATGAACGGCGACGTCTCCGTACAGGAACTGGATCTGACCTCGCTGGACTCCGTGCGCGCGGCCGCGGCCGACCTGCGCGCCGCCCACCCGCGGATCGACCTTCTGATCAACAACGCAGGCGTGATGTACACCCCGAAGCAGACCACCCGCGACGGCTTCGAGATGCAGTTCGGCACCAACCACCTGGGCCACTTCGCGCTCACCGGGCTGCTGCTCGACCTGCTGCTGCCCGTGCCCGGCTCCCGGGTGGTCACGGTCAGCAGCGTCGGCCACCGCATCCGCGCCGCCATCCACTTCGACGACCTGCAGTGGGAGCGTTCGTACGGCCGGGTCGCCGCCTACGGCCAGTCCAAGCTCGCCAACCTGATGTTCACCTACGAGTTGCAGCGCCGGCTCGCCCCGCACGGCACCACGGTCGCGGTGGCCGCACACCCCGGCGTCTCCAACACCGAACTGGTCCGCAACTCCCCGGCGGTCGTCCGCGCACCGATCACCTGGCTCGCCCCGGTGATCACCCAGCCCGCGACGGCCGGCGCGTTGCCCACCCTGCGGGCCGCCACCGACCCGTCCGTCCTCGGCGGGCAGTACTACGGCCCCGACGGCCTGGGCGAGACGCGCGGCCACCCGGAGCTGGTCACCTCCAGCCCCGAGTCCTACGACCTGACCGTGCAACAACGCCTCTGGGCCGTCTCGGAAGACCTCACCGGCGTGCGGTTCCCGGTCGGCCAGGCAGCCTTCGCGGCGTGACCGTGCCACGAGGCAGGTGACCGGTCGCGGCGAGGCCCGGACGGGTCCCGCCGCGACCGTCAGCGTGAGGTCTGGCGACGTCAGCGGGGCGCGACGCTCAGCCCTCGGCCGACCTGCCAGGAGGCGGCGGGCCAGGCCGTGATGAAGCCAGCGATCAGCCCGATCTGGCCGGCGAACCAGAATGTAGGGCTGTCGGGTCGCAGGGGTGGTTCCGGAAAGACCATGTGATGCGCCAGCGTCAGCCACGCGAACAGCGCCACCTCGAACGCGGTGATCGTCAGCAGTTCGATCTTCACGACTGTTGTCAGCGCGTACCCGATCTGTGCGACGCTGCGATCCGGCCGGTCGAAGAGCCGAAAGAGAACAGCGATCGTCACCGCCGCCAGATAGTCGCCGGCGTAAGCGATCCACAGCCCGTTCTGGGCCGGGTCGAATCTGACGGCGTACAGGGCAACCTCGGCGACGATGAAGCCGAGAGCGCAGTGCGCGCCACAACGGGACACCTGGGTCAGGATGATGCCCCGGTGGGGCCGTCGAGGTTGATCGTCCCGCCGCCGTGGCGAGAGCGCCTCGGGCCTGCCCCATTTCCAGTAGAGGCAAACGGCCGCCGGACCGACGTAGAGGACGGTTACCAGCCAGACGATCTCCATGACCTTGACCGGCTGACGGTGCCCGTAGAGATAGGTGTCGGCGAGGACGATCGCGAAGCTGACGACGCCGACCGCGAGCGAGGCCCAGGAGAGCGCCACGAGCCAGGTTGGCTGCATCCTCGCCCCTTCCACGCGCCGGGCGCCGGTGCCTGCCGCGGCCGATGGGGGAGGGGGCTCGTTGACTGGTGTCGACGGCCGAGGACGCCCCACAGTCTTTCACGGCGTACTCGTCCGTACCGGCCGATCGGCCGTTCGTCGTGCTGGCCGCTAGCTGGCGAAGTCGACGCCCGCGAACGTGGCGGAGCGGTGCGCGGCGAGGTGTTCGGCCTGTGCGGTGATGGCGTCGCGCGTCCCCGCCGACAGTCTCTGCCAGGGCTGGACCGCGATCGTGAGCGTCCTGCCGGACTTGCGGGGTCGCCAGGTGCCCACCAGGTCGCCGTCGACCAGGACGGCGCCGGGCCGACCCAGCACCGGCCACAACTCCTTGGCGTGGGCGGGGCCGGGCACCAGTGTCAGCCGGTCCCTGGCCTGCAGGAACAGGTCGAACGGGCCGAGGAGGCGGGTTGTGGTGGCGTCGGACGACTCCAGCGCCTTGTCGTCGGCGGCCAGCAGCCAGCGCACCTCGCCGTCGACCGTCACCTCGACCACGTCGTCGGGCCAGCGCGCCTTCACGTCCTTCACGGGGGCGTCGAGATAGCCGGCCACCTGTTTCGGGGTGGCCGGGCCGAGCAGGCGAAGGTACGCGCGGATCAGGTCGAACCGGTCGACCGGGGCGGCGGCCCTCGTGAACCCGGTGATGCGGCGCAGGATCGGCGGCGAGGTGTCGAGTTGCAGCTCCAGGCCGGCCCGCGCGGCGGCGAGCCGGAACGGCATCTCGTAGAGGTGTGTGGCGTCGCAGACCCGGCAGAACCGCAGGTACGGCTCGGGTAGCACCGTGGCCAGGCGGCCGGAGACGTCTCCCTTGACCGTCGGCGTGGTGACGATGGTCCGCATGCGCGCGGCCACCTCGTCGAGGGCGGCGAGGTTGTCGATGCCGGCGGCCTTCAACGGCTTGGCGGCGTCGTAGATGCGCTTGCCCGCGTCGGCATCGGAGAACGGTTCGACAGCGGCCACCACGTGGCCCACGTCGGCTCGGCGGTAGAGGTGCGGGGCGCCGCGCACCGTCCACAGCAGGACCACGTCCGCGTCGGACATCGCGGTCACGTCGACGCCACGGACAGCGAGGGCCCACCGGGCCCCGTCCGGACCGGTGTTCTGCACCCCGATGTCGAGGACGGCGGTGTCGGCGAGCGTGCCCTCGTCCCGGTCGAGCTGCTGGGCCCGGACGCGGAAGTTCATCACCTGGCGCCGATCAACCATGTCTGCACCCTAGCCACGGCGGCTCGTGCGGTGGGCCCAGGCGTGCAGCGCCCGTACCGGAACCGCCGCGGCTCACTCCACCTGGGCGTGTCGTGATCCGGACACATTGGCCGCGCTCGCCCTGCACGCCCGAACTCACCTGCGTGGACGGTCGCCGTCGCTTCCGCCGGTCCCGGCGGGGGAGCTGGCGCGGGTGTCCACACGCGGCGCCCGGATGGTGCAATAGGGGAACGCTGATGGCAGCAATGACGGAGGTACCCGTGGACGGTGTGGAACTGCTTCTCGCCGCCCTGGCGCTCGGCGCGTCGACAGGCGTGGCCGACGCGACAAGCGCCGCGGTCCGCGATGCCGCCGAGAGCTTCCGGGGCCTGGTGCGTCGCCGGCTGACCGGCGAGGGCCAGGAGGCGCTGCGAGCGTTCGAGGCCGGGGGCACCGACTCGGGCGTCTGGCAGGTACACCTCGCCGACGATCTCACCCGCGCGGGCGTCGACCGGGACGAGCAGATCCTCAGCCTCGCGCGGGAGCTACTGGCGAGGGCCGAGGCGACCGGGGTGCGCACCGAGATCGGGCAGGTCGACCTGCGCGGGGCGAAGGGCGTCCAACTCGGCAGCTACAGCACCCAGCACATCACCTTCAACTGAGGCAACCGGGCAGATGGGCGACAGCGGGCAGCCGGAGGACGACCGGTCGCGCGGCATCGACGCCCGCCACGCCCAGGGCGTGCAGTTCGGCCCCCACAGCCGCCAGTACATCAACTTCGGCCCGGTCGTACGGTCGGCGTACCTGGCGGAGGTGCACCGGATCGCCCCGGCCGACCTGCTCGACCGCGATGCCGAGCTGGCGCGGCTCGCGGCCTTGTGCGCGGGTGACGGGTCGGGCGCGTACCTGCGGTGGGAGGCTGCCCCGGGCACCGGGATGACCGCGCTGCTGTCCTGGTTCGTGCTCCACCCGCCCCCGGGAGTACGGGTCGTGTCGTACTTCGTCGTCGCCGGCCGCACCGAGCGGGAGACCCGCGACGCGTTCGTCGACGTCGTGCTGGAGCAGTTGGTCGAGCTGACCGACCGGTCCATGCCGGGCCATCTCACCGGGTCCACCCGGGAGGCGCACCTGCTGGGCCGGTACATCGACGCGGCCCAGGCGTGCGAGCGGCGGGGCGAGCGGCTGGTGCTCATCGTCGACGGCCTCGACGCCCGACGCGACGCCTCCGCTGTCGCGACGCTCCTGCCCGACCGGCTGGTCGGTGGCATGCGGGTGGTGCTCGGCACCGACCTCGGGTGGCGCGTCCCCGCCGACCTGCCACCGCGGCATCCGCTGCGGGAGCCGAACCGGCCCCACCTGCTGGCGCCGTTCGTCGGCCCCGACGAGCGCGCCCGGCGGGAGGCGGACGACGCCCGGCGTGCCGACGAGCGGGCCCGGCGGGAGGCGCAGCGACACCAGGCCGCCGACGAGCGCCGCACCGCGCAGCGGCAGATCGACCAGTGGCAGGCCGCCGAGGCGGAACGGGCCAGGCCGGCGGCGCGGGCGGCAGCCGTGCGGCGGGCGCTGACGTTCGTCGCCGGGTGGACGGGCCTCCTCGTCCTCGTCACCTGGTTGGCCCGGGGTTGGCCCGATCCGCGGGTCGCGGGCATCCTGAGCGCCCAGCTCGTGGCGGGTGGGCTGGCCGCCGCGATCGTGCTCGTACCGTCGGCGTTCCGGCTCGGTGCGGCGTACGCGCCGAGGCCGTCCTCGCCGGCCGCCTGGATCGATCGATCCCGGTACGGCCTGCTGATGCAGGTGATCGCCTTCCTGGTGTTCATCGTCCTGGGCGGAGCTGGCGCGGGCGACTACCTCGACGCCCGCGACGACCGGCAACTGGAGCGGTCCATCGGCCGGGCCGGGGCTCTGCCCTCCTTCGACGAGGTGGTGGCGTTCCTGTTCCTGCTGCTCATCGTGGTCGGCTGCGTCGCGGCCGGCCTGTACCTCGCCGCGAGAGCCGTCCGACCCTGGTCCGAACGGCACCGGGAGCGGGAACGAGCGTTTCGGGCACTCGTCGACGCGGCGGCCGCCGCTGCCGAGCGTGAAGCGTCCGCGGGAATGAGCGCCGACGTGCTGTCCCCGCGAGCGGCCGACCGGGCCAAGGTGTACCAAAACATGCTGGCCCGGCTGGCGGGACAGCGCCGGCGTCACCCGCCCCGCTAGGTGCCGTCGTCGGCGAAGGCGCGGGGCGTGAACGGAGCCAGGAGGAGATCGGTGAGGCGCTGCGTGGCGTCCTTGTCACCGGTCAGGGCAAGCACGCCCGCGTCCACTGCCGCCGCCAAAGTCATCTGGTGCCCGCAGACGGCTCGGAGGGTGTCGATGTCGGTGGTGAGTGTCGCGTCGGGTTCCGGGGTCGTGCCGCGGCGCAGCTGCACCGAGTCGTCGGCGACCTCGGCGAGGTAGGTGTCGGCGTCGATGTGGAACGCGTAGACGCCGCGGAGATCAGCCGCTCGCGCCGGATTGAATCCCGCCTTGATGGTGAGCAGCAGGGAGTCGATGCCGAGAGCGCCCTCGGGTAGCTGCGGGGACTGGCTGCCCCAGCGGCCGAACTGCAGCAGGATGGGCTCCAGCGCGCGCCCCCATTCGGTCAGCTCGTAGAGGTGGACACGCGTCGGCGGCCCCAGGTCCCGCCGTCGCACCACGCCGTGCTCGGTCAGCTCGCGCAGCCGCTGGCTCAGCACGTTCGGGCTCACCCCGGGGAGCCCGCCGAGCAGGTCGTTGAAACGCCGGGGGCCGAGCAGCTGCTCGACACCCCCGTGGCGCGGCGCCTGCTCGTGGCGCCACTGGCCCGGCTCGCCTACACCAGCGGGGACGGGACGCCGCGGCTGATCCCGGTGAATTTCCTGTGGACCGGCGACGAGCTGGTCGTCGGCGCGTTCGCCGGCACGTACAAGATCCGCGACCTGCGTGCCCGACCGGACGTGGCGATCTGCATCGACACCGCCGACGGGCTACCCGAGGTGCTCATGCTGCGCGGGAAGGTCACCCTGACGGAGGTCGAGGGCGTCCTGCCGGAGTACGCCGTCATCCAGCGCGCGGGGATGGGCGACGAGGTGGGCGACGCCTACCTCGCGGCGATCGACAAGCCGGGCCTCCGGATGGTCCGGATCGGCCTGCGCCCGACGTGGGTCGGAGTCGTCGACTTCCAGGAGCGCTTTCCCGACCGGACACCGGAACCCGTCCGAGCCGCGCTCGGCGGCGGTCGCTGACCAGCATCAGCGCACCATGATGGAGGACTGGGATGCCGAAGATTGTCGTGTCGATGTGGATCACCCTGGACGGATTCGTCGCCGGCCCGGACGACGAGATGGACTGGCTGCTGGCCGACGACCAGCTGCAGAGGTACGAGCGGGATCTGGTGGAGAGCGCCGGCAGCCTGATGCTGGGCCGGGTCACCCACGCCGACTTCGCCAGCTACTGGCCGGTGGCCGCCCGCAACCCCGACGAACCGGCGGCCGTCCGCGGATATGCCCAGCGACTCGACGCCCTGGAAAAGATCGTCGTCTCCGCCTCGGGCAACATCGCAGACTGGAAGGGCACCCGGAGGATCGCGCGCATCGACCCCGACGAGATCGCCGAGATCAAGCGTGAATCCGGCGGGGACATCGTGGTCTACGGCAGTCTGACCGTGATCCGCTCCCTTGCCGATCTCCGGCTCATCGACGAGATCCACCTCCTGGTGCACCCCCTGTTCCTGCGCCAGGGCAAGGCGCTGTTCGACGCCGGGCGACCGCCCGTACGACTGGACCTGGTGTCCGCCGAACCCTTCGAGTCCGGCGTCGTCCTCATGACGTACCGCCCGCGGGGTGCTGCAACCGGGCGGTCGGCGCCGAGAAACTAGAGTCGGTGGCGTGCGGATCCGGATCGAGGGCAGTGACCTCCCAGGCCGTCGGGCCGGCGCGGACGCCGACGCGCTGCGGCTCGGCAACGTGCACGTCGGAATCCAGCGCAAGACCGAGGTGATCGATCGCGTACGGGCCGACGCGGGCACGGCGAGCTGGTACGTCGAGGTGTCCAGCCGGGAGGTCGACGGGGTGCTGGACGTCGGCGGACCATTCGTGCACGGGCGCCCCGGAGCGCGGTTTCTGTACCTGAGCTGGGGCGCGCTGTCCGATGACGGGTTCGCGATGTTCCGGCGAGCGAAGCTGATGTTCACCGACATTCCGACCGAGCTGCTGCGCGCCGCGCACGAGGGCAACGGGCTGCTGGTGGGCAGTCTGGGGCTGACGGACGCGACCGGCGGGCCGGTGTGCGCCCGGGTCCACCCACCCGCCATCACCTGGACGGTGCGACAGCCGCCGGTCGCGACGTCCACCCGGCCGCCCGTACCAGACGGACGGCCGGGGGAGGGGACGTCGTCAGGCCACCAGTGAGACCCGCCCGTTGTCCAGGTCGTATCGGGCGCCCACGACCCGCAGGGTCGCCCACCGGGCGACCCCGGCCGCGCGAGGCGACCGGGGGACCCGGCGGGGGGAGTGGGTCAGCGGACCTCGCGGTCGAGGGCGGCGACCTCGCGTACGGCGGTGGCGACCGCCGCGTAGTCCTTCTTGAGGATCGCGCCGTGGTTGCTGGCGACCTTCGCGCCGACCCGGATGTTCGGGTTGCGGACGGTCACCGCGTCGAGGCTGGCACGGATGCGTTCCTGCTCGTCGCCCTTGCTGCCGAAGGACGTCCCCGACGCGACCACGTACCGCACCGGAACGGTGATGGCGTCGAGCACCGGGCCCAGCTCGCGCTCGGCGGAGAGCCGTCCCAACTCGATGTTGCTCTCCGCCTGCTCGTCGGCGTTCATCCGCGGGACCAGGCCCGTCGGGCGCAGCAGGGGCATGAACCAGCGCATCCGCCGGAACAGCTTCCGGATGCGCTGCTCCATGGCCTCGTCCAGCCAGTCGTGCGGGAACGCGCCGTCGACCAGCACCGCGCCGACGGTACGGTGCGGGTTCCGGTTGGCCCAGTGCGCGCCGACGACCGCCCCGTACGACCAGCCCACGAGCACCGCCCGGTCCACGCCCCGGGCGGCGAGAACGGCGTCGACGTCCCGGACGGCTGCCTCGAACGAATAGTCCGCCGAGCGCCCCGACTTTCTGCCGCGGGCTCGCTCGTCGTAGGTGATGTGCCGCCACCCGGTGCCCAGGTCGGTGATGACGCGTCGCCAGTACCCCTGGGTGGCGAACTGGCCGTTGAGGAAGACCACCGGGATGCCCGAACCGCCGGTGTCGGTGACGGCCAGGGCCGTGTCGTCGACCGGCACCATGCCGGTCCAGGTCGAGCTGGTCGAGGAGGAATTGTTCGTCGTCATGGTCGTACTCCTGAGGGGTTGGGGGTTCAGAGGCTGCGGGCGGTGATGTCGCCGTGCGAGGTGGTGGCGTGGATGTCGAGGTCGGCGATGCCGGTGTTGGTGAGGGCGTTGCTGACGCGGCCGTGGCCGGTGCCGGCGTCCAGGGCGGCCGAGACGCCGCTGGCGGCGGCGACCGAGATGTCGCCGGACTGGGTACGCAGCACGACCGCGCCGCGCCGGGCCTCGGCGACGAGGATGTCGCCCCGCGTCGTGCTGATCTCGGCCGGGCCGTTGAGCCGGCCGACCTCGACGTCGCCGTCGATCGCGGTGAGACGCACGCTCGCGGCTTCGTCGATCTTGATGTGGCGGTACGCGCCGTCGACGGTGACGTCACCGAGGCGTCCGACGCCGCGCAGCTCGGCGCTGGCGGCCCGGACCTCGACGCGGGAGTCGGCGGGCAGTTGGACGGTCACCTCCACCGAGCCGGAGGGGCCGAGGAGCTGGTTGGCAGGGGTCGCGGTCGTGACCCGCAGGACGCCGTCGGCGTACGCGATGGTGGTCCGCTCGGCGGCCCGGGTGTCGCGGCTCCGGCCGGCGTCGGTGGGCCGGACCTCGACTGTGGTGTCCGCGCGGTCGGCGGCGATGAACTGGACGCGCCCGGCGGGGATGTCCAGGACGGCGGAGATGGGCGCGGGGGTCGGGAAGCTCTGCATCACGTTCTCCTGGTGCTCGTTCCGGTGTTTCTGATGTGGGAAACGCTACGTTGCTTTCCAATAGCAAGCAACAAGTCTGTTGCGATAAATCAACATATCTGCAGGCCACCGGCTTGAAAGCGTTGCAATAGGTCGGAATATAATGCAACGCTACGGCGGCGAGCCATTGCAATCGGATGAGGGTGAACGCTATGGTGGGAGCGCGCCGAGGCGCTCCGAGAAACCACCACCGAGGAGATCGCGATGCCGGGAGGCAGACTCACCCAGCAGGAACGCCAGCAGATCGCGCTGGGGCTGGCCGACAGCCTGCCGTACGCCGAGATCGCCCGGCGGCTCGACCGTCCGACCTCGACTGTCACCCGCGAGGTGTTGCGCAACGGCGGTCCGAACGCCTACCGCGCCGACCTGGCCCACCGCGCCACCGAACGCCGCGCCCGCCGACGCGCGCCCGCCTCCGCCCGCGCGGCCGAGTCGGTCCCGCAGCCGCACGGCCGTGACGCCGAGGCCGTCGCCGAGTACGAGGAGACGTTCACGACCGTCCTCATGGCCTCAGGCCTGAACAAGATGTCGGCCCGGGTGCTGACCTGCCTGTTCACCACCGACACGGGCAGCCTGACCGCGTCGGAGCTCGCCCAGCGCCTCCAGGTCAGCCCGGCGTCCATCTCCAAGGCGATCGCCTTCCTGGAGAGCCAGAGCCTCGTGCGCCGGGAGCGCGACGAGCGCCGCCGCGACCGCTACGTCGTCGACAACGAGCTCTTCTACCAGGCGACGATCGCCAGCGCCCGCGCCAACGACCAGCTCGTCGAGACGGCACGCCAGGGTGTCGCCGTCCTCGGTCCGCACACCCCCGCCGCCGCCCGCCTGGAGAACATCGCCCGCTTCCTGGACTTCATCAGCGAGAGCATCACCCGCGCCGCCGAACAGGCCCGTGACGTCCTGCACAGCAGACCCGAGTGACCGTCAGGCGGTTCCGCCCGTCGACGGCGGCCGGTCAGGCCGGTGGCGGGCGAACGCGTCGACCCGGCCCCACCGGCCGGGAATGTCCAGCAACGCGACCCGGGCGAAGGCGGCCGGCAACGCGGGATTCACGGCGAGATGGTCGTCGTGCGGGTCGATGCCGAGCAAGGTGCGCAGCAGCAGCATGGGCGCCCCGCTGGACCACGCCTGCGGGCTGCCGGCGGTCGGGTACCGAACCGGGTAGCGGGTGGTGCTGCGGTCGTACCCACCGAACGCCTCGGGCAGCCGGCCCTGAAAGAAGGTCGCGGCGGACAGGATGCCCTCGGCGATGCGGCCGGCCTCCGTGCCGAACCCGTACCGGCGCAGGCCCCAGGCGATGAAGGAGTTGTCGAACGGCCAGACGGTGCCGTTGTGGTATCCGAGCGGGTTGTAGCGGCCCTGCGCCTCCGCGAAGGTCCGCACCCCCCAGCCCGAGAAGAGCGCCGGACCCATCAGGTGCTCGACGACACGTGCGGCCCGCTCGGGTGGCACGATGCCGCTCCACAGCAGATGCCCGATGTTCGAGGAGAGGCTGTCGACCGGCGTCCCGTCGTGGTCGAGCGCGAGGGCGTAGTAGCCGTCGTCGTCGAGCCAGAAATCGCGGTTGAAGCGGTCGTACAACTCTGCCGCCTCGCTTTCCAGGCGGTCGGCGTAGTCGGGGTCGCCCCAGAAGGCGCGCGCCAACCGCGCCCCGCGCATCTTGGCGTCGTAGGCGTACCCCTGGGTCTCGCACGTGGCCCTCGGGAACCCGGGCAGCCGGCCGTCGACGTAGGAGATGCTGTCCCAGGAGTCCTTCCAGCACTGGTTGTCCAGGCCGGTGTCGCGGTTGCGTTTCTCGTACCAGACGTAGCCGGTCGACGTCAGATCGGCGTACGTGTCGATCCAGGTCAGGGCCGCGCGAGCCTCCTGCTCCAACTCCATCACCAGCGCGGTGTCGCCGCTCCACCGCTCGTACTCGTCGAGCAGCACCACGAACAGGGGCGACGCGTCGACGGTGCCGTAGTAGGGCGAGTGTGGCTGTTCCTCGAACGCGGCAGACTCCCCGTAGCGCAGCTCGTGCAGGATCCGGCCGGGGTCCTCCTCCAGGACGTCGTCGGACCGGGCGCCCTGCAACGACGCGAGGATCCGCAGCGTCGGCGGGGCCAACGACGGTGTGATGGGCAGGGTCTGCAGGCAGGTCAGCAGGCTGTCGCGGCCGAACAGGGTCATGAACCAGGGCAACCCGGCCGCGGGTACGGTCGCGCCGCCGAGCGAGAGCGGCGCGAAGCGCAGCGCCGCCAGGTCCACCAGGCTGCGGTGGTACACCTGCTGCAGCGCCGCGCTATCGGTGTCCAGTGTCGGTGCCTGCGCGACCCACTCCCGCACGCTGTCCGGCAGAGTGGAGTCGTCCGGGCGCTGCGCCCGTAGGGCGTCACGCAGGTCGACGCCGTCCGGGCGCAGTGCCCGCATGGCGGCCTGCAACCGGGTGGTCCACTGCTGCCCGGGCTCCAGGCGCACGGCGAACCGGAAGCCGCCCGGATCGATGGTGGCCGGCTCGCTCGCCGACACGACAACCTCGCGCCGGTACGTGCCGCGCCGATAGCCCATCCGCAACTCGTTCGCGTCGACCTGGGTGTAGTAGCTGCCGACCTTGTCGTGGAGGTCGAACTTGATCTCGAAGATGTCGGCGAAGTCGGCCGCCACCTCCAGGCGGACGTCCAGGTCGACAACCGACTGACCGTAGTTGAAGATCGTCAGCGACTCGGTCAGGTCCGGGCCGATGTGTCGTCGCCGGATGGCGGACACGTCCGCCTCGACGTAGTCGACCGCCCCGCCCGGCACAACGAAGAACGTGACCTCGTAGTACTGGCTGTCGTCCACCGACAGGGCGGCCATGCGTTCACCGTTGACGGTGAGCACCCAGCGGGACAGGAAGCGGGTGTCGGCGGCGAACAGCCCGACCGGGGTGGCAGGGGAGGAATGCACGTCGCCACTGGCGTCCGACACGATGAACGTGTTCCCGTCGATGCACGACACGGTGCCGGGGATGTCCCTCATCGGCTACGTTCCGCTGGCCCGGCCGACTCGGTGGGGCGGCCGGCTGCTCGCGGAAACAGCCGTCCGAGGCGCAACGCCAGGCCGAGATCACCGTCGACCAGGATCTCGCCGCGGGTGATCGCCGCCAGCCCGTTCACCTCACCGCGCGCCATCGCGTCCGCGACCTGCGCGGACACCGTGATGACGATGGTGGCGGGGTCGCCGCTCCTGGACACCTGCATGTCGCCGTGGTCGATGACGAGGAGCCACTGCTCCAGGTCGTCCCCGCTCCCGATGTCGAAGCGCACGCTTCCGCACACCTTCTGGAAACGCGGATCCCGGCAGGCAGCGGCCAGCCGCTCGAAGAAGGCACTGGTCGCCGACATCCCACCTCCCCGGGCGCGCTGGTTAGAAACGGATGGCGGCTACCCGCTGCGGGGGGCTGTTAACGCTCAGCGCGGGCGTCGTTCAGGGCGGGAGCGTGAAGCGGGTCCAGGTGGTCGGCAGCCGGACAGAGGCTGAACAGTGGCTCGGCGGAATTTGGATGTCGGCGCGGCAGGCGTACCGCTCACAATGTCCGCCATGGCGAGAGAGCGCGTACTGGCGAAGGTCGAGGCCGACCTGCGGCGTGGGCACGTCCACCCCGCGATGCAGCGGCTGACGAGCCTGAACGCCGCGTACCCCGACGACCTGGAGCTGCGCTCCCGGCGTGCCGCGCTGTACCGGCAGGTGGGCAACGTGGCCGAGGCCGGGCGGTGGGGATTCCTCACCGAGGACGCCGGCGCGCAGGAGGTCGTCGCGTTCGAGAGGTCCTACCCGGGCGCCTGGCGACGTCTGCGCGCGTTGAGGGTGATCGCCGACCCCACCGACCGGCTCGGGCCGGTGGCGGGCGCGCGGCTCGCCCAGCTGGTCCGCCAGGCCGAGCGGGAGGGCCCCGCCCCGGTCACCTGGACCGAGTTCGGCCCCCGCTCGGCTGAGCCCGACTCGTGGCGGGACGCGCTGGGTTGCCTGGTGGCGACCGTGATCGGTCTGGTCCTGGTGGCGCTCACCGTCGTCGGCCTGATCACCGTGCTCCGCTGGGCGCTGTAGGAGGACCCGGGTACGCGTGGGATGAGCGGCCTTTGGGCGTTCTGTCCCGAATCGGTCTCCTGGGGTGGGCGTACCGCATAGCGTCACGGAGGCGGACCCACCGCGGTGCGCCGCGCGTCGGCGGGCACGGCCCCGCGGAAGGGACCGGACATGGATCGAGTCGAGACGGTGCTCCTGCCGGAGCTGGACGGGCCGGTCCCGACGACCCTGCCGAGGGCGCTGGGCCTGTTGAGCCTGGCCCTGGGCGTGGGCGCCCTGGCCGCACCCCGATCCCTCGCGCGACTGACCGGGGTGGACGACTCCCCGGCGGCGCAGGCGGTCGTCCCGGCCGTCGGCGCACGCGAGCTGGTGCACGCCGTCGGCCTGCTCACCGGCCGCCGCCCTGTCGGCTGGGCGTGGACGCGGGTGGCCGGTGACGCGCTCGACCTCACCCTGCTGGGCCGGGCGATGGCCGACCGTCGGGGTGACCGCCGACGGCGCCTGGCGCTGACGACCGCCGCGATCGCCGGCATCACCGCCCTGGACGCGGCCGTCGCCATCGGCGCCGGCCGCGCGCGACGGGCCCGCGCCCGGGTGATCCGGATGGAGATCGCGGTGACCGTGAACCGGTCGCCGGCGGAGGCGTACCGGTTCTGGCGCGACATGGAGAACCTGCCGACGTTCATGGCGCACCTGGAGTCGGTACGCGCCGACGACCTGCGCCGCTCCCACTGGGTCGCGCGCGGCCCGGCCGGTCGCCACGTCGAGTGGGACGCCGAGATCATCGACGACCAGCCGAACAGGGCCATCACCTGGCGCTCGCTGCCGGGCACCCGGGTGGCCAACGCCGGGCGGGTCCGGTTCGCGCCCGCCCCGGGCGACCGGGGCACCGAGGTACGGGTGCAACTGCGCTACGCGCCCCCGGCCGGCGCGCTGGGCCGGTCGGTGGCCAAGCTCTTCGGTGCGGAGCCCGAGCAGCAGGTCCGCGACGACCTGCGCCGGTTCAAGCAGGTGCTGGAGGCCGGCGAGGTGGTCCGCTCCGAGGGCAGCCCGAACGGCATCTCCGTACGCCAGCAGGCCATGCAGCGGCCCGCGCAGCCGCTGCCGGCGTCCCGTCGCTGACCACCCACGCCGTCGAAAGGGACCGCGGAGATGAAGGCCACCGCCTGGATGGGCACCGACAGCGTCAAGGTGATCGACGTGCCCGACCCGACGATCATGAATGCCCGCGACGCGATCGTGAAGATCAGCACCACCGCGATCTGCGGCTCCGACCTGCACCTCTACCACGGCTACATCCCGGCCATGCGCAAGGGAGACATCCTCGGCCACGAGTTCATGGGCGAGGTGGTGGAGGTGGGCCCGCAGGTGCGCAACCTCAAGCCCGGCGACCGGGTGGTGGTGCCCTTCCCGATCGCCTGTGGGCACTGCTCGTCGTGCCAGCGGGGCCTGTACTCGGTGTGCGAGAACTCCAACCCCAACGCCGGGATCGCCGAGAAGGTCATGGGCCACTCGCCGGCCGGCATCTTCGGCTACTCCCACCTCCTCGGCGGGTACGCGGGCGGTCAGGCCGAGTACGCCCGGGTGCCGTTCGCCGACGTCGGCCCGCTCAAGGTGCCCGACTACATCCCCGACGACCAGGCGGTCATGCTCGCCGACGCCTTCCCGACCGGCTACATGGGCGCCGAGATGTGCGACATCAAACCGGGGCAGGTCATCGCGGTCTGGGGCGCGGGACCGGTCGGGCTGCTCGCCGCCGCCAGCGCCCGGCTGCTCGGCGCGGAGCGCGTGATCGTCATCGACCGGTTCCCGTACCGGCTGCGGCTCGCCGAGGAGCACGTCGGCGCCGAGACGATCAACTATGCCGAGGCCGACGTGCTGGACACCCTCGACGAGATGACCGCCGGCCGGGGGCCGGACGCGTGCATCGACGCGGTCGGCCTGGAGGGCCACCACGGCAACGCGGCCCTGTACGCGTACGACCGGGCCAAACAGGCCACGCGGACCGAGACGGAACGGCCCTTCGCGCTGCGCGAGGCGATCCTGGCCTGCCGCTCCGGCGGGGTGGTGTCGGTCATCGGCGCGTACGGGGGCTTCGTCGACAAGTTCCCGATGGGCGCGTTCATGAACCGGTCGCTGATCATGCGGACCGGCCAGTGTCACGTGCAGCGCTACACCCGGCCACTGCTGGAACGCATCCAGCTCGGCGAGATCGACCCGAGCTTCGTCGTCAGCCACCGGCTGCCGCTACGCGACGCCGCGAAGGGCTACAAGATCTTCCAGAAGAAGCAGGACGACTGCACGAAGGTGCTCCTCAAGGCCTGAGCGTCGACCGGCCGCCGCACGGCACTTCGGGCGGTACTCGGGGGCGGCGTCGTACTGGGAGATCGGGATCGTGCTGCTCCCCGAGTGGCGGGGGAGGGCCGGCGGATGGCGCGACGGACATCTTTACAGCCGGCTGCGCGACGATCCGCCGCCCGCAGCGCTCGCTGGGAGGTGATTCCGGGACGGGGCACCCGTGCCGGTCCACCGCTACCCAGACACCGCACCACCGGATACCGCGCCACCCCGTTTGTGCCCGGCGAGCCGGGGAAACCGCCCCGTTCGCCCGGCGGGCCGCACGGCCGGCCGAGCAGACGGAAGGAGCGGGTCATGGAGTACGACCAGATGATCGCCACGGTGCGCCAGCGTGCGGGCCTCGGGGAGAACGAGGCCGTGCGGTCCGTACAGGCCGTCCTGTCGGTGCTCGGCGAACGGCTCGCCGGCCAGGAGGCCGACCACCTGGCGGCACAGCTACCGGATCGGCTGGACGCGTCGGTCACCCGTAATCCGCAGGGCCGCCGGTGGGACATCGGTGAGTTCCTCAAGCACGTCGGCGACCGGGAGCAGGTCGCGAACGCGGACCAGGTGCGTCAACACGCCCAGGCGGTGCTGCGTACCGTCGCCGAGGCGCTCAACGACGACGAGCGACAGGACCTGCTCGCCCAACTGCCGGGCGGCATCATCGACCTGTTCGGCGTGCCGACACCGCGCGGTTGACCGTCGCCGTAGATCAGGGGATCGGCCACTCGTGCACCGGCCGGTTGCTGTGCATCAGCGTCACGTAGTGCCGGACCACCTCGCGCAGCGCCTCCGGCCGGTCCAGGTGATCGGCGGACTCCAACCGGTGCAGCGTCTCCACCTGCCAGGTCGCGCCGTTGCGGCTGGTCAGGCAGCGCTGCTCGATGATGCCCAGCAGCCGGTCGCGCTCGGTCGGATCGAGGCCCCACCGGTCCAGGCCGTGGTGCGCCATCGGCAGCAGCCGGCGCAGCACCAGCTCGGTGACCGGCAGGTAACCGAGGCCGGGCCAGAAGACCTGCGCGTCGATGCCGTGCCGTGCGCAACTGGTGAAGTTCTCCTCGGCGGCGCTGAACGACATCTGGGACCACAGTGGGCGATCCGACTCGGCCAGGGCGCGGACCAGTCCGAAGTAGAAGGCCCCGTTGGCGATGGTGTCCAGCACGGTCGGCCCGGCCGGCAGCACCCGGTTCTCGACGCGCAGGTGCGGCCGGCCGCGCGACACGTCGTACACCGGGCGGTTCCAGCGGTAGATCGTGCCGTTGTGCAGCCGCAGCTCGGCGAGGTTGGGCACCTCGCCGGCCGCGAGGGTCTGCGCCGGGTCCTGCGGGTCGCACACCGGCAGCAGCGCCGGGAAGTAGCGGACGTTCTCCTCGAACAGGTCGAACACGCTGGTGATCCACCGCTCGCCGAACCAGACTCTGGGGCGTACCCCCTGGGCTTTGATCTCTTCCGGCCGGGTGTCGGTGGCCTGCTGGAACAGCGGGATGCGGGTCTCGCGCCACAGCTCCCGGCCGAAGAACAGCGGTGCGTTCGCGCCCAACGCCACCTGGATGCCGGCGACCACCTGGGCGGCGTTCCAGTAGTCGGCGAACTGCGCCGGGCTGACCTGGAGGTGGAACTGGGTGCTCGTGCAGGCCGCCTCCGGGGTGATCGTGTCGGCGGTGACCGCCAGGCGCTCCACCCCGCTGATGGCGATCGGCAGGTCCTCACCCCGGGCGGCGAAGATCTGCTCGTTGAGCAGCTTGTAGCGCGGGTTCGCCGAGAGCGTCTCGGCGGTCAGGTGCTCGGGGCGCAACGTCGGCAGGATGCCGATCATGACCATGTGCGCGCCGATCGCCCGCGCCTTCTCCTCGGCGGCGTTGAGGCTGGCCCGCACGTGCTCCTCGAAGTCGGCGGTGCCGGTGCCGGTCAGCCGCCGCGGCGGCACGTTGATCTCGATGTTGAACTGGCCCAGCTCCGTCTGGAAGCTCGGATCCTCGATGGCCGCCAACACGTCGGCGTTGCGCATCGCCGGGTTCGACGCCTCGTCGACGAGGTTCAGCTCGATCTCCAGCCCGGTCATCGGCCGGTCGATGTCGAACCGCGACTCGCGCAACATCTCGGCGAAGACGTCCAGGCAGTTGCGCACCTTCTCGCGGTACCGGGCCCGGTCCTCCCGACTGAAGGTCCGTACGCCGACATCCTCGCCCATGGTCACCACCCTGTCACCGCTGGTCCCCCCCAACCTCGCACGTGGCCGGCGGGCGGGGGAAGACCCGAGGGTTCTTTCCTACCCAGTCGCGGGCTCCGTGACCCCTGTCGCACGGTGCGTGGCCGACGAGGGCGCGAACGGCCGGCACCGTTAGCATTGCCGCCCGAGAGGTGGTGGCGTCCGGATGCGCGAGAAGGTGACCCGGCTGTTCGTCGCGGCGGCGATCGCCGAGGCGTGCTCCTGGCTGGCCCTGCTGGCCGGAATGGCCGTCAAGTACGGTCCGCCCGGCAACGAGCTGGGCGTCAAGATCTTCGGCCCGATCCACGGCGGCCTGTTCATCGCGTACGGGCTGCTGGTGCTCGCGGTGGCCCGACTGCGCCGGTGGAGCCTGCCGGTGACCGTGGTGGCGCTGGCCTGTGCAGTGCCGCCGTTCGCCACCCTGATCTTCGAGCGCTGGGCCCGTCGCAGGGGAATCCTCGGCGTCGACCGCCGCCCGACCCGCGAGCCCGCACCCGTCGGCTGACGCGCGGCCCGGCCGCTGCGCGGGCCGCCGCCGGGTCAGGTCAGGTCACTGCGGAGCAGGCCACCACGCCGGCGAGCAACAGCGCGCCCAGCGCCGCCTGCAACAGCAGTGGCGGGCCGAGATGCGACCAGAGCGTCGCGGTACGCGGGGTGAGCAGCTGCCCGGTGGTGAGGTTGACGATCCGCTCGATGCGCGGCGGCAACTCCGGGTCACGCTGCGGGCGCAGCGTGAGCTGCACCTGGTCGGCCGGGTGCAACGCGCTCTGCGGCAGGTGCCCGTGCAGCTCCACCTCGCAGAGCTGACCGGCGGTGTTGCGCAGGCGCACCGGGGTGACCAGGTACTCCGGGCCCTGCTTCAGCTCCTTCCAGCGCCGCCGGGTGCCGCCGCCGCCGAACGAGAAGAGCGCGCGCAGCAGCAGGGCCGGCAACCGGGCGAACGCCGCCGCGGCGAGCACCGCGACCAGCACCGGTTGGCCGACGCGTATCTCGCGGGTGTAGCCGTCGAGCAGGCGGACCAGCCGCCCGGTGACGATCCGCTCCGTCGGGTGCACGATCCGTCGGGTATCGAGTCCGCTGTCCATCCCCACCACCGAGAGTCCGCTTGTGTTCACTGATCGTATCGATGTCCCCGGTTGAACGCCGTGAATGAAACCTGGTCACGGGCTCACGGCCACGAGGTGACATCCCGGGCGAGCAGGGTAAGCGGGGGGCCGAGCTGGAAAGGGGTCGAGCATGCAGCTGTCCTTCCTGCGCCCGCTCTACGACCGACCCGGGCCGTGGTGCTCGGTGTACCTGGACGCCTCCGCCGACACGGAGGACGCCAAACCGGCGCTGGACCTGCGCTGGCGTGCCCTGGAACGCAGCCTGGCCGACCAGGGCGCGGACGAGGCGAGCATCGCCGCGCTGGACCGGGTGATCCGGGGTCACGACCCGATGGTCGGTGACTACGGCCTGGCCGTCTTCGCCAGCCACGGCCGGGTGGTGCTCTCCGAGTACCTGTCCGCGCCGCCGCTGCGCGACCTGGCCAGTTTCGGGCCACTGCCGCACGTGATGCCGCTGCTCGCCCAGCGCGGCGAACAGGTGGCCTGGGTCCGGGTGGTCGCCGACCGCACCGGCGGCGACGCGATGGCGGTCAGCGCGGGCGGGGTGCCCCGACGGGCGCACGTCGCCGGCCGGGACAGCTTCCCGCTGCGTCGCGTGCAGCCCGGCGGCTGGTCCCAGTCGCGCTATCAGCGCGCCGCCATGGAGGCGTGGCACCAGAACGCCGGCGACGTGACAGCCGCGACCGTGCAGCTGGCCGACAGGGTCGGCGCGGACGTGGTGGTGGTGGCCGGCGACGTCCGGGCCACCGGCATGATCGCCGCCCAGATGCCGGAGCGCTGGCAGGACCTGGTGGTCCGTACCGACGCCGGGTCCCGGGCCGGCGGCGCCGACCAGACCATGCTCGACGACCTCACCGTGCAGACCATCGCGGAGGTCGCCGACCAGCGGATCACCGCCGCGCTGGACCGTTTCGGCGTGCAGGAGGACGTGGGCGCCGGTCTCGACGCGGTCGTCTCGGCCCTGCAACGCAACCAGGTCGACACCATGCTGATCGTGGACGACCCGTCGGCCAACGGTGAGCTGTGGATCGGCCCGGAGCCGACCGAGATCGCCGTCGACCCCGGCCAGCTCAGCGCGATGTCGGTGGACGACCCCCAGCGGGTACGCGCCGACGCGGCGCTGGTCCGCGCGCTGGTCGGCACCGACGCGGCGCTGACCGTACTCGGCGCGGACGAGGCGCCCGAGCTCACCGACGGCGTCGGCGCGGTGCTGCGCTACGTCGACGAAGGCACCCCGGGGCGCGGCAATGGCTGAGCGCCGTGTGGCGGACCTGGTGGTGGAGCGGCTGCGGGCCTGGCGGGTCCCGCGCGCCTTCGGCTACCCCGGTGCGGCGATCGCCCCGCTGGTCGAGGCGCTGGACCGCTCCGGGGGTGATCCGGCGTTCGTCCCGGCCCGGCACGAGGAGACCGCCTCGTTCATGGCCACCGGGCACGCCAAGTTCACCGGCGGCATCGGGGTCTGCCTGGCCACCCAGGGGCCCAGCGCGGTGCAACTGCTCAACGGCCTCTACGACGCGAAGCTGGACAGCAAACCGGTCGTCGCGATCGTCGGCGAGGACGTCACCGGGCCCCTGGGCGGCGCGCACCAGCAGATCGGTTTGAGCCGGCTCTTCGGCGACGTGTGCAACCAGTTCGTCCAGTACGGCCGCAGCCCGGAGAGCGTACCGGCGCTGCTGGACCAGGCGTTCCGCACCGCGGCGGCGACCCGCAGCCCGACCTGTGTGGTGCTGCCTCGGCACCTGCAGGAGGCCGTGGTGCCCGACCTGGGCGCGCACGCGGTCGGCGTGATCACGGCGACTCCCGGTGAGCCGCTGGCCCGGGTGCTGCCGTACGAGGTGGACCTCGACGCCGCCGCGCAGATCCTCGGCAACGGCCAGCGCACCGCGATCCTGGTGGGCCAGGGGGGCCGGGGCGCCGCCGACGAGATCATCGAGCTGGCCGACCGGCTCGGCGCCGGGGTGGCCACCTCGCTGCTGGGCAAGCCGGTCCTCGACGAGCGGCTGCCCTTCCACGCCGGCGTGCTCGGCGAGGTCGGCACGCCGGCCGCCGCCGAGCTGATGGGCGGCTGCGACACGCTCCTGCTGGTCGGCACCAACGACCCGTGGACCGACTACTTCCCGATGCCCGACCAGGCCCGCACCGTGCAGATCGACATCGACGGCACCCGCATCGGCAGCCGGTACCCGGCCGACGTGCCCCTGGTCGGGGACGCGGCCGAGACGCTGCGCGCGCTGCTGGCGCGGGTGCCGTCGCGGCCGCACCAGCAGTGGCGTGCCACGGTGGAGAGCGCGGTCGACCGCTGGCGGGCGACCGCGGCCGACCGGGCCGCCGCGCCCGCCGAACCGATCAACCCGCAGCTCGTGCTCCAGGAACTCTCCACCCGGGCGCCGCGGACCGGCTCGGTCGCGGTCGACGTCGGCTCGGTCCTCTACTGGTACGCCCGGCACCTCGTCCTGCCGCCCGGGGTGAACGCGCAACTGTGCGGCACCCTCGGCTCGATGGGCTGCGCCCTGCCGTACGCGGTGGCCGCCAAACTCGCCGCGCCCGGCCAGCCGGTGATCGCCCTGCTCGGCGACGGCGCCATGCAGCTCAACGGGCTCGCCGAGCTGATCACGGTGTCGCACCACTGGCAGGGGTGGGCCGACCCACGGTTGGTGGTGCTCGTGCTCAACAACCGCGACCAGAACGGCATGGGCGGTGGCCGGGAGCCGTCGTCCGACCCCACCCACCGCCGCCCGGACGTGCCGTACGCCGGCTGGGCCCGCCTGCTCGGGCTGCACGGTGTCCGGGTGGACCGCCCGGAACTGGTCGGCGCCGCCTGGGACGAGGCGCTTGCCGCGGACCGCCCGTGCGTCCTGGAAGCGGTAGTCGACCCGGCGGTGTCGTTGGCGCCGCCGGAGCCGGCCTTCGCCGACCTGCGCGGACTGTACGCCGAGGGGGAGGGCGCCCGGCGGGTACGCGAGCAGGTCGAGCAGGCGGTGGCCGTCGACGATCTCGTTTAGGCGTACCTCTTCAGGGCATCAGTAGCGGCCCGACGACGCTGGAGGTCACATGCTGGAGCCCGCCGACCGCCGCTACGGTCCCGCGCCCCTGCCGCAGCCGCGCGGTCCGCTGTCCGCAGCGGTGACCGATGCGCTGCGGCGTCCGCCGCACGACCTGCCTCCCGGCCTGGGCGTCGACCTCGATCCGGTGGACGCGATCGGCGACGAGGACCTGCAACTGACCCTGTTCCTCTGCTACGAGCTGCACTACCGGGGCTGGAGCGGGGTGGACGAGGGCTGGGAGTGGCAGCCCGCGCTGCTGGCCCTGCGGGCCCGCGTCGAACGGCCCTTCGAGGCGGCGCTGCGCCGGCTGGCCGGAGCCCCGGCGGTACCGGCCGGTGGGGTCGCGGCCGGATTGGGCGAGCTGGTCGCGGCCGACGACGGGCCGCCGCTGGCCGCCACGCTCCAGCGGCACGCCGACCTCACCCAGTTCCGCGAGTTCGTCGCCCACCGTTCCGTCTACCACCTGCGCGAGGCGGACCCGCACAGTTGGGCGCTGCCCCGCCTCGGCGGTCCCGCCAAGGCCGCCCTCGTCGAGATCCAGACCGACGAGTACGGCAACGGCCGGCTGGACCGGATGCACGCCGAGCTGTTCCGGCGCACCCTCGACCGGTTGGGTATGGACACCGGCTACGGCGCCCACCTGGACGCGGTGCCCGCGGTGACGCTGGCGACCAACAACCTGATGTCGCTGTTCGGGCTGCACCGACGGCTGCGCGGCGCGCTGCTCGGGCACCTGGCGGCCTTCGAGATGACCTCGTCCCTGCCGAACCGCCGCTACGGCAACGGCCTGCGCCGGCTCGGCCTCGACGAGGTGGCGACCCGCTTCTACGACGAGCACGTGGAGGCCGACGCGGTGCACGAGCAGATCGCCGCGCACGACCTGTGTGGCGGCCTGGTCCGTACCGAGCCGGCGCTCGCCTCCGACGTGCTCTTCGGCGCGGCGGCGGCGCTCGCGGTGGACCGGCTGTTCGCGGCGCACCTGCTGGACAGTTGGGCCGCCGGCCGCAGCTCACTGCGGTCGCCACTGCCGCTGTCGACCGCGCCGGCCGTGCCGCCGCTGGTGTCGCTCACCGCGACGCCGACCGTGGTGACGCCGGTCCAGCCCGCCGTCGCCTGACGGCTTCGCCTGGTCAGGTCCGCCCGGTCAGCCCTCGCGGGCGGTGCCGGCCCGGAAGTTGACCACCTTGTGGGTGCCGTCGCAGAACGGTTTGAGCGCCGACTTGCCACACCGGCACAGAGCGATCGTGCCCCGGCGTGCGTCGATCCGCTCGCCGTCCGGAGTGACCAGGGCGAAGTCGCCGCGGACCAGGAGCGGGCCGTCCTCGTACGGGGTGATCGTGGCGGCGGACTCGCCGGTGTCCTCGGTGCGCATGAGTCCGGAAGTGCCCGCCCCGGCCGCGACGAAACCCCGCGCGGACGCCGTGGGTCCCTCAGGTCCGATCGTCCCCGCCGGCCCGCTCCCGCCGCCCGGAGCCAATCGTCGCCGAACGCCGCTGACCTGTGGAATGTTGCCGCCGGGTGGGTGATGCCCCGTTTGAACCCCATCCGGACGGGAAGCCGGGCCGCGTGGTGAGCGAACGAGGCAAGGTGGGCCCGGTGCACAAGGTGCACAAGGGGCTGTCGGCCGACGGCGCCGGTCTGGCCGGCGACCGGGTCGTGGCCCAGGGCAGCGCTGCCCGGGTGCTGGTCGCCGCCACCGCCCGGGCCCTGCGCGGCGCGGACTGCGCCGACCTCGGGCACACCGGGCCGACCTCGCGGTTCCCGGGCGCCCCCGAGCCGGTACGCCGTGCCGCGGTGAGCCGGGCCGCCGGGCGGGTCGCCCTCACCGTCGACCAGGTCGGTGAGGTGGACGCGGCCCGGGTCGCGCGCTGGTTCGTCGACCAGTACCCGCGTGGGAGCTACCCCGGTGTGCTCATCGGGTCGCCGCACGGTGCGGCGGCCCACCTCGCGGTGGCCCTCGGCGTGCCGTGGCTGCCCGCCGGCTTCGAGATGACCGCGCACTGGAGCGACGGCGCTGTGGACCGCCCGGGGGCGGCGCTGGAGCACGGGGGGGCGCTCGCCGAACGGCTGCTCGCCGGCAACCCCGACGTGCACCTGCGTCAGGTGCACTGCCCGGCCAGCCGGGGGTCGCTGACCGGGGTCACCGTGTCGCTGGCCGCCCGCTGGAGGGCGCTGCCGGCCGCGTACGCGCAGTTCCTGACCGACCGGCTGAGCGCGGCCGCCCCGGTGCTGCTGGTGCGCGACGCGCGCACGTGGCCGGTGTCGGAGCGGGGGCCCGGGCACAGCTTCCAGGTCGGCTGCCCGGCCAGCGGGCTGGACCCGGTGGACTTCCACCCCGACAGCCATGCCCTGCGGCAGGTCCTGCGCGCCGTGGGCGGGGACGCCGCCCAGTGGGCGCCGCCGGAGGTGTCGGCGCCGTCGGGGGACGCCGAGCACGGCATGGACGCGGACTTCGAGCGGACCACGCGGGACTGGGCCGCCCGCCACCAGCATCCGCTGCACCGGGTGCTGGTGCCCCGGCCGGCGGCGCTGAGCGCGGGCGTGGCGGACCTGTACCGGCGGTGGCTGCGGGCCGCCGGCAAGACCGGTGACCGGTTGGTGGTGGAGTGCGGCCGGCTGCTCGATCCGTGGCAGGTGGTACGGGCGGGGCTGGTGCCGTACTGGTGTGAGAACGCCACCCGGCGCAGCGTCGACGAGGCCGAGTGGTGGCTGGCCGGCAGCGAGACGTTCAGCTCGGTGGACGTCCTGCCCGAGCCTCCCGGGATGCGCTCGCCCGCGCTGGCCGGGCTGCCGCAGTGGTTGGCCGTCGCGGGCTTCGGCCGGCGGCGGCGGGCGCTGGACCGGACCTCCGCCCGGGGCTATCCGGTGACGTCCGTGCCGACGCGCCGGGCCACCGAGGTCCTGCGCGCCCAGCCGTACGACCTGCCCGCTCCGCCCCCGCTGGGGGCCGCTGAGGCCCTGTCGGTGCTCCGCGACAGCGGCGGCCACCAGGGGTTGCTCGTCTCCTGAGGGGAGCACGCCGAAACTTCCTCGCGAACCCGGGGTCCCGTGATTGAGTACCTACGGAGCGGGAACATCGCTGGCTGCGACGGCCTGATTGCGCTGCGTAGAGGCGTTGTCGCCCGCTGGCATCCCAGTCACTGACCCACTTTCCGGCCCGGTGCGTGGCCCGACCACGCGCACGACCGGTTTCCCGATCCGGGCGGGGGACCTTCCTGAGGGAGGCGCGGATGTTCGGACAGACGAGCACGACCACGACCACACCACCACCCACCGAGCGTGGTCTGGAGGACCTGGACGCGGCGGCGCTGGCGTACGCGGCCCGGATCGAGGGGCTGCCGCCGGAGCGGCGGGGAGAGGCCCGCGACGACCTGGTGCGCTTCGCGCTGCCGTTCGCCGGGCGACTGGCCCGCCGGTACCGGGGCCGGGGGGAGCCGCTGGAGGACCTGGAGCAGGTGGCCCGCCTCGGGCTGGTCAACGCCGTCGACCGGTACGACCCGGAACGGGGCTCGTTCACCGCGTACGCGGCGATCACCATCGTCGGGGAGATCAAGCGGCACTTCCGGGACCGCACCTGGGGCGTGCACGTGCCCCGGCGGCTGCGCGACCTGATCCTCGAGGTGGGTCAGGCCACCGCCGCGCTGACCAGTGAGCTGTCCCGGGCGCCGTCGGTGGCCGAGCTGTCGGCCCGCCTGGAGACGCCGCAGGAGGAGATCCTCGCGGCGCTGGAGTCGGCGGCCGGCTACAGCCCGGCGTCACTGAACGCGCCGGTCGGCGGGGAGAGTTCCGCGGAGTTCGGTGACCTGGTCGGCGAGTCGGACAACGCGCTGGAATCGGTCGACGACCGGGTGACGGTGAGCGGCCTGCTGCACCGGCTGCCCTGGCGCGAACGCCGCATCCTCGCCATGCGCTTCTACGGCAACCAGACCCAGGCGGAGATCGCCGCCCGGTTCGGCATCTCGCAGATGCACGTCTCCCGGCTGCTGTCGCGGGCGCTGACCTGGCTGCGGCAGGCCATGCTCGCCGACGCGCCGCCGCCGTGGCAGAACGGCGCCGCCGAACCGGACCCGGGCAAGACCCGCATCTCGGTGCGGCAGAACGGCGACGGGGTCGTCGTCGAGGTCGGCGGTGAGGTGGACCGGGACGGCGCGGACCAGCTGCGCCGCGCGATGCTGGAGGCCGTCAACGGCCAGCCGAGCGAGGTCGTCGTCGACCTGGTCGGCGCGGGCGGCTTCGACGCCGGCGGGATCGCCGCGCTGATGGCGGGCCGGGAGGCGGCGGAGCGCACCGGCGTGCCGCTGCGGCTGACCCGGGTGCAGCCGGCGGTGCGCCGCTCGCTCACCGCCGCCGGCCTGGCACCCGCCCGGGACTGACCGGCGCGTACGCACACGACGAGGGGCCCACACCGCGGTGGTGTGGGCCCCTCGTCGTACCGACTCTCAGCGGTCCTCGGTCTCGTCGCCGCTGTGCGGATGCCGCCAGCGTTCGTGCGGCTTCGGCGCGTCCTCGGCGTCCTGGGGCGCGTCGCTCTGCTCGAAGCTCGGCCGGCGTACGACCTCGGGCTCCGGCACGTCCACCGGGCGGGCGCCGGACTCGGGCGCCGGCTGGTAGCTGACCGCGTCCCGGGCGCCGTGCGCGCCCTCGGGGGCGGGCGACTCCGGCGCGTGGTGCTCCAGGTGTATCTCGTCGCCGAAGTGCTGCGGCGGCTTCGTGGTGCGCTGCGGCAGGTCCCGGCCCAGGTCGGCGACGAGCGGACCGTACTTGAGGTCGAAGGCCGGCCGCTCGGAGCGGATCCGGGGCATCTTGTCGAAGTTGCGCAGTGGTGGCGGGCAGGTGGTCGCCCACTCCAGCGAGTTGCCGAAGCCCCACGGGTCGTCCACCGTGACCACCGCCCCGTACCGCCAGGACTTCCAGGCGTTGTAGATGAAGAAGAGGGTGGAGAGGCCGAGGATGAACGCGAAGATGCTGGAGATCGTGTTCAGCGTGGTGAAGCCGTCGGTGGGCAGGTAGTCGGCGTACCGGCGGGGCATGCCCTCGGCGCCCAGCCAGTGGTGCACCAGGAAGGTGCCGTGGAAGCCGATGAACATCGTCCAGAAGTGCGCCTTGCCGAGCCGCTCGTCGAGCAGCCGCCCGGTCATCTTCGGCCACCAGAAGTAGTAGCCGCCGAAGAGCGCGAAGACCACCGTGCCGAACACGACGTAGTGGAAGTGCGCCACCACGAAGTAGCTGTCGTGGGTGTGGAAGTCGGCCGGCGGGCTGGCCAGCAGCACCCCGGTGAGGCCACCGAGCAGGAAGGTGACCAGGAAGCCGATGGCGAACAGCATCGGCGTCTCGAACGTGAGCTGCCCCTTCCACATGGTGCCGATCCAGTTGAAGAACTTCACGCCGGTGGGCACCGCGATCAGGTAGCTCAGGATGCTGAAGAACGGCAGCAGCACCTGGCCGGTGGCGAACATGTGGTGCGCCCAGACCGTCATGGACAGCACGGTGATGGCGATGGTGGCCAGCACGATTCCGGTGTAACCGAACAGCGGCTTGCGGGAGAACACCGGAATGATCTCGGTGATGATGCCGAAGAACGGCAGCGCGATGATGTACACCTCGGGATGACCGAAGAACCAGAACAGGTGCTGCCAGAGCATCGGTCCACCGGTGGCGGGGTCGTACACGTGCGCGTTGATCAGCCGGTCGGCCGCGAGCGCCAGCAGCGCGGCGGCCAGCAGCGGGAACACCAGGATCACCAGCACGCTGGTGAACAGCATGTTCCAGGTGAAGATCGGCATCCGGAACATGGTCATGCCGGGCGCGCGCAGGGTCAGGATCGTGGTGATCAGGTTGACCGCGCCGAGGATGGTGCCCAGGCCGGAGACGACCAGGCCGAGCACCCACATGTTCGCGCCCACCCCGGGGCTGTGGTCCACGTCGCTGAGCGGGCTGTACGCCGTCCAGCCGAAGTCCGCCGAGCCGCCCGGCGTGAGAAACCCGCCGATCACCATGAGCCCGCCGAACAGGTACAGCCAGTAGGCCAGCGCGTTGAGCCTGGGGAACGACACGTCCGGCGCGCCGATCTGGATCGGCACGATGAAGTTGCCGAACCCGAAGGCCGCGGGTGTGGCGAACAGCAGCAGCATCACCGCGCCGTGCGAGGTGAAGAGCTGGTTGTACTGCTCGGAGGAGAGGAACTGCAGACCCGGTCGGGCCAGCTCGGCGCGCATCAGCATCGCCTGCAGACCGGCCACCAGGAAGAACCCGAAGGAGGTCAGCAGATACAGCAGACCGATCTGCTTGTGATCCGTGGTGGCGAGGAATTTGATCAACGAGTTGCCGGGGACCGGCGCCCGCAGGGCTCCGGGGAAGCCCCCGAAGCGGGCCGGTGCCAGGATCGCCGGGCCCCGATCGCGACCGGGTTCCGTGGTTACCCGCTTGGGCATGGCTGCTCACCCCGTCGTGACGGCAGAAAGGACGGGCGTGCCTACCCGACCCTCCCACCATGTAACCAGGCTGAAGCGGTAATTTCGGTCAGATCGCCGGTACCGGTCGAAGCCGCCCGATGCGCTCAGGTCGCCGGCAGCATCGCCCAGACGGCCTTGCCCTGACCCGCCGGCACGCTGCCCCACCGCTGCGCCAGCTCGCGGACCAGCAGCAGCCCTCGGCCACCCTCGGCCCGCAGATCCGGATCGGCGGGCTGGGCGGCGGCCCGGCTGCCGTCCACCACGGCCAGGTGCAGGTACGGCCGGCGCAGTGTCACCGTCACCTGCATGGGGGTGCCCGCGTGCCGGACCACGTTGCCGACCAGTTCGCTGAGCACCAGCGCGGCCGGGCCCGCCGCGCCGGGCAGGTTCCACCGGGCGCACGCGTCGCCGACCAGCTCCCGGGCCCGCCGGCAGGCCCCGGCCACCGGCTCCAGCCGGGCCCGCATCCGCAGCGCGCCGGCCGCGCCGGCCACCCGGGTCGCCTCCGCACAGTCCCGTGACACCGGCACCACCCGGCACGTCGTCGACTCGGCCAGCCAGCGGGCGGCGGCCGGAGGCGGCGCGCACAGCACCACCGGCACGGCCGGCCACTCCTCGGCCCGCCGGGCCGTCGCCGCGAACACCGACAGCGCCAGCCGGTCCCGCACGGTCACCCCCGCGAGGTCGACCACCAGCGCCTCCGGCTGGGCGGCCAGCGCCCCGTCCAGCGCCTGGTGCACCGCCCGCATCGTGCCCAGATCGAGGGCGCCGGTGAGCTGGACGACCGCCACCGGTGCGGTCTCGCGCACCTCGCAGGTGATCCGGCTGGGCATCGGCGGGCCCTCGATTCGCTGGTCGGGTCGGGATCTGCCCACTACCCGAGGCCCTGCGGCACCAAACCGGACCGGCCGCTCCCGGGACGCAGCTCACGCCCGGACCCGCAGGTCAGCGGCGTGCCCGTCCGGTCAGCAGACCCAGCGCGATCAGGCCCAGACCGAGGCCGAGGTGCAGCCAGCCGTCCGCGGCGTTGACCGGCAGGACGTTCGCGCCGGTGTCGTGATCCACCGCCAGGCCGTAGAGCCAGAGCACCAGGTAGACGGCGCCGCCGCCGATGAGGAACGTCCGGGCGCCGCTGACCGTCCGCGCCAGCGCCAGGCCGGCGACCCCGAACAGCAAATGGACGAGGTTGTGCAGCACCGACACCTGGAAGGCGCCGAACAGGAACGCGCCCGAGCCGTGCCCGGCGAACCGCAGATTGTCCGTGCCGCTGGTGATTCCCGGGACGAAGCCGAGCACGCCGACCAGCAGGAAGAGCACGGACGCGGCGCTCGCCGCCCGGCGTACCGGCGGCTTGCCGTCGGCCGGGTTGGCCCGGGCCCGGGAGTGCGCCATCGGTCCGACCATCACCGGCTCCTCGCTGCGCGACGGGCGTGAGCGGTGCGTCTACCCGTTGCCGCCGACGGCTAACGCGCCGGCGGCGACGGGTGCGCGCTCAGGCCGGTTGCAGGCGGGGCGCGGTGGCCAGCTCGCGGACCCGCTGGTACAGCTCGACGTAGCGCTGGGCCATCACCGCGGGCGTGAACCGCTTCGCGGCCACCCGCCGGCACTCGTCCGGGTCGAGCAGGTCGGCGGCCAGCACGAGGTCGTCCAGCTCGTCCTCGTCGGCGGTGAGCAGGCCGGTGCGGCCGTGCTCGATCAACTCCGGCAGGCAGCCCCGGGCGGTGGCCACCACCGGCGTGCCCAGGGCCAGCGACTCGACCACAGCCGTGCCGCCCGGCTCCTCCCACCGCAGCGGGAACAGCGACGCGCGGGCGCTGGCCAGCAGGTCGTCACGCTCCTGGCCGGCCACGGTGCCGACCCAGCGCACCAGGTCACCGTCGACGTGCGGCGCCACCTCGTCGAGGAAGAACCGCACGTCCGGGTTCTGCCGGGCGTCGTCGCCGGCCGAGGCCAGCTCCGCCGGGCGATGGTACGGGCCGACGGGGCCGGCAAGCACCAGCGGGACACCGATCCGCTGCGCGAGCCGCGCGCCCACGTCCTGCCCCTTGCCCGGGTTGATCCGACCGAGGATGAGCAGGTGCTCGCCCTTCTCCGGGCGGGGCCGGCGGTCGGCGTCCACGGCGAGCGGCGTGGACAGGTGCACGTGACCCACCGAGTGCTCGCGCAGCGCCAGCGGCGCCCGGGCCAGCTGCGACGCCGAGACGCCGTTGACCCGGACCCGGTCGCCGCCGTCCAGGCTGCCGTACAGCGCGGGGTGCTTGGCCAGGTCCCAGTGCAGGGTGTGCAGGGTCGGCGGCCCGGCCGGCCCCATCGCCGCGAGGGTGGCCAGCCCGACCGCCTCCACGTGGTCGTGCACCAGGTCGATGTCGTCGCGGGAGTGCAGCTCGCGGACCACCCCGGCCAGGTGTGCCTGGGCGATCCCGCAGACCTGGTTGTACGGCCGTTGCAGCGCCGCGAACTGCCCGTCGGGAAAGACCGACACCTTCTCGTCCACCGGCAGGCTGCTGCTGTCCACCGAGGCGAGCACCACCCGCACGCCGAGTCGCCGCAGCTCCGGCACCAGGGTGGCGATCACGTTCTCGATGCCGCCGTAGCCGGGCGGGGGCACCGACAGCCACGGGCCGGCGTTCATCAGCACGGTGAGGCTCATCGGCCACCCTCCCGCACCGCGGCCGTGTGCGGCCGTGCCTCGGCGCTCACGCCGCGGCCACCCGTCGGCGGGGAACCCGATGGCGCAGCTCGGCCAGCGGTGGCCGCTCCTCGATCGACACGTCGCTGACCACGATCTCCCGGTCGAGGTTCGGCAGCGTGTCCGACCCGCCCCGGCGGAACTGCGTGAGCAGCGACTCCGGCATCATGCCGGGGATGGCCCAGCCGCGTCGTTGCAGCCGGGACCAGGCGGTCAGCATGATCTGCGCGGACATCCGGCCGAGCGCCGCCGTGTCCTGGTGGCGGTGCTTGCGCTCGCCCAGGTCGACCTGCGCCAACGCGTCCAGGCCGACCAGGTCCAGCAGGTCGATCATCATCGCCGTCTCCACGCCGTACCCGGAGACGAACGGCACCTGGGCCAGCACCTCGCGGCGACCGGCGTACTCGCCTGCGAGCGGCTGCACGAAACCGGCCAGTTCGGGCCAGAAGAGGTTGAGCAGCGGTCGGGCCATCAGCTCGGTCACCCGGCCGCCGCCGTCCTGCTCCACGCTGGCGGCGCCCACCAGGGGCCGGTGATAGAAGCCCTTCACGAAGTCCACCGACGGGTCGGTGAGCAGCGGCCCCAGCAGACCGCTGACGAAGTGCGGGCGGAACTCCCGCAGGTCGGCGTCGATGAACGCCACCACGTCGCCCTCGGCGGCGGCCAGCCCGGCCCAGAGCGCGTCGCCCTTGCCGGTGAGCCGGGGCAGGCCCCGGGTCATCGCGTCCTGGCTGACGACCTCCGCGCCAGCGGCGCGGGCCACCTGCGCGGTGCGGTCGGTCGACCGTGAATCCACCACGATCAGTTCGTCGACGAGAGCGACCCGATCCATCAGGTGTTCCCGGATGGTCGACACGATCGCGCCGACCGTCGCCTCCTCGTTACGTGCCGGCAGCACCACGCTGACCCGGCTCTCTCCCTTGGCGCGCAGCAGCCGGCGTGCCGGCCAGTCCGCCGCCGAGGTGGTCCGGTACGTGGCCCACGCCTCCACCACCGGTGACACGGTCGTATCCCGCACGGGCACCCCTCCGTTCGTGCGTGGAACAAGCGGAGTCTCTAGTTCCCACTCGCCGCCACGTGCTAACCGTTCCCAGGGCAACAGCTTGATCACAACGGTTACATCCGCGCGTTCCCGGGGGATGAACGTTTGATTGCGCACATCCCAGGGGACTGCTCCCATCGAAGTCGAAACGTTCTCGAAAGAGGTTGTCGAATGGGTGGATGCCGGGTGGGTCTCGTGGGGGCCGGCGGGGTGGCACAACGCCATGCGCGGGTGCTGTCCGGGTTCGACGACGTCGAACTGATCGGGGTGACCGACGTGGTGCCCGAGGCGGCGTCCGAGCTGGCGGCTCAGCACGGCGGGCAGACCTTCCGCGACGTCGCCGAGCTGCTGGCCGCCGGCCCGGACGCGGTGTACGTCTGCGTGCCGCCCTTCGCGCACGGCCCGGCCGAGGAGGCGGCGATCGACGCCGGGGTCCCGATGTTCGTGGAGAAGCCCGTCGCCGTCGACCTGGTCACCGCCGAGCGCGTCGCCGACCTCGTCGCCCGGCGTGGGCTGCGCACCGCCGTCGGGCACCACTGGCGCTACCTGAGCGTGCTCGACCAGGCCCGCGAGCTGCTCGCCGACCGCCCGGTGCGGATGGTCAGCGGCGCCTGGCTGGACAAGGTGCCGCCGGTCGCCTGGTGGTCGCGCCGGGACCGCTCCGGGGGCCCGGTGGTCGAGCAGGCCGCCCACGTGCTGGACCTGATCCGGGTGCTGGCCGGCGAGGTCACCGAGGTCACCGCGTACGGCAACGGCACGCCACCGCCGGTCGACGGCGCCGACATCGACTCGGTGACCACCGCCACGCTGCGCTTCGCCAACGGCGCCGTCGGCACGCTCAGCGCGGCCTGCGTGCTGGGCTGGAAGCACCGGGCGGGGCTGGAGATCCTCGCCGACGGGCTGGCCCTGGCGCTGACCGAGGACGGTCTGCTGATCCGCGACGCCGACGGCGAGCGACACGTTCCCGCCGATCCGGAGGCCGCCCGGGTGGCGGTGGACCGCGCCTTCGTCGACGCGGTACGCGGCGTCGGCGACGACGTCCGCGTCCCGTACGCCGAAGCGCTGAAGACCCAGCGACTGGCCCTCGCGGTGGCCGAATCGGCCCGTACCGGTCAGACGGTGCGGCTCGTCACGCCCGCCGCGCCGGTCGCGCTGTCCAGCGGGGTGACCGTCGATGCGTGATCGGGTGGTCACGGTCACCGCCCCCGGTCGGGTGGAGCTCGTCGAGCAGGAGGCCGCGGCGCTGCGCCCCGGCACCTTCCGCGTCGAGACGCTGTTCAGCGGCGTCTCCGCCGGCACCGAGCTGAGCTACGTCAAGGGCACGAACCCCTATGTGAACGTCACCTGGAACGCCGACCTGGGGCTCTTCCAGCCCGGCGAGGCCAGCACCCCGTACCCGGTCACCCGACTGGGGTACATGCAGGTCGGCCGGGTGGTGGAGAGCGCCACGCCGGCCGTGGCGGTGGGCACGGTCGGCGCGATGACCTACGGGCACCGCACCGGCTGGCTGGCCGACCCGGTCGCCGAGCGGTTCGTCGGCCTGCCCGACGACCTGGACCCGCTGCTCGGCGTCTACGTCGCGCACATGGGCCCGATCTGCGCGAACGGTCTGCTGCACGCCGCCGCCGACCTGCACGGCGCGGACGTCCGCTCGCTCGGCGACGGCGTACGCGGCCGGCGGGTCGCCGTGGTCGGCGCCGGCGTGGTGGGTCTGCTGACCGCCCTGCTGGCCCGGCGACACGGCGCCGCCTCGGTGGTGGTGCTCGACCCCACCCCGCGCCGCCGCGAGGTCGCCGAGGCGCTCGGCCTGGAGACCCTCGACCCGGACGCGGACGACCCGGCGGTGGTGCTCAAGACCCGGTGGGCCCACGCCGCCGGCGACCGGGGCGCCGACGTCGTGTTCCAGTGCCGGGGGCAGGGGTGGGCGTTGCAGCTCGCGCTGCGGTCGCTGCGCCCGCAGGGCACCGTGATCGACCTGGCCTTCTACCAGGGCGGCGCGGACGCGGTCCGCCTTGGTGAGGAGTTCCACCACAACGGGCTGGCGCTGCGCTGCGCCCAGATCGGGCGGGTGCCGCGCGGGCTCGCGCCCACCTGGGACCGGGAACGGCTCTCCGCCGAGACCATCGACCTGCTGCGGGCCTACGGGGACGCGATCCGCAAGCACCTCGTCTCGGCGGTGGTGCCGTTCGACGAGGCGCCCACCCTGCTCACCGACCTGGCCGAGCGCCGCCGCCAGGAGTTGCAGGTGGTCCTGGCCGCGTGACCCACCGGAGCGCGTCCGCGGGGTGACACCGCGGGTTACCGTTCCCGCCATGAGCACCCTGAAGGACCGGCCGGTCGGCGACGCTCCCGCGAGCCGACCGGTCGGCCTGTCCGCGCTGCTGCCGTACCTGCGGGAGCACCGCGGCACCCTCGTCGCGGTGGGAGCGCTGTCGCTGCTCGGCTCGGCGGCGTCGCTGGCCCAGCCGCTGCTCACCCGGTCGGTGCTCGACCGGATCGGCGCCGAGCACCCGGTGTCCGCCCTGGTGGCGGTGCTGGTGGCGCTCGTGGTGCTCGGCGCGGCGATCGGCGGGCTGCGCGACTACCTGTTGCAACGCACCGCCGAGGGGCTGGTGCTGAGCACCCGGCGACGGCTGGCCGGTCACCTGCTGCGGCTGCCCATCGCCGAGTACGACCAGCGGCGCACCGGCGACCTGCTCTCCCGGGTTGGCTCGGACACCACCCTGCTGCGGGCGGTCGTCACCTCCGGGCTGTTCGAGACGGTCACCGGGGCGGTGATGGTGCTCGGCGCCGGCACCGCGATGGTGCTGCTCGACCCGCTGCTGTTCGGCGTCACCCTGCTCGGGGTGGCGCTGGGGCTCGGCTTCGCCGCCACCTTCGCCCGCCGGGTCCGGGCGTTGGCCCGCCTCGCCCAGGAGCGCATCGGCGAGATGACCTCGGCGGTGGAGCGGGCCATCTCGGCGGCCCGGACCATCCGGGCCAGCCGCGCCGAGCGCCGGGAGGCGGAGACCGTCACCGGCAGCGCCCACCAGGCGTACGCGGCGGGGCTGCGGGTGGCCCGGGTACAGGCGCTGATCGGCCCGATCGGCTCGGTCACCGTGCAGGGAGCGTTCCTGCTGGTGCTGGGGATCGGCGGGGCGCGGGTCGCCGCCGGGGCGATCTCCGTCGGCGACCTGGTCGCCTTCGTCATGTACCTGTTCCTCCTGGCGCTGCCGCTGGGCCAGGTGCTGCGCGCGTACACCCAGTTGCAGTCCGGTCTGGGCGCGTTGCAGCGGATCGAGGAGATCCTGGCCGTGCCGGCGGAGGGCGCGGCGGACCGGCCGACGGCCGGGACCGCCACGACGACCCCCCGCCGGCCCGCCCCGATGATCGAGTTCGACCGGGTCGGGTTCGGCTACCCGGGCGGCACGCCGGTGCTGCACGACGTCAGCTTCGCGGTGCCGACCGGCACCCGTACCGCCCTGGTCGGCCCCTCGGGCGCCGGCAAGTCGACGCTGCTGGCCCTGGTCGAGCGCTTCTACGAGGTGAGCGCCGGCGCCGTCCGCGTCGACGGGGTCGATGTGCGGGAGCTGCCCCGCGACGCGCTGCGCGCCCGGCTCGGGTACGTGGAGCAGGAGGCCCCCGTGCTCGCCGGCACGCTGCGCGAGAACCTGCTGATCACCGCGCCCGACGCCACGGACGACCGGCTGCGCGAGGTCCTCGACGAGGTCAACCTGAGCCACCTCGTCCAGCGGACCCCGCAGGGCCTGGACGTGCAGGTGGGGGAGGGCGGGGTGCTGCTCTCCGGGGGTGAGCGGCAGCGGCTGGCCATCGGCCGGGCGCTGCTGGCCGGCCCTCCGGTGCTGCTGCTCGACGAGCCGACCAGCAACCTCGACGCGCGCAACGAGGCGGCGCTGCGCCGGGCCATCGACGCGGTGGCCGCCCGCCGGACACTGCTGATCGTGGCGCATCGACTCGCCACCGTGGTGGACGCCGACCAGATCGTCGTGCTCGACGGCGGCCGGGTGGTGGCGGTGGGCACCCACGCCGAGCTGACCGCCACCGACCCGCTCTACCGGGAGCTGGCCACCCACCAACTGCTGGTCGCCTGATCCGGCGGCGACGCGGAATCGACATGCCGGCGGATACCCGACCGGCCGGGCCGCGCAAGGCGGCTGGAATCGCGTACCGTTGCCGCTCATGGGTGTGTCGCAACGGTTCAAGAGCAAGTTCCGGCGGTTCCTCCAGCGCCCGGGATCAACCGTGGATCTTGCTCCGCTGGAGAAGCTGCTCCCGGCGATCGAGGCGCGCGAGGATGACCTCGCCGCGCTGGACGACGCCGAGCTGACCGAGGCCGCCGGCGTCGCCGCCGGCTACGAGGAGATCTGCGCCGTCGGCCGCGAGGCCGCCCGCCGGGGCCTCGACCAGCGACCGTACGACGTACAGCTGCTCGGCGCGATGGCGCTGCTTTCCGGCAAGGTCGCCGAGATGGCCACCGGTGAGGGCAAGACGCTGACCGCCGCCATCGCCGCGTACGGGCACGTCCGACTCGGCAACGGGCCGGTGCACGTGCTCACCGTCAACGACTACCTGGCCCGCCGCGACGCCCAGTGGATGGAACCCATCTACACGCTGCTCGGCCTGACCGTCGGCTGGGTCAACGAGGCTTCCACGCCGCAGGAGCGGCGCGACGCCTACACCTGCGACGTCACCTATGTCTCGGTCAGCGAGGCGGGCTTCGACTACCTGCGCGACCAGTTGGTCACCGACGTGGCCGACCGGGTGCAGCCCGCGCTGGCCACCGCGATCATCGACGAGGCCGACTCGATCATGATCGACGAGGCCCGGGTGCCGATGGTCCTGGCCGGCGCGGTGCCGGGCGAGCAGGACCCGGTGCACGCCGCCGCCGCACTGGTGCGCGGCCTGCGCAAGGGCCGGCACTACACGGTCGCCGAGGACGGGCGCAGCGTCGCCTTCACCTCCGCCGGCCTGGCCGCCGTCGAGGCCAAGCTCGGCATCGACCTGTACGACGAGGAGCACGTCGAGCAGCTCTCCGCGGTCCACGTGGCGCTGCACGCCCAGGCCCTGCTGCACCGTGACGTGGACTACATCGTCCGGGACGGCTCGGTCGAGCTGATCGACGAGATGCGCGGCCGGGTGGCCCAGCGCCGCCGCTGGCCCGACGGGCTCCAGGCGGCGGTCGAGGCCAAGGAGGGCCTGGACGCCACCGCCGAGGGCGAGGTGCTGGGCACCATCGCCGTGCAGGCGTTCATCGCGCTCTACCCGAAGGTGTGCGGCATGACCGCCACCGCGGTGCTGGTGGGCGACCAGTTGCGGGAGTTCTTCGGCCTGGAGGTCGCGGTGATCCCGCCGAACACCCCGTGTGTCCGCGAGGACGAGCCCGACCGGATCTACGCGACCCGCGCCGAGAAGGACGAGGCGCTGATCGACGAGATTCAGCGCTGGCACGCCAAGGGGCGTCCGGTGCTGGTCGGCACCCTCGACGTCAAGGAGTCCGAGGGGCTGGCCGCCGGGCTCAACGCGGCCGGCGTGTCCTGCGTGGTGCTGAACGCCAAGAACGACGACGAGGAAGCGGCGATCATCGCCGAGGCCGGCGCGTACGGCGCGGTGACCGTCTCCACCCAGATGGCCGGCCGGGGCGTCGACATCCGGCTCGGCGGCAGCGACCAGGCCGACCAGGAGCGGGTGGCCGAGCTGGGTGGCCTCTACGTGATCGGCAGCGGCCGGCACGACAGCCGTCGCGTCGACGACCAGCTGCGGGGCCGTGCCGGCCGGCAGGGCGACCCGGGTGGCTCGGTCTTCTTCGTCAGCCTGGAGGACGACCTGGTCGTCCGGCACGCCGCCGACGCGGTGCCGCCGTCGCCGCGGATGAACGCCGACGGCCTCGTCACCGACGAGCAGGTCGACTACGCGGTCGAGCACGCCCAGCGGGTCGCCGAGGGCGTCAACCACGAGATCCACCGCAACACCTGGCGCTACAGCGTGGTGATCGAGCAGCAGCGCATTGCCCTCGCCGCCCGCCGGGAGCGGCTGCTGACCAGCGACGTGGCCGCGCTGATGCTGCTGGACAAGGTGCCCGAGAAGGCCGGCGAGATGGACGAGGACCTGCTCGCCCGGGTGGCCCGCTCGATCGCGCTCTTTCACCTGGACCGGCTCTGGGCCGAGCACCTGGCCGAGCTGTCGGAGGTCCGCGAGGGCGTGCACCTGCGCGCGCTGGGCCGGCTCGACCCGCTGGACGAGTTCCACCGCGCGGCGGTGCCGGCGTTCAACAACCTCGTCCCGGAGATCGAGGCCCGCACCATCGCCACGTTCACCGAGACCGAATTCGATGAGGATTGGGAGCCCGAGGACGGCACCCTGATCCGGCCGACCGCCACCTGGACGTACCTGGTGCACGACAACCCGTTCGGCTCTGAGCTCGACCGGCTGATCGCCTCGATCGGGCGGCGGCTCAGCGGCGCCTCGCGCTGACCCGACCTTCGGGGCCTCTGCCACACCTCCGGGTATGGCAGAGGCCCCTCCTTACGCCGTTTCGATCCCGGTTTGCGAGGGTAGTAGGGCGGGTCGGTCAACTCGGAAGAGAGCAGACGATGGCACCTGTGACGACGTTGGCGGGATGCACGCGAGGGCGTACGAGGGCAGTGGAACGGTGAACCTGGACACGCGGGAACCGGTGGTCGAGCGACTCGGTGTGCTGGAGACCGCCGCGCTGTTGCGGGAGCTGACCGCCGGCCTGATCGGGTTGACCGATTTCGACGAGGCGCTGCTGGCGCTGGTCCGGGTCACCCGCGACGCGGTGGCCGGGGTGCGCTGGTGCGGTTTCACCGCGCTGCGGGCCGGCGAGCCGGCCGGCGTGGCCGCCTCCGACGAGCGGCTGGCCGGCCTCGACGACCTGCGCCACGGGCCCGACTCGCCGGCGATGAGCGCGATCCGGCGTCGCGAGATGATCCTCGCGGTGGACCTGGCCGGCGAGTCACGCTGGCCGGCCTGGACGCCCCGCGCCCGCGACCTCGGCGTCCGTGGGGTCATCTCCGCCCCGCTGGACATCGACGACCAGGTCATCGGGGCGATCAACCTGTACGCTGCCGCGCCCGACGTCCTCACCCCGCAGCACCAGTTGACCGCGATGCTGCTCGCCGAACACGCCGGCCTGCTGCTGGCCGCCGTCCGGGACCGGAGCCGCCAGCAGGCGCTCGTCGGTGAGCGGGACGCCTCGCTCCTGCACGACGGTGTCATCGGGCAGGCCATCGGTGTGATCATGACGCAGCGCGGCTGCCCGGCGGCCGAGGCCCTCGACGTGCTGCGCACCGCCGCCTCGTCCCTGGACATCCCGCTGCGCGAGGTGGCCGAACGCCTCATCCGGACGGTCTCCCGCCCCCGCGAGACCTGACCTGACCTGCCCGCCGCGCGCCGCCGTGGCGGTGTGGCCGGCTCGGTCGCCGGGAGGTCGGGGCGTCCGAGCCGTGGTGACGGCGCGGTTTCCCGCGAGGATCAGGCCGGGCGTGCCCGTTCTCCCGGTCGGCGGCGAGTCGGGCGGCGTCGTTTCGCGCGACGAGGGGTCGGGTAGCACTCTGGTACTGGTGAGCTGCGCCGACCCTGGGGAGGAACGATGCAGAGCCGGCTGCGGGTGCAGGGGCATCCCATCCAACCGATGCTTGTGACGTTCCCGCTGGGGCTCTTCGTCAGCGCCGCCGTCTTCGACCTCACCGACGTACTCGGCGGGCCGGCCTTCCTCGGTGAGGTCGGCTACTGGACCGGTGTCGCAGCCCTGTTCGCCGCCGCGATGACGGCGGTCGCGGGCATGGTCGACCTGTGGGACGTGCCGGTCGACGGCACCCGCCGCACCGCCATCGCCTTCAACCTGGTGAACGCGGCCATGGCGGGCCTGTTCCTGGTCACCTGCCTGGTGCGCGCCCACTCGCCGGACCGGGGCGCGACGGTCGCGATCCTGGCCACCGAGCTGGTCGCGCTGACCGCCGGTGGGATGAGTGTGCACCTGGGCGCGCGGCTCATGCGCCAGTTCGACGCGGGCCGGGCCGAGACCGGCGGCCTGGACACCCTAGCCGGTGGCACCGTCGAGGTCGCCCGCCCCCGCCCGTGACCGACCCGGCGCGCGCCGGCAGAATCGCGACCCGGCGCACGCGCCGGCAGAATCGGCGGCCCGGTGCTTGCGCCGGCAAATCGGTTGCCCGCCGTCCGGCCGGACGGCGAGGCTGACCGCCATGAGCGCCGAACGTGATGCCGAGGAGTTGATCGCGGAGGCGGCCGCCGCGCCGGTCGACGGCTGGGGCTTCGACTGGCTGGCCGGTCGGGCCACCGAGGAACGTCCACCCTGGGGGTACGCCGGGTTGGTCGCCGAACGGATGGCGCGCGCCGACGCCGCGCTGGACGTGGACACCGGTGGCGGCGAGGTGCTGGCCGAGATTCCGTACCCGCCGAAGGTGTTGGTGGCGACCGAGGCGTGGCCGCCGAACGTCGAGGTCGCCCGGCGGACCCTGCGCCCGCTCGGAGCGACGGTGGTGGCGGTCGCCCCCGACTCGGCGCTGCCGTTCCGGGACGGGTCCTTCGACCTGGTGGTCAGCCGGCATCCGGTGCGCACCGACTGGGCCCAGACGGCCCGGGTGCTGCGCCCCGGCGGCACGTTCCTGTCCCAGCAGATCGGTCCGGGCACCATGCGTGAGCTGAGCGAGGCGATCCTGGGCCCGCTGCCTCCGCCGGACGGGCGGCACCCCGCCGCCGCGGTCGCCGCGGCCGAGGCCGCCGGGCTGCGGGTGGTCGACCTGCGCCGGGCCACGCTGCGCGCGACCTTCCACGACATCGGCGCGGTCGTCTGGTTCCTGCGCAAGGTGGTCTGGACGGTGCCGGGCTTCACGGTGGACCGCTACCGCCCCGAACTGCTCGCCCTGCACCGCCGCATCACCGCCGAGGGCGCCTTCGTCGCCCACGCCCGACGTTTCCTCATCGAGGCCACCCGCCCCACCTCGACGCGCTGATCATGACGGTTGCCGGGGCGTCGCGCCCCGGGGTACCGGTCAGTGGGGGTTGGCCTGGTGGTGGGTTGCCAGGATGTCGGCGCCGAAGTCGCTGGCGGGGCGGCGGAGCACGGTGTGCGCGTGGTTGCCGTCGTCGCTTGTGTTGTCGTACTCGATCAGCAGGTCGTCGCCCTGCACCCGGTAGTAGTGCCGCTGGCCGGGCCTCGTCGGGCCGGCCCAGGCGAAGTGCAGCTGGCCGCCCTCGACGCGGGCCGCCTCCTGCACGGCCAGTTCGGGAGGCAGCCGGTCCAGGTAGAGCGCGACGACCTGGTCGAGCAGCGCGCGGCCGGTCGGGCCGAGCCGGTCGGCCGGCACGCCGAGCGGTTCGAGGGGCCCGTCGACCCGCCCGCGGGTGGCGCTGATGATGTCCGTCGGCGCCTCGTCGGCGATGATCGCGGCGGCCCGCCCGGCCGGCCCGAGCGCGTCGAGCAGGGCGCGGGCCAGGTCCTCCTCGGCAGCGAGCGGTCGGGAGATGGTGTGCCCGGCGTAGCGCACCGCCGCCGGGTTGGCGCCGAAGAAGATCGGCGCGGGGGAGACCTGGTCGTCGACCACGGTCATGGTCACCGACAGGTGGTGCCCTTCGAGCCGCCACGCCCAGCGGTCGTCGCGGGCCGGGTCACCGAACACCGCGATCCAGTAGTCGCCGCTGTGCCGCCCGCGGTGCCAGCCCTCGGCGCGGTCGAGGACTTCCTCCAGCGCGATGATCGCCATGGCCTGCGCGTACGCCGACGGGCTGAGCGCGGTGGCCAGCAGCCGGTGCGCGGCCTTGCGCCCGGCGACGTCCAGCTCGGCCAGGCAGACGCCGGGGCGGGGGCGGGGCCGGTACTCCAGCCAGCGCCGGGCCGACTCGTCGTCGAACGGGTACACGGCGCCGATGCGGGTCGCGGGGTCGAGCGCGGCCAGCAGCGCGGTGCCGGCGGCACGCATCTGTTCGGGCAGGGGATCTTCCACCGACCCTGTATACCGGCCCGTCGGGTGCCGCGTCAGCCGGCCCGCAGCAGCGCGGCCATCTCCGGCAGGTCGAAGAACTGCGCGGTCTCGGCCGCCGACGGGGTGCCGTGCGCCGGATCGGCCCCGGCGGCGAGCAGCGCGCGGACGGCGTCGGCGCTGCTGCGGAAGACCGCGGCGGCGAGTGCGGTCTGACCTCGGTCGTTGGTACGGGTGTGGTCCGCGCCGCGGGCCAGCAGAGCGGCCACCGTGTCCGGGTGGGCGTGGTAGGCGGCCAGGATCAGCAGCGTGTCGCCCTTGTCGTTGGTCAGGTTGACCGGCAGACCGGCGTCGACCTGGGCGGCCAGCTCCTCGGTGGAGCCCGCGCGGGCCAGGTCGAACATCCGGTGCGCGAACGCCAGGGTCTCGGCGTCAAGGTCATCGGTCACCGGTCCAGGGTAGTCGCCGAGGTCCTGATAGGTTGCTCGGCCGGCGCGGTGGGGGAGGGGTCCGATGGGTGAGACGGTCTACGTGGGCAACGCGGGCGTCGACGGCGTCGGCAACGGTGGCTGGCTGCTCGGGCACTTCGCGCCGCCGGACGAGATCCGGCACAGCACCGACGTCGAGGTGAAGTGGGGCGTGCACCCGCCCGGGGAGGCCCGCGCGCGGTGGGCGACCGGCGAGCGTCGGACCACCCTGTTGGTGCTGGTCGACGGGTGCTTCCGGGTGGAGCTGCCGGACCGGACGGTCCGGTTGGCCGCACCCGGCGACTACGTGGTGTGGGCGCGGGGCGTGGATCATTCCTGGTACGCGGAGCGCGCCTCGGTGGTGCTGACCGTGCGCTGGCCGTCGCTGCCCGGCTACCGGGTGGGCCCCCCGGTTCTGCGCTGAGCCCGAGCGGTCGCCTGCTCGCCTCCCGGCATGTGGAATTACCTACTAAACCTATAGGCTTTGCCGGCTAGAGTACGGAGGCACCCCGCCGAACGACCCGCTGAGGAACCACCGATGACCCACGATCGCCCGGCACCCGACCTGCTCGCCGTCGCCGCCCGGTGGGCCGACCCGGCCGGCTGGCCGGTCGCACTGCGCTTCGACCCCACCGAGCGCTGGTACGCCCGGCTCGCCACCGCCGACGACCACGAGGTGTGGGCCCTGAGCTGGCTGCCCGGCCAGGGCACCGACCTGCACGACCATGGCGGCTCCGCGGGCGCGTTCCGGGTGGTCGCCGGCGCCCTCACCGAGGAGACGGTCAGCGGTGCGGCGCTGCGCCCCCGTCTGCTGCCCGCCGGCGCTGCCCGCCGCTTCGGCCCCCGCCACGTCCACCAGGTCACCAACCGCGGCCCGGTGCCGGCGGTCAGCGTGCACGTCTACCGGCCGGCGCTGCGCCGGATGACCCGCTACGACCTCCTCGACGGGCGCCTGCGGGTCGCCGAGGTCGCCGAGGCTGGCCGGTCCTGGTGAGCCTCTCGTTCGCACCGCCCTCTCGTCACCGGAAGGAATCGATAATGCAGGTCACCGCCGAGCACTGTCCGGCACCCGTGCCACCGCCGGGCTCCCGGGGCATCGACGAGATCCTGGCCGCCGCGCGAGCCCGCCTGGACCGACTGGACCCGGAGCGGGCGCACCTGGCGTGCCGGGCCGGCGCGTTGCTTGTCGACATCCGGCCGGCCGCCCAGCGGGCCGCGCACGGCGTCGTGCCCGGCTCGCTCACGATCGAGCGCAACGTGCTGGAGTGGCGCTTCGACCCGCGGTGCCCGGCCCGGCTGCCCGAGGCGGTCGACTACGACGTGCCGGTGGTCGTCATCTGCCAGGAGGGCTACACCTCGTCGCTGGCCGCCGCCGCGTTGCAGGACATCGGCCTGCACCGGGCCACCGACGTCGACGGCGGTTTCGCCGCCTGGCGCATCGCCGGCCTGCCGGCGCTCGGCCCCACCCCGCTGCACCGCGCATCCCCCCTCGCGCCCCCGGTCACCGCCGGCTGGGCGCGCCGCTGACCCCCACGCCGCACCGGGCGTGGCGGGCGTACCGCCATCTCAGGAGGCACGATGTCCGTCGTCGCGATCCCCACCCGTCCCTACTCGCCGGGTCACCCGGGCCGGGCCGCCGTCCGCCCGCGTACCGGCCCGACCCTGACCATCACCCTCGACCTGGCCCCCGGGCCGATGAGCCCTCGGTTGGCCCGGCTGGTGCAGCTGCTCGGCGAGCTGGCCGAGGCCGAGGAGGGTCGGCTGCGCCCCGCTGACGACGTGCCGTCGACGCCGCGACCGCTGTCGCGCCCCGCCACCGCCGAGGTGCCCGCCGCCGACACCGACGGGGCCGGTGTGCGCATCCTGGCCGGCTCGCGGGTGGTCCGCCTGGGCGACCGGGTGGTCGCGCTGACCCGCATCGAGTACGACCTGCTGCTCTTCCTCGCCGAGCGTCCGCGCCGGGTCTTCACCCGCCTTCAGCTGCTGTCGAACGTCTGGGGCTACGAACACGCCGTGGCCCGCACCGTGGACGTGCACGTCCGGCGGCTGCGCGCCAAGCTGGCCGGGGCAGAGGTGGTCACGACCGTCTACGGGGTGGGTTACCGGCTGGGCGACGAGGCGCGGATCAGCGTCGACCACACCCGCTGAACAGCGCTCGTGCGGCGGTCCGCAGGCGACGGCGGTGGCATGGTGAACAGGACGGGGACCCCCGTATCGGGGCATCCTGGCGGCTCTGCTGTAATCATCAGGCTTCGTACGCAGAGCGAGCATCCGGCTCCGATGTGTTCGTCAATTGTCACATTCATGCAACGCAGCCGCCTCTTGACCCTCGCCCGGGCGCCCGGAAGCATCGATGAAGCGGCGTCCCGGGCCGTGGGGAGATACCCGGACCAGCCCAAGGAGGACCATGTCGGTCAGCCCCGCCTCGTCGCGCGCCGGATGGCATACGTCCCAACCCGCGGTGCCCGGTCGACCTCCCGGCGGTCAACGCCGCCCGGCGAACACCGCCGCGCCCATGCTCACCGTGACCCTGTCCATCCCGCTGGCCTGTGAGGAGTCGCTGACCCCGCCGGCCCGGCGGCTGCTCGAAGCCGCGCGCGAGATGCTGGAGCGGGGCGAGGGCGTGATCACCAGCTCCGTTCCGGCCGAGCGTCGCGCCGACGGGGTGCCGGCCAACCGAGCGCCCGCCCGAGCCCTCACCCCGACGATCCCCGCCCTGCACATCCTCGCGGCGTCCCGATCGGTGCTGCGCGACGACGAGCCGCTGCCGCTGACCCGGCTGGAGTTCGACCTCCTGCTGCATCTGGTCGCCCACCCCCGCCGGGTGTTCACCCGGCTGCAACTGCTCAACGCCGTCTGGGGCTATGAGCACGCCGGCGTCCGCACCGTCGACGTGCACGTGCGCCGGCTGCGCGGCAAGGTCGGCGTGGACGTTCCCCTGGTCACCACCGTCTACGGCGTCGGCTACCGGCTGGCCGACGACGCCCGCGTCACCGTCGACCGCACCGGCTGACCGTCCGACGACCGCCCGTTCGGCGCGCGGGGCAGGATGGTTCGGTGCGCATCCGTCCCATCTCGCCCGACCTGCTCGTCGCCGAACTGACCGCCCGGCTCGACGACGCCTCCCGCACCGTCGAGCCCGCCCGGCTGCGCGTGGCGATCGACGGCGCCCCCGCCGCCGGCCCGGACGAGCTGGCCGCCGCGCTGGTCGACCCGCTGCGCGCCCGGGGCCGCCCGGTCCTGCACGTACGCGCCGCCGACTTTCTCCGACCCGCCTCGCTGCGCTTCGAACTCGGTCGCACCAACCCGGACGCCTACTACGAGGGCTGGAACGACGAGGCCGGCCTGCGCCGCGAGGTGCTCGACCCGGCCGGCCCCGGCGGCGACGGGCGGGTGCTGCCGTCGCTGTGGGACGCCGTCGCCGACCGGGCCAGCCGCGCCCGGTACGTCGACCTGCCACCCGGCGGCGTGGTCCTGGTCAGCGGCGCGCTCCTGCTCGGTGGGGCGCTGCCCTTCGACGTGACCGTCCACCTTCAGCTGTCTTCGGCGGCGCTGCGCCGCCGCACCGGTCCGGCCGACGAGTGGACCCTGCCGGCCTTCGACCGCTACGCCGAGGAGGTGGTCCCCGCCAGCTTCGCCGACGTGGTGGTACGCGCCGACGACCCCCGTCACCCCGCGCTCGTGCAGGCCGGCGGCAGCTGAGAAATCGTCGGTTTGCGTGTCACGTCCGCCGGGTACTCGCCCGGCTCACAGAGCGCGGGTGACCGCCCGCGTACCGGATGCGACCGTTGACCGGGGCCCACGCCGCCGGCACCCGGTTCACCTTGAGCCACCAGGCCCAGGAAAGGCAGGCAGCGATGCTCGTCCACGACACGGTCGGTACGGGCCGATCCCAGACGGAGATCGACCAGATCCGGCACTCCCTGCAGGCGCGTTACGACGAGCTGACCGCCGAGTACGAGCAGGCCGTGCTGCAGAGTCAGGTGCTGCGTCTGGTGGAGGTCGGTGACACCGCCGGCGACGACCAGGCCGACAGCGGCACCAAGACGGCCGAGCGCGACACCGCGCAGTCCCTGCTGCGGACCATCCTCGACCGGCGCACCCAGTACGAGCACGCCCTGGGCCGCCTCGCCGAGGGCACGTACGGCTGGTGCGAGGGCTGCTCGGCGGCGATCCCGGTGGAGCGCCTGGAGATCTTCCCGGCCGCGACCACCTGCGTGACCTGCAAGCAGACCCGCGAGCGGCGGGCGGCCTGAGCGACGGCAGCGGTTGCCGGTCGGTCCACGACACGATGGACTTCCCCCATGGGTGACATCCTGGTGGGCACCGCGTCCTGGACCGACCGCACACTGCTCGACTCGGGCTGGTATCCCCAGACCGCGGACACGCCGGAGAAGCGCCTGGCGTACTACGCCCGGCAGTTTCCGCTGGTCGAGGTGGACGCGACCTATTACTCACCGCCCGCCGAGGCGACCGCACGGCTGTGGGCCGAGCGCACCCCGGCGGGCTTCACGTTCAACATCAAGGCCTTCAGCCTGCTCACCGGGCATCCCACCCGGGTCGGCGCGCTCTACAAGGACCTGCGGCCGGAGACGGACAAGAAGAACGTCTACCCCGACGACCTGCCCGCGCAGGCGTACGAGGAGGTGTGGACGCGTTTTCTGTCCGCGCTGGACCCGCTGGTCGAGGCGGGCAAGCTCGGGGCGCTGCTGTTCCAGTTCCCGCCCTGGTTCACGATCAAGCGGGCCAACAAGCAGTACCTGCTGGAGGTGGCGAAGCGCTGTGCGCCGCTGCGACCGGCCTACGAGTTCCGCCACGCGTCCTGGTTCGACGGCGACAACGCCGACGAGACCCTCGCCTTCCTCAGCGAGCACCGGCTGCCGTACGTCTGTGTGGACATGCCGCAGGGCCACCGCTCGTCGGTGCCCCCGGTGCTGGCCGCCACCGGCGACCTCGCGGTGATGCGCTTTCACGGCCACAGTGACAAGTGGACCAGCAAGGACATCCACGAGAAGTTCGGCTACCACTACTCCAAGCGGGAGCTGGCCGACTGGGCGCCGAAGCTGCGCGAGCTGGCCGACTCCGCCGGGCAGACCCACGTCCTCATGAACAATTGTTACCGGGACTTCGCCCAGACCAACGCGAAAACCCTCGCGAATCTCCTCGACGTCGGCTGACCTCACCCGATCCGGGTGGGGCCGGCTCACCCGCCCGACCGGCACGGTGGACACGGTGGGTACGGCCGCACGGAGGTGGCCGACGCCGGAGAGGACACGGAGGTGACGGGGGATGACGGTTCGAGTGGTGACGGATCGACGGCGGGGCGCCGTCCTGCACGTGGTCGGCACTGCCGACAACACCCGGCGCGCGCCACAGGGCACCCCGGTACGGGCCCGCCGCGGCCCGGTGGGGCCGCCGCGACGCGCTGACGACCGACGGTGGGACACGACGGAACGGGGGTCGACCGATGGCTGAAGCGATGATCTCCGCTTTCGAGAGTTCGCTGGACAAGACGAACCTGATCCTCAAGGACATCGAGAACGCCTACGGGTGGCCGAAGGAGCAGCGCAACCAGTCGTACGCGGCGCTGCGTACCGTGCTGCACCTGCTGCGCGACCGGTTGCCGGTCAACGAAAGCGTCGAGTTCGCCCAGCAGTTGCCGGTGCTGGTCCGGGGGATCTACTTCGACGGCTGGAACCCGTCGGACGTGCCGATCAAGCTCAACCGCGACGACTTCCTCTACGAGGTCCGGCAGGGCTTCCCGTACGACGTCGAGGGCGGCGCGGAGCGGGTGACGCAGGTGGTGCTGGACACCCTGCGTCGGCACGTCACCCAGGGCGAGTGGCAGGACGTGAAGGACACCATGCCGAAGAATCTCGCCACGTTCATGCCGTGACGCCGTGACGCGTGAGCCCGCCCGACGACGCCGTCGGGCGGGCTCAGCGCTCGGCCGCGTCGGCCTCGGCAGCGGAGGGCACCCGCGACACCGGATGACCGGCCGCGCGGGCCAGCGCCGCGAAGGCGACGGCGTCGGTGACGGCCGCGCCGCCGGGGTCGTTGTTGAAATAGACGTACGCCGGCTCGTCCGCGCCGAACGCGTCGGTGAGCCGGCGAACCCACGAGCCGAGCGCGGTACGACCGTAGTGCGGCCACGGTCGGGCCCGCCCCTCGTGCAGCCGCAGGTAGCCGAAGTCGGTGGTACGCCAGCGGGGCGCCACCGGACGACCGAGGCGATCCGCCCAGACCAGCGCGGCCCGCCGCCGTTCCAGGACGGCACGGGTGGCGTCGGTCCACCATGACGGGTGCCGCGGCTCGACCGCCACCCGCACCTGCGCCGGGAACAGCCGCAGCGTCGCGTCGAGCGCCTCGACGTCCGCCCGCAGGTTCGGTGGCAGTTGCAGCAGCACCGGCCCGAGCCGGTCACCGAGGGCCGTGGCCCGGCCGAGGAACCGGGCCACCGGCTCGGCCGGGTCCCGCAGACGTCTGATGTGGGTGAGGTAGCGGCTCATCTTCACCGCCACGCAGAAGTCCGCCGGTGTCCGCGCCCGCCACGCCGCGAACGTCTCCCGCTCCGGCAGCCGGTAGAAGGCGTTGTTGACCTCGACGGTGGCGAAGCCCGCGGCGAAGTGCTCCAACCAGAGTCGCTGCGGCAGCCGCTGCGGGTAGAAGCGGCCCCGCCAGTCCCGGTACTGCCAACCGGAGGTGCCGACCAGGATCACCTCCCCATCCTGACACCGACCGCCACCGCCCGCGAACCGCCCGTGTCGCCCCGGTTCGGCGTCTACGGTGTGGGTTAGAGAAGATCGCGCGTGGGGTACCACCCGCAGCACGACGGACCCCGGCGTACGGCGGGGCGGCACACCCGAGGGAGTACCGATGGCACTCAACGACGATGACATGCAGACCACGGGCGGCGGAGGCATGGAAGGCCCGGCCGACGGTGGAGCGACCCCGGGTCACCAGGACGGCGGCGCCGATGGTGGCGCGGAGGGTCCGGCCGATGGCGGTGCGACCCCGGGTCACCAGGACGGCGGCGCCGATGGTGGCGCGGAGGGTCCGGCCGACGGTGGCGCGACGCCGGGTCACCAGGACGGTGGCGCTGACGGTGGCGCGGAGGGTCCGGCCGACGGCGGTGCGACCCCGGGTCACCAGGACGGCGGCGCTGACGGCAGCGCCCGGTAACGGACCGTCATGACGCACCTCGACCCGCCGGGCGGCCACGGCCGCCCGGCGGTTCCGTCCGCGGGCGCCACCGCCGCGCTGGCCCGCTGTGTCTCGGTCGAGCCGGCCAAGTTCGCCGCCGCGCACTGGGGGCACACCCCGCTGTTGTCCCGCGCCGCCGAGCTGCCCGACCCGGCCGGCTTCACCGACCTGTTCAGCCCCGCCGACGCCGACGAGATGCTCAGCCGGCGCGGTCTGCGTACCCCGTTCCTGCGGGTCGCCAAGGACGGCCAGCTCGTCCCGGCGGCGCGGTGGACCGGCGGCGGCGGCGCCGGCGCGGAGATCGGCGACCAGGTCCTCGACGAGCGGGTTCTGGAGCAGTACGCCGGCGGCGCCACCCTGGTCCTGCAGGGCCTGCACCGGATCTGGCCGCCGCTTGTCGACTTCGCCCGCGACCTGGGCCTCGCGCTGAACCAGCCGCTGCAGATCAACGCCTACCTCACCCCCGCGGGCAGCCAGGGCTTCGCCGCCCACTACGACACCCACGACGTCTTCGTGCTCCAGGTCGACGGCCGCAAGCACTGGCGGATCCACCCGCCGGTGCTGCCCGACCCGCTGGAGAAGCAGCCGTGGGGCGGCCGCGCCGACGAGGTTTCCGCCACCGCGCAGGGCCCCGCCGCGCTGGACGTGGTGCTCGCCCCCGGCGACGCCCTCTACCTGCCCCGCGGCTGGTTGCACAGCGCGCAGGCCCAGGACGCCAGCTCCCTGCACCTGACCGTGGGCATCCGCGCGCTGACGCGCTATGCCCTGGTCGAAGAGTTGCTCGCGCTGGCCGCCGAGGACCAGCGGCTGCGTGCCAGCCTGCCGTTCGGCACCGACGTGGCCGACCCCGACGCCATCGAGCCGGAGCTGACCGAGACGGTGGAGGCGCTGCGGGACTGGCTGCTGCGCGCCGACCCGGCCGCCGTCGCGGCGCGACTGCGCCACCGCGCCTGGCCGGCCGCCCGACCGGCGCCGATCCGGCCGCTCGCCCAGGCCGGCGCCGTGGCCACGCTGGACGCCGACTCCCGGCTCACCCTGCGTCCGGGCCTGCGCTGGCAGCTCGTGCCGCACGGGTCGGACCAGGTGGCGCTGCGCCTGTTCGACCGCACCATCACCCTGCCGGCGGACTGCGAGCCGGCGGCCCGCGCCCTGCTGGGCGGGACGGTCACCCGCGTCGGTGACCTGCCCGGTCTGCCCGACGACGCCGACCGGGTCACCCTGGCCCGCCGCCTGTTGCGCGAGGCCGTCCTGATCCCGGCCTGACTGAGTCCCACCCCCGGCCTGCCGGGCCGATGTGGCTGACGAGCGGTATACCTCAGAGGCATAAATATGACTCTGAGGTATACCGCTCACCACCGCATTCGCCTCGACGGACGTGACCGACAGTGACCGCCGCCAGCGGGCCCCAGTCGTCGGCTCAGCTCAGCGGCCGAGCACCAGCAGCAGCGCGGTCGCCACCAGGCCGGCGCCGAGCACCACGGTGATCGGGCGGGGGCCGAGCAGCGCGTGCCGGCGGTCGGCCAGCACCCGCGCCGGCACGAGACCGATCAACGGCCCGAGCAGGGTCACCACCAGCGCCAGCACCGGCATCCCGACCGCCAGGTCGCCGCCGTACCCGACGCCGAGCGCCCGCGCGCCGGAGCCCAGCGCGTACGCCACGACCGCGCCGGCCACCCCGCAGAGCGCCAGCAGCGGGTTGACCGAGCTCGGCAGCTCACCGGGCTGCCCGGCCCGGTCGAGCAGGTCCCGGGCCCGGCCGAGCAGCAGCACCGGCTCGCCGGCCGCACTGCCGTTGGTTGGCGCGGGCGGCGCACCGAGACGGCGGGCGCCGAGGCGGGCCCGCACCTGCTGCCACAGGTGCGCCACCTCGGCGTCGACGCGTTCCTGCTCCTCGCGGGCCGCCACCAACTCCTCCTCGGCGCGGCGCACCTGGTCGGCGGCGTCGGCGAGGGCCCGCTCGGCCGCCGCGCACTGCCGCTCGTACCACGTGTGCGCCTCGGCGCGCTGCTCGCGTACCCGGGCGCTCAGCTCGGCCAGTCGCCGCAGCTGCGCCGTGTACGTGTCACTGGTCACCGGTTGGTTCATCGCGACGGTCCATAGGGGATGAGCACCTGGCCGGTGCGGTGCACCGCCCGGTCGAAGAAGAGCCCGCGCCACGGCCGGGGATACCAGTCCGGGCCGCCGGTGCCCGGATAGAGCGACGCGCCCAACTCGCCGCCGTGCGCGTCGAGCGCCACCCAGGCCCCGATCTGGTCGGTGCGGGCGGCCGGGCCGCCCAGGTCCGCGCGCATCCGCGCCACGCCCCGCCACCAGGCCAGCACGTGGGTGCGCCGCTCCGGTCCGTCGTGCAGGATGCGGCGCAGCTGCTCCAGGCCGGTGCGCCGACCCGTGCGCGCGGCGAGGGCGCCGGCGGCCGCGTCGACCGCGAACAGCAGCAGATAGTGCGGGCTGCCGGGGCCGGACAGCCCGTCGGCCGTCTCGGTCATCAACTCGCCGACGGTCTCCTCGTCGTACCAGGAGGCGTCGTCGGCCAGGTCGTCGTAGAGCGCGCGGGCGATCGGATCGGCGTCCGGGTCGAGGCAGGCGATGGAGAACCGGGCGGTGCCCGGCGGGTGTTGGCGGGCCAGCGACCGGGCCGCAGCGTCCAGCACCGCGCACGCCTCGTCCACCCGTGTGCCCAGCACCGCCAGGTTGCGCCCGGGTGCGCGCGGCAGCCGCAGCGCCGCCGAGCGGGACTGCACGTCGATGATCTCGCCGAGCAGGGCCACCGGGTTGCGCGGCGCGCGGCCGTCCGGCGGCGCGGCGAGCGCCCGGAAGTCCGGGGCCTCGTCCAGCCGGGGGATCGCGTCACCGTCGAAGAGCCGGGCCGGCGCGGCGTCCGGCGGGCGCATCCGCCACAGCCGGTGTTGCAGGCCGCTCCACGTCTCCCAGTCGCTTGCCGACGGGATCCGCGCGACCTCGTTGCCCTCCACCATGCCGGACTCGGCGTTGACCACCGCGTGCCAGCGGGGCAGCGACTGCGCCGCGTCGTTGCGCTCGGCCAGGATCCGCAACGCCTTCGGCAGCGCGATCCGCAACGTGAACTGGGCGACCAGCGCCGGACGGCCCCACAGCGCCTCGATGCCCCGCACGTCCTGCGAGGCGAGCACCAGGTGGATGCCCTGCGACCGGCCGCGGCGGGCCAGGTCCTCCAGCAGGTCGGCGGCCTCTCGCGCGACCACGTCCCGGCCGGCCAGCAGCATCTGGAACTCGTCGACCACGGCGACGATCCGGGGCCAGTGCCCGGTCGGGTCGACCGCGCGCAGCTCGGCCAGCTTGGTCACCTCGTGCTTCTTGGCGGCGTCGGCGCGGCGACGCAGCTCCTCGGTGAGGAACCGCAGCAGCGCCAACCCGAACTCCCGGTCGGTGTTGACGTTGATGCCGACCAGACGCATGTGCGGCAGCCAGCTCGGGTCACGCCGGCCCTGCGCGAACCGGGCGAAGGACACCCCCTCCTTGAAGTCCAGCAGATAGAACTCCAGCTCGGCGGGGGAGTAGCGGGCGGCGAGGGCGCCGATCCACGCGAAGATCAGGTTGGTCTTGCCGGTTCCGGACGGTCCGCCGATCAGCGCGTGCGGTGGATAGTCGCCCAGGGTCAGGCGCACCGGTCGGCCCTGCGGCCCCTCGCCGATCGGGGCGGTCAGGCCGCTGGCCGAGTCCTCCCGCCACATCTGCTCCGGTGGGGGCAGCAGGTCGGCGAACGGGGTCGGCGGCGGGCCGGCGTTGACCTGGGCCGCGATCTCCCGGCAGGTCTCGGTGACCAGCGTCGCCGGTGGCGGCGGGTCCAGCCGGACCGACAGGCCGGACGGGCCGCCGATCCGCGCGCCGGACGCCTCGGTCACCACCCGGGTCACCGTCGGGTCGTCCGGCAGGGGGACGCCCCGGACCACCAGGTGCACCCCGCAGGCGGCGCCGGCGCGGACCACTCGTTCGAGCTGGCCGCGTTCGTGCCGGCTCAGCTCGTCGCCGCCGAGCAGCACCGCCACCCGCCAGGGCTCGGGGCGGCGGCCGGTCGCCGCGGCCAGCTCCCGCAGTGAGCCGTGTTCGCCGGCCAGCACCGTCTCGTTGATGCGGCGGATCTGCTCGACCAGGTCGTCCAGCAGCGGGCCCAACCCGCCCGGGCCGACGAAGGTGAGCAGCCCCGCGGTGCCCAGGGGCGCGAACCCGGCCAGGCCGCCGCCGAGGTGCTCCGGGTCGTACCCGACCAGTCGTACCCCGCCCGGGTCGGCGCGGCCGACGGCCCGCAACAGCAGCGCGGACACGACCGCGTCGCAGCCGGCGCGGTCGTCCCCGGACAGGTGCACGTGCCCGGCGTCGAGGAGCGGCACCAGCGCGGGCACCGGGTCGACGTCGTCGATCCGGACCGTGCCGACCCGCAGCGCACCGGGCGGCTCGGCCCGGCGGGTGGGCGTGGGCGTCCAGCCCGGCCAGTCGGCGCCGGCGCAGCCGGGCGCCTCCCGGCGGGCGGCATCGGCGGCGTGGCGGGCCAGCTCGGCGATCCCGGTGGCGTGCCGGGCGTCGATCTCGGCGAGGCGACGGTCCCGTTGGGCGCCCACCCGCTGCGGTACGGCGGCGGCCGCCCGCCGGACCCGGGTCAGCCGTTCGCGGCCCGCCGTCAGCTCGGCCTGGGCGGCCGACAACCGGGTACGCGTGGCACCCAGCGCCTCGGAGAGGGTGTCCCGGATGCGGGTGGCGAGCTGGCCACGCCGGTCAGCCATCGGAACCCCGGCGGGCCGGCGCGTCCCGCCACGGACTGCCGGTCCGCGGCGGCAGCCCGGCGCCCCGCTGCGGCACGACGCCGCCGGACGCCTGCCTACCGCTAACCGCGCCAGGACGTGGACCGACGCCGCCGGAGGGTGGCTCGGGGGACCGTGGATTCGCCTTCGCGGAGCGTTGCTCAGCGGGGCGCGGACCCGCGTCGCCGGGGCGCTGGTCACCGGTGGCCTGCGGCGTGCCGGTGCCGAGGGGCAGGTCCCGGCCGAGGCGAGCGAGCAGCAGCGCGGTCGCCACGCCGGCGGTGACCGCGGAGTCGGCGGCGTGGGGCGGCTCTCCCGACGCGCGGGGTGGCGGCATCCGGCACACCCGGGTCAGCAGCGTCTCCAGCACCGGCGGCGGCAACCCGGGCAGCAGGTCCCGGACCCGCCCGTCCAGCTCGCCGCGCAGCCGGCCGAGGTCGGCGGCGCGGGGCGGATGCCCCAGCAGCTCACCGGCCAGCTCCCGCAGCAGCGGTGGCGCGAGCGCGGCCATGCCGAGCCCCACGTCGGCGGGCGCCCGCCGCAGCTCGGTGCGCAGCCGGTCCCGGTCACCGGCGCGCACCCCGCCGACGACCCGGCGCAGCAGCTCCTGCGAGTCGCGCAGCCGCTCGTCGGGCTCGTCCGCGCCGCCGTCGCGCCCGCCGGTCAACTCGGCCACCCGCACCGACCACCAGCGACGCATCCGAACCTGCTCGGCCTGCTCGGGCACCACGGTGGTCGGCCCATGCGGCGGGGCCGCGTCGTGGCGCGGGTCGCGCTGCTGCGGGCGGGGCGGCGGGGCGCCGTCGGCGGCCAGCCCGATCGCGGCCAGATACGCCGACAGCTGCTCCTGCGCCACCCGCAGCGCGTAGTTGGCGCTCTCGGCGTGCTCGGTCGCGGCGGACAGCTCGGGCACCCCCATCGGGTTGGCCGACTCCTGTCGTACCCAGCGCAGCCGTTCCGCGGCCAGGCCGAACTTCTCCAGGGCCTGCCCGAGCAGGCCGACCGGGAACTCCTCGCTGGCCGCGCGGACCTGGCCGCCGATGTCCTCGATGATGGACACGGTGGCCTACAGGGTGGAGACGTAGAGCTGCGCCTGCTCGACCGCGACCAGTGTCGCGGCGAGACACTCCTCCAGCTCCTGGCTGGCCTGGGTCAGCGACGCCTGGGCCGCCTCGACCGTCTCGTGCCCGCTGCCCTCCAGCGCGCCGGCCAGGGTCTGCTGCGCCTCGGCGAGCTTCTCACCGGCCGCCTGGACGGCTGTCTGCCCGTCGCCGATCTGTTGGAGAGCGACATCGATGGCAGCCTTCAGCTCGGCGACGCTCGCCACGGCGGAACCTCCTGGGGGCGGGGAGATCTCCATTAGAGCTTACTGGCGTCCATGGGAGAACATCCGCCCTGGCGGTGTTCCTGCCCGACTGACCGTTAACCCACCTGAAGTGCCGGGAGTCCGTTCTGTGGGAGTCCCAGTATGAGAACTTCTCAATTATCGCGGAGCCAGCGCGGGCCGTACACCTCGGCGCCGAGGGCGGTGACCCGCTCGCGCAACTCCCGGTCGGCGGTGACGACCAGCCGGCGGCGCTGCGGCGCCGCCTGCACCAGCTCGACCACCGTGTCGTCGCCGGAGCCGGGGGCGGAGACCACGCGGACGTCGTCGGTGCCGGGCACGTCCCGGGCAGCGCCCTCGACCACGAGGACCACCTCGACCGGGGCGGTCAGACGGGCGGGCAGGCCCGTGGCGGCCACCGGGGCCAGGGAGTCCCGCAGCCGGGCGGCGGCCCCGGCCCGGTCCCGCCACCATCCGTTCGGGCGCGAGCCCACCACGTTGGCGCCGTCCACTATCAGCAGCGGGTTCTCAGTCATGGCGTCAGCCTGCCACCTGCGGCCGGCGCCGGCCCGGTGCCACTCCACATCGCTGTGGGCGCCGCCGCCTGCGGCGTTTGTCGGGCCGAGCGCCGGGTAGCCCCTGGCGACCGTGCCGCGCCCGACTGCGGAGGACAGACATGATGGGACCCGGTGACCCTGGCTCCGACCCGTGGGACGAATTCCTGGCCCGGTACTTCGGCCGGGGTGAGGGAGGACGCCGACCGCCGCACCGGGTCGACATCACCCGACTGATGACGGCCGACGCCCGGGAGATGCTGGCCGACGCGGCCCGCCGCGCCGCGCAGCGGCAGAGCAACGACCTGGACACCGACCACCTGCTCTGGGCTGCGCTGCAACGCGAACCCCTGCGCGACCTGGTACGCCGGGCCGGCGCCGACCCGGACACCCTGCTCAACGCGCTGGGCGGCAAGGGCGACGGCGCGCCGCGCGGGGAGGTGCCGCCCAACCTGTCGCTGACCCCGGCGGCCAAGCGGGCGCTGCTCGACGCCCACCAACTGTCCCGGGCGATGGGGGCCAACTACATCGGCCCCGAGCACATCCTGATGGCCCTGCCGCTCAACCCCGAGTCGCCGGCCGGGCGGATGCTGGCCGCCGGTCGGATCCAGCCCGAGTCGTTGCAGGCCGCCAACGCCGAACGCGGCCCGATGACCGGGCCGAAGCCGGACCGCGGCACACCCACCCTGGACCAGTACGGGCAGGACCTCACCGACCTGGCCCGCGCCGACCAGATCGACCCGGTGATCGGGCGGGCGGACGAGATCGAGCAGGCGGTGGAGATCCTGTCCCGGCGGACCAAGAACAACCCGGTGCTGATCGGCGAGGCCGGTGTCGGCAAGACCGCGATCGTCGAGGGTCTGGCCGAGCGGATCTGCGACGGCGACGTGCCGCAGACCCTGCTCGGCAAGCGGGTGGTGCAGCTCGACCTCGCCGGCCTGGTCGCCGGCACCCGCTACCGGGGTGACTTCGAGGAGCGCCTCAAGAAGGTGATCGACGAGATCCGGGCGCACCGGGACGAGCTGATCATTTTCCTCGACGAGATCCACACCCTGGTCGGCGCCGGTGGGGCCGGCAGCGAGGGCGGAATGGACGCGTCCAACATGCTCAAGCCCGCCCTCGCGCGGGGCGAACTGCGGGTGATCGGCGCGACCACGCTCGACGAGTACCGCAAGAGCATCGAGAAGGACGCCGCGCTGGCCCGGCGGTTCCAGCCGGTGCTGGTGCCCGAGCCCAGCGTCGACGACACCATCGCCATCCTGCGTGGCCTGCGCGACCGGTACGAGGCCCACCACCAGGTGCGCTTCACCGACGAGGCGCTGGTCGCCGCCGCCGAGCTGTCCGACCGGTACGTCACCGACCGGTTCCTGCCGGACAAGGCCATCGACCTGATCGACCAGGCCGGCGCCCGGGTCCGGCTGCGCACCCGCACCCCGGCGTCCGACGTGCGGGAGCTGGAACAGCAGCTCGACGACGTACGCCGGGACAAGGAGCAGGCCGTCACCGACGAGCAGTACGAACGGGCCTCGGCGCTGCGGGACCGGATCTCCGAGCTGGAGGAGGAGATGCGCCGCGCGAGGGGCGCTGACGGCTCGACCTCGCAGGTGCCCGAGGTGGGCCCGCAGGAGATCGCCGAGGTGGTCTCCCGGGCCACCGGCATCCCGGTCAGCCAGCTCACCGAGGAGGAACGCGACCGGCTGCTGCGCCTGGAGGGCCACCTGCACGAGAGGGTGGTCGGCCAGGACGCCGCGGTCACCGCTGTGGCCGAGGCGGTGCGTCGCTCCCGGGCCGGGCTGGCCGACCCGGAACGCCCGATGGGCAGCTTCCTGTTCCTGGGCCCCACCGGCGTCGGCAAGACCGAGCTGGCCCGCGCCCTGGCCGAGGCGTTGTTCGGCGAGGCGGACCGGATGGTCCGGGTGGACATGAGCGAGTTCCAGGAGCGGCACACGGTCAGCCGGCTGGTCGGCGCCCCACCCGGGTACGTCGGCTACGAGGAGGCCGGTCAGCTCACCGAGGCGGTGCGCCGCCGCCCGTACGCGGTGGTGCTGCTCGACGAGATCGAGAAGGCCCACCCCGACGTGTTCAACATCCTGCTCCAGGTGCTCGACGACGGGCGGCTCACCGACAGCCAGGGCCGCACGGTGAACTTCAAGAACACCGTCCTGATCATGACGAGCAACCTCGGCTCCGAGTTGATCACCGGAACCCAGCGGGCCGTCGGGTTCGGCACCGGCGCGCCCGGCAGCGAGCAGGAGAACGACGAGCTGCGCGAACGGCTGATGCGCCGCCTGCAGGAGAACTTCCGGCCGGAGTTCCTCAACCGCATCGACGAGGTCATCATCTTCCGCCGGCTGGAGGCCGAGCAGTTGCGCGACATCACCGCGCTGCTGCTGGAGGAGACCCGCCGCCGGTTGCACGCCCAGGACATCCAGGTGGAGTTCACCACCGCCGGCATCGACTGGCTGGCCGAGCACGGCTACCAGCCGGAGTTCGGGGCCCGTCCGCTGCGCCGGGTCATCCAGCGGGAGGTGGACAACCACCTGTCGCGGATGCTGCTGGAGTCGGCGATCTCGCCCGGGCAGAAGGTCATCGTGGACGCCCGCGACGGGCAGCTCACCTTCGACGTGACCGCAGGTGAGCGGGGGTACACCGCCGCCACGACAACACACCCGCGATGACCGGGCCGGCGCGACGAGACGACCACGAGGACCCGCGTGAGCACGCGGAGTCCGCCAAGCCCCGGGACGAGGACGACGACGAGGACCATCCCGACCCGATCCTGGCGCCCCCGACCGCGAACCCGCGCCGCACGCGGGTGCCCGCCGAGGGCCTGCATCCGAAGACCGACCAGGACGACCCGGAGACGTCGGGTCACCATCGTCGAGAGGAGACCTGATGGTACGCGACACGCGGATCGACCCCGAGGTGGAAGTGCTCTGGGAGGACTTCCACGCCGAGGTCAACGTCCCGTCGGAGCAGCTGCGCACCTGGCTGCTGACCCGGGGCTCCGGCGAGGAGTCGTTCAGCCCGAACCCGGACCTCGACCTGCCCCAGCCGGGACGGGAGATCCTCAAGGTGCTCAACAAGCGCAAGGTCGACCTGACCCCGGAGGACATCGAGGTGATGCGGGAGGCGGTCGAGCGGATCCGCGAGCTGATGGACGCCAAGCCCCAGCGCGGCAACGCCGACGACAAGTGGCGGCACTCGCTGCTCGACCTCGGCCACGACCCTCTCGTCGAACGCTGAGCGATGCCGTACGCGACGGTGCCGTCCCGGGTGCGGGGCGGCACCGTCGCATGCCGCTACTGGCCCTGGTCGGACTCCAGGCTGCCGATGGTCAGCCCCGCCGCGTCGGCGGCGGCGTCGCGCTCGCCCCGGGTCTGGTCCTCCCGGGTGAGCAGGTTGGCGTACTCGGTGACGTCGGCCGGGTCGGGCACCTCCGGCAGCCGGCGCAGGAACGCCTCCACCTGGCGGGTGGCGGCGGTGTGCGCGGCGGCGGCCTGGCGGAGCAGTTCCCGGTCGTCGGCGGGCGGGTAGAGATCGGTCATGTCCGCCAGATACCCCGACAGCGGCCGTTCGCACCGCCACCGACCAGGCAGTAGCCGACGTCCCGGTCGCGTGGCCGGGACTACTCGCCCGGGTGGGGGTGGCCGGTGATGCCGTCCAGGATGGTGGTCAGGTTGTGGTCGAAGGTCTCCTCGGCGCTGAGGTGGGCGCCCTCGATGACGAGCCGGGCGACGGTGGGGTAGCGACCGGTGTCGAGCATGCGGGTCAGGTACGGGCCGAGGCTGGCCTGCCAGGCGCTGACATCGGTGCCGGTGAAGCGGGCGGTGCGCCGCTCGGTGACCTCTCGGCGCAGGGCGCCGACGACGAAGGCGTTGAGGGCGCCCAGGGCCCGCTGGAGGTCGTCGATGTCGCGTATGCCGGGGGCCTGGCTGAGGGCCGCCGCGCTCATCTCGCCCACGGCCAGCGCGTGCGGGCCCAGGTGTGGCCGCCCGCCGAGCAGGTCGGAGAACCACTCGTGGTCGAGGGCGGCGGCGCGGGTCCGCCGAAAGACGGCCAGCACCGTGGCCCGCCACCCGGAGTGCTGGCCGGTCTCGGCGATCTGGGCATAGACGGCGTCGACCATCAGGTCGAGCAGTTCCGATTTGTTGGCCACGTAGTCGTAGAGCCGCATCGGACCGACGCCGAGCTCTTTGGCGATCTTGCGAACCGACAGTCCGTCGAGGCCGTGCGCGTCGGCGAGCCGGATCGCCGTGGCGGCGATCTTCGCGCGGCTCAACGGCACCGGCGTCGCCCGGGGCTGGGGCTCCGGGCGTTCCCAGATGGGCACGACCTCGCTACTGTACGATGTATCCACGCGATACAGTGTACGGTAAGGGCATGAGGATGCGACTGGCGATCGCCGGTGGTGGCCTGGGCGGCCTGACGCTGGCACGGATCCTGCACCGGCACGGCATCGACGCGGTGGTCTACGAACGCGAGGCGAGTCGATCCGCACGCTCCCAGGGCGGAATGCTCGACCTGCACCCGGAGTCCGGGCAACTGGCCCTCGCCGAGGCGGGTCTCGACGACCGGTTCCGCTCCGAGGCGCGGCCCGAGGGCGAGGAACATCGCATCCTCGACCCGGCCGGGCGCACCCTCGTGCACCACACGCCCCGCCCCGGCTCGTTCGCCGGCCGCCCCGAGATCGACCGCACCGTCCTGCGTGATCTCCTGCTCGACTCGCTGCCGCCCGACGCGGTGGCGTGGCGGCACCGCCTCGTCGCGGCGACGCCACGACCGGGCGGGGGCTTCGGGTTGACCTTCGACGGCGGCCACCGCGCCGACTGCGACATCCTGGTCGGCGCGGACGGCGCGCGCTCGGTCGTCCGGGCGCTGCTGACCGACGCGGGACTGTCCCACGTGTCCAGCCACGTGGAGCTGACCATCGACGACGCCGACCGACGCCACCCGGATCTCGCCGAGCTGGTCGGCCCGGGAAACCTGTGGTGCGTCGGCGTGAACCAGATCCTCGCGGCGCAACGCCTCGGCGACGGCAGCATCCGGGTCGGGATCTCCCTGCCCGCCGACGACCGCGACCTCGACGCCTACCGTGACACGCGTGCCCTGCTGGACCTGTTCGACGGCTGGGACGCCCGTCTCACCGCCCTCATCGACGCGGCCGACAGCCCGCCGACGCCGCGCCGGGTCGAGGCGATGCCGGTCGGCGCGCGCTGGGCCCACCGGCCGGGAACCACGCTTCTCGGCGACGCCGCGCACCTCATGCCGCCGGTCGGCGAGGGCGCCAACCAGGCCATGCTGGACGCCGCCGAACTCGCACGCGAACTCGCCGCCAACCCCGCCGACCCGGACGCGGCGATCCGGGCGTACGAGGAGGCGATGTTCGCGAGGATCGAGCCGATCGCCGAGATGTGCGCACGAGTTCAGGCGATGATGCTGTCCCCGACGGCGGCCGACGACCTCGTCCGCTTCTTCACGCCACGGTCCGCCAAACCCTCTTCCGGGGACGAGGAACCCGTCGCCGCGCCCCGCTAGACCTCCCGTGGGCCCTCACACCCCGCTGGGCTGCCGGACGCCGAAACCCGGATTGCGCACCAGCCAGTCCAGGTAGGTGGGGTGCGGGGCCAGCGAGTCGGTGTACGCCGCCTTCGCCGTCGCCAGCACCAGCTCCGCGTCCTCGGCGGCGGGCGAGTCCGGATGCCACCCCAGCAGCAGCCGCCAGCGCAGCGGGACACCGGCCAGCCGCCGGGTGACCAGGCCGGCGACCGGGCGGAACGTCGCCTGGCAAAGGGCCACCGCCACGCCCGCCTCCACCAGGTCGACACAGCCGCGGATGTCGGTCTCGTACACCTTGCGGGGGGTGAAGCCGGCGCGGGCGCACGCGGCGGCGAAACAGTCGCCGAAGCAGCCGTCGCCCGGCGCGGCCACCCACTGCTCGTGACCCAGGTCCGCCAGGCGCACCTCGGCCCGCTCCGCGAGCGGGTGGGTCTCCGGCAGCAGCACCAGCACCGGGTCGATGGCCACCTCCCGCCAGCGCAACCCGAACGCGGCCGACGGGGTGGCGTCGCCGCACACGCCGGTGAGGGCGAAGTCCAACCGCCCGCCGGCCACCAACTGCGCCAGCTCGTCGACCGACCACGAGGCGTACGTGGTGATCTGGGCCGGTGGCTGCTCGGCGGCCAGCCGGTGCACCAACCGGCCCAGGATCGGGCTGTTCACCCCGCCGAGGCGGTAGCAGCGAGGCGCCGCGCCCGCCCCGGCGAGCCGTGCCGCCTCGTCCTGCAGGCCCTTCATCGCCGGCAGCAGCACCCGGGCCCGGGCGAGCACCAGCTCACCGAGCGCGGTGGGCCGGGCGCCGCGCCGATCCCGGTCGAACAGCGGCCCGCCCAGCGTCCGCTCGATCCGCTGGAGCTGAGCGGTGAGCGCCGGCTGGGCGAGCCCGAGCGCCGACGCCGCCTTGGTCACACTCCCTGTCTCCGCGATCGCGCAGACCACCCGCAGGTGTCGCAGCTCCAGGTTCATACGGTGACGGTAGGACCACGTCGCAGCCTGCGGAAGAGGCCAAGCGAATCGGTGACGTTGAATGCATTTCGTGGCGCGGCCCGCGCTTCAGTCGCGCGGCGGCTCCGGCAGGTCGGCCAGGTACGTCGGCCGCCGCGTCACCGCGTCGCGGACCTTGTCCACCACACCCACCGCCGGCTCGACGATCCGGTTCCACGGCGGCGTGGCCGGGGTGCCCGGGTGCGGCCGGGTCGGCGCGGCCTCCTCGGCGATCTCCAACCGGTTGCCCAGCCGGATCAGCTCCTCCCCGGTGGCCACCGCGCGCAACTCGGCCACCAGCGCGCCCACCCCGTCGACGTGCCGGCGGACCCGCTCGGCGACCTCGGTCAGGGTCTCGTCGGACAGCCCCTTCAGGGCCGCCAGCAGCGCGGCGTCAGCGTCGATCTCCGCGTCCACCCGGTCGGCCTGGGCCGGCAGCGCCGCCCGCACCGCCGGCAGCAGGTACTGCTCCTCGGCGGAGACGTGCCGCGACAGCGCGGCCGTGAGCACCGCCAGCCCCTCCTGCGGGGTGGCGTCCGGGCCGGTCAGCTGGTCCACGAGAGCCAGCAGCTGCCGGTGTTCGCGGTCCACGATGTCGGCGATGCTGCGGCCACCGGGCCGGTAACCCTCCTCGGATGCGGGCGCGGGCGGCAACGGGGGCAGGGGGACGGCGGACATGGTGCCCTCCTCGACTGGCGGGCGGAAGCTCCGGCAGGGGATGTGCGGTCGTGGGCGGCGGTACCCGAACGCGGACGCCGCGAAACCGGCACGCGGATCCGCCGAGGTGAATGCCCGGCCCCGGCACGCCGGTGCGCCGGCCCGCCGGTCACCCCGGGCTGGTATGAAGGGGCGATGACGAGCGACGCCGCCTCCGCCCGACCGGACCCCAGCGCGGAGGTCGTGGACCTCTGCCGCGACCTGCTGCGCATCGACACCACCAACACGGGGGACAACGACACCAGCGTCGGCGAGCGCCGCGCCGCCGAGTACGTGGCGGAGAAACTCGCCGAGGTGGGCGTCGAATCGGTCCTGCACGAGTCCGCCCCCGGCCGGGCCAACGTGGTGGCCCGCATCCCCGGCGCCGACCCGAGCCGGGGCGCGCTGCTGGTGCACGGCCACCTGGACGTGGTGCCCGCCGACGCCGACGAGTGGTCCGTGCACCCGTTCTCCGGCGAAGAGCGCGACGGCTACCTGTGGGGCCGCGGCGCCATCGACATGAAGGACTTCGACGCGATGGTGCTCGCCGTGGTGCGGCACTGGCAGCGCACCGGCGTACGGCCCCCGCGCGACATCGTGCTCGCGTACACCGCCGACGAGGAGGCGGGCAGCGACTACGGCGCGCGCTTCCTGGTGGAGAACCACCGCGGCCTGTTCGACGGCTGCACCGAGGCCATCGGCGAGGTCGGCGGCTTCTCCTACTCGGTCAACGACAGTCAGCGGCTCTACCTCATCGAGACCGCCGAGAAGGGCATCGACTGGCTGCGGCTGCACGCCAAGGGCCGCCCCGGGCACGGATCGATGGTGCACGACGACAACGCGGTGACTGCCCTCGCCGAGGCCGTGGCCCGCATCGGCCGGCACCGCTTCCCGGTGGTGGTCACCGACACCGTGCGGGCGTTCCTGACCGAGGTCTCCGACCTGCTCGGCATCGAGCTGGACCCGAACGACCCGGAGACGGCCATCGCCAAGCTCGGCCCGATCGCCAACATCATCGGGGCGACCATCCGCAACACGGCCAACCCCACCCGGCTCAGCGCCGGCTACAAGGACAACGTCATCCCCGGCCGCGCCACCGCCACCATCGACTGCCGCAGCCTGCCCGGCCAGTCCGAGCTGCTGGAGCGGCAGCTGCGCGAGCTGGTCGGCCCGGACATCGCCATCGAGTACGTCCAGCGACAGCCGGCACTGGAGACCACCTTCGACGGCGACCTGGTCGAGGCCATGTCGGCGGCGCTGCGCGCCGAGGACCCGGGCGCCCGGCCGGTGCCGTACATGCTCTCCGGCGGCACCGACGCGAAGGCGTTCTCGCAGCTCGGCATCCGCTGCTTCGGGTTCGCGCCGCTGCGGCTGCCCGCCGACCTGAACTTCTCGGCGTTGTTCCACGGCATCGACGAGCGCGTTCCGGTCGACGGACTACAGTTCGGCGTGCGGGTTCTCGACCGGTTCCTCCGCACCTGCTAACCGTGTCCGGTAGCTGCACCCGGCGCGTTACCTCCCCATCGTGAAGGGACTGCCCCACATGACCGACCAGCACGGTGAGCTGGACGCCGCTCTCGAGCGGGTGATCGAAGCGGCCCGCCACCACCTGGCCGCCGTACGCGCCGCGCAGGGCCGCGTCGACGACGACGACGTCTGGCAGGCGTACGTGGCGTTGAACAACGCGTCCTTCGCCTACGACGAGCAACTGCTCGACGCCTTCGGCGAGGTGACCCCGTGGGACGTCGACTCGATCGACCCGGACGAGGCCGACGAGCGCTTCGGCGGCGAGGGCGCCGAGGCCAGCGACCCCCACCCGCGGGTGATCTCGGTACGTCAACGCCGCGACTACCGGGTGCCGAGCATCTCCGCGCTGCTGCGGGCGGCCGAGGCGGCCCGGCGCGAGGGCACCCCGGAGGACGACGAGCCGGCGCCGGTGGAGGGCGTCGGCGAGGCGGTGCTGGAGCTGCTGCAGAGCGGCGACGGCTCGCTCGGCGCGCTGGACGTCCCCGAGCTGGAGCCCCTCGACGGGGTTGTCATGGTCAGCGAGGTGGGCACACCCGTGGACCTGGAGTCGTTCGACGATGACGACGCCGCCGGCCCGTTCCAGCCGGCGAGCGACGACCGGCTCGTCGGTCGACTCGACGAGCACCCGTTCCTGGAGCTCGACGACGACCACGACCACGCCGGGCACCAGCACTAGGGCCGGCGTCGGCCGGGGCTCCTCCGCCGCGGACCGACCGAGGGCCAGGCACGAGGCCAGGTGACGCCCGGGGTCCGAACCGTTCGCGGTTCGGGCCCCGGGCGTGTCACCGCCCGTCCCGGCCCGGTGTCAGTACGACAGGCCCGGCTGCGGCTGGTTGACCCGCCGACGGCGCAGCATGACCTGCCGCGTGCCGTCACGGAACAGCCGCACCCGGGCCAACTCCCATCCGGAGAACTCCGCCTGGATCGCCAACTGCGCCGCGGCGGTCAACCGGTCGACGTTCGGCGGCAGCCGCAGCGGCGCGTACTCGTAGTCCATGCCGTCCATGCTGCCCAGCCCAGCGGCCGTCCGCCACCCCCTGCGGGGTGACCAACGCCGCTGCCCTGCGTGGTTCGTGCCGCCCCGGGCGCCCGCGCGTGGCCTTCGCCGCGCGGGAGCCGCCCGCGGTTAGCAGGCGCCCCGGTCAGCGCCGGTTCGGTGAGCGCCCGCGTCTCACCCGTCGCGCTCGGGGTAGCCGATGGGCACCGACGAGACGTCGTCCAGGGCGGTGGTGATCTCCTCGGGCAGCGTGATCCGCTCGACCTGCAACGCGCCGAGCAGCTGCCCGACCGTCCGGGCGCCGAGGATCGGCGCGGTCACCCCCGGTCGGTCCCGGATCCACGCCAGCGCCACCTCCAGCGGCGACACCCCCAGGCCGCCGGCCGCGGTCGCCACCGCCTCCACGATGCTCGAGCAGCGCGGCTCCAGGTACGTGGAGACGAACCGCTCGAAGTGCGGCGAGGCGGCCCGCGAGTCCGCCGGCCGGCCGTGCCGGTACTTGCCGGTGAGCACACCCCGACCCAGCGGCGACCAGGGCAGCACGCCGAGGCCCAACGCGTCGCACGCCGGCAGCACCTCCCGCTCCACGCCCCGCTCCAGCAGCGAGTACTCCACCTGGGCGGCGACCACCGGCGCCCGGCCCGGCCAGGCCGTCTGCCAGGCGGCGGCCCGCGCGGTCTGCCAGCCGGAGAAGTTCGACACACCCACGTAGCGGACCTTTCCGCTGGCCACCGAGTGGTCCAGCGCCGCGAGGGTCTCTTCGAGGGGGGTGTCCGGGTCGTACCCGTGCACCTGGAACAGGTCGACGTGGTCCGTGCCGAGCCGGCGCAGCGACGCCTCGAGGGTGCGCAGCAGGTGGCCTCGGGAGCCGTCGCGACGCCGACCGCTGCCCGGCCGCAACCCCGCCTTGGTGGCGATCAACAGCTCGTCGCGCGGTACGAGGCTGCCCAGCAGCGACCCGATCACCGACTCGGCGTCGCCGTCGCCGTACACGTCGGCGGTGTCGATCAGGTTGCCGCCCGCGTCCAGGTAACTCTTCAGCTGGGCGGCCGCATCGTCGGCGTCGGTGTCCCGGCCCCAGGTCATGGTGCCGAGCGCGAGCCGCGAAACCGCCAGCCCGCTTCGGCCGAGCGGTCGCTGTTGCATGGGTGAACCTTATTTCGAACCCGCCGCCACGGATATCCTCGCTCCCGTCATCTCTGCCGGTTCTGCCGGTTCCGCCTCCGGCGGGCACCGCGACGGACGGGGAATCATTGGCGGTGAGCCGGTGATCGGGTCCGTTTTCGGCATTGCGTAACCTGGTGCGACCTGTGCCACGGATGGGGGAGGACCAGTGCGACTCGGGCTCAGCCTTGGATACCAGACGGCGTGGAGCACGCCGGCCGACCACCTGGCGTTGGCCCAGGAGGCGGATCGCCTCGGCTACTCGGTGGTGTGGGCGGCGGAAGCCTACGGCTCCGACTCGCCCAGCATGCTCGCCTGGATGGCCGGCCAGACGCAACGGATCGACGTGGGCTCGGCGGTGATGCAGATTCCCGCCCGTACGCCGGCCGCCACCGCGATGACCGCCGCCACCATCGACGCGCTCTCCGGCGGCCGGTTCCGGCTGGGCCTCGGCGTCTCCGGCCCGCAGGTCTCCGAGGGCTGGCACGGTGTGCGGTTCGCCAAGCCGCTGGGCCGGACCCGCGAGTTCGTCGACATCGTCAAGCTGGCCGTCGCCCGCAAGGAGGTGGCGTACGACGGCGAGCACTACACGCTGCCGCTGCCCGACGGCCCCGGCAAGGCGCTGCGGCTGAGCTTCCACCCACCTCGCGAACACATCCCGATCTACCTGGCCGCGGTCGGGCCGAAGAACCTGGAGTTGGCCGGCGAGATCGCCGATGGCTGGCTCGCCGTGTTCTACGCCCCGGAGTTCGCCGACGAGCACCTCGCCGCCGTGGCCGCCGGGCGGGCCAAGGCCGGCAAGGAACTGGCCGGCTTCGACGTGGTGCCCTCCGTGCCGGTCGTCATCGGCGACGACGTGGCCTCCTGTGCCGAGCTGGTGCGCTGGTACGCCGCGCTCTACGTCGGCGGGATGGGCAGCCGGAAGCAGAACTTCTACAACCAGCTCGCCACCCGGATGGGTTACGGCGACGCCGCCCGCGAGGTGCAGGACCTGTACCTGGCCAAGCGGCAGCGCGACGCGGCCGCCGCGGTGCCGATGGAGTTCATCGACCGCACCTCGCTGCTCGGCCCGAAGGAGCGCATCGCCGAACGGTTGCGGGAGTACGCCGCCTCCGGCGTCACCACGCTGTCGGTGACCCTGTTCGTGGCCGACCGGGACAGCGGCGTGCAGACCCTGCGTACCGTCGCCGAGGCGCTCGACCTCTCCGGAGTCGGCGAGTGACCTGGATCGAGGCCATCGTCCTGGGCGTCGTCCAGGGGCTGACCGAGTTCCTGCCGGTCAGCTCGTCGGGGCATCTGCGGATCACCTCGGCGATCTTCTTCGACCGCGACGCCGGCGCGTCGTTCACCGCCGTCACCCAGCTCGGCACCGAGGCAGCCGTGCTGATCTACTTCGCGAAGGACATCTGGCGGATCACCCGTACCTGGCTGGTGGGGCTGCGCGACACGTCGGTGCGCTCCAGCCTCGACTACCGGATGGGCTGGTACGTGATCGTCGGCTCGATCCCGATCGGGCTGTTCGGGTTCCTCTTCAAGGACCAGATCAAGACCGCCGGGCGCAACCTGTGGGTGGTGGCGACCACCCTGATCGTGTTCGCGTTCGTGCTGGCGTTCGCCGAGTACTGGGGCCGGCAGACGCGCACGCTGGAGAACTTCCGGATGAAAGACGGCGTGGTCATGGGCTTCGCCCAGGCCATGGCCCTGGTCCCCGGGGTGTCCCGCTCCGGCGGCACGCTCACCGCCGGCCTGCTGCTCAACCTGACCCGGGAGGCGGCGGCGCGCTACTCGTTCCTGCTGGCCATCCCGGCGGTGGTGATGTCCGGGGTGTTCAGCCTCGGCGACGTCTTCGAACCGTCCGCCCCGGGCACGTCCGTGCCCACCGTGGCCCAGACGATCGTGGCCACCGCCATCGCCTTCGGCATCGGCTACGCGGCCATCGCCTGGCTGCTGCGCTACGTCGCCCACCACACCCTGTACGTCTTCGTGCTGTACCGGGTCGCGCTGGGCACCCTGGTCCTGGCTCTCCTGCTGACCGGCACGATCAGCGCCACCTGATCAGCGGCGTCGTTCCGTTGAGATCTTGGACAGTTTCCGTCAGCAGCTGACGGAAACTGTCCAAGATCTCGCGGGCATGACAATGGGCCGGCACCCCGGGTTCGGGGTGCCGGCCATTGGTTCGTGCGGTCAGCTGTTCCAGTGCTGGCCAACCAGGTCGGTGGCCTGCTGCTCCCACTGGGCGTAGGCGTCCGGGTAGGCGGAGACCTGCACGGTCTGCGCGGCCTGGGTCAGGGGCATGTCCTGCCACCCGTCAACCTGACGCAGGCCCTTGAGGAACGCGGTGGTGGAGTACTCGGGGTTGGTGATCTGCTCCGGGGTGCCCCAACCGGAGAAGGGGCGCTGCTGGAACAGGCCCAGCGAGTCATGATCGTTCATGTCGCCGAGGTGACCGAGGTTCTCCAGCTTCGACTCCTGCAGGCTCGTCGCGATCGAGATGACCGCGGCCCGCTCGGGCAGGCCGGCCTTCTTCGTCGCGGCGATGATCGCCTTGGCGTTGACGGTCTGCTCGCCGTTCAGGCTGATGTGCGACTGGTCGCCCTGCGGCTTCGACACTGCCGTCTGCACGGCCGCCACGGGCTTCGCATCGGCGGCGGGGTTGGCGTGGGCGGCGATCGGACCGGCGAACACACCACCGGCGAACGCGAGACCAGCAACGGACAGCATGCTCTTACGGAAGATCGTGTTCATGGGGGTAGCTCCTTCGGGGGTAGGAACACCAGCGCACCGTTCGGGGGAAGCGGTGCCGCGGGTGTGAGCACCTCGTCCGGCGCTGCACTATCAAGCGGGAAAAGTCTGGGGGGGGGCCTGCGAGCCGGGGCTCGCGGCGCGGTGGCCTGCGAGCGGGGGGCTCGTGGCGCCGGGACGGTGTGTAACGACCGTCGGGCGGGGGGGATTCCCGGGGCGGCCCGCGAGCGGGGGCTCGTGGCGCCGGGACCGTGTGTAACGACCGTCGGGCCGGGGTCATTCCCGCGGCGGTGGGCCGGAGGGGCGCACCGGTCGGCGGGGCCTGCGGTCGTTCCGGGGGGTCTGCAACGACCCGGCCCGGCTGGCCATTCCCCCGCCGGTCGAGCGGGCGGGGTGGCGGTGGTCCTGCGATCGTCAGGGTATGTAACGACCCCCGGCCCGCCACGATTCCAGCCCACGGATGCGACCGGTCACAGGTGAGCGCCGGCCCGAACCAGACACCAGGCCCAGAACACACCAGGCCGGGCGCGTCAGGCCGGTCGCCCGGCGGTGATCCACTCCAGGTCGGCGACATCGCCGTATCAGCCGAGCGGGACATCCCCACATCGCCGATACCGTGTCGATCATTGCCGAACGCGTCAGCCGTCGTCAGCCGTCGCCAAGCGGACATCACGCCCGACTGGACAGGCCGGGCGCGTCAGGCGGGCTGCCCGGCGATGATCGACTCCAGGTCGGCGACATCGTCATACCAAGCGAGCGGGAACCCTCAGGCTTGATCGACTCGGGTTCCTGCAAACCGGGGCATCCGGACGACCGGGACACCCCGACATTCAAGAGCCCGAGTCGATCAAGGAACTCGGCCTCGGAGCCCGGCCTCGGAGCCCGGCCTCGGAGCCCGGCCTCGGAGCCCGGCCTCGGAGAACGGCACGGGGTGCGGCACGGAGCCCGCGGCGATCGGAGGCACGGGTGAGGCCCTAGGGTGATCGGTGTGGCGACCCTTCTGCTTCTGCGACACGGCCGTACCACGGCGAACGCCGACGGCGGCCTGGCCGGTCGGCAGCCGGTCGAGCTGGACGACACCGGGCGCGCCCAGGCCACGGCGGTGGGGGAACGGTTGCGGGCGGTGCCGCTCGCGGCGGTCGTCACCAGTCCGCTGATCCGCTGCCGGCAGACCCTGGAACTGGCGGTGCCGCAGGCCACGCCGGTGGTCGAGGAGGGGCTGATCGAGTGCGACTACGGCAGCTGGGAGGGGCAGCCGCTGAAGAAGCTCGCCAAGGAGCCGCTCTGGCCGGTGGTCCAGCAGCATCCCAGCGCGGCGGTCTTCCCGCAGGGGGAGGCGATGGCGGCGATGGCGGCCCGCGCGGTGGCGGCCGTACGCGACTGGGACGCCCGGGTGAGCGCGGAGCACGGGCCCGAGGCGGTCTGGCTGGCGTGCAGCCACGGTGACGTGATCAAGGCCATCGTGGCGGACGCGCTCGGCGTACACCTGGATGCTTTTCAGCGGATCGTGGCCGACCCGGCGTCGGTGACCGCGATCCGCTTCACGCCGCTGCGACCGTTCCTGGTGCGGCTCAACGACACCGGCGGTGACCTCGCCGCGCTGGTTCCACCGCCGCGCAAGCGGCGTCGGCGGGCCACCCGGGCGGCCGACTCGGACGCCGCCGTGGGCGGCGGGGCTGGTGCGGCCAGGTGACGCGCGCGGTGACGCCACCACCGACCAAGGCCGCCACGGCCGGGGCCGCGACCCCCGCGAACGTCGACGCCGCCACGGCCCGAGGGGCCGCCACGCCCGGGTGTGGCCCCCGATACACCGGGCGCGTTGCCCCTGCGGTGATTCGGGTCGGTGGGGTGCGCGATGCCATGGCGGGCCGGATAGGGTCGTGGGTATGACCCACCAGGTGCACGCCTTCGAACCGCCGGAGCGGTTCGTCGCCGGGACTGTCGGGCCGCCGGGGGAGCGCACGTTCTTCCTGCAGGCCCGCGGCGGCGGCAGGCTGGTCAGCGTCGCGCTGGAGAAGGTCCAGGTGTCCCTGCTCGCCGAGAAGCTGGAGGAGCTGCTCACCGAGGCGCAGCGTCGCTTCGGGGTGGACCTGCCCGAGTTGGCGCCGGTGATCGGCGACAACGAGCCGCTGGACACTCCGGTCGACGAGGAGTTCCGCGTCGGGACCCTCGGGCTGGCCTTCGACGTGGACACCGCGACCGTGGTGATCGAGGCGATCGCCGCTGGCGAGGTCGAGCCCGAGGTCGAGCTGGGCGACGAGGACGACGAAGACGACGAGGACGAGGACGACGAGCCGGACGAGGACCTGGACCGGCTTCGGGTCCGGCTCACCCCGCAGGCCACCCGCCAGTTCATCGAGCGGGCCCGGCGCGTGGTCAACGCGGGCCGGCCGCCGTGCCCCCTGTGCGGCCAGCCGTTGGATCCCGCCGGGCACCTGTGCCCGCGGCACAACGGTTACCACCGGTGACCTTGTCCGGCCTCGAGCCCCTGCGCGACGGTGACGCCGCGCTGCGGCTGCTGCGCGACGGCACGCTCGACCTGGAGGGCCGGCTGGTCGACGCGTCGAACACCACCCTGCGGGGCATCCTGACCCTCGACGGGGTCACGGCCCGCTGTGTCTACAAGCCGGTGCGCGGCGAGCGCCCGCTGTGGGACTTCCCGGACGGCACCCTCGCCGGGCGGGAGGTGTCGGCGTTCCTGGTCTCCGACGCCACCGGCTGGGGTCTGGTGCCGCCCACCGTGCTGCGCGACGGGCCGTTCGGCCCCGGCTCCTGCCAGCTCTGGATCGACGAGCCGGACGACGCCGAGCCGCTCGTCGGGTTCGTGCCGGCCGACGAGCTGCCGCCACGCTGGTTTCCCATCGCGGCGGCGCGGGACGACGACGGCGTCGCGTACGCCCTCGCCCACGCCGACGACCCCCGGCTGGCCCGTCTCGCGGTGCTCGACGCGGTGATCAACAACGCGGACCGCAAGGGTGGCCACGTGCTGGTCGGCGCGGACGACCGGATCTACGGCGTGGACCACGGGGTGAGCTTCCACGTCGAGGGCAAGCTGCGGACGGTGCTGTGGGGTTGGGCCGGAAAGCAGTTGCCGCCGGACGCCGTGGAGATGCTCGACGGCCTTGCCGGGCAGGTCGCCGGGGCGCTCGGCGACGAGCTGGCCGATCACCTGACGATCAGCGAGATCGCCGAGTTGGCCGTCCGCATCGAGGTTCTGCGCAAGACCGGCCGCTTTCCGCAGCCGCCGGAGGACTGGCCGGCGGTGCCCTGGCCGCCGATGTGAACCGCTGTCATCTTGATCACCCGTGGGGCGGCCCGGTGCCGCCTGAGGGCTGGTTAGGCTGAGGCCATGGAGTCTTGGGCGGGACACGAGGTGCCACGGCTGCCGGGCAGAGGCGAGCCGCTGGCGTTGTACGACTCGGCGCGGCAGGGCGTCCACCCGAGCGAGCCGGTCGACGCGGGAAGCATGTACGTCTGCGGCATCACCCCGTACGACGCCACCCACCTCGGCCACGCCGCCACCATGATCACGTTCGACCTGGTGCAGCGGATGTGGCGGGACGCCGGGCGCCCGGTGCGCTACGTGCAGAACGTCACCGACATCGACGACCCGCTGCTGGAGCGGGCCGCCCGCGACGGCGAGGACTGGGTGGTCCTGGCGATGCGGGAGACGGCGCTGTTCCGCGAGGACATGGAGGCGCTGCGGATCATCCCGCCGGAGCACTACGTGGGCGCCGTCGAGTCGATCCCGGACATCGCCGACAAGGTCGAGGTGCTGCTCAAGGACGGTGCCGCGTACCGGCTCGACGACGGCACCGGCGACGTCTACTTCGACATCTCCGCCACCGGCCGGTTCGGCTACGAGTCCAACCTGACCCGCGAGCAGATGCTGGAGATCTTCCCGGAGCGCGGCGGTGACCCGGCCCGCGCCGGCAAGCGCGACCCGCTCGATCCGCTGCTGTGGCGCGGCGCCCGCGAGGGGGAGCCGTCCTGGCCGGGCGGGGAGCTGGGCCCGGGCCGGCCGGGCTGGCACATCGAGTGCGCGGTCATCGCGCTGAACCTGCTCGGCGACCGGATCGACGTGCAGGGTGGCGGCAACGACCTGCTGTTCCCGCACCACGAGGCGTCCGCCGCGCACGCCGAGCGGCTCACGGGCCAGGCGCCGTTCGCCGAGCACTACGTGCACGCCGGGATGATCGGCCTGGACGGCGAGAAGATGTCCAAGTCGCGCGGCAACCTGGTCTTCGTCTCCCGGCTGCGCGCCGACAAGGTCGACCCGATGGCGATCCGGCTGGCGTTGATCTCCGGGCACTACCGCGGCGACCGCACGTGGACCGACGAGCTGCTCACGGCCGCGCAGGAGCGCCTGGACCGCTGGCGGCGGGCCGCCGCCGCGCCCGCCGGGCCGTCCGGGGCCGAGCTGCTGGCCGGGGTACGCGAACGCCTGGCCGACGACCTCGACACCCCGGGCGCCCTGGCCGTGGCCGACCGCTGGGCCGACGTGACCCTGTCCGGCGCCACGGACGACGCCGAGGCCCCCGCCCTCTTCGCCAAGACCGTCGACGCCCTCCTCGGCATCCGCCTCTGACCCGCGTCCACGGCCACGCCGCAGCCCTCCGCGGCGCGGGAGGCGGTTTCCTGTCGGAGCAGCGCGCAGGACGTGGTGGCCGACGCCGGCCGGGGGCGGGTTCGCGTTCGACCCTCATGACTCTGCGGTATGAATATGACTCTGAGGAATGACGCCCAACAGCGTGGATGGCACCCAGCCATCTCGAGGCCCTGACCGCGCCGCGGGTCACCGCGCACCGGCGTCGACCTCCTCGGCCGCCGCATCCGACCCCACCCGCGGACACGAATGCCGGCCCACCCCCCGAACCAGCACCGCGACGAGCGGACGCAGACGGCTGGGCGGCACCGGGGCGCGGTGACGAGCTGGTCAGCCCAGGACCAGGCCGGGGTCGGGTTCCGGGTCGGGGGTCGGGCCGGGGATCTTGTACTCCTCGGTGAGGGTGGTCATCGGGCCGGGCCAGGTGGCCTGGGCCACCTCGATGGGCTTGCGGTTCGCGTCGAAGGCGACGTGCAGCAGGTGCAGCACCGGGGTGTCGGGCCGGATCTGGAGGGTCTCGGCCTCCTCCCGGCTGGGTTGGCGGGCGCTGATCGTGTCGGTGGCCGAGACGTACCGCCGGCCGGTGGCCTCCTCGGCCTCCTGGTAGAGCGGCCGGCCGAACGCCTCGGCGCGCTCGAGGGAGGTGCCGGCGGTGTCGGCGGGCAGGAACCAGGAGGCGCCCACCTCGACGGGGGAGTCGTCGGTGCGCACGAGGTGGCGGCGGCAGAGCAGGTCCGTGCCGTCGGAGACGCCGAACGCGTCGGCGACCTCGGCGGGCGCGGGGGCGCGGCCGACCGAGACGAGCTGCTGGCGGTACCGAGCGGCCAGGTCGGTGTGGTAGCCCCGGAAACCGCCGTACCGGCCCCGGGAGAGCCGGTTGAGTCGGCGCCGGGTGCCCCGGACGTACGTACCGGAGCCGGGTTTGGTGATCAGGATGCCCTCGACCCGCAGCTGGTCGACGGCGCGTTGCACGGTCTGCTTGGCGACGCCGAACATCTCGGCGATGGCCGGGATGGACGGCAGCCGTTCGCCCGGCCCCCAGTCACCGCGGCGGACCTGGTCCTTGAGTTGCGCGGCGATCTGCCGGTGGGGGAACTCGGCCGCGCCGGGGTTGATCTGCACACCCGCCTCCTTGATCACATCTAGGTTCCTAGGATGCCGTAGAGGGTGTGACGGCGCCACCCCGGACACGCGAAAACGGGCCCCCGGACCACAAAGGTCCGAGGGCCCGCCGTGAACAGTGCTACCAGGAGCCGGCGGTGGGGCCGGCCGAACCGCCCCGACGCCGCAGGTACTTCTCGAACTCCTGCGCGATCTCGTCACCGGTCAACGGGGTGATGCCCTCGTCGCCGACCCGTTCCTCCAGCTCGCGGACGTACTCGCCCAGCTCGGCGTCCTGCTCGGCGGCGCTGCGCACCCGCTGCTCCCACTCGGCGGACTCCTCGGCCAGGTCGGCCATCGGCACCGGCAGGTCGACGACCTCCTCGACCCGGTGCAGCAGGGCGAGGGTGGCCTTGGGGCAGGGCGGGTTGTTGGCGTAGTGCGGCACGTGCACCCAGAACGACACGGCGTCGACCTCGGCGCGGGCGCAGGCGTCGTGCAGCACGCCGACGATGCCGGTCGGGCCGTCGTAGCGGGTCGGAGTGAGCTGGTAGCGCTCCGCGGCCTGCGCGTCGGAGGCGCTGCCGCTGATCGGCAACGGCCGGGTGTACGGCACGTCGGCCAGCAACGCGCCGAGCAGCACCACCCGCTCCACCTCCAGGCTGTGGCAGATCTCCAGAACCTGCTCGCAGAACGTCCGCCAGCGCATGCTCGGCTCGATGCCCCGGATCAGCACGACGTCCCGGTCGGTGCCCTCGGGGCTCGCCACCATGAACCGGGTCGTCGGCCACTCCACCCGGCGGGTCTCCCCGTCGGCCATGGTGATGGTGGGCCGGCTGACCTGGAAGTCGTAGAAGTCCTCCGGGTCCAGCTCGGCGATCTGCCGCGCGTTCCAGACCTGCTCCAGGTGCTCGACGGCCGCGGTGGACGCGTCGGCGGCGTCGTTCCAACCCTCGAATGCGGCAATGGCCACGGGGGACCGCAGTACCGGCAGTCCGTCGAACTCGGTCACGCCGTCACCTCACCCTGCTCGTCGCGGCCGACACCGGGACCGCGCCCGGTCGTCGGGCCGTGGTGCACGGCGGCGTCCCTGTTGTCCTTCACGTCCGCCAGCCTACGTGCCGGGCAGGGATGCGGCCCGTCGGCCGCGCCGGTCCGCCCGGTCCACCACCGGGCATACGGCGGCGAACCGGACAGCGTGATCCGCCCGACACAATATGGGATCGGGCCCGGACGGCGCTCGGGTTCACGCAGGATCGCACTAACCTGAACGGGTGCGGACTTCGTTGCTGGATGTGCTGGCCGATCGGATCCTCATCGCCGACGGGGCGATGGGCACGATGTTGCAGGCCGCTGACCTCACGCTCGACGACTTCGACGGGCTCGAAGGGTGCAACGAGATCCTCAACGTCACCCGTCCCGACGTGGTGCGGGGGGTGCACGACGCCTACCTGGCCGCCGGCGCGGACTGCGTGGAGACCAACACCTTCGGCGCCAACCTGGCCAACCTGGCCGAATATGACATCCCGCACCGCATCCGGGAGCTGTCGACGGCGGCCGCCCGGATCGCGCGGGAGGCCGCCGACGCGGCGAGCACCCCGGCCCGGCCCCGGTTCGTGCTGGGCTCGATGGGGCCGGGCACCAAGCTGCCGACCCTCGGGCACGCCGACTACGCGACCCTGCGCGACGCGTACCAGGAGAACGCCGCCGGCCTGATCGACGGCGGCGCGGACGCTCTGATCATCGAGACCTGCCAGGACCTGTTGCAGGTCAAGGCGGCGGTCGTCGGGTCGAAGCGGGCGATGGCCGAGCTGGGGCAGCAGGTGCCGATCATCTGCCAGGTGTCCGTGGAGACCACCGGCACGATGCTGGTGGGCAGCGAGATCGGCGCGGCCCTGGCCGCGATCGAGCCGCTCGGGGTGGACCTGATCGGGCTCAACTGCTCCACCGGCCCGGCCGAGATGAGCGAGCACCTGCGCTACCTGTCGCAGCACTCCCGCATCCCGGTGTCGGTGATGCCGAACGCCGGCCTGCCGGTGCTGACCGCCGACGGCGCGTACTTCCCGCTGACTCCCGTGGAGATGGCCGACGCCCTGGAGCGGTTCGTCACCGAGTACGGCGTGGGGCTCGTCGGCGGCTGCTGCGGCACCACGCCGGAGCACATCCGGGTGCTGGCCGAGCGGCTGCACGGCGTCACCGCCCCGGCCCGCGAGCCGCAGCACGAGGCGGGTGTCTCGTCGGTCTACCACCCGGTGCCGTTCGCCCAGGACGCGTCGGTGCTGATGGTGGGGGAGCGGACCAACGCCAACGGCTCGAAGGCGTTCCGGGAGGCGATGCTCGCCGGTGACTTCCGCGCCTGCGTGGAGATCGCCCGCAGCCAGGCCCGCGACGGTTCGCACCTGCTCGACCTGTGCGTGGACTACGTCGGGCGCGACGGCACCCGGGACATGCGCGAGCTGGCCGGCCGGTTCGCCACCGCGTCGACGCTGCCGATCATGCTGGACTCCACCGAGCCGGCCGTCGTCGAGGCCGGGCTGGAGATGCTCGGCGGCCGGTGCGTGGTCAACTCGGTCAACTTCGAGGACGGCGACGGCCCCGACTCCCGGTACGCGCGGGTCATGCCCGTCGTGCGCGAGCACGGCGCGGCGGTGGTGGCGCTGCTCATCGACGAGGAGGGCCAGGCGCGTACGAAGGAGTGGAAGGTCCGGGTCGCGGCACGGCTGATCGACGACCTGACCGGCCGGTGGGGGATGGACCGCGCCGACATCCTGATCGACGCGCTGACGTTCCCGATCGCCACCGGTCAGGAGGAGACCCGCCGCGACGGCATCGAGACGATCGAGGCGATCCGGGAGATCTCCACCCGCTACCCGGGGGTCAACTTCACCCTGGGCATCTCGAACATCTCCTTCGGGCTCAACCCGGCGGCCCGGCAGGTGCTCAACTCGGTGTTCCTGCACGAGTGCGTCCAGGCCGGCCTGACCTCGGCCATCGTGCACGCCAGCAAGATCCTGCCGATGTCGAAGATCCCCGACGAGCAGCGCGAGGTCGCGCTCGACCTGGTCTACGACCGGCGCCGCGAGGGGTACGACCCGGTGCAGCGCTTCCTGGAGCTCTTCGAGGGCGTCGACGTGACCAGCGCGCGCGCCACCCGTGCGCAGGAGCTGGCGGCGCTGCCCCTGGACGAGCGGCTCAAGCGGCGCATCATCGACGGTGAGCGCAACGGCCTGGAGGCCGACCTGGACGAGGCGATGGCCGGCGGCCGCTCCCCGCTGTCGATCATCAACGACATCCTGCTGGACGGCATGAAGGTCGTCGGCGAGCTGTTCGGCTCCGGGCAGATGCAGCTGCCGTTCGTGCTCCAGTCGGCCGAGGTGATGAAGACCGCGGTGGCGTACCTGGAGCCGCACATGGAGACCACCGAGGACGGCGGCAAGGGCCGCATCGTGCTGGCCACCGTGCGCGGCGACGTGCACGACATCGGCAAGAACCTCGTCGACATCATCCTGTCCAACAACGGCTACGAGGTCGTCAACATCGGCATCAAGCAGCCGATCAGCGCCATCCTGGACGCCGCCGAGCAGCACCGCGCCGACGCGATCGGCATGTCCGGGCTGCTGGTCAAGAGCACGGTCATCATGAAGGAGAATCTGGCCGAGATGGCCACGCGCGGGGTCGCCGACCGCTGGCCGGTCCTGCTCGGTGGGGCGGCGCTGACCCGCGCGTACGTCGAGGACGACCTGCGGTCGATGTTCCCCGGTCAGGTGCACTACGCGCGGGACGCGTTCGAGGGTCTGTCCCTGATGGACAAGGTGATGACCGCCAAGCGCGGCGGCGCGCCGGTGATCGACCCGGAGCGGGAGGCGGCCCTGGCGGCCCGTCGTGCCCGCCGGGAACGGCAGCGCACCATGGTCACCGAGTCCCTGCCGGAGCTGCACGACTCCTCGGTGCGCTCCGATGTGGCGCTGGACGTGGAGGTGCCCGCCCCGCCGTTCTTCGGCACCCGGGTGGTCAAGGGTGTACCGATGGCCGACTACGCGGCGCTGCTCGACGAGCGGGCCACGTTCCGCGGGCAGTGGGGGCTCAACGGCGCCCGGGGTGGCAACGGGCCCTCCTACGACGAGCTGGTCGAGACCGAGGGCCGGCCGCGTCTGCGGTACTGGCTGGACCGGCTGATCGCCGACCAGGTCCTTGAGGCAGCCGTGGTGTACGGCTACTTCCCCGCGTACTCCGAAGGCAATGACCTGGTGGTGCTCGACGAGAACGGGCACGCGGAGCGCGCCCGGTTCTCCTTCCCCCGCCAGCGCCAGGAGCGACGGCTCTGCCTGGCCGACTTCTTCAAGCCCAAGGGCGACCAGCTCGATGTGGTCGCGCTGCAACTGGTCACCGTCGGGCAACCCGTCAGCGAGTACGCGGCGAAGCTGTTCGCCCGCAACGAGTACCGCGACTACCTGGAGGTGCACGGGCTGTCCGTGCAGCTCACCGAGGCCCTCGCCGAGTACTGGCACCGGCGCATCCGCGCCGAGCTGACCCTGCCCGACGGGCGTCCGCTGGGCCACGACGACCCGAGCGACCTGGCCGGAATCCTGCGCAACGACTACCGGGGCTGCCGGTACGCGTTCGGCTACCCGGCCTGCCCCGACCTGGAGGATCGGGCGAAGATCGTGGATCTGCTCGGGTCGGAGCGGATCGGCGTGGAGCTGTCCGAGGAGTTCCAGCTGATGCCGGAGCAGGCCACCGACGCCATCGTGGTCCACCACCCGGAAGCGAGCTACTTCAACGCCAAGTAACGACCACGTCTAGACCATTTAGATCCTTGCCAGCGTGCGGAATTCGTTTGGGCGCATGTGAGGATGCCTACATGGAACGGACACTGAGTCGGCGGGCGGCCTCGGACGCGGTCAGCGACCAGGGATGGCGGTATTTGCTGGGCGCGTTGCGCACGTCGGTCCCCGTCGGCTCATTGGTCCAGGCAACTGAGGTGGCGGCGCGCGTGGTGGCGGCGTGCGGCAGCCATGCCGATCAGCACCTACGCGTTGATATCCGGCCAGACCGGGTTGTCATGACCCTGCAATCGTTGGATCAGGCGGCGCTTACCGCTTGCGATATCGACCTGGCGCATCAAGTTTCCGCCGCCATTTGGAATGTCGGGCTACGGACGGAGCCTGAGATTGGTACGGGAGCGCCCCGGTCGGTCCAGCTCGTGGAGATCGCTATCGACGCGCTCGACATCGCAGCGGTCAGGCCGTTCTGGAAGGCCGTGCTGGGCTACACGGACGAGGCGGGAGCCGACGGTCCGAAGGATCCGATCGTCGACCCGGTCGGGCAGGGTCCGGCGATCTGGTTTCAGCAAATGGATCAGCCACGCCGGGACCGGAATCGCATCCACTTCGACATCTGTGTCCCGCACGACGAATCTCCACGGCGGATCGAAGCCGCGCTGACGGGCGGTGGCCGACTTGTATCCGCGTCCCATGCTCCCGCCTTCTGGGTTCTCGCCGATATCGAGGGTAACGAGGCTTGTGTGACGACCTGGCAGGGCCGAGACGACTCGTAGACCGGGCTGACCGGCCATCGAGGAGACAGCCCGCAGTCAATCCCGGTCCTGGCCGGTATCCGGGTACCCGGATCGGGTGGTGGACGCTGCTACCGGGCACTCGTTACTCGCTACGACAAACCCGCCGTCCGCTACCAAGCTACCGCCCACATCGTCGCGATCAACGAGTGGCTCTTTTCCATGACCACCATCATGCCTAGGGCGGCCCACGCACGCAGGTAGCCGGCCGCGTGTGCGCCGGCAAGGGCAGGATCATCGCCGGCATCCGCAATCGCGGGCGCAGGTGTCGCCGCTGCGAGATCAGCCAGGGCGGCGCTTGGGTGACGACCGGCTCGGGCGCCACCGGACGAGCTCGGACCACGCCGGTAGCGGATGGCCGACAGAGCAGCAGGTAGACGCCCGTGATTGTTGCCTAAGGGCAAGCGGTCGTCGTGGTATGCCACCGAGGCTAGTACTCCAGCCGGAGATCGTGATCCGAACCTTCATGCCGTCTTCGCTGGTACGACAGCAGCACGGGGGCGCAACCCAGCCATTGTTACGGTCAGCAGAAGAGCAGCACGGGACGGCAGAATGCCGGGATGCATCGAAGCACCAGGGGTCGGGACCGTGCAGACGGACGCAGTGTCGGTGGCGCTTCGGTGCCAGGCCCGGCGATAGGAGGGCGGAGCCTGGCCCGCCGCGTCGGCCAAGCGTCGGCCGCAGTCGCTGTAGTCCTTGTCGTGGTGGGGCTGGTGATCCTGTCGCCCATCGCACTGCGAGCTGTGAGCCTGGGAGAGGCGGAAGACTGGGGCCGGTTAAGTGATATCGGCCAGACCTACGGAGCCACGTCGGCGGTCCTGTCGGCACTTGCGCTCGGAGGCGTAGCGGCGTCGCTGCTGCTCCAGGCCCGCCAGACCAGAGCGGAACGGATCCAGGCCATCCGCGGTTTCCACGCGGATCTGATCCGGATGCAACTCGATGATCTACCTGTTTACCTGCCCTGCTGGGGTCCGCTGGACTTGCCCGATGACACCGCCAAGCGGCAGCACATCTACACCAACCTGCTGTTGCAGTACGCCTGGATGGGCTACGAGATTGGCACCATCTCGGAACCGCTGCTTCGGGACATGCTGGGCGGCATGTTTCGTGGCGACGTCGCTCGGCGTTTCTGGCTGATGGCTCGGGGGTCCTGGGCGGCGAGTACGGCGGGGACGAGGCGAGGACGACGCTTTCTCCTGATCATTGATGAGGAGCATTCCAGAACTTTGTTGACCGAACCGAGAGTGCGCGCAGCGGGGCCTGAAGATGGCCTCAGTCCCGTCCGAATCTCCGTCCCAGCGGCCGCTCGCCTATTGAACTGCGTCGTCATCGGCGTTGCGGCGAGTATCTCGGCAGGCCTGGTATGGCGCCGGCTGCGATCAGCTCGTACTCCAGCCAGAGATGTTGGTCTGATCCGGGGGAGGGCTCACCCGGGGCCGGAGCGGGTGCAGCCACCATCGAGCATGGACGGTTGTGTGGACTGAGCATGACGCGGCGGTGACTGCCGGATACAGGGTAGACGCCCAGCGGTGGCGGGTGTTGTTCGATGACCTGTCGCTGACGACCGGGCAGCGTCTCCGCAGGCCGGAGCCTCGTCGTCGGGTGCGTGACTTCGTCCGGGGCTTGCTGGCGCCGTTACCACGAAAGAGCTGCTGGACGATCGCGGAGCATGCGGGTGACGGGGGTCTGGACGGAATGCAGGACCTGCTGACCCGGGTGAAGTGGGACGATGCCGAGGTCCGCGCCGATGTTCGCGAGTTCGTCGGCCACCACCTCGGTGATGCCGAGGCGGTACTGGCCATCGACGAGACCGGCGATCTGAAGAAGGGCCGGCACACCGTCGGCGTGCAGCGGCAGTATTCGGGCACCGCCGGGAAGATCGAGAACTGTCAGGTCGCCGTGCACCTCGTCTACGCCACCGATGCTGTTCACGCGATGCTCGACACGGCGCTCTACCTGCCCGGGTCCTGGTGCGACGACGCCGAGCGCCGCGCCGAGGCCGGTGTCCCTGAGCAGGTGCGGTTCGCGACCAAGCCGCAGCTGGCGTCTCGGATGATCGCCGCGGCGGTCACCGCCGCGCTGCCATGTCGATGGGTGGCCGGCGACGAGGCCTACGGCAACGATCCGCATCTGGGCGCACGGCTTCGTGAGCTGCGACTGGGCTACGTCCTGGCCGTGGCCTGTTCGCATCAGGTGATCACCGGCCTTGGCGTCTACGGCGTTGACGTGCTAGCCGCCGGTCTTCCTGCCACCGCCTGGCAGCGGGTGTCCGCCGGTCGAGGCGCGAAAGGCTATCGCTACTACGACTAGTCCTCTACCGCACTGCCACACGCCGCCGACGCCCACGGCGGGCACCACTGGCTGCTGATCCGCCGCAACCGCAGGACTGGCAAGCTGGCCTTCTACCGCTGCTGGACACCCGAGGCCGTCCCGCTACGCAGCCTCGTCCTGGTGGCCGGCCGCCGCTGGAAGATCGAAGAATCGTTTCAAACGATCGTTGCGCGGCTCGTCACTCGTACCGGTACTTCAGCGAGTCCGCCTCCGCCTGCTCGATGTCGGCGATCGTCAGCTCCGGCATCCGCAGCTGGGCCAGCGTCACCTCGGCCGAGGTCGGCTGCGCGTCCGCTGGCAGCCACCGCTCGGGCTCCCAGACCCCGGTGCGCAGGAGCGACTTGGGGCAGTGCGGGTAGACCTCCTCGATTCCCACCACCAGCGCACTGGCCGGCGGCTTACCCACGGCGGTCAGCTGCGACAGCAGGTCGGGGCGGGTGGAGACGCAGGCTCGGCCGTTCACCCGAAGCGTCGTGGTGCGCCCGGGGATGATGAACAGCAGCCCGGCCCGTCCGGTGGCGATGACGTTCTGCAGCGTGTCCAGGCGCTTGTTGCCAGTCGCGTCTGGGATCGCCACCGTCCGTGCGTCCAGGACGGCCACGAACCCGGCGGGGCCGCCGCGCGGGGAGACGTCGCAGTTGCCCTCGGCGTCCACGCTCGCGATCAGGACAAGCGCCGCACAGCCGATCAACCGCCGGGTCTGCTCGGTGAGTTCGGTCATCTGTTTCCGCACGGCCGCCTCGCTGGGGAGGTCGTAGGCCCGGCGCAGCGCTTGCTGGTCGGGCACCGCGTCGAGGCGGAGCGAGTCGAAGGCGGTGGTGGCAGGGGCTGGCGTCATGCCGCCGACCCTATTGGGCAGCCAGAAGCCGTGGGGGACCGTGCTGCTGGCGGGTGCTCGGACCCGCAGCTCAGATCGCCCCGGACGCTCTGAGGTCGCGGCCGACCCAGGTGGCGACGCACACCTCGTTGCCCTCCGCGTCGGCCAGAACCCACCACATCGGCGCGTGTGCGTCGGAAACCAGCTGGCCGCCGGCGGCCAGGGCGGCGGCGATGCGCGCCTCGGCCTGATCGTGCGGAACAGCGATGTCGAGATGCATGCGGTTCCGTTGTGGGCGCGGCACGTCCATCTGCTGCACGCCGAACCCGGGGCCGCGGCGCGACGGGTCGTAGAGGTAGTCGTCGCCGATCTGGGAGTAGCCGAGCACCGCACGCCAGAACGGCAGCACATCCACGCTGACGAGCGCGTCGAGGCTGACGTTGATGACCTGCACGGCTGTCGGATCGGCGGCGAGGCCCCGCTTTCTCGCGGCGGCCGAGATCCGCCGGGCCAGCCCGGCGTCGCGCCGCGACAGGGACACCGTGACGCCGGTGCCGCGTACATCGATGGTCAGAATCTGCTGCTCGGCTTCGTCGGCGAGCCGGCCGATTTCATCGACGAAAGCGATGGCCTCGGTCAACGAACCGGTGGGGAAATGGGCGGAGACCAGGTGATACAGGGAGCGCCAGTCCTCCACACCCTCGGCCGCGTGAAACTCGCTGGCCGTGATCTGCCGCGTCATGCCAGCGAACCTAACATCGGACGCCCCAACCGGAGTTCGGGTGCCGGCTGCCCGCGACGTGGAGGGGCGACAGCCTGGTTGGCCACGATGACCCCGGTGGGTGGTCAGCGTGTCCGTGGCCGGATCTGGGTGACGGCAGCGTAGGCGACGCTTCCGAGCAGAGCGCCGAGTGCGGCGAACAGGATGCCGTCCCAGGGCTGCGGTAGCGACCCTTTCAACAGCACCGCAGCGGCAAGGGCCGCTGGCACTGCGATCAGCACCGCCGAGCCCAGTGCCCACCGTGACCGTCGGTCATCCGTGCGATGCAGGAAGCCCAACGCGCTGAGAATCGCGAGCATCCCGTCGGAGTAGAATTAGGACAGCGCCAGGACGAGGAGAGTTCCCATGGTGAGGCCAAGGGCCCAACGCCGGAGGGCGGTGCCAAGCGACACGACGCCCGGCTGGGCGACATCGCCTCTGCCGCCCAGGTCATCGGCCGTGCTCGCCACCGCGCCTGGGAGCCGGTCATCCACCACCCGATGATCGCACACCCGGTTGTACTCCCCGCCGAGGTCGATCCCGGGAGGGCAGCCTGCCAGCCATGCCGCCCCACGTCGGGAGGGTGTGGCGTTGACGCAGCCGCCTTCGAGCGAGCGCGGCCCAGGCGTCGCACGGCGAGAGAAAAACCAGTCGGGACCCTTTCCGTGTCGAGAACCCGCTGGTGGCTTCGTCTCGGGGGAGGATGCGACCACGGCGGCGCACCAGAGCGAGGAGATCCCGCATGGCGATCCAGCGGATGGACAACGTCCTCATTGTCGTCAACGACCTCGACGCTGTCATCGCGTTCTTCGTCGAACTCGGCATGGAGCTGGAGGGCAGGGGGCCGGTCGAGGGACGGTGGGTGGAGCGTGTGATCGGCATCGACGACGTCCGCCAGGAGGTCGCGATGCTGCGGACCCCGGACGGTCACGGCAAGGTCGAGCTGGCGATGTTCCACACGCCGAAGGCGATCAGCCCCGCACCGGAGAACGCGCCCGCGAACACCCTGGGGATCCGTCGGATCATGTTCGCCGTCGACGACATCGAGGACGTCATCGCCCGACTGCGTACGCATGGGGCCGAACTCGTCGGGGAGGTCGAGCGGTACGAGGACATCTTCCTGCTCTGTTACCTGCGTGGCCCGGAGGGCATCATCGTCGGACTGGCCGAGCACCTCCGCTGAGCCGCGAGAGTCAGGCCCCGACCTCGGCGACCATGGTGTCCGCGTCCGTGAACGACTCGACCGTGCGGAACCCTTCGGACGCGTAGAGACGGGCGGCGGCGTTCGCCCGCTCCACGCTCAGCGACACGGTACGGATGCCGCGGTCCCGCGCGGCGTCCAGGACGGCACGCAGCAGCGCCCGGCCCACACCCCGCCCTCGCCAGTCTCGCCGCACACCGATGGTCAGCTCCGGCACGTCGTCCGCGACGTACCCGTAGCCGGGATCTTCGGCGCTCAGGTGCCGGAACCAGGCGGCGCCGAGCGGCCGGTGAGCGGGGTCGACCGCGACCACACCGACGTCGGTGCGTCGCATCCACCCCGTGACGTAGTGGGCCAGCGCGGGATCCGCCAGGATCCGCTCGCGAGGCCAGTCGCGCTCGGGCAGCCAGTTCACGGCCTCGACGAGCATGTCCACCAGGAACTCGGCGTCGGCCGGGGTGGCCGCGCGGATGTCGAAGTCGGTCACCGCGCCAGCCTCGCACACATGATCGTGCGGTTGCCCGGAGGCGGGAGCCGGGACCAATGCTGGACAACACGTCACGCTGGCGTACGACGTGAGTGTCGCCGACAGCACGGGCGGTGGAGTCCGGGGTGGTTACCGCCGCCCCGGACTCCACCCGTCACGCGGTCCGGTAGGCCAGCAGCACCGTCTGCGTCACGGTGTTGCCGGCGGTGCCGGTGGCCGTCACGCGCAGCGCGACGAAACCCGGCCGGCGGGGATGGGCGACGAGGGCGACACCGTGCAGCACCGGCAGCGCGACCCACGGGAGGAGGAGTCAGGGCGGCACCGCCACTGGTGGAGCCAACAACTTCAGGGTTGTTGCGGCCTCCCGGCGCAGGGAGACCACGATATCCCCGAAGTTGCGCAGATCTTGGGGAGTCGGTCCGGTCGGCGCGGCTTCGCCGCAGCACTGCCACTGAGCGCGGCGCTCACGGCGACCGCCGCCTTCGTTACGCTCGCGGCATGTTCCGTGCGGCCCGGCCCGACGACTTCGCGCAGATCATCCACCTGTACCGGCAGTTGAACCCGGACGATCCGGTGCTGGACGACGGCACCGATGCGGCGGCCTTCGCGCAGATCCTCGGCTCACCCGGGCTGCGTCTGTTCGTCCTCGACCTGGACGGGGTCGTCGTCGCCACGACGTACCTCAACGTGATCCCCAACCTCAGCCGGTCGGCATCGCCGTACGCCGTCATCGAGAACGTCGTCGTCGACGAATCCCGACGCGGCACCGGGCTCGGTCGGCAGATCATGGCCGGCACGCTCCAGGCCGCCTGGGACGCCGGTTGCTACAAGGCGATGCTGATGACGGGTTCGCAGAACCTGGCGACCCACGCGTTCTACCGCGCCTGCGGGTTCTCCGCCGACGTCAAGACGGCGTACCTCGCGCGCCCAACCGGCTAGCCAGGGAAGGTTTCGCGCAGCGCCGGGTCCAGCGCGCGGCCGGTCGTCGGCTCGATGAACAACTCCGCGAGCAGGAGGTCGGCGAGGTAGGTGGGATTGATCCCGGACTCCTTGCGACTGAGGGCCTGCAACGCGCCGCCGAGCCGCAGGGCCGTGCGTGCCGCGCCGGCCGGTAGCCGGCCGACCCTGCGGCGTCGGCCGACCGCGTCGGCGATGCGCGCGATCATGTCGTGCCAGGTGAGGTTCTCGTCGGCGACCGGAATGTCCGCGCCGCTGGCCTGCTCCAGGGCGTCGGCCGCGACCTCGGCCACGCTGCGCGCCGAAGCCGCCGCGCTTCCGCCGGTCGGCGCGACCAGAGGTGTACGCGAGCGCGCCCACCGGTCCAGCGGACCGGCCCAGTTCGGCAGCCGGTCGCCGGCCCGGCCGAAGACGAAGGGCAGTTCGAGTACGGCGACCGGCAGACCCGCCCCGGCGGCGGCGCGCCCCTCCCGGGCCTGCTCCAGGCGGCAGCGGATGTACGTGTGCCGCTCGGCGAGCCGCCACTGCGGGTGCGACCGGTCAAAGTACGTGTAGTACGAGCCCATGATCACGCCACGGGTGAGGCCCTGGGCGCGGGCGGCGGTGAACAGGCGTACCACCGGATCGACGTTGTCGCGCCGGAACTGCGGGTAGATCGGCGTGGGCAGCGGCCGCTGCTCGTCGGTCCGGGTGGCGTACACGACGCCGTCGTGACCGGCGAGCAGCGACCGCAGGTCGTCGATCGAGGCGGACTCGACGTCGAGCAGGTGGTCGACTCCCTGCTGGGCGGTACGCGCCACCGCGGTCGTGGCATGACCGCGCTCGCGCAGCACCTCCACGACGTGCGCGCCGATCAGGCCACTGCCACCCACCACGAGAATCCGCACGCTGAATCGTCCACTCTGCAGTGGGGTGCGTGTCAAGCACGCGGCGGCTGCGGGTGCGACGGGGGCAGGGCGCGACCACAATGGCGTCCGGAGGTGATGGAGGATGATCGACCAGGAGAGCGTTCCGCGGCTGACGTCGGTGGTGCTCGACGGCACCGACGTGCGGAAGTTGGCGGAGTTCTACCGGCAGCTCATGAGCTTCGTCTATCGACCCGGCGACGAGCCACCCGTGGACGGCCGACCCGACGAGCGCGGCCGTGACTGGTTGGTGCTCAGGTCCCCGGACGGTGGCCCACAGATCGCGTTCCAGCAAATCGACGACCTGCCCGAGGCGACGTGGCCGAAGAACGACGTGCCACAACAGCTACACCTGGACCTGACCGTGGACTCCGTCGACGAGCTGCTGGTTCAACACGAGCGTGTGCTGCGCCTCGGCGGCCGGCTGCGCTACGACCGGATCGAGGACCCGGACGAGCCGTTGCGCGTGTACGCCGACCCGGCCGGCCACCCGTTCTGCATCATGGTGGGATAGTGGCGTGGCACCCGTGCGACCGGGGTGCTGACGGTCGTCGAGAACGGGGTCGAGGATGCGGGAACCGCGCGCCTTCTGGGTGGACGAGCAGTTCGACCGCGAGCACGGCACCGGCGGGCACGGTCGCTACGAGGCCGAGGTGCTCCGCCGGATCGACGAATTCGCCGAGACGTGGGGCGACTTCGCGCCGGTCGCGTTCGCCGCGACGGCCTGGCGGGTGGCCAGCGAGCTGTCGCCCGGCTTCGTCCGGTGGCACCGGCGCATCATCTCGGCGACCTGCGAACGCAGTCCGTGGGACGGCGGCATGGTCTGCGCGGTCACCGTGGCCTCCCGCTGGCCCGCGGAGCTGACCTGGACCAAGCAGTGGCAACGCGACCGTGGTTGGCGGGACTGGCCGCAGTTGTTCGGCCAGTTCACCACGCCCACCGAGCAGGACCGGACGCGTAGTCCGCATCTTCGCGCCCTGCTCCAGGTGGAGGCGCCGCTGCCGCTCGAGGGCCTGCCGCCGACACCCGACGGCCCGGACGACGACGTCGCCGCCGCGGCACGTCGGGCGGTCGTGGTGCTGTCCCGGGAACTCAACGATTTGCTGGCGCCGATGATCGGGCAACTCGACAGCGGGGTCCCCGCCGACTCCTGACGGCGGGGACCCCTCTCGACGCGGCGCGTCGGCAGTCGATGGTGTGGTGGGGGCCCCCCCCGCCCCCCCCCCCCCCGGGCCCCCCCCCCCGCCCCCGCGGGGGGGGCCGCCCCCCCCCCCCCCCCCCCCCCCCGACCGGGGGGGCTCACTGGC
>NZ_JBIAKM010000010.1:0-33919 GCF_042872525.1 Micromonospora sp. NPDC005254 | reverse complement strand
CGGCCCCCCCCCGCGCCGCGGGGGGGGGGGGGCGGGGGTGGGGGGGGGGCCCCCCCCCCCCCCCCCGCCCGGCCCCCCCCCACCACGTGTCAGCCGGTGGTGAGGACGAACTTCTCCCAGGCCCCGACGGACGTACGGTTGGCGATCAGTGACCCGGCCCCGGCGTTCTCCGCGCACACGATCTGGTTGTTGACCGTGGCGCGCAGACTGACCGTCCCATCCGAGTTGGTGATGAGCTGGAAGGTCTCCCACGACCCGACCGACGTGGCGTTGGCGACCAACGCTGCGGCGCCGGCGTTCGTGGCCGAAACGTAGAGCCCGTTGGCACGTGACCGCAGCGCGATGTTGCCGTTGCCGGCATCCACCCGGTCGAACTGCTCGGTCGTGCCGACGCTGGCCTTGTTGGCGATCAACGCGGTGCTGCCGACCGCCGACACGTACTGGTTGTTGACCTGCGCCCGCAGCGTGCTCACCGGCGTGCTGCCACCGGTGCCGGTGGTGAAGGTGAACGCGTCGACATCGAACAGGTAGCCCGACCCGCCCTTGAAGACCAGGTACAGCGTGGTCGACGCGCTGGGCGGGTTGCTGATAGTGGCTGACGCATCGACGAACGTCTCCCAGTTGCCGGTCACCGGAACCGTGACCGTGCCCAGCAGAGTGCCGGTGGCCGACCCGGTCCGGACCTCGATGGTGCCACCGGCGCCGGCCGACGACGCCCGCACGGTAATGCGGTTGGCGTTGGCCAGGTTGTACGGCGTGTACGAGATCCAGTCGTTGTTCTCGATGAACCCGGCCGTGCGGCCACCCTCGGCGCTGGTGTGGTCGGTGGCCTGGACACCGGACGTCGCGCCGAAGTGCTCACCCTGGCGGTGCTTCGGTTGCAGCGTCCTGATGCTGTGCGTGGTCAGACCGCCGTTGTCGGTGTAGGCGGCGTCGAAGACCCCGTAGATGTTGGCCGCGGAGTCGTGCTCCCCGTCGGTCGGCACGGTGATCGAGCCGCTGCACCCGTTCTTCGAGGTGATCTGGTGGGCGTGGCTGTCGTGGCCCAGCGCGTACGTCAGGCTCACCTTGGAACAGTCGATCGTGCCGTCCTGTGGGTCGCTCACGCTGATCTGGTACGACACCGTGTCGCCGAAGTTGAACAGCTGCCCGTCGACGGGCGAGGTCAGCGTCACCGTCGGCGCGGTGTTTCCCACGGTGATGACCAGGCTCGCCGTACCGGTCAGGCCGGCCGGGTCGGTGACCTTCAGGGTGGGGGAGTAGGTGCCGTTGGTGGTGTACGTCTTGGTGGGGTTGGCCGCCGTCGACGTGGTGCCGTCGCCGAACGTCCACAGGTAGCTCAGCGCCCCGCCCTCGGGGTCGGAGCTGCCAGCCGACGAGAAGTTCACCGTCAACGGGTTGGCCCCCGACGTGGGGTTCGCCGAGGCGACCGCGATGGGGTTGCGATTGCCGCCGCCGATGTACTCGATCCGGAACAGCGCCTGGTTGTTCGAGCCCGTGCCGTAGTCCAGCACGTACAGCGCGCCGTCCGGGCCGAAGGCCATGTCCATGACCTGGGTGCCGCTCCACGGGAACGAGGAGATCTCGCCGCGGGAGCCGTCGGCGTTGATGGCGATCGGCTTGATCCAGCGTCGGCCGTACTCGCCGGCGAAGAACTGGCCGTTGAGCGACTGCGGGAACTTGATGCTGGAGTTGAGCGAGGCGTCGTACCGGTAGACCGGCCCGGCCATGGGCGACTCGGAGCCGCTGCCGAACTCCGACGGTGACCCGGAGTCGCCGGCGTACTTGATCCAGGCCGGCTTCGCCGCGGGCAGCGTGCCGAGGCCCGTGTTGCGGAACGAGTTGTTGGTCGGCCCGCCCGTGCAGTTGTACTTCGACTGCGACGGCCCGGACGGGAACGTGTATTCATTGTATGTTTCGGTGCTCGTGTTGCTGCCGGTGCAGTACGGCCAGCCGAAGTTTCCGGGCGCCGTGATGCGGTTGAACTCCACCTGACCCTGCGGACCCCGGCTGGAGTTGGTGCTCCCGGCGTCCGGGCCGTAGTCGCCGACGTAGACGACGCCGGTCGCCTTGTCGACGCTCATCCGGAACGGGTTGCGCATACCCATCGCGTAGATCTCCGGACGGGTGTTGGCCGTGCCGGGCGCGAACAGGTTGCCCGACGGGATCGTGTACGTCCCGTCCGCCTGCGGCTTGATCCGCAGCACCTTGCCCCGCAGGTCGTTGGTGTTGCCCGCCGAGCGCTGGGCGTCGAACTGCGGGTTGCGGTCGGTGCGCTCGTCCAGCGGCGCGTAGCCCGACGACTCGAACGGGTTGGTGTCGTCGCCGGTGGTCAGGTACAGGTTGCCGGCGGCGTCGAAGTCCAGGTCACCGCCGACGTGGCAGCACTGCCCACGGTCGTTGGCGACCTGGAGCACGATCTTCTCGCTGCTCAGGTTGAGCGTGTCGTCGCTGTTGAGGGTGAACCGGGACAGCCGCAGGTGCCCCTTCCACCGGTCCCAGTCCGACTGCGTGCCGGTGGTAGGGGCGTCCCCGGACGGGGTGCTCAACGTGGGCGAGTAGTACAGGTAGATCCATCTGTTGGTGGCGAAGTTGGGGTCGACGGCGACGCCCTGCAACCCCTCCTCGTCGTGCGTGTAGACGGACAGGGTGCCGGAGACCTTGGTGTTGCCGGCCACGTCGGTGACCCGCAGGACGCCGTTGCGGGCGGTGTGCAGCACCGAGCGGTTGGGCAGGATGGCCAGGGACATGGCCTCGCCCAGCTCGGCCGAGCCGGTGGCGAGTTTGACCTGCTGATAGTCGCTGGCGGGGATAACCACCGCCTGGGCGGCGGTGGAGGGTGCGGCCACGGCCAGGGTCACACTCGCGACGGTGGTGACCGCCGCGACGAGTGCCCGGGACCAGCGCCGGGGGTTCGAGAGCATGATCGTCCTTCCTCGACGACCAGGGCCGGGCGTGCGGGGGCGCACCACGGCCAGGTGAGGGTGGTGAAGAAGCGAGCCGCGGCGCGGTCAGTTGGTGACGAGGTTGAACTTCTCCCACTGGCCGATGGAGGTCCGGTTGGCGATCAGCGGGGAGGAGCCCCCGTTGTCGGCGGCCACGTACCGGCTGTTCACGGTGGCCCGCAGGCTGACCGTGCCGTCGGAGTTGCGGATCAGCTGGAAGGTCTCCCACGCGCCGGCGGTGGCCCGGTTGGCGATCAGCGCGGCGGCCCCGGCGTTCTCGGCGGCGACGTACTGCCCGTTGCTCTTGGCGCGCAGCGCGACGTTGCCGTTGGCGAGGTTGACCAGTTCGAACCGCTCGCTGGTCCCGGCGGAGGTCTTGTTGGCGATCAGCGGGGTGGTGGCGTTGGGCGCGCTGACGTACTGGTTGTTGGCGAGGGCACGCAGGGTGGAACCGGTGGCGGCGGGCGGCGGGGTGGTCGGCGGGGCAGTCGTCGGCGGGGCCGTGGTGGGCGGCGCGGTGGTCGGCGGCGCGGTGGTGGGCGGCGCGGTGGTGGGCGGCGCGGTGGTCGGCGGCGTCGTCCCCGGCGAGCAGTTGGCGCTCACCGAACCCGCGGCGACCTGCAGGCCACCGAGCAGCATCTTGGTGAAGTTCGGGTCGGTGTACGACGCCTCGGTGTGCCCGAGGCCCGTGTACCAGGCCCGACCGCCGCCGAACGCCTTGCACCAGGTGATCGGGTGGTCGCCGTTCATGGTGCCGCCGCTGTAGGACGACTCGTCGAGGCTGGCGAGGACCCGCGCGCTGGAGCGGGGGTTGGTGCGGTAGTTGTACCACTCGTCGGAGCGGACCCAGGTGGCGCCGAGATGCGCGGTCGACGGGTTGGTCCGGTCCTCGATCTTCACGGTCGCGGTCTGGATCGCCGGGTGCGAGTCGAACCACGCGCCGACCAGCTGGCCGTACCACGGCCAGCTGTACTCGGTGTCGGCGGCGGCGTGCACGCCGACGTACCCGCCGCCGGCGGCGATGTACTGCTCGAAGGCCGTCTGCTGGCTGGCGTTGAGGACGTCGCCGGTCGTCGACATGAAGACCACCGCCTGGTACTGGGCCAGGTTGGAGGTGGTGAACTGGGCGGCGTCCTCGGTCGCGGTCACGCTGAAGCCGTTGGAAGCGCCGAGCTGCTGGATGGCCGCGATTCCGTTCGGGATGGACGAGTGCCGGAAGCCGGCGGTCTTGCTGAACACCAGGACCTTGGTCAGCGGTGCGGCCGAGGCCGTCGTGGGAAGGGCTATCAGGCCGGCCATCAACACGGCCAGGCCGGTGACGAATGCCAACAGGCGGGGACGGGAACGCATGGTCTTGCTCCTCTGCTGAGCGTCGACCCCGAGGGGTGCGCGAGGGCACGCCCGGGGCCAGGGTGGCGGTGGTGCGGAAGCCGGGCCGCCGATGCTCGGCTGAGATGGTGCGGTGATGTGGAGCGGTGGTGAACGTGCGATTGGCCAGCCGATGACTCCGACCAACCTCTATGGACGGTCACAGTGCATCGACTCACATCGCTGACGCAGTAAACCTCCGATGTCTGCGCCCCGTCAAGCCCACCCGCTCCGGCCTGGGACGCACCGTGGCACGGTCAGCGCCGGCGTCGGAGCGGGACGTAGGGTCGGCGGTATGTCCACCGACGAAGATCGCGAGCGCCTCGCCGGGCAACTCGCGGCGCTGCCGGTCCGTGAGCTGGTCGACGTCCTGCGGCGTGCCCTGCCGCGGTTCACGCAGGAGGTGTACGGCATGCGAACGGTGCTGACCCTGGCCAACGTCACCTGGTTCGAGGACGATGTCGACCCGGGCCTCGACGTCGAGTTGGTCGCCTGGCCCGATCGCGACTACTACGGCGGTGAGCTCGGCCTGGATCAGGGCCTGTGGGAGAACGGCCGGTGCCCACGCTGCGATGTCGAGGTCACCTCGAACGCCAAGCGCGCGCACTGCCCGTACTGCGGCACCGCGTGCGTCCTGACCTGACGGTGCGCGCCAGCGTCGCGGTGGTCAGCCTCGGCCGTTCGACTCCGGGTCGCGAGTGCCCCTGGTCGCCATGAGGATGAGGTCGGCGATCGCCTCGGGGTGCGTGACCATGGCGAGGTGTGAGGAGTCGACCTCGATCGTCGTCGCGTTCATCCGCTCGGCCAGGAACCGCTCCAGCTCGGGCGCGGTGGTCCGATCCGCGGTGGAGACGGAGTAGTACGGGCAGGCTTGCGCCGGAGGCGTCAGCGACCGAGGACGAGGTACGCGAGGCCCAGGACGCCGCGGTAGCCGCCGACGTACTGGCGCAGCCGGTCGTCGAGCTCCGCGCGGATCTGGTCCGCGCGGGGATCCTCGGGGTACGTCAGCAGCCACTCTTGCCGTCCCGCGAGCCAGGTGGACTCGAAGTCGTCCCACTCCCGCTGGTCGGCGGTGCTCAGGTGCAGCAGCCGCCAACCGCGCGCGCGGGCGGCCTCGACGAGGCCCGCGAGATCGGTGACGTCCGCACCGAAGATCCGCGTGGCCTCCGCGGTGGGGTCGGACTGCCAGTACCCCTCGCCGAGCAGCAGCCGCCCGCCCGGACGGACCACGCTGGCGAGCGCGTCGAGGGCCGCGCCGGTGCCGCCGAAGACGTGTGCCGAGCCGATACACAGGACCCGGTCGGCCGGCTCGTGCCAGGCCGCGGCCTCGCCCATCACGAAGGCGACGTGCCGGTTCAGCGACTTCTCGGCGGCGAGCCTGCGCCCGCGGGCGAGGGCGGCCTCGTCGGTGTCGACACCGACGCCCCTCGTCGCGACGGGGCCTGCCACGCCGCCCGCGGCGACGGCGCGCAGCAGCAGCTCGCCCCAGCCGCAGCCGAGGTCCAGCACGCGCGCGCCGGGGCGTACGTCGAGTCGTCGCAGCAGCAGGGCCGCGTGCTCCTCCGAGAGCGGCGTGTTCCAGCGCATCCGCGCGTACCGGCTGGCGGCGAGGTGGTCGGTGCTGTGCATCCGTTCAGGGTGTCAAGTCGGGATCACCGGCGCGCACCGGGTGGGGTGCGTTCGGGTTGCGCGCAGGTCGGGACGGGTGTCGGGGCGTACGGCAGGATCGGTGCAGTGGACGCGGGCGCGGCGCAGCCCTGGCGGTCGCCGACCCGGCAGGAGGTCGCGGCCGCGGCCGGTCGTGGCCTGGTGGACGTGATCGGCCCGGGCCTGCGGGTGCTGTTCTGCGGCTTCAACCCGGGTCTGTACTCGGCGGCGGTGGGGGAGCACTTCGCCCGCCGGGGCAGTCGCTTCTGGCCGGCCCTGCACGGCGCCGGCTTCACCGACCGGGAGCTGCGCCCGTGGGAGCGCGCCGAGCTGCTGCGGCAGGGGCTGGGCATCACCAGCCTGAGCAACCGGGCCACCGCCCGCGCCGACGAGCTGACCCCGGCCGAGCTGGTGGCCGGGGTGACCGGGTTGGCGGTGAAGGCCGAGCGGCACCGGCCGAGGTGGGTGGCGATTCTCGGGGTGACCGCGTACCGGATCGCGTTCGTCCGGCCGAAGGCCGGGCTGGGCCCGCAGCCGGAGCGGCTGGGCCCGGCCCGGGTCTGGGTGTTGCCCAACCCCAGCGGTCTGAACGCGCACTTCCCGCTGCCGGCGCTGACGGCCGAGTTCGCGGCGCTGCGGCGGGAGGCGGGTTCCTAGACGCCGTCGGCGGCCAGCGCCCGGTAGTAGGGGGTCATGGCGGGGTGGTACTCGTCGAACTCCGGTTGGCGGGAGCCGTCCCGGGAGGCGACCAGCATGTCCAGGTAGTACTCCCAGCCGGCGCCCACCTCGGCGATGCCGTCCAGGCTGGTGAGGCGCTGGGCGAAGCGCAGCTCGGTGATGCCGTCGGTCTCGGTCAGCGCGAACTCCAGCAGCCAGCTGCCCGAGCCGTCGATCATCGAGACGCCGAGGCGCCGCTGCGGCTCGCACACCTCGATGCGTACGTCGCACCAGGGCTGCTGCTCCTCGTACGCCATCTGGACCCGGATGGTCCGGCCGGGCCCGGCGTCGCCCTCCCACGGGCCGAACCAGCGGGCCGTGCGCTCCGACTCGGTAAGGCTCGCCCACACGTCCGCCGCCGGGGCGCGGAACGTGCGGGTCAGGACGAGGTCGTGGCCGGTGGCGGTGCGGAACAGGCGGCCAGCGGGTGTACGGGTCATGCGATGTGCTCCGTTCGGTGTTCCGCCGGGCCGCGGGCGCGGCGTTCCCGGCGGGTTCGATGGACCTCGGTCTCCAGGGCGTCGAGGCGTTGCTCCCACCGGTCCGGTGCGGTGAACTCGGCGAGCCAGTCGATCAGCGCGGCGAGCGGGCCGGGGTCGAGGCGGTAGATCCTGCGGCGGCCGATCAGCTCGTCGCGGACCAGCCCGCTCTCCCGCAGCACCCGCAGGTGGCGACTGACCGCGGGTCGGCTGATGGCGAACCGCTGGGCGATCTCACCAGCGGCCAGCGGCGCGTCGCGCAGCATGGTCAGGATGCGCCGCCGCACCGGGTCCGCGATCGCGGTGGCCACCTCGTCCACGCCCGAAGCGTAACCCATCGGTTACGGGTTTGCGTGGGGCCGGCTGCGTCGATGGTGGGCACATGATCACCTGACCTGGCACTCTTGAGGGCATGCCAGCCCAGCTTCGATCCCGCCTGCTCGATTGGACCGTCGCCGTACCCGTGCTCGCCGTGCTGGTGTTGCTCGTGACGTGGGGGCGGGACATTCCCGCCCCTCTCGTCGTGGTGGTCGCCGCGTTGCTGGGCGGTGCGGTGCTCGCCGCCGTGCACCACGCCGAGGTGGTCGCCCACCGGGTGGGGGAGCCGTACGGCTCGCTGGTGCTCGCCGTCGCGGTCACGGTCATCGAGGTGGCCCTGATCGTCACGCTGATGATCAGCGGGCCGGAGAAGACCCAGTCGCTCGCCCGCGACACCGTCTTCGCCGCCGTCATGATCACCTGTAACGGGATCCTCGGCCTGTCCCTGCTGCTCGGGGCGCTGCGCCGACGCGTGGCCGTGTTCAATCCCGAGGGCACCGGCGGGGCCCTGGCCACCGTGATCACCCTGGCCACGCTGAGCCTGGTCATCCCGACCTTCACCACGGCCCGCCCCGGCCCGGAGTTCAGCCCGGCCCAGCTCGCCTTCGCCGCCGTCGCGTCGCTCGCGCTGTACGGGCTGTTCGTGCTGGTGCAGACCGGCCGGCACCGCGACTACTTCCTGCCCGTCGACACCGAGGGTCGGGTGATCGACGCCGAGGAGCACGCCAAGCCGCCGACCACCCGCGCGGCGCTGATCAGCCTGGGGCTGCTGCTGGTGGCGCTGGTCGCGGTGGTCGGCGACGCCAAGACCGTCTCGCCGACCATCGAGGCCGGCGTGGCGGCGGCGAACCTGCCGCACGCGTTCGTCGGCGTGATCATCGCCCTGCTGGTGCTGCTGCCGGAGACCCTGGCCGCCGCCCGCGCCGCCCGCCGGGACCGCGTGCAGATCAGTCTGAACCTCGCCCTCGGCTCGGCGATGGCCAGCATCGGCCTGACCATCCCGGCCATCGCCATCGCCTCGATCTGGCTGGACGGCCCGCTGCTGCTCGGCCTCGGCGGCACCCAGCTCGCGCTGCTCGCGCTCACCGCGGTGACCGCCGTGCTGACCGTGGTGCCGGGGCGGGCCAACGTGTTGCAGGGCGGTGTGCACCTGGTGCTGCTGGCCGCGTTCGTCTTCCTGGCCGCCAGCCCCTGACCTTCTCGGCGTCGCGCCCCTCGGCGCTCGCCGGCCGCCGGCTCAGCCGGCGGCCGGCGGGTCGTCCGCCAAACTGTCCGCGCGGGCGTTGAGGTAGCGCTGCTGCGCCAGGTTCGTCGAGCGTGCCGCCGCCATCCGGTACGCCTCCCGCGCCGCGACCCGCTCGCCGGTCAGCTCCCACAGGTGGGCGCGGGCGGCCGGCAGCCGCGGATCGTCGGCCAACCGGACGTCGTCGGCCAGGTCGGCCAGCAGCGCCAGGCCGGCCGGCGCGCCCCGGCTCATGGCCACCGCCACGGCGTGGTTGAGCGCCACGACCGGATTGTCGGACAGGCCGAGCAGCACCTCGTACAGGGCGGTGATCTGCGCCCAGTCGGTGGCCGCCGCGGTGGGCGCCTCGTCGTGCACGGCCGCGATGGCCGCCTGGAGCTGGTACGGCCCGACGACCCCGCGCGGCAGCGCCCCGGTGATCAGGGCGACCCCCTCGGCAATCTGGTCGGCCCGCCACCGGCTGCGGTCCTGCTCGGCCATCGGCACCAACTCGCCGTGGGCGCCGATCCGCGCCGGCGCGCGGGCGTCGGTGAGCAGCATCAACGCGAGCAGCCCCGCGACCTCGGGGTCGTCGGGCAGCAGCCGGTGCACCAGCCGCGTCAGTCGGATCGCCTCGGCGGTCAGGTGGGCGCGCAGCAGCCCCGGGCCGGCGGTACGCGCGTACCCCTCGGTGAACACCAGGTAGAGCACGTGCAGCACCGCGGCGACCCGGTCGGCGCGCTCCGCCCCGGTCGGTGGCGCGAACCTCAGGCCACTGTCGCGGATGCGCTGCTTACCCCGGCTGATCCGCCGGGTCATCGTCGCCTCCGGCACCAGCAACGGCTGCATAGTCCGCGCATGGCTTTGAGCAGCAAGAACACACTCCGGGCGATCATCTACGTCCGCGTCAGCAGCTACGACACGCGCGCCGAGGACGCCGCCAACACCTCGCCGGACGTCCAGCGCACCCGCTGCCTCGCCCGCGCCACGGCCGAGGGCTGGACCCTCGCCGACGTGCCGAGCAACCTACCCGACCAGCCCGCCGGCATCATCTTCGATCTTGACGTATCCGGCAGCGACCGTGGCGACCGCCTCGACCGGCCCGGCCTCCGCATCGTGCGCGACGCCATCCGCACCCGTCGCGCGGACGTTGTCGTGTCGCTGCGCCTCGACCGGCTGGCCCGGAACACTGTCGACCTGCTCACGCTCGCCGAGGAGTTGGAGCGCCACGGGGGCGCCTTTGCCCTGGCCGAAGGCGACATCAACACCGCCGGCCCGTACGGAAAGCTCATCTTGACCATCATCGCTGCCATCGCCGAGATGGAAGCGAAGATCATCACTGCCCGCACGATGGCCGGCAAAATCGCCGCCCGCGCCGAGGGCCGATGGATCGGCACCCGCCGGCCCCCGCTCGGCTACGTCAAGGCCCCGCACCCATCGATCAAGGACGCCTGGACGCTCGACCTCGACCCGGCCCTGTCCGGCACCGTCCGCACCGCCGCCGACATGCTGGCCGCTCCCGATGGCTCGCTACTCAAGGTCGCGCGCTGGCTGACCGCGCAGGGTGTGCCGACCGCCACCGGCACGGGCACCTGGCGCCCGGCTGTGGTCTGGGCAGCGTTCACCAATGAAGCGATGATCGGCCGTCACTTCTGGCAGGGTGACGTGCTCCGCGACGCAGCCGGCCTGCCGGTCGCATCCTTCCCTGCCCTGCTCCCCGAAGCGACCTGGCGCGTGATCCGCACCCGCTACGGAGTGCCCAAGCGCCGGACGAAGCAGCGCGACGGCTGGGAACGCCCCGACGGCACCGCGCCGACCGGCCGGCCGCCGGCCCTGTACCTGCTCAGCGGAGGCATTGCCCGCTGCGGCAACTGCGGCGGCCCGCTCACCGTGGCCCCGGACAACCAGGGCCACAAGCGCTACCGCTGCGACCGCCGAGGCCGCGACCAGTGCTCGCGCGGCGTATCGATTCGCCTCACCGACCTGGACGCCATCGTCACCGACCGATTCCTGTCCCTGGCCGGCAACCTGTACGCCGCCGACGTGCAGGAGGTCACCACCGCACCCGACGCTGCCCGCCGCGCGGACCTGGCCGAGGCCATCCGCCAGGCCGAGCGCGCGGCCTTCGCCGCCGATGATGCCGAGGATGAGGCCGCCTACGCCGCCGCGCGTGCTCTGCGCCGCTCGCTGCGCGCCGAGCTGGACGCGCTCCCGACGACCGCCGTAGTCACCCGCCAGCGCGTGATCAGCTCCAGCACCTGCGCCGAGCGCTGGGCCGCGCTGGACGGCAACACGGACGCGCGCCGCGAGCTGCTGCGCCCGCTCGTGACCGTCACCGTCGCGCCGGCCACGGAGCGCACCCCGACCGGCCACTACGACGCCTCGCCGGAAGCCCTCGCGCGCCGTGTCCGCACTGGCTGGGCTGACGAACTGACCGACGCCGCCATTGACGCCCTGGAAGACGCCCCCGCGCGCCTGCTGTAGCCGCCGCTGAGGCCCGAACATGAGCGGCCCGTCCCCTTTGCGTGGGCGGGCCGTTCGTCGTCTCTGCGGCCCTCCCACGGAGCCCTTCGTTGCAGGTCAGCGAACGGCCGCACACCAAGATCAACGCACACTTTCGGCCCGCAGGCGGCATCTAGTAGTTGGGCGACTTTTCCGCCGACCACCCATCACCCACTGCCCGTAACGCCGCCAGCACAGAACGCGTTTCACCCATTCGTACCTGTGAATTTCACCACAGCTACGCACTCCCGCTAGCACACTTTCGGCCGCCAAGCCGAGTACCACGTGTCGGCATCTTTTGCCGGCCTCCAACCCCACCCGAAGGACCCCAACCCCCATGACCACCAACCCCACCGATCAGCCCCGTCGCCCCGGCCGCCCTCGCAAGTACGCCAGCAACGCCGACCGCCAGCGCGCATACCGCCAGCGCCGGACCGCTCGCGGCTCCGCACCGCACCAGCCCCCGCCCGCGTACGCCGAGGACGCCGAGCGCTACTCCGGCCCCGTGTACGCCGGCCGGATCGTCGTCACGGCCGACGGCCGCGAGTTCTTTATCGGCGAGCGCGTGCCGGCCGGGGAGGTCCCGCCGCCGCCGTCCCTGCCCAACGGCCACCGCCGGAGCCAGCGCCAGTACGGCCACCCGGCCGGCCTGCGCGCGGCTGTCCGCTCGGAAGACCTCGCCGCGCTGCTCGATGACGCCGGCACCCCCGACGCCCCGCCTGCGTACGGCTCCGGCGTCATGCTGGTGAACCTCGAAAGCGGCTGGTACGCCTACGGCGCGCTGCCCTGGCGCGCTCCCGAGGCGACGGCCTGACCCCCGGCGCACACCAGTGTTACGCAACTACCCATAGGTAGAGGGCAATACCTCTGCCAGCGCCCCCGATGAGTTTCGTCCCTTTCGCATCGGGCTGAGCGCGGGTACCGCCCCGCAACGCGGCTCATGCAATGGCAGCCGCGCGGGGCACCGGGGCCGGTCGGCTTCATGGGGTAGCCGACCGGTCCCACACCTTGCCCCGCTGCGGCTTTTCTTGCGTCGAGCCGCACGCGAGGCACCCCGGCCTGGTTGAGGCCCGTAGAACCTCGACCAGGCCACCTAACTTCCCAGCCTGGCGCCTCGCGAGCGCCTGCGCCGGGCATCGCCGGATCGCTACCGGCCAGCACCACCGCTCCACAAGCGACCCGCAGCGCCGCGCACACCGGGCAGGCCCGGCACCGCGCCGGCTGCCGGTCGCTCTCGCACGCCCACGGCAGGCCCGTAGGCACGCACACCAGCAGGTCTGGACGAGTCAACGCGCGTCGATGCCCGACGCATCGATCGCTCACCCAACTCTCCAGAATGGAACCAATCACCATGAGCAACAACATCATCAACAACAGCCAGGCCCTCGCGTCCGTGGCTTCCGTGTTCGTCGCGAAGGATCTTCGTCTGGCGAACCAGATCAACCGCGACTTCGCGGCCGACTTCGAGCGCGCCCTCGGCTCGACCGTCAACGTCCGCATCCCCGCGTCGCTGGCCGCCGACAGCCGCGCCGTTGGCGACATCTCGGCCTACAACACCCGCGACATCGCCGAGGCGACGCAGCCGGTCGCTCTGACTGCCGAGCTGTTCAGCCGCACTGCGGTCAGTGACGCGGACATGGCGCTCAGTGTTGAGGACTACGCGCGTCAGGTTCTGCTCCCGCAGGCGATCGGCCTGGCCTCGAAGGTCGAATCGAACATCGTCACTTCGTTGCAGGCTGTGGTCGAGGACACCACCCTCGATGCCGCCTACGACCCGTCCGACAAGAGCCAGGTTCTCGACTTCCTTGTGGACGCTCGCGCCGCGCTGCGTGCCAAGGGTTCTCCGGAGACCGGCTTGTCCGCCGTGCTCAGCGTCGAGGCGTATGCAGCGCTCTTGAAGGCGACCGGCGCCGCGTCCTACGACGTGTTCGGCACCAACGGCGCCGCGACTGGCCGCGTGGTGAACGTCGCCGGCCTGAACGTGATCGAGTCCAACCGGCTCGCCGCCAAGGAAGCCATCATCATGCACCAGGACGCCGTCACTCTCGCCCTGCGTGCCCCCGTGGCCGCTCACGGCGTCGAGTCGTCCAGCGTCATGGCGGAAGGCGGGGTGCCCCTGCGGCAGGTTCTGGCCTTTGACCACACCACCGGCCAGCACGTGAGCCTGCTCTCGACCTTCGCTGGCGTCGCCACCCTGACCGCTTCGGTCGAGGGCACCAACCAGCTCTGGATTGTGCGCGTCGCCGCCTGATCCACCGTCCACCTTGGACACCCCGCAACACCAGCGCGCTAGGGAAGTGCAGATCCCGCGACGACGCGCGCACCTGATCCTGGCCCGATCCGGGCGTAGACCGCTGCACCGGTCTACCTCGGGTCGGGCCATTTTTCGTACCTGCCAAGGAGTGCAGACCAATGGCACCTACCGACAACACCGCCCCCACCCCCGACGACACCACCGCCCTCATCCGCGAGGTCGCCGCTGAGCGGTTGCTCATCGCGGCAAGGATCATCCGCGAGGGCAGCAACGACATGCTCGCAATCGATCTGATCAGCGAGGCGCACTCGCGCTTGCTGGACGCCGTCATGCCCGGCCTCGGCACGGGGGTGCAGCACTGATGATGACCACGCTTCTTGCAGCCGCCGCCTCGACGGCCGCCACCGCCGCCGCGCTGCACGCCGTCATCACGACCGTTCTCGACGCCCGCCGGGCCGACGCCGAGCGGACCGCAGCCCACCGCCGCGCCGATCACCTCGTGGCTATCGGCGCCCAGGCCCGGCACCGGATTGGAGCCCAGTGATGCCCGCCGACCCGCTGACCGCCGCCAACCTCTGCGCGAACACACCGCCGGCCGACGGCCCGCCGGCCGAGCCGCAGCGCCCCCGGCGCCGTGGCCGCCGAGGCGGACGCCGTGCCCAGCGTGCCCACCGAGCGGCCGAGCGCCGCACCGAGACCGAGAAGTAGGCCCATCATGACCGATGACGCGCACGATCTGCGCTCCGGCCCGCTCTGCGCCCGCGATGGCTGCCGGAACCCTGCCCGTGGCAAGGCGACGACCGGCGCCAAGGGTGGCCGCCCGTCTCCGTACTGCTCGACGGCTTGCGCCACGGCTGCCCGCCGCTGGCGCAAGGCCCGTGACCGCGACGTGTCCCGCCGTGTCGACATCGTGAAGCAGGCCGCGCGCGTCGCCGACTTGGCCGCGCATGAGGCCGCCGGCCGGCCGCCGGAGTACCGCCGCGAGTGGCAGACCCTGATCGAATCCTTTAACCGCAAGGCTTTTGACGATCCTCTGTCCTATGCAGACTTCATCGAACGCATCGCCCGCGATCACTTCCCGGCCGAGTGGTTCGACGCCCGCGACGCGAAGGATGAGCGCCCGATCGGCTACGAGCTGACCGTGCCGACGCCCCGGGGCAAGACCGTGACCGTGTGGGTTGACCGCCTGGCCGGCACCAGTCCGCGCGTGCGCGACGACGCCGGCCGCCTCCGGCCCCTGGCTGAGTACCGGACCCGCACCGAGCGCGAAGCCCTCATCGATGGCGATCCTGCATGATCATACAGGACCATGCATGAAGAAACATCACGGGACGGTAACGGTCGATAGGTTGGATGACACCGAAACCTCCCGCAGCCGCCGGCCACTGTCCACCGCCGGCAGCCCCGGCGCAGCCGATCTAACCCGCTTCTAGCTGCGAAAACGCCAAGTGCGATTCCGCCATCAGAAGTGCACTCCCCGCACCCCGGCCCGATACCGGTACTTGGATGACACCGAAACCTCCCGGCCGCATGACCATGCGCCGAAACGCCCGCCGAGCAACACCCGGAGGCCCCTTGCACGACGACGATCTCAGCCCCGACGACCTCGACACCGCCGATGGCGTGTGGCTCGCCCCCGAAACGCTCCGCGTCACCCTCGGACAGCCGAGGCACCTCCCCGGCCGTCGCGTCGTGTGGTCCGGCTCGGACCCGCTCGACGGCGCCACCACCGACCCGGCCGCGTACGTGGCCCGCGCCATCACCGCTCAGCAGCGCGCCAACGGCTTCTGACCCGCCCACCCGCTAGAACAGGACGCCCCACCATGCCTCGCCGCAACTCCCGCCCCCGCCGCGTTCGCCGTACCGCCGTCCCGGACGTGATCGCCGAGGCGACCGCCCGCGCCCATCGCGCCTACCTGCGGAACAACTGGCCCGACCTGGCCGCCGAACTCCCCGCACCCCGCCGGTACCGCGACGACGCGCCCCGCCGGCCGGAGCAGCCCCCGGCCACGCCCCCGGATGGGCGGCCCGTCGTGTATCGCGCCGTCCCGCAGCCCCGGACCGCCCAGCCGCCCGCAGCCCCGGCCCAGCCGGAGCAGGACCACGCCGAGATCCTGGCCGACCTCAGCGCCAGGCTCGACGCCCTGGCCGCTACGGTCGGCCGCGATCAGCTCCGCGCCTTCCTGGTGGCCCAGGCCGCCGCGACGCCCGAGGACGTTCGATGGTCCCGCCTGCTGGCCATCCTCGACGGTCGCCCCGTCGCCGCCCGCCTGTCTGGCCTGTCTCGCGCGGTCCGCCGTGCGGGGCGCCTGCTGACTGCACGGGACGCCTAACCCCGCCGCCCCGTCACCGACAGACCCCGGGGCCGGGCACATCCTTCCCACCACCCGCGATGCTGCCCGGCCCGCCTGCGGCTGCACCCGCCTGCGCCCACTGCCCGCCGCTGGCCTTCGGCCGCCGGCCCGTTGCCGGGCGCACGGCTCGCCCATCGCCCACCCATCGCGCCGTTCGTTCTGCTCATGCTTGCTCGTTCGCTTCCGTGCTCGCCGCGATGGCTCGCGCCCCGGCCCGGCTCAACGGCTCACACCATCGGCTCAGCTCAGCGGCTCAGAAGCTCAGCTCAGCTCAGCGTGTGAGTCAGGCTCAGCGCACGCCGAGCGAAGCGAGGCTGTGCATGCTGGTGCCCAGCACATGAGCACACGATGACGGCAGTGCATACATGCAGGTCAGCGCACAGCGAACAGCCCATGATGAGTCACAGTTGTCGATTGGCGTCGCAACGATCAACGACGATCAACGCAACGCAGCGCGACGATCGACAGCGCTGACTACGACGGAACGTGACGCGATCATCGACCGAGGGTGGGGAGTGACCCCCATCGACGCCGCCGCCGCCCCGGTCGGTATGGCACCAAAGACAACGCCCGGGTCTGACCGAATCCACAGAGTTCCACAAAAATTCACAGAACCCCAAAATGAGGCCCCCGATGACCGACACCCCCGCCGACGACGGCCGCTCGCCGGCTTGGCTGCCTGACGGCGTGCCGCTGAGCGTGTGGGAGACCGTCCGCGCCGAGGTATCGCTGTCCGGCGCGCAGATCGCCCGCCTGCGCATGGCCCTGGACACCCTCCACGCCGCCGAGCAGGCCGAGGCCGAGGCCGGCCAGATGTCCGACCGTGACCGCCTGGCCGCGCTGGCTGGCGCCCGCTCTGCCCGTGCCGCCGTTGACCGCCTGGTCGCCGCGCTGACCGGCGACGCGACCACCGACGGCAAGCCAGGCCCGGCCCGCAAGGTCGGCACCCTCCACGGCCACCGCAGCCGCGTCGAGCGCCGCGAACGGGGCGAGGAGGTCTGATGGCTGCCTTCACGCCCAACCGCCGCACCGCGTCCGCCGGCCCGACCTGCGCCACCTGCGGTACCCGCGTGACCGCCACCGACCTGCCCGGCCCGCGCTGGCAAATTGACCTCTGGTTCGGCCCGGACACGACGCACACGCCGAACGGCTCGCCGCTGAAGTGCGCCGAGTGCGCCGATGCCGACCTGCGCGCCAGTTACGGGCGCCGCTGAGACCCAGCGCGCACCCCCGGACCCGGCCACACGCCCGGCGCCTGCTGCCGGCCCGGCTGGTCGCCCCCACGCGCGCCGCGCGCCCATTCCCGGCCGATGGCCCCTGGCCGCCGGCCCGGCGGACGTGGACGACGCCGGCCGCTGCACCTTCTGCATGGCTATGACGGACGAACCGGGCTCCACGAGGACGGCCATGACTGGCCCCACCTAACGCTGATCTTGCTTGCGTTAAGTAACGGTGTGTGACGGTTGAGGTCGTTGGCGCAGCCACTCGATACTGCACGCATCTAGCCGATGAGAGTGCACATGTCCGCGCCAGCGGTACGACTCTCCGTGTGCCCAATGGACGATGCAATAGACGATGTCTACACGAACGTGGTAGACACTGTCTATGTCGGAGCTAGGCGGGGGTCTTCGCGCTCGCCTGGTCGAGGTTGGTGTTGACCTCGTGACGCGAGAGGGCAACGGAGCCCTCTCGTTGCGGGAGATCGCCCGCCGAGCGGGGGTGTCGCATGGCGCGCCCCGCCGCTACTTCCCCACTCACCAGGCGCTGCTGGCCGCCATCGCGCGGGAGGGCTACCTGCGCCTCGGCCAGCAGGTCGCCGAACTGGTCGGCGATGATGACGCGGACCCGTACGCGCAGCTGCTCGCACTGGGCCGGCTGTACCTGGAGTTCGCGCAGGCCAACCGCGGCATGTTCGAACTCATGTTCCGCCACGACCTGTTGCGGGGAAACGGAATGGGCCTGCGGGAGGCCAGTGGCCCCCTGTTCGAGATCTTGGTCGACCTGGTCACCAGAGCCCGGCCCACGCCGCCGGGCGGGTCGGCGCCGTCCGTCGTCGCCGGCGCACTGTGGGCCAACCTGCACGGCATCGCCCAACTCTGGCTGTGGGGCAGCTTGCAGACGGTGATGGAAACCGGCGATGTCGAATCGCTGCTGGACGCCGCGCTGGACGCCCATCTCCAATGGACCACGCGATCTTGATCAGCCACCACACCGGAAGGAACCAGATGCAGATAGCCATCATTCTCTTCGAACGGTTCACCGCCCTCGACGCCGTCGGACCCTACGACGTTCTGTCCCACCTGCCCGGCGCCGAGACCGTGTTCGTTGCGCATCGCTCGGGTCCGGTCACCAACGAGGTGGGCAGCCTGCACCTCACCGCCACCGCCACGCTGGCCGACGTACCGAGACCGGACGTCGTCGTGGTGCCCGGCGGGCCGGGCTGGCACGCCCAGATGATCGATGGTCCGGTACGCCAATGGCTACGCGCCGCCGATGAACACAGCACCTGGACCGCATCGGTGTGCAGCGGATCGCTTTTGCTCGCCGGGGCCGGCCTGCTCACCGGGCGTCGGGCCACCACACACTGGCTGGCCCATGACCAACTGGCGCCGCTGGGCGCCATCCCCGTCGCCGAACGCGTCGTCGTCGACGGAAAGTACCTCACGGCCGCCGGAGTTTCCGCCGGCCTGGACATGGCGTTCACCCTCGCCGGACGGATCGCCGGCGACGCCGTCGCCCAGACCATTCAGCTCGCGCACGAGTACGAGCCCCGGCCGCCCTACCATGCCGGTTCACCCGACCGGGCCCCTCGCAAGATTGTTGACGCGCTGCGCGCCCGCCGCAGCGCCATCCTGTACTGACAGCGAAGGGGACAAATGCTGCTGCAAGCGACCGTACGGCTGCTGATCGCTCCGCTCGTTCGGCTGCTCTACCGGCCAGTCATCGAGGGACGCGAGAACGTTCCGCGGCACGGCGCGGTGATCCTGGCCGCCAACCACCTGTCGTTCATCGACAGCGTCGTGATTCCGCTGGCGGCCCCCCGACCGGTCGCTTTCCTCGCCAAGGCCGAGTACTTCCAGCAGCCCGGGCTCAAGGGCCGGCTGACCCGCATCTGCCTCACCGGCATCGACGCCATTCCCGTACAACGAGGCGACCACCGCGCAGCACAGACGTCACTGCAGGTCGCCCTCGACGTGCTCGCCGACGGACGAGCCTTCGGCATCCACCCCGAAGGCAGCCGGTCACGCGATGGGCGGATTTACCGCGGCCGGACCGGGGTTGCCTGGCTCGCGCTCGCCTCCGGCGCTCCGGTCGTCCCCGTTGCCGTCCTCGGCACCGACCGCATCCAGCCCGTCGGTGCCCGGCTCCCCCGAGTCGGCCAGATAACCGTGCGCTTCGGCGCACCAATGTGGTTCGCGCAATCCCCATCGGGCCGTAGCGGCCAGATCCGACGCGCCGTCACCGACGAAATCATGGCCGCAATCCAGAACCTCTCCGGTCAAGAACCGGCCGATAGCTACAACGAACTTTCAGCCGCCGCCTAGCGAAGGCTCGGACCACGGCCCGCAAGCCGTGATACAAGGCCGTTCCACGTACTCATCTGGCCGCGATCCGCGCGTGCAGCCGTCACTCGGTTCATCGCAATCCCAGAGCACAATCACCCAGGGTGACTGACCGACGGTGGTACTCACCGTGCAGTGAAGGCCACTGGCCCCGCCGGGCGCTCGGCCGTCCCCGCTGGCCAGCACCATGTGTGGCGTAGACAGCCGCTCAGGAACGCGCGGGCCACCTCGGCGGTGCTCAACCCGCCTACCGCGCGCAGCGTCAGCGCGATCTGCGACGCCGGCGTGAGCGCCGGGTGGCAGCACAGGAACAGCAGGATGAGCGTGTCGTCGGCGTCCGCCGGGGGTCGGTCGGCGGCCGGCGCCAACCACTGCTCCGGCAGCACCCGGCGCGCCACCGTCTCCTCCCGCCGCGTCCGCGCCTGGTCACGCCGGAGCAGGTCGGTGAGCCGCCGGGACGCGACGGTGATCAACCACGCGCGGGGATTCTCCGGTACGCCGTCGCGCGGCCAACCGTCCGCCGCCGCGATCAGCGCCTCCTGCACCGCGTCCTCGGCGGTGTCGAAGTGCCCGAAGCGGCGGACCAGCGCGCCGAGGACCTGCGGCGCCAGCTCGCGCAGCAGATCCTCGGCGGGCGTTGCCGACACCGGTCAGCCGGCCAGGTCCTCGACGCCGTCCAGCACCGGCCGCACGTCCACGTACGCGCCGGGGGTGTCCGGGTCGACCAGGCCGGCGGCGATCTCGGTGGCCCGGTCGAAGCTGGCGCACTCCACGATCGTGTAACCCGCGAGCACCTCCTGCGTCTCCGGGTACGGGCCGTCGGTGACCACGGACGCCCCGTCCCGGACCTGCACGCGGCGGGTGTGCACCGGCTCGCTGAGGCCCCGTGCGTCGACCAGTTCCCCGGATTCGGCGAGCGCCTGGTGGAACGTCTCCATGTGCCGGTGCATGGCCGCGATCTGCTCGGCGGACATGGCCGGCCGGTCGGAAGCCCGCCCCGACAGCACGTCATAGTCCTGCTGCGACCCGTAGAGCAGAATCATGTACTTCACAGTGGCCTCCTGTCTCCGGTGCCGCCCCGGCACCGCTCACCGGAAACGTCGAACCCCAACCCCCCACCCGGACACTCCCGCCCCCACCAGATCCCTGGTTGATCATGAAGTTATTGCCTTCGATGCCGGCGTGTCGGGGCAATAACTTCATGATCAACGGGTGGGGGCGGTTCCCGGGTCCGCCGTTGTGCGCGCGCGGGCGGGGATCGGGCGGGGATCGGGCGGCCGGGGTCTGATCAACTCCGTTTCGCCGAAGTCGCTGTATCCAGGGCGTTGGGACACCCCGATATCGCCGACCTGGAGTCGATCAGCCGCGCGAGTGGCGGATGCTCGTCGGGGCTGGCGTTGATTGTCTGGTTTGGGCCTTTCCGTTACGTGGTCGTTGGGGCCTAGATTGGCGGACATGACGGTGGTGTGGGTGGTCGCTGGGGTTTTCGTTGCGGTGGCGGGACTGGCGGTCGGAGTCGTGGCGCGGCGGGTACGGGGGCGGCTGGCTTCGGGTGACGACCTCGCCGCCGGCCGGGACGCTCGCGCCAGGCAGCAGCGGTACGAGGCGGAGCGGAACGGGGACCAGGGCGGGACGTGGCAACGTGGCCGCGAGTCGGGCGGCTGAGGGGTTACTGGCCGTAGGAGAGGCGGAGGCGGTTGTTGATCAGGTAGTTGAGGCGGTGCCGCAGGTAGCCGAGGGTGCTCTCGCTCGGTAGGTCCGCCTCGGTGGTCAGGGTCCAGCGCAGCGTGCAGTCCCCGCCGGGCAAGCCGTGCGTCACGTCGAAGCGGATCTGGTCCAGCGGTCGGTGCGGCCACAGCGACGACCACACCAGCAGCACCGGTGCGTAGCCCGCCACCACCCGGGGTGGCACCTCGTCGTCGCGCAACTCCAGCCACGGACGACTGCCAGCCTCGTACGGGTCACGCAGCGACCGCCACACGACATGCGCCGGGGCCGGCTGGCTTCGTCGGCGGCTGCCCAGCACGTGCACGTCGCCCTCCTCACCGGACGGCCACATCCGCCCCCCGGGCCATTGTGGCGGCCAGGCACCGGCCGCGTGAACCGCCCGGCCGGCCGGGGGTGAAGCCGCCCGGCCGGTCCGGGGGTCAAGCCGCCCGGGCCGGCCTGAGCGTGAACCGTCCGGCCCGGTGGTGCGTGAATCCGGTGAGCGTGGCGGTCGTACCGTCGGGGTACTGCGCAGCGGGAGCGCCGATGTCTGGGGAGGCACAGTGGGGGCATGGTCAGGACGCGACGCCCGGGGACCCCTGGCGGGCCTGGTGGTCGCCGCGCTGGTGTCGCTCGCCTGCGCCGGCGGTGGGCTGGCCGAGCCGGAGGGCGAACGCCCGGGGGCGAACAGGCCGGCCGCCTCGCCGGGGCCGAGCACCACCCGCGCCGACAGCACCACCAGCGTGGCCGAGTTCAAGCAGGACGTCGCCGACGCGCAGGCGGTCGCCGAGCGCTACTGGGCGGCCCAGTTCAAGGCCTCCGGGAAGCGCTTCCAACCCATCCGGCGGGTCACCCCGTACCAGCGGGCCGGCGAGGTCTCCTGCGGCGGGCAGCCGCTGCCCCGCAACAACGCGGTCTACTGCTCGCAGGGCGACTTCATCGCGTACGACGTCGCCTGGTCGGTGGCCGCGTTCCGCGAGGTCGGTGACGCGTTCGTGTTCTACCTGCTCGGCCACGAGTACGCCCACGGCATCCAGGTGCGCCTCGGCATCAACTACAGCTTCACCATCCAGCAGGAGTTGCAGGCCGACTGCATGGCGGGGGCGTACCTCGGCGACTCGGTGCGCTCCGGCGACCTGACCCTCGCCGAGGGCGACCTGGACGAGTTCCGGGAGGGGGTGGCGGCCGTCGGCGACGACCCCGACCAGCCGTGGTTCGCCGAGGGCGCGCACGGCACCGCCGAGCAGCGCACCGACATGTTCTTCCGCGGCTACGAGCGCTCGCTGAAGGAGTGCGACCTGGGCTGAGCGGGGTTGCCCGGATCACCCCGGCGCCCGTTGCCGCCACCGGCCACGGGTCGTGCTGGCAGGATCGCCGGTGTCGCCCACGACCCTGGAGGATCCGCTGAGCAGCCAACACCCCGCCGCCGTGCTCTTCGACATGGACGGCACGCTTGTCGACAGCGAGAAGCTGTGGGACGTCGCGCTGCAGGAACTGGCGCGCGAGTACGGCGGTGACCTCTCCGCCGACGCCCGCCGGTCGATCATCGGCACCGCCATGGCCGAGTCGATGCGTATCCTGCACGACGACCTGGGGCAGCCCGAACGGGACCCCGAGATCAGCGCGGCGTGGATCAACGCCCGGATCCTGGAGCTGTTCCGGGGTGGTCTGCCCTGGCGGCCGGGGGCGTTCGAGCTGTTGCACGCGGTCCGCGCGGCGGGAATCCCCACCGCGCTGGTCACCTCCAGCCCTCGGGCCCTCGTCGAGATCGCCCTGGACACCCTGGGTCGGGACACCTTCGACGTGGTGGTCGCCGGCGACGAGGTGGTCGCGGCCAAGCCCCACCCGGAGCCCTACCTGACCGCCGCGCGGCTGCTCGGCGTGCCGATCGAGCGGTGTGTGGCGATCGAGGACTCACCGACCGGGGTGGCCAGCGCGCTCGCCTCCGGCGCGGCCGTGCTGGCCGTACCCGCCGAGGTGCCGTTGCCCGCCAGGACCGGCGTACACCAGGTGGAGAGCCTGACGGGCGTGGACCTGGAGGTGCTCGCGGCCCTGCTGGCCGACCGGGCCGTGGCCTGACGAAAACGTGGCCTGACGAAAAAAGGGGGACCCCGCCGTTGCGGGGCCCCCCTTTTCTGGCCTGGCGTCAGTCGTGGGCGATCGCGCCCAGGACGTTGATCCGGGCCGCCCGCACGGCGGGGAGCACCGCGGCCACCACCCCGATGATCGCGGCGAGACCGAGGAAGACGCCCATCTGGCCCCACGGCAGGATCAGGTCGGTGATGCCCTCGTCCTTGAGCGCCTCGACCACGGCGGCGCCGAGGCCGCTGCCGACCGCCACGCCCAGCAGCGCGCCGAACACGGAGATCACCACCGCCTCGACCGTGATCATGCCCATGGTCTGCCCGCGCCGCAGGCCGATCGCCCGCAACAGGCCCAGTTCGCGGGTCCGCTCCAGCACCGACAACGCCAGGGTGTTGATGATGCCCAGGACGGCGATGACGATGGCCAGCGCCAGCAGGATCTGGATCATCGTGAGCAGCCCGTCGAGCTGACCGGTCTGCTGCTTGATGAACGCGTCCCGGTCGGCCACCGACACCTCGGGACTGTCCGCGAGCAGCGCCTCCACCTGCGGCTGCACGTCGGCCACCCGGGCGCCCGCCGCCAGCTGGATGAAGCCCTGGATGGGCTGCGGGATGGCGAAGTCCTTCGCCGCGGTCGCCGGCAACGTCACCGGGTTGGTCAGCTGCGACGACTCGTAGATGCCGCTGATCGTGTACGTCCGGGCCTCGCCCCGGGTCAGCTGCACGTTCACGGTCGAGCCGACCGACCAGCCACGGGACTTGGCGGTGTCGGAGCTGGCGAGCATCTGGGTCGGTGAGAGCCGGTCGATGTCACCGGCGGTGGCCTTCGCCCCGAAGATCTGCCGCAGCGACGCGACATCGCTGCTCGCCGCCACCCAGGTGCCCTCGCCGTTGATCCTGGCCATGTCGCCGTACTCGCCGTCGACCATCTGCACGCCGGGCAGGGCCTTGGCCCGGTCCAGCACACCCGGGTCGAAGCTCGGCGGACGCGGCCCACCCTGCTGGCCGGAGATCACCAGCTCGGCCTTGATGGTGTCCTGGGCGAGGGCGCTGATGCTGCCCTTGGCCGAATCGAGAATCACCGTGACGCCGGTGACCAGCGCGATGCCGACCATCAGCGCGGCCGCGGTGATCGCCGTGCGGCGCGGGTTGCGCCCCGAGTTCAGCCGGCCCAGCTTGCCCGGCACCGACCAGGAGAAGATCGCGCCGAGCAGGCTCACCACCGGCCGACTGATCAGCGGGGTCAGCAGCGCCACGCCGATGAAGGCGAACAGCACCCCACCCAGGATGGTGGCCAGGGTCTGACCACCCGCGTTGCCGCTGAGCCCCAAGAAGAGCAGCAGCGCGCCGATGCCGGTGACCACCGACCCGGCCACCGTGACCTTGGTCAGCGGCCGGTCCGGGGTCGCCACGTCCTGCATGGCGGCGATCGGCGGGATCCGGGATGCCCGCAGCGCCGGCAGCAGCGCCGCCACCACGGTGATCACCAGACCGACGCCGAAGGAACCGATCACCGCGGCCGCCGGCACACCGATCCCGGCCAGGGTCAGCCCACCGGCCAACTTGCCGAACAGGAACGCCAGCAGCGCCCCCACACCGATGCCGGCCGCCAGGCCGAGCACCGACGCGATCAACCCGACCGCGATGGCCTCCAGCACCACCGAACCGATGATCTGCCGGCCGCTGGCGCCGATGGCGCGCATCAGCGCCAGCTCCCGGGTCCGCTGCGCCACGATGATCGAGAAGGTGTTGAGGATGAGGAAGGTGCCCACCAGCAGCGCCACCGCGGCGAAGCCGAGCAGGATCTTGTTGAAGAAGGACAGGCCCTCCTTCAGGCTGGCCGAGGCGTCCGCGGCCACCTGCTCGCCGGTCTTCACCTCGTAGTCCGCGCCCAGGGTCCGGGCCACGTCGTCGCGCAGCCTCTCGTCCGAGACGCCGTCGGCGGCGCGCAGTGTGATGCTGCTGAACGTGTCCGGCTCGCCCAGCATCAGCCGCTGCGCCACCGGCGTGGTGAAGAAGACCTCGTTGACCCCGCCGATCGAATCCCGGTCACCGCTGTAACCGAGGATGCCGACCAGGGTGAACTCCCGCTTCTTGGACTCGAACGCGGTGAGCACGCCAACCTTCTGACCGACGCGCACCTTCGCCGTGGTGGCCAACGCCTTGTTGACCACGATCTCGTCCTCGGCCTGCGGCGCGCGCCCCTCCCGCAGCCGCATCAGGTCGCTCTCGCCGGTCCAGTTCTCGCCCAACTGCGGCGGACCGAACGAGGTGATCACCTTGCCGTTGCTGCCGATCACCCGGGCGCCGTCGGCGTTGACGATGCCGGTCGCCGAGGCCACCCCCGGCACCTGCTTGACCCGGTCCACCACGGCGGCCGGCAGCGGAGCGGCGGTCTGCTCGCCCTCCATCTCGTCGACCTGCACCTTCGGCTGCGCCGCGACGTTCACGTCGATCTCGGAGAACCCGTCGGCGAAGACCGAGTCGAAGGAGCGGCCCAGCGTGTCGGTCAGCACGAACGCGCCGGAGACGAACATGACCCCGAGCACCACCGCCAGCCCGGACAGGATCAGCCGGACCTTGCGGGCCAGCAGACTCTTGAGTGTCGCCCGGAACATCAGTTGCCCACCTCGGCCGGAGTGTCCAGCTTCTTCATGGTGTCCAGCACCGTGTCGGCGGTCGGCTCGATCAACTCCGAGACGATCTGCCCGTCGGCGAGGAAGACCACCCGATCGGCGTACGCGGCGGCCGTCGGGTCGTGGGTGACCATGACGATGGTCTGGCCGTGCTCACGCACCGAGTTGCGCAGGAAGCCGAGCACCTCCGCGCCGGAGCGCGAGTCCAGGTTGCCGGTCGGCTCGTCAGCGAAGATCACGTCGGGGCGGGAGACCAGCGCCCGCGCGCACGCCACCCGCTGCTGCTGACCGCCGGAGAGCTGCGCCGGCCGGTGGTCCAACCGGTCCTGCAGGCCCACCGTCTTGATCACCGTGTCGTACCAGGCCGGGTCCGGCTTGCGACCGGCGATCGACAACGGCAGCAGGATGTTCTCCTTCGCGGTGAGCGTCGGCAGCAGGTTGAACTGCTGGAAGATGAAGCCCACCTTGTCTCGGCGCAACTTCGTCAGCCCCGAGTCGCCCAGACCGGTGACCGTCGTCGCACCGATCGACACCGTCCCCCGGGTCACCGAGTCCAGACCGGCCAGGCAGTGCATCAGCGTCGACTTGCCGGAACCCGACGGGCCCATGATCGCGGTGAAGCGGCCACGTTCGAACTCCGCGCTGACCCCCCGCAGCGCGATGACCTGAGCCTCGCCGCTGCCGTACACCTTCCACACGTCGTTCGCCCGGGCCGCGGCCTGCGCCTGCTGGCCTACCGTCGCGGTCACGTCATCTACCTCTTCCGTCTGTCCGAATCTCACGCCGCCCCCCGATGGTCCGGCGTGACCGTTCAATCATCGGCGCTGCTTGCGCCCGTTCCGTCCGCCCCTGGGGGGACCCGGCGCGGATTTCCCGCTGCGGGTGCACCCCCATGCCGCATCAGGGTTGCCCCTGACCCGGCCGCCGATCGACAGGTTTCCCGACCGGCGAAACACCGCCGGACACGACGCGTCCCCCGTTGGCCACAGGAGGGTCAACCGCGCCGAGCCGTCTACGGTCACGGTAGGTGAGCACGGCAACGGGGCCGTCCCCCCACGGAGGGATCTTCGAGTACGCCGGGTGGGGTAGCCGCCGCGCGTCCGCTACGCCCGCGGGCGGACCAGACCCGACTCGTACGCCAGCACGACCGCCTGCACCCGGTCGCGCAGCCGCAGCTTGGTCAGCACGTGCCCGACGTGGGTCTTGACGGTGGTCTCGCTGACCGACAGCACCGCGGCGATCTCGGCGTTGGACAACCCCCGGGCCACCTGCACCAGCACCTCGCGTTCCCGGTCGGTGAGCGCGCTGAGCGCCGCCGACGGCGTCGCCGCCGGATCCGGCAGCAGGTCGGCGAAGCGCTCCAGCAGCCGCCGCAGGATCCGCGGCGCGACCACCGCGTCCCCGCCGGCCACCGTGCGGATCGCCGCGATCAGCTCCTCGGCCGGTACGTCCTTGGCCAGGAACCCGCTGGCGCCCGCGCGCAGCGCCCCCACCACGTACTCGTCGAGGTCGAACGTGGTCAGCACCAGCACCCGCACCGGCAGGCGGGAGTCGACGATCGCCCGGGTCGCCGCCACCCCGTCCATGCGGGGCATCCGGATGTCCATCAGCACGACGTCGGGCAGCAGTCGCCGGGACAGCTCCACCGCCTCCACGCCGTCGCCGGCCTCCGCCACCACGTCCAGGTCACCCTCGGCGCCCAGCACCATCCGGAAGCCCGTGCGCAGCAGCGGCTGGTCGTCGGCGAGCAGGATCCGTACCGGCCGCGCCGAGGCAACCCGATCGGCCATCACTTCTCCCGTCCCCTCGCCGTCGCGCCCACACCGGTCATCGTCGCGTACCCGGCCGGCGCGTCGTGGACCACGGTAGAGGCCCGCCGGCCGCGGTGTCCCGACCGACGCGGCACCGTCGCGGTCGGGTCCGAAAGCCCGCCGCGGCCCTCACTCGTCGGCGCCGGGCACCACCGGAGCGGAACGGGCGTCACGCAGCGGATCGGCGTTCGCCGCCGCGACGGGGAACGGCGGCGGAGTGCCGCCGAAGGTGGGGCAGAGCGCCTGGTGACTGCACCAGTCGCACAACCTGCTCGGACGAGGTCGGAAATCCTGGCGGGCGGTGGCCTGCTCGATCGCCCGCCACAACGCCACCACCGTGCGCTCGAAGCGGACCAGCTCGTCGGCGTCGGGGGTGTAATCCAACACCTCGGCGTCGCGCAGGTAGAGCAGGCGCAGCACCCGGGGCACCACCCCCCGGGTGCGCCACAGCACCAACGCGTAGAACTTCAGCTGGAACAGCGCCCGCGCCTCGAACGCCTCCCGGGGCGCGCCGCCGGTCTTGTAGTCGACCACCCGCAGCGCGCCGTCCGGGGCGACGTCGAGCCGGTCGAGATAGCCCCGGATCAGCAGCTCCTCGTCGACGACCGCCGAGATCAGGCTCTCCCGTTCGGCCGGCTCCAGCCGGGTCGGGTCCTCCACGGCGAAGTAGCCCTCCAGCAGCCCCGCCGCGGAGCGCAGGAACTCCACCGGGCCGGCCGGCTCGGCGCCGTCGAAGATCCCGGCCAGCTCCGGCTGCTCGGTGACCAGCCGGTCCCACTGCGGGGCCACCAGGTCGCCGGCCGCGGCCGGCGTGCGGGCCTGCGCGGGCAGGTCGAACAGCCGCTCCAGCACCGCGTGCACCAGCGTGCCCCGGGCCTGCTCGACTGTCGTCCGCTCCGGCAGCCGGTCGATGCTGCGGAACCGGTAGAGCAGCGGGCAGGTCTTGAAATCCGCCGCCCGCGACGGGGACAGCGAGGCCCGCACCGTCGGCGGTGTCTGCGCCGGGGAGGAGGACTGGGGGGTGGTGACCGGTTCCGCCGTCATGTCCGCAAAGGTTAGGGCACCGGTGTGACACCGCCCGCCGCCCGCCCCACGCCGGGCCGGTCCGTAGCATCGGTGCGATGGAGCAGACATCCCGGCCGCCGCGTCGGTCCGACCGGCGACCCGGTCTGAGCGTGGGCCGGGTGCTCGGGGTGCCGCTGCACCTCAACGCCTCGATGCTCCTGCTCGCCGTGCTGGTCGCCGTGCTCTACGCCGAGTTCGCCCGCCGGCAACTGGACCTGCCGCAGGTCAGTGGCTATCTGATCGGCTTCGGGTTCGTGGTGTCACTGCTCGGCTCGGTGCTGCTGCACGAGCTGGGTCACGCGCTCACCGCCCGCCGCTACGGCATCGGTGTGCGCGGAATCACCCTGGAACTGCTCGGCGGGTACACCGAGATGGACCGGGACGCCCCGACACCCAAGGTCGACCTGCTGGTGTCGCTGGCCGGCCCGGCGGTGTCCGCGGTGCTCGGCGTCCTCGCGGTCGCCGCCACCCTGGCCCTGCCCCCGGGCACCGTGGCCCACCAGCTCGCCTTCCAGCTCGCCCTGAGCAACGTCATCGTCGCGCTGTTCAACATCCTCCCCGGGCTGCCGCTGGACGGCGGGCGTGCCCTGCGCGCCGCCGTGTGGGGCCTGACCCGCGACCGGCACCGCGGCACCGAGGTCGCCGGCTGGGCGGGCCGCGTCGTCGCCGTCGGCACCGCCGCCCTGGTCGGACTGCTGACCCTGACCGACTTTCTGGCGCCGGTGGCGCTGCCGCTGATGCTGCTGGTCGCCGTCACGCTCTGGCGCGGCGCCGGGCAGTCGATCCGGGCCGCGCGGGTCAGCCGGCGGTTCCCGCTTATCGACCTGTCCCGACTGGCGCGGCCGATCTGGCCGGTGCCCACCGGCACGCCGCTGTCCGAGGCCCAGCGCCGCCGCGCCGAGGGCGGGCAGCCCGCCGCCGCGCTGCTGGTCACCGACTCCACCGGCCACCCCGTGGCGCTGGTCGACCCGGCCGCCGCCGCGGCCGTCCCCGCCGAGCGCCGCCCCTGGCTGCCGGTGGACGCGGTCGCCCGCGCACTGGCCGGGCTCCCCACCCTCCCGGTCGGGCTGGACGGCGAACGGGTGATGGAGGCCGTGCAGACCCACCCGGGCGCGCAGTACGTGGTGACGTCAGGCGAAGATGTCGTCGGCATTCTGCACATCGGGGACCTGGCACAGCTCCTCGAACCCAACCGGAAGATGACATCGTGACCGCAACTCCCTCCACCGTCGCCGCCGACCCCGCCAGCCCGGCGCTGACACCCGTGCACCGTGGCCCGTTCCGGCCCGGCGACCGGGTGCAGCTGACCGACCCCAAGGGGCGGATGCACACCGTGACGCTGGAGCCCGGCAAGGAGTTCCACACCCACCGCGGCATCCTGGCCCACGACGCGCTGATCGGGCTGCCCGACGGCAGCGTGGTGACCACCTCCGGCGGCGGAACCGCCTTCCTGGCGCTGCGCCCGCTGCTCTCGGACTACGTGCTGTCCATGCCGCGCGGCGCCCAGGTGATCTACCCGAAGGACTCGGCGCAGATCGTCGCGATGGGCGACATCTTCCCCGGCGCGAAGGTCCTCGAGGCCGGCGCCGGCTCCGGCGCGCTCAGCTGCTCGCTGCTGCGCGCGGTCGGCACCGAGGGGGAGTTGCACTCGTTCGAGCTGCGCGACGACTTCGCCCAGATCGCCAAGCGCAACGTCGAGGCGTTCTTCAACGGGCCGCACCCCTCCTGGCACCTGCACGTCGGCGACGTCGCACAGTGCCAGGAGACCGGCTTCGACCGGATCATCCTGGACATGCTCACCCCCTGGGAGACCCTCGACATGGTCGAGCGGGCGCTGGTGCCCGGCGGCGTGTTCATCGGCTACGTGGCCACCACCCCCCAGCTCTCCGAACTCGTCGAGGCGCTGCGTGAGCGCGGCGGCTGGACCGAGCCCCGCGCCTGGGAGTCGCTGGTGCGCGACTGGCACGCGGAGGGCCTCGCCGTCCGCCCCGACCACCGGATGATCGCGCACACCGCGTTCCTGGTCTCCGCGCGCAAGCTCGCCCCGGGCGTCACCGCGCCGCCGCGCCGCCGCAAGCCCAGCAAGGGCACCGAGGCGTACGCGCAGCGCCGGCAGGACCTGCGCGAGGCCGAGGCGGCCCGGCAGGCGGCCGCTGTCCGGGCCGCCGGCGCGCAGCCCGACGCGACGGGGGAGATGGACAGGCCGTGACCATCGGCGAGCGGGGGGAGGCGGCGGCATGAGCCGACCGGGTTACGGCGGCGGCGACCTGCCCGCCGTGTTTCCGGACTGGTCGCCCTACCAGGACCTGGAGTCGGCGGCGCGGGCCTATCTGCGCGACCCGGACGTCGCCCTGGAGGCGCTCGGCGGGGTGCTGCGCGGCGCCTCGGTGCTCGGCTTCACCCTGGAACGCTTCGTCAACGAGGTCAACGGCGTGTGGCAGGAGGTCGTCGTCTGCGACGGCAGCCGGCTGATCCTCTGGCACGGCGAGGACGTGCCGCCGGGGGAGGGGCCGCCGGGATCGATGACGTCGTCCCTGCGGGTCGTGCCGGTCTCCACGGTCACCGAGGTGGGCTGCCGGCGGCGGCTCAACCGCTCGGACAGCGGCGAGATCCGAGTCGACAGCATCGACGTCTACCTGCTGCTCACCTCGTTGGACGAGGCCCCGCCGAGCGAGGAGATGGTCGGCACACCCCGGCACGACGCGCTGCGCTTCGGCAAGACCCTCGACGACGGCGGGGCCGGGCAGATCGCCCGGTTGGAGGAGTTCGCCCGGCTGGTGGCGTCGGTGGTCGGCCGCCCGATGCTCTGAGCCGCCCCAGGGTCGGGTCGAGCCGGCGTCGCGCGGACCGCGCGACGCCGGCGCCCGGCTCAGTCGTCCTCGGCGTCCGGGCCGGCGACCTCGACGCCGTCGCCACGCACCACGTGGATGCAGTCGCCCGGGCACTCCTTCGCGGAGTCGATCACTTCGAGGCGCAGGTGCGCGGGCACGTCCACCCGGCTGCCCGGCGCCATCCGCAGCTCACCGTCGACGCCCTTGACGTACGCCAGGCCGTCGATGTCGAACTCGAACACCTCCGGCGCGTACTGCACGCAGAGCCCGTCACCCGTGCAGAGATCCTGGTCCACCCAGACCTGCAACTGGTCGGTCGCGACCTCGGCCACCGGTGCACCCCCCATGTTCTCCCGTACCAGCCTCCGACGGTACCCGAACGCCCGTACCGGCCCGCCAGGCCACCCTTGGCGATCAAGGTTCGGTGACGAGGGTGTTGCGTGGGACCGAATCGGGCTCATAGCGGCTAGTGTTAGGTCAGAACGTTCAAGCCCCCCGGGGAGGTGGGACGTGGCAGCACGCAGCGACGACGCGGACTCGCGCGCCGCACGGTGGGAGAAGGAAGCCCACGATCTCTCCACGCAGGTCGCGTTCCTTCAGGAGGAACTCGCCCTGGTGCGGCGGAAGTTGACCGAAAGCCCCCGACACGTCCGGCAGCTCGAAGAGCGGCTGGCGGCCACCCAGGCACAGTTGGCGCGGCTGACCGAGAACAACGACCGGCTGGTGAGCACCCTCAAGGAGGCTCGCACGCAGATCGTCACGCTCAAGGAGGAGATCGACCGGCTCGCGCAGCCGCCGAGTGGCTACGGAGTCTTCCTGGCCAAGCACGACGACGGGACGGTGGACGTCTTCACCGGCGGCCGCAAGCTGCGGGTCGCCGTCTCGCCCTCACTGGACGTGGACGAGCTGCGCCGCGGCCAGGAGGTCCTGCTCAACGACGCGCTCAACATCGTCGACGCGTTCGGGTACGAGCGGGTCGGTGAGGTCGTGATGCTCAAGGAGATCCTGGAGGGACCGAACGGCGGGCCGGGCGACCGGGCGCTGGTGGTCTCCCACTCCGACGAGGAGCGCATCGTGCACCTCGCCGAGACGCTCATCGGCTCGGCGATCCGGGCCGGCGACTCGCTCATGATCGAGCCCCGCTCGGCGTACGCGTACGAGCGGATCCCGAAGAGCGAGGTCGAGGAGCTGGTCCTGGAGGAGGTGCCCGACGTCGACTACGGCGACATCGGTGGCCTCCAGTCGCAGATCGAGCAGATCCGCGACGCGGTGGAGCTGCCGTTCCTGCACGCGGACCTGTTCCGCGAGCACCAGCTCCGCCCACCGAAGGGCATCCTGCTCTACGGCCCGCCCGGCTGCGGCAAGACGCTGATCGCCAAGGCGGTGGCCAACTCGCTGGCCAAGAAGATCGCCGAGCGCCAGGGCAAGGAGAAGCACACCAGCTTCTTCCTCAACATCAAGGGCCCGGAGCTGCTCAACAAGTACGTCGGCGAGACCGAGCGGCACATCCGGCTGATCTTCCAGCGGGCTCGGGAGAAGGCCGGCGAGGGCACCCCGGTGATCGTGTTCTTCGACGAGATGGACTCGATCTTCCGGACCCGCGGCTCCGGCGTCTCCTCCGACGTGGAGAACACGATCGTCCCGCAGCTGCTCAGTGAGATCGACGGCGTGGAGGGCCTGGAGAACGTCATCGTCATCGGCGCCTCCAACCGGGAAGACATGATCGACCCGGCGATCCTGCGCCCCGGTCGGCTCGACGTGAAAATCAAGATCGAGCGACCGGACGCCGAGGCGGCGAAGGACATCTTCTCCAAGTACATCCTCTCCGGGCTCCCGCTGCACCCGGACGACCTCGCCGAACACGGAGCCGACCCCCAGGCCACCGTCGCCGCGATGATCGACGCCGTGGTGCTGCGGATGTACTCCGAAACCGAGGAGAACCGCTTCCTCGAAGTCACCTACGCCAACGGTGACAAGGAAGTCCTCTACTTCAAGGACTTCAACTCCGGCGCGATGATCCAGAACATCGTCGACCGGAGCAAGAAGATGGCCATCAAGGAGTTCCTCACCTCCGGTCGCAAGGGCCTGCGCCTGCAGCACCTGCTCGACGCCTGTGTCGACGAGTTCCGCGAGAACGAGGACCTGCCCAACACCACCAACCCCGACGACTGGGCCCGCATCTCCGGCAAGAAGGGCGAGCGGATCGTCTACATCCGCACGCTCGTCTCCGGCGGCAAGGGCGCCGAGGCCGGCCGGTCCATCGAGACCGCCAGCAACACCGGCCAGTACCTCTGACGGTGACACCACCGGGGGGGGGGGGGCGGCGCGGCCCCCGCCCCCCCCCCCCCCCCCCCCCCCCCGCCCCCCCCCCCCCCCCCCCCCCCCCCCCCCCCCCCCCCGGGGGGGCCCCCCCCCC
>NZ_JBIAKM010000009.1:185787-364541 GCF_042872525.1 Micromonospora sp. NPDC005254 | reverse complement strand
ACTCCCGGCCCCCCGGGCGGGGGGGGGGCCCCCCCCCCCCCCCCCCCCCCACCCCCCCCCCCCCCCCCCCCCCCCCCCCGCCCCCCCAGCCCCAACCGCAACCACCACCAAGCCCGCCAAGCCAGCAAGCCAGCCAACGCCAGCCAACGCCAGCCGAAAGCACCGACACGGCCGTCGGTCGCAGCCGGTTCAACCGCCCTCCCCCGGGTAGCAGTCAGGCAGGACCGAGGGAGGGCAGCCGGACATGAAGGCGTTGACCTGGCACGGCAAGCGGGACGTACGGGTCGAGGAGGTGCCGGATCCCCGGATCGAGGAGCCGACCGATGCCATCGTCAAGATCACGTCTACGGCGATCTGCGGCTCCGACCTGCACCTGTACGAGGTGCTGGGGCCGTACCTGAAGCCCGGCGACGTCCTGGGTCACGAGCCGATGGGCATCGTCGAGGAGGTCGGGTCGGAGGTGACCGGGCTCAAGCCCGGCGACCGGGTGGTGGTGCCGTTCAACATCTCGTGCGGCAGCTGCTGGATGTGCCGCCGCCAGCTCTACGCCCAGTGTGAGACGACCCAGGTGACCAGCGAGGGCAAGGGCGCGGCGCTGTTCGGCTACACCTCCCTCTACGGTTCGGTGCCCGGCGGGCAGGCCGAGTACCTGCGCGTTCCGCAAGCCCACTTCGGACCGATCGTCATCCCGCAGAGCGGCGCCGACGAGCGGTACCTCTACCTCTCCGACATCCTGCCCACGGCCTGGCAGGCGGTGAGGTACGCGGACACGCCACCGGGCGGGACCCTGGCCGTCTTCGGGCTGGGGCCGGTCGGCCAGTTCTGCGCCCGGATCGGCCGTCACCTCGGCGCCGGCCGGGTCATCGGACTGGACCTGGTGCCCGAGCGGTTGGAGCTGGCTCGCCGGCACGGGATCGAGGTGCTCGACGTCCGCGAGTTGTCCGACGTGCCGGGCGCGCTGATCGACCTGGTCGACGGGCGCGGGCCGGACGCCGTCATCGACGCGGTCGGCATGGAGGCGCACGGCTCGCCGGTCGGAAAGCTGGCCCACGCGGCCGTCGGGCTGCTGCCGGACAAGCTCGCCCAGACGATGACCGACCGGGTCGGCACGGACCGGCTCGCCGTCCTGCACGCCGCCGTGAAGGCGGTCCGTCGCGGCGGCACCGTGTCGCTCTCCGGCGTCTACGGCGGCGAGGCCGACCCGATGCCGATGATGGAGATGTTCGACCGGGGCATCCAGTTGCGCATGGGGCAGTGCCATGTGCGCCGGTGGACCGACGAGATCCTGCCGCTGCTCTCCGGCGACGACGACCCCCTGGGCGTGGAGGACCTGCGCACCCACCGGCTGCCGCTGAGCGAGGCGCCCCGGGCGTACGACATGTTTCAGAAGAAGGAGGACGGCTGCATCAAGGTCGTGCTCGCACCATGAGCCGGGTGGTGGTGGTCGCGGGCGCGACCAGCGGAATCGGCCGGGCGACGGCCCGGGCGTTCGCCGAGCGCGGCGACCGCCTGGTGCTCGCGGCCCGCGCGCCGCAGACCCTTGCCGAGGTACGCGCGGAGTGCGCCGACGTCGAGGTTCTGACCGTACCGACGGACGTCACCGAGGCGGGCGCGCTGGAGGCGCTGGCGGAGGCGGCGATCGAGCGGTTCGGCCGCATCGACGTCTGGGTGCACACCGCGGCGGTGATGGCCTACGGGCGTTTCGACGAGGTGCCGGAGCGGGTGTTCGAGCAGGTGGTGCGGACCGATCTGCTGGCCGCCGCGGGTGCGGCCCGGGTGGCGCTGCGGCACTTCCGGGCCACCGGCGCCGGCACGCTGATCCTCACCGGGTCGGTGCTCGGGCACATCACCGCTCCGTACATGAGCGCCTACGTGACCAGCAAGTGGGGGTTGCAGGGGTTGGCCCGGACGATCCAGCAGGAGCTGCGGGACAGCCCGGGGATCCGGCTGTGCCTGGTCAATCCGGGCAGTGTGGACACTCCGGTGTACCAGCAGGCGGCCAACTACCTCGGTCGGGTCGGCCGGCCCCCACCGCCGGTCGCCGGGCCGCAGCGGGTGGCCCGGGCCATCGTCGACTGTGTGGACCGTCCCCGTCGGGAGGTGTCGGTGGGCCGGCTGAACGTGGTGCTGCGGGCTGGTTTCACGGTGCTGCCGGGCGTCTACGACGTGCTGGTCGGGCCGTTGATGCGGCTGGCCGGCCTGAGCGGGCGGCCGGTCCCGGCGCACGACGGCACGGTCTTCGCCCCGAACCCGGCCGGCGAGTCGGTCCGCGGCGGCCACCTGCCCGACCTGCGGCAGTTCGTCCGCGCCATGTCCGGCCCGGCCGTGCAGCTTCGCGGGCCGGCCGCGCGGCTCCGCGGGGCGGCCGCCGACGTGGTCGGCGCCGTGCTGCGCCGACGGCACGGCTGACCTGTTCGGGATCGTTCGGGACTTCTCTGGGGGCATCGTGCGTCGATCAACTCGCCTAGGGTGGTGGGCCGGCAAGCGCTCCGGCGCCCCACGATGGGAGAGACGATTGACCCTCCGACTGAACCGCAGGACGGCACTCGGACTGGGCACAGTGGCCACTGCCGGTACGGTGCTCGGCGCGGCCGCTCCGGCCAGCGCCGCTGAGAGCACCGAGGCGGCACCGACCACCCCGGCCCGGGCTGCCAACCGGGTCGCCGCCGCCTTCACCCGGTACAGCACCGAGGCCGGTGGCAACTGGCAGGCGTACGTCAGTGTGGCCGACCCGGCGGGCCCGCCGGTCGTCGCGGTGACGGCGGACGCGGACCGGCGGATCGAGGCGTACAGCGTCAACAAGATCGCGGTGGCCACGGCGGTGTTGGACAAGGTGGACCGCGGGCTGCTGGCGCTGGACCAGCGGGTCGAGGTGACCGCCTCGATCGTGGTGCCGGGTGGCGATGGCATCTTCAGCCTGGACGGCGTGTACCCCAGCAGCGTGACCATCGGGCACGTGCTGGCCAACCTGCTGACCGTCTCCGACGACACGGCGGTGCGGTTGTGCGGGCTGGTCGCCCCTGCCGCCGAGATCAACTCGATCCTGGTGGGCAAGGGTTTCCCGACCACCCAGGTCGAGCCGGTGGCCAACCCGAACCGGTTCTTCCTCGGCACCAGCACCCCCCGGGAGACCCACGACCTGCTGCGCGCCCTGGTCGCCGGCACGCTGCTGTCGCCGGCCTCGACGGCATACCTGCTCGGGTTGCTGCGCTCCCCGGTGGCCTTCACCGACGGCATCCGGCGCACCATGTCGTCGGACGAGCGGGCCCGGATCGCCACCAAGGCGGGCTGGTTCGCCGACGCCCGGCACGAGGCCGGGGTGATCTTCGACCGGTCCGGCGCGGCGGTGCTGACCTACGCGCTCTTCGCCGACGGGCAGGCCGACCCGGACAACTTCGGCGCGACCCACCCGGCGGTGCAGGCCCGGGCCGCCATGGGTCCGAAGTTCCTGGCGGCGGTGGACCGTCTCGGCGGCACCGGCACGGCGTACCGGACGACCGCCCGCCGACCCAGCAACGGCGGCTGATCCCGCTGCCGGGTCGGTCGTCGGGTGACGACCGGCCCGGTGCGGGCGACCGCCGGGGCGGGAACCGCCCGGGGGAACTACCGTGTAGTGCGGGACACGGCGGAGGGACGGCGATGGCGCCAGCGGAACGCACGAACGGGCAACGGTCGCTCGGGCGACGGATGCGGGGAACGGCAGGGCTGGCCGCGCTCGCCGGCCTGGCCTGGGTGGCCCGGGACGTGCCCGCGGCGCTCGGCGGCCGGCTCGCCGGCGCCCGCGCCGAACGGGCGGCCCGCTCGCCACAGTTTCGCGACGGGACCTTCCACAACCAGGCCGACACCCGCACGATGGTCGCCGAGCCGGGTCGCAACCTGGTCCGGGAGCTGATCTTCGGCAAGCAGAAGCGGCGGCCCACCGCGCCCGTGCCGCTGTCGCGCCCCAGCGCGTCGCCGGCCGCCGACACCGCCGACGAGCTGAACATCGTCTGGTACGGCCACGCCTCGGCGCTCATCGAGATCGAGGGTCGGCGGGTCCTGCTCGACCCGGTGTGGAGTGACCGCTGCTCGCCGTCCGGGCTGGTCGGGCCGCGCCGGCTGCACGAGCCGCCGGTACGCCTGGACGAGCTTCCCCCGCTGGACGCCATCCTGATCTCCCACGACCACTACGACCACCTGGACATGCCCACCGTGCGGGCGCTGGTGGCCGGGCAGTCGGCACCGTTCGTGGTGCCGCTCGGGGTGGGCGCCCACCTGGACCGGTGGGGTGTGCCCGCCGAGCGGATCATCGAGCTGGACTGGTCCGAGTCGCACCGGGTCGACGGGTTGGAGATCACCGCCACCGCCGCCCAGCACTTCTCCGGCCGAGGGCTGCGTCGCGACGGCACACTCTGGAGTTCCTGGGTGGTCGCCGGGGCCCGCCGCAAGGTCTTCTACACCGGCGACTCCGGCTACTTCGCCGGGTACGCGGCGATCGGCGCGGAACACGGGCCGTTCGACGTGACGCTGATGCAGATCGGCGCGTACGACCGGGCGTGGCCGACCATCCACATGTTCCCGGAGGAGGCGGTCGACGCCCACCTGGACCTGCGCGGCGGGCTGTTCATCCCGGTGCACTGGGCGACGTTCAACCTGGCCCTGCACGACTGGTCCGAGCCGGTGAACCGGCTGTGGGCCGAGGCGAAGGCCCGCGACGTCCGGCTGGCCGTGCCCCGCCCCGGCGAGCGGGTGGTCGTCGACGACCCGCCCGCCGTCGACGGGTGGTGGCAGTCCGTCGCCTGACATCGTCAGGCCAGCGCAGGCCCGGCCTGACGTCGTCAGGCAGCGCAGGCACGGCCTGACGGTCGGGTCAGAGCACGAAGGCGTCGGTCCAGAGCGCGCCGGAGCGGCCGAAGAGCGCGTCCAGCATCGCGACCGCCTGGCCGTCGGTGAGCTGCGCGACGAAGTCCACGATGGCGCGGCCCCGGGCGCGGCCGATCCGGTGCGGCGTACGCGGGTGCAGCTCCGCCTCGGCCAGCTCGACCAGGTCGTGCAGCCGACGGGGCAGCCGGGACTCCTCCTCCGGGTCGAGCAGCCACTCCCACAGCGCCTCGACGAGGGTGCCCAGCAGCCGGGCCTGACCACGCTGGTGCAGGGCCAGATCGGGGCGGGCCAGCACGAACCGGTGGTGGACGAACTTGAGCACCTGCACCTCGTGCCACTGCGCGCAGCCGAGCAGCACGTACCCGGAGCGCACCGACGGCTGGTCGGTCACCGTGATCGCCTCGACGAAACGGGTGGACCAGCGGGCGGAGAACCGCGAGACGTACTGCTCCGCCTCGATCGAGCCGTCGAACGGCATCGCCAGCAGCCCGTCCACCAACTCCTCGCGGACGTGCTCGACGGCGGCGGCGAACGCGTCGTCGTCGGCGATCCAGGCGTCCTTGCGGTGCAGCTGCCGGCGCAGCCGCTCGATGGCGGCACCGGGCCGCCGGGAGGCGGTGGCCATCGCGGCATCGGTGATCGCCCGGAAGTGCCCGCTCTCGCGCTGCCACGCCATCAGCTCGGCCGACACCGCACCCTGCTGGAGCACACCGACCCGGTAGAAGTCCTCCACGTCGTGGATGGCGTACGCGATGTCGTCAGCGGTGTCCATGACGGACGCCTCCACGGTCTGCTGCCAGTCCGGGATGCGGCCGGCGAACGGCTCCCGAGCCTGCCGCAGGTCGTCCAGCTCGGTCCGGTACGCCCCGAACTTCAACGAGCCGCTCTCCGGGTCGTCCGGCGGCGGGGTGGCGCCGCGGGGCGGCGGGTCCAGCAGGCGCGGGTGCGGGTCGGGATAGTCCAGCCGCGTCCACGGGTACTTCAGCATCGCCGCGCGGACCGCGGCGGTCAGGTCCAGCCCGGTGGTGGCCGCGCCCCGGATCTCGGTGCTCGTGACGATCCGGTACGACTGGGCGTTGCCCTCGAACCCGTCGGCGAGGCCGAGGCGCTGGCGGGCCAGCCGGTCGAGCACCCGCTCCCCCAGGTGCCCGAACGGCGGGTGGCCGAGGTCGTGGGCGAGCGCCGCGGCCTCCACCACGTCGGGGTCGCAGCCGCCGAGCTTGTCCAGCAGGCCGCGCCACCTGTCGTCGGCCGTCAGGCGCTCGGCGATCGCCCGGGCCACCTGGGCGACCTTCAGGCTGTGCGTGAGCCGGTTGTGCACCAGCAACCCGGAACCGACCGGGCTGATCACCTGGGTGACCCCGCCGAGCCGGGCGAAGAACGGCGAGCCGACGATCCGGTCCCGGTCGGCGCGGAACGGGTTGGCCGTGAGGTCGCCGAGGGCCCGGGCGCTGCCGCCGAAGAGCCGCCGGGCGCGCGGCTCCGCAGGTGATTCCATGATCGCCACGCTAGCGCAGGCCCGGCGGGGGTTGTCGACGGATCAACCCGGACGGGCGCGGTGGGCGAGACGGTGTACCCGGCCGGGCGCGGCGACAGCGGCCGGGGGCGCCCGGCACAATGCAGGCGGTACCCACTCCCGAAGGCGGATCGAGATCGTGACCCAGTCTGTTCATCAGCGGATCGCCGACGAGCTCGGCGTGGCCGAGCGTCAGGTGCGGGCGGCCGTGGAGCTGCTCGACGGCGGCGCCACAGTGCCGTTCATCGCCCGCTACCGCAAGGAGGCCACCGGCCTGCTCGACGACACCCAGCTGCGCACCCTGGAGGAGCGGCTGCGCTACCTGCGGGAGCTGGACGAGCGGCGGGCCGCCGTGCTGGAGTCGATCCGCGGGCAGGGCAAGCTGGACGAGGCCCTGGAAGCGCAGATCATGGCCGCCGACTCGAAGTCGCGGCTGGAGGACATCTACCTGCCGTACAAGCCGAAGCGGCGGACCCGGGCGCAGATCGCCCGCGAGGCCGGGTTGGCGCCGCTGGCCGAGACGCTGCTGGCCGACCCGAGCCAGGATCCGCGAGCCACGGCCGCCGGGTTCGTCGACGCGGACAAGGGTGTCGCCGACGCCGCCGCCGCGCTGGAGGGCGCGCGGGCGATCCTCATCGAGACCTTCGCCGAGGACGCCGACCTGATCGGCACGCTGCGCGAGCAGATGTGGTCGCGGGGCCGTCTGGTGTCGCGGGTACGCGAGGGTCAGGAGACGGCCGGCGCCAAGTTCTCCGACTACTTCGACTTCTCCGAGCCGTACCCGAAGCTGCCCTCGCACCGGATCCTGGCGATGTTGCGGGGCGAGAAGGAGGGCGTGCTCGACCTGACCATGGAACCCGAGGAGGCCGGCGAGGCGGACGCCGTGCCGACGGGCCCGAGCCGGTACGAGGCGGTGATCGCCGGCCGGTTCGGGGTGTCGGACGCCGGCCGCCCGGCCGACCGCTGGCTGGCCGACACGGTCCGCTGGGCGTGGCGTACCCGGATCCTCATCCACCTCGGGGCCGACCTGCGGATGCGGCTGTGGCAGGCGGCCGAGGAGGAGGCCGTACGGGTCTTCGCCACCAACCTGCGTGACCTGCTGCTGGCCGCGCCGGCCGGCACCCGGCCCACGATGGGACTGGACCCGGGCCTGCGCACCGGGGTGAAGGTGGCAGTGGTGGACGCCACCGGCAAGGTGCTCGCCACCGACACGATCTACCCGCACGAGCCACGTCGACAGTGGGACGCGTCGATCGAGACCCTGGCCCGGCTGGCCGGGGCGCACGGGGTGGAGCTGGTCGCGATCGGCAACGGCACCGCCTCGCGGGAGACCGACAAGCTGGCCGGCGACCTGATCAAGCGGCACCCGCAGCTCAACCTGACCAAGGTGATGGTGTCCGAGGCCGGCGCGTCGGTCTACTCCGCGTCCGCGTACGCCTCGCAGGAGCTGCCGGGGATGGACGTGTCGCTGCGCGGCGCGGTCTCCATCGCCCGCCGCCTCCAGGACCCGCTCGCCGAGCTGGTCAAGATCGACCCACGCTCGATCGGCGTCGGGCAGTACCAGCACGACCTGTCCGAGGTGAAGCTGTCCCGGTCGCTGGACGCGGTCGTGGAGGACTGCGTCAACGCGGTCGGCGTGGACGTCAACACGGCCTCCGCGCCGCTGCTGACCCGGGTTTCCGGGATCGGGGCCGGGCTGGCCGAGAACATCGTGCTGCACCGGGACGCCAACGGGCCGTTCCGCTCGCGGACCGAGCTGAAGAAGGTGGCCCGGCTCGGGCCGAAGGCGTTCGAGCAGTGCGCCGGCTTCCTGCGCATCCCCGACGGCGACGACCCGCTGGACTCCTCCAGCGTGCACCCCGAGGCGTACCCGGTGGTGCGGCGCATCCTCGCCAGCACCGGTCAGGACCTGCGCTCGGTGATCGGCCGGAGCGCGATCCTGCGCGGGCTGCGGGCCACCGACTTCGTCGACGACCGGTTCGGCCTGCCCACCGTCACTGACATCCTCGCCGAGTTGGAGAAGCCGGGCCGCGACCCGCGACCGGAGTTCCGCACCGCCACCTTCGTCGAAGGCGTGGAGAAAATCGGTGACCTGACGCCGGGCATGGTGCTGGAGGGTGTGGTCACCAACGTGGCCGCCTTCGGCGCGTTCGTCGACGTCGGGGTCCACCAGGACGGTCTGGTGCACGTGTCGGCGATGTCCCGGACCTTCGTGAAGGACCCCCGCGAGGTGGTCAAGTCCGGCGACGTGGTCAAGGTCAGGGTGCTCGACGTGGACGTACCCCGCAAGCGGATCTCGCTGACCCTGCGCCTGGACGACGAGCCCGCCGCCGGTGGCGGCGGTCGGACGAGTCAGGAGGGCCGCGGCGGCCCGGCGCAGCGCGGACCGCAGGGTGGACGCGGCGGACAGGACGGTCGCGGCGGGTCCGGTGGCGGCGGCGGGTCCGGCGGGTCCGGCGGTCGCGGCGGGTCCGGCGGTCGCGGCGGCCAGGGCGCACGGGGCGGGCAGCAGCGGCAGGGCGCGCCGGCACCAGCGAACGACGCGATGGCGGAGGCTCTGCGCCGCGCAGGATTGGCCTGATCCGTCAGCCAGCGCGAGGAAGCGCCGGGGATGCCCCGCAGGGGCGGTCATCCTCGGCGCCTCCCGAGCCCGGTCGCGCGGTGACCGACTCGCCGGGCCATCGGCGGGCACTGTCGAGCTGCCCCACCGGTGGGGCGCGCGAGCTGCCCCACGCCCCCAACCGCCCGCCCGACCCACGGCCTGGCTGGGCGCCTGCGGCTCCCGGTTTCGGTGCAGATCTTGGACAGTTTCCGTTCGGCGCGGACGGAAACTGTCCAAGATCTGGAGTTGTCGGCCTTTCCAGGCGAGCCCGCCCCAGATCTGGGGCAGCTCGACAGGGGGCGTTCGAAGGTCGGGTGCCGAGCGCGGCCATCCGTGACCGCGCCAGCCAGCGGCAGCCGGCGAGGCGGGCGGCGAGGCGGGCGGCGAGGCGGGCGGGAAACGGGTCGCGTGTCGGCGGGCTTCTGGGTGATGATCTCGCGGTGCGGATGCATACCGACCAGGTGGACGTGAGCGCGGACGTGGTTGCCGCGCTGGTGGCCGAACAGTTGCCGCGCTGGCGAGGGCTGCCGGTGCGCCCCCTCCGTTCGGCTGGCACCGTGAACGCCCTGTTCCGGCTCGGCACGGAATTCGTGCTGCGGTTTCCGCTGCGCCCCTCCGCCGACCCCGCGCTGCGCGACACGCTGCGGCAGGAGCAGGAACACGCTGTGCTGCTCGCCGCGCACCTGCCGATCGCGGTGCCCGAACCGCTCGCCCTCGGTGCGCCGGGTGACGGGTACCCCGGGTGGTGGACGGCGTACCGGTTCATTCCCGGGGAGACGGCCCAGCCCGACCGGATCGACGACCCGGACGTCTTCGCCCGTGACCTGGCCGCCGTCGTGGTCGCCCTGCACGGCGTCGACACCGGCGGACGGTCGTGGCCGGGGTACGGCCGGGGCGGGCCCCTGGCGGACCAGGATGCCGACGTACGGGCAGCCCTCGCCGTCAGCGGCGAACTCACCGACACCGCCGCGCTCGCCGAGGTGTGGGACCGGTGCCGGGACGCGCGCCGGGACGACCCGGTCGACGTATGGATCCACGCCGACCTGATGCCGGGCAACCTGCTCGTGCGCGATGGGCGGCTGGCCGCGGTCATCGACCTGGAGTTGGTCCAGGTCGGCGACCCCGCGGTGGATCTGATGCCGGCGTGGAACCTGTTGGACCCCGGGTCGCGGGAGACGTACCGGCGGGCGTTGGGCGTGGACGACGCCACCTGGGAGCGGGGGCGCGGCTGGGCCCTGGCGCAGGCGATCAACGCGCTGCCGTACTACGTCGACACCAACCCGGTGATGGCCGACATCGCCCGGCACACCCTGCGGGCCGTGCTCGACTGAGTCGGGGCGTACCGTCGGCTCGTGGGTGAGGACGACGGCCGCGAGTGGCGGGAGCGGCAGCAGCGCGCGGTGCGGGCGCACGCCGACGCGGACGCGCGGCGGCGGGCCGCCGAGCAGGCGCAGGCCGCGGAGCTGGTGGCCTGGTTCGTGGCCGAGGCGACCCGGTGCGGGCTGCCCACCACGCGCCTGGTCGCCCGGGGTTACGACGGGCGCGGGCGCTACCGGACCAGGCTGACCGGATGGTACGTCGACCGGGCCGAGACCCGGGCGGTGGACGTGGCCGGCCGGTTCCACCTGCTGACCGTGCCGGGCGGTCTGCGGGCCCGGCTGTTCGGCGCTGACCCGGAGCCCAGCCCGGCGCCGTTGGTGGTGGGGGCCGGTGGCCGCGACGGCGAGTCGATCCCGTTGCGGACCCTGCTCAACCGGCGGCTGGCCGACGGGACCGACGGGCCAGGTTCCACCACCAGAGCTGCTGCACCACGAGCGTGAGCAGCCCGGCCAGGACGATCGCGCACACGTTGATCACCAGCTGGAGGGCCGAGCCGCCGGCCTCGTCCCACACTCCGTAGGCGGCGGCCACCGCCACGTTCGCCGCGGCCGGGACCGTGGTCACCGAGATCAGCACCCCGACCAGGCTGCCCGACTTCTTCGACGTCAACGAGAGCATCCCGGCCACGCCGGCGAGTAGACCGACCACCCAGGACAGCGCGTCCGGCCGCCAGATGAAGTCGGTGAGCGGGCGTTCGGCGAGCAGCATCTCCCGACTGACCAGGCCGGCTGCGGTCAGCGCCCAGGTGCTCAGCACGGTCGCCACCATGGCCGCCAGGAAGCCGACCACGAGAGCCTGCACCGAGCGGCCGATCACCCCGAGCCGGCGGCGCAGCAACGCCACGCACAGCGCGGCGAGGGGGCCGAACTCCGGACCGACGACCATCGCCCCGACGATGAGAATCGGCTGGTCCAGCAGCACCCCGATGCCGGCGATCATGGTGGCCACCACGATCAGTACGAGGTACGTGCCGGACAGTTCCGTCTGCTCGCCGGTCTTCGCGGCGATCTCGTCCCAGACCACCGCGTCCGCGCCACTGCCCGGTGCCCGGTCCGCCGCCCGGTCGGCCGCCGCGGAGATGGTCAGCTCGATGTCCTCGGCCGCGATGCCGCCGCTGGTGTCCACGCCGATCCGCCGCAACTCCCGCAGCACGCGGTCGGCGCTCTCCCGCACCACGTCGCAGAGGATGAGATCACCCTGCGGTTGCCGGGCGGCACCAGGCAGCACAGCGAGGTGAGTCACCCCCGCCTCTGCGGAGAGCAGGTCGACGACCTCCGTCGATCTGCTCTCCGGGGTGATCACCCTCAGGTGCAGCACGCGCCATCCCCTCGCCGGTCCGGCCGGCGCTTCCCTCGCCCGACCGGCCGTCGCGACTCTACAGCTCGCTCCGTCGTGACCGGGAGCTGCACAAGGCCGAGGTCACAACGTGCGCCTCGGCCTGGTCGGAGACTGCTGCACCGGGGTCAGCGCCGCCGGTGACTCTCCATCGCCTCGCGCAGCGCCCGCTCGACCCGCTCGGCGCCGGCGGCAAGGGAGAAGACCCGGTCGTAGTGCGCCCGACCGGCCTGACCGAGCAGCTCAAGCTTCTCCCGGCCCAGGTCGCAGAGTTCCCGCAGGGCATCGGCGATCGAGTCGGGGTCACCCGGTCGAGCGGTGATACCCGCGCCGCTGTCCCGCGCGACGGCGGCGGCGTCCCCTTCGGCGGAAACCAGCAGGGCCCGCCCGGCGGCGAGGGTGGCCTGCACCTTGCTCGGCATCGTGTACGCCGACATGCCGCCGGGCCGCAGGCTCACGTAGTGCGCGTCGCCGGTGGCCATCAGCGCGGGCATCCGCTCCCGGGGCAGCCGCCCGAGGAACCGCACGTGTGTCGCGTTCGCCGCCTCGGCTCTGCGTCGTAGCCGCTCCTCGGTGGTTCCGGAGCCGGCGATCAGGCAGACCAGCCGCGGGTCGCGGAGCCGGGCGCAGGCGTCGATGAGTGGGTCGAGCCCCTGCGCCTCGCCCAGCGTGCCGGCGTACACCAGCACCACCTGGTCGTCGCGGAGCCCGAGTTCGGCGCGCAGGTCCGCGACGCCGGTACGCGGTGTCTCGTCGGCCCACACTGGAATGTGGACGAGCTTCTCCCGGGGTACGCCCCGGCTGGCGAGCAGGTCGGCGGCGCCGGGCGAGACGTACGCGATCCGGCCGGCGCTGCGGTACATCCCACCGCACCAGCCGGCCATTCCCCGCTCGATCATCCGTGACACCCGGTCGGTGCCGAGGAAGCCGCTGGCCACCGCGCTGTCGGGCCACAGGTCCAGCACGTGCAGCAGCACCGGCACCCGCTGCACATACCGGGTGAACCACATGGGCACGGCCACGCTGATCGGTGAGTTCCCGACCCAGAGGGCGTCCAGGCCGCGCAGCGCCGACGTACCGGAGACCAGCGCGGAGGCGGCGAACGAGCCGTAGTTGGCCATCCGTCGTAGGGCGGAACGGTCGTGGCTGGGATAGAGGGCCACCCGGCGGATCCGGGTCGGCCCGTCCACCTCGTCGAGGCGGCGAGTCACCCGGTAGCCGGGCGCCAACTCGCCGGTGGGGTAGTTGGGGAAGCCGGTGACGACCTGGACCTCGTGCCCCCGGTGGGCGAGGGCGCGGGCGAGCATTCCGGGGAGGGCGGCGGCGCCCGGCTCCGGGTCGAACCACTGGGTGAGCAGACCGATCCGCATGGGACTCACCGTGCCGCTGAGCCGGCGACGGGGCGGGTGGACTGCTCGCCGTCTGCCTGCCACAGCGTGGTCAGCGACTCACCGAGGTCGTACGCGGGCGCCCACCCGAGCACCCGGTTCGCGCGTTCGATGTCGGCGCACATCCAGGGCACGGCGGCCGAGCGGCTGGCATCCGGCGCGAAGCTGCCGTCGCGGATGTCACCGGAGAAGCCGGACACCTCGGCCAGCAGTTGGACGACGTCGCGCGTCGCCACCGCCTTTCCGCTGCCCACGTTGAAGACCCGCGCGGGCCCCGGCCGGCAGTGCGCGGCGGCGAGGACCGCCGTGGCGACGTCCCGCACGTCGACGAAGTCCCGGTACGTGTCGTGCAGGCCCATGGCGATCTCCTTTGTTCCGGTGGCGACCGCCGACCTCACCATCGCGGTCACCCGAGTGAGCACGTTGCCCGGCGGCATTCCCGGGCCGACCGGGTTGAAGATCCGCAACACCATCGTGTCGAGTCGGCCGGCCCCGCCCGCCAACTCCGCCAACCGGGTGGCGGCCAGGTGGCTGAGCCCGTACTCGCTGACGGGTGTGCCCGGGTACTCCTCGGTGACGGCGAGGCCGTGCGGCACGGTGCCGTACTCGGCGGCCGAGCCGATGCGGATCAGGCGGGCACCGGGGGCGGCGGCGGCCACCGCCTCGATCAGTTTCGCGGTGGCCACGACGTGCGCCTGCACGAAGTCGTACCCGGAGCCGACGATCCGTCCGGCCGCCGTCACCACCGTGTCCGGTCGCTCCCGGGCGACCAGCGCGGTCAGGTCGCGCAGCTCGATCCGGACCAGGTCACACTCCGCCCGGGTGATCGACCGGACGGTGGTGTGGGCGGCCAGCGCCGTCCGGATGTGCCGGCCGAGGAATCCACCGGCGCCCAACAGCAGGACCCGGTTCATCGCCGGTGGGCGGAGTCGTGGTCGGCGGTCGCCCGCGCGGGCGGGTTGCCGGTGAACTCGTGCCAGGTGGCGGCCCCCGGCGCGGAGATTCCCTGGCGGCTGAGCACCACCCAGACGGTGGCCAGGACGATCCGCAGGTCCAGCAGGAAGGACCGGCGGTCGACGTACTCGACGTCGTAGGCGAACTTCGCGCCCCAGTCCAGCGCGTTACGGCCGCGTACCTGGGCCAGCCCGGTGATGCCCGGTCGCACGTCGTGCCGACGGGCCTGTTCGGAGTTGTAGAGGCTGAGGTAGCGGACGAGGTGCGGGCGGGGACCGACCACGCTCATCTCGCCCCGCAGCACGTTCCAGAACTCCGGCAACTCGTCGAGGCTGCTGGCCCGCAGCCAGCGGCCCACCCGGGTCAGGCGGTCCGCGTCGCTCACCAGCCCCCGGTCCGGGTCGGGGTGGCGCATCGTCCGGAACTTGACCACCTCGAACAGCTTGCCGTGCAGCCCGGGGCGGGTGTGCCGGAACAGCACCGGCCGCCCGTGCGCCACCAGCACGACCAGGGCCACCAGCGCCAGCACGGGAGCGCCGAGCAGCAGGACGAGAAGAGCGCCGAGGACGTCGAGCAGCCGCTTCCAGCGATCGTAGGGTCGCCGTGTCGTAGTGCCGTCCGGAGGTGTTTCCCGACCGGTCGTCAGGTCGGAAGCACCGGCGCGCGGGTGCGCCGCGTGGAGAGCAACTTTTGGCATGGAGTACGCATACCAGCTTTCCCAAGCGCCAACTCCGACTTTCACGATAAGCGGTTCAGGCGCGTCGACAATGGAAGCCAAACAGCCACTTCGACAGCACCGAGCGCGGTTCACATATTTGTCGGCGGGGCGGTTGAAAACAGCGAACGCGACTCGAACTCCTTTTGCCGGAAGAGGTCACGGCGTCTCTTGTGCACGCGTAGGGTCGCGTTCGACGAGAATCCGTTTCCCGAGGACGGCACCCCGGGAAACAGGCAGGAGAAGATGTGGTTTCCTCGCTTTCGGACCGGCGATTCCTGATCACCGGTGGCACCGGATCCTTCGGCCAGACGATGGTCTCCCGACTGCTCGACGCCGGGGCCGCCGAGGTGCGCGTATTCAGCCGTGACGAGTCGAAACAGGACGCGATGCGGCACCGCCTCGGTGACGACCGGGTCCGCTACTACGTCGGCGACGTCCGGGACTACGACAGTGTACTCAAGGCCGCGCGGGGAATGGAGTTCGTCTTTCACGCCGCGGCTCTCAAGCAGGTTCCCTCGTGCGAGTTCTTCCCGATGGAGGCCGTGCGCACCAATGTGCTCGGCAGCGCGAACGTGGTGGACGCCTGCGAGCGGGTCGGCGTCGAGGCGCTGGTGCTGCTGAGCACCGACAAGGCCGTCTATCCGGTCAACGCGATGGGCATGACCAAGGCCCTCATGGAGAAGGTCGCGCAGGCGCACTCCCGCAACAATCCCCACGCCCGTACCCGGGTCTGCTGTGTGCGCTACGGCAACGTCATGTACTCGCGCGGATCGGTGATCCCGCTGTTCATCGACCAGATCCTGCGGGGCGGGCTGCCGACGGTCACCGAGCCGTCGATGACCCGGTTCCTGATGTCCCTGCCGCAGTCGGTCGACCTGGTGGAGCACGCCTTCCGGTACGGCCAGCCGGGTGACGTCTTCATCCGCAAGGCCGACGCCTGCACCATCGGCGATCTGGCCACCGCGCTGTGCAACCTGTTCCGGGTCCCGGCGAAGTTCAACGTGCTCGGCATCCGGCACGGGGAGAAGCTGTACGAGACCCTGGCCAGCCGCGAGGAGCTCGCCCACGTCGAGGATCTCGGCGAGTTCCTCCGGGTGCCGGTGGACAGTCGCGACCTCAACTACTCCCTCTACTTCGAGGAGGGTGACGTCGAGAGCGGCAACCTGGCCGACTTCCACTCGCACAACGCCCGGCGGCTGTCCGTACCGGAGATCGAGGCGCTGCTGCTGACGCTGCCCGAGGTGCGGGCGCAGGTGGAGGCCGCGGCGGCGGCGGTCGTAACGGCATGAGCACCGGTACCGGTGGCCAGCGACCGGAGCTGGTCCCCCGCCGACGCAGCGGTCCCGGCGAGGAGGAGCCGCGCCCGACGCGACGGGTCCTCGTCGTCGGCGTCACCGGCATGCTCGGCCACGCGGTCATCCGCGAGCTCAGCGATGCTCCGGACCTCGACGTCCACGGCGTCGCCCGGAGCATCGAGGACCGCGCGGGGTGGTACCCCCGGCGCCTGCTCGACCGGATCACCCCGGCCGTCGACGCGACCCGGTTCGGCCAGCTCCGGCAGCTTATCGAGGACCTGCGGCCGGACGTCGTGGTCAACTGCGTGGGTGTGATCAAGCAACGCCCGGACGTGCAGGACGCGGTGCAGACGGTCACGCTCAACGCGCTCTTCCCGCACCTGCTCGCCGACGCCTGCGGGCAACTCGGCAGCCGCCTGATCCACGTCAGCACCGACTGCGTCTTCTCCGGCCGGCGGGGCGGCTACGTCGAGGACGACCTGCCGGACCCACCCGACCTCTACGGGCGGTCCAAGCTGCTGGGTGAGGCGCGTGGCGGTTCCGCGCTCACCCTCCGCACATCGATTATCGGACACGAGCTGGTCACGAACCGCTCGCTTGTGGACTGGTTCCTCTCCCAGCGGGGGCAGGTACGCGGCTTCACCCGGGCCGTCTACAGCGGCGTGACGACAGTCGAGTTCGCCTGCCTGCTCCGGACGGTGATCCTGCCCCGCACGGAGCTGACCGGGCTCTACCACGTGGCCGCCGAGCCGATCTCCAAGTACGACCTGCTCCGCCTGATCGCCGAGGTGTACGGGTGGCCCGGTGACATCGTGCCGGACGACCAGTTCACCTGCGACCGGTCGATGAACGCGGACGCTCTCGCCCAGGCCACCGGCTATCGGCCACCGAACTGGCCGGACATGATCCGGGCGATGCACGCCGCCAGGGCCCGCTGGGCTGTCGAACCGGCCCAACCGGGCCTACAGGACGCGCCTCGCTGAGGGCTGTCCACCCGACGACCGCCGGCATCGCCAGCGGCCGGACTTCGAAGGACATCACGTGGGAAACCGGATAGGCCAACTGGGCCTGCTCGTCGGCGCGGCGTGTCTCGTGGTGGTCACCACCATCGCGGCCATCACCGTCCCGTTGGTCGCGACCGGGTTGGTGGCGCTGGTGCTGCTGCTCGCCTTCACCCGGCGGGTGGACGGCTGGCGGTGGATGCTGGCCCTGACCATGGGCCTCCTGGTTTGCGCCTCGTCCAATATGCCGGCGCTGGTCGAGGCCAGCTTCTATCCCCGGTACGCGGCGGTCGCCGGCCTGGTCCTCTGGGGGCTCTGCCTACCGGGCCGGACGCCGGCCCGCACCGATGTCTGGACCCGCGTGTTCGTCGCGGCGCTCTGGGCGATGGCCGGCCTCGCCACGGTGAGCTTCGCCTGGTCGGTGGTTCCGATGGAGACCCTCCAGCGGGGTGTCGCGCTGCTGCTGCTGGCCGCCCTGGTGCACGTCCTCATCCGGCGGCGGTGGCCCGACCGGACGGTCATGATGGCTGACCTGCACGTGGTCTACCTGGTCCTCACGGCGTCCATCGTGGTCAGTCTCGGCATCGGCTTCGCCGACGGCACGCTCCTCGCGGCGACCTCCAGCGTCACCCGGTTCCAGGGCCTCTTCAACAACCCGAACATGCTCGGCATCGTCTGCGCCCTGACGATCCCGTTGGGCTGGGCGGTCTACCGGCAGTCCCGGCGGCACGTCGCACTGCTCGGCATGATGCCGGCCGCCGCCAGCCTCCTGCTGTCCCAGTCGCGTACCGCGCTGATCGCCGTGCTCGTCGGCGCGCTCTGGCTGGTGCTGCGCTACGGGTTCGGCCGGATGGTCCGGCTGGCCGCGGGGGTGACCGCCCTGCTGCTGGTGGCACAGCTGCTGAACCTGCTGCCCACCATCTTCGCCGCACCCTGGATGCGCCAGTTCGCGCTGCGTTTCACCGACCCGACCGGCGGCGACCTGTCCAACGGGCGGACCCAGATGTGGCAGGCGACGATCGACCTGTGGTGGCAGAACCGCCCCACGCTGGGCTTCGGGTACGCGTCGCGGAACCACCTGTTCGAGCTCGCCAGCGCCGACGAGTTCTTCGGCGCCGTCGGCGTCAGCGTGGTGCACAACAGCTACCTCCAGTTGCTGCTGGAGTTGGGGCTTGCCGCCGTGCCGCCGCTGCTACTGCTGCTGCTGGCCGCCGGGCGGGTAGTCCTGCGGGCGCCGGTACGCCGGGCCGACGCGGGTCTGGTCTGGCTCGTCGTCACCGGCCTGCTGATCCAGGTCACCGAGTCGGCGATGTTCGGCACCGGCCAGACCTACCCGTACGTGTTCTGGACCGTGGTCGCCGCCGCGCTGCTGCACCTGCCGAAGAAGCGGAACCCCGTCGACCGGGACGCCGCCGTCCGCGCCGGCCTGCCCCACGCGGAGGCACGCCAGCGGCGGGCCGGCGTGTTCGACGACGAGGCGCCGCGCCGACCCACCGCCGTGCTGCGCTAGCTGTTTCCCAAGGGCGGTCGAGCCGAGGGGCGTCGGCTCAGTTGTCCCGGCCCGCCGTCACGAAGGCGCTCACCCGGTCCCGCCAGGCCCGGTAGTCGAACGACTCGCGGGCCCGCGACCGGGCCGCCGCGCTCATCGCCGTCCACTCCTCGTCCCGCAGCCGCAGCGCCCGCTCGATCGCCGACCGGATATCGTCCGGGCGGTTGCCGTCGAGCACCAACCCCTCGACCCCGTCGTGCACGTAGGCGGCCAGGTCACTGGTGTGGTTGAGCAGCACCGGGCATCCGGCGGCGAGACTCTCCGGCACCTTGGACGGAAATCCGTTGGCGGCGTAACCGCCGGAGGGGCGGACCAGCATCGAGAAGTGCGACTCCGACAGCAGGGTCAGCACGGTCTCGCGCGGGACGCGACCGAGGAACCGCACGTCGGCCGAGACCGCGTCCAGCACCCCGACGTCCAGGTCCGAGTGGGCGGCGGCGTCCGCGGCGCTGACCCCGGCGATGGTGAGGCTGACCCGACGCTGGTGCTCCGGGGCGAGCCGGCTGATCCCCCGCAGGATCACGTCGAGCATGTCCTTGCGCCCGGGAGCGCCGGCGTAGAGCAGGCGCAGGCCGTCCCTGATCGCTGGTGGTTGCGGCGCCCGGAACTCGTCGCAGTCCACCTGCGGCGGCACCACCAGCACGTCCAGGCCGTGGCCCGTCAGGTAGTCGGCCAACGTGGTGGAGACCGCCGTGGCCCGGTCGACGAGCCGGGTCGCCAGGAACGTCGACCAGCGGTGCCGGACGAAGTACGGGGTGAGCCAGCCGCGGCGGAACTGGTGTCGGTCGTGGCGCTCGCTGGCGTCCACCACCACCGGGCAGCGCAGCACGAGGCGCAGGGTCGCCCAGTTGCCGAGGGTCAGCAGGGCCATCGGCAACAGCACGACGCTCACCTCGCCGCGCCCCACGCCGGCCCGGCGGATTGCCCGCAGCACCCGCAGCGGTCGGGCCAGCCGGGCCGACGCGCGGGTGAGGTGGTGCCGACCCCGGATCCGCAGGGTGACCAGGTCGATGCCGGCCACGCCGGACTGCCCGGCCGGGACAGCCACCTCGCAGGGCCAGTCGTTGACGACAAGCGTCTGCGTGCCGTCGGGCGCGGCGGACCGGGCGAGTTGCAACAGTCGGTTCGAGGTGGCGTCCCCGTGTGGGAAGGCGTACGCGCCCACCAGCAGGGGACGCGGCCGGCCGGCCCGCCCGGTCGATCCCGCGTCCAGAAGTGGTTGCCGGCCGATCACGGTCGTCTGGTCGTTCATCTCTCTCCTCGTGTCGAGAAGGCTGGCGGTCGGGGTCGCACCGGGCGGTGCGGGCGGGCCGACGCCCACCGTCGGTAGATCGTCAGGTGGGTGGCGGCCGCCGTGTCGATGGCGAAGACGCTGCGCGCGAACCGGTCCGCCGCCGCCGAGGCCGAGGTCTGCTCGGTGTACGCCGCCGCCGCGCACACCGCGCTCGCCCACCGCCGCGGCGCGGCATCGGTGTCGACGATGGTCACGCCGGGCAGGTGCTCGTCGATGAAACGCACCCCCGGCAGGTCGGCGGCCACCGTCCCGACGCCCAACGCGACGGGCTCCAGCACGCCCCCGGGCAGCCCTTCCAGGCAGGACGGGTGGATCACCACGTCGGCCTGGCTCAACAGCCCGCCCACGTCGTCACGCGGGCCCAGCAGGTGCACCCGGTCGGCGAGACCGGCGGCGGCCGCGGCCACCCGGACGCGCTCGTCGTCGGCGTCGTCGCCCGGCCCGACGAGGACGGCGTGCGCCTCCACTCCCCGGGCCCGCAGCTCGGCGAGGATCGGCGGCAGGAGCGAGCGCCGCTTCTCCGGCGAGGCCCGGCCGACGCTGACGCAGACCAGCTCGGCCGGGCGCGCGCCGATCAACTCGCGTAGGTCGTCCTGGCTGGGTAGGCGGAGCCGGTCCAGGTCGAGTCCGTTGAGGACCACCTGACAGCGGGGGTCGTCGCGCCAGCGCGGATCGTAGCCGAAGGTGAGCGAGCTGGGCGAGACGCCGAGGATGTCGGTGGCGGAGATCCGCAGCAACCGTTTACAAATCCAGCGGTAGACGCGTCGGCGCAGGTTGCGGTGCTGGTTGTCGTCCCCCCGGAAGTGGGCGACGCGGCCACGCACACCGCACAGGGCGGCGAGCGCGAGCAGCACCCCGGAGAAGTTGGCGCAGTCGACGTGCACCACGTCCGGTCGCAGCCGCCGCAGCAGGCCCAGGAAGCGGGCGACGAAGCGGAGGTCGAGCGGGATCGGGGTGACCGAGCCGCCGTGCCGGCCGACCACGCCGGCCAGCGGGCCGGGACCGATCCGGTCGCTGAGCGTCACCAGGTGCACCTGGACGCCGGCGGCGGAGAGCCGGGGCAGCAGTTCGGCGGTCCGCATCTCGGTGCCGCCGAAGTTCAGCTCACCAACGACCCGCAGCACCCGGCACTCCCCGGTCACGTCGGCTCTCCCCTGCGCAGCGCCCGGCGGTACCCCACCAGCGCGGCCGGCCACATGGTGAGCACGTAGGCGAGGCAGGCCGCCACCGGCAGACCGGCGAGCCCGAACTCCCGCAGTGCCCAGACCTTGAGAGCGGTGGCCAGCAGCAGGAACGTGGCCCAGCCGACGAACTGTGGCCGGAGCAGCCCGATGCTGTTCTGCACCAGGATCAGCGGGGAGGTGACCGCGATCAGGAGGGACCAGCTCGCCAGCCCGATCAGGACGCTGACCGGGATTTCGGCGCGATCGATGCCGCCCACCCAGAGGTCGATCAGCCGGTGTCCGTAGCCGACCAGCACGACCCCGATCGTCCCCACGATCACGCCGTAGAGCAGCACCATGCGTTGCGTGTTGCGACGCACCCAGGCCACCTCGCCCCGGGCCAGAGCCGCGCCGTTGACCGGCCAGACCGTCATGCCGACCAGCCCCACGAAGATCGACAGGGCGCCGAACAGCTTTCCCACCACCGCGTAGTGCGCCGCCGTGGTGGGCCCGAGGACGTTCGCGACCAGCGGGCTGTCCACGTTCAGCGCGATCGCCGACATCGTGGTGAGTGCGAAGAACCGCAGACCCAGCCGGAGCAGACCGACGGCGGTGGCCCGGTGCACGAGTTTCGGGCCGGGCCGCGGCCCGCGATCCTGGAACCAGAAGTAGGTCACGCAGTTGAGCAGGTTGGTCACCGGCACGGCCAGCACCGCGCAGGCGATCACCGCCAGTGGTTCCCACCCGGCGGCGATGGTGCCGAGCACGGCCACCATGGCCGCCAGCGCCCCGGCCGACTGCCAAATGTTGCTCTGTACCACCTGGCCGCGGGCGTACTGGATCCGCTGGATCAGTGAGAGCGGAATGTTGACCACGAAGGCGCCGAAGCAGAGCAGGACCAGGGCGGACGCCTCCGCGGCGACACCCGGGTCACTGACGTTGAACAGCCCGGCCCAGGGCACCGCGGGGACCACCAGCACGAGACCCACCAGCAGCGCCACCGCGACCACGCCGAGGGTGGCGAACGCGCTGGAGACCTCCCGGGCCTGTTGCCGGGGGTCGTCGGCCAGGTGACTGAGCCGGGTGAGCAGCCCGTTGCCCAGCCCCAGATCGGCGAACCACGCCATCCCGGTGAGGGCGGTGACCGCCATCCACAGGCCGTACCGCTGGTCGCCGAGAAACCGGAAGCAGGCCGGGGTGATGACCAGGGGGGCGGCCAGGCCGATACCCTTCGCCACCATCGCGGCGGCGATGCCCACAGTGACCGTGCGGTCCCGATCCTTCGACGCCGCCGAGGTCGGCGCGCCGGGCGCGGCAGTGGTGCCAGCCGGTGGCGCGGCAGTCGCGACCGCCGCCGCCGCGACCACCGGCTCCGGTACGGCCCGACTCGCTGCCCGGGTCACCGAGGTGCGGCGGCTACGGCACGCTCGGCGTCCAACCGACCGGCCATCCACTCGACGGTCGCGCGCAGGCCCTCCGAACGGGCGACCGGTGCGACGTCCGGGAACAGCTGCCGCAGCGTGGCGTTGTCGGCCAGGGAGTGCGCCACGTCGCCGGTTCGCGGCGGCGCGTACTCGCGGGCGATCGGCCTGCCGCACAACCACTCAAGCTCGTCGAGGACCCGCAACAGGCTGGCCCGGGCGCCGAAGGCGAGGTTGACCGGGTGCGGGTGGTGCACCCGGCGGCGGAGCGCGTCGACGATGACGTCGCAGACCGTGCCGACGTAGGTGAAGTCGCGCGACTGCGTCCCGTCGCCGTGCACCACGGCGGGTTCCTCGCGCAGCGCGGCGTGCACGAAACGGGGGATCACGGCCGCGTACGCGTGGTCGTGGCGCTGCCCCGGGCCGAACACGTTGAAGAAGCGGAAGGCCAACGTCGGCAGCCCGAACGACGCCTGGTGGGCCAGGGCGTACGCCTCGGTGGCGAGCTTGCTGGCCGCGTACGGGCTCATCGGGCGGGTCCAGGTCAGCTCGGTCTTGGGCAGCGCCGGGTTCATGCCGTACACCGACGAGGACGACGCGACGAGGACGTGCCCGACCCGGTGTCGCCGGGCCGCCTCCACCACCATCAGGGTGCCGGTCGCGTTCGCGTGGTGGGAGGCCAACGGGTCGCTCAGCGAGCGGGGGACGCTGGGCAGCGCGGCCAGGTGGACCACCGCCTCGCAGCCTGCCATCGCGGCGTCCAGGGCGGCCGGGTCCAGGATTGAGCCCTCGATCAGCTCGACGTCCAGCCCGTCGAGGTTGGTCCGTAGCCCGACCGAGAAATCGTCGAGAACGGTGACCCCACGGATGGTGGGCTCGACCATCGCGGCGCGGGCCAGGTTGGACCCGATGAAACCGGCTCCGCCGGTGATTAAAATGCGCATAAAAACCCCCGTTTACGCCAGAACACCTGTTCATCGACTGAACACCGCCGGCGTGACGGCGACGGCGAAAAATTCACTCTGTCCGGGTGCTGACCGAAAAGGGGCAACTCCGCTCCGAAGGCGCACAGTGAGGTTCGTCGTCAGCGTGTTCGCGGTGGAGGTGCCGACATGCCCGAGCTGATCGTCTACCGGTCCAATGCCCTGATGTCCGTCCGGTCGCGCTTCGACAGCACTCGTGACCTGGTCATGCCCGCCAACCTGGCGTACGCCGAGGCGATGGTCGGCATGTGGCACGCCGGTCTCCCCCAGGTCACCCTGGTGCCCTCGACCGCTACCGACGCCCAGGTGTGGCCGGTGATGTCCGCCGTCGGGACGAAGATCCATGACACCGCCGACGACAACTGCCCGATCAACACCGGCTGGTCGTACGTCGGCGGCAACCACGGCTACAACGTCGGCAACCAGATCGTCGTCACCAACCACGGCAAGACGACAATCGACGTGGGCTCGCAGTGGACCGACGGAACACGCACCTTCACCCTGCTGGCCATCACCAACGCGAACAGCCTGCTCTTCGGCAACCCGTACACGATCGTCGACGGCATCGCGCAGGGCGCCCGGGTCAAGCCGGCCGCGCCGCTCACCCACCTGTCGGGGGCGACCCACACGGCCACCGTGCCGATCACGGGTCTGACGCCCGACGTGCAGATCCGCCCGGCCACCCACTCCCACACGGTGGCTGTCGAGCTGGACGGACGACCGGTGCCGGACGGCCGGTCCACCGGGCAGGAGCTGACGATCCGGGAGTCCTACCTGATCCCGTCCTACCGGGGGATGATCGACACAGCCAGGGCGAACATCGGCACACCCATCGCGACGATCATGTCGCGGATCCCGTCCCTGTGCCGCATCTCGAACGTCTACCGCTGGTCGCAGGGCGGCCTGCTGGTCGGACAGACGGTGGCCGCGCTGGAGCGGTTCACCCTGAACGCCGGAGTGACCCAGTGCGGTCCGTTGACCCCGGTGGCCGGCGGTAGCCGCCGGCAGTTCATGCCGAACGTCGGCACGGCCGGCGGCCTGAACTGGTCGGTGTGGGCGAACATCGACACGCTCGCGGCTCTCACCGACTTCACCCCGGCGACCCTGACGAACCGGCTGATTCCGGCGAGCAGCATGACCCAGTGGGTGGTGAACAGCGGCCAGGTCCAGCAGTGGGGCATCGCCGTCGGGTTGCTGCCGGTCGCCGACGGCGTGCCCGAGATCCGGGCCCGCTACACCACGGCCAAGGGCTGGTTCATCACCTCCAGCCTGAAGAAGAACTATCCGCAGTTGGTGTGGGGTCGCACCATGGAGGCTGGCGAATCCGTGACCGGTACCGCCTACCGGCGCTACCTGGCGCCGCCCTCGGCGGCCACCGAGATCGTCGTGTCGGACTCCACAGACGACTTCGTGATGATCGAACGGGTCGAGGCGGTCGCCCAAGCCCAGATGCCGGCTCCGCAGCTGTTCCACCGGCTGCTGGTCCCGGCCGGCCCGACGAACCTCACCGTGCCGGACCGGGTCGCCGTCGGCGGGATCTCGTACAGCATGCCGGTCCCCACCGGGTACGGGATGTGGCGCGCGGAACCCGACCCGGCGTCGGTGGGGCCGCTCCCCGGGGTGACCGGCCCGCGCGGTAGCTACTTCCTCGTCCTCGCCGGCCCGACCGAGCCCGTCACCTACACCGGCAGCTACCAGTCGCTGCTGCTGCACCCGATGTACCTGGCGGAGCCCACCCCGGTCGACCGGGTGTGCGTCGAGATCACCGCGACGGGAACCGGGACCATGCGGCACGGCGTGTACGCGCACGATCCGGCGACCGGACGTCCCGCCGTCCTCGGCCCGATCGCCGACTTCGGCAGCGTCGCCGTCACGTCCGTCGGCGTCAAGGAGTCGGTGTTGAGTGTCCCCGTGGTGCTGCCGGCCGGCTGGCACTGGTACGGGCACGTGTGGCAGACGAGCGGTGTCACCCCGCCCACGTTGCGGGCCAGCAGCGCCGGCGCCGCCACCACCACCCTCAACCTCGGCACCAGTTCGGCGGCGATGACCGGGGACCGGTTCGGTTACGAGGTGACCGGGACGACCGGCGCGTTGGGGGCGATCACCATCGCTGGCGTCCACCAACTGCCGCCACCACGGGTCGCGTACCGGCGGGCCTAAGCTGTCGGTCGCGGCCGGCGGGCGGGGTCAGACGGTGGTGACCCCGTAGATCCTCTTCATCGCCTCGTGCTTCTCCGGGACGGGAAGGTGCCCGATGCCAAGCGACTTGGCCTGCAACCGTTCGAGGTACTCGTCGGTGGTCCGCAGCGGTCGCGCCGGGACACCGGCCGCCACCGTGTTGTCCGGGATGTCGCGCGTGACGATCGAGCCCGCCCCGATGACGCACCGGTTTCCGATGGTGACGCCGGCCAGGATCATCGACCGCATCCCGATGTAGACGTCGTCGCCGATCGTGATCGGGGCGGTCCAGTCCAGGTCGGGATGGTCCTTGCGCAGGATCAGGGTGCCGCCGTCGTGCGTGACGAACTGCACCTCGGAGGTGATGTAGACGTTGTTCCCGATGGTGATCAGCCACGGCTCCGAGCCGAACATCGCCCGGCTGACGCCGTAGAACCTGACCCGTCCGGTCAGCTTCACCCCCAGGGACCGCGCGAACGCCTCGGGGTCACGGGTGGCGGCCAGGTGGTCCCGGACTCGTCGGACCATCGTACGAACGCGACTGGGCACGTGCTGTCCTCGCTCATCGGGCCTACCGGGGTGGCAGACGACGGACCCACCCACGCGGGCCCCACCATTGCAACGAGGTAGCTCCAGCCCGAGTGACGGCGAGCCGGGTCAGGCGCAGAATCGCCGGGCGTGGTCCAGCACGTTGAGTTCCCGGAGCTGCTGTCGCCAGAGCTGGTACCGCCGGCCCGCGGTCTCCTTCGCCTCGGCGCGCTCCCCGGCCGAGCGGTCGGCCAGCCGGTCGAGGGTCTCGCTCAGCGCGGCCGCGGTTGCCGGCCGGACCACCGCTCCCCCGCCGTCGGCGATCAACTCGCTGAACGGCGTCGCGTCGGAGCAGACCACCGGGCAGCCGGACGCCAGGCTCTCCAGGATGACGTGCCCGTAGTTCTCGCCCAGCGTGGGGAAGAGGAAGGCGTCGTATCGGCTGAAGGTCGCCATCACCTCGTCCGCCTCGAGTTCCCCGAGGTAGCGGACCCGGACGTGGTCGGGCATCGCGTCGATGAGGCGCCGGCAGCCCGCCCAGTACTGCTCGTCCTCCCGCGGACCGTAGATGTCGAACTCCAGCGGGTGCGTGGCGCCGGCGACCGCCTCCAACGCCCTGGTGAGGTTCTTCATCGGGGAGATCCTGCCGACGAACACCAACCGCAGCGGCCCGTCGTGGGCGACGGCCCGGGGCGCCGGCAGCTCCGGGATGGGGCACTCGTTGCCATTGACCATGATCTGCGCCCAGGGCATGGCGGCGCGGATCTGCTTCTCCTCCAGCCAGCTGCACGCCTGCCAGCGCACGTCGAGCCGACGCAGCAGCGGGGCCCAGACCGCCAGGAAGAGTCGCTTCTTGCGCGACTTGATGGCGAGCGCGCCGGGCGAGAGCTCGCCGCGCGGGGCCAGCATGATGGCGCGGACGCGTACCAGTCGCAGCGCCACCGCCAGGATCGGCAGCACCGAGAAGAGCGACCAGAGGCTGTTGACGTAGATCAGATCGACCGGGCGGGACCGGACGTGCCGCGCGAGTCGGACCCAATGCCGCAGCGCGAACGGGCCGAGGTAGAAGACGGCGCAGCGGTCGTCGCGCCGCACCAGTCGACCGGACAGGCCCGGGTAGGGTGCGGACGAGCAGAGGTCCCGGTCCCCGGTGACCAGTGTGACGTCGAGGTCGTCCGGCAGGGTGTCGAGGATGAACCGCAGGGAGCGGATCGGCCCGCCGCCGCGAAAGCCTGGCTCGAACACGCGAGCGGTGGCGAGCACCCGGTACCCGGGCGCGGTCGTGGATCGCGCCGTCCTCTGTGGTGTCTCGGCTCGGTCGGGGAGACGCGTTCCTGCCAACTCATTCACCTTCGGCTCACCTTCCAGACTGCTGTCCCGGCGTCGGCGCGGGCACGCCAGTGCCTGGCACACGCGAGGATTGACGGGAGCGCCGGCACTCGCCCGTCACCATCGGCACCGGTAACCGGTTCAGATGACGGAGAGCGGCCAGCGTTCTCCGTAGCCGAGGGAGCCGCGGTTGACGACCGACGTAGTGATCGTAGGCGCGGGCGGCATGGGCCGTGAGGCATATGGGGTAATTCGGCTGTTGAACACCATTGCGAAGGATGCACCGCCGTGGCGGATGCTGGGCTTCGTCGACGACTACCCCACCGAGTCCAATGTCGAGGCGGTACACCGCCTCGGCGTCGCCTTCCTCGGCCCGACCCGGTGGCTGGCCGCCCAACCCGCCAGCACCCACGTGGTGCTCGGTGTCGGGCATCCGAGGTTGCGTCGCGAGACCGACCAGACCATCGCCCGGTACGGCCTGCCGGCGGCCACAGTGGTGCATCCGGCCGCCGAGATCGGCCCCGACTGCGTCCACCAGCAGGGGTTGTTCGTCGCCGGTGGCGCCCGGGTGACCACGAACGTGCTGCTGGGGCGGCATGTGCACCTCAACCAGAACTGCACGGTTGGGCACGACAGTGTGCTCGGCGACTACGTCTCGGTCAATCCGCTCGCCGCGGTCTCCGGGTACTGCCGGCTGGGGGACGGCGTCCTGGTGGGCACCACCGCCGCGATCCTGCCGAAGCTGACCGTCGGCCGGGACGCCACAGTGGGCGCCGGCGCCTGCGTGACGCGCGATGTCCCCCCGGGTGTCGTGGTGACGGGTGTGCCGGCCCGGCCGGCGGCCGGCTCAGCGGCGGATGCCCGCCCAGTCGTGATGGCGGCGCACCGTCGACAGGATGAAGTCGACCACCCGGCGTGACGTGTCGGGGACCTGGTAGTCGAGCGGACAGGCGACCGAACCCTCGGCCACCTGCGCCACCACCACCCGGATGGCCTCGACGACCCCGTCGGGCTCCAGGCCGGTCATCACGATCGCCCCGCTGTCCATTGCCTCCGGACGCTCGATGGACTCGCGCAGGGTCACCGCCGGGAACCCGAGAATCGCGGCCTCCTCGCTGACCGTGCCGCTGTCGGAGAGGGTGCATCGGGCATGCCGTTGCAGGGTCACGTAGTCGAAGAAGCCGAACGGCTCGTGGAAGGCCACGCCGTCGAGGTGCAGGCCGTCGCCCGCCAGCGCCTCAAGCCGTTTGCGGGTACGCGGATGCGTGGAGACCAGCAGCGGCAGCCGCCACTCGTCGCGGACCACCCGCAGGCACTCCAGCAGCCGACGGAGCCGGTCCGGGTGGTCGACGTTCTCCTGCCGGTGGGCGCTGACGACGAAGTAGCCGCCCGGTTCGAGTTCGAGTTGGGCCAGCACGGTGGACCGCTCGATCTGCCGTCGGTAGTGGTCGAGCACCTCGCGCATGGGTGAGCCGGTGTGCAGGATGCGGCGCGGATGCAGCCCCTCGGCGAGCAGGTTGCGTCGAGCGTGTTCCGAGTAGACCAGGTTGAAGTCGGCGATGTGGTCGACCATGCACCGGTTGGTCTCCTCCGGCACGTTCAGGTCGAAGCAGCGGTTGCCGGCCTCCATGTGGTACACCGGCACGTTCATCCGCCGGGCCATCAGCGCCGAGATCGCGCTGTTGGTGTCACCGAGCACCAGCAACGCGTCCGGGCGCAGCTCGGCGATCGCCTTCTCGGTGCCGACCAGGACGGCGCCGAGGAGGCTGCCGAGCGATTGGGTGTCGGCGCGCAGGAAGAGATTCGGCGCTCGGACCCCCAGCTCGCTGAAGAAGACGTCGGAGAGGGACGGGTCCCAGTTCTGTCCCGTGTGCACCAACGTGTGGTCCACGGTCCGATCGAGCGCGTCGATCACCCGGGCCAGTCGGATGATCTCCGGCCTGGTTCCGACGACGGTCATCACGCGGGTCACTTGACGCCTCCTGGTGGCAGATGTGCGGGTCGTGGAAGGCAGGGCCGGGTACGGCTCACGGGGTCCGCCCCTGCGGCGGCACCCGGTACGCAGGGTCGCGGATCACCCGCCACGCCTGGTCGAGGACGCTGATCGGCGCCCGGCTCGCCCGCCAACGGCGGTAGGCCTCTCCCGCCTCGACCCGGGCCGCGTGCCGCTGCTCGGGGGTGGCGGTCGCCACCTGGGTGACGAGGGCACCCAACGCCGCCGCGGTCAGCTCGGTGAGGACCAGCCCGCCGCCGTCGCGCAGCACCGCCGTCCAGGGTGTCCGGTCGGAGCAGAGCACCGGGCAGCACGCGGAGAGGCTCTCTGCGATGGCGTTGCCGTAGTTCTCCCCCCGGGTCGGCATGACGAACGCGTCGTAGCGGAAGAAGGTCGCGCGGACCTGCTCGGGTGGCAGCTCACCCCGATAACTGACGGTGACCGACTCGGGCAGCTCGGCCAGGTGCTCCCGGCAGCGTCGCCAGTACGCCTGGTCCTCCACCGGGCCGTAGATGTCCAGCCGCACCGGCACCGGCACCGGCACGAAGGCGAGCGAGGCCAGCACCAGGTCGAGGTTCTTCATGGGCGAGATCCGCCCGATGAAGACCAGCCGCGCGTGGTGGGTCGCGGGTGTCGCGACCGGCGACTCGTCCGGCTCGGGGCCCCGGCTGACCGCGACGACACCGATCCGCGCCCGGGGCAGCACCCGCTGGATGTCGTTGGCCTCGACCGGCGTGGTGGCGTGCCACAGCACCCGAGGGTCGAGCAGCATCCGCCGCCAGGCAGTCAGGAAGATCCGCTTACGGAGTCGGTGCACCTGGAGCGCCGCCGCGCCGAACTCACCCCGGGGGGCGACCAGGATGCGGCCCACCCGCAGCAGACCGAGCCGGGCCGCGGCCATCGGCAGGATGGAGAAGGTCGACCAGACGCTGTTGACGTACAGCAGGTCGTACCGGCCGACGCGTAGCGAGCGCCAGAGCGACCGCCAGTGCCCCGGCCGACGTACGCCGAGATAGAAGACGTTCGTCCGGCCGACCCGGGCCCAGCGACCGGAGAGCCCCGGATAGGGGTCGCGGCAACCGAGGTCGCGGTCACGGGTCAGCATTGACGTCTCAATGTCGTCACTGGCCAGGGCGAGCACCTCGGAAATGGACCGGACCGGCCCTCCAGCCCGCCAACCGGGAGCGAAATAGCCGGCGGTCACCAGGACGTGGAATTTGCTCTCGTCGACAGTCGCCGGCCTTTCTCGGGTGTCCGCCGCGGGGGTGGGATCGCCGGCCATCCTCGCTCCTCGCTCGTGCCACAGGATCGATTCGCCTAACGATCGGATGCTCGATCCGTGACTGAGCCCTCCTCCGAACTGAGCTGCCGCGACTGGGCTGCGCAGGGGCCGCGAAGAATAAATTCCGCCAGTTACATGAAACCGCAGGAGTGCCGACTCCGAGAGCGATATAAGGATTCGGCGGGGAAAACCGGCCCAGCAGGAGAGGGACTTCATGTCACGAACGGCACTCATATCCGGCATCACCGGTCAGGACGGCAGTTACCTGTCGGAGTTCCTGCTCGACAAGGGATACACGGTGCACGGCATCAAACGGCGGTCGTCCTCTTTCAACACCGAGCGGATCGACCACGTGGACGTCCATCCGCGCAGCGGTGACGCCCGACTCTTCCTCCACTACAGCGACCTCTCCGATCCCGCCTCGCTGACCGCGCTGATCCGCGACATCCGCCCCCACGAGATCTACAACCTGGGCGCGCAGAGCCACGTCCGGGTCTCCTTCGACATCCCCGGGTACACGGCGGACGTCACCGGACTCGGGGCGCTGCGCATGATGGAGGCGGCCCGCTCCGCCGACGTCGGTTGCCGGTTCTATCAGGCGTCCTCGTCGGAGATGTTCGGCTCGAGCCCGCCGCCGCAACGCGAGGAAACCCCGTTCCACCCGCGCAGCCCGTACGCGTGCGCGAAGGCGTACGCCTACTGGTCGGCGGTGAACTACCGCGAGTCCTGGAACATGTTCTGCGCCAACGGCATCCTGTTCAACCACGAGAGCCCACGCCGGGGCGAGAACTTCGTGACCCGCAAGATCACTCGTGCGGTGGCGCGGATCGAGGCCGGCATTCAGGACAAGCTCTACCTGGGCAACCTGGACGCCGTTCGGGACTGGGGCTACGCACCGGAGTACGTCGAGGCGATGTGGCTCGCCCTCCAGCAGGACACCCCGGACGACTACGTGGTCGCCACCGGCGAGGGCCACACAGTGCGCGAGTTCGTCGAGGCCGCGTTCGACCGGGTCGGGTTGGACTGGCAGCGGTACGTGGAGCTGGACCCCGCCTACTTCCGCCCGGCGGAGGTCGACGCCCTCATCGGCGACTACTCGAAGGCCCGACGCAAGCTGGGCTGGGCCCCGAAGACGCTCTTCAGCGACCTGGTCCGGGTCATGGTCGACGCCGACCGGCAGCTCCTCGAGGACGAGCGGATGGGCCGACTGATCCGGGTGGACCGGTGAGGGTCGCGGTCGACGCCGCACCCATCCGCCCCGGTCACGCCGCCGGGCTCGAAGCCTTCACCTACGGCCTGCTGACCGGTATGGCCGCCGACGACTCCTGCGACCTGCGGGTGAACATCCTGCGGGGCACGCTGGCCGAGTGGCGGGACCAGGTGCCCGACGCGCGGATCGGCTGGACCGAGGTGGCGCAGCCGCTCCGTTCCGACAACCCCACCGGCCAACTGCTGCGCCGGTGGACGCCGCGGGCCGTGCGCAACTCCCGTACGGTCCGCACGGCCGTCAACGCCATCCGGCAACGGTCCGTCATGCGGCACACCGACGTCGACGTCACCCTGTTCCCGTTCCACTGTGCGCCGATCGGGTCGACCAGATCGGTCGTCGTCCTGCACGATCTGCGCCACCTGGGGGCCGAGTTCCACGCCCCCGGCTTCGCGGCGGTGATCCGGGAGAATGTGGCCCACGCGGCGGCGATCGTGGTGACCTGGCCCCATCCGTACCGGGAGACCCTGCGCCTCTTCCCGGAGGCCGCGGAGCGGACCGTGCTCATCCCCACCCCGGCGTTCCAACCCGCACCGGAGCAGGCGCACACGCGGCCCGAACCGGGGCTGCTGGTCTATCCGTCGTCCACCGCGGAGCACAAGAACCACGCGACCCTGCTGGAGGCGATGGCGCTGCTGCCGGAGTGCCGCCTGATCTGTCCGGGGCCGCTGGTCGAGCCCGAGGCGAGCCGGTTGCTCGCCCGCGCCGCGCAACCCGACCTGCGCGGCCGGGTGTCCTTCCCCGGCTACGTCAGCCTGGACGAGCTGAACGCCATCTACGCCCGAGCGGACGCGGTGGTCGTACCCTCGCTCTGGGAGGCGGCCAGCGGCGCGCTGCTGGAGGCGTTCACCTGGGGTCTCCCGGTCGCCTGCGCCGACGTCGAGCCGCTGCTCGACCAGCTGGAGTTCAATCGCGCCGAGGCGGCGGTCTTCCGGGCGCGGGATCCGCTGTCCCTGGCCGAGGCGGTGCGGCACCTGCTTGACGAGCGGGAACGTTACGCCGCCGCCTCGCGGCGGGCGAACGACCGGCTGGCCGGGCGTACCTGGGCGGCCACCGGGCGCGACTACCTGGACGTCCTGAGCTGGGCCGCGCGGGGCGGATCGGGTCCGGTGCCACGGTCCCCGTTCGTCGCCGAGGCCGCGAACGACGCCGTCGACAGCGGAGAGGTTGGAACATGAGCATCGCGGAGGACACCTATCCGGTGGCCCGACCGAGCCTCTCCACGTTGGAGGAGCGGTACGTCCTCGACGCGCTGCGGAGCGGGTGGATCTCCTCACAGGGCCCGTACCTGCGTGACTTCGAGGAGCGTTTCGCCCGTCGCTGCGCCGCCGACACCGCCGTGACGACCAGCAACGGCACTGTCGCGCTGCACCTGGTCCTCGCGGCGGCCGGCATCGGGCCGGGGGACGAGGTGATCGTGCCCGCGCTGACCTACGTGGCGACGGCCAACGCCGTCGCGTACTGCGGCGCGCGCGCCATCTGTGTGGACGTCCTACCGGAGAGCTGGTGTGTCGACCCCGCCGGGGTACGCGCCGCGATCGGCCCGCATACCCGGGCGGTCATCGCCGTCGACCTGTACGGGCACCCGGCCGACTACACCGCGCTGCGCCAGCTCTGCGACCGGCACGGTCTGCTCCTGGTCGCCGACGCGGCCGAGTCGTTCGGCGCCACCCTCGACGGGCGGCCCACCGGATCGCTCGCCGACGTCACAACGTTCTCGTTCTTCGGCAACAAGGTGCTCACCTCCGGCGAGGGCGGCTGCGTTACCACCTCCGACGCGGCCCTGGCCGACCGGATGCGCCTGCTGCGTAACCAGGGCATGGATCCGCACCGGCGGTACTACTTCCCGGTGCTGGGCTACAACTACCGGATGACGAACCTGTGCGCCGCGGTGCTCTGCGCCCAACTGGAGCGGGCCGACGAGATCATCGCCCTCCGGGACCGGGTGATCGCCGGCTACGAGGAGCAGTTGGCCGACGAGCCGGCGCTGTCGGCGCAGCCGGTGGCCGCCGGAGTTCGCCGGGCGCCCTGGATGGCGGCCTTCCTCGTGGGGGCCGAGGGGGACGCGACGTCCCGGGACGCGCTGGCCCGGGCGCTCGCCCGGCTCGGCGTGGAGACCCGCCCGTTCTTCGTGCCGATCCCGGACCTACCCGCGCATCGTGATCCGGGCGCGGACTGTCCGGTGACCGAGGACCTGAGTCGGCGCGGCATCAACCTGCCCACGTACGCCGATCTGGCCGAACCGGCGGTCAAGGCCGTGGTGGAGCGCGTCCGCGCCGCCCTGGCCACCATCGCCTGACCCGCCACCCGACCCGTCACCCGACCCGCGCCGACCCCGTCGGCGCGGGTCCGGCGGTCAGACCGGTTGGACGACCGGTGGGCGCTCCACCGCCCGGTCGGACAGCAGCAGGAGATAGCTGCCGCCCCAGGCCACCGCGCTGAGCAGGGCCAGCACGACAAGCGCGCCGGCCGCCCCGGGCGCGCCGAACAGGACCGCCCCGGCGACGACCGCCGGCACACGGAGCCCGCCGAGCAGGATGCCGAGCACTATCGCCCGCCGGCTCGCCCGCTCGATCCGCAGCCCGGCGAAGCCGATCGTGGCCGGCACGGCGAGCAGGCTCTCCAGCGCGAGCAGTACCAGCAGGCTCCGGGCGGCGGTCCAGTTGGCGCCGAGCAGTTCCTTCCCGACCGCGTCCGGCAGCAGGGCGACCACGATGGTCAACGGCAGAACGGCGGCGGCCACGAGCAGCGCGAGCCGGACAGCCGCCCGAGTCCGCACCGCGCGGGACTCGGCCCGGGTGCGGGCCAACTGCGGCAGGATCAGCGTGGCCGCGGTCGACAGCACCAGGTTGACCGGCCCCAGCAGCGTGCGCCCGGCGCTCAACGCGCCGACCACCGCCGTGCCGGCGACCAACGCCACAGCGGTCAGCGCCAGCTGCGCCGACCCGGTGGTCAGCAGGAACTGCGCACCGAACCCCGCCGCGACGCGGCTCTCGGCGCGGCCGACCCGCCAGCCGGGCACCAGCGCGTACCGGCGCCGGGCCGCCACGACCACGCCGATCAGAGCGCCGCCGACGGCCCACAGGGCGAAGACGTACGGCGCGTCGATCACCCGGAGCAGGCCGGCCAGCGCGGCACACCCGGTGAGCACCGCCCAGGCGATCTCCTGGGCCATCGCCGCCGAGGGAGCGCCGATGCCGACGGCGACCGCCTTGGTGTAGTCGTAGAGGACCAACCCGGGCAGGGCGAGGCCCACGAACAGCAGGTAGGTCGAGCCGTACGCCACGCCGGCCGCGCCGACCAGGGAGCCACCGACGAGGCCGAGCAGGATCGCCCGCCGGGCGGCCGGCGCGACCCCGATCCCGGTGGCCAGCACGGTGTCGGTCACTGTGCTCCGCACCAACCCGGAGCCGACGATGTAGAACGAGAAGGCCAGGGCGAACTGACCCAGCCCGCCGACCGACTCCAGTCGGGTCACGGTGATCGCCAGCAGCAGGTTGCCGCCGCTGGAGAGCCCGCCGACGACCAGCGCGAGCAGCGCCCGGCGACCGGTGCGTGGACCGTCCGGAGCGTCGGCCCGGCCGACGGCGTGCCGGCCGACCGCGTGCCGGCCCACCCGTACGGTCACCGGATCGCGCCGCGGGCGGTGGGCAGTCGGCCGGTGCCCGCGTTCTTGCGGGCCCCGTGCAGGGGGCGGCGGGTGAGCCCCAGGAGGACGAAGACCGGCAGCGCCGCCACCACGTGCTGCAGAAAACTGATGGTGGAGTCCGGGTAGGTGTTGGACCAGAGCAGCGGGTCGAAGAGCACCAGGCAGAAGAGGCTCAGCCGGACCGGGCCGGGCGGCCCCCGCCAGCGCAGCAGCATTGCCGCCACCGCGGCCCAGAAGGCGTGCACGGCGACCACGCCGACCGGGCCGTCGAAGAACCAGATGTTGCCCAGCAGCAGGAAGGTGTAGGCCGACGTCGACCCACCGCCGATGTACAGGTTGATCCGCTGCCCGGTGGAGAGCACCGGCCGGTCCGGATCCAGCACCCGGGGCACCAGCCCGTACCGCAGGTAGTCGGTGACCCCGGGCTGACCCAGGTCGACCGGGACGTCGAAGCCCGCCACCACACTGAGCTGACTGTCCAACCGCAGTCGGTCCGTGGCGGTGACAGTGGTGTCCACCGCGACGCCGCGATCCTCCCGAATGTTGTTGCGGTGTTCGAACACGGCCGGCCAGGCGAGGAAGAGCACCACCGCACAGACCACCAGGTAACGCAGTCGGAAGACGCCGCAGAGCGCTCCGGTGGCAGCCATGAAGAACGCCAGCGCGACCAGCGGAGCGGTGACTGCCGTCAGCAGGGCGACGTAGAGCTCCGCGCCGACGAGGACGGCCAGCCAGCCGTACAGTTTCACCCGCGACAGCCGACCGCTCAGGTGGCTGGCCACCAGCAACGCGAAGCCCAGGGCTGTCCACCCCGAGAAGAGCGTGCTCACCATCGCGAGCGGCCCGTCGGTCAGGTCACCGGCGACCTGGTTGACGATGGTGCCGCGCCCGAGGTGGGCCCCGAGCACGTTGGCGGTGATGCTGGTCAGCGTGACCACGATGGCCACCGGGTAGAGCCGCGGGTACCGGGCGTGGGCGCGCCGGAAGCCCTCCCGCCAGCGCGGGTCGGGCCGCCCGAGCAGCCGCCCGACCGTTTCCACGGCGGCGCTGCCCAGCACCGCGAGCCCGACCAGGGAGACGATGAAGCCGGTCTCCGGATTCCGGTAGAAGACCGCTGTCGGCAGGATGAGCAGCGCGTACGGGGCGAGCACGACGACGGTCACCGGGTAGCAGCGGAGCACCCGACCGACGAGATCCCGGTGGGCAGCCGACGCCCCGTCCCTGGTTGGCCGATCCGTCCGCGCCTCGGTTCCACCGGTCGGCCCGCCGGGGTCGAGGGCAGCCCCGGGCCAGGTCATCGCGCGCGCCCCCTTTGGGATGTTGTTGGTCGCTCCTGACCCAACGAACCAACCGACCGGGCGAAACGCCCTTGCGTACGCGGTCGTCGCGGGTCGGCCCGTGCGGCCGCCCAAACTGTGATGAGCTGGGAACATGGATCGGTTCCGGCTCGGGCTGGTGCTCCATCCCACCCGGGACGTGTCCCCGGTGGTGGGCACGATCGTGGCCTGGGCCGCCGAGCACCACGCCGTCCTGGCGGTTCGCGAACAGGACCGGCACCGGGTGCCCGAGCCGGTCCGGGGGGTGCCGGAGGAGGAGCTGGCCGCCGGGTCGGACATGCTGGTCGCCATCGGCGGGGACGGCACGATGCTGGGCGCGCTGCGGCTGGCCGTCCACGACCCGAAGCCGGTGCTCGGCGTACACCTGGGCAAGCTGGGGTTCCTCGTGGAGGTCGAACCGCCGGACCTGCCGGCGGCGCTGGCCCGACTGCTGACCGGGGAGTACACCATCGAGGCACACAGCTGCCTGGCCTGCACGGTGTGCGGCGACGACGTCGTCGCGTTCAACGACATCGCGCTGGTCCGCCATCCGGGGCAGGGCTTCGTCAGCGCGAACCTGAGCGTGGACGGGCAACAGTACGGCTACTACCGCTGTGACGCGGTGGTCGTGTGCACCCCGACCGGGTCGACCGCCTACAGCTACGCCGCCGGTGGACCCCTGATCTCGCCGGCGACGCGGGCCGTGGTGGTGACGCCGAGCGCTCCGATGGCCGGCATCTCCCGGTCGGTGGTGCTCTCGCCGGAGGAGACGGTGCGGCTGGACCTGCGGCCCGGGTCCGGGCCGGTCTCGGTGGAGGTGGACGGGCGGGTGATCCGCAACAGGTCGACGACGGGTGCGGTGGAGGTGCACTACCGCCACGGCGCCGGCCTGGTGGTCCGCCTCGATCCGCGCCGCCACCAGGAACGCAATCAGCTCAAGCTGGGGCTGCTGGATCTTCCCCTGTTGCCGGAGCAGCTTCGCGAGTTGCTTCCCGAGAGCCTGCGTCGCCAGCTCGGCCGCCGCGAGGAGCCTCGCCGGTAACGGCACTTTCGTCGGGCTTCCCGACACTGAATCAGACAAACGGTTATGGAAATGTGAAAACCGGATTCCGTGTCGCAAAATCCGTTAAGCAGTTAGGGGACGTGTGTGGCCCCCTGACCTGCCCTGGGTCACCCCCGGCCACGGACAGGACAGGGAGTCGTAGATGCCGCCGGAGATACAACGGGTTGAGCCAACGACATCACCAGCCACCGGCCGGGCCAGGGTGAGTCGTCGTCGGACCGCCGTCTTCCTCGCCGCCGACGCCCTCGGCTGGGTCGGCGGGTTCACGGTCGCGGGCTGGGCGAGGTACGAGTTGGCTCTCACCATCGACCAGGCGGTCAACGCGGTACTGCTCGGCGGTGGGGCCGCCGTGCTGCACGTCGGCGTCAGCGCGCTGCGTCGCATCCGTTCCGGTCGTCAACCCCTCGGCACCGTCGAGGAGGTTCGTGGCCTCGCCGGCACCACCGCCACCACCGCCGCGATCGTCCTCGTCGCCCTTCTCACGCTGGGCGAACGCCCGGTGCCGGCCAGCACCCCGGTGATCGGTGCCGCGCTGGCACTGCTGCTGATGCTCAGCTGCCGGCTCCTGCACCGCCACCGACGGGACCGCGCGATGCGACCGGACGCCCGCTCGGCCACCCCGGTGCTGCTCTTCGGCCTCGGCGAGGCCGGGCAGGGGCTGGTGCGCGCGATGCTCAGCGACCCGAAGGGCCGCTACCTGCCCGTCGGCGCGCTCGACGACGACCCGGGCAAACACGACCTCCGCATCGCCGGTGTCCCGGTGCTGGGCGGCCGACAGCACCTCGTCGACGTGATCCGCCGCACCGGCGCCACCACAGTGATCTTCGCGGTGGCCAACGCCGACGCCACGCTGATCCGCGAGGTGCGGGAGGCGACCCTGCGCACCGGCGCAGCGTTCAAGGTCCTGCCACCGGTCCGGGATCTGGTGGATCACCGGATCACTGTCAGCGACGTGCGGGACGTCCAGATCAGCGACCTGCTTGGCCGACGCCAGGTGGTCGGCGACCTGACCTTGGACGACAACGGGCTCACCGGTCGACGCGTTCTGGTCACCGGCGCCGGAGGCTCGATCGGCTCGGAGTTGTGCCGGCAGATCATGCGGGCCAACCCCGGTGAGCTGATGATGCTGGACCGGGACGAGTCGGCCCTGCACAGCCTCCAGATGTCGCTCACCGGACGTGCGCTGCTGGACGGCCCCGAACTCATCCTCGCCGACCTGCGGGACGACGAAGGTATCCGACGCATCATGCGGGAACGCCGCCCCGAGATCGTCTTCCACGCCGCCGCGCTGAAGCACCTGACCCTGCTGGAACGGCACCCGGGCGAGGCGGTCAAGACCAACGTCTGGGGAACGCTCAGCGTGCTGGACGCGTGCCGGGACGTCGCCCGTTTCGTCAACATCTCCACCGACAAGGCCGCCGACCCGATCAGCGTGCTCGGCTACTCGAAGCGCATCACCGAGATGCTGACCGCGCACGCTGCGGCGACCTACCCGGGCACCTTCCTGAGCGTCCGGTTCGGCAACGTCCTGAGCAGCCGGGGCTCGGTGGTTACTGCCTTCCAACGGCAGATCGAGGCGAGGCAGCCGCTGACAGTCACCGACCCCAACGTGACCCGGTACCTGATGACGGTGCAGGAGGCGGTGCACCTGGTCCTCCAGGCGGCCGCCATCGGCCGCGACGGGGAGGCCCTGGTGCTCGACATGGGCGAGCCGGTCCGGATCGACGACCTCGCCCGCCGCATGGTCGAGCGGTCGGCCACTCCGGTCCCGATCGTCTACACCGGGCTACGCCCGGGGGAGAAGCTGCACGAGGACCTGCTCGGTCAGGGCGAGGCCGACCACCGGCCACTGCACCCGCTGATCTCGCACGTGACCGTTCCGGCCCTGGACCCCCTCGAGGTCAGTGGACTGGATCCGTTCGACGAACCTGCCAAGGTCGTCGATCAGCTCGCCCGGCTCTGTGGCAGCCCGCACGGCTCGCTCCCCCAACGGCGCGGGGGCGTACCGCTGGCCCGCTGACCTCGCGGAAACGGGGCCGACGCCTTCTGGCGTCGGCCCCGCCGCGTTCGAGGTGGAAGCCCGACCGCTCAGCCGAGAACCTGCGTGACCAGGTCCTGGGCCTCCTGCTGGAGACGGCGGAGGTGCTCCGGGCCCTGGAAGGACTCGGCGTAGATCTTGTAGACGTCCTCGGTGCCGGACGGGCGGGCGGCGAACCAGCCGGACTCCGTGGTGACCTTCAGGCCGCCGATCGGTGCGCCGTTGCCGGGGGCGGTGGTCAGGGTCGCGGTGATCGGCTCACCGGCCAGCTCGGTGGCGTCGACCTGGTCCGGCGAGAGCTTGGCGAGCACGGCCTTCTGCTCCCGGGTGGCCGGGGCGTCGATCCGGGCGTACGCGGGCGCGCCGAACCGCTCGGCCAGCTCCGCCCAGTGCTCGCTCGGGCTGCGCCCGGTCGTGGCCAGGATCTCGGAGGCCAGCAGGCAGAGCAGGATGCCGTCCTTGTCGGTGGTCCAGGTGGAGCCGTCGCGGCGCAGGAACGACGCCCCGGCGCTCTCCTCACCGCCGAAGCCGACCGAACCGTCGAGCAGGCCGGGCACGAACCACTTGAAGCCGACCGGCACCTCCAGCAGCGGCCGGCCCAGGTCGGCGGCCACCCGGTCGATCATCGAGGAGGAGACCAGGGTCTTGCCCACCGCGGCGGCCGGACCCCAGTTGGCGCGGGTGCGGAACAGGTGCCCGATCGCCACCGCCAGGAAGTGGTTGGGATTCATCAGGCCGGCGTCGGGGGTGACGATGCCGTGCCGGTCGGCGTCGGCGTCGTTGCCCGTGGAGATCTGGTAGTCGGCGCGGGCGGCGATCAGGGACGCCATCGCGTTCGGCGAGGAGCAGTCCATCCGGATCTTGCCGTCCCCGTCCAGGGTCATGAACCGCCAGGTCGGGTCGACCGTCGGGTTGACCACCGTCAGGTCCAGCCGGTGCCGCTCGGCGATCTCGCCCCAGTACGCCACGCTGGCCCCGCCGAGCGGGTCCGCGCCGATCCGCACCCCGGCGTCGCGGATGGCGTCGATGTCGATCGCCGCCGGCAGGTCGTCGACGTAGTGCGCGAGGAAGTCGTACTCCCCGGTGGTGTCGGCGGCCCGGGCCCGCGCGTAGGTGATCCGGCGGACGTCCTTGAGCCCGGCGGCCAGGATCACGTTGGCGCGGTCCTGGATCCAGCGGGTGACGTCGGTGTCGGCGGGCCCGCCGTTGGTGGGGTTGTACTTGAAGCCCCCGTCGTCGGGCGGGTTGTGTGACGGGGTGATGACGATGCCGTCGGCGAGCCCGCTGGTGCGGCCCCGGTTGTGGGTGAGGATCGCGTGCGACAGCGCCGGGGTGGGGGTGTAGCCGTCGCGGCTGTCGACCAGCACGGTGACCCCGTTGGCGGCGAGCACCTCCAGCGCGTCCACGGCGGCCGGTGCGGAGAGCGTGTGCGTGTCCCGGGCCAGGAACAGCGGGCCGTCGAGGCCCTGCTCCCGCCGGTAGTCGCAGAGCGCCTGGGTGACCGCGAGGATGTGGTCGGAGTTGAACGCGTTGCGCAGGCTGGAGCCCCGGTGGCCGGAGGTGCCGAAGGACACCTGCTGCGCCGGGTCCGCGGGGTCCGGATGCTCGGCGTAGTAGGCGGTCACCAGGCGCGGCACGTCGACCAGGTCGGCGGGCTCGGCGGGCTGGCCGGCACGGGGATGGGTCACGGGGTCTACCTCCTTGATAGTGCGACGGTCACAGCTCGACCCGCTGGCCCTTGCCGATCACCACGATGCCGTTGTCGGAGACGGTGTAACGCTGCCGGTCCTTCTCCAGGTCGACGCCGATCTCGGCGCCCTCGGGGACGAACACGTTCTTGTCCAGGATGGCCCGGCGAACCACCGCGTGCCGGCCGATCTCGACACCCTCCATCAGCACCGAGCCCTCGACGTGCGCCCAGGAGTGCACCCGCACCTTCGGCGACACGATCGAGTTCTCCACCAGCGAGCCGGAGATCACCACACCCGGCGAGACCATCGACCCGACCGCGCGGCCGACCCGCTCACCCCACTGGTGGACGAACTTCGCGGGCGGCCACGGCGGCTGCTCCGTGTAGATCGGCCACTCGAAGTTGTAGAGGTTGAAGACGGGGTGCACGTTGATCAGATCCATGTGCGCGTCGTAGAACGAGTCGAGCGTCCCGACGTCGCGCCAGTAGCCGCGGTCCCGGTCGGTGCTGCCCGGCACCTCGTTGTCACGGAAGTCGTAGACGTTCGCCTCGCCCCGCTCGACGAGCATCGGGATGATGCTGCCGCCCATGTCGTGCTTGCTGGACTTGTCCGCCGCGTCCCGCTCGACCACCTCGCACAGAGCGCGGGTGGTGAAGACGTAGTTGCCCATCGAGGCGTAAATCTCGTCGGGCGCGTCCGGCAGGCCGACCGCGTCGGTGGGCTTCTCGCGGAACGCACGGATCTTCCGGCCGTCCTCGCCGACCTCGATGACACCGAACTGGTCGGCCATCGAGAGGGGCTGACGGATGCCGGCGACGGTGACCGCCGCGCCGGAGGCGATGTGGTCCTCCACCATCTGCCGCGGGTCCATCCGGTAGATGTGGTCGGCGCCGAAGACGATCACGTAGTCGGGCTGCTCGTCGTTGATGAGGTTGAAGCTCTGGTAGATGGCGTCGGCCGAGCCGGCGAACCACCACGGACCACGACGCTGCTGCGCGGGCACCGGGGTGACGTAGTTGCCGAGCAGGGTGGACATCCGCCAGGTCTTGGTGATGTGTCGGTCGAGGGAGTGGGACTTGTACTGGGTCAGCACGACGATCTTGAGATAGCCGGCGTTGGCCAGGTTGGAGAGGACGAAATCGACCATGCGGTACATCCCGCCGAACGGGACGGCCGGCTTGGCCCGGTCCGTGGTGAGTGGCATCAGGCGCTTGCCCTCCCCACCCGCCAGGACGATCGCGAGCACCTTGGCAGCCATGCCCAGACGCTATCCACCCGCGTCGGACTTCACCACTCGTACGGGGAGTCTTCTGCACTAGGGTGCGGGGTCATGACGGAACCCACCCCGCTGCGCGTCGATCTGCTCACCCGCGAGTACCCACCGGAGGTCTACGGCGGCGCGGGCGTGCACGTCGAGTACCTGGCCCGGGAGTTGCGCCACCTCACCGACGTACGCGTGCACTGCTTCGGCCTGCCGCGCACCGAGCCGGGCGTCACGGCGTACGCCGATCCGCCCGGCCTGACCGGCGCGAACGCCGCGTTGCGGACGATGGGTGTGGACCTGGAGATGGCCGCCGGCACCGCCGGCACCGACGTGGTGCACAGCCACACGTGGTACGCGAACCTGGCCGGGCACACCGCGAAGCTGCTGCACGGGGTGCCGCACGTGCTGACCGCGCACAGCCTGGAGCCGCTGCGACCGTGGAAGGCCGAGCAGCTCGGCGGCGGGTACACGCTCTCCTCCTGGATCGAGCGCACCGCGATGGAGGCCGCCGACGCGGTGATCGCGGTCAGTGCGGGAATGCGCAACGACGTGCTCGCCGCCTACCCGCAGATCGACCCGGACCGGGTCCGGGTGGTCTACAACGGCATCGACACCGTGCAGTACGCCCCGGACTCCGGCACCGACGTGCTGGAGCGGCTCGGCATCGACCCGGCGCTGCCCAGCGTGGTCTATGTGGGAAGGATCACCCGGCAGAAGGGGCTGCCCTACCTGCTGCGGGCCGCCCGGGAGCTGCCGGCCGACACCCAGCTCGTGCTGCTCGCCGGCGCACCCGACACGGCCGAGATCGCCGCCGAGGTGGAAGAGCTGGTCGCCGAGCTGCGGGCCAACCGCTCCGGCGTGGTCTGGGTGGCCGAGATGCTGCCCAAGCCCGAGGTGATCCAGGTGCTCACCCACGCGACAGTCTTCGTCTGCCCCTCGGTGTACGAGCCGATGGGCATCGTCAACCTGGAGGCGATGGCCTGCGAGACGGCTGTGGTGGCGACCGCCACCGGCGGCATCCCCGAGGTGGTGGCCGACGACGAGACCGGCCTGCTGGTGCCGATCGAGCAGGCCACCGACGGCTCCGGGACGCCGTTGCGGCCGGAGAGGTTCGTGGCCGACCTGGCGTCGGCGATCAACACGCTGCTCGCCGACCCGGCCCGCACCGAGCGGTTCGGCCTGGCCGGCCGTCGGCGCGCCGTTGAGCACTTCTCCTGGGACGCCATCGCCCGCCAGACCCTGGAGGTCTACCGCTCCGTCGGCGCGGCCTGAGGGAGCCGGCGAGATGCGGTACGACGAACTCGAAGCGGCGATCCTCCAGTTGGTCGTCGAGGCTGACGAGGCCAAGCTGCGCGTCTTCGGCCTGGAGACGGTCACCCGGCTGGTCCGGAGCGAACTGCTCGACACCGCCTCGGACGACGAACTGACCGAGGACGCGTGGGCGGCGCTGGCCAGCGCCCGCGAGAACGTCCGGACGGCCGACGCGACGGAGCTCCGCGCACGGTTGACGCGGATCGACGCGGGCATCCTCGCCGACGGCGACCTGGATCAGGGGATCCTGATCGTCCTCACCGCGCTCGAACACTGGACCACCTACCTGGAGGAGGACCGGCGCGAGGAGCTGTACGAGTTGGCCATCCGCTCCGTCGAGGAGGTCGACTTCCAGGTCTCGGCCGACCTCGACGACGTCCTCGCCACCCCGGAGATGACCGCCGAGTACGAGCGGATGAAACGCCTGCTCACCCCCGGCCTCAGATCGCCGTCCCCGGCGGCGACTTGAGCAACGACGTCGCTTCGGCGCAGTAACCACCACGCCCGTTCCGGAGCGCGCTGGCGGCGATGCGGATGAGGTCGATGTTGACCCCCGCAGCGCCACTCGGATCGTGCACCTTCAGCTTCACGTCGAGGCTCACCGCTGTCTCACCCCAACCCTGCGCCTCAAGGTTGAGGTGGGCCACCTTCTGCGACGCGAGATGCGGCAGGTACCCGAGCGGGGCGACCTCGACGCTGTCAGCGCCCGACAGGGCGTTGAGCTTGGACTGCTTCTTGGTGTTGGGGTTTTCGACCAGGTTGCGGAAGTCTTCGGTGCCGCCCAGATTGACCTGGTAGGAGCTGACCAGGGTGAGGCCCCGTTCCGCCAGCAGCCGCAGCAGCGCGTTGTGCAGCACCGAGGTGCCGAACTGGCTGGCCAGGTCGTCGCCGAGCAGCGGTAGACCGGCTGCCTCGAACCTGTCGATCCAGCGTGGATCGCGCGCGACCGGGTCGGAGGTGGTGTTGATGAAGGCGACACCCGCCGTGTGAGCTGCCTCGGCGTACGCCTGGGCGGTCTCTGGCCGGCCGCTCGGCGCCGAGTAGAGCAGCACCTCCGCCCCTGCCAGCGCCGCTGCCACCCGCTGCACCTCGGTCGCGTCGACGAGGCCCTTCGTGACCTGCACACCCGCTTCGGGCAGGTCGCAGTCCAGCCGAGGGAAGTTGTTGGGCGCCAGAAAGATCGCCTCGGTCAGATCCCGGCCGATCTTCTCCGCGGAGGTGGCGAAAGCCGCCACGACGTCGATGTCCCCCACCCCGAGCCCGTCGATCATCGGCCGGCGAATGCCGACCAGGCTGCCGCTCTGGCGGTAGAGAGCAAGCCCCTGCACCAGTGCCGACGTGTTGTTGCCGACACCGACAACCGCAACCTTCACCCGTTCGATCATGGCGGGAGGCTACGTCACCTCCGCGCGTTTCGACGGGGTGGCGATCCGCTCCGACGGGACCACGAACGGTCTCCGGAAAGTGTCGTACAGGTGTTCTAGTCTCCTACTGTGATCGATGCGTTGGAGCAGGCCGAGGCCGCCGTGGCGGCCTGCTTCGACACGGCCGCCTGGGCTGCCAACGAGCGCGATCTCGTGGCGGCGCTGGATGCGACGCACCGCCTTGAGCAACGCCTGGCCGCGGTCAAGTTGACCCTCGTGCGCGAGCTGGACGGTCGAGGCACCGCGACCGCACAAGGCGCATCCTCGACGGCCGTGTGGCTGCGGGACCGGTTACGTCTCACGGTTGGTGCCGCCCGGCGGCTGGTCGAGTTGGCCGCAGCGCTCGACGCCGCCCCATCCGGGGTGCGTGACGCGTTGGTCGGCGGCGCGGTCGACGTGGAGCAGGTGCGGGTCATCGCCGAGACGGTCGAGACCGTTCACGCCACGGCCGGCACGGAGGCTGCCGACAAGGCCGTCGGTGTCCTCGTCGACTGGGCGGCGCAGTTCGACGCCGCCCTGTTGCGCAAGCTCGGCACCCGCATCCTCGACCACGTCGCCCCGGAGGTCGCCGACGCCGCCGCCGATGCGGCGCTGCGGGCGCAGGAGTCACGGGCCGCCCGCGACCGGCACGTCACCGTGAGCGAGCAGCCCGACGGTCGGCTGCGCCTCACCGGCGTTCTCGATGTTGAGGCTGCGGCCCTGCTGCGCGCCGCCATCGACCCGCTTACCACGCCCGGCGGCCCCGACGACACCCGCACGGCCGGGCAACGCCGCCACGACGCCCTGGCCGACGTCTGCCGACTCGCCCTGCGCACCGGCGAGCTGCCCGAGCACGGCGGTGACCCCACGCAGGTCGTCATCACCACCGGCTACGACGGGTTGACGCGGCAGTTGGGCGCCGGAGCCCTTGACACCGGCCTTCAGCTCACCCCCGAGGCCGTGCGTCGGCTCGCCTGCGACGCCGCCATCCTCCCCGCCGTCCTCGGCGGCGTCGGCCAACCCCTTGATGTCGGCCGGCAACGCCGACTCATCACCGGGCCGCTACGACGCGCCCTGGTGCTCCGGGACCGGGGCTGCGCGTTTCCCGGCTGCGACCGCCCACCCCGCTGGTGCGACGGTCACCACATCCGGCACTGGGCCGACGGCGGCGACACCAGCCTCGACAACGCGGTGCTCCTCTGCGGCCACCACCACCAACACGTTCACCGCGGTGACTGGACCGTCCACCTCGGCGGCGACGGCCACCCCGAATTCACCCCACCCGCCTGGCTCGACCCCGAACAACTCCCCCGCCGCAACCACTACCACCGGCGCAACTAACCAACAGCTCACCGTCAGCGCGTCAGGCGACGCCGAGAGTGGCGGCGAGCTGGGCCAGGCCGGTGGGCGCATCGGCGGACCGCCACACGACGGCAACCAGCTTCCGCACCGCCGGCCGGTCGTGCACCTCACCGTGCGCGGTGCGTTCGGCGTCGAGCAGCGCGCGGCCGGCCCGGAGCATGTCGCCACCCCGGATGTACACGCGCGCCACATCAAGCAGGTACGCGGCCCGGTGCTCGGGTGACAGCCACCGCCACCCGTCGGTGGCGAGCAGCCGCTCATGCCGGACCGTCGCCACCGCGACATCTCCGAGCGCCGCCTCGACGACCACCCGGGCTGCCTCCACCGCCGCCGACCCGAAGTCAGTACACCCAGCGGAGCCACCACCGCGGTCGACGGTGCGGGCCAGCTCTGCGGCCCGGTCGAGGGACTGATGGGCGTTGCGCGCTCCTCCCCCGCGCGCGGCGGCGAGGGCGGCCTGGATCAACAACGTCCCGCGCAGCGATGCGGCATCCGGGGAATTAGCACCGGACGCCTCGATCCCGTGCGCGGCTCGGAGTGCGACGTCCGCGGCCGAGCGCCGACGCTCCCGGGACCGCAGGGCCTGACTCAACGGCACGGTGGCGACACCGGAGAGCCGGGGATCGTTGGTGGCGAAGGCGACGGCGATCCCACGGTCGGCCGCCAGCCACGCCAGCTCTCCCTGGTCGACCTTCACCAGCGCCAGGGCGATGAGCGCGTACACCGACACCAGCAGTGTGTCGCCCGCCCCGCCGGCGCGGGCGGCCTGCGTCGCACGTGCGGCGTCGAGCAGGCTGGGTAGCAGGGCGAGTAGCGCCGGGTACCGGGCATGCCGGTAGCTCTGGTCGGCGTGGTCCAGACGGGCTCGCAGCTCCTCGGCGGAGGGCGTCTGGGTCGAGCCCGGCAGGTGGTATCGGGCCAACGCCGCCCGGATCCCGTCCACCCCGGCCGCGACGGGCTGCGGACGGGCTGAGCGGGTGGCCAGCAGGACCTCCACGTCGATGCGGAGCGTCTCGGCGATCTCCCGGAGGTTGGACACCCGCTCCAACCGGCGTACCCCACGCTCGACCTTGTCCACCCAACTCTTCGACTTGCCGAGCCGGTCGGCGAACTGCTGCTGCGTCATGTTGCGCCGCACCCGCCACTGCGCGACCCGGCGACCCACCGGCAGCTCGTTCACCGCAGGCCCGTCGCGCTCACCGCACGATCCCGACCACAAACAACAGGAGTACGACCACCGCGATCACGAGTCCGTAGGTGTACTGCCGCCGGGTGAGCGGCGCCCGCGTCGGGTGCGGCGGACAGGGCACCCGGTCTCCGTCCGGCTGCGGAGGCCGGCCGCCGGCAACCGGGTACGCCGGCGGCAACGGCCCATCCGAAGAACGCTCGTCCAACTGTGCCTCCTCGAACATGGCGGAAGGGGTGGTAACGACGCAGGTCAGGGCGGAGCGACACGGGGGAACCGCCCCGCCCTGCCAGGAGGAACTCCGCTGCTGACGAGAGATCCCCTGCCCTCAACTTAGAAGGCACTGCCTTCACAGTCAACAGAGCATGCACGGTGAGTTACCCACAGTGCGAAGATCGGTGCGCTGACGAGAGGTGGCGCCACCATGCCGCAAGCACCGCTGTACGAGCAGATCATCGATGACGTTGCTGCTTCGATTCAGGCCGGCACGTTGCAGCCGGGCGACAAGCTGCCCTCCATCGCCGAGATGCGAGAGCAGTACCAGTCGAGCGCCTGGCCGGTGCGTTACGCCCTGCGGATCTTGGAGGAGCGAGGCTGGATCGTCACTCGCCAAGGCAAGGGCTCGTTCGTGGCGCCGAACCCGCCCGCCTGAGCCTGAGGACATACCCCGACTTCGTTGATCGTTGTCAGCTGAGCAGTGCGACACGCCGAGGGTGATGCTGCTGAGGTGCCACGGATCGTCGCCGCTCGCCTGAAACCACAGGCTCCTCGTGAAGATCCGCGCAACTTCGGGGAAACTGCTGCGTCGGCGCGCGTTGAGGCAGCAGTTTCCCCGAAAGCGTGCGGATCTTGGCTTGCGCTCCGGGAGCGGGGCGGGGCGGTCAGTCGACCGGCGTGATCAGCGTCAGGGTTGGGAAGTACGTGCGGTATCGCGCCCCATCACGGGTCAGCAGGTGGTACCGGCACACGGCGGCATGCGCGCCGATGTAGAAATCGGCTACCGGCGACCGCTTCGTGCCACCCAGTTTGCGGTACCGCGCGTAGGCCTTGCCGGCGAGGAAGCCGGCCAGGTACGGAAGCTCCTCGCGCAGAAAGTCCCCTGCCGGCAATGCCTCGTCCAACTCCTCGATGCGGGCGAAACGGACCGACACCTCGGCGTACACGATGGGGTTGATCACCAGGTTGCCCGCGTCGCGGGCCTCGGCGAGGGCGGCGCCGGACCACTCCGCCCACTTGGCGTCGTCGGTCAGGATGTCCAGCAGCACATTGGTGTCGACCAGGGTCGTCACCGCGTCGGATGCACGCGACGGCACCGCGCGGAGCCGTTCACTCGCCACGCAGCAACTCCATCAACTCTTCGGTGGACATGTGCTCGGTCTCCTTGGCGCTGCCCCGACCGCGCATGTGGCGGACGAGTCGCTGACCCCGGGTGTCGGAGCCGTGTACGCGCACGATGCGCAGGGCCCCGCCCTCCTCCACCACGTCGACCTCGTCGCCCTCGTGCAGGTTGTAACGGGCTCGCAGCGCGGCCGGGATGGTCACCTGGCCCTTGCTGTTCAACCGCATGCTCTGTACCTCCGTCACGTAATACGAACGATACGTGACACCTACCGTTACGCGGTGCGTCCGATGAACCGCGCGGGGGGCTGAGCGGGGTGCTTGGCCGCGCGCGAAGGGATCTCGCACAGTAGGTTGGCGGGGTGACAGGACGGTTCCCGATCGAAGACGTCTCCCCCGTCGTCTCGTGCGGGCGGTACCCGGCTAAGGCAGTCGTCGACGAGCCGGTCCCGGTGTCGGCGCGCGCCTACCGGGAGGGGCACGACGCGCTGGGCTGCAACGTGGTGTGGGCCGGCCCGGACGGCGTGCAGCGGCCGTTCACCCGGATGCGCCCCGGCGAACCGGGCCAGGACCGCTGGCACGCCACCATCGCGCCGGACGCCGTCGGCTCCTGGACCTTCGCCGTCGAGGCGTTCCAGGACCCGTACCTGACCTGGCAGAACGCGGTGACCAAGAAGATCGCCGCCGGGCAGGGTCCGGAGGACCTGGCCAACGACCTGGCCGAGGGCGCGCGAGTGCTCGCTTCAGCCCGCGAGCTGGTGCCGGCCGCCGACCGGCCCCGGGTCGCCGACGCGCTCACCGCGCTGGTCGACACCGACCTGCCGTTGCCACAGCGGGTCGACCCGGCACTGGCCCTGGCCGACCTGCTCTGGGAGCACCCGGTGCGGGAGCTGGTGACCGCCGGTGAGGCGTACACCCTCTGGGTTGACCGCAAGCGGGCGCTCTTCTCGGCCTGGTACGAGTTCTTCCCGCGCTCCGAAGGAGCGGCGGGTGGGCGCTCCGGCACCTTCGCCACCGCCACCGAGCGGCTGCCGGGTGTGGCGGCGATGGGCTTCGACGTGCTCTACCTGCCGCCGATCCACCCGATCGGCCGGATCAACCGCAAGGGCCGCAACAACGCGCTCACCGCCGGGCCGACCGACGTGGGCTCGCCGTGGGCGATCGGCGCCGCCGAGGGCGGCCACGACACGATCCACCCCGACCTGGGTACGCCGGCGGACTTCCGCGCCTTCATCCAGGCGGCCGCGGCGCAGGGCCTGGAGGTGGCGATGGACCTGGCGTTGCAGTGCGCGCCGGACCACCCGTGGGTCACCGAGCACCCGGAGTGGTTCACCACCCGGGCCGACGGCAGCATCGCGTACGCGGAGAACCCGCCGAAGAAGTACCAGGACATCTACCCGGTCAACTTCGACAACGACCCCGACGGCATCCGCGCCGAGGTGCTGCGCGTGGTGCTGCACTGGGTGGGCGAGGGCATCCGGATCTTCCGGGTGGACAACCCGCACACCAAGCCGTTCGACTTCTGGCACTGGCTGATCGCCGAGGTCAAGAAGGTCGACCCGGACGTGCTGTTCCTGGCCGAGGCGTTCACCCGGCCGGCCATCATGCACGGGCTCGGCAAGATCGGCTTCACGCAGTCGTACACCTATTTCACCTGGCGCACGACGGCCGCCGAGATGCGGGAGTACTGCGAGGAGCTGGTCGCGTCGGCCGACCACATGCGGCCGAACTTCTGGCCGAACACGCCGGACATCCTGCACTCCTCGTTGCAGCACGGCGGCCCGCCGATGTTCAAGATCCGGGCGGTGCTGGCCGCGCTGCTCTCCCCCTCCTGGGGCCTGTACGCGGGCTACGAGCTGTTCGAGCACGTGGCCCGCCCCGGCGCGGAGGAGTACCTGGACAACGAGAAGTACGAGCTGCGCCCCCGCGACTGGGCCGGCGCGGAGGCGCAGGGCCGCTCGCTGGCGCCGTTCCTCGCCACCCTCAACCGGGTACGCCGCGACAACCCGGCCCTGCACCAGCTGCGTAACCTGCGCTTCCACGAGATCGACAACCCGGCGCTGCTGTGCTGGTCGAAACACGACCCGGACACCGGCAACACCGTCATCGTGATCTGCTCGTTCGACCCACGTGTGGTGCAGTGGGGCAACACGACGCTCGACATGCCGGAGCTCGGGTTCGACTGGCACGAGCGGTTCACCGTGTACGACGAGCTGACCGGCACCAGCTACGACTGGGGTCAGCGCAACGCGGTGCGGCTCGACCCGTACCTGCAACCGGCGCATGTGCTGACCGTCCGCCGTCCGACCCCGCCCGCCGCGCCGGCACCCGCGGGCGCCGAGCTGGCGGACCTCACCGTCGCCGACGTCCCGGACGACCTGTCCGGCGGCACCGCGCCGACGAGCCCGGCACCGACGAGCCCGGCACCGACGGCCGGCGCTGGCACGACGGCGGCTGCGCGCCGGCCCGCGGCCCGCCCGTCCCCGCCCCGCTCCGCGGCCGCCCGCGCATCCGCGGCCCGCTCGGCGAAGCCCCGCCCGTCCGCCTCCGCACCGACCGACGCCGCCCCGAAGGACGACCGATGGACCAGCTGATCACCGGCGTGACGCACGACCCGCACGCGCTGCTCGGCGCGCACCCCGCCGACGGATGGACGACGATCCGCACGATGCGCCGGGGCGCGGGCGACGTGCTGCTGCTCGTCGGCGACGAGCGGCACCCGATGAAGCGGGTGCACGACCTGGGCGTCTTCGAGACCCACATCGAGGGCACCGTGCTCGACTACCGGGTGGAGGTCGACGGCACCGTCCACGACGACCCGTACCGCTACCCGCCCACGCTCGGCGAGCTGGACCTGCACCTGATCGGCGAGGGCCGGCACGAGCGGCTGTGGGACGCGCTCGGCGCCCGGGTCTTCGACGAGGGCGTGGCGTTCAGCGTCTGGGCGCCCAGCGCGCGCGGAGTGCGGGTGGTCGGCGACTTCACCGGCTGGGGTCCGGACGACGGCTGGCCGATGCGGTCGCTCGGCTCCAGCGGCGTCTGGGAGCTGTTCGTCCCCAACGCCCGGGTCGGTGCCCGCTACAAGTACCGGGTGCTCGGCGCCGACGGGAAGTGGCGGGACAAGGCCGACCCCCTGGCGGCGTACGCCGAGGTGCCGCCCGCCACCGCGTCGGTGGTGCACCACTCGACGTACCGGTGGAACGACGCGGACTGGCTGGCCCGCCGGGCCGAGCGCCAGCCGCACCAGGAGCCGATGAGCGTGTACGAGGTGCACCTCGGCTCCTGGCGGCCCGGCCTGGGCTACCGCGAGCTGGCCGATCAGCTCACCGCGTACGTCACCGAGCTGGGCTTCACGCACGTCGAGTTGCTGCCGGTGATGGAGCACCCGTTCGGCGGTTCCTGGGGCTACCAGGTGACCGGCTACTACGCGCCGACGTCCCGCTTCGGTGACCCGGACGAGTTCCGCCACCTCGTCGACTCCCTGCACGCCGCCGGCATCGGCGTGATCCTGGACTGGGTGCCCGCGCACTTCCCCAAGGACGAGTGGGCCCTGGCCCGCTTCGACGGCACCCCGCTCTACGAGCACCCCGACCCGCGGCGCGGCGAGCACCCCGACTGGGGCACGTACGTCTTCGACTTCGGCCGCAACGAGGTGCGCAACTTCCTGGTCGCCAACGCGCTCTACTGGTGCGACCAGTTCCACGTCGACGGGCTGCGGGTCGACGCGGTCGCCTCGATGCTCTACCTGGACTACTCCCGCGACGAGGGCCAGTGGGCCCCCAACCAGTACGGCGGTCGGGAGAACCTGGAGGCCATCGCGCTCATGCAGGAGGTGAACGCGACGGTCTACAAGCACCACGCCGGGGTCGTGATGATCGCCGAGGAGTCGACCGCCTGGCCGGGCGTCACCCGACCCACGGCCGACGGCGGGCTGGGCTTCGGCTTCAAGTGGAACATGGGCTGGATGCACGACACCCTGCTCTACACCTCGAAGGACCCGATCTACCGCCAGCACCACCACCACCAGCTGACGTTCTCCCTGGCGTACGCCTGGAGCGAGAACTACGTGCTGCCGATCAGCCACGACGAGGTCGTGCACGGCAAGGGCTCCCTGGCCGGCAAGATGCCCGGCGACACCTGGCAGCGGCTGGCCAACGTGCGGGCGCTGCTCGCGTACATGTGGGCGCACCCGGGCAAGCAGCTGCTGTTCATGGGCTCCGAGCTGGCCGACGACCGGGAGTGGAGCGAGGAGCGCGGCCTCGACTGGTACCTGCTGCACGACCCGGCCCGCGCCGGCGTGCAGCGGCTCGTCGGTGACCTCAACCGGGTCTACCGGGACACCCCGGCGCTGTGGGCGCAGGACACCGAGCCGGCCGGGTTCCGCTGGATCGCCGGAGACGACGTCGCCAACAACACCGTGTCCTTCGTCCGGATCGCCCCGGACGGTTCGACGCTGGTGTGCGTGGCGAACTTTTCCGCGTCTCCGCTGCACGACTACCGGATCGGCCTGCCGGCTGGCGGCACCTGGGCGGAGGTGCTCAACACCGACGCCCACCATTACGGCGGGTCGGGCGTGGGCAACCTGGGCGAGGTGCACGCCGAGGACGTGCCCTGGCACGGGATGGTGGCGTCCGCGGCCCTCCAGGTCCCCCCGCTGGGCGTCGTCTGGCTCCGCCAGAGCTGAGCACCGCCCCCAGCCTCATAATCACTTAATGCTGACCAGTTTCCAGAAGGCTCCTGGAACTGGTCAGCATCAAGTGATCAAGGCGCAGCTTGTTTCCAGAGCCGGCTCGACCTGTCTCACCATCTTCGGAAGTTGCAGATGTCTCTGACAAGGTGCTGCATCATAAGCCAGGTGCGAACCGGATCGACAAGCCCGGACTTCCCCACAGCCATCCTCGTGGTGTCTCGGGCAAGCAGGATCGCCGCAAACCATCCGGTGATCACCACAATTCCGCCCATGACGAACAGGATCACGGCCAACGGTTCGACTGTGGTTTCCAGGTCATCAAACCCTGCCAGCAACGTCAAGATGATCAACAACGGAAAGATGACGAGGGCAAGCCGGAAGCTCCGCACCGCCAGTCGCCACCTTGCTGTCTGCGTGATAGCCGTCAACTCTTCCACGTCATCAGCCTCCTGACCAGACAAGAGGGTGGAAGCCTCCGGCGCAGCCGATTTTCAGCGGCTCTACTACAGCCGGCATCATGGGTAGATCGCATGGAGGAAGAGCAACGCAGGGCTCGATTCCACGAGATGGACGTCCACCTGCATCTCCTTGCGAGAAGCAGCTGCCGGAACGATCGTCGTGGTGCCAACAATCTCCGCTGAGGGCAACCTCTCCCCAATTGACCCGGACCAGGCCGGCAACTGCGTGTATGGAAGCAACTCGCCCCGATCGACGCCGACCACCGCCAGCGCCTGCTCCAGACACGACAAGTCAACGGCACCTCTGTAGACAAGGCTCCTATTCAGGTTGTCCGGACTGTCCCAGAAGCTGGCTGCCTGTCGCGCACATTCGGGCAGGGGAAGATCGTATGCCGCCAGGACTTGCGCGGCCGTCTCGTCAGACCTGCCGCTGGGGTCATTCGATCCATTGCCCGCACATCCCGACAGCATGATCACAGCCATCACCACCGCTAAGGAAACTGCGCGCCGCGCCATGTCATTGCCGCCAAACACTGTCGGTAATCGCCCTACTGCACGGCTACCCTTACGATCCACGCCTCGCCACGTACCGATGCTGAATAGCGCTCGAGGTCAATCCGAACACCACGTTCGATCAAGAGGAAAAGACCTCACCGTCCGCCAAGCCAACCGGCGATTCCAGCCGTTGACACGCGACATCGGGATAAGGGCCTATCGGCCGCAGCACCATCCACCCCGCTTCCCCGGCTCAGGATAGGCGGGTCGCCATGGACCATAGCGAAGCCTGGCAACCCACCGCCGCCCGCCGGAGCGGCGTCGGATCTGGCGGGCGGCCTCGGGGGGTCCGCGCCGAGACCCGGATGACTATCCCACCCGCGCAGGCCGCCACACTCGGTGCCGTCTGGCTCTGCCCCCGACAGGGAGGGCCTTGCGGCGGATTGGCGCAGCCTTGTACTAGCGTTGATGCTGTGAGCAATCGTCCTACGAGGTACGAGCCAATGACGATGGCACACCTGGGCGTCCTGCTCGTCGGGGCCGACGACACCAGGCGGTGGCGGCTGGTAGCGGAGTTCCTGGAGGAGTACGGCTGGGAACCTTCCGAGCATCGTGCTGACCTACTGATCCAGGAGCCGGCCCCGACAGGTGACGACCACTGGGACGTATTCCTCGCGGCACTGACGGAGTACCTTGCCGCCCGGGACGGGCGCGGCGCACCCGCCTGGGTCGAGACGCGGTCGCTGCGGCGATTCTGGTTCCCCTTCAACACCCGCGCTGCCCGCGTCGACGCCGTGGTGCACGCGCCTGCGGCGTTCCGGCGACGTGGGGTGTTCATCTCCCCAGAGGAGCTGAAGGTCGCGTGAGCGCCGACGACCCACTGCTCGACCGCACTGCCATCGAGGACGCCTTCCGCAGGCTCGGTGACCGGCTGGCCAGGCGGGGCGTGGTCGCCGACCTGTACATCTTCGGCGGGGCTGCCATGGCACTCGCTTACGACGCCCGTCGGGCAACCAGGGACATCGATGCCGTGTTTCAGCCACACGGCATCGTGCTCGACGAAGCGCGGGCTGTCGCCGATGAACTCGGGCTGCCGCAGTGGTGGCTGAACGAGCAGGCAAGCGTGTACGTCGCCGCTGGCGGGGATCCGGAGGCACCACGCGTCTTCGATCATCCGGGCTTGCGGGTTTCGGCGGCGTCCCCGGAGCACCTGCTCGCCATGAAAGTCCTCGCCGCACGACGTCGGGATGCCGAAGACATCCGCTTCCTGGTGGACCACCTCGGCCTCACGAGCCCCGAGGAGGCCCTGGGTCTCTGCGCCGAGATCTTCCCGGAGGAAGAGGTGCCGGGTCGGGCGAGACTGGTTCTGGAGGACGTGTTCGAAGGCCGCTAGGTCGGCAACGAATGCCTCAGACCAGGCCGGCGTCGCGCAGCAGTTGCCACAGGCCGGCGCCGTCCGGGGCGGACAGCCACTTCTGCCCCACCGGCCCCGACGAGGGGCGGCCGGCCGGGGCGGGCAGGCTACCGGCCAGCACCGACTGCGTCGGGGACAGCCTGCGGATCGCCACCCCGGCGACGTTCTCCGGGTGGGCGGCGGCGAACTCCCGGTAGATCTCCTGGTCGTGCTGGCCGTCGTCGCCGACCAGCAGCCAGCGCACGTCGGGGAACTCCTTGGCCAGCCGGGCCAGGGTGGAGCGCTTGTGCTCCATGCCGCTGCGGAACCAGCGGTCGGCGGTCGGACCCCAGTCGGTGAGCAGCAGCGGCCCGGCCGGGTAGAGGTGCCGGGACAGGAACCGGGTAAGCGTCGGCGCCACGTTCCACGCGCCGGTGGACAGGTAGAAGACCGGGGCGCCGGGATGCGCGGTGACCAGTCGCTCGTAGAGCACCGCCATGCCGGGCACCGCGTTGCGGGCGTGCTCGTCGAGGACGAACGTGTTCCACGCGGCGAGCAGCGGCCGGGGCAGCGCCGTCACCATCACCGTGTCGTCGATGTCGGAGAGGATGCCGAACTTCACGTCCGGGTCGATGATGCGCACCGGCGCGTCGACCGGCTCGGCGTCCGCCACGCTGAGCCGGACGGTGCCCCACCCGGGCGGCAGGTCGGCCTCGACGAGCGTGTCGACGAAACCGCTGCGGTCGGCCTGGGCCTCGTGTCGCACCCCGCCGGCCTCGATCTGCACCGTGACGTGCTTGGCGGGCAGGGTGGCGAAGCTGCGCCAGCCCCGGACCTTGTCCAGCCGACCCCGCTGGCGGTTGTCCGGACGACCCAGCAGCACCCGGCACATCACCCGCACCCAGCCCGGACGGCCGTAGCCGGTGTAGGCGACGATGTTCATCCGCCAGCCGGTGCGCCGCAACCGACGCTCCACGAGCTGGTGCACGGCGTCCTCGATCCGCGCGGCCCGGTGCAGGTTCGGCACGGCCAGTTGGCCGGCGGGTGTGGGTGGCACGCGCCAACCCTGCCACACGTCGACGGTCACGGCCACGCGAGCCGGTCCGGACTGGGCGGAACCACCCCGACCGGCTCGTGGTCCGTGAAACACTCCGGTCGGGACGACGACGGGGGCGTGGTCGTGTCGCATCCAGAGCAGCATCGCGGGCGGTGGCGTCCGCGACTCGACCGGCCGGCGCTCGTCGCGCTGCTGTTCGGTCTGGTCGGTGTCGGGTACCGGCTGGTCCTCACGCTGTACACCGTGCCGGTGTCGAACAGCGACGAGGCGACCTTCGGGCTGGCCGCCCTGCACATCGGGCAGGGCCGGGAACACCCCGTCTTCCTCTACGGCCAGCACTACATGGGCATGCTGGAGTCGTACCTGGCCGCGCCGCTGCTCGCCGTGGCCGGGCCGAGCTGGCCGGTGCTGCGGCTGCCGATGCTCGCCCTGTACGCGGTCTTCCTCTACCTCGTGTACCGGCTCACCCGCCGGCTCTACTCGCCGTGGTTCGCCGTCCTCGTCGTCGGCCTGCTGGCGCTGGGCCCGGAGCGGGTGGTGCGCGACCAGCTCACAGTGGTCGGCGGCCGGCCGGAGGTGAAACCGGCGGTGCTGCTGATGCTGCTGATCACGGTGGGGCTGGCCGCCGGGACGGTGCGCCACCGTCGACTCGCCGTCGCCCTGTTCGGGCTGCTGGTCGGGCTGGCCGCCTGGTCGGACTGGCTGATCCTGCCGTACCTGGCGGTGGCCGCGGTGGCCCTGGTCTGGGCGGTGCGGCGGGAACTGCTCGGCTGGTCCGGACTGCTGCTGGTGGCGGGTTTCGTGGCCGGGACCGCGCCGATGATCGTCGACAACCTGCGCGCCGGGCCGGGTGAGGACTCGCTGACGGTGTTCCGGGAGGTCAGCACCAAGGCCGGCCCGCTGCCGCCGTGGACCGACCGGATCCGGGGCGGCCTGCTGGAGGGGGTGCCGTTGGCGCACGGGCTCTGCCCGGTCGACGGCTGCGGCCGGTGGCAGCAGTGGTTCGGCGTGTTGTACCCGGTGCTGCTGGTGGCCGCCGCGGCGCTCGCGCTCCTCGCGTACCGCCGGGCCGTCAGCATGCCGCGCGACAGGCAGGCCGCGGGGCCCGGCACGCGGGTCGCCGGCACGCCGCGTGGCGCGCGGGTCGGGCCGGTGGTGCAGCTCGCGCTTGTCGTCGGCGCGGCGTTGACCCTGCTGTCGTACGTCCGCAGCCCGCTCGCCGCGACGAGTCCCCTGGCCAACGCCCGCTACCTGTCGGTGCTGCAACTGTCGCTGCCGGCGGTGCTGTGGCCGCTCTGGGTGGCGGCCCTGGCCTGCTGGCGGGGCACGGTGGGCGTGCTCGGCCGGTTGGCCGGCGCGCTCGCCACCGCCGTGCTGGCGGCGTTGGCCGCGACGACGCTTGTGGTCACCGTGCTCTTCGCGACCACCGGCGCCGCCGCGTCGCGGACCGAGGAGCGTCAGGCCCGGGAGCTGGCCGCCGCGCTGCGCGCCGACGGGCCGCACGAGGTGTACGGGGACTACTGGACCTGCAACCGGCTGATCTTCAACACCGATGAGACGGTGGTCTGCGGGGTGCTCGACGGGGACCTGTCCCCCGGGCAGAACCGCTACCGCCCGTACTGGCGGCAGGTTGGGCGGGCCGCCCGGCCGGGTTACGTGGTGGAGATCGACTCGCCGATGGACCGGCGGCTGCGCCGGCTGCTCGCCGACCGGCCCGACGCCGCACCGGTGCGCGAGGTGGGCGGCTATCGCGTGTACCACCCCGACACCCCGGTGCGGCCCTGGCGCTAGCGGCGGGTCGTACGCTGGCCGGGCTGCCGCTTCACCCGCCCGAGGAGACCCGATGCTCATCCTGCTGCCGCCCTCGGAGGGGAAGGCCGACGCCGGCACCGGACGGCGGTGGACCCCCGACAAGCTCTCGCTGCCGGAGCTGAACCCCGCCCGCGAGCGGGTGCTCGACGCGCTCGTCGCGCTCAGCGCCGGGCCGGACGAGGAGGCGGCGCGGACGGCGCTCGGGCTCAGCGACGGCCAGCGGGGCGAGCTGCGCCGCAACGCCCGGTTGCGCGCGGCGGCCACCGCGCCGGCCGAGCGGCTCTACACCGGGGTGCTCTACGAGGCGCTGGAGCTGGCCACGCTGCCGTCGGCGGCGCTGCGGGCGGCCCGCCGGTCGATCCTGATCAGCTCCGGCCTGTGGGGGGCGGTGCGTCTCGCCGACCGGATCCCGCCGTACCGCTGCCCGATCGGCGCGCGCCTGCCGGGTGTCGGGGCGCTGTCGGCGTACTGGCGCGCGGAGCTGGCGCCGGTCCTGCCCGAGGCGGCCGGTCGGGGCCCGGTGCTGGACCTGCGCTCCGGCGCGTACGCCGCCACCTGGACGCCGCGCGGCGCACTGGCCGAGCGGACGGTGACCGTACGGGTGCTGCACGAGCGGGAGGTCGACGGTGTGCCGGTCCGCTCGGTCGTGAGCCACTTCAACAAGGCGACCAAGGGGCGGCTGGTGCGTGACCTGCTGGTCGCCGGGGCCCGACCGCGCACCGCCGCGGAGCTGATCGGCACGCTGCGGGAGCTGAAGCACACAGTGGTGGAGGAACCCGCCGTCCCCGGTCGGGTCCGGCAGGTGGACCTGGTGGTCACCGACCTGTAGCGGCGCGGGAGCCGCAAATTTTCCTCAAGGCTGGACGGGAGGCGTTCCGCAACGGCCGCGCAGGGGCCACGGTAGGGGAACCCAGACTCCGACAAGGGAGCCTCCGTTGGCCCGCGATCCCGCCCTGCTCGACCGGCCCCGTTCGCCGGCGACGCCACCCCCGCTGGACTGGCTGACCCTGGGCGACGCGTTCGAGGCCGCCTGCCTGCTGCGCTGCACGGCGCCGGCGACCGGCGCCCGGTCGGGCACCGCGCTGCCGTCGCACGCGCCGGGGGTCGAGTTCAACCGGGAGGACGCCGCGCAGCGGATGCGGCAGTTGCTCGCCCGCCTCGACATTCCGGTCACCCAGGAGGTGGCCGTCGGCGGTCTGCGCCGCCGCTACGAGCTGCACCGGCTCTGGGTGCCACCGGAGCACCGGGGGGCGTACGCCCGGATGGTGGATGCCGGTTGGTGGCAGGGGCGTCGGGAGCTGCTGGGCGGTCCCGTGCCGGGCGCCTCGCCGGCCCGCCGCCGGTGGATGTCCCGGCTCGCGGCGGCGGCGTGGCGCTCAGCGCTGCTGGCCGGCGGGCGGCACGTGCGGCGGCACATCCTCGGTGTGCGGCTCACCGACCGGGAGTTGGCCGCCGTGCTGATCCGCAGTGCGGCCGTGCTCGACGTGCCGGCCGTGCTCCGCCCGGGCACCGGCTGTTTCCTGGTCAGCGTGGCCGACGGGCCGGACCGGGCGCGCATCCTGCGCAGCGCGTCGATGGAGCCGGCCCGCGGCGCGGTGCCCGAGCCGGCCCGCCACCCGGTCTGCTGAGCGGAGCCCGCGCCGCACCCACGGCGGCATCGACGGGTACGGGCTTGCGCGCGCCCGCCGGAGCGCGCACAGTGCACCGCGTGAGTCGTACCTCGTCGGGTCGGGCCGGTTCGCGCCGCGCGGGGGCGGCGGCGCTGGTGCTGGTCGCGGCCCTCACTGCCGCCGGCTGCCGGGACGACCCGGCCGAGCCGGTGGCGATCCGGATCGCCACCGGCAGCCCCACCGCCGTCTACTACGCGTTCGGGCAGTCTCTCGCGACCATCCTCAACCGGGAACTGCCCGGGGTACGGGCCAGCGTGGTGATCACCGCCGCCTCGGCGGAGAACGTCCGCCTGGTCGGCTCCGGAGCAGCCGAGCTGGGCTTCACCCAGGCCGACGTGCTGCCCGCCAGCCCGACGCAGAGCCCGACGGTGGACGCGGTGGCGCGGGTGTACGACGACCAGCTGCACCTGGTCACGACCGACGGCGGGCCGGTCCGCACGATCGGCGACCTGCGCGGCCGGCGGGTCTCCGTGGGCGCGCCCGGCTCCGGCACCGAGATCACCGCCACCCGGCTGCTGGAGGTGGCCCGGCTCGGTGGCGACACGGTACGCCGGGAACGGCTCGGTCTGGACGACTCGGTGGCGGCCCTGCGCTCGGGGCGTATCGACGCGTTCTTCTTTTCCGGCGGTCTGCCGGTGCGGGGCATCGAGGAGCTGGCCGGGCGCAGCGCCACCCGGATCGTGGACCTCGGTGAGTGGACGGAGCCGCTGCGCGCCCGCTACGGCCAGGTCTACGTCTCCCGGGACATCCCCCGCTCGGTGTACGGCATGAACCCGGTGACCACTGTCGCCGACCCGAACTACCTCATCGTGCGGGCAGACCTGCCGGAGCCGCTGGTGCGGGAGGTGACCCGGCTGCTGATGGAGCGGCGGGCCGAGCTGGGCGCGGCGCACCCGGCGGCGGGACGGATGAGCCCCCGCTCGGCGATCGCCACCGCGCCGCTGCCGCTGCACCCCGGTGCCGCCGCCTGGTACCGGGCCGCCAAACCCTGACTGTCGCCGGCCGCGCCGAGAGGCGCCCGCCGCCCTGGTCGGGCCGCTACCGGGCCCGGGCGGGCCGCAGGTCGACGGACGGGTCCTCGTCCGCCGGCTCCCCCGCCGGCTCGGGCTCGGGCTCGGGAGCCGGGAACCACAGGCCGGCGACCAGCCCGCGCGGCTCGGCCGGCCGCATGGTGAGCCGGCCGTCGGAGGCGTCGACCAGCACAGCGGCGATGGTCAGGCCGAGCCCGGCGCCGTCGACGTTCTGCGCGTCCGGCGCTCGCCAGAACCGCTCGGTGGCCTGGCCGAGCTGACTCTCGGTCATCCCCGGGCCGGTGTCGCGCACCTCCAGGGCCACCCCGTCGTCACGGCGGGCCACGGTCACCGTCACCGCCCCGCCGGCCCCGCTGAACTTCACCGCGTTGTCGATCAGCGCGTCCAGCGCCTGGTCGACGGCGGTCGGCACGGTCCGCGCGTACGCCGGGGCGTCGCTGGTGGCCAGCCGCAACGCGATCGACCGGTGCCGGGCCAACGGCGCCCACGCGGCCACCCGGGACGCGGCCACGGCGGCGGCGTCCACGGTGACCCGCTCGTTCTCCTCCCGTTCGGCCCGGGCCAGGGTGAGCAGCGCGTCGAGCACCAGCGCCAACCGGTCGGTCTCCTCCAGCGCCAACCGGTGCTCGGAGCGCCCGTCCGCGTCGGTGAGGCTGGGACCCAGCTCCTCCACCCGCAGCCGCAGCGCGGTGAGCGGGTTGCGCAGCTGGTGGCTGGCGTGTGCGACGAACGCACGCTGTCGGTCCATCACATCGGAGACCACGTCGGCCATGTGGTTGAAACTGGCCGCGAGTCGACGCAGCTCCGGCGGGCCGAGCCGGTGCTGCACGCGCGCGCCCCGGTCGCCCTCGGCGATCTCGTGGGTGACCGCGTCCAGCTCGGTCACCGGGCGCAGCACCCAACCGGCCAGCCCGAACGCGGTGAGCACGCAGGCCAGCACGACGAGCAGGCCGGCCAGGGTGAGCAGCAGCCACCAGGTGCTCACGGCCCGGCGGATCTCGTCGGCGGGGGTCACGATCACCACCGCGCCGAGGACCTCACCGCCGTCGTTGATGGGCACCGCCACCACCACCGGCCCGGCCGACCACGGCCAGACCGACTCGGGCGCGCTGGCCTGCTGCCCGGAGAGCGCGACGTCCAGCACCGTGGCGGTCCCCGTGGACTGCCAGCTCGCCGAGTCGACGACGATGCCCCGGTCCCGGTCGACGACCGCCGCGCCGATTCCGTACAGCTCGTCGTAGCTGCGCAGCTCCGCCCCGATCGGGCCGGGCTCGCCGCCGCGCAACGCCGGCCCGGCCAGCGAGGCGAACCGGGTGGCGTCGGCGAGCCGGTCGGCGCGCACCCGCTCGGTCTCCCGACTGGCCAGGGTGACGGCGAGCGGGCTCTCCAACGCGATGAGGACGAGCACCATCAGCAGCAGATAACTGATCACCAGTCGACGGCGCACGGCGGCCCCTCACGCATCGCGCAGCCGGTAGCCGACCCCGCGGACGGTCTCCACCAGGCGCGCGTCGCCCAGCTTGCCGCGCAACGACCCGACGTGCACCTCGACGGTGTGCCGGTCGGCCCAGGTGGTGCCCCAGGCGTCGAGCAGGATGCGGTCGCGGGGCACCGCCACCCCCGGCTGGCGGGCCAACGACAGCAGCACGTCGAACTCCTTGCGGGTCAGCGTGACCGCGCGCCCCGCCACCGTCACCGTGCGGGCGGCCACGTCGATGCGTACCGCCCCCGCCTCGATCAGGTGCCGCTCGGGCGCCGCGTTCGCGGCCCGGCGCAGCACCGCCTCGATCCGGGCCTGCAGCTCCACCATCGAGAACGGTTTGACCACGTAGTCGTCCGCGCCGAGGCGCAGCCCGAGCACCCGGTCGCGTTCCTCACCCCGCGCGGTCACCGCGATGATGCCGAGCTGGCTGCTGCGTCGGCGCAGCTCGCGACACACGTCGGTGCCGTCCCCGTCGGGCAGGGTCAGATCGAGCAGCACCAGGTCGCAGGGGGCGGCGGAGAGCGCCGCGGCGACGGTGGCCGCGTGCTCGACCTGGTAGCCGCGGCGGGTCAGTGCGGAGGAGAGCGCGGCGGCCACCCGGCGGTCGTCCTCCACCAGCAGGATCCGCACCGTGCCCCCATCCGTCGCAGCCGTCCTGCGAATGGTGGCAGAAGCGTGCCGCGAGCGGGAGGGCCGCCCTCCCGGTCGGGTCGGCTACAGACCGAAGACGTCGTCGGCGACCGCGTCGCGGACTCCGTCGGCGAAGCCCCGGAATCCGGGGTCGTCGTGCCGGGCCGGCACGCTGGTGACGTTGACCCCGCTGGCCTGGGTCACGGCGTCGACCAGGGGCGGGAAGTCGATCTCGGCGTCGTCGAAGGCGTCGTCGTCCGCCTCGGCCAGGTTGATCACATGCTGTACGTCGTCGGACGGGGTGTCCGGGTCCTCGGCCCACTCACCGCCGGCCCGGTAGCACTCGTCGTACAACCCGCGCTGGGTGTCGGTCCAGTCGTCGTCGTAGCTCGCCATCGTCCACCCCTTTCCGGCCGCTCCACCTGAGCATGCCGGGCGGCGACGGGCGTCGGCGGCGGTACGGCCGAAACGCGCACCGGCCGACGTTCTCGCAGCGCGACATCGGCGACGTAGTCTGCGGAGGTGATCTACAAGCTGTTGCCGACCGTCGAGTGGGACGACGCCCAGGCCGCCGGCGCCGTCGCCGGCTCGGCCGTGGACCGGCAGGACGGTTTCATCCACCTCTCCGCCGCCGACCAGGTGGTGGAGACGGCCCGCCGGCACTTCGCCGGCGCCACCGGCCTCACCCTGCTGGGCGTGGACGCCGACCGGCTGGGCGACGCCCTGCGCTGGGAACCGTCGCGGGGCGGGCAGCTCTTCCCGCACCTGTACGGACCGCTGCCGCTGACCGCTGTGGTGACGGCCCGCGCGTTGCCCGCCGACACACCGGTCGCCGACGCGGTCGCCGCCCTGCTCGACTGACGCGACGGCACCAACCCCCGCTCCGCTGACGCGACCGCGCCACCCTGGCTCCGCTGACGCGACCGCGCCCGGTCCGACTGATGTCGGGCCGGGCGCGGGACGTCGTACGCGCGGGTCAGCGGCAGAGGCGGGAGATCTCCTCGGCGAACCGGTCCATGGGGTTGGCCTCGGCCGGCCCCAGCAGGTAGGTCTTCAGGTCGCGGCGTGCCTCGGTCATCGGGTCGTCGCCAGCCCGGGTGACCGCCACGATCTTCTCCAGCTCGCCACAGTCGGCGGAGAGCAGGTACGCGGCCCGCGCGGTCGGGTACTCGCGGCGGAACTCGTCCTCCGGCAGGCCGGCCGGGTTGGCCACCACGTACGGCCGCTGGCTCTGCACGAAGTCGGAGACCACACTGGACACGTCGCTGATCAGCAGGTCGGTCTGGTTGAAGCAGTCGAACAGCCCCGGCGTCCGGCCGGTCACCACGAGGTGCGCGGTGCCGTCCAGGGACGCGGCGTTGGGGTTGCCGCCGGCGGCCTTGATCGCCTCGACGATCCGGTCGTGCACGGCCTTGGCCGCCTTGGACCGCGACCCGGTCAGCGGGTGCGGCTTGTAGACCAGGCGCACCCGGGGGTTGGTGGCCAGCAGGCCCTTGACGATCCGCTCACCCATCAGCACCAGCGAGGTGTGGTACGGGTCGTCGTCGAGCCAACCCTCCCAGGTGGGCGCGTAGAGCACGGTGAACGGCCGGTCCACCGACTCGGCGCCGAAGGTGTGCACCCCGGCCAGCTGCGGCCGGCCGATCTCGACGATGTCCGCGTCGAGCACGCCCACCCCGGCGCGGGCGTACCGCTCCCGGCCGGCCAGGCCCGCGACCCAGACCTCGTCGTACACCTTGCTGTAGGGGTTGACGCTGGCCTGCTTGTCGCTGTCGCCGTGCCCGACGAAGACGTGCTTCATGCCGGGCTCGCGCAGCATGTGGATGTTCGCGCCGACGTTCGCGGCGTAGAGGGCCGCGCGGACGCTGCCGAGTTCGAGGTTCATGAAGTCCACCCCGGCCGGTACGCAGATCACCGGCAGCCGGGTGTCGGCCAGCTCGTTGAACGCCTCCCGGCTGCGCATCAGCACCACCGCGCGCTGGTTCAGCGCCTCGGTCGGCGCGAGCCACATGTTGGCCTGGTAGACGTCCTTGGCCGGTCCGGCGAAGTAGAGCGCCACCTCGGGCCGGTACGTGTCGAGCCAGCGCTGCACGGCGGGCAGCAACGGGCCCTGCCCGGAGCCCCGGCCGCGCAGCCAGGTCACCGCGATGATCGCGCCCACCACCGCGGTCGCCGCCACCGTCACCGTGGCGGCCACGAGGAACGGCGTCGCCTCGTGCTGCACCGCGGCGGCCACCGCGGCCGGCACCAGCAGCACGTTGAGCAGGGGCATCCGCTCGCCCGCGACCGCCGCCGCCCAGGCCGGCGGCCGAGGGGCCGAGCGCAGCGGGCCCAGCTCGATGTTGCGCACCAGGGCCGACAGCGGGTTACGACGGTCGATCATGGTGGAGAGCGCGCCGGCGAACACCGAGACGACCCACACCGCCGCCGGCAGGATCAGCAGCAGGCTCAGCTCGGTGCCGTCGAGGGTGACCTCCGCGGCGACCAGCAGCACGGCCGCCAGGTCCCGGGTCAACTGCCGGTACGACCAGTGCAGGCCGACCTTCTCCAGCAACAGCTGCGACTGCGGGGACCAGCGGGCGACGGCGAACTCGCCGAGCACCGCCGCCAGTCCGGCGACGGCGAACAGGCCGACCCAACCGAAGACGCCGGCGACGAGCATGACCAGGTAGGACAACACCAGCAGCGCGCTGCGGGCGGCCACTCCGATGCGTCCTGTCAACGTGCCGAACAACGAGTTCGCTCCCTACGATTTCCGTCTTGGACGCATGCCCGTGGTGCGTCGATGACACTCCCCGTCGCGCATGGCCTACCGCGCACCAGGAGCGGCCGGCCACAGATGTGGTGATCCAGACCCCGTGCGGCGGGCGGTAGTGGTGACTGCGACCTTAACGCGAACGGACCCAGCGGTGTCGCTCGGGTATCGGGCGCACATTTCGGTCAACGCACCGGCCGTCCGCGTACCACCCCAGGACGACGCACGGGCCGCTCAGCGGACCGGGTGCTCAGCCGACCCGCCGAAAACAGGTCATGGCCCCGGGTCCCCGACGCTTGGCGAACTCCTGGTAGCCGAGCTGTGGTGCCATCTCACGGGCGTACTGGTTTCCGTTGTAGACACAGATGGTGCCCACGTCCAGCCGGTCGAGCGCTGACGCGAGTTCGGTCGACGTCGGGGTGGTGGCGCCGTCGGCGAAGCCCGCGAGCAGCAGCCGGTCCTTGGCGAACTGGGAGTTGAGATCGTACTCAACGAGATAGAAGTCGCGCGGAAGGACGACCCGGACCTGGCTGGTGACGACCAGGGAGGCGCGCATGATGGTCTTCGGCGCGAGCAGCAGGCCCGGGGGCCGGTCCAAGCCCTTGATCCAGAAGGCGATCGACTGGCGTTGCTGCGGCAGCTTCCAGGTGGGCCGCTCGTGCACATCGACCCAACTCTTCGCGGACCACATCGGGGTGGCGAAGAGAGCGAACGAGGCGACCAGCAGCACCGCGATCCCACCCGCCGCGGCGCGACGCAGCACCGGCGTGGGCGCCGGCACCCGGACCGTACAGAGCAGCCCGATCAGTGTCGGCAGGGCGAGCAGCCACGGCACCCGCCACAGCACCACGGAAATGCCGCTGAGCGCGCTCAACGCCTCCAACACCCCGGGGACGAACAGCACGCTCAGGGCCGCGGTCGCACCTGCGGTGAGCAGCGCGGGCGTACGTCGACGGGCCAGCAGCGGGCCGCACCAGAGAGCCAGTCCGGAGATCACGCCGACCACGCCGAACAGCAGGGTCCGCTTGTAGGTGTACGCCGCGTCGAAGAAGGCGTCGTCCGCGCCGTCCGCGGTCAGCCCGCCGAGCAGCAGACGGGACACCACGAGCGAGCCGATCGGGTACGCGAGGGCCGCGACCCCGGCCACCACCGCGGCCTTCCAGCGCCCGACCAGCAACATGGCGAACCCGGCGGCGCCGACCAGCATCGGCAGGATGATCGCGGCGGTGGTGGTGAGGCCGATGGCGGTGATCGAGAGCGCCACGATGAGGAACAGGCTGCGCCGGGAGCGGTTGTCGAACCACTCGGTCAGGTAGAGCCACATCAGCGGGATGACGGCCGACACGAACATGCCCTTGCCCTCGTAGAGCCGGGGCAGGTGGAACGTGCCCAGCGCGGCGTCCCCGCCGGCGACCAGGTACAGGTACGCGACGGCCACCGTGAAGGCGAGCACGGGTCGACGCGGCGCCCACCGGTGGGTCAGTCGCCACAGCGCGAGCACCGCCAGGACCGCCATGATCGGTAGCGCCACGTACCAGGTGGCCGAAGCACCGTGGATGCCGAAGACGTGGGCGAGCGCGCCGTCGAACACCTCGATCGAGGGGATCGGAGGCTGCGAACCCATCGCCGGCAGGACGTTCTCGGAGAACAGGAAGTCGTTGAGCGGGATGAGGTCCCGCTCGGCGATCCAGACTGATTTCCCGACGTAGTAGACGTCGTCGGGAGTGTTGCGGGCCAGGAAGAACGAGGAGATTCCGACCAGCACCGAGATGACGAGCGCGTACGCCGACTGCGATGCCGTGGGCATCGGCGCGACCGAGGAGGACGTTGGGCCGCTCAGCCAGACCCGACGCAGCAGCAGGATCCCACCGGTCGCGGCGAGCAGGCCGGCTACCGCCGGAATCCACCAGGTGACGGCCGCACCGGTTCCCGCCACTCCGGCGGTGACCGCGGCCACCGCGGCAGCGACGAGCACGCCGATCAGCAGACGGCGGTCGACGGGAGGCTGCGGGTCGGCCGATTCGACCGGCTCGGGCCGTTCCTCCTCGCCGAAGATCCCTCCGGGGCGCCGGCGGGCGCGCAGCACGGCCCCGACAGCGACCAGCACACAGGCGACCAGCCAGATCCGGAAGGTCACCGACGGACGCAGATCCGCCAGGAACGCCGCGTGGTAAAGGACGGTGAAGAGCGCGAACGCGACCACGGCCCCATCGGTGAGCAGCGCCGGGGCGGCGGCCACCAGGGCGCGTACCCGGGCGGCGGGGCTCCGGTCGGGGCCCTGGCCCAGCCGGGACACCTGTTCGGGGCGCGGCGTCGGGTCCGGGTCAGTGGGCGCGACGGCGATGCTGTCGACGTTGGCCACGGGCGTCCTTCTCGTCAGGCGGATGTGAGGGCGAAAAACGGATGTCGGTTTCGTGACGGCCGGGTGTCAAGTGGGCAGCCTAGCGGAGGAGGGCGGCGCGGCCGGCCCCGCTGCGAGTGGTGTCGTGGGCTCGGTCAGCCAGGAATCGGCGCCGCCCTGGGCAGCGGTACGGAGCTGGTCGCGCCGAGCCCGGCGGCCACGGATTCGACCAGGTTGTCCAGGTAGCTGTCGGTCAGCGGCAGCCGGGCGATGGCGAGCCGCCAGTAGAGCGGGCCGACGATGAGGTCGACGGCGGCGTCCGGGTCGGTGTCGGCGGGCAGCTCGCCGCGCTGCACGGCGCGGGTGACGAGGCGGCCGCCGATCTCCTGCTGGCGGGCGTGCAGCACCTGACGCAGGGTCTCCTCGATGGCCGGGTTGCGGGCGGCCTCGGCCAGCAGGTCCGGGATGATCTGCGAGGCCAGGGGGTGGCGCAGCGCGTGCGCCACCGCCTGGAACAGCAGCGCGAGGTCGCCGCGCAGAGTGCCGGTGTCCAGCACCGGCAGCTTGCCGTGCGCCGCGGCGGCGACGATCTCCACCACCAGGTCCAGCTTCGAACTCCACCGTCGGTAGATCGCCGTCTTGCTGACGCCGGCCCGGCGGGCCACCGCCTCGATGGAGAGCCGGCCGTAGCCGACCGCGGCGAGCTCCTGCATGAGCGCCCGCCGGATGGCCGTGGTGATCTCGTCGCGCAGCACCGCAGCGCCGGCCGGGACACGCCTCTTCTCGGTCGTCACCATGGACTCTTCTCGCAGGTCACGCCCACTACAGTAGCGCAACGACGCTACGGTTGCGTCCCGACGTGTTTCGGACTACTGTCCACGCAGCGGCGAGGCGGCGCCCCGCGCACCCTTCCCACTAGGATTCCATCGTCGCGAGCAACCCGTCTGCACGAAAGATCGGAGCGCCATTTCCATGGCCACCACCGCGCTGGTCGACCCCGACACGGGCCTGACCCAGGCGCAGCTGGCCGCTCGGCACGGGCTACGGGTCGCCGGTGAGCGACCCACCCTCGCCGAGTACAGCCGCCGACTCTGGGCCTACCGGCACTTCATCGCCGCGTACGCCAACGCCAAGCTGGTCGCCTCGTACAGCAACGCCAAGCTGGGCCAGCTCTGGCAGGTGCTCACCCCGCTGACCAACGCCGCGGTCTACTACCTGATCTTCGGGGTGGTGCTGGGACAGAACGACCGGATCCCGAACTTCATCGGCTACCTGACCACCGGCCTGTTCATCTTCAACTTCACCCAGAGCGCGGTGCTGGCGGGCACCCAGTCGATCAGCGGAAATCTCGGGCTGATCCGGGCCCTGCACTTCCCTCGGGCCAGCCTGCCGCTGTCCACCACGGTGACCCAGTTCCAGCAACTGCTCGCCTCGATGGTGGTGCTGATCGGGATCGTGCTGGTCACCGGCGAGTCGATCACCTGGAAATGGCTGGTGCTGGTGCCGGCCCTGCTGCTCCAAGCGGTGTTCAATGCCGGCGTGGTGCTGATCGTCGCCCGGCTGGGCTCCAAGGCGAGCGACCTGAAGCAGGTCATGCCGTTCCTCATGCGTACCTGGATGTACGGCTCCGGCGTGCTCTACAGCGTCAGCCTCTTCGCGCGGCTGCCCGGCTGGGCGGCGACGCTGGTCCAGTTCAACCCGCTGCTGGTCTACATCGAGCTGGCGCGCTACGCGCTGCTGGACGAGCCGCCGATGCTCAACGAGTCGCTGACCCAGCTCTGGCTGGTCGCCGCCGGGTGGGCGCTGGTGGCCGGCATCGGTGGCTACATCTACTTCTGGCGCGGCGAACAGGAGTACGGCCGTGGTTGATTCCCTGCGGGCCGCCGACGAGGCGACCGTGTCCCTGCCCGTGCTGGCGCAGGAGCGGATCCCCACCGTGGTGGTGGACGACGCACACATCATCTACCGGGTCCACCAGGGTGCCACCGGTGGCACCACTCCGGTGGCCGCGCTGCGCCGGCTGGTCAAGCGCACCAACGCGCCGAACGTCCGGGAGGTGCACGCGGTCAAGGGCGTCTCGTTCACCGCGTACCGGGGCGAGGCGATCGGGCTGATCGGCAGCAACGGCTCCGGCAAGTCCACCATCCTGCGGGCCATCGCCGGCCTGCTGCCGGTCAACCGGGGCGCGATCCACACCCAGGGGCAGCCGTCGCTGCTCGGCGTGAACGCCGCGCTGCTCAACGACCTGTCCGGCGAGCGCAACGTCGTCCTGGGCTGCCTGGCGATGGGCATGCACCCCGACGAGGTGGCCAAGCAGGCCGCGGGCATCATCGACTTCTCCGGGATCAACGAGCGGGGCGACTTCGCCAGCCTGCCGATGCGCACGTACTCCTCCGGGATGGCGGCCCGCCTGCGGTTCTCCATCGCCGCCGCCAAGAGGCACGACGTGCTGCTCATCGACGAGGCGCTCGCCACCGGCGACAAGGGCTTCCGCAAGCGCAGCGAGCAGCGGGTACGCGAGCTGCGCGAGGGCGCCGGCACGGTGTTCCTGGTCAGCCACCAGCTCTCGTCCGTGCGTGACACCTGCGAACGGACGATCTGGCTGGAATCGGGCGTTCTCCGGATGGACGGCCCCACCGACGAGGTCATCCGCGCATACGAGGCGTACGCGAACAGCAAGTAGAGTGCCGGCCAACCTCCGGCATCGACACGGCACCAGGACCGCGTCGCCCGCATTGGGGCGGCGCGGTCCGCGCGTTAAGGTTCATTCCGTCGCCGCTCGGGCGGAACCTTCCGTTAACGCAATTCTGAGAGTGAGGATCCGGCAATGACGCAGGACCAGACCACTGGCCCGGACGCCGCAACGGAGACCCCCGCACCGTGGCGGCCCTCGCGGACAGTGGCCGTGGTGCTGGCCGGCGGCACCGGGACCCGGCTGGGCCTCGGCATCCCCAAGCAGCTGCTGAAGATCGCCGGTAAGCCGATCATCGAGCACACCCTGGCCGTCTTCGAGGCCGCCCCGGAGATCGACGAGATCATCGTGCTGATGGCCACCGGCCACGTCGAGGACGCCCGGCAGATCGTCGAGAAGGCCGGCCTGCGCAAGGTCACGAAGGTGATCGAGGGTGGCGACACCCGCAACGCGACCACCCGGATCGCGCTGGACGCGGTCGGCCCGGCCGACTGCAACATCCTCTTCCACGACGCGGTTCGCCCGCTGCTCAGCGGCCGGATCGTCCGCGAGTGCGTGAACGCGCTGTGGACCTACGACGCCGTCGACGTCGCCATCCCCTCCGCCGACACGATCATCCAGGTGGACGAGAACGACTGCATCACCGACATCCCGGTGCGCTCCCGGCTGCGCCGGGGACAGACCCCGCAGGCGTTCCGCTCCCCCACCATCCGCGAGGCGTACCGGATCGCCGAGGGTGACCCCGACTTCGCGGCCACCGACGACTGCGGCGTGGTCCTGCGCTACCTGCCGGGCACCCCGATCAAGGTGATCGACGGCTCGGACGAGAACATCAAGGTCACCCACCCGGTCGACGTGCACCTGGCGGACAAGCTCTTCCAGCTCGCCGCGGCGCAGGCGCCCCGGCTGACCGACCACCGCAGCTACAGCGAGGAGCTGACCGGCCGCACCATCGTGGTGTTCGGCGGCAGCTACGGCATCGGCCACGAGCTGACCGAGCTGGCCCGGCGCTACGGCGCGCAGGTCTTCCCGTTCAGCCGCTCCACCACTGGCACCCACGTGGAGCGCGCCGAGGACGTCGAGGCCGCGCTGACGACCGCCTTCGAGGCCACCGGCCGGATCGACCACGTGGTCGTCACCGCCGGGATCCTGGAGAAGGGCGCCCTGGCCGAGATGGACGAGGAGACGATGGACCGGGTGTTGCAGGTCAACTTCGTCGGTCCGGTGACCATCGCCCGGCAGGCCCTGCCGTACCTCCAGCAGACCAAGGGCCAGCTGCTGCTCTACACCTCCAGCTCGTACACCCGGGGTCGGGCCCGCTACGCGCTCTACTCGGCCACCAAGGCCGCCCTGGTCAACCTGACCCAGGCGCTCGCCGACGAGTGGGCCGACGTGGGCGTCCGCGTCAACTGCATCAACCCGGAGCGGACGGCCACCCCGATGCGGACCCGGGCGTTCGGCGAGGAGCCGGAGAACACCCTGCTCGCCGCGGAGGCCGTCGCCCAGTCGTCGCTGGACGTGCTGATCTCCGACCTGACCGGTCAGGTCATCGACGTACGCCGGGCGCCCGGTGACGGTCCGTCGGTGCCGGCCCAGTCTGCGCGGGCCGAGGCGGCGCCGGCCGTGACCTCCGCGAGCTGACGCGGGCGACGGAACTCCGACGGCGGCGAACGGAACGACATGCGTGGTGACCTGGTCCGAAAGCTGCTTGCCCGGTGCCTGAGCGTCGGTCTGGCGGTGCTGGCGTTCGTCGTGGTGGCGCTGACCGGCGCCACCGGGTGGGGGCTGGCGCTGGCCGTCGCGGCGCTGGCCGCGGCGGCCGCCGAGCAGCGGATCCGGCCCGGCGCTGACCTGGTCGCCGAGACGGCGCTGATCGCCGCGGCGGTCCTGGTCGGCTACTCCCGGCGACTCGACGACGGGTTCGACCCGGCGCTGGCCGCCACGGCGCTGGTCCTGCTGGGGCTGGTGCTCCTGGTGGGGCCGCTGCGGACCGCCGGCAACCTGGAGGTCCGGGCGGCCAACCTGCCGGTACGGGCCTGGACCCCGCTGATCGCCGACCGGCTCGGCGTCGCCCTGTTGGGGCTGCTCGCGGCAGTGGCCCTCGCCGCCGCGCTGACCCTGCCCGCCGCCGTGGCGCTCGTCGTCAGCCTGCTGGTGGGCGCCGGCGCCGGGGCGGTCGCGCTGGATCTGGCCCGGCGGCGGTTCCGGCCCACCGGCGGCGGTGGGCCGGTGGCCCGCGCGCTGCGCCGGCACCAGCCGGAGTTCCTGCTCTACTTCTCCGCGCCGCCCGGCTCGGAATACCAGGTCACCATGTGGCTGCCGTACCTGGAGCGGATCGGCAGGCCGTTCCTGGTCCTGGTGCGCGAGCCGGAGTTCCTGGCGCCCATCGCCGCGGCCACCGACGCGCCGGTGGTCTACTGCCCCACCCTGCGGGCGATCGACGAGGCGCTGGTGCCGAGCCTGCGGGTGGCGTTCTACGTCAACCACGGGGCGAAGAACAGCCACTGCGTCCGGTTCACCCAGCTCACCCACATCCAGCTGCACCACGGCGACAGCGACAAGGCGCCGAGCGCCAACCCGGTCTCGGGGATCTTCGACCGGATCTTCGTGGCCGGTCCGGCGGCGATCGACCGGTACGCCCGTGCCGGGGTGCGGATCCCGGCGGACAAGTTCGTGGTGGTGGGCCGCCCGCAGGTCGAGTCGATCGACGTACGCCGGGAGCCGGCGCGCGGCCTCGCGAGCCCGACGGTGCTCTACACCCCGACCTGGACCGGGCACCACGCCGACGCCGACTACTGCTCGCTGCCGGTGGCCGAGGAGCTGCTGCGACGGCTGCTGGAGCGCGGTGCCACGGTGATCCTGCGGGCCCACCCGTACACGGCGCAGAACCCGGCGTCGGCACGCCAGTTGGGCCGGCTGACGGAGCTGCTGGCCGCCGACCGGGCCCGCAGCGGACGGCAGCACGTCTTCGGCGCGGCGGCCCGCGAGCTGAGCCTGACCGAGTGCGTCAACCGCTCGGACGCGCTGGTCTCCGACGTGTCCGGCGTGATCTCGGACTACCTCTACTCCGGCAAGCCGTACGCCGTGACCGACATGGGCGACGAGGGCGACCGGTTCACCGACCGTTTCCCGTTGGCCGGGTCGGGTTACGTGCTGCGGCGCGACATGTCGAATGTGGACGCCGTGCTCACCGCGCTGCTGGACACCGACCCGCTGGCCGAGGAGCGCTGGGCCACCCGCCGCCGCTACCTGGGTGACTTCCCCGCCGAGTCGTACGCCGAGGCTTTCCTGACGGCCGCGCGCCGAGAGCTGGCGCCGGCGGAGAACCTGGCCACGTCAGCACCGGTCTAGCAGCTCAGCGGTAGGCGTCCAGCAGCGCCAGCACGGCGGCCGGGTCCTCCAGGTGCGCGTTGTGGCCGAGACCGGGCAGCGTGGCGACCGGCACGCCGTACTCCTTGAGCTGTGCGTCGGTGACCATCGGGTCGTGCTCGCCGCGTGCCAGCACCACCGGCACGTCGGTCGCCGCCAGCAGCGCGGTCAGGTCGGGCTGGCCGACGGCGAACGCGCTCGTGTCCATCGCGAGCCGCCACCGGCCGTCGACCTGGCGCAGGCCGGCGTCCACCATCGGATGGTCCGGAGAGACCAGACCGGTGAGGCCGGCGACCCGCAGGTAGCGGCGGGCGGCCTCGGTGCGGCTGGCGAACCAACCGAGCGGGCGGGCGGCGAGCTCCGCGGCCCGGGCCAGCTCGGCGGGTGACCAGACCGCCTTGATGCCCAACCCGACCACCGCGTCCACCGGCAGGCCGGCGGCGCGGGCCGCCAGCGCCAGGCCGACCACCCCACCCAGCGAGTGGCCGAGCACCACGATGCGGTCGTCGAAGGCCAGGCCCTGTGCGATCCGCTGGGCCAGACCCTCGAAGGAGTACGACGACAGCGGGGCCGACCAGCCGTGGCCGGCGAGATCCGGCGCCAACCACCGCCCTGGCCAGTGCTGCTCCAGCAGTGGCGCCCAGGGCAGCCACACGTCGCCCGTCGCTCCCATGCCGTGCAGCAGCAGCAGGACCGGCCCGCGACCGGCGTGACCAACCGATTCGTCCACCACGGCCGCAGTCTCCCACGGTTCGTGGCCCGGTACGAGAGCCGTCATCGGCATCGACGCGAGACGCCGCGGGCGCCGGCCCCTCGTGGGGGACGGCGCCCGCGGCGTCGTGGGCGTCAGCGCCTGGGTCAGGCGGAGTAGCCCCGGGTGGCGATCCAGTTGGCCAGGTCGATCGTGGTGATCCAGTACGCCGGGTCGGCCGCGTTCGCCGAGTCGGCGATCCGCACGGTCCGGCCGTTGTCCTTGTAGCCCACGACGGCGATGTAGTGCCCACCGCCGTAGGAGTGCCAGCCGCCATTGGTGTCGGTGGCGTCGCCGACGACGTTGGCCACCACGCCCCGGCCGTCGGTGATGGCCTTGACGACGTCGGCCTGGAGGCGGTCCATCTGCGCCGGGCTGGGCGTGCCCGCGAACATCCGGGTCTGGTACGGGGAACCCTTCACCTCGGCGTTGAGCACCCGGGTGGTGTCCTCGGCCGAGTTGGTGCCCATCTCGGTGGTGCCCAGCTCGGCGCCGAGCTCCTCCTGCGTACGGTCGATGCCGGTGGCGCTGAGGGCGTTGCGGGTGGCCGCCGGGCCGCAGTTGTAGTACGTGTTCTGCGCCTCGTAGTCGTAGTCGAGCACCTTGGTCGCGGGCGGCTTCGGCGGCGTCGGCTTACGGGTGAGGTCCGGGTTGCTCGTGGCCTTCGCGGCGGGCGACGCGGCGCTGGTGGCCGGGGCGGCAGTGCTCGGCGCGGCCGAGGGGGACGCGACGCGCGCCTGGTCGCGAGACGCGATGGTGTCGCTGCGCATCTCGGCGACTGTGGTCGCGGTGTGCTCGCTGGCCGGGGCGCCGTCGGCGCCCGCAAGCAGGGCGCCGGTCGTGGTGGCGATCGCGAGGGCCGCGGCGGAGGCGGCGACGATCTGGTACGGGCGCTCGGTCGCGAGGCGACGGAGCTGACGCTGCAGGGTGTGCTTCACGGGGTCCTCCACGGTTCGGGGGGTGAGCGGCACACCGGGCTCGGCCGGTATCCGGGCAGGCGCCAGCGCGCGAACCGTGGTCCGCGGATGGTGAACCGCTCAGGGGAACGCCCGGCGCGGCCGGGCGGGAAAGGCGGCGACCCGGGGGGTCAGCTCACCGTCACAAGGCGGATGAGCGGGGGCGCCGCGACGCCGTGGAGGCGGGGGAACAACCGAGGGGTGGAAAGGTGCTGCACGAGGATGGAACTCCTTCCGTCACCGCCTACCGGGTTAGCTGACGGATTCGGGCGGGAAGATCGCCCTACCGCGGGCCGTGGCTCGCGGATTCACCCCGGACTTACTGTGGGTCCCCGGTTCGTAGATCACGATTGAGCGGGTCGGCACGGCGTCGCCTCCTGCGATCGGTTACCGCACCGGACAGCACGACAGTACTGGCCAGTGCGGACCCTGCCAAGCCACGCCCACCTGCGTAAACATCGTTTGGCGCACCAATTTCTGCGCGTATTGCCGCTGACGTGACTCGATGGGACAACCGGTTCCGGAGGCGCCGACGGGCGACAACCGGACAGGCTGCCGGCAACGCCGCCACAATCGCGCGAACATTGGCCGCCGATGGTGCCGGTCGCCCGATTTTCATCGTCCGTGACGGGCCTCACATAACAGATCGGGCTCAACCGACCCGGGCCGGACGCCAGCGTGTCACGACCGCCGAACGCGACGCCCGGGTCGTCGTACGGCGCGACGGCAGCGGGTTCGGCCACAACCGGACCGCCGCCGCGTACGCCTCCTCGGCGAGCGTGCGTGCCGACTCGGCGGCCAGCTCCGCGTCCCGCCAGGCCGACCGCTCCCGCTCGTCGGCGGCCCGGTGGTCGGCCAGCCTCGCGTCACGGATCGCCCGGGTGAGCAGCACCTCCTGCTCGACCGGGTGCCGGCGGGGATCCCAGCCGCGCCGGTGCCCGAACACGTCACCGAGCTGAGTCATGGTCAACTCGCCGCGCCAGTGCGCCGCCATCGCGGCACGGTGCAGGTAGCGCTCCCGGGCCGCGTACTCGGCCGGGGTGTGCGGGGTACGTGGGGTCGGCAGCGCCCCGGCGGTGGCGAACCGACGGGCTGCGGTGTCCGCCTCGTCGTACCGGGACCAGGCGGCCTGCGCCTCTTCCTGAGTGATCAGCCAGTCAGCGCGTCGTCGCCGGGCCGTCTGCGCCGCGCGGGCCGCGGCCACGGCCACCTCTTCGGCGTAGCGGCGCAGGTCGGCGAGTTCGGCGGCGGCCACCTCCTGGGCGGTGGGCGGCGGCGGCGGCTCGGAGGCGGTCGAGTCCGGCTCCGGGCGGGCGACCAGCACGGCGAGAACGGTCAGCGCCAGCAGGAACAGGGCCGACCAGATGGCGGCGGCCTGGGGCACCTCGGTCAGGAACTGGTAGAAGACGACGGTCTCCATGGTCGGCACCTCGGGAGAATGCGCGTTGCTACGGGGAAGCCGCACGAGGGTCGGTGACCCGCGGGTCGGCTGGTACGGACTGGTGTGTCGACAGGTGCGGTGGCGGGACGCTCGATCGGGGCCTCGGCGCTGCGGCGGGGCGGCTCAGCAGCCGGTGCGGTGGCCAGTGGCCGGCGCGGAGGTCAGTGACCCGGTGCGGGTCAGGAGCCGGTGCGCGGTCAGCGACCCGCCGTGATTCGGTGCTCCGGTGGGGCCCGGGGAGACCGGGCAGCCGGGTTGTCGGCGCGGGGTGACCGCTCGGAGACCGCCCGCCCCGGCGTCACGCCGGTCGACGTGGCGACCAGGGTGCGCGAAGTGTCGTGCAGCGCGGGTTGCGGGTCGGCGGACCACGCCGCGGCGGACTCGTCAACGGCGGCGGACTCGTCAACGGCGGCGCTGTCGCGGGCTGCCCGCTCCTGGGCGGCGCTGTCGCGGGCGGCGGTCTGGTCGTCGTCGACGATGGACGTCGCGGGCCCGGTGCTGGACACGGCGGCGGGTCGGTCGGGCGACGCGGGCGGCTCGACTGCGGACGTCGCCGAGGCGGCTGGCGTTGGCGACCCCGGAAGGGCCGTGGTCGCGCCGAGCGCGAGGGCGGCGATGACGGCGAGGCTGGTCAGCACCCGTGTCGCCCAGCGCGCCACCCACCACAGGGGACAGGTGAGCGCGACCGGAAGCACGTCCCCACGCTACCGCCGACGACGACCGTGCGCATCGACGCCGGGCGTGTCGGCTCACGCCGCGCCGACCGCGTCCGGCCTGGGCGGATGGGTCAGCGCGAGTCGGCGTACGTCGATCGTTCGTCGGTCCGGCCTGCGCCGGGGGCCCGGTCGTCGGTGTCGCCGGTGCGCTGTGGAGGGACGGCCGACGGCCGCTTCGGGCGGCGCGGCGCGAGCCGGCGCATCATCGGGGTCTCGACGTAGCGGTGCAGCAGCCCGGCGAGCACCAGATTCACCAGCAGGAACCCGAGCACCACCGCAGGGCCGCGCCAGCCCCGGAAGCCGGTCCCCCAGTCGCCGCTGAGCCGCAGCACGCTCGTCATGACCAGCACGTGCACCAGGTAGAAGGCGAAGGAGACCTCACCGAGCCAGATCAGCGGGCGGGAGCGCCACGGCGAGCGCCGGCCCCGCACGTCCGCGTCGGCGGCAGCGGTGATCACCAGCAGGTACGCGATGGCGAGAAGCGTGGTCCACCACTGGGCGGGGATCCACTGCGCGGCGGTCACCCAGGTGACCACGAAGATCGCGGTGGCCGCCGTCAGCCGCGGCCCGCGCCAGAGGCCGCGCAGCATCAGTTCCGCCGCCACCGCGCCCAGCCAGAACTCCAGCGACCGCACCGGTGGGAAGACCTGGGTGAACCACCAGCGGCTGACCTCGGGCACCAGGTGCTGCGCCGGCCAGAGCGCGAGGATCAGCAGCGGCAGCGCGATGATCAGCGTCCAGAGCACCGACGGCCGGGCGCGGCGCAGCAGGGGCAGCGCCAGCGGCAGGCACAGGTAGAAGAAGAACTCGCAGGACAGCGACCAACTCACCGTGTTGATGCTGTAGAACCAGCCCGGCCGGGGGTCCCACGCCTGCAACAGCAGCACGTTCTCCAGGGCGGCCGCCGGCAGGACGGGGTCGGCGAACCACCAGGCGACCAGGAGCGCGGCCGCCCACAGCACCAGGTGGTTCGGATAGATCTTCGCGACCCGCCGCCGCCAGAAGGCTGCCCGGGAGTCGCCCGGGCGGGCCGACCAGACCAGCACGAAGCCGCTGAGGATGAAGAAGAACTGCACCCCGGACAGGCCGAGGGTGAACAGCGCGTCGACCACCGCCTTGTAGTCCGGCTCGGCGATGATCCGCATCGTCCCGGCGTGAAAGCCGAAGACGAGCAACGCGGCGATCCACCGCAACCCGGTCAGTGAGGGCAGCCGGGCCACAGCGGGCGCGGGCGGCGCGGCCGGCGCGTCGGTGGTGCTCGTCATGCCGGGGTCCCGACGCTCCGCAGGGTCACCAGCACGTACGTCTCCTCCTCGGCGCGCGGCGTCGGACGGCGCGACGGCGACGCCCGCGACGGCCCGACAGGACCGCACCGAGGCACCCTACCGGGTCACTCCCGGGTGAACCGGGCGGCCGTTGTTAACCTTCCGCTTCGCGGGTGTTCAGGGATTCCACAGTCCTTCGCCACGTGCGGTTCCGGGGCTGGCCACCCGCGTCGTCAAAGGTGGCGACGTGGTCAATGAGCCGACGCACGCGCCGCTGCTGAGCATCGTCGTGCCCGTCTACGGCGTCGAGGCGTACCTGTACCAGTGCCTCGAGTCGATCCGGGCGGACATCCCAGCGGGTGAGTCGGACGCGGTCGAGCTGATCGCCGTCGACGACGCCTCCCCGGACGGCTGCGGTGCGATGCTGCGGTCCTACGTCGCCGGCCGCGACGGCGTGCGCGTCGTACACCTGAGCAAGAACGTGGGTCTGGGCCTGGCCCGCAACGCGGGCCTCGACGTGGCCACCGGCCGGTACGTCTGGTTCGTCGACAGCGACGACTGGCTGCCGCCGGGCACGATCGGCGCGGTGCTGGACCGGCTGCGCGAGCACCAGCCCGACGTGCTGATGCTGGACCACCTGCGGGTGCACGAGGACGGCCGGCGGGAGGTCGACGCGAGCAGCCACCTGCTGCGCGGGGTACCGGGCGTGGCCCGCCTGGCCGACCAGCCGCAGCTGCTGCGCGTGCAGCACACCGCGTGGAACAAGGTGGTACGCCGAGCCTTCCTCGACGAGCTGGAGCTGCGCTTCTTCCCCGGCTGGTACGAGGACATCCCGTTCAGCCACCCCCTGCTGATCGGCGCGGAGAAGATCTCCGTGCTGGACCGGGTCTGCTACCTGTACCGGCAGGGCCGCCAGGGCGCCATCACCTCCACCCGCAGCGGCCGGCACTTCGACGCGTTCAGCCAGTACGAGCGGCTGATGGACTGGGTCAACCGCCGGTATCCGGACGAGGGCCTGCAGGCCGAGCTGTTCCAGCTGATGATCAGCCACTACCTGGTGGTGGTCGGCAACGACGACCGGCTGCACCCGCACCTGCGGCGGGCCTTCTTCCACCGGGTCGCCGAGCACTACCGCCGCTATCTGCCCATCGGCGGCTACCCGATGCCCTCGGGCGTGACCGGGCTCAAGCACCGCCTGGTGGGGCGCGGTGACTGGCTGGCGTACTCGGCGCTGCGGCAGGCGCACCGGGTCGCGGGTCGGTTGCGCCGGCCCGGCCCGGCCGGTGGCGCCGACGCGAGCACCGGATCGCCGCCGGCCGACGACGACCCTTCCCGACCGGCGGCGCCCGCGAGCACGTCGGACGCCGGGCACACGGCCGGCGAGGTCACCCCGGACCGGTCGGACGCGCTGGCCGGCGGCCGCCTGTCGTGACCCGTCGCACCGCACCGCACGCCGGGAGCCACGTCGGCTCCCGGCGCCGGAGTTTTCCAGGTCGTCAGCCCGTCGGGTGGACGACGACAGCACCACCGCACCCCGGTGCGGGCGTACCTGAGCAGAGGTCGGAATGACGGCGACAATCAAGATCGGACCGCACGCGGTCGGTGCCGGGGAGCGACCCTTCGTGGTCGCCGAGATGTCCGGTAACCACAACGGCGACCTGGACCGGGCGCTGGCCATCGTCGACGCGGTGGCCGAGAGCGGGGCGCACGCGCTCAAGCTCCAGACGTACCTGCCGGACACGATCACGATCGACGTCGACAGCCCGGCGTTCCGCATCTCCAGCGGCCACGAGCTGTGGGGCGGGGAGAACCTGTACCGCCTCTACGAGCGGGCGCACACTCCGTACGAGTGGCACGCCCCGATCTTCGCCCGGGCCCGCGAGCGGGGGCTGACGGTCTTCTCGTCACCGTTCGACGCGACCGCCGTGGAGCTGCTGGAGTCGCTGGACGCACCGGCGTACAAGATCGCTTCGTCGGAGCTGGTGGACCTGCCGCTGATCCGGCTGGTGGCCAGCACCGGCAAGCCGATGGTGATCTCGACCGGGATGGCGACGGTGGCCGAGATCGACGCCGCCGTGCGGACCGCCCGCGACGGTGGCGCGGCGGGCATCGTCCTGCTGGCCTGCACCGCGTCCTACCCGGCGCCGCCCGCCGACAGCAACCTGCGCCGCCTGCCGGTGCTGGCCGGCGCGTTCGACGTCCCGGTCGGGCTCTCCGACCACACGCCCGGGATCGGCGTGGCGGTCGCCTCGGTGGCGCTGGGCGCCTGCTTCATCGAGAAGCACGTGACCCTGGACCGGGCCGACGGCGGCGTCGACTCGGACTTCTCGCTGAACCCGGCGGAGCTGACGGCGCTGGTCGCCGAGTCGGGCCGCGCGTACGCGGCGCTGGGTGGCACCGCGATCGGCCCGACCCCTGCGGAGCAGGAGGGGCTGCGGTTCCGCCGTTCGCTGTTCGTGGTCGAGGACGTCCGGGCCGGCGACCCGGTGACCGCACGGAACGTCCGGTCGATCCGGCCGGCCGGTGGGCTGGCTCCGGTGGAGATCGACCGGGTGCTGGGCCGCACCTTCGCCACCGACGTTCCGCGCGGTACCCCGCTCAGCTGGGACCTGATCTGACCGGCCCGGCCCGGCTCAGCTCAACCGTGTGGCTGGGCTGAGCTGGCTCCGGTCGAGCCGGGCTGGCAGGACTGAGCTGGCTTGCAGGACTGATGCCGGCGAAGCTGGGCTGACAGCGGCGGGGCCTGGGCTGACAGCCGCGGGGCCTGGGCTGACAGCCGCGGGCCTGGGCTGATGCCGGCGGGGTTGGGCCAGGCCGGCCGGCGCCGGGCTGCGCCAGACATGGCGAGCGGCCACGATCCGCCGGGCACGACCCTGTTTGCGTCCTGTCGAGCTGCCCCAAAGGTGGGGCATGGCGTGTGCTCCCGGTACTGCCCCATATTTGGGGCAGCTCGACAGGCACCACCGACACCTGCGGCAGCACCGCCGCACACCGACAGCCGCGGCATCACCGCCGCACACCGACAGCCGCGGCATCACCGGCAAAACACCAAACGGCCGCGACGCCACCGACGCACGCCGGCACCTGCGACGCCACCGGCAAAACACCAACAGCCGCGACGCCACCGACACAGGCCGACAGCTGCGGCGTCCCGAGCGTCAGTCGCGGTCGGTTGGTCCGGCGTAGTGGCGGGGGGCGAAGCCGACGGTGACCACCAGGTCGGCGACGCGCAGGGTGCGCCAGAGGATGGTGCCGTCCACCGGAGTGCCCAGGCCGTGCCGGCGCCACCAGGTCGCGATCGGCACGTCGGCCAACTTGCAGCAGCACTCGGCCCGGGTCCACCGGGCCCAGAAGTCGCCCGCGCCGAAGCGCCGGGCCAGTGCCGGGGGCACCGGGGCGTCGGCGCGCTCCGCGTCGATGGCCGCGCGCCAGCCCGGCACCAGCGGGCCGTACCAGCCGACGCAGCGTCCGTCGTCGAGGTGACTGCGGGTCGTCGCGTCGGCCAGCTCGGCGGGCGTACCGATCCGTAGATGCCGTTCGGCGCTGGCGAGCAGTCCCGGCACCGGGCGTGCCGTCCCGGACGACGGCGGCGGCGCGGCCGGGCCAGCGTCGACCGGGCCAGCGTCGACCGGGCCAGCGTCGACCGGGCCGGGCGCCGGCGGCAGTACCGGCCGCAGGTCAGATGGAGGCGGCACCGTCTACCACGATGACCTGGCCGTTGATGTTGGTGTGCTCACGCAGCAGCATCCGCACCACCGGTACGACCTCCACCGGCTCGGTCAGGTGGCCGGACGGGGTGCGGCGCACGATCTGGTCGAGCTGCGTCGGGCCGAGCACGGCGGACATCTCCGAGGCGAAGAAGCCGGGCGCGACCGCGTTGACCAGCATCCGGCCACCGAGCTCCCGGGCGAGCGAGCGGGTGGCGGCGTCCATGCCGCCCTTGGTGGCCGAGTACGCGACCAGGCCCGGAAAGCCGCGCTGCGCGCAGATCGAGGTGATGTTGACGATCCGCCCCCGCAGGCCCTTGCCGAGCATCCGGCGGATCACCAACCGGGTCAGTTGCAGGGGCGCGGTCAGGTTGGTCTCGATGATCCGGGCGATGTCGTCGGTGGCGGTGTGCACGTGCAGGGAGTCCTGCCCGACGGCGGCGTTGTTGACGATGCCGTCGATCGGGCCGAGACGCTGCTCCACCTCGCGGACGAAGCCCTGGGCGGCACGCAGGTCGGTGACGTCGACCGAGCCGACGTGCACCCGGTCGGGGTGCTCGGCGGCGAGCTTCTCCAGCTCCGGGGTGACGGTACGGGCGAACGCGGCCACCCGTACGCCCGCGTCGAGCAGGTCGGTGACGATGGCCAGGCCCAGCCCTCGGGAACCGCCGGAGACGAGGACCACTGAGCTGGGGGGAACGAGCTGGGTGTCGGCGGGGTCAGACATCGCTCTTCAGGGTCTCCTTGACGGGAATCTCGGACAGCACGCGGATCCTGCGGGGTACCGCGTGCTCGGGCAGCCGGTCGGCACACCAGCGGACCAGCGCCGCCTCGTCCGGCACGCTGACGGAAGGGTCGGCCGGGTTGGCGAGGCCGTCGGCGACGGACGGGGTGAGGACCACGTCGGCGACCACCATCCGCCCGAGCACGGGGGCCCGGCGGCCGGTGACCCGGGCCCAGGCCACGTTCGGATGCCCGGTCAGCACGCCGCGGACCACGCCAGCGGAGACCTTGCTGCCGCCGACGTTGATCTCGTCGGAGTCCAGTCGGCCGGTGATCAGCACCCGCCCGTCGACCACCTGCACCCGGTCCCCGGTGCGGACCGGGCCGGCCAACCCGGCCCCGTGGTACGGGGAGGTGACGACCAGCTCGTCGTCGTGGACGGAGAGGGTGGGTCGGCCCGCGGTTTCCCGGTCCAACCACTCGACCGGGAACCCGGCCCGCCCGTCGTGCACCACGATGGACGCTCCGACCTCGGAGGACGCGTAGATCCAGGAGATCCGGGCGGCGGGAAAGACGTCCCGCAGCTGGTCCAGGATCGCCTGGTCCACCGGCTCCCCGCCCAGGGTGAGCTGGCGCAGCGGCACCCGGGCCAGCGCGGCGGCGTCCCGGTAGAGGGTGCGCCGCCAGAAGGTCGGCGTGCCGGACGCGGCGTCGACCCCGTGCGCGGCCGCGACCGCCGGCCAGTCGTCCAGCTCGTCCGGCTCGACCACCACCAGGTGCTGACCGGGCTGGGTCAGCGACAGGGTCACCACCTGCCACCAGGCGTACGTGCCGGGGGCGTAGGGGCACAGCCAGGTCCGGTCGGGCTGGTCGGCCCGCACGGTGGTCAGCGTGTCGAGGGTGTGGCCGACCCGCTTGGGGCGGCCCGTCGACCCGGAGGTGAGCAGCCACAGCCGGCCGGGCTCGGCGGCCCGAGGGTGGATCGGCATGCTCGGATACGCGCCGTCGTCGTCGAGGACGGTGACGGTGAACCCGGCGTCCAGCAGCTCGGCGCGCATCGTCGCGTCGACCCGACTCGCGGTGCTGAGCAGCAGCTCGGTGCCGTGCACGGCGTGCTGCCGCGCGGCGGCGAGCGCGTGCCCGGCGGAGTGCGCCAGCACCGCGGCGGGGTCGGGCAGCGTCGGCGTCGGCAACGTCCGCCAGGTCAGCGGGGCGCCGCCGACGACGAGGCGGTTGTCGACGCCGGCCGGCTCTGAGCCCGCGGCGGCCGGACGGGGTGTCGCGACGGTCACTGCTGCTGGAGCTCGACGAGGAAGTCGAGGACGTCGCCGACGGTGGCGATGCGGCGCAGGCCAGGGGCGTCGAAGTTGAGCTCCTCCCCCGTCTCGTCCTCCACCCGCAGGGCCAGCTCGGAGAAGTCCAGTGACCGGAAGCCGATGTCCCGCAGCTGCGCCGCGTCGTCGGCGGGCAGCTCCTTGTCCTGGTTCTTCAGCACTTGAGCCATGAGGTCGCGGATCTGCGCGCGACTCAATTCGTTCATGCGCCGGAGTCTACAACCCAGCGAATGGATAACTGCTTTCCCGGTAGGCCCGGGTAAGGTGCTTTGACCGGACGTGAACAGACAGGAAAGCGAGAGCACGTGCTGCGCGAAGCGACGGCGGACGACGTTCATCTGATGTTGTCCTGGCGTAATCAGGAAACCAACCGTCAGGTCAGCAAGACCAGCCACGAAATCACCGCCGAGGAGCACGCCCGGTGGTGGTCGGCGGTGCGCGACGACCCGACGCGGCGGGTGCTGGTGTACGTCCGCGACGACAGGCCCTGCGGCGTGGTCACCTTCTTCGACCTGCGGCTGGACGGCCCTCGTACCGGCGCGTGGGGCTTCTATCTGGACGCTGACGGGCTGGCCGAGCGGGGCGAGACGCTGCCGGCCTGGCTCGGGGTCATGTCCGAGGCAGTGGAGTACGCCTTCGACGGGCTGCACCTGGCGCGGCTCGACGGGGAGGTGCTGGAACACAACACCGTGGTGCGGCAGATGAACCGGCGTTTCCGATTCGTCGAGGGCACACCGCGACAGGAACTGTCCGAGGGTCGGGAAATCACCGTCATCCCGATTTCGTTGGCGCGGGAGGACCGCCGCCAGCGCTGATTGTCGGCGCAATTTCCGGACCGGCCCGACACTATTAACCGCCCGTCCGCCCGGTGGACATCCGCCGTTCACGAAACACGATGTCCACCGGGGCGGAAGGGGTCCACGGGTCAGATTCGGCGCCAGGCCGCCCAGTGCTGCTGCGCGTTGCCGCCGAGCCGGACGAAGCCGTACTTCGCGCCGTCCCAGTCGTCCGGTTGGCCGGGCGCCCAGCGGGTGAACACCACCTGCGCGGCCGCGGGCGGCTGCTCGCGGAACCACCGCACATCGGTCCAGGTCACCTGGTGGCTGAGATTGAACCGCAGGATGTAGTGCACGCCGGTGGAGGCCCAGACGCGCTCGCCGGGGCGTACCCCGACGTCGGCGACCCGGGGGGTCGGCGCGGTGCTCGCCGCCATCGGCCGCACCAGCCGCTGGTCGATCACCTGCATGGTGACGAGGTTGACCACGACCAGGGCGCCGAGCACCGGCAACCGCAGCCGGGGCACCCGGACCGCGGCCACGAGCAGCACGCACGCGCCGATGCCGAGCAGCGACCCGACCACCGGGCGCATCTCCCGCCAGCCGCCGGTCAACGCCATCAGGTCCGGTGCCCCGAAGCCGCCGTAGCGCAGCGAGTGCCCCCGGCTGGCCACGTACGCGAGGCGGACGGCGACCAACGCGCCCCCGGCGACCAGCAGGCCCACCGCGACCGCCGCCCGGCGCAGCACCACCCGACGCTCCGCGGTGAGCAGCACGCCGAGCCCGACCAGGAGCCAGAACGGGGCCAGCATCTGCACGTAGCGGCCGTAGATCGCGTCCAGCGGCTTGCCGGTGATCCCGGCGAGGATCACCGACGCGCCGCCGGCCACCCCGACAGTGACCACCAGCGCCACACCCATCGTCCAACGGATGGCGTCGCCGTGGCGCGGGCGCCACAGTTCCCGGACGGCGGCGGCCCAGGCGACCCCGGCCAGGCCGAACGTGATCACCACGAGGTACCAGAGCTGGGTGGTGACGGCCGCCGCGACGCGGACCACCCCCTGCGCCGAGGCGACCGCGGCGACCGTGCCGCCGCCCGGAGTGCTGCCCAACAGGTAGACCTTGTCCCCGAGGACGTGGATGCCGGCCTCGTTGACCAGCGCCATGGCCAACACCGGCAGCAGCGCCGCGAGCACCGCGACGGCGGTGATCCGGCGGCGGACGAACAGCAGCAGGACCAGCCCGGCGTGCACCGCCACGATCACCAGGCCGCGCGAGTGCAGCAGGTGGAACGCGCCCACCAGCAGGCCGACGGTGGCCGCGGCGAGCGGGCCGGGACGCTCGATCCAACGGTGTACGGCGAGCAGCCAGGCGACCACCAGCGGCGCCATCACCGTGTCGATCATGGCGACACCGGCGTAGAAGGCGGTGGCCGGCAGCGTGGCCGCCACCACCACCGCGAGCAGCGCGGACGCGCGGGGCAGTCGGAGCACCCGCCGGCCGAGCAGGTACGCCAGCGGCAGCAGCGCCGAGTTGACCATCGCGTTGATCAGCTGGACCAGCCGGTAGCTGTCGGTGAAGTCCCGGTCGCCGAGGAACGCGGGCGAGATCAGCATCGGGTAGCCGACGCGGCGGAGCAGGTCGTTCTCGCTGCTGAACCCGCCCGGTCCACCAGCGAGGGCGCGGGCGGTGTTCAGATAGCTGTCCTCGTCGGTGTGGGCGATCGGCAGTGCGATGTGCCGCGACAGCCACATCCGCCAGGCGACGCTGAGCACCCAGCCGACGAACAGCAGCAGCGGCATCAGCCACCGGCGCGGGGGTGTCGCGGGCGGTGTCCCGGTCGGGACCGCGGGCCGTTCCATCACGTCGCTGCCGGATGTCATCAACGCCTCCTGAACTGCCGGCCGTGCCGGACGGGCGTGCCCACCGGTGGGCACGCCTACCGGCGGTGACGCTCGGGGATGACCCGCTCGCACCGAGGCGGTGCGGATGTCGGGTGAACGCGGGAAACGACGGCGCGCAGAGGCTGCGGGTCGCTCGCGCGGCCACTGTAGCGGCCGTTTCCGGCCTGGTCAGCCCGCTTTCCGGACGGTTGAAAGTGTTCGCCCGCGCGCTGCTCGCCATTCACGACGGCAGGGGCAGCGGTTAACCCGCGAGCGCCGAGGCGTTAACCCGCCGGGGTTAGCGTCTCACCCCGGTCGGCCGGCCGAGGGCCGCCGGTTCATCCACGATCACGGGAGCACCAAATTGAGTGAGTTGAATGGATCGTCCATTCTGATCACCGGGGGAACGGGTTCCTTCGGCAGGACCTTCCTCCGGCACATCCTCACCGAGGCCGACCCGGCCCGGGTGGTGGTCTTCTCCCGCGACGAGCTCAAGCAGTACGAGCTGCGCCAGCAGCTCGGCGACGACCCGCGCCTGCGCTGGTTCATCGGCGACATCCGGGACCGGCACCGCCTCACCCGGGCGATGCACGGCGTGGACCACGTGGTGCACGCCGCCGCGCTCAAGCAGGTGGACACGGCGGAGTACAACCCGTCGGAGTTCATCGCCACCAACATCACCGGCTCGCAGCACGTGGTCGACGCCGCGATCGAGGCCGGCGTCAAGAAGGTCATCGCGCTCTCCACGGACAAGGCGTCCAGCCCGATCAACCTGTACGGCGCCACCAAGCTGGTCGGCGACAAGCTGTTCGTCTCGGCCAACCACTACGCCGCGCACCACCCGACCCGGTTCGCGGTCGTCCGCTACGGCAACGTGGTCGGCAGCCGCGGTTCGGTCGTCCCGCTGTTCCACCGGCTGGCCGCCGAGGGCAAGAGCCTGCCGATCACCGACAAGCGGATGACCCGGTTCTGGATCACCCTGGAGCAGGCCGTCCAGTTCGTCATGGACTCGTTCGACCAGATGCAGGGCGGCGAGCTGTTCGTGCCGCGCATTCCCAGCATGCGCATCCTCGACCTGGTCGAGGCCGTCGCGCCGGACGCCACCACCCACGAGATCGGCATCCGGCCCGGCGAGAAGCTGCACGAGGAGATGATCGCCCCGGACGACAGCCGGCGGACGCTGCGCGCCAAGGACCGCTACATCGTCCAGCCGACCATCGCCGGCTGGGGCTACCAGCCGCCGGTCGACTGCGAGCCCGTGCCGGACGGCTTCGCCTACCAGTCGGACACCAACGACGAGTGGCTCAGCGTGCAGCAGCTACGCGAGATGCTCGGCCTCACCGCATGACAGCGATGCTCCCGTACGGCCGACAGTCGATCAGCGAGGACGACATCGCGGCCGTCGCCGACGTGCTGCGCGGCGACTGGCTCACCACCGGGCCGCAGGTCGACGCGTTCGAGGCCGACCTCGCCAGGTGGACCGGCGGGGTCGGCGTCGCCAGCGTCTCCAATGGCACCGCGGCGCTGCACGTGGCGTACGCGGCCGCCGGGGTGGGACCGGGCGACGAGGTGGTGGTCCCGCCGATGACGTTCGTGGCGACCGCCAGCAGCGCCGTCGCCCTCGGCGCGACGATCGTGTTCGCCGACGTCGAGGACGAGACGTTCTGCCTGGACCCGGCCGCGGCCGCCGCGGCGGTCACCTCGCGTACCAAGGTCGTCTCCGCTGTCGACTACGCCGGCCACCCGGCCGACTACGACGCCCTGCGCACGTCGGTCGAGGGCTCGGACGCGTTGCTGCTCGCCGACGCGGCGCACTCGATCGGCGGGGCGTACCACGGCCGTCCGGTGGGCTCGCTCGCCGACCTGACCACGTTCTCGTTCTTCCCCACGAAGAACCTGACCACCGCCGAGGGCGGCGCGGTCGCCGCGCTGGATCCGCGCATCCTGGAGCGGGCCCGCCGGTTCCGCGGCGTGGGCGTGGTCCGCGACCGCGCCGAGCTGCGCTTCGCCGACGAGGGCGGGTGGCACCAGGAGGTGCACGAGTTCGGGCTGAACTACCGGCTGCCGGACGTGCTGTGCGCCCTGGGTCGCAGCCAGCTCCGCCGGCTCGCCGCGTTCAAGGCCCGCCGGAGCGCACTGGTCGCCCGCTACGACGAGGCGCTGGCCGACCTGGACGGCGTGCTGCTGCCGACCCGCAAGTCGTGGGCCGACCCGGCCTGGCACCTCTACCCGATCCGGGTGCTCGACGGGCGTCGCCGCGAGGTGTACGACCGGATGCGGGCCGCCGGGATCGGCGTGCAGGTCAACTACCTGCCCGTGCACTGGCACCCCGCCTTCGCCGACCTGGGCTACCGGCGCGGATCGTGCCCGGTGGCCGAGTCGTTCTACACCCAGCAGCTGTCGCTGCCGCTGTACCCGGGACTCAGCGACGCCGACCAGGACCGCGTCATCGACGCGCTGGCCGTGGCCCTGCGGGCCGGCTCGGTGCGTACCGCCGCCTGATGGGAACCTGATGCACCACGCGAACCACTTCTACGGCCACGCCCACGTGCTGGCCCGCTACGCCGGCCTCGGCGACCGGCATCCCCCGCGGATCAACGGGTACGTGCAGCACGGCTGGAACATCGGCGACGGCCTGGCGCCGGGCCACCCGTACGCCGAGGGCACCCCGAGCCTGCTCTGGTCCGAGCAGACCCGCCGCCGGGCCTGGTCGGTGGGGCGGCGCAACGTCGTCGTGATCGGCGCCCCGTTCACCTACCTGCTGGCCATGCGGCCGGAGAACCCGCCGGCGCAGGAGCGGGAGGGCGCCATCTGGTACCCGTTCCACGGCTGGGAGGGCCAGCACGTCAAGGGCGACCACCGGGAGCTGATCGCCCGCATCCGCGACACCGAGCCCGGCCCGGTCACGGTCTGCCTCTACTGGCACGAGTACGGCATGCGCCACGTCCGCCGGCTCTACGAACGCGCCGGGTTCCGGGTGATCTGCCACGGCTACCGGGGGCACTGGTGGAAGGACACCGACCCGGAGTTCCTCGACAAGCAGCTGACCGAGCTGCGCCGGCACCGGCGGGTAGCATCCAACCGGCTGACCAGCGCGATCTTCTACGGCATCGCGGCCGGCTGCGAACCGGCGGTCTACGGCGACCCGATGATCCTGTCCAACGAGGACCCGACCTTCGGCGGAACCGCCCGCATCCGGCGGCAGTGGCCGGAACTGCACGGCGCGAAGGTCGACCTGCCCACCGCCGTCTCGATCGCCCGCGCAGAGTTGGGCACCGACCACCGCTGCACACCGGCCGAGCTGCGGGAGCTGCTCGGTTGGGCGAACCTTCCGGAAGAAGAAGAGGACGACAGTGACGACTGAGACGGCACCCGCCGGCCGGATCACCCTGCCGGGCGGCGAGATGCTGGCCTGGTCCGACCTGCCGAAGGAGCGGTTGGCCGACGGAGGGCCCCTCGCCGCGCTGGCCGCCCGGATCGTGCCGCCCGGCGCCCGGGTCCTGCTGGCCGGTCCGCACGACCCGGCGCTGCTCGACCGGCTCGCCCACGCCGAGGTGACCTGCCTGCTGCGCAGCCACCCGGACGCGGTGGCGCTGGCCCAGCGGGCCGCCCGCGTGGTCGTGGGCGGCCCGGCCGGGCTGCCCGACGACGAGACGTACGACGTGGTGATCGCCGCCGCCGGACTGGACCCGGTGGAATCGGTGGAGGGCGCCCGGCTGGGCTGGGACGGTGTGCTGGCACGGCTGGTCGCGGCGGTACGCCCCGGCGGCGCGCTGCTGCTGCGCCTGGACAACCCGCTCGGGCTGCACCGGCTGGTCGCCACCACCCCCTGGTACGCCGCCCGCGACGACTCCGCCTGGGTGATCGGTGGCGTGCTGGACCAGGCGCACCCCGCCAACCGGGACCAACTGCGCGAGCGGCTCACCGGCGCCGGGCTGCGCTCGGTCGCCTGCTGGGCCGCGTACCCCGACGGCGCGACCGCGACGGCGCTGCTCGACGCCGACCAGCTCGACCGGGGCGCGGGCTGCGGGCTGTTCGACGCGGTGCTGCACGGCGCCTGCGCCGGGGCCTTCGGCACCGCGACCGTGCTCCAGGACCCGGCCCGGCTGGCGGTGGACGCCCTGCACGCCGGGCGTGCCGCCGATCTCGCGCCGGCCTGGCTGATGCTGGCCCGTCGGCCGGGTGGGCCCACGGACGCCACCGTCGACGGGGACCTGCCGGTGGCGCTGGCGCAGACCGGGCAGTCCGGCCAGCCCGGGATCGGTGTGCTGGAGGTGCTCGACGGCCCGTCGGGCTGGCGGTGGGGCCACAGCGCCGGCACTGGCGCCGGCACGAGCACGCCGGCCGCGCCGTTCGCCAGCCGCGAAGCCGCGTACCGGGACCCGGCCGCACTGTCCGGGCCGGTGCCGACCGGGCGGCTGCTGCACACCCTGCTGCTCGACGCCGCGCTGCGCCGCGACCTGGCGACGCTGCGCACGCTGCTGCACGGGTACGCGGGCTGGCTCGCCGGCCAGGCCGACGCCGACGGCCGACTCGCCGGCGCGGCGGCGCTGGCCAGCACCGACAACATGGTGGTCAGCGGGGAACGCTACGCGGTGCTCGACCCGAGCTGGCGGGCCACCGACACGCTGCCCGGCGACGTGGTGCTGGCCCGCGGCCTGTGGCGCTTCGCGGCGGCCCTGCTCACCGGCGGGTACGCCCACCCGTGGTCGTCCACTCTCGACGTCGCGGGCCTGACCGTGGTGCTCGGCGGGCTCGCCGGCCACGACCTGGACCGGGCGACCGTGGCCGAGGCGGTGCAGGCCGAGGCGGCGATCGCGGCCACGCTGCACGGCCTGGACGCCAACGGCCGCGCGACCCTCGCCGCCGAGCTGCAGGCCGTCGAGCCGACCGACCCGCCGGTCGGCGCGCGCAGCTACCAGCAGCTGCGGGAGGCGTGGCTGCGGCAACGCGAGGAGATCAGCCGGCTCGCCGCCCTGACCCGATGGACCGACGAGCTGCTCACCTCCCGGGAGCGGGCGCTGCGCCGGGCCGAGGCGAAGATCGGCCTGCTCAGCGGGTCCATCAGTTACCGCGTCGGCCGGCTCGCCATCACGCCGGCCCGGCTGGCCAAGCGGGGTGCGCGTGCCGCCAAGCGGCGAGCGCGGGCGGCGCTCGCGCCGAGGCAGGAGGAGCAGCAGTGACCGGCGGCGACAACGCGTCCGCGACGGCGAGCCGACCGGACCCGACGGCCGACACGGGAGCGGCCGTCGGGCCCCGGATCGTCGGGATCGTGCAGGCCCGGATGGGCTCGTCGCGGCTACCCGGCAAGGTGCTCCGCCCGCTCGCCGGGCGGTCCGTGCTGGGCCGCGTCGTCCGCGCCGCCCGCGACAGCGGCGTCCTCGCCGACCTGGTGGTCGCGACCAGCACGGACACCGTCGACGACGCGGTGGTCGACGAGTGCCGGCGGCTCGGCGTGCCGTGTCACCGCGGGCCGGTCGACGACGTGCTGGGCCGGTTCGTGGGCGCGCTCGCCGCACACCCCGGCGACGCGGTCATGCGGTTCACCGCCGACTGTCCGCTGCTCGACCCGGAGATCATCACGCTGGTCGCCTCGGTGTACCGGGCCGTGCCCGGCCTGGACTACGCGAGCACGTCGATCGCCCGGACCCTGCCCCGCGGGCTGGACGTCGAGATCATCCGCGCGGAGACCCTGCGGACCCTCGACCGGCTCGCCACCGGTCACCACCGGGTGCACGTCACCTCGTACGCGTACACCCATCCGGATGTGTTCCGGGTGCTCGGGGTGACCCTCACCCCGGACCGTTCGGCGCTGCGGCTGACCCTCGACACCGAGCAGGACTGGGCGCTGGTGAGCGCCGTCGCCGACCATTTCGGCGACGTCAGCGTGCCGCTGGCCAAGCTCGCCGACTGGCTCGACGGGCAGCCGCGGCTGCGCGCGCTCAACGCCGACGTACGCCAGAAGCGGCTGGAGGAGTCGTGAGCACGCTACGGGTCGGACTGCGCTGCGACGCCGGGCCGCGGCGCGGCGTCGGGCACCTCGTCCGCTGCCTGGCGCTCGCCGAGGAGTTCCTGGCCCGGGGCGCCCACGTCGCGGTGTTCGGCACTGTGGAACGGCTCGGCTGGGCCACCGCCGAACTGGCCGCGCACGGCATCGGACTGCACCCCGGCCCCGAGTCGCCGGCCGAGCTGGTCGAGGCGGCCCGACGACACGACCTCGACGTGATGGTCGTCGACTCCTACGAGCTGGACCCGGCCGGCGCGGGTGCCCTGCGCGCCGCCGGGGTGTTCACCCTCGCCGTCATCGACGGGGACAGCCGGGGCCAGGACGCCGACCTCTACCTCGACCAGAACTTCGGGGCCCAGCTCCCGGCGCTGCCCGGGCGGTTGCTCGCCGGCAGCGGGTACGCCCTGCTGCGCGACTCGGTCGTGACCGCCCGTCCGGCGACGCCCCGGCCCGCCACGGCGGTCAGCAGGCCCCGGGTGCTGGCCTTCTTCGGCGGCACCGACGCGGTCGGCGCGGCCCCGGTGCTGACCCGGGTGCTGCTGGCCACCGGACACCCGATGGACCTCACGGTCGTCGTCGGCCGACCCGAGATCGAGGCCGAGCTGGAGACGATCACCCCCGGGCGGGGGCAGATCGTCCGTCCCGTCCCGCCCACCGGCTCGCTGCCGGCCCTGATCACCGGGGCCGACCTGGTGGTCAGCGCCGCTGGCACCTCCACCTGGGAACTGTGCTGCCTCGGCGCGCCCGCCGCGCTGGTCTGCGTGGTCGACAACCAACGCGAGTCGTACGCCCGGGTGGTCCAGCACGGTCTGGCCGCCGGCCTCGGCGAACTTCCGGAGCTGACCGGCGCCGGGGTGCCCGGGCGGGCCGCCCGGGCGACGGCGGCGCGGACCCTCAACGGGCTGCTCAGCTCGCCGCAGCGCCGCGCGGCGCTGGCCGCGCGGGCCTGGTCCACGGTGGACGGCCGGGGCCGGGCGCGGGTCGTGGACGCGGTGTTCGACGCTGTACGCCCGGCCGCCGTCGCGGACTGACGACGCGCGTTCTCCCGCTTATGATCCGTCGACCAGGCGAACGGGGGACGCACGTGATCAGAGCGGTCTTCTTCGACGTCGGCGGGACGATTCTCGACGAGTCCCGCGAGTTCGCGGGCTGGGCGGACTGGTTCGGCGTTCCACGGCACACGCTCTCGGCGGTCCTCGGTGCCGTGATCGCCCGTGGCCAGGACTACCAGGACACGTTTCGGGCCTTCCGGCCCGACTTCGACCTCACCGCCGAGCTGGAACGTCGCGCCGCCGCCGGCGAACCCGAGTGGTTCGGCGAGGAGGATCTGTACCCCGACGCGCGCGGCTGCCTGACCTCGCTCAAGGAGCAGGGCCTGTTCGTCGGACTGGCCGGCAACCAACCCGCCTCCGCCGAGGCGCTCCTGCACGCCCTCGACCTTCCCGTGGACATGATCGGCACCTCGACCGGTTGGGGCGTGGCGAAACCGTCACCGGCCTTCTTCGACCGGGTCGTCCGGGCGGGCGGTGGCGACGCGTCGTCGATCCTGTACGTCGGCGACCGGCCCGACAACGACGTACGCCCGGCCGTCGAGGCCGGCATGAAGGCGTGCCTGATCCGGCGCGGCCCGTGGGGGCACATCCTCGACATGCCGGCCGTGGCCGAGCAGTGCCTGTTCCGCATCGACGCGCTGGACGACCTTCCGGACCTGGTGGCCAAGCACAACGCGGCAGCAGCGGCCTAGCACGGGTGTACGAAAGTGCTGCTAGGGTGGCTGCATGACGCAGGCCGCCTACCAGCCGTCGATGCTCGACCTGACCGACACGGAGCCGACCCTGGGGCCCCTGCCCGGCCAGCTCCGGCGGCACCAGCTCAGCCGGGGCGCCTGGGTCGACCACCTCCCCGGCTGGGTGCGCGGCTCCGACGCGGTCCTCGACACCCTGCTCGCCGAGGTGCCGTGGCGCGCGGAGCGACGCACCATGTACGACAGCGAGGTCGACGTGCCCCGCCTGCTCTGCTGGTACGGCGTCGACCGGCAACTGCCGCACCCCGTGCTCACCTCGGCGCGGGCGGCGCTGACCCGGCACTACGCGCCCGAGCTGGGCGAGCCGTTCGTCACCGCCGGCATGTGTCTCTACCGCTCCGGCCGGGACAGCGTCGCCTGGCACGGCGACACCATCGGCCGCTCCGCGCACAGCGACACCATCGTCGCGATCGTCTCGTTCGGGTCACCTCGGCCGCTGCTGCTGCGCCCGCGCGGCGGTGGCGACAGCCTGCGGTTCCCGGTGGGCCACGGCGACCTCATCGTGATGGGCGGCTCCTGCCAGCGCACCTGGGAACACGCCATTCCCAAGACCACCCGCCCGGTAGGCCCGAGGGTGAGCGTCCAGTTCCGCCCGTTCAACGTCGCCTAACCCCACCCCACCCCACCCCACCCCCGGGTTGATCATGAAGTTATTGCCACCGCCATCGGCGTGTCGCGGCAATAACTTCATGATCAACGAGTGCGGGGAGGTGGGGGTGGGGGGTGGGGGTTAGTCGCGTTCGATGAGGTGGCCTACCACCGTTGGGCCCAGCATCACGGCGAAGCCGCTGCCGTCGCGGCGGGGGTCGGCTGCCGGCAGCTCCACCGGTTCGCCGGTGCCGGTCGCGCCGACCGGGCGCGGCCCCACCCAGGCGACGGCCACGTCGGTCTCGTCCTTGAGGAAGCGGTGCGCGCGGACGCCGCCGGTCGCCCGGCCCTTCGCGGGGTACGCCTTGAACGGCGTCACCTTGACCGTCGCCCCGGTGGACGTGACGACCATCGGCTCGCCGTGCCCCGCGTCGTCGGTGCGTACCGCGCCGAAGAACACCACCCGGGCCCCGGCCGGCAGGTTGATGCCGGCCATCCCGCCGCCCTTGAGGCCCTGCGGGCGCACCAGCCCGGCGGCGAAACGCAGCAACGACGCCTCCGAGGTGACGAAGGTGAGCGTCTCGGCGCCGTCGGTCAGCCAGGTCGCCCCGACCACCTCGTCACCGTCGCGCAGGCCGATCACGTCGAACTCGTCGGACCGCACCGGCCACTCCGGTGCGCACACCTTCACCACGCCCTGTCGGGTGCCCAGCGCCAGCCCGGGTGAGGTGTCCGCCGCACCGCCGAGCGGCGCCAGACCGACCACGGTCTCCCCCGCCTCCAGCGGCACCAGCTCGGCGGCGGACATGCCGCCGCGCAGCGACACCGTGCCGGCCTGCTCGGGCAGCACCGGCAGCGGCAGTACGTCGATCTTGAAGGCGCGACCCGCGCTGGTGACCAGCAGCACCCGACCACGGGCGGTGGAGTGCACGATCGCGCGTACGGTGTCGTGCTTGACCCGGCCGTTACGCCGGCGCCCCTCGGCGCTCTCCTCCGACTCGGCCGCGGTCCTGGCGACCAGCCCGGTCGCGGAGAGGATGACCTGGCACGGGTCGTCGGCGACCTCCAGCGGGCCGGCCGGCGCGGACGCCGCGAGCACTTCCTTGAGGTCGCCGTCGACGAGCGTCGTCCGCCGTTCGGTGCCGAACTGCTTGACCACGGCCGCCAGCTCGTCGGAGACCAGCTTCTTGAGCACCCGCTCGTCGTCCAGGATCGTGGACAGCTCGGTGATCTCGGCGCGCAGCCGCTCCTGCTCCGCCTCCAGCTCGATCCGGTCGTACTTGGTCAGGCGGCGCAGCGGAGTGTCCAGGATGTAGGTCGCCTGGATGTCGGAGAGGCCGAACTGACTCATCAGCCCGTCCTTGGCAGCCTGCGCGTCGTCGCTGCCGCGGATCAACCGGACCACCCGGTCGATGTCCAGCAGAGCGATCAGCAGGCCGTCGACCAGGTGCAGCCGCTCCTCGCGCTTACGGCGGCGGTACGAGCTGCGCCGGGTGACCACGTCGTACCGGTGGGCCAGGAAGACCTCCAGCAGCGCCTTCAACCCGAGGGTACGGGGCTGGCCGTCGACCAGCACCAGGTTGTTGACACCGAAGGACTGCTCCAGCGGGGTCAACCGGTAGAGGTCGGCGAGCAGCGCCTGCGGGTTGACCCCCACCTTGCACTCGACGACCAACCGGGTGCCGCTCTCCCGGTCGGTGAGGTCCTTGACGTCCGCGATGCCGGTCAGCCGCTTGGTCTTGGTGACCTCGTTGGTGATCGCCGCGATGACCTTCTCCGCGCCGACGCCGTAGGGCAACTCGACGACGGTGATCGCCTGGCGGCCCCGGCTGCCCTCGATCGGGCCGATCTCCACCTTGCCGCGCATCCGCACCACGCCGCGCCCCGTCTCGTACGCGCGGCGCACCTCGTCCAGGCCGAGCAGCACGCCGCCGGTGGGCAGGTCGGGGCCGGGAACGAACTCCATGAGCCGGTCCAGGGTGGCGTCCGGGTGGTTGATCAGCCAGCGGGCCGCCGAGACGACCTCGGCGAGGTTGTGCGGGATCATGTTGGTGGCCATCCCGACCGCGATCCCGGACGCGCCGTTGACCAGCAGGTTGGGGAAGGCGGCCGGCAGCACGGTCGGCTGGGTCAGCGACCCGTCGTAGTTGGGCTCGACGTCGACGGTGTCCTCGCCCAGCTCCCCGACGAGCAGCATCGCCTCGCGGGACATCCGCGCTTCTGTATATCTTGAGGCAGCCGGACCGTCGTCTTGGGATCCAAAGTTGCCGTGGCCGTCGATGAGCGGCACGTTGAGCGAGAAGTCCTGCGCGAGGCGGACCATCGCGTCGTAGATCGCCGTGTCACCGTGGGGGTGGTACTTACCCATGCAGTTGTGCACCACGTAGCCCTCAGCAACGAAGGCGTGTTCGTCACTGCCCACCTGGATGTCGTACGTGACGTCGGGCGGCACCACCTCGACCGAGGTGACCCGCAGAAAAGCACTACCGACCAGCGCATCCAGCCGAGCGGCGAGCGGCGAGCCGAGCCGGTGGAGTTTCTGGACCCAGCCGTCCCGGACCGCCCGCTCCAACTGGAACGACCGCTCGGCGAGCGGATTGCCGTTGCGGTCCTTGCCATACCGCACCTTCGGGCCGCCGCTTGCCGAGAGCGAGGCACGAAACGCCTGTCCGGCCTGATCCCGAAACCATCCGCCACCCTGATGCGCTGCGGTGAGCTCCGCCATCACCGGGCCGTACGGCAACCGGTCATTGCCTTGTTTGCCGCTATACCGATAGTCGATGTTCGCAACCCGTTGCAGGCCATCGTGCTTGTAGCCGATTCGCACCCACGGCAGGAACATCCGGGCGAGATCAGCGGCGTCACGTCCGGATACGGAGAGCCCGTGAAGCGGGTGTCCATCAGAATGACGACCGCTGGTCCAGTAGTGCCCGTGTAGACCTAGGTCGGCGAGCATGGCGTATATCTGCCGCACCAGTAGCTTGCTGGTGCTGACGAAAACCATCTCTCGGAACCGCTTGCGGACGTAGCCGTCGCCATCGAAGAAGCCAGCGAGGAACGGCGCCCACGCCGATCGGTTGCCCAGGATGTCGCGCGGCACGTGCTTGTCACGGCTGAGCGGCTCAGTAACCTCCAACAGCCCTTGGTTACGGCTGAAAGTCAAAATGTGCTGGTCGCGATGACGGGGGTTGGCAGCCTCACGCTTTCCGCGGGAGACGTTCAATCCACTGGCGATAGCCCAGCCATGAGCGACATCAAGCGGCTCGATGTCACACATGTGGATGCGGACCCGGCCGTCCGCTGTGCGGTTCCGGTCGACCGGGAAACCCTCGGCTACCAGCAGCCCGCGCACGTAGTCGTAGACGTCGCCAGGATGCGGCGACACCTCGGTACGGCGGCTCCCATAGGCCAGCGCAAGGCGTCCCGCAAGGTCCCGAGCCTCGACCCACTGCACGGAGAGGTCATCCGCGACCACCCGGAAACGTTGGCCCGGGGTGACGAGCATCGTGTGCCCATTGCTCCAGGTGACGCGAACGAGGTCAGAATTCGGATTACGAAAGACGGTGGTAACCGGGACCGACGCGCCCTCGCCGTCCAGCACGAGGTCTCCGACCTCGATCTCCTCGATTGGCCGCAGGCCATCGGGCGTGGAGACCAGTGTGCCGGCGACGAAGCAGTCGCCGACGATGCGTGCGGACTTCACATGCCCTCGGTCGGGGCGGTAGCCCTGCTCGTACATCGACCAGAGGATGCGCCGGTGCACGGGCTTGAGGCCGTCGCGCGCGTCGGGCAGGGCGCGGGAGTGGATGACCGAGAACGCGTACTCCAGGTAGGAGTCGGAGACCTCGGTGACCAGCGGGTTGTCGAAGACCCGCGCGCCGGCCTGGTCGAACGAGGAGAGGTCGACCTTGTTTTCCTTACGGCGTGCCATGACTCAGCTTTCCCCTCGGACGGCAGCGGCGCTCATGCCGTCGCTCCGCTTCGCTGCGCGACGCCCTGAGGCACCGTCGCACTGTTCCGAATATTCGCTCGCTGCCGCTCGCTCATGCGTCGATCGCATCGCGGTCGACGCGGTCGGCCGAGTCGATGAGCCAGTTGCGGCGCGGCTCGACCTTCTCCCCCATCAGCAGTTCGAGGATGCGCTCGGCGGCGTCCACGTCGTCCAGGGTGATCCGGCGGACGGCGCGGGTGGCGGGGTTCATCGTGGTGTCCCACAGCTCGTCGGCGTCCATCTCACCGAGGCCCTTGAAGCGTGGGATGGGCGTGACGATCTGCTTGCCGGCCTTCTCCAGCTTGCGAACCGTCGCCTCCATCTCGGCCTGGGTGTAGGTGTAGACGGTCTGCGGGTTGCGCCCCTTGGTGGTGATCTTGTGCAGGGGCGGCATGGCGGCGTAGAGCCGACCGGCCTCGATCAACGGCCGCATGTACCGGGCGAAGAGGGTGATCAGCAGCGTACGGATGTGCGCGCCGTCCACGTCGGCGTCGGCCATGATCAGCACCCGGCCGTAGCGCAGCGCGGCGAGGTCGAACGTCCGCCCCGAGCCGGCCCCGAGCACCTGGACGATGGCGGCGCACTCGGCATTGTCCAGAACCTGCTGGAGGTTGGCCTTCTGCACGTTGAGGATCTTGCCCCGGATCGGCAGCAGCGCCTGGTACTCCGAGGAGCGGGCCATGCGGCTCGTGCCGAGGGCGCTGTCGCCTTCCACGATGAACAGCTCGCTGCGGTCGATCCCGGTGGCGCGGCAGTCGACCAGCTTCGGCGGCATGGACGCGCCCTCCAGGGCGGTCTTGCGCCGGGCGGCGTCCTTCTGCTGCTTCTGGGTGAGCCGCACCCGCGCCGCGTCGACGATCTTCTGCAGGACGACGCGCGCCTCGGCCTTGGTGCGCCGGTCCTCCAGCCAGGCCTTGACGTGCGCGTCGACCAGGGTCTGGATGACCTTGGTGATGCCGGTCGTGGACAGCTCGTCCTTGGTCTGCGAGGTGAACTGCGGCTCGGGGATCCGCACGTGCACCACGGCGGTCATCCCCTCCAGGACGTCGTCCAGGGTGGGCGGCTCCTCCTTGGCCTTGAGCAGGCCGCGGGTGTTGCGGACGGCGTCGGCGAGGGTGCGGACGAGGGCCCGCTCGAAGCCCTTGCGGTGGGTGCCGCCGTGGGCGTTGCGAATGGTGTTGGTGAAGCATTCGACGGTGCGCTCGTAGCCGGTGCCCCACCGGAACGCCACCTCGACCTCGGCGCGACGCTGCACGTTGGACTGCATGACGCCGTTGGCGTCGGCGGCGTTCTCCCGGTACGTCCCCTCGCCGTTGACCAGGAGCATGCCGGAGACCGGCCGGTCGCCGGCCGGTGCGAGGAACTCGACCATGTCGCTGAGCCCGTTGGGGTAGTGGAACCGCTCCTCGGCGGGGGCCTCGCCGGTCAGGTCGCGCAGCAGGTACGTCACGCCGGGGACCAGGAACGCGGTGTTACGCAGCTTCATCCGCACGGCGTCGACGTCGAGCGCCGCGCCGGTCTCGAAGTAGCGGGCGTCGTGCCACCAGCGGATCGAGGTGCCGGTGCGCTGGCCGCGCTTCATCGCGCCGACCACCTGCAGGCCGGGGCCGGCGGTGAAGGGCGCGTCCGGCCCGTCGCCGTCGAAGATCCCCGGAACGCCGTGCCGGAACGACATCGCGTGGACCTTGCCGGCTCGGCGGACGGTCACGTCGAAGCGGCGGGACAGCGCGTTGACCGCCGAGGCGCCGACGCCGTGCAGGCCGCCGGAGGTCTTGTAGCCGGAGCCGCCGAACTTGCCGCCCGCGTGCAGCCGGGTCAGCACCAGCTCGACGCCGGAGATGCCGGACTTGGCGTGCACGTCGGTGGGGATGCCGCGGCCGTCGTCGTCGACCTGCACCGAGCCGTCGGCGTGCAGGATCACCTCGACGGTGGTGGCGTGACCGGCGACACCCTCGTCGGTGGAGTTGTCGAGGATCTCGTTGACGAGGTGACCCACGCCACGGCTGTCGGTGGAACCGATGTACATGCCGGGCCGCTTGCGGACGGCGTCCAGCCCCTCAAGGTGGGTGAGGTCATCGGCCCCGTACAGGGTGTCAGGCTCTGCGGTCAACTGGTCGTACTCCCCGGTCTCGGCGGTGTGGTGCCGCGTCCGAACTGTCGGTCGGCCGGCGCGCGCCGCAGCGAGCCTAACCGGCAGATGCGACACGACGACGGCACCCCGCAGTCGAGGCCCGCATCCTCGTTGCGGATGCGGGCCTCGACGCGGTGTGGTGTTGTCCGGTTTCGACGCCTCAGCCGCGCCGTGACCGGTTGGTGGTCGGCCGCCCTACGGCGTCGGCACCTGGATAACAAGCGAGCCGTAGCCGACGTTCCCGACGCTGTCCACCGCGGCGACGTACAGCGTGTTGGTGCCGTAGGCCGGCGTGGCCAGGGTCACCGAGACGGTCTTGCCGGTCCAGCCGAGGCTGGTGCCCGCCTCCGCCTCCTCGGTGGGCGGGCTGCTCCAGCCGTAGCGGAAGCTGACCACGTCCAGGTCCGGCGAGCGCAGCTTGTAGGTGTAGAGCTGGCCGGGCGGGGCGGGACTGGTGACCGCGTCGACGCTCACCGTGGGCGGCTGGTTGTCGATGGAGAACTCGCACCACGCCGACCACGGGCTGAGCAGGTAGCCGTCATCGCTGCGCGTCCGGAAGGCGTACGACTTTCCATTGGCCGTGCCGGTCACCGCAGCCGTGGTGGACCGGGCGCCGGCCGTGACGGTCGAGCCCGTCGGCGCGGTCATCCGCGGCGTGGTGCTGTCGTAGGTGCCCGAGGCGGGGATCTCCAACAGCTCGTACGCCGTCTGGAGGACCTGGCCGGCATCCGCGTCGGGGAAGACGGCGGAGAGGGTCGGCGCGGTGCCCAGGGTGACGCGGCCGCCCGTGACGCAGGCCGCACCGCCGGCCTGGAGTGCGGTGGGCTGGCTGGGCGCGGTGTCGTAGTCGACCACCAGGCGTGCCGTGCTCGGATCGAACTTCTTCCACCGGTCCACCGTGCTCTCGCCGGTCCCGGACGAGTCGCTGCACGCGCAGAGGCCGTAGGTGATCGAGGTCTGGTGAGCGGCCGCCGCGCTGCTGAGGCCGGCGGCGACGCTGCCGGCGAAGCGCACGTTCATCGGCGGCTGCGGCGAGTCGATGCAGCCCGTTGCGCGGACGTGTGAGCTCGCGGAGGCGCGCAGCGTGGTCAGCGCGGGCGCCCAGGCGGTGCGGGGGGTGCTCGTGATCGCGCCGGACTGGTAGAGGTAGGTCGGGGTGTCGAAGCAGGACCAGGTGTGGGTCGCCACCACCTGCACGTACGCCGACCTGATGATCTTGCCGCTGAGGGCGCTGATCGGGAACTCGAAGTAGGAGCGGTAGGTGACTCCGGAGTCGGCGTCCTTACCGACCCGGGCGGCCGTGGTGTCGCTGTTGGTGGAGTTGTTGCTGGTGGCGTACGCCCAGCGGGAAGGGCTGGCGGACCAGGCCGGGTCGATGTAGACCGGGAAGGTCGCCTTCGCCGGATCGAGCAGGCCTGCCGACGGGCGCAGCACGAGGTCACCGGCCTCGTCGACGGCGGTCGACACGGGGGCGGTACGGGCGGCGACGCCGGGACCGGACGGCGAGGAGGCTGCCGCCGCACGAGGCGCGCCGACGGAGCCGGTCGAGTCCCACATCTCCGCCGTCGCGGCCCGTGCCACCTCGGCACCACCGGCGAGCGCCCGCAGCGAGCCGTCGGCCTCCCGCCGGACCCGCGCGTCACCGCCGAGGTCGAAGCGGATTTCCCGCAGCGCCGGGTTCGTCGCGGCCTGCGGGGCCTTCACCACGAGAACGTGGGTGAAGCCGGTGTGGGTGGCCGTCAGCACCAGGTCCACACCGGGCAGCACCTCGGGGTAGGTGGCCGCGTCCGCGGACACGGTCGGCGCGGGCAGCCCGCCCGGCCAGCCCAACGTCATCGTGCTCTTCCCGGTGGTCAACGTGGCCGCGGGACCGCGCCCACCGGCCGAGAACAGCACATTGGCCGGGGAGACCGCCGGCCGCAAGCCGGTGGCGTCGCGCCGCAGCGACAGGTCGACGTCGGACCAGGATCCGTCGCCCTGACGGATCCGCTGCGGAACGGCGGCGGTCTCGGCCACGAAGCCTCCGCCCGGCTTGGCGAAGACCTGGGTCAGCTCGGTGCGAGCGGAGACGACCTCCACCCGCTGGCCGGTACGCGTGGCCGTGGTGGTTGCCTGGACGGCCTCCCGGCCGGCCGTGCCGCGCGGGGCGGTGCCCTCCGTCACCGTCGCCGACGCGGCCGAGGCAGGCGCGGCGAGCAGAGTGACGCCGATGGACGCCGCGATCCCGGCGGCGAGCAGGCGGTGCGTGGATGGTCGGTGATGAGTGGACGGTCTCTGGATGTGGACAGCATGCATGGAGCGGCCAGTGGCCACCGCAACCCCCGTGGATGTAAGACAGCCAGACGGGGGAACTCTAGAGAGCGATATCGGCCACTGTCCACGTCTGTCACATCCGGTGAGCACAAATGGAGCGAGGTGCCGTATACGGCACAGCGGTGATCACGGGACCACGCACGGATACCGTCGACGGTAGGCTCACCTACCCGACCAGCCGTCGGAAGGTGATCGTGGTGGACGAGCCGACACGCGACGCCCTGCGACGGTCCCTCGGCACGCGGGCCCGGCGGTGGTTGCTCGTGGGCACCCTGGTGGTGGGGCTGTTCTGCGCCGTGGCGCTGGTCGCTGCCGCGGCGCCCACCGACCGGACGTTCGCCGCTCTCTCGGGCACGGTGCAGAGCGTGATGTCGGTCCTCACGCCACTCTTCGGCATCCTGCTCGTGCGCGACCTGCGTCGGGCGTCCGGCACCGTCCACGTCGTCCCGACGGTGCTCGCGGTGGTGCTGCCGGCCACGGTGATCGGCGTCGTGGGAGTGCTGATCTGCGCCGCGACGCTGGCCCTCACTCCCGCCGACGTGGCGGACGAGCCCTGGCGGCTCGCCGGAACGGTCGCGGTGGGCAGCGTGCTGGTGCAGATCGTCGCCGGCTTCGTGGGCACCGGGCTGGGCCTGCTGCTGCGGTCGCCGGTGGTCGCGTTCCTCGCCACGATCGTCCTGCCGCTGGCCCTGTTCGCGCTGCTGGGGGCCGTGGAAGCCCTGCGCCCGGCGCAGCCGTGGCTCACCCCGTTCGGCAGCGTGCGCAACCTGCTCTCCGGCGAGATGAGCGTGCTGCGGTGGGTGCAGTGGGTGTGCGTACTGCTGATCTGGGGTGTGGGTCTGAACACGGTCGGCGCCGCCGCGCTGCGCCGCCGCTAGCAGCCCGACCGACCAACCGACGGCCGCGCGCACCAGACGTGTGTGTCTTTCATCGAACGGTTCCGTTACGGGCCATTGACGCCCGTCGCACAGGGGTGATCTGATCGCGCTCTCAGAGAATCTTTCATCTTTCGCTGGATGGGAGCCCCATGCCCAGGTTCCGCCGTACCGCGCTCGCCGCGGCACTCACGATCGTCACGGCAGCGCTGTCGACCGCCGTCGCGCTGCCCGCCCCCGCGACCGCCGCGCTGCCCACCGCCGCCGTGGCGCTCGGCGACAGCTTCATCAGCGGCGAGGGCGCCGGGGCGTACACCCCGGTGGTCGACGCCAACGGGGTCGCCCAGGGCTTCCCCGGCTGGACGGCGCCGAACAACAACGCGTACTTCTGCCACCGGTCGGCGAACGCCTCGCTCAACCAGGCGAACCTGCCGGGTATCCAGAACCGGTTCAACCTGGCCTGCTCGGGCGGCCAGCCGCACGACATCGCCACCGCCTCCGGCGCGCGGGCCAACGGCCGAACCGTGGCCGCCCAGCTCGACCAGCTGCGCGCCGTCGCGCAGACGCAGGACATCGACCTCGTGCTGATCGGCCTGGGTTCCAACAACAGCTCGTTCACCTTCGGCAGCGTCGCGGAGACGTGCGCCAACCGCTTCATCGCCGACGCCTGGACGGGCTGGTGGGAGTTCTGGGCGTACCTGAACGGGCCGGTGGAGCAGAAGCCGTGCAGCGACGCCGACCTGGCCACCGCCGCACAGCTCAGCGCCGCGACCGCGGAGACCACCGCCGCCGTACGCCAGATCCTGACCACCCTCGACCAGGTGGACGCGGACGGCCAGCACCGGGTGGTGTTCCAGGACTACACCAACCCGCTGCCGCTGGACCTGAACCCGGTGTACTACGAGGAGGACGGCCGGGACGACACCCGGGACAAGTTCCGTGACCTCGGCGCGGAGCGGTACGCCGCCGGTTGCCCGATCCACCGGGCCAGCCTCGCCCCCGGGCACCGCTTCTCGCAGGGCCTGGGTGGCATCGTGAAGTCCACTCGGGACACCCTGGCCGCCGAGTTCCCCGCCGACGACCTGGTCTACCTCAACGTGCAGCGGGCCTTCGACGGCGCGCGGCTGTGCGAGTCGACGTCCAGCCCGACCGGCGCGCTGGCCACGCCCATCCGGCTGCAGGACGGCGCGACCGGCACCTTCGTGACCAGCCTCGCCGGCAAGGACAAGATCGCCATTCAGCGGATCGCCAACACGTGCGTCAGCTACTTCCAGACCTGCCAGGAGTCGTGGCACCCGAACGCCACCGGGCACCAGGTGCTCGGCCGGTGCCTCGCCGGCGCGGCCGTGACCGCCGCCCGCGCGGTGTCGTGTGTCCGCGCCGGTGACGGGACGATCTCCGTCTCCTGACCGGTCGCGCGCCACCGGAGGCCCCGCCACCCGGCGGGGCCTCCGCCGCGTCCGGACCGCCTCGGCTACCCGCCGGTAACGTCGGGCCGTAGGCTGGGCCGGTGAACGGGGATCCGGAGTACGCGCAGGAGTTCGTCGACGTCGACGGCGCTCGGCTCGGCATGCAGGTCTATCCCGAGCCGGCCGGCCCGCCCGGCGCGCCCGTGGTGGTGATCTGGCCCGCGATGGGGGTCCGCGCCCGCTACTACCAGCCGTTCGCCGCCGCGCTGCGCTCCGCCGGCCTGGCCGTGGTCGTCGCGGATCTGCGGGGGACCGGAGCGAGCACGCCCGCCCCGAGCCGCGCCGACCGGCACGGCTACGCCGAGCTGGCCAGCGACGTCGGCTCTGTCCTGGCGGCGCTCAAGCCGCGGCTGGACGGGCGTACCCGGGTGCTGCTCGGTCACTCCCTCGGCGGGCAGGCCGCCCTGCTGCACCTCGCCCGCCACGGCGGCGACGCGGTGGACGCTCTGGCGCTGATCGCGGTGGGCGTCCCGTACTGGCGCACCTATCCGGGTCGCCGAGGGCTCGGCGTGCTGCCGTACACCCAGGGCATCGCCGCCACCGCGGCGCTGCTCGGCGTCTGGCCGGGCTGGGGCTTCGGCGGCCGGCAGGCGCGCGGCGTGATCCGCGACTGGGCACACACCGCACGGACCGGCCGTTTTCCCCGGCTCGACGGCACGGACACCGAAGCGGCGGTACGCGCGGTGCGCACACCGGTGCTGGCGATCAGCGTGGACGACGACCAGTACACCCCGCACGAGACCATGGACCACCTCTGCGCGAAGCTCACCGCGGCACCGGTGACCCGCGAGCGGTACACGGTGGCGGACGCCGGGGCGCCGCTGGACCACTTCACCTGGATCCGCGCCGGCGCGCCGCTGGCCGGGCGGATCGCCCGTTTCGCCGCGGACCTGCCGCCCCGCTGAGCCGTACCGGCTGCTCGGGGCGGCCCGCCCCGCTCACTCCTCCGGGTCCAGCGGCACCAGCTCGTCGTCGCGTTCCACCTGGATCTGCGCGTGGTCCTTGCGCGGCGCGACCTCCGCGGTGTTCCGGTGCGGATCGTTGTTCGGGTGCATGAGCACCGCGTCGGTCTTGGGGGTCTTCTCGCGGACCTCATCCGGCTGCGACATCGCGTTCCCCTCTCCGTCGGCGTCGGACGGATCTACCCGCCACCGCGCGGACGACTCCTCCCGGCGGCGGTCTCCGACCGCGACGCCCGTACGTCCCCGTCGTGTCGGCGCGACGGGGATCGACCGGCGGGCGACGGGGTTAGCCGCCCGGGCGGCGGGTAAGCCGCTTCGCCCGACACGGCGGAAGGGGATCACATGTCCGAACGACACACCGCACTGCGCTCGATGCACGATCTGGGTCTGGCGGCCTGGTTCGGCGGCTCCCTCATGGGTGCCTTCGGCGTCAACGGCGCAGCGGCGAAAATCAACGACTCGACCCAGCGACTTCCGGTCGCCTCGGCCGGTTGGTCGAAGTGGACTCCGGTCAACGCGGCCGCGATCGGCGCGCACCTGGCCGGTGCGGTCGGGGAACTGGTCACGGAGAGCCCACGGGTGGTGGCCCAGCGCGGGGTCGGCCGGGCCAGCGCCATCAAGACGGCGTTGACGATCGGCGCGCTCGCGGTCACCGGCTACAGCCGGTTGGTCGGCATGCGGTTGGAGAAGGCGGGCGGCCCGCCGGTGAACGGCGCCACGGAACCCAGCCACCAGACGCCGGCCAGCGTCGCCTCCTCGCAGCGGCAGATGAAGCTGCTCCAGTGGGCGATTCCGGCGCTGACGGGATCACTGGTCGTGGTCACGGCGTACATGAGTGAGCAGCAGAAGCCAGGTCAGGTGCTGCGCGGGATCCTCAGCCGCACCAGCGGAATGCGCAGCGCGCCGATGGGCATGGCCAAGATGGGCATGGGCAAGATGGGCATGGGCAAGATGGGCATGGGCATGGGAAAGCGGCAGATGGCCATGGCCGGACGCTGAGCGTCGGGCCGGCCGGCTTCCCACCGGACCGTCGACGGCGGGGCGCCGGCCGACCCCACGCGCCCGCCACGCGCTATGGCGTGCCGAGCGGGCAGGACCGGCCCGGGGACGGGCAATCCGTCCGCCGGCAGCGGCGGACCGACGAGCGAGGTGGCCATGGCGGCAGACGAGAGACGCAGCAGAGGCGGCGGAGACCGGCCGGTCCCGGAGGCGGTCAAACCGTGGCGCGCCGACGACGGTTTCGACGCCGACGCGCCCTGGGGCGCGGACGACGACTCGCCGATGGACGAGGGCAGCGAGGAGACAGCGGTGCCCGAGGGACGGCGCGGTGAGCGGCGCGCGGGCGCCCCGGCCGGCCGGAGCGGTCCGGCCGGACGGCACGGCTTCGGTTCGGTCGAACCCACCCGTACGACGACGGCCGGGCCGGGAGCGCCACCGGATCCGGCGCCCAGCGGTCGGAGCTTCCCCGACGACGCGGACGTCAACGAGCGGTCCCAGGACGCGCTGCGCACCCGGGGTCGACGCTCCTGATCAACGGCGCTGCCCGCGTGCCCGCTCCAAACGGGGTGCACGCGGGCAGCGGTCCGTCAGCCGCTCGACGCGGCCCGCGCCGCGACGGTCTGACCGTCGGCCGGTCCACGCGGCCCGGGCGGCACCCGCGGATCGGCGAGCATGGTCTCGGCGAGCAACTGCGCCAGCCGGGTGGCGTCGCGCTGGGCCTGCCCGGCGCAGCAGTTGTTGAACAGCACATGCAGGTCGTCGACGTCGCCGGCCAGCTCCGCCAGCCGCGCGGCCCAGTCCCGCAGCTCCGACTCGTCGTACGCGTAGCGGAACTTGTCCTGCTTGTCGCCGTCGCCCCACGCGTCGCTGTGGCCGTGGAAGCGGACGATCGCGGGCTCCGCCGTCCGCGTCAGGATCGGCGGCACCGACGACGGGTGCCCCTGTGGCATGTCGACGCAGACCAGGGACAGGTCGTGCGCGCGCAGCAGGTCCAGGGTCGCCGCCGCGCCGGCGCCGTCGAACCAGGAGGCGTGCCGCAGCTCCACCGCCACCCGCCACTGCCGGCACCGCTGCGCCAGCTCCACGATGCGACGCTCGGCGGCGGCGCCGTGCGCCAACCAGGGCGGGAACTGCAACAGCACCGCGCCGAGCTTGCCGGCGGCCGCGATCGGGTCCAGCGCCGCCTGGAAGCGGGCCCACAGCTCGTCGTACGCCTGCTCGGGCAGATCGCGACGGCGGACCCGGCTCGGGCCGCCGGCCGGCCGCAGATCCCGGGGCAGCACGGCGACCGGCGTGGGATGCCCGGTGAAGAGGCTGAACGCCTTGACGTTGAAGGTGAAGTCGTCGGGTGTCGCGTCGACCCAGCCCTGTGTCGTCTCCGGCACCGGAACGGCGTAGTAGGACGTGTCCACTTCGACCAGCGGGAACCGTCCCGCGTAGTAGGCCAGCCGGCCGGCCGGCGTGTTGGCCGAGCGCGGATACCAGCCGGAGCGCAGCAACGTCTGGTCCGCCCAGGACGACGTGCCCACCTTGATCACACTCATGTCATTCAGTGGACAGTCCCGCGCCCCGATCGGCAACCGCTGGCGGCCGGCGCTCCCGTCGTGTCCGACCCCGAAGTGTCGGTGCCCGGTCCTAGGCTGGCGCCCGACGGACCTCGACCGAAGGGCAACACCATGACCAGCACCGCGCAGCTCACCGGGGAACGGGCCGACCTGCTGCAGACGCTGCGCCGGCACCGGGGCTTCCTCCTGCAGACCGTCGACGGGCTGACCGACGAGCAGGCCGCCGCCCGCAGCACCGTGAGCGAGCTCTGCCCGGGCGGGCTCATCAAGCACGTCGCCGGCACCGAGGAGCGGTGGATGCTGTTCGCCGTGGGTGGCGCGGAGGCCATGCAGCGCGAGGAGATCGACTGGGTCGGTCAGTTCCGGATGGCGCCGGGCGAGACCCTGGCCGGGCTGGTCGAGCGGTTCCAGGCGGTGGCCGCCCACACCGACGAGCTGATCGCCACCCTCGATCTGGACGCGGCCCACCCGCTGCCGCAGGCGCCCTGGTTCGAGCCGGGTGCGAGCTGGACGGTCCGCCGGGTGCTGCTGCACCTCATCGCCGAGACGTCGCAGCACGCGGGGCACGCCGACATCCTGCGTGAGGCGATCGACGGGTCGAAGACCATGGGCTGAGCCCCGGCCCGCCCTCGGGCGCTTCGCCTCGTGCTGTCACCACCGGTTCCCGCTCCGGGCGCCGATGTGACATCGCCCGCGGGGTGGGCGCTGAGGGACACGAGATGAACGCGGACCGGATGAACCAGGAAACCGCCGAGCGGCTGCTCGGCGGTTTCCCCGTCGATCCGTCGACCGACACGCGTCCGGTCGTGCTGCTCCTGACGGCGGTGCGTGCCGCGCCGCGCCCCGACGAGCTGGCCGGCCTGAGCCTCGCCGTGCAGGATTTCCGTCGCGCCCAGGCGCACCGCCGGCGGCCTCCCCCGGCCCACGTGTCCCCGTCCCTCGATCAGGACGCCGGCGGTGCGACAGCCCGGAGCGACGGCCGCTGAGTCACGGTCGCCGCCGGGTCCGCGGGCGGGCCTCCGCCTGGGTGGAGCGATCACCGGCGTACGCGTCGGTGTGCCCCCAACGGCCGGGGATGTCGAGCAGCTCGATACCGCCGAAGCCGCTCGGCAGGGCGGGATTCACCAGCAGGTTCTCGCCGGTGGGCCGCAGGCCCAACAGGGTGCCCAGCAACATCAGCAGCGCGCCCGAGGACCACGACTGGGGACGACCGGCCGAGGGCAACTGGACCGGATACTTGGTCAGGCTCCGCTCGTAGCCGGCGATCAGCTCCGGCACCGCTCCGCCGAGCGTCTGCGCCATGTCGAAGATGCCGGCCGCGATCCGGGCCGCGTGCGTGTCGAAACGGTAGTGCCGCAGACCGGCGGCGATCAGGGCGTTGTCCGACGGCCACACCGCCCCGAGGTGCGAGCCCACCGGGTTGTACGGGCGCTGGCCGGTGGCGAACGTCCGCACCCCCCAGCCGCTGAACAGCCGCGGCCCGAGCAGGTGCTCGGCGACCGCCTCGGCGCGATCGTCCGCGACGATCCCGCTCCACAGCAGGTGCCCGATGTTGGACGTCAGGGCGTCGACCTGCTCGCCGTACGGGTCCAGCGCCAACGCGTAGTACTCCCGGTGCGGCAACCAGAAGTCCCGGTTGAACCGCTCCTTGAGCGCCGCCGCCTCCCGATCGAGCCGGTCGGCGTACTCGGGCTCGCCCCAGAACTCGCGGGCCAGCCGGGCGCCGCGCCGCTTCGCGTCGTACGCGTAGCCCTGCAACTCGCAGGTGGCGCGGGGAAACGCGGGCAACCGCCCGTGCGCGTCGACGATCGCGTCCCGGGAGTCCTTCCAGGACTGGTTCACCGCGCCGTGCCGCTCGTTGCGGCGCTGGTAGCGCACGTAACCGTCGCCGGTCATGTCGCCGTACTCGTCGATCCAGTCCAGCGCCCGCCGGGCCGGGTGGCGCAGCTCGCGGACCAGCTCCGCGTCGCCGGACCAGCGCTCGTACTCGTCGAGCAGGACCACGAACAGCGGGGTGGTGTCGGCCGCGCCGTAGTACAACGCGTTGGGCCGCTCCCCGAACGCGGCCAACTCGCCGTAGCGCAACTGGACCAGGATCTTGCCCGGCTCCTCGTCGTGCTCGTCGTCGAGTTGGCCACCCTGCAGCAGCGCCAGCATCCGCAGCGTCGCGCGGGCCAACTCGGGGACGAACGCCAGGCTCTGCAGGCAGGTGATGATGCTGTCCCGCCCGCACATTCCCATCGCCCACGGCAGGCCGCCGACCGGCACCCGGTCGGTGTACGCCAGCGGCTGGTACCGCAGCGCCCCCAGGGCGGCCAGAGCGCCCTGGTACGTCTCCTCCAGGCCCGCCCGTTCGGCCACCAACTGCGGGGCCCGGGCCAACCACGCGGTCAGGTCGTCACCCATTCCCCGCCGCAGGACCTGCTGGTGCGACTCCAGATCGGCGCGCATGTCCCGGTCACCCTCGCCCCGCATCGTCATGCTGACGTGCAGGGTGGTCTCCCACTTCCCCTCGGGCGGAACACTGATCCGGAACGTGAGCCCCTCCTCGTCGACCTCGGCGGGGGCGGTGCTGTGCACCGTGGTGACGCGGCCGAACCGCTCCCGCTCGTAGCGCAGCACGAGTGCCGCACGGTGGGCGTCGACCGCGACGTGGACGGCCCGCGGTCGGGGCCGTGCGACGTCGGCGATCTCGGCGATGTCGGTGAAGTCGGCGCCCACCTCCATCCGCACGGTGAAGTCGGCGGGCTTCGGCGAATGGTTGAGCACGGTGATCTGCTCGTGGAAGCAGTCGTGCACCGAGCGGTGCCGGATGATCGACACGTCGGCGTCCACGTAGTGGCTCGCCGCACCGGGCACCAGGAAGAACCGGGTCTCGAAGTACGTCATGTCGTCGCGGGAGAGCGCGTTGAGGCGTTCCCCGTCGACGCTGAGCACCCACCGGGACAGGAAGCGGGTGTCGAACGAGAAGAGCCCGACCGGCGCCTGCGGGTCGACCTCCATGTCGCCCTGGGCGTCGCTGATCGCGAACACGTTGCCGGCGATCACGTGCACCTGCTCCTGCCTCATCGCGACCCCTCCTGTCTCGCGAGGGCCGCCCGGCCCAGCGCACGGGGATGCCGGGCGTCGGCCGGGCCGGGGAAGATCCGCCGCAGCAGCAACAGCAGTGCCATGTCGCCCCGCACGGTCAGCTCGTTGCGCAGCAACGCCTCGGCGAGGTGCAGCTGACCGCTGGCCAACTCGTCGAAGACCGCCCGATCGGCGCGGACCAGCAGGTCGGCGTCGTCGGCCGACCGGGTCACCTGGACGTGCTGGTCAGCGACGGTCAGGTACCAGTGATCGGTACAGCCGTCGCCGCGCATGTCCAGCCGCAGCGTCCCGGCGGTGGTCTCGGACAGGTCGGGGCGCCGGCCGGCGTCCAGGTCCTGCAGGAACCGCGCCGCCGTCGTACCCATCAGATCACCTCCCGCATCCCCGCAGAATCACCCGGCGAGGGGTGAGCGGGAGTCACCCGAACCGGGTGAACCGGGGGACGCGGGTCAGACGGCCTCGACGAGGCCGCGGACGTAGGCGGCCTGCCCGGCGTGTTGCAGGTCGTCGTCGGCGATGCTGACCAGCCGCACGCCGAGAGTGACCGGCGGGTCCCACGACTCGTCCACCACGCGGTCCAGGTCCGCCGGGCGCAGCCCCGCCAGGAACGATCCGGTACGCGCCGAAACCGCCTCGTAGTAGTCGATCAGCGCCTGCGCGCTCTCCGGGCGCACCTCCGCCACCTGTGCGGGCGTGTGGCCGTAGCCGGTGTTGTGCGGGTCGGCGGTGAGCCCGAACCGCCCCGCCCAGTCCCCGTTGACCCAGATCTGCTCGGCGTCGAGCAGGTCGGCGACGTGGTGGTCCTGGACGCGGGTGAGGTGCCAGACCAGCCACCCGACCGGGTTGGCGCCCTCGCCGGGCGCCCGACGCAGCTGCTCCGGGGTGAGGCCGTCGACCGCCGCGCGGACGAGGTCGGGCAGCCGGTCGTACGTCTCGGTCAGCAGGTCACTCACGTCCACGGGGCACGCCTCCTGGTCGGTTTCCGATCACGGTACCGCCCGACACCGACAGCCAGACCTCGGCCGCTACGGTGATCACGTGGTCGCGGCGCTGGAGCTGTATCTGGACCCGGACGCCACCCGGCGGATCCGGGTGTTGTGGGACGCGTTGGAGGCCGAGGGCGTGCAGAGCATGCGCTCGCTGCTGGAGCAGCGCCACCGCCCGCACGTGTCGCTCGCGGTCGCGCCCCGCTTCGACCCCGAACAGGTCGCCGAGGCGCTGCGCGGAACGGTCGTGGCGGCCCCACTACGACTGGACTTCCAGTACACGGGGCAGTTCGTCGGACGGGTGCTCTGGCTCGGCCCGGCGCCCACCCCGGAGTTGCTCGCGCACCACCGGTTGGTGCACGGCCGGCTCGCCGCCGCCGGGATCACCCTGGTCGAGCACTACCAGCCGGGGCGCTGGGTGCCGCACTGCACGCTGTCCATGCGGGTGCCGAACACGCTGATGGCCGCCGCGGTGCGCCGCTGCCTGGAGGTGCTGCCGCTGGCGGCGACCGTGGTCGGCGCGGCCCTCACCGACCACGCCCGCGGCATCACCCATCCGCTGGCCTAGGGTTTGTCAAGGTCCCAGCCGTCCTGGCGGTCGACGCGCCGCCGCGCGGACACCGTCGCCGCCACCGCTGCGGCGAGCGCGATGGATGCCCCGGCCACCAGCAGCAGGCGCGGACCCAGCGGGGCGAGCGCACCGGCCAGCCCGGTCCCGAGCGAGCCGGCGGCCACCTTCAGGGCCGCCGTCGACACGAACACCTGCGTCCGCATGGCGTCCGGCGCGTACGCCGAGCAGCGCCGGCCGGGTCGCCCCGACCTGCGACACGGTGGCCAGCAACACCACTCCCACGGTCGCGCCGGCGTCCGCGCCGCGGGCGAGCGTCGCCGCGACGAGGTAGCGAGGCAGGGCTTCACGTCCGGTGGCGACCCGGACGGCGGTGTCGAGAGATCCGCTCACCTGTACCTCGCTACCCATTCGGCCGGTCGGTGCACCATCGAGGCGAGATGTCCGGTTTGGCGGGCGACAGTCGGGAAACCGAAAACAGGGGGTGCGGATGCGGCCGGGCGTGGGATGGTTCGACGTGGATGCCGTACCGGTGGTGACCCGCGCGAGCGGGCCGCCCGCGGCGGCTTCGACGAGGAGAGGCAGGGCCCATGCAGGCTCAGCGCAGGCCACCGCGCACGGAGCGGAGCCAGACCAGCCACGACCGGACCGGTGGCGGGATGACCGGGGCGGCCACGCCCCTGACCATCTGGGCCGCCGCCGTGCTGCTCGGTCGCATCGGCGCCGGTGACGACGACAGCGAGGACGAGCGGCACATCCTGCGCGGCATCGAGTGAGCCTCGCGCCCCGCTGCTAGAGCCAGCCGCGCCGCTTGAAGACCAGATAGAGGGTTCCGCAGACCAGCAGCATCAGCAGCAGCGCGAACAGGTAGCCGAAGCGCCAGTTCAGCTCCGGCATGTGGACGAAGTTCATGCCGTACACGGTGCCGATGAGCGTGGGGGCGAACAGGATCGCGGCCCACGAGGAGACCTTCTTCAACTCCTCGTTCTGCGCGTAGCTGGCCGCGGTCAGGCTGCGCATCTCCTCGTTCTGCTGCTGCGAGACGAGTGTGGCGTTGACGGTGAGGATGTTCTGCAGCAGGTGCCGGAACCCGTCCACCCGCTCGACAACCTGGGTGAGGTGGTCGGTCACGTCACGCAGGTAGCGGCGCAGCTCCTCGTCCGTGCCGTAGCTGCCGGCGCCGGTGGCCAACGCGTCGAGCATGGTGAGCAGCGGCCGGGCGGCCCGCTGGAACTCGATGACCTCCCGGCTGAGCCCGTAGATGCGCCGGCTGGCGTTCGGGTCACCCCCGAAGACCTGGGTCTCGATCTCGTCGATGTCGTTCTCCAACCCGGCGACCACCGGCGCGTACCCGTCGACGACCTGGTCGAGGATCGCGTACAGGACCGCCTCGGGCCCCTGGGCGAGCATCGGCGCGTCGGCCTCCATCCGGCGCCGGACCGCCGCCAGGTCGGGGACCTCGCCGTGGCGGACCGTCACCACGAAACCGGGCCCGATGAACAGGTGCAGTTCGGAGAACTCGACCTCCTCCCGCAGGTCGTCGTAGCGGGCGGCACGCAACACCACGAACAGCGTGTGCCCGTACCGCTCCAGCTTGGGTCGCTGGTGGGCGTTGATCGCGTCCTCCACCGCCAGGTCGTGCAGGCGGAACTCGCGCGCCAGCGAGGAGATCTGGTCGATGTCGGGCCGGTACAACCCGATCCAGGCCATCGCGTCGTCCTGCTCCTGTAGGCAGGAGTACGTCTCGGCGAGGCCGGCCGGCGACGCGATCCGGTGTCCCCGGATGTAGACGGCACTGTCCACCATGCCACCGGCGGGCGGGGGCGGCTCCGGCGGCGGCACGCCGACGCGGGTCTCGTGCTCGTCGAGCTGACGGCCGAAGCCACCACCCGGGCGGAAGCGACGGCCGCCGACCATGACCCGCTCCTTCCCCGGTGGCATCCGATCCGGCGGCCTCCCGGCCCGACCGGACGATTCGGTGCGAGGCGCGCCGGAGGCGCTGCATCCCCCCTGCCCCCGGCCCGAAACCCTCCGACTCGCCGGCCGTCCCCACCCGGTACGGGCGGGTTCGGCGTACCTGGGGACGGGCGCGTGTGGCCGGGCGGATACTCGCGGTGACCATGGGCGGAGGACGGGGGAAGCGCCGGTGCAGGGCAACAGGCGCGCCGGGCGGCTGCGCGGTTGGCTGCTCGACGGCGGTACGGAGCGGGCCGCGCGGCATTCCGGCCCGGGCGGCCGCCCGCCTGAGGATCGGCACCACCCGTGGTGGAAGGTGATGTGCCTGACCGGTGTCGACTACTTCTCGACGCTGGGCTACCAGCCGGGCATCGCGGCGCTCGCGGCCGGGGCGCTGTCGCCGGTGGCGACGCTGGTGCTGGTGCTGGTGACGCTGCTGGGCGCGCTGCCGGTGTACCGGCGGGTGGCGGTGGAGAGCCCGCACGGTGAGGGCTCGATCGCGATGCTCGTACGCCTGCTGAGCTACTGGCCGGGCAAGCTGTTGGTGCTGGTGCTGCTCGGTTTCGCGGCCACCGACTTCATCATCACCATCACCCTCTCGGCGGCGGACGCGACCGCCCACCTCGACGAGAACCCGTTCTGGCCGAGCGGGCTCAAGGGACACGAGGTGGCCATCACGCTGCTGCTGGTGGCATTGCTGGGCGCGGTGTTCCTCAAGGGATTCGGCGAGGCCATCGGGATCGCCGTCGTCCTGGTCGCGGTCTACCTGGCGCTGAACGCGGTGGTGATCGCCGACGCGCTGTGGCGGGTGGTGACCCACCCGAGCGCGGTCGGGGACTGGACCACCGCGCTGAGCACCGGGCACGGCGATCCCCTGCTGGTGGTCGGGCTGTCCCTGCTGGTGTTCCCGAAGCTGGCGTTGGGCCTGTCCGGTTTCGAGACCGGGGTGGCCGTGATGCCGCACATCCGGGGGGATCGCGAGGACTCGGAGGACCGGCCGCTGGGCCGGATCCGGGGGGCGCGGCGGCTGCTCACCACCGCCGCCGCGACGATGAGCGTCTTTCTGATCACCAGCAGTGTGACCACCACCGTGCTGATCCCGCCGGAGGCGTTCAAACCGGGCGGGCCGGCGAACGGCCGGGCGCTGGCCTACCTGGCGCACCAGCACCTCGGCGGCGTTTTCGGCACCGTCTACGACCTGTCCACGATCGGGATCCTGTGGTTCGCGGGCGCGTCGGCGATGGCCGGGCTGCTCAATCTCGTACCCCGGTATCTGCCGCGCTACGGTATGGCCCCTACCTGGGCGCGGGCGGTCCGGCCGCTGGTGCTGGTCTTCACCTCGGTGGCATTCCTGATCACGGTGATCTTCTCCGCCAGCGTGGACGCGCAGGGCGGCGCGTACGCCACCGGGGTCCTGGTGTTGATCACCTCGGCGGCGACGGCCGTGACCCTCGCGGCGCGACGACGGCGGCAGCGGGGGCGGATGTACGCCTTCGGGGCCATCGCGCTGATCTTCGTCTACACCACCCTGGCGAACGTCGTGGAACGCCCCGACGGCGTCAAGATCGCCGTGTGTTTCATCGGCGGGATGATCCTGGTGTCGGTGCTGTCCCGGCTCGTACGGGCCTACGAGGTGCGAGTCGACCACGTCGAGCTGGATCCGGTCGCCGCCCGGATGATCGACGAGCGTGCCACCCGTCGGATCCGCCTCATCGCGCACGAGCCGGACCGCCGCGACCCGGCCGAATACCGCGCCAAGCTGGCACAGACCATGGCGGACAACGACTTCCCCGACGACAGCGACGTCATCTTCGTCGAGGTCCACGTCACCGACCCGTCGGACTTCGAGACCGAGCTGCCGGTGCGCGGCAGCGTGGCGCACGACAGCTACCCGGTGCTCAGCCTGACCGGCTCCTCGGTGCCCACCGCGCTCGCCGCCCTGCTGTTGGAGATCCGCGACCGGAGCAGGCGACGCCCACACATCTACTTCGAATGGAGCGAGGGTGGCCCGGGTCGCAACCTCCTGCGCTACCTGGCGTTCGGGCAGGGCGCCATCGCCTCGGTCACCCGGGAGATCCTGCGTCGCCAGGAGCCCGACCCGCGCCGCCGGCCGCACGTGCACACCGGTTGACCTGCCGGTCGAACCGTCGCCGGTGGTGAGCGTGGTCATAACGGCTGGACGATCCACCGGTGGGAGCTGCTAGCCTCGCCGCAGGTCATGAGTGCCAGCGCGAAGCCCCGGCTCGCTGGCCGGCAACCCTCCTCCGCGGTGGGGTGCCCCGGGTGAAGACCAGGCACCGGCAGGACGCCGGCGCAAGCGTGGCCTGGCACCCAGGTCAGCAACAGACCCGGGAGACCGTATGCGCATTCTCAGCCCCACGCCACCGGCCGGTCGGCTCACGCCGCCCCTGACCCGGCGTCGCCACGTGGACCTGATGCGAATGTGCAGCGCGGCGTGTAACCACCGCCCCACGCGCTAACCCCTCCCCTCCCCTCCCTCGGGCGCACCACGCCCACCCCACCCCTCGCGTCGATCATGACGTTGTTGCCCGCCCGACCGGCGTGTCGGGGCAACAACTTCATGATCGACCGGGTCGACGCACCCTTTTGGAGACACCCGTGCGATTTTCTTCTGGCTTGAGCCGTGCCGTTGCCGTTGGGGCGGCCCTTGTGGTTGCCGGCGCGCTGACCGCCTGCGGCACCGACGACGCCTCGAACGACACCGCCGGCAACCCGTACGGCCTGGCGCAGGCCGGCGTGCTGCGGGCCGGCACGCTGACCGACGCCCCACCGAACGTGTACCTCAAGGACGGTAAGTTCACCGGCTTCGACAACGACCTGCTGACCGCGGTCGCCGGCAAGCTCGGCCTGAAGGTCGAGTTCGTCGGCACCGACTTCTCCGCGCTGCTCTCCCAGGTCAACAACCACAAGTTCGACGTCGGCAGCTCCTCGATCACGATCACCGAGGCGCGGAAGAAGACAGTCGACTTCGGCAACGGCTACGACTTCGGCTACTTCGGGCTGGACGTGCCGGCCGGCTCGCCGATCACCGGGTTCGACCAGCTCGCCGGCAAGCGGGTCGTGGTGGTGCAGGGCACCGTCCAGGACGACTACGCCACCGGCAAGCAGCTCGACCCGGTGCGGGTGCCGGACTACAACGGCGCGCTCAACCAGCTCAAGGCGGGCACCGCCGACGCGTGGATCGCCCCGGCGGAGATCGGCGAGAAGTCGGCCGCCGACAGCAACGGCAAGATCACCGTGGCGGCCAAGCAGCTCAGCCCGGCGCCGACCGCGTACGCCGTGGCCAAGGGCAGCGACAAGCTGCGCGAGGCGCTGAACAAGGGCCTCGACGAGGTGATCGCCGACGGCACCTGGAGCCGGTTGCAGGCCCAGTACTACCCGGGCCGCCCGATCCCGGCGGACTTCACCCCGGGCAGCGGCACCGTGGCGGCGCCGTCGGCGTCCGCCGCGCCGTCGGCGTCGGCGTCGGCCGCGTCCTGAACCGGTGACGAGCGAGCGGGGCGGTAGGAGAGGCGACCGATGGATCCGTTGAGCACCTTGTGGGAGACCTTCTTCGACGCCGACGCGATGCGCGAGGCGCTGCCCGAGATGCTGACCGTCGGGCTGCCCAACACGCTGATCCTGGCGGTCTCCGCCGCCCTGCTCGGCACGGTGTTCGGCCTGCTGCTGGCCGTGGCCGGCATCTCCCGCAGCCGGTGGCTGCGCTGGCCGGCGCGCGTCTACACCGACGTCTTCCGAGGGCTGCCGGCCGCGGCGACGATCCTGCTGATCGGCGTCGGGCTGGCACCGCTCGGCATGCAGGTCTGGGGACCGGACCCGTACCCGCTGGGCATCCTCGCGCTGTCGTTGATCGCGGCGGCGTACATCGGGGAGATCTTCCGCTCCGGCATCCAGTCGGTGGAGGCGGCCCAGTTGGAGGGCGCGCGGGCACTCGGCTTCTCCTGGGCCGACGCGATGCGGCTGGTGATCATCCCGCAGGGCATCCGGCGGGTGCTGCCCGCCTGGGTCAACCAGCTCATCGCGCTGATCAAGGACTCCAGCCTGGTCTACTTCCTCGGCCTGGTGGCCAGCCAGCGGGAGCTGTTCCGCATCGGGCAGGACTATGCGGCCACCACCGGCAACGAGTCCGCGTTGCTGCTCGCCGGGCTCTTCTACCTGGCGTTGACCGTCCCGCTGACGCACGTCGTGAACGCGATCGACCGGCGGTTGCGCCACGGCCGGCCGGCCACCGCACCCGCCGACGACGAGGACGAGGACGACCCGGCGCTGACCGGGGCCCCGGAAGGAGACCGGCGATGACCACCACCGCGACCACCACCTCGGTCAGCCTCCAGGCGCGCGACGTCCACCTGGCCTTCGGGCCGAACCGCGTGCTGCGCGGCGTCGACCTGACCGTGCAGCGCGGTGGGACGGCCTGCGTGATCGGGCCGTCCGGGTCGGGCAAGTCCACTCTGCTGCGTACCCTCAACCGGCTCATCGAGCCCGACCGCGGCGACGTGCTGCTGGACGGGCGCAGCGTCCTGCGCGACGATCCGGACGCGCTGCGCCAGCGGGTGGGCATGGTCTTCCAGCAGTTCAACCTCTTCCCGCACATGAGCGTGCTGCGCAACGTCACCCTGGCGCTGCGCCGGCTGCGCAAGCTCGGCGAGGACGAGGCGGTGGCCGTCGCCCGCGCCCAGTTGGAGCTGGTGGGGCTCGCCGGCAAGGCCGATGCCCGGCCGGCGCAGCTCTCCGGTGGTCAGCAGCAGCGGGTGGCGATCGCCCGGGCGCTGGCGCTGCGGCCCGAGGTGATGCTCTTCGACGAGGCCACCTCGGCGCTCGACCCGGAACTGGTCAAGGGGGTGCTCGGGGTGATGGCCGACCTGTCCGCCGCCGGAATGACGATGGTGGTGGTCACCCACGAGATGGGCTTCGCCCGGCACGTCGCCGACACCGTCGCCTTCATGGACCGGGGTGTGGTGCTGGAGGCCGGCCCGCCGGAGAGGATCTTCGAGGGCGCCGAGCATCCCCGGCTCCGCCGCTTCCTCGCCCAGGTGCTCTGAGACGACCGCTCAGCCGGCCTGGAGGCGCAGGTGCACCGCAAACGCCTTCAGGTCGCCGAGCAGCTCCAGGATGGCGTTGCGGTACGCGACCGACGCCCACAGGTGCAGCTCCTCGTCGTCCAGCCCGCCGAACGCCAGCGAGAGCGCCTTGCGCCGGCGCCGGTCGAGCACCTTGTGCGGGCGGGTGAGCAGGTCGCCCTCCCGGCGCAGCGCCTGAAGGTAGGCGGCCACCGCCTCCTGGTAGTGCCGCCCGGCGACCCGCTCCAGCAGAGTGAACTCGAAGACGTTCAACGCCGCTTCGGAATCCCAGTACGCGGCGTCGCGCACCGGCGCGCTCGCGACGTGCCGGCCCATGGCGTGCCGGGCCTCGTAGAGCAGCAGCACGCCCCGGCCGGTGGTGCTCAGCGGCCGGCGGGGCGACGGCAGCCGCAGCGTACGCACCGGCGCCGCGGCGGTCAGGTCCATTGCGCCGGCGTACGTCGGCATGCGGTGCGTTCCCGACGCCGGCTCCGGCAGCAGGCAGGCCCGCTCCTGGTAGGGCAGCGGGCCACCGGTGGGCACGGCGCGCACCGTCGCGGCGTGCAGCTCGGACAGGGGCCGGTCGTCCGGGGCCGGGCCCGGTGGCAGGGTGAGCACGAGACCGTTGACGCCGGGCACCGGCACGCCCAGCACGCAGGAGGTGCGCAGGAACGCCCAGGTCGCCGCCGCCTCGCGGATGCCGCTCGCCACCGCCTGCGCGTCGGCCCGCCAGTCCTGGGCGATCCGCAACCGCTGCGCCAGGTCGGCGGTCGCGGCGCCGTCGTGCGGGTACAGCTCCCGGACGGCCCGGGGCAGCGACCCGAGGCGCAGCTCCAGCGGGTCGCCGGTGGGCGAGGCCACGGCGTGCCTCGGGCAGTCGGCGGCGGAGTGCGGGTCACCGTCGACCGCGTGGCAGTCCCCCAGCCAGCTCGCGCCGGGCGGACCGGCCGGACGGGCGAACGCCAGGTGGGGCAGCCGGCCGGTGCGAAGCACCGTCTCGTACTGCCCTCGGGTGCGCCCGGCGCGCAGCACGTCCAGCGGCAGCATCGGCGCCAGCGCCAACACCCCCGCGAGGACGACGCAGTGCGGGCAGGCGTCACGCACCCGGTAGCGGCGGAGGTGGTCCACGCCGGGCTGCTCCCACTGGACGCCGATGACGGCGTCGTCCTGCGCCATCAGGTAGAGGAACTCGGTGGCGACGCGTTCGCGGGTGACCGCCACCAGCTCGTCGAGGAACTCCCGCTCGGTGACCGCCCGCAGGTCGGCCTCGCTCCCTCCGGTGGTCATGGGCACCCCCTCGCGGACCGAACACATCGACGGACGCCGAACCGGTTCTTACCGTACCCGCCGACGACGTGGCCGAATGTCCCGCACGCGTGGCGGGCGGTGTCACCAATCCGTCAGGCCCGGACCGGGCCGCACCGGCGGGTGTTCACTCGTTGGGTCCCCGCCCCAGCAGCCGGATCTCCTCGTTGTCCAGGGCGGCCTGAAGCTCCTGGAGCACCAGGTCGTCGATCTCCCGGTTGTCGCGCAGCCGGGTCAGCTCCCGCCGCTTGTGGGCCAGGACGCCGAGGCGCAGTCGGCGGTCCAGCCGGCGTTCCTCGGCGGTACGCCCACCGCTGTCGTTGACGTCCTCCAGGTGCCGCTGGTACTCGGCCTGTAGTCGACGTACCGCCTCCCCCTCGACGCCGACCTCGGCGGCGACCTGCGGCAGCGCGTCCAGGCCGGCCTGGGTGGCGCGCAGGCGGGCCTGCCGGGCCTCGTCGACGCGTTCGGGGTCGCCGGTCAGCCCCGCCCAGCGCACCACCAGCGGCAGGGTGGTGCCCTGCACAAGCATGATCACGACGATGACCAGCGCGGTGACGAAGATGATCAGGTCGCGTTCGGCCACCGGTTTACCGGCGGCCGTCATCGTCGGGACGGCCAGCGCGGCGGCGAGCGACACTGCGCCCCGGAAACCGGACCAGCCGGCCACGATCCCCACCCGCCAGTTGGACGCCGACTGGTCCTCGTCCAGCATCCGGCGGCGCAGCTTCGCCGACTCCGCCGTCAGGTAGAGGAACAGCAGCCGGGTGGCGACGACGACCGGGGTGACCACCAGCACGATCGCCAGGGCCCGGCCCGGCGAGGTGCTGGAGATGTCCTTCACCGCCCGGGGGATCTGCGTGCCGAGCAGCACGAACAGCCCGCCGTTGATGAGGAACGTGGACAGGTCCCAGAACGCGTACGCCAGCACCCGGGACCGGGCGCGGATCACCCGCGGACCGGCGTACGCCAGCACCAGGCCGGCGACCACGACGGCCAGCACACCGCTGGCGTGCACCGAGTCGGCGAGCAGGAACGCGCCGAACGGTGTCAGCACGCTCAGCGCCCCCTCGCGCAGCGGGTCGTCGAGCCGCTTGCGGATCAGCACCACGGCGGCGCCCACCAGCAGACCGGCGACCACCCCGCCGACGCCCGCCCCGACGAACTCCTCGCCGATGCCCAGCACCCCCGGCTTCTCGCTCTGGGTGAGCAGACCCACGGTCACCCCGAAGATCACCAGGGCGGTGCCGTCGTTGATCAGACTCTCCGCGTGCAGAGTGGTGAGCAGCTTCCGGGGCAGCCGTTTCGCCAGCCCGGTGACCGCGGCGGCGTCGGTCGGCGCGAGGACCGCGCCGAGCACCCAGGCGGCTGCCGGGTGCACTCCGAACGCCTGCGCGGTCAGGGACACCGTGACCATGGTGAGCACCACGAGCACCACGGCGAGCAGCCCGATCACCGGCAGGTTGGCCCGGATCTCGCGCAGGCTGATGGTGAGGCTCTCCCGGTAGAGGATCGCGGGCAGGAAGATCAGCAGCACCAGGTCCGGCTCCAGGGTCACCTCGGACAGCGGCGGCACCAGCCCGAGCAGCACCCCGAACCCGATGAGCAGCACCGGCGGCGCCACCCGGTACCGGCCGCCGAGGGTGGTGCCGACCAGGACGGTGACGCCCACCACCACGATCAGGACGAGCACCTGCACGGCGTACCCCCTCGATCCCCGGCCGACGACGAACGCCGGGTTGTTCCATCTGATCGCACCCCGGTTGCCGGTTCCACAGGAACGGGCAAGTCGCCGGGCGTCCGAGCGCGGGGGACGCGCCCCCGGCCGGGTCAGGCCGGATCGGCGGTGCGGACGCGCGCGGTGAGCAGGCGGGCGGTACGACGGTGCACGGCGGCTTCCTCGTCGTGGCCCAGGGCGGTGGCCAGGTCGGCGAGGTGCCCGGCCACCGGGCCGACGGTGAGCACCCCGCTGCCGGCGGCCAGTTCGCCGGCGGCCGGCCGGAGCGCGGCGGCGACGCGCTCCATGGTGGGCCGGTCGCCGACGGCGAGGGCGGCCCGCGCGGTGAGGCACAGCCGCACCTCCCGCAGCAGGTCGTGCGGCCCGTCCGGGAGGACCCGCAGGGCCGCTCGGGCGGCGCCGAGGTCCCCCTCGGCCGCGACCAGCAGCGGGCGGACCCACGGCTCGTGCGGCCCCCAGTCCAGGCCCGCCCAGTCCTCGTCGTCCGGCCCGGGGATCGGCCGCTGGCCGGCCGACCCGGACACCGGCTGGTCGTAGCCCGTTCGGCGCGCACCTGTCGGCGCGTGCGCCAGCGGGTCGGCGCTGACGGCCTCGGCCAGGCGCAGGCCGAGCAGGGCGAGGGGCAGCAGTCCGTGGGCCAGACCCGGCATGGCGTCGGCGGGGAGCGGTTCGGCGGCCGCCCGGTACGCGGTCGCCGCCGCCTCCCGGTCGCCGCCCAACGCCCGGCGCAGCGCGGCGTACCAGCCGGTGAAGACCCCGACCAGCGGCAACTCGTACCGCTGGGCGAGACGGTCGGCGGCACGGGCGTGCTCGTCCGCGCCGGCCCGGTCGGCTCGCGCGCAGCCCGACTGGACCAGGATGAGGTGACCCAGCACCTCGAAGGTCACCAATTGGCGCGCAGTGGCCAGGTCGATCAGCTCCGCGCCGATCCGGGCCCGCTCGACGGCCAGCCCGACGCGGTGGAAGGCGTGCATGAAACGCGCATTCAGCGCGAAGGCCAGCAACCCGGGGTCGGCGACGGTCCGGGCGATCCGCTCGGCCTCGGCGGCGGCCCGGCGGCCACGGTCACCGGTGGTGCCGCGCAGCTCCAGCGCGAGCGTGCTCAGCAGCCGGCTGCGCTGCGCCGAGCCGGTCGGGCCGAGGCCGGTCAGGGCGTTCTCGGCGGCGCCGACGATCCGCGCGGAGAGCAGGTCGTCGTCGTTGCGGGTCCAGATGGCGGGCACGTCGAAACCGGCCAGCACCTCCGCCGTCAGCCGGGGGTCGCCGACCGCCTCGGCGTCGGCGATCGCCTCGGCGCGGTACGTCCGTGCCTCGGCCAACCGGCCCGTCACCGCCAGCCCCCGCCCCAGACCCAGCACCGCGCTCAACCGCTCGCGCCGCTCGGTCCCCCCGGCCCGGTCGTACGCGTCGATGACCTGCGCCCACAGCCGGGCCGCCTCGTGCGGGTTGCCGGCGCGTTCGGCCTGTTCGGCGGCGGTACGGGCGTAGCCCGCGGCCTGGTGGGCGGCTGCCGGGCCGCCGGCACGCAGCAGGTGGTGGGCGAGCGTGGCGGGGTCGACGGGCTGGCGCCGCCGCAACGCCTCGGCGACGGCGGCGTGCCAGGCCGCGCGACGCGCCGCGGACAGGTCCGCGTAGAGCGTGTCGCGGACCAGGATGTGGGTGAACCGCAGTCGCCCGTCGGGCTCCCGCTCGGTCAGGAACCCGGCCTGCAACGCGCGGTCCACGGCGTCCAGCAGCGCCGCCGGGTCGCCGGTCAGCGCGCCGAGCACCGCGGGGTCGACGTCCCGGCCGAGCATCGCCGCCTGCCGCAGCACGGTGCGGGTCGGTGCGGGCAACTGGGCGAGGCGGTGCCGGATGACATCACGCACCCCGGGCGGCACCGCCGCCAGCGCCGCGCCGCCCGCACCGGCGTACAACTGGGCCAGCTCCCGGACGAAGAACGGGTTGCCGCCGCTGCGGTGATGGATCAGCCCGACGGTGGGCGGGTCCAGGTCCCCTCCGACGAGGGCGCGGGCCAGCTCGCCGATCGCCTCGGGAGACAGGCCGCCGAGGTATACGCGCACCGGTTCGAGCCCGGCGGCGCGGGCCAGGGCGGCGGTCAGCTCCGGGCTGATCTCGGTGGCCCGGTAGGTGCCCAGGACCAGCACCGGCCCGGTGGCCGGCTGCGGCCCGGTGAGCAGGGCGGTGAGCAGATCCAGCGTGTCGCCGTCGGCGCGGTGCAGATCGTCCAGGACCAGCAGGAGGGGCCCTCGGTCGGCGACGGCGGAGACCAACGACGCCACCGCGCGGTGCCGACGGAACCGGGCCACGGCGGGGTCACCCGCGCCACCGGTCCCGGCCGTCCCACCGCCGTCGAGCGGCTCGCCCGACCCGGACAGCTCGCCCGACCCCGACAGCTCGCCCGGTCCCGCCGGCCCGCCCGACCCGGACGGCTCGGTGAGCGTGTCGGTGATCTGGGTCCACGGCCAGGCGGCCGGGGCGCCCTCGTACTCGGGACTGCGGCCCCAGGCCGTGGTCCAGTTCTCGGCGGCGAGCTGCCGGGTCAGCGCCTCGGCCAGGGCGGTCTTGCCGGCGCCCGGCTCCCCGCTGAGCAGAGCGAGCGAGGGCCGGCCGGACCAGGTGGCGACCCGGCCGGCGTGCCGCAGCCGCTCCAGCTCCGCGTCCCGCCCGACGAACTGTCGCTGCGGCGCCGCTGCGGACCCACCGTCCCGAACGGGTCCGGCACGGTCTGCCACGGCCACGGCCACGGCGGGGGCCTGGGTCAGGTGTGGCGCCTGAGCCAGGATGTCGGCCTCCAGCCGGCGCAGCTCGGGCCCCGGGTCCAGACCCAGCTCAGCCACCAGGACGTCGCGGGCCTCGCGCAACGCGGCCAGCGCCTCGCCCTGCCGGCCGGCGCGGTACCGGGCCAGCGCGAGCAACCGCCAGGCGTCCTCCCGCAGCGGATGACTGGCGAGGTGGGCGGGCAGGTCGGCGGCGGCCTCGTCGGGACGACCCAGCGCGAGCAGCGCCTCGGCGCGCCGCTCGACGGCGAGCATCCGCAGCTCGTTCAACCGGTTGATCTCCGCGACGGCCCAGAGGGCGCCCGCGCAGTCCGCGTACGCGGGACCCCGCCACAGCCCGAGCGCCGCGTCCAGCGCGGTCAGGGCCGGCGCGGGCAGTTCCCCGCCCAGCAGCCGTCCCGCCTCGCCGACGGCCGCCTCGAAGCGGTCGGCGTCCACCGTGTCCGGGGCGGCCCGCAGCGCGTACCCCGGGGGTTCGGTGACCAGGAGGCGGGGTGGCTGCCGGGGCGGCCGGTCGGGCTCCAACGCCCGGCGCAGGTCGGCGACGAAGGTGCGGATCGCGCCCACCGCGCCGTCCGGCGGGACCTCCCACAGGTCGTCGACGAGGCGTTCCACCGGCACCACCCGGCCGTGGGCGATCAGCAACCGGGCCAGCACCAGGCGCTGCCGGTGTCCCCGCAGCGGGACCGGGCCGCCCGCGGCGGTGGCGGTCACCGGCCCGAGTACGCCGAACGTCACCCCCACCGGCGGCGTCGGTTGCCTGGTCATGGCACCAATCTAGGCGGCCGTGCCGGCCCGCACTGATCCGGCGCTGACCGTCTGCTGATCACCGCCGGGCAGCCTCGGTGACGTACGACGGCGACGGGCGCCCCGCCCGCCGACCCCGCTTCCCAGGAAGGTTTTCCGTGCAGCCGAGGATCAACGGATTCGACTACCAGCGCGTCACCGTCGCCGACGGCGTGACGCTCACCGCCGCCGTGGGTGGCTCCGGACCACCGGTCGTGCTGTTGCACGGTTTCCCGCAGACCCACCTCATGTGGCGGCACGTGGCGGCCGACCTGGCCGCCGACCACACGGTCATCTGCCCCGACCTGCGTGGCTACGGCGACAGCGACAAGCCCCTGGACAGCGACGGCACGGCGTACGCCAAGCGGACCATGGCCGCCGACGTCGTGGCGCTGGCCGGCGCGCTCGGCCATGCGCGCTTCGCCCTGGCCGGGCACGACCGGGGTGCCCTGGTCGCGTTCCGCGCCGGCCTCGACCACCCGGCGGCGATCAGCCGGCTCGCCCTGCTCGACGTGCTGCCCACCCTGGACATGTGGGACGTGCTGCACGGCGCCAGCGCCGCGGTCGCCTTCCACCTGTACCTCATGGCGCAGCCGCCGGGCCTGCCCGAGGAACTGATCAGCGCCAGCCCGGACGCGTTCTTCAACCATTTCCTCGACGTCTGGACCCGCGACCCGGACGCGCTGCCGGCCGAGGTACGTGCCACGTACCTGCGGGCGTCCCGCAACGCGGTCACCTCGATCGTCGCCGACTACCGGGCGTCGGCCGGCATCGACGTCGTCCACGACGCGGCCGACCGGGCGGCCGGCAACCTGCTGCGGATGCCGGTGACCGTGCTTGCGCAGGACTGGGGCGCGGCGCTCGGCTACGACGCGGCGGGGGTGTGGCGGGCCTGGGCCCCGGACCTGGAGCACCAGACGGTCACCTGCGGCCACTTCATGGCGGAGGAGGCGCCGACCGTGGTGGTCCGGGCGCTGCGGGACCTGCTCCTGCGCTGATACGCGGGTCGGACGAAGACACCCGCTGAAAAGTAAGATATCCGACACTATTCGTCACTGATCGCGAGGGGTCGCCGCCGTGCCGGCGATCCCTCGCGCGTAGGCCGCGCACACGCCCCGCAAACCAGCTCTGACCTGCGAAAGGGCTACCTTACACCAGGTGGACGAGAGCCGGTCACCGATGCTACACAGACAGTTACCGGCAGCCAACGACGGCGAGTCGCTGACCGCCTCGACCATCGACCGTCCACAAGCATCGCCACCCGCGAACCGGATCGCGCGTGCGACCTGACACGACAGCGGCCGGTGGCGGGCCAACGGTTCCGGTCTCGACCAAGGAGTCACCGTGGGACATCCCCGCTCCCGGGCCAAGAGCCAGCCGTTCGAGGTCGCCGCCCTGGTTACGACGCCCATCTGTGGGTTCCTCCTGCTCGTGCTCGACGTTCAAGCACCGTCGGTCCAGCTGTCCATGCCGGAACCCGTCCAGCTCGGCTGGGAGGTGGCGCTGATCGTGGTCGGCGTGGGCGGTCTGCTCGGCATCCTGTGGCCTGGTCGGCTCTCCACCGGCCTCGGCATCGAGCTCGCGTCCGTGCTGGTGCTCGGCACCATCATCGGCATGTACGCGGTGGCGGTGACCGGTTCGCAGGGCCTCGTCGCGGCGTCGTTGATCAGCGCCGTGCCACTGGGCGCCTTCTGGCGGGCCGCCCTGATCGCCGTCGACCTCCGCTGTCTGGCCTACGGCCACCAGTGCGCGACTCACCGACGCGTCGTGGGAGGTGTCACGTGATCTCGGCACCGACACCCGAAGCGCCGCACTGGGTTCAGGTGCTGCTCAGCCTGCTCGGCATCCTCGGTGGGACGACCGGTCTGGCCGCCATCGCCACGGTCGTGTCGCAGCGGGGCAAGTTCAAGGCCGACGCCGCCGACACGCTGACGGAGGCCGCCCTGACGCTCGTGCAGCCGCTGCAGCTACGGATCACCGAGTTGGAGGGCGAGGCGGTGAGCGCGCGATCGGAGCTGGGGTTGCTGCGCGAGCAGGTCAACCAGTTGCAGTTTCACGTCCGGGTGCTAACCCGCACGCTCGACCGGTGGCGTGCCGCGGTGCACGCCCCGGACGCCACCCTACGCAAGATCCGCGCGGTGGTCGCGGAGTCCGAGCAGCTGCCCGAGGACCAGTGACCGGCCACCGCCGGCTCATCCGCCGTCCGGTGAGCGCAGCCGGGCGATGAGGTCGCGTACCGCCGCCCGGAACTCGGGGTCGGACTCGCCCGGGTGGTGTCCGCGCACCGGTGGCGGCCGGCGCTCCCCCCGGTGACGGCCGGCCGGGTGGGATCCGCCGGGGCCGGGCCGTCGAGGTCAGCGGGCGGCGCCACCGGCGGCGACGAGGTCCGCCGCCACCTCCCAGAGCCGCTCGGCGTTGCCCGCGTCGACCGCGTACGCCGCCACGCCGCTGTAGTCGGCGGGCCGCTCGGTCCGGACCGGGGCCTCGGCGCAGTCCTCGAAGTAGCGGCCACCCACGCCGTCGAGCAGCGGGGACGCGGCGAGCAGCACCGAGGTGGCGGCGCCCTGCTGCGGGGTCTTCTGCCGCTCCTTCGGGGTACGCAGCCCGCCGGTGTGCTTCTGCAGCCCGGTCGCGATGGCGCCGGGGTTCAACGCGTTGGCGTGGATGTTCTCGCCGGACCAGCGGCGGTCGGCCTCGACGGCGAGCAGGGCCTCGGCGCTCTTGGACTGCCCGTACGCCAGCAGGGGGTCGTACGGCCGGAACGCGAAGTGCAGGTCGTCGAAGACCACCGGGGAGAAGAGGTTGCCGCTGGAGCTCACCGACACGACCCGGGCGCCACCGGCCGCGGCGAGGGCGTCGTGCAGGCCGACGGTCAGCGCGTAGTGCCCCATGAAGTTGGTGGCGAACTGCATCTCCCAGCCCTCGGCGGTGCGCTCCAGCTCCGGCAGCGCCATGATCCCCGCGTTGTTGACCAGGATGTGCAGTGGCTCGTCCCAGCCGGCGACGAATCGGCGTACCGAATCCTGGTTGGCCACGTCCAGCTCGCGGGCCGTGACCCGGTCCGCGCCGATGCTGGTCGCGATGTCGGCCGCGGCCTGCTCACCCGCACCGACCCGACGCACCGCGAGCACCACCTCGGCGCCGGCCGCGGCCAGCGAGCGGGCGGTCTCGACGCCGATCCCGGCGGCGCCGCCGGTGATGACGGCCCGCTTGCCGGTCAGGTCGACTCCGGCGAGCACCTCGTCGGCGGTCGAGGCGAAACCGAATGGCGTCGTGATTCGCTCGGTCATCTCTGTCCCATCTCTCGATCACGCTTACGTGACCCACTGTCACTCGGCCGGCGGGCGATATCCGGGTTACCGGTTTTCCTGGCCGCCCGGCACGGCGCCCGGAGCGGGTGTCGGTGGGCATCCGACAGTTGGTGGGTTCGTGGGCGGGGACGCCCGCCTTCGTGCACGGCCGGCACCTGGACGTGCTCTTCGCCAACCCGATGGCGACCGCGCTGGCACCGATCTACCGGGTCGGGGTGAACCTGCTGCGTGCGGTCTTCCTGGGCCCGAGCGTGCCGGCGCTCTATCCGGCGCCGGAGGCGGTCGCCGCCAGCGCGGTGGCCGGCCTGCGCGCGCAGGTGGGGGTCGAGGTGGACGATCCACGGCTCACCGAGCTGGTTGCGGAGTTGACGACCGGCAGCGAGCTGTTCCGGCGGTTGTGGGCGCGGCACGACGTCACCGTCCGCGCCGGGGGCGGGCGCCGGGTGTTTCACCATCCCCAGGTCGGCGAGTTGGAGCTGCGCTACGAGAAGTCACGATCAGCGGCACCACACAGTCGCTGGTCGTCTACCACGCCGAGCCGGGCAGCCCGTCCGCCCGCTCCCTCGCTCGGCTCGGGGCCGCCGTCTCAGCGCCGGAGGCGCACGGATAGCACCAGAAGGCGGGGCTACCGGCTGGCCGCCCGCTCGGCGACCACCACGGAGATGCCGTCGAGGACGCGTTGCAGGCCGAACTCGAAGGCGTACTCCGGGCCGTACGCCCCGCCGTGCTGCTGGCCGGCCGCGGTGCCGACCCGGGACGCGGTGGGATAGCTGTCGGCCGTCAGGAACGTCTCCAGCCAGGGCGCGTGCGACTGCCACCACTGGCCGTCGGTCATGCCGGTCTCCCGCTCCAGGTCGACCACCTCGGACGCGGCGCGCGCGGAACTCTTCACGTGCCCGAGGACGAGGGTGAGCACCGCGTCCATCTCGACGTCGGTGAGCCCGATGTCGGCGACCGCGCCGAGTTCGTGGTCGTACTTGGCCACCAGGTGCGGGCCGAGCACCGGACGGGTCGTCTCGGCCCGCAGCATCCACGGGTGGCGCTGGTAGAGCGCCAGGTTGTCGTGGGCGATCCGCTCCAACCGGGCCCGCCAGTCGCCCTCGACGGCGGAACGCGGCATCTCGCCGTACACGGTGTCGATCATGACGTCGACGAGTTCGGCCTTGCCCGGCACGTAGGTGTAGACGGACATGGTGCCGACACCCAACGCCTCACCGACCCGGCGCATGGTCAACGCGTCCAGGCCCTCGGCGTCGGTGATGTCGATCGCGGCCCGGACGATCCGGTCGACGCTGAGGCCCGGCCCGGCGCTGCGGCTGGTCGGTTCCCGGGTGCGCCAGAGAATGGCCAGGCTGCGGGCCGGATCCGCGGTCGCCTTGCGCTCACTCGCCATGGTGCGGCCATCCTAACAACGCGGTCGTACGACGTACGTCGACCGCGAGGCGGTGCCGGCGAGGCCGTTCTGCCACCGCGCCGGCACCGACCCGTCACGGCTTCACCCGGGTGGGATCCAGCTCGCCGTTCTCGATGTGGCGCAGCAGCGGCGTCACGTCCTGCCCATGACGCGGGCAGAATTCGCCCACGAGATGGGGCGTACGGAGATCAGAGTCCTTCGCGGTCGTCGGTCAGCGCCGGCCCGGCGGCGGCCGGCACGAGGTGGCGCACCTCCGGCTCGCCGTCGGTCAGCTCCCGGGCCCGCGCCTCGGCCTCGCGGTCCTCACCCGTCAACCGGCCACCGTGCTGGCGCAGGTGCTCGCCCCAGGACGGCACCAGGTACACCTCGATGAACCGGTCCGTCGTCTCGGCCGGCCGGAACAGCCCCCAACGCATCGCGCCGGTGCGCTGCCGGGCGCCGCGCACCACGTCCATGGCCGCGAGGAACGGTCCCGTCCGCTCCGGCCGGACGGTGTACTGCACCGTCACCAGCACCGGTCCCACGCCCGGGTCCGGCTCGTGCGCGAGGTGCAGTTGCGGCCAGTAGGCCGACGGTTCGCGGTTCACCGAGCGCAGGTCCGGAAGCGGCCAGATCCGGCTCGTCACGGTCCCGACGAACATCAACGCCGCCGCCGCGAGGTAGGCGAGGACCAGCCCGCCCACGTCGGCCACCAGACCCCACACGAGGGCGCCGACGGCCTGCCCGCCGGCGAAACACACCTGGTAGACGGCCAGCCCCCGGGCCCGTACCCAGCTCGGCAAAAAGAGCTGTATCTCGGCGTTGACGTTGGCCAGCACCGTCACCCAGGCCATCCCGGCCGGCAACAGGGCGAGGAGCACCAGCGGCACCACCCGTACGGTGCCGAGGACCGCCAGCGCGATGGTGAACAGCGCGCCGGCGATCAGCAGGAGCTGGTTGGCCGACAGCCGGGCGCGGATCACGGCCAGCAGCACCCCGCCCGCGATGGCGCCCACCCCGAGGGCGGCCAGCAGCAGCCCGTACCCGCCGGAGCCCAGCCCGAGCCGCCGGGCCGCCACCAGCGGCAGCAGCGCCCACAGCGCGCTGGCCGGGATCACGAAGACCAACGCGCGGCGCAGCAGCCGGCGCACGATCGGCGAGTGGCGTACGTAGCGGCTGCCCGCCCGTAGCGCGGCGGTGAACCGCTCGGGCACCTCGACGGCGCGGGCGCTTCCCGGCCGCCAGCGCCACAGCGCGGCCGCGAAGATGGCGAACGCCACCGCGTTGAGCCCGAAGACCGGGGCGACGCCGGCCCGGGCGATCAGCACGCCGGCCACCGCGGGCCCGACCGCCCGCGCCACGTTCACGCTTATCGAGCCGAGCGCGGACGCCGACCGCAGTTGCTCCTGCGGCACCAGCTCCGGAATCACCGCCGCCCAGGCCGGCAGGGTGAGCGCCTGCCCGACCCCGAACGCGAAGGTGAGGGTGAGCAGCAGGGCCGGCGGCATCCGGTCGGTCAGGGTGAGCAGGGTCAACGCCACCGCCACCGCCACCAGGAACAGCTGGACGGCGATCAGCAGGCGCCGACGGTCGAAGCTGTCGGCCAGCACCCCGGCGGGCAGCGCCAGCAGCAGCACCGGCAGCAGGCTGGCGGTCTGCACCAGCGCGACAAGCGTGGAGGCGTTGGAGTGGTGGATCAGCAGCCACTGCGCGCCGACGGTCTGCATCCAGGTGCCGATGTTGGCGGCGAGCAGGGCCAGCCAGAGATTGCGGTAGACGGCGCCGCGCAGGGGCGCCCACGCGGAGGCCGGACGGTCCCCCGGTCCGGCTGCCGCCGTCACCACCGCCCGTCCGCGCGCAGCACGCGCTCGCCGGAGACGTAGAGGTCGTCGGGTTGCAGCAGCAACAGCCGGACGACCTCGGCGGCGACCTGCTCGGGCAGGGCGTACACCTCGTCGAGGAACTCCGCGCCGACGCGTTCCTGCAAGCGGGTCGGCATCGGCCCGGGATCCAGCTCCATCACCTTGATTCGGTTGCTGTGTTGGGCCTGGGCCAGTGACTCGACGAGGCTGCTGCCGTAGCTCTTGGTCGCCCGGTAGACCGGGATGCCGGGCCGGGGCGCCGCCAGCGCCATCGCGCCGATGTACACCACGTTCCCGTAGCCCTGCCGGTGCAGATGCTCCAGCGCCTCCCGCAGCAGGTACGTCGTACCCAGGACGTTGATCTCCACGGCCCGCCGGATGTGCTCCACGGGCAGGTCACCGAGGTCGCCGCCCGCCCACATCGACGCGCAGGCCGCGACCCCGTCGACGGTGCCGTAGCGCCCCACCACCTCGGCGAACGCGTCCCGGACCTGCTCGTAGGAGGAGACGTCGCAGACCGCGCCGTCGCACCCCAGCTCGTCGGTCGTCGCGGCTACCTCGGCCGGCACGTTGCCGAACACCACGACGTGGTACTCGTCGACCAGCAGCCGGGCCACCGCGAGGCCCAGCCCGCTGGTACCGCCGACCACCACGAAGGTTCTGGCATCCAATGTCTCTCCAGCCGCCGCCGCCACAGGTCACACGGATCGCGTGATGGCGCGTTCTTCCCGTTTCCGGACCCCGCACACCCGCTACGGCGGTAGTGCTGGGCATACCCGAAGAGTGGATCTGGACGGCTGGGGCACCCGGTCGCTCCCGATTAGCGTCTGCTGCATGACTCCGGAACACCCTTCGCACCTGGCCGGGGCGCTGCGCCAGCGCCGCTGGCTGCTCTCCGCCTGGCCCTGGCGCGCGCTGGCCTACCTGGTGACCACCGTGCCGATCGCCGGGGTGCTCGGCGTCGGCCTGCTCGTCATCGGCGGACCCATGCTGCCCGCCGTCAACGCGCTCCGGCGGCAGGGCCGACCGCCGAGCATCGCGCTGATGCTGTTCCTGATTTCCGGCAGCGTCATCCTGGTGGCGTTGGCCCCGATCCTGAGCTTCGCGGTCGCCGCCGTCGAGCGGTGGCGGGTCCGGCTCGTCGACAACCGTCCGCTGCCCTCGTCGCCGTGGCCGGGCCTGGCCGCCCGCTACCGCAGCCCCGCGACCTGGCGGGAGGTGGCATACCTGTTCTGGCTGGGCGGGTTCGTGCCGGTCGCGTACTGGGTGTTCCTGGTGCTGGTGCTGCTCGACCTCGGGATGATCTCCAGCCCCTGGCTGGCCGGCGACGCCAACCAGCCGGTGGTGATCTGGCAGCCGATCGACAGCACCGGCGAGGCCGTCCCGTACGCGATCGTGGGGGTGCTGCTGATCCCGGTGCTCTGCTACGCCGTCGGTCTGCTCGCCGCCGTTCAGGCGGCGGTGGCCCGCTGGCTGCTGGCCCACCCGGTGGACGCAGCGGCGCTGCGCGAGGTCACCCGCTCCCGCACCCGGCTGGTCGGCGCGTACGAGGCGGAACGGCGCCGGATCGAGCGGGACCTGCACGACGGCGCGCAGCCCCGGCTGACCAGCCTCAGCCTTCAGCTGGGGCTGGCCCGGCTGGACGTACCCGAGGACTCCCCCGCCTCCCGCCCCCTCGCCGTGGCGCACGACCAGGCCCGAGGTCTGATGGTGATGCTGCGGCAGTTGGTGCACGGCATCCGCCCGCAGAGCCTCACCGACCTCGGCCTGGCCGGCGCGGTACGCGAGCTGGCCGGTGCCGCCACCATCCCGGTCACCGTGCACGCCGACCTGCCCGGTGAGCTGCCGGAGATCGTGGAGACCACCGCCTACTTCGTGGTCTCCGAGGCGCTGGGCAACGTGGCCCGGCACGCCCGCGCGACCCGCGCCGACGTACGCCTCACCCGGGCCGGCGCGGACCTCGTCGTCGAGGTGACCGACGACGGCCACGGCGGCGCCGACCCGGCCCGGGGCACCGGCCTGACCGGGCTCGCCGACCGGGTGGCCGCCGTGGGCGGCCGGCTGCTGCTGTCCAGCCCGTCCGGCGGCCCTACAGTGGTCCGGGTGGAGCTGCCATGTCGTCGGTGACCCGGGTGGTGCTCGCCGAGGACGAGGTGCTGCTGCGCGAGGGCCTGGTCGCGCTGCTGACCCGCTTCGACTTCGCGGTCTGCGCGGCTGTCGGCTCCGCGCCCGAGCTGCTGACGGCGGTCCGTGAACACCAACCGGACCTGGTGTTGACCGACATCCGGATGCCGCCGGGCCGCCGCGACGACGGGCTGCGCGCGGCCGTCGCGCTGCGCGGCGAGCGACCCCACCTCCCGGTCGTGGTGCTCAGCCAGTACGTGCAGACCGGGTACGCGGCGGCGCTGCTGGACAGCGGCGACGGCCAACGGGTGGGCTACCTGCTCAAGGACCGGGTCGCCGAGGTCACCGAGTTCGTCGACACGCTGCGCCGGGTCGCCGGCGGCGGCACCGCCATCGACCCGGACGTGGTCCGGCAGCTGCTGCACCGCCCCCGCGACCCGCTCGCCGCGCTGTCCGCCCGGGAACGGGAGGTGCTGGCGCTGCTCGCCGAGGGGCGCTCCAACGCCTCGATCGCCGCCCGGCTGCACGTCACCGAGGCCGCCGTCGGCAAGCACGTCGGCAACATCCTGCTGAAGCTGGACCTGCCACCCAGCGACGACACCAACCGCCGGGTGCTCGCCGTGCTCACCTATCTGCGCGCCGACCCGGTGGGCTGACCAGCGCCGGGCCCCGATCGGGCCCGACCGGGCGCGGCGTAGATTCGAGCACCGGCACCGCCGCCGGTCCAGGGCGCGGGCCAGGAGATGGGAGTACGGCATGGCGGAGGCGCTGCGGGTCGGTCTGCTGGGATACGGGTTGGCGGGCCGGGTGTTCCACGCACCGCTGATCGCCGCGACACCCGGGCTGCGGCTGGACGCCATCGTGACGCGCGATCCGCAACGGCGCGAGCAGGCGCACCAGCACTTCCCGGACGCCCGCCTGGTCGACGACGCCGACGAGCTGTGGCGTACGCCGGAAGCTCTAGACCTGGTCGTGGTCGCGACGCCGAACCGGCAGCACGTGCCGATGGCGCGGGCGGCCCTCGCGGCCGGCCTGCCGGTCGTCGTCGACAAGCCCCTGGCCCCCACCGCCGCCGACGCCCGGGCGCTGGTCGAGGAGGCCGACCGTCTCCGAGTGCCGCTGACGGTGTTCCAGAACCGCCGCTGGGACGGGGACTTCCTGACCGTCCGCGGGCTCGTGGAGCGGGGCGAGCTGGGGCGGGTGCTGCGCTTCGAGTCCCGGTTCGAGCGGTTCCGTCCGGCGATCAAGCCGGGCTGGCGGGAGCTCGCCGGCCCGGAGGAGGCCGGTGGCGCGCTGTTCGACCTGGGCGCGCACCTCATCGACCAGGCCGTGCAGCTCTTGGGCACGGTCGAGCGGGTCTACGCCGAGGTCGACCGCCGCCGCGCGGGCGCCGAGGTCGACGACGACGCGTTCGTGGCGCTGACCCACGCCAACGGCGTGCACTCGCACCTGTGGATGGGGGCGATCACCGCTCAGCTCGGGCCGCGGCTGCGGGTGCTGGGCGACCGGGCCGGCTACACCACCTACGGGCTGGACGTGCAGGAAGCCGCGCTGCACGACGGCGGCCGACCGGACCAGCCCGGCTGGGGCGAGGTCCCGCCGGAGCGGTACGGCCTGCTCGGCGTCGACGGTGACCTGCGCCCGACGCCGACCATGCCCGGGGCGTACCAGAGCTTCTACGCCCAGGTGGCGGCGGCGTTGCGCGACGGCACGCCGATGCCGGTGGACCCGCGCGACTCGGTCGCCACCGTCGAGCTGATCGAGCTGGCGCACCGGTCGGCGGCTGAGGGCGTGGTGCTGCCGGTCCCGGCCGCCTGAGACGGCCGAGCCCTCAGAGGTACGCGAAAACCAGTGGAGTGGCGGCGCTTGCGCCGCTAGCGTCCTGCCTCAACCTGTCGTCGAGGCGAGGACGTCCCGTTGTACACCCTGTGAGACCTCCCGAGCGCTGATTCGCGCGTCGCGCCTGTGCGCCGCGCTCCTTCTTGCTGCGGACTTCTCACTGGAAACGGTGTACTTCTGTGCTCTCTCAATGGGCCGTCGTGCCCACCTGCCTGCCCATCGTTCGCCGCCGTTGCCACGTGTGCGCGTCCGCGCACCTCCGGCCGAGCGGCAAATTCCGCGTCAACGCCAACCAGAAGCTGATCGACATCTGGCTCCTCGCGCTCTGCACCGGGTGCGGGGACACGGTGAAGCTCACGGTCCTGGAGCGGACGACAGTCCGCACCATCCGACCTGAGCTGCTCGACCGGCTGCACGACAACGACCGTCGCCTGATCGCCGAACTGCTTCAGGATCCGGTCGTGCAGCGTCGCAATCGATTCGTCCTGAACTGGGACGACGCCTGGCGTCTCGACACCAACGGATCGGCGCACCTGGACCGCGAGATGGTCGACGTCTCGGTCCGCTTCGCGGCGCGCATCCCGGTCCGGCCCGCGCGACTGATCGCCGAGGGCTTCGGTCTTTCCCGGGCCGAGGTCGACAGGCTGAGCGAGGAGGGGAAGATCGTTTCGACGGTTCGCCTGAGCGGCAAGCTCTCCGGCGACTTCACCTTCACATTCAAGCGCTGAGCCCGTCCCGGACCACGGGCCTGTCCGGTTTTATCTGCCGGACAGGCCCTACTCCGGCTCCTGCTCGGAGAGGGCGCCGTCCGGCACGCGGGCGTCGTCGTCGGTCAGCGCGTCGTCCGTCGAGTCGGCGAGGTCGGCGAGCCGGCGCTCGGCCTCCCGGACCTCCTCGTCGAGCCTGGGGTTCTCCTCGTCGGGACCCTGCGACATGGGCGACCTCCATCGGACGCGGACCGCCCCCGTGTACCCGGCCTGCCCCGGGGAACACGGAAAGCACCCGCCGGACCCGGCCACCGGGCACTCCAGTTCGGCGATGGTGCGGTATCCGAGGTTCCGCTGCGCGGTGGCGCCTTGATCACGTGATGCTCACCAGTTCCAGGAAAGCCTCCCCGAACTGCTCACCAGCAGGTGATCGAGGACTCCGGATGACGCGCGGCGCGAGCAGGTGGGTGCCTGGAGTGCAGGGGCCGCGACAACTGCCCCCAGCTCGACTGGGCCTCGGCATTCGTGGCAGACGTCGCCTCGGTCATGTTCCAGAAGCAGTGAGCCACGAGCCGGACAGCCATCGTCGACAGCTGCCGGGGAACGCGCTGACGGTCGGGGGTGAGTCGAGCACCGGGCGGGCCGGGGAGCGCACCGGGCGGGAGCCCAGGAGCGTTGCCGGCCCGGCCCGGTGCCGGATCAGCGCTGCTTCAGCTCGCGCCAGGATGGGTGAGTGCCGCGCCAGGCGTCGGCGAGGATGGCCGCCGAGGCCCGGCTGGGGCACTGCTGCACCCGCTCACGACCCGACGCCCCACCGATCTGGGCGCGGACCTCCCAACCTTGCCCGTCAGTACGGATATACACGTCCCGGCGCCCGCGCGGGGTCGTGTCACCGTTCCACCAGTGTTCCTCCACCTTCATTCGCCGACCGTATAGCAATTTTCGTGCTGGGGGTACGGCGCAGGTGAGCATATACCGCCGTAATAGCCGCAACTCAGACACAGTTCCACCTGTGCGGGCGACGGGGAGGGACCGCATCGGCGATTTCTCCCCGTCCTGAGCGATCAATCAGGCCGGCGTCACATACCGCTGAACACGCCGGCCAGGGTGTTGGCCAACGTGTCCTGCCCAGAGGGGAAATCCACCCGCTGCGGTGATCTGGATGTCACCCGGAGTGAACGGTGGCGGGAACGCCACCCGCACGGCCGGGTCGAACGGGACTCCGAGTCATGACGGGGCGGCCGGCAGGGCCTACCGGAGGCGGTCGCTCACCCCTGAGCGGTGAGCAGGTAGTCGTCCGCCTCCGGGCTCCACCGTAGGTCGACGGCGCCGCTGGTGGCGGCGGCCTTGCAGAACTGCAGGAAGCTGCGGTAGCCGAGCTTCTTCTCGCTGAAGTCGGGGCGGGCCCGGCGCAGTTGGTTCTTCAGGCCGGAGAGCGCCACCGGGTTGCCGGCGCTGCCGAGGTCGCCCACCACACCCCGGAGCAGGCCGAAGGCGACCTCCCGGTCGCCGTGCTCGGGCAGGGAGACCTCGGGGTCGCCCTTCGCGGGCCCCTCGCCCAGGTCGATCACGTTGTGCTCGGCGAGGTGGCGCAGCAGCTCACCGAAGGTGCGGAAGCCGTAGTCGGACTCGCTGAACGTCGGGTCCTTGCGCAGCAGGGTGCGCTTGAGCCGGGAGGCGGTCACCTCGCCGCTCGCGCTGCCCTGCAACCCGGCCACCGTCTGGGCCACCTGCACGGCGAGGGCGTCCACGTCCCGGCCGGGCTCCTCACCCACCGGCCGACCCTCGGCCTCCTGCTCGTGTTCCTGCTCGCGCTGCTGCTCCGGCTCGGGCGGGCGCTGGTCGGGGCCGGGCTGCCGGGCCGGGCGACCGCGCCGGCTGCGGGTGGGCGGGATGTCCACACCCTCCAGCCGGTCGTAGTAGAGGAACTCGTCGCATGCCGGGGGCAGCAGCGCCGACGTGGACCCCTCGACCCCGACACCGATGACCCGCTTGTTCAGCTCGCGGAGCTTGTGGACCAGGGGGGTGAAGTCGCTGTCGCCGCTGCAGATGACGAAGGTGGAGATGTAGTCGCGTTCGAACGCCAGCTCGATCGCGTCGACGGCCATCTTGATGTCGGCGGCGTTCTTGCGGGACGCGCCCATGCGCTGCGGGATCTCGATGAGCTCGACGTGGCTTCGGGTGAGCATGCGGCGGTCCTCGTCGAAGTACGACCAGTCGGCGTACGCCCGGCGCACCACGACCCGCCCTCGCTCGGCCAGCGCGTCGGCGATCGGCCGGAAGTCGAAGTCCGCGCCGCCACGGTGGTCGCGGGCCCCCAACGCCAGGTTCTCGTAGTCGAGGAAAAGGGCGATCCGGTCTTCTTGATCCACGCGCCTCAGCCTACGCCCGGCGGGGTGGCCGGGGGCGCACGCGACGCGCGACACCTCAACTCACCGACCGTCCATTTCTTGCGGCCTAATAGTCGCCTCTTTTCAATCTTCGATTGTCGTCTTGCAGTGCGATGTTCGGTGCTGCATCATGACGATCAATGTCGGGCGTCCGGGGGAACGCCGGGCGGACCTCCACCACCACCCCACCAGGAGGGTCACCGATGTTTCGCAGCATCCTGCCGGCACGGGGACGCCCGGGCCGCCCGGTCGCCACCGCCGTCGCGCTCGCGACCGGCCTCGCCGTGCTGGTCGCCGGGCCCACCGTGGCCGCCGCCGGCCCACCCGGTTCACCCGGCGCACAGCCGGTGGTCACCCGGGCGGCGCTCGATCCGACGCTGGTCGCCGGGCGCGGCGCCGACGTCGACTTCGTCGAACAGGAGGCCGAGAACGCTCGGACCAACGGCGAGGTCATCGGCCCCGACCGGTCCGCCTACACGCTGCCCGCCGAGGCGTCCGGCCGCCGGGCCGTCCGGCTCACCCCCGGCGAGTACGTCGAGTTCGTCCTGCCCAGCACGACCAACGGGATCACCGTGCGGTACAGCATTCCGGACGCGCCCTCCGGCGGCGGGATCACCGCGCCGCTGCGGGTGGCCGTCAACGGCAAGCACGTCCGCACCATGACGCTGACCTCGCAGTACTCGTGGCTCTACAACCAGTACCCGTTCACCAACGACCCGCAGGCCGGGCTGCTGCACCCGGACTGGTGGATCACCGAGTGCCAGTGCGTGCCGTCGGCCACCACGCCGTACCCGAGCATCAGCACGCCGTTTCGGCCCACCCACTTCTACGACGAGCAGCGGCTACTGCTCGGGCGCACCTACCGGGCCGGTGACACGGTCCGGCTCACCGCGCCGGCCGGCAGCGCCGCCGCGTGGACGGTCATCGACCTGCTCGACTCCGAATTGGTCGCACCGCCGCGCGTACGGCTGCTCGCCGCGAACGTGCTGGCGTTCGGCGCCGACCCCACCGGCCGGCGGGACTCCGCCGACGCTCTGGACAAGGCCATCGCCTTCGCCCGGCGCACCCACCTGAAGGTCTACGTTCCGCCGGGGACGTACCAGGTCAACCGGCACATCATCGTCGACGACGTGACCATCGAGGGCGCCGGCAACTGGTACACGGTCTTCAAGGGGCGCGAGGTCGCGCTGTCGACGCCCGCGCCGGACGGCTCGGTGCACACCGGCGTCGGCTTCTACGGTCGCGACGCCGCCGACGGTGGCAGCCGCAACGTCCACCTGTCCGGCTTCGCCATCGAGGGCGACGTACGCGAGCGCATCGACACCGACCAGGTCAACGCCATCGGTGGCGCGATGAGCGACTCCACAGTCGACGGGCTGCACCTGCGGCACACGAAGGCGGGCCTGTGGTTCGACGGCCCGATGCGCAACGTCCGCGTCACCAACACCATCGTCGTCGACCAGATCGCCGACGCGCTCAACTTCCACACCGGCGTGACCGACTCCCTCGTCGCGCACACCTTCGTCCGCAACACGGGTGACGACGGCCTGGCGATGTGGTCGGAGAAGACGGCCAACGCCCGCAACACGTTCGACCACAACACCGTGCAGTCACCGACGCTCGCCAACGGCATCGCCATCTACGGCGGCACCGACACCACCGTCTCCCACAACCTCGTCGCCGACCCGGTCCGCGAGGGCAGCGGGCTGCACGCCGGCGCCCGCTTCGGCGCGGAGCCGTTCGCCGGGTACCTGCGGTTCACCGCCAACACCACCGCCCGCGCCGGCACCTACGAGCTGAACTGGAACATCGGGCTCGGCGCCATCTGGATGTTCGCGCTGGACCGCAGCATCGACGCGAACGTCGAGGTGACCGGCGACGCGTACCTGGACAGCACCTACAACGCGATCATGCTGGTCAGCGACTGGCCGGTGAAGGACCTCTACTCGATCACGAACGTGCGCTTCCGCGACATCCGGGTCGACGGCACCGGCACCTCAGTGCTCAGCGCCCGCTCGGCCGGGTCGGCCTCGTTCGCCAACGTGGACGCCCGCAACGTGGGAGCGGTCGGCGTGAACAACTGCGGGTCGTTCCACTTCACCCCGGCCGGCTCAGAGTTCACCCTGACCGACCTGGGCGGCAACGACGGCGGCTGGCTCGCCCCGTGGCTGCTGCCCAACACCATCACCTGCGACGACCGACCGCCGGTGGCACCGCCACCGCCTCCGGCCCAGTGGTGAACGCGGTGGGCGGCCCGACCGATCGGGCCGCCCACCGCCGTCACCGCCTCCGGGCGTACGCCAGCGGCACCGTCGTCGGCTGCCCGTCCCAGGCGCCGCTCAGGGTGGCGCCCCGGGCCCCGACCGCCCCGGCGGCCGGCCGGCGGACCACGACCAGCTCCACCGCGTCGGTGACGATGACCGTGTCGTCCTCGTCGACGACCTGCCGGACGGCGCCGATCGCCGGCACGGCCCCGCCGTCGCCGCTGACGTCGATCGCCATCGTCGGCGGTCGCACCTCGCGCCGGCCGTCGACCTCGAAGTACTGCTCCGCCTGACCGGCGCCGGCCAGGATGGCGTGGGTCAGCGCCGCCGCGTAGACCGGGTCGGCGCAGCCGTCGTACACCCACCGGCGGCCGAGCGCCGAGTGGTCGGTCGTGCCGACCAGCCACTCGTCGGCGTCGTCGAGAGGCGCGGCGCGGTAGGTGAGCGGGACCTGGTGGACCGGCCCGTCGGCGGCGGCGACCAGCATGGTCTCGATGCCGACCTCGCCGGCCGGGTCGTCGAAGCGGTACGCCCCCCGACTCACCACGTCGACGCCGGCCGGTCCCTGCCACCAGGGTCGGCCGGGCAGCCAGGTCGTCAGCAGTTCGAGCTTGGTGGGGCGCAGCGTCGCCCGGTGCAGCAGTGCCATGCCGAGGAGCCTAGTCAGAGCCCCGCGCACGGGTTGCCGCCCACTGTGCAGCCCTCCGGCTCCCTTGCCTTAGGCCGACTGTCGCGGACGTCGAACCGGATCGTCCGCGACCCGCCGGCCGGCACGGCCAAGCCGCTGAAGGTGATGGCCTGCCCGTCCTGACGCCAGTCCGCTCCCTCGACGTCGTCGACGCTGCTGCCGTCGGCGAGGGTCACCACCACGACCCACTGCTCCGCGGGCGCGGGGCCCGGGTTGTCGACCACCACCTCCCCCGTGTAGCCGAACAGCCGGCTCGAGTCGGTGTCGTAGCGCGCCACCAGCGGCGGTGGGGGTGGCGGCACCGCCGCCGTCGGCGTACGCGACGGTGTCGCCGACGGGGTGCGGCTCGGACGGGCGGTGGTCGGCGTGACGCTGCGCGACGCTCGCGCCGACGGTGTCGCCTTCGGCTGCGCGGTCGGCGCCGCCGCCGCCATGCTCGGCGGCGTCGTCGTCGACGTCGCGGTCGGCGTCGGCGCGGCGGAATGCTCCGGCTCGCCCGGCAGCGTCAGCCACGCCACCAGCCCCGCCACCAGCACGACCCCGGTCAGCCCGGCGACCGCCGCACGGCGCCGACCCCGGGCCGGCGCGGGGCCGGACGCGCCGATCACCGGCAGCTCGGTCGTCATCCCCGCCACGCCACGCCGCAGATCGACCTGCTGGAACGCGAGCCAGTCGAGGATGGCCGGCAGGCGCACGGTCAACGCCTGCCGGAGCTGCTGTTCGCGTGGCTCGTGGTGCTCCTCCGACCAGGAGCCGTGCGTCGGGACCTCCCGCACGGTCAACCGGCTGCCCTGCTTGGTGGCGGTGACGGCGCAGGTCAGCTCGGTGAGCCGACCTGCCTCGTCGCAGCGCAACACCAGCAGCTCCGGCACCCGCCGCTCGGTCACCTCGACCTCGACGTCGGCGTCGAAGCCGGGCAGGCCGGCCGTGTGCAGCACCAGCCGGTCCGGCACCCCCTCCACCATGTCCGCCTCGGCGAACCAGCGGCCCAACAGCTCCCGATCGGTCAGTGCGAGCCAGACCCGGTCGGGTGAGTGGGACAGGTCGACGTGCGCGCCGATCTCGATCACGGCGAGACTCTAACGGGTTGGGCGTCCGGGCCGTTCCGCCCGCCCGGATCGACGACAGGTCGCCTGGTCAGCCCCAGCGGGTCGCCCGCTGTGCCGCCGCCGTCAGCGCGGCCCGGGCGGCGGCGCTGACCTCGACGACCAGTTCGGCCGCCGGTACGTCCCGGGCGAGGGGGTGCGCCTGCCCGGCCCACAGATTCACCACCGAGGCGTCGTCGTCGCGCCGGGCGGCGGCGAGCAGCGGGCGGGTCAGGTGCAGCACCTGCGGGTAGCCGGCCGGCGCGACCGCGTCGTGCGTACGCAGGAAGTCGTTGACCACGCCGCGGGCCCGCTTGCCGGTGTAGGCCCGGGTCAACGCCGTCGGCGCGGCGCTGGCCACCGCTGCGCGGTGCAGGGGTGAGCTGCCCGCCTCCGGGCAGCGCAGGAACATGGTGCCGAGCTGGGCGGCCTGCGCCCCGGCGGCCAGCGCCGCCGCCAGGGCGGGGCCGTCGGCGATGCCACCGGCGGCCACCAACGGCCGGTCGCATTCGGCGGCGGCCAGCCGGAGCAGCGGCAACAGCGCGTAGTCGTCGTCGTCCGGGATCCCGCCCCGGTGCCCACCGGCCTCGGTGCCCTGCACCACGACGGCGTCCACGCCCAGCTCGGCGGCGGCCGTGGCGGCGGCCGGGCGGGTGACGGTGGCCCACACCTCGGTGCCGCGCTCCCGCAGGGCGGCCACCACGGCGCGGTCGGGCAGCCCGAACGCGAAGGACACCACCGGGACCGGGTCCGCGAGAAGCGCGGCCAGCTTCTCCGGGTACGCGTCGTCGCCGCCCACCGGCTCACCCAACCGCACTCCGAGGCGGTCGGCGTACGGGGCGAGCCGCTGCGCGTACGCCCGGATGGCGGCCTCGTCGACCGTGTCGTCGCCGGGCAGGAAGACGTTGACCCCGAACGGCCGGTCGGTACGCGCGCGCACCTCGGCGATGTCGGCGACCAGCCGCGCGGTGTCGATCATGCCGGCGGCCAGGAAGCCCAGCCCGCCGACGGCGGAGACGGCCGACACGAGGGCCGGGGTGGACGGGCCACCGGCCATCGGCGCGGCGACGATCGGGTGGCGCAGCTCGGACAGCACGGACATCCACCCATCCTGCCGCAGCGCGCCGGTCCCCCGGTTCGCGACGCGGTGCCGGCCCGCACACCGTGCCGCGCGCCCGGCCCGCCGTCGTCGGTCAGCGTCGGTCGGTGTGCCGCCGCCACAGCACCCCGGCCACGGCGACGAGTGCCAGCAGCGTCCCGGCGCCGGCGGCCAGCGGCCAGGTCCGACCGCCCCCGATGCCGGCCGCCTGTGCCGCCGGGCGGGCCGGCGGGGGCGACGGCGGGGCCGCCGTGGTGGACTCCGCCGGGTGCGGCGCGGCGGCCGTCGCGGTCGCGGCCGGATACCGCAGGATCGTCGGGCGGCTGCCGGCCGGTTGGTCGGCGGACTCGGAGACGGTGAGCAGGGACCGGCCGTCGCGGCTGTAGGTGATCGACTCGCCCTGCGGCTCGTCGGGCAGCGGCGTGACCCGTGGGGTGCCACCGGTCAGCGCGCCGACCACGTCACCGCCGACCACGTCGTACTCGAACGCGTCGGCGTAGCTCCGCAGCACCACCCGGCGGCCGTCCGGCGCGTTCGCCGCACCGGTGACGACGCCCCGCCCGAGGAACGAGAACGGGTTGCTGGTGGTGCTGGACGGGAGGACCACCCGGCCGACCGAGGCCAGCGGTGTGGTGACCCCCGGCTTCAGCGCGGTGGCCGGCGAGTACACCACGACGGTGCCGCTGCCGCCCTTCGTGATAATCAGCGGCTGGCCGGCCGCGTCGAGCAGCAGCGCCTCGGCGTCGTGCGGATTGTCCGGGTACCTCATCCGGTACAGCACCGGCCGGTCCGCCCCCGGCGCGAGCCGCCACAGCGCGATGGTCTCGCGGTTGCGGTCGTTGTCACCGGTGTCGGCGACCCAGATGGTGCCGTCCCGGCCGAGGGCCAGGTCCTCGGTGTCCCGGGGACGGGAGGGGTAGCTGACCGTCCGCGCCACCGCGCAGCGCCGGTCCAGGAAGAAGATCCGGAGGCGGGCCTCGTCGTCGGCGCCGTCGTTGATCACCACGTACCCGTCGTCGGTGGCGACCATCCCGGAAATCTCGGTAAGCCGGTCGTCGCGGACCTGGCACACGGGCGCCCCCGCCGACGCCGCGCCGGCGGCCGCCGGGCCCGGCGACTGCACCGCGGCCAGCGGCACCGCGCCGGTGACGAGAGCCGCCAGCGTCGCCGCCGCGCGGACGTGCCGCCCCCGGGTCACCCAGCCGCGTACCCGCATCGCCCGCCTCCTCGCCGCGGCCGTTGTCCGGCCGTCCCGCCCATCCTGGCCGATCGTGACCAGCGGCGGCGACCATCCGCGCGGACCCGACGACATCCGCGCCGCCAACCGGGGGGCTCGCAGGGGGCGGACGCCGGTCCACCGGGACACGAGGTGGACCGGCGTCGGACCCGCTACCTCGTGGACCAGCGCTGCGCGCCGCTGCCGTTGCAGGTCCAGAGCTGGACGGCGGTCCCGTTGGCGGTGCCGGCCGATGCCACATCGACGCACTTGCCGACGCTGGTCAGCACGATCGCCCCGTCGGAGCGGAAGGTGAACCGCTGGGCGGCACCGCCGTTGCAGGTCCAGATCTGCACCCTGGTGCCGTCGGCGCTCGCGCCGCCCTGCACGTCCAGGCAGCGGTCACCGTAGACCCGCAGCTCCCCGGCGGCGGTGCGGGTCCAGCGCTGGTTGGCGGCGCCGTGGCAGTCCCAGATGATGACCGGGGCGCCGGCGGTGGTGCTGACGCCGGAGACGTCCAGGCAGCGCCCCGAGTTCGGGTTGAGCAGACCGACCGGGGTGCCGACCGGCGGTCCGCTCGGCGGGACGAGGCTGCCCGGCACCGATCGCAGTGCGTCGTACCACCGGGCGGCCATCTTGTCGTACCCGCCGGCGTTGGGGTGGACCCCGTCGGCGAGATCGGCGGTGCTCAGGGCCGCGTGCATGTCGACCAGGTGCACCCGGCTGCCCTTCTGCGCCACGATCCCGGGGATCGCCGCGTTGTACGTCTGCACCCGGGCCTGAAGATTCGGGTCGGACTCCGGGATGATGGTGGCGACGAAGAGCTCGACCTCCGGCGCCGTCGCCCTGATCTTGTCGATCAGCGCGGAGAGCCGGGCTGGCGCGTTGGCCAGGTCGTAGTTCTGGTTCACGTCGTTGGTGCCGATGTGCAGCAGGACCGTCTGCGGGGCGGTGGCCTGCAGCCAGCCGACGATGTTGGCGTCGAGCTGGTCGATGCGCCAGCCCGAGTGGCCCTCGTGGTCGTGGTCACCGAGGCTGGCCGGCCCGTTGAACTGCGAGCCGACGAAGTCGACGGTGTAACCGCCGCCGGCCAGCCGCTGCCACAGGTTGATCCGGTACCCACCGGGCACGTTGAACCCGTTGGTGATCGAGTCGCCGAGCGGCATCACGCGTACCCCGCCGTTCGACTCGGCCTGGGCGGGTGCGACCTGGGCCAACGCCAGTACGGCACCCAGGGCGAGCCCGAAGGCCCCGGCGGCGGCCCGTCGTGCGTTCCATCGCATGGTTGATCCCTCTCCTCGCGGGTCGTTCGGGACCGTCGTGGCACGCCGCCCGCCGAAAACGGCTACCACATCCGAACGGATCCATCGATGCTCGGCTATCAGCCGGGTGGGCCGGACCCGGCCCGGCGCGGCCGCGAGCCGAACGCCGCGCTGGCTGCGCCGAACGGTTCGCGGGGACCGGCGCCGCCACCGGATCTGTCGTACCCGTAGTCCATGATCGTGTCGTCGTAGCGGCACCGGCACCGGCCGGCGTGCGCACCACCCTGGATTCTTCTCGAAGTGGGAGGCCGTGACGTGACGAACGCCGACGGAGCCGACTGGCGGCGGCGCAGCGTGGTGGCGGTGGTGCCGCCCGCCCGCCCCCGCAAGCTGGCCAAGGTGCCCTTCGTCGAGCTGGCTGACGGCCGGTTGCAGGGCGTGGTCTCCAGCGGGTCGGACGTCGAGCGGGTCTACGTCTCGTCGGTCGCCGCCGGCACCCACGCCTACCAGTGCAGCACCAACAACAACCGGCCCTGCGGCGGCCTGCGCGGCATCCCGTGCAAGCACCTGCACGCGCTCGCCGACGAGGCCGTCCTCCAGTACGGCGTCGACCGGGTGGCCCGCTACCTGCGGGTCGACGTCGGCGACGGGCTGGCCGACGGCAGCGAGCTGCTGTCCCGGCTCGACGGCCAGCCCGAGCCCGCCTCGGCGGCGGTGGTGTTCAGTCGCTTCCTGCGCCACCTCTCCTACCTGGAGCTGCCCGTCAGCGCTGTCGCGCTGCCCGAGCTGCACTGGTTCCCGGCCACCGGGTCCGGCCGCTGATGCGCGGCGCCCAGGTCGCGCGCCTGCATGCGGTCCCGGCCGGGTTGAGCGACGCGCTCGACGTGGTCGCCGGCTTCGACGACGCCCTCGCCGACGGCTTCGGTCGGATCGGCGAACGGGGCGCCGCGGCGCTCGCCGCGCTCGCCGACGCGCTGGCCGGCACCCCACTGGGTGGCCCGGTGACCGCCGCGGTCGACGCGGTCACCGCCGGATCGGTTACCCCGGAGCACCTCGCCGCGCTCGCCGGGGCGCGCTCGGCGCTGCTCGGCGCGGCACACGACGCCCTGCTCGGGCAGCTCGACGAGGCGTTGGGCCGCACCCGGTCGCCGTGGACGACGCCGACCACCGGGCCCTGCGAGGCGCCGCCCGCGCTCGCCGGAGCGCGGGCCTGGTGGCACGAGGTGGCGGTCACCGGCTGGCGTGGCGTCGACCACGAGCTGCTCTCCGCCGCCGCCGGGGTGGTCGAGGCCAGCCTGGCCGTGCCGGAGCTGCGCCGGATCGCGGTGCTGCTCGACGGGCTCGCCGCGGAGCTGCGGGCCTGCGTTCCGGTCGCCACCATGGCGCAGGTGCCGGCCCGCCGCTGGGCCGACCTGTGGGCCCGTGGCGTCCTGCTCACCGAGGGCGCACCGCCGACCGGTGAGGCGCCGGCGGTCTCCGGGCGGCTGTTGCCGCTCGGTGTGGACGTGCACAGTCACGACACCGCCGTGCAGGTCCAGCTGCACGCCGTCCTTGAGCCGGCGGACGGCGGGCCGGCGCTGCTGGTCCGCACGGCGGTCGCCGCCGCGAAGGTCGACACGATCGTCGGGCCGGCGATCTGGCGGCTGCTGTCGGCACACCCGCTGCTGCTCACCGCGCTGGCCGAGCGGCGGGCGCTGGTCGTGACCGATCTGCCGCTGCGCGGTGGCGACCTGGGCTGGGTCGATGACCGGGTCCAGCTCGACGAGCCCGCCGACCCGTTCGCCACCGCCCGGGTGCTGTTGCCGGCCGCGAGCACGGCCGCGACCGACCCCCTCGACCGGCACCCGACGGGCATCGCCGAGCCGGTGCTCGTCGAGGGCGCCGCGATCCGCGACGAGGACGGCACGCTCGGCATCGAGGTGGACGGCGAACGGGTCGTGCTGGCCGTCGACCGGCTGCCGGCCGCCGGCCCGCTGACCGCCGACCTGGTCGCCGCCGCGTCGGCCTGCCTGGGCCTCCTACGCTGGGACGACGGCCGCTGGCTGCTCCAGCCGTTGGCGGTCCGGGCGACTGTGAAGCGGCGGACGGTGCAGGCACACAACGGCGACTGGGCGTGCGGCGTCACCGATCCGAAGGTCGCCAAGGAGGAGGCCCGGGCGGGCGACGCCGTGGCCGTGCTGCGCGAGCGCGCGGGACGGTTGCTGCGCCGATGACCGCGCCGATCCCCACCGGCGGGTTCGCCGACGCCAACCGCCGTCAGGTCCTCTACTGGCGGCTGCTGTCCCGCCTCTTCGACCGCGACGAGCAGCCCGGCCTGGAGTCGGCGAGCGTGGCCGTGGTCGACGACCTCGGGCTGCCCGCCGCCCTGCTGGACCCGTCGGTCTCGGTGGACACCATCGTGCAGCGCTTCCCGGCACTCGCGGCAGAGCTGCGCGGCCTGCTCACCTCCGCCGAAGCCCGGCCGCACGACGACCGGCCGCACGCCGCCGAGCCAGACACCGCCGACCCGGACGCCGCCGAGGCGCACGCCGCCGCACCGGAGGGCACCGGGCCGGTCGGGTCGGAGAGCGACGGCTCCACCTACCGGCCGGGTGCGGCCGAGGTGCGCCGCGCGGCGCTGGTGTCGAAGGTGCTGCTGAACGTGTTCGCCACCGGCTCCGGTCCGGTCAGCGCCACCCAACTGGCCCGCTGGCAGTCCGACGCCGGCTGGTTCGAGCAGGCCCTCGGCTGCGAGCCCGGCGAACTGCGCCGTCAGGGCGGCGGGCTGGGCGGCACCCTCGCCGGGCTGGAGGGTGACCTGGTCCGGCGGATGCACCTGCGGGAGGTGCTCGCCGATCCCGCGCTGGCCAGCCAGTTGACCCCGAGCATGTCGCTGATCGAGCAGTTGCTGCGCGACAAGGCCAACCTGTCCGGGGTGGCGCTGGCCAACGCGAAGGCCCTGATCCGGCGCTTCGTCGACGAGGTCGCCGAGGTGCTCCGGACGCAGGTGCAACAGACCAGTGTCGGCGCACTGGACCGGTCGGTGCCGCCCAAGCGGGTGTTCCGCAACCTGGACCTCGACCGCACGATCTGGCAGAACCTGACCAACTGGAGCCCGGACGACGAGCGGCTCTACGTCGACCGGCTCTACTACCGGCACACCGCGCGGCGTACCACGCCGTCCCGGCTCATCGTCGTCGTCGACCAGTCCGGCTCGATGGTCGACGCGATGGTCAACTGCACGATCCTCGCCTCGATCTTCGCCGGGCTGCCGAAGGTCGACGTGCACCTCGTCGCGTACGACACCCGGGCACTGGACCTCACCCCGTGGGTGCACGACCCGTTCGAGGTGCTGCTGCGTACCCAGTTGGGCGGCGGCACCGACGGCACGGCGGCGCTGACGCTGGCCCGGCCCAAGATCGCCGAGCCGAAGAACACGGTGCTGGTGTGGATCTCCGACTTCTACGAGGCCAACCACCAGGCGGTCTTCGACGGGCTCCAGGCCGTGCACCGTTCCGGCGTCAAGGTCATTCCGGTCGGCTCGGTCAGCAGCTCCGGGCAGCAGAGCGTCAACCCCTGGTTCCGGCAGCGCTTCAAGGACCAGGGCACCCCGGTCATCTCCGGTCACATCCGCAAGCTCGTCGTCGAGCTGAAGAACTTCCTCACCTAGGAGAGCAACCCCTCATGTCCGAGATGCTGCGCGCCCCCGCCGAGGTCACGTACGCCGACGAGCTGGATTTCCTGGAGTCGGTCGACACCGGCCCGAAGCCGTTCTCGTGGCGCCTGAGCCCGCGCATGGTCCGGCTGTTCGTCCTCGGCTCGGAGCGGGCCGACGGCCTGTCCCGGGAGATCCCGCAGAAGTGGTTCGGCGACCGCAGTTTCGTCGAACGGGCCATCGTCACCCTCGCCTCGGACCGGGGTCTGCTGCTGATCGGCGATCCCGGCACCGGCAAGAGCTGGCTGGCCGAGCTGCTGGCCGCCGCGATCTGCCGCAACTCGACCCTGGTCGTGCAGGGCACCGCGGGCACGACGGAGGACCACATCAAGTACTCGTGGAACGTCTCCATGGTGATCGCCAAGGGCCAGTCCCGCGAGTCGATGATCCCCTCACCGATCATGACGGCGATGGAGCGTGGCGTGGTCGGGCGTTTCGAGGAGCTGACCCGCTCCACCAGCGACGTGCAGGACGCCCTGATCTCGATCCTGTCCGAGAAGTACGTCGCCATCCCCGAGCTGGACCAGGACAACATCGTCTTCGCCCAACCCGGTTTCTCGATCATCGCGACCGCCAACAGCCGGGACCGGGGCGTCAACGACCTCTCCTCGGCGCTCAAGCGGCGGTTCAACTTCGTGCGGATTCCGGTGGTGACCAACAAGCGCAGCGAGGCGGAGATCGTCCGGTTCCGCACCGAGGAGCTGCTGCGCCGGCACCGCATCGAGTTGGACGTCCCGCCGACCCTCCTGGACATCCTGTTGCAGAGCTTCGCCGACCTGCGCGCCGGCGCCGCCGCCGCGACCAGCGACGACGAGAAGTTGGAGTCGGCGCTGTCCACAGCCGAGCAGATCGGTGTGCTGGAGGACGCCATCCTGCACAGCCAGTTCTTCGGCGACCGTACGCTGCGCGCGGCGACGCTCGCCGGCTCGCTGGTCGGGTCGCTGGCCCGGCGCAGCCCGGAGGACCTGGCGATCCTCAACAAGTACCTGCACGGTGTGGTGGAGCCCCGGGCCCGCAAGGACGACGACGGGTGGGCGGGCTTCCTCGACGGCGGTCGTCAGGCGATCGCGTCCCTGTCGTGACCGCGTCCACCGTCGCCGGCCCGTTCGGCGCGCTCCGCGAGCAGCTCAGCGACGCGGCGGCCGCGTTCGCGGGCTCCGCCGACGCGCTCGGCGCGATCCTCGCCGGCATGGTCGACGACGTCGACCGGGCGCTCGGCGAGCGACTGGAGATCTTCCCGGTCTGCCACCACTCACCGGCCTCCGCGCTGGCCATGGTGCGCCGGCTGCGGGCCAAGCAGCCCCGGGTCATCTACCTGGAGCTGTGCGAAGATCTCCAACCGCTGCTCGGGGAGCTGCGCAACTGCCGTCTGCCCGTCGCGGTGCAGGCGTTCGCGTCGGAGCTGTCCGGCTTTCCCGCCGACTGGGGGCCGCTCAGCGTCGTCGCGCCGGTCACCGAGGCGTCGGCGGAGTACCAGGCCATCGCGTACGTGCTGGAGACCCCCGGCGTGGAGCTGGTGCTGGTGGACCGCTCCACCGACCACGTCTTTCAGTGGTCGCCGCGCGATCAGCCGACCGGCGGGAGCGGCGCGGCCGGGCCGACCGACGGAAGCGGGCCGGCCGCCACCGGAGAGGAGTCCGGGCTGCACGGCGACGCCGTCGGGGTGGAGATCGGCGACCTGCGGCCCCGGTTCGCGGAGCTGGAGGCGTACCTGCTGCACCACGGCAAGGTGCGGCACTGGTCGGAGTGGTGGGACCAGTACGTGGAACGCCCGCTGGCCGACGCCGACCACGACACCTACCGGCAGGTGATGGTGCTGATCGGCAGCCTGTTCCGGCGGCTGCGCCCGGCCGGGGAGGATCGGCTGGACCGCGACGAGGATCGCGAGCGGTACATGTGGACGCGGATGCGTCAGCACCTCGCCACCTCCGGCGTCGACCCGGCCGACTGCCTCTACGTCTGCGGCGCGTTCCACGCCGCCAGCCGGGTCGAGCAGTTCGGGCTGGGCTCCACCGCGGACGACTTCGAGATCACCCCGCGCACCGACACCCGCTGGCGGTACGGCCTGATCCCGTCCAGCCATTCGGCGATCGAGGCCCAGTTCGGGCTGGCGCCGGGCTCGGTGTCGATCGCGGCGGCGACCTGGACGAAGGCGGTGGGCCGGCACGGGCTGTCCCCGTACCGGCTGGACGGCCAGCGCACCGGAACCAGCCGGGGGCGGCGGGGCCGGACCCCGACGGCGCCCTCCCCCGCCGGGCCGGTCAGCGACCGGCTCACCGGTTTCCTCGCCGCGGCGCCTGACCTGGACGGCCTGGACGAGGCGGAGCTGCGCGGCTGGTGCGTGGACATCGTCCGGCTGGCCCGGCGCAACGGGTACCTGGCCAGCACCGCCGACGCGATCGCCGTCTTCGAGACCTCGGTACTGCTGGCCGGCCTGCGCAACCGGGCCCGGCCCACCCCGTACGACTTCGCCGACGCGGCGGTCACCTGCATCGAGAAGGACGTGGTGCCCGGCCGGCGCGACGTCCGGCGGCTCTGCGAGATCCTGCTGGGCGGCGACCGGATCGGTCAGGTCGGCTACGACGCCCTCCCGCCGCTGGCCCGCGAGGTGCTCGATCGTCTCCAGCCCCTCGGCCTGGCCCTGGAGAAGCGGACAGTGCAGCGGGCGCTGCTCGATCTGGCCGCCCAGCCGGAGCTGGGCCGCTGCTCGGACCTGCTGTGGATCCTGCGGCACCTGCTGCCACCGGCCGCGGTCCGCCCGATCATGGGCGAGCGGCGGCTCGGGCACCGCTCGGTCCAGGAGAGCTGGGACCTGGCGCTCGGCCGCCACCAGCGGGCGCTGATCGAGCTGGGCTACGAGGGCGTGACCGTCGAGCAGGTCCTGGAGCAGCGACTGCGGCGGGCGGTACGCGGCCCCGACGCCACCGCCGCGGGTGCGCTGGCCGCCGTCGAGGACGCCATCCGGCTGCTCGACAGCCCTCGTCTGGTCGACGAGTTGGGGGCGCGTGCGGTGGACCTGCTCGCCGCCGAGCGCACCGTCGACGACGCCCCGGACGTGCTGCGCCGCATCCGGCGCCTGCTGGCCCACTACCGGGCCACCGCGCCGACCTTTCCGCCCTGGTGCGCGGCGTTCGTGACCACCGGGTACGCGCACTACTGCACCCTGCTGCCGACCGCCATCGCCGCCGAGGAGACCGGGGTCCGGCAGGTCGGCGCGATGCTCGGCTTCCTGTTCTCCATGGAGGGCCTGGCGCTGTCGCTGGGCTGCGACCGGTCTCAGTTGGAGCTGGCCGTCGGGCAGTCGCACCCGACGGCGCCGGCGAAGGTCGCCCTGCTCTGGGCGGCCCGACACCAGCTCGGCCTGCTGCCGCTGGCCGAACTGCGGGCCCGGTGTGCCGAGCTGCTGGCCAACCCGCTGGTGGTGCCGGCCTTCCCGCAGTATCTGGCCGGGTTCGTGCACGCGCTGGAGCCGGTGCCCGCGCTGGCGCCGTTCGTCGTCGAGACGATGTCCACCGCCTTCGCCCGGCTACCCGACCCGGTGCTGCTGCCATGGCTGCCGTCCCTGATCACGACCCTGCGGGACCAGAGGCCGGAGCTGGTCCCGCTGCTGATCCGCGAGGCGGGGCGCACCTTCCCGGAGGCGCTGCCGGAGCTGGATTCCTGGGTGCCGCCGTGGGTCGCGTCCCCGCCGCCGCCGAGAGTGGGTGCGCAGGAGGTGGGCGACATGCGCGCCGTCGTCGCGCCACGGGGTCGGGTGGGCGTCCTGGTCGCCGCGCATCCGGAGGCGGTCGACGCGATCGCCTCTCTGCTCGGACACGACGGCGGGTGGCTGCCGGTCACCGACGCTCCCGCCGACCCGGGCGGCGTGGCCGCGCTGGTGGCGAAGCATCCCGACACGATCGAGGCCGTGGCCGCGCGAGTGCTGGCCCAGGCGTGAGCGCGACCACGGCGGGTAGGCAGCGGCCCGGCGGCACGTCGACACCCGTCGGGCAGGAGGCTTTCGATGAGCACGTTCCGGGATGATCAGGGCGAACCGATTCCTCCCCCGGAGGCGGACGCCGCCGAGCAGCGGCAGGACGCGTTCGACGTCGGGCCGCCGGATCGGATGTCCGGCGACGTCGACCCGGAGGCGTCCGAGGCCGACCTGGCCGAGCAGGGCGCCCTGCCGGGCGGCACGCTTGAGGAGGTCACGTCGCTCCCGGCAGAGGCCAACCCGGCGGACGCCCTCGAACAGCGTCAGGAGATCCCCGCGCGCGACGAGGGTCGCCGCACCTGACCGCGCCGGTCGCGGCCCGACGAGGCTGCGACCGGCGGGCGGATCGGGTCCGTTGCCGCCGGGTCAGCCGGCGACGACCTGCCACAGCAGGAACGCGTTGAGCGCGACGACCAGGAGGGCCACCAGCGCCGCGGCGGCGGTGGTGAGCGGGTGGTTGACCAGGTTGCCCATGAGGTCGCGGCGGCGGGTGAAGGCGACCACCGGGATCAGCGCGAACGGGATGCCGAAGCTGAGGATGACCTGCGACAACACCAGGGCGCGGGTGGGGTCGAGGCCGATCGCGAGCACGGCCAGCGCGGGTGCCAGGGTGACCAGCCGGCGCAGCAGCAGCGGGACCCGACGGCGCAGGAAACCCTGCATGATCACCTCGCCGGCGTAGGTGCCGACGCTCGTGGAGGCGAGCCCGGAGACCAGCAGGGCGACCGCGAACCCGAACGCGGCGAAGGTACCGATGCTCTGGCCGAGGCCGGCGTGCACCCCCTCCAGGCTGTCGGCGCCCACCGGGCCGCCGCCCCGGAAGCTGGCCGCGGCGATGAGCAGCATGGCGAGGTTGACCGCGCCGGCCGCCGTCAGGGCCAGCAGCACGTCGGTGCGCTGGCCACGGAAGAGGGTACGGCGCTCGGCGTCGTCGGTCGCGGGGATGCGGTCGCGGGTCAGCGCGGAGTGCACGTAGATGACGTGCGGCATGACTGTGGCGCCGAGGATTCCGGCGGCCAGCAGCACGCTGTCGGTGCCCTGGAGCCGGGGCGCCAGGCCGGCCACGGCGGAGCCCGGATCGGAGCCGGCGGCGAGCAGGTTGGCCGCGAAGGCCAGGACGATGACGCCCAGCAGCACGGCGATGGCGATCTCGAACGCGCGGAACCCGCGCGAGCGCAGGGCGAGCACGACGAAGGCGGCGGCGCCGATGATGATCCCGCCGGGCAGCAGCGGGATGCCGAAGAGGAGGTACAGGGCGACCGCGCCACCGATCACCTCGGCCAGGTCGGTGGCCATCGCGACGAGTTCGGCCTGCACCCACATCATCCGGTTCACCGGGCGGGGCAGGCGCTCGCGGCACAGCTCGGGCAGGCTGCGGCCGGTGGCCAGGCCCAGCTTGGCGGTGAGGGTCTGCACCAGCATGGCCATCAGGTTGGCCACGACCACGACCCAGACGAGCAGGTAGCCGTAGCGGGCGCCGGCAGCCGAGTTGGTGGCGAAGTTGCCCGGGTCGACGTACGCGACGGCGGCGACGAACGCCGGGCCGAGCAGGATCAACCGCCCGCGTACCCGGCCCCGGGCGCGAGCGACCTGCAACGGCGTCGCCCTCGTCGTCGTGAGTTCGTTGGTGACCATCGAGCACCTCCCCCTCCGCACGGATCGCGTGCCGGTTCCCTTCCCGGGTGGCTGACCCGTCGGTGCCAATCGCTGGCCCGGGGGTGCCAGGGCGGCGGAGCCGCTTGACAGAGGGCGGGCGTCCTACCAAGCTGTCTATTAGTCCTACTGTCGTAGGACAACAGGAAGGATCATCACGAGTGATCGAGTTCGTGCTGGACAGCCGGTCGAAGGTGAACACCTACATGCAGCTCGTGCAGCAGGTGAAGCAGGCGCTGCGCGTCGGTCTGCTCGCACCCGGCGACCAGCTGCCGAAGGTCCGGGACGTCGCCCAGTCGCTGGCGATCAACCCGAACACGGTGCTGAAGGCGTACCGGGAGTTGGAGATCGAGGGTCTGGTCGGCGGCCGACCAGGGGTGGGCACGTTCGTCCAGCGCACCCTGGCCGGCGCGTCCCTGCCCAACCAGGCCGAGCTGCGCGACGACCTCGTGGCGTGGCTGCACCGGGCGCAGGCCGCCGGCCTCACGGCCGAGGACGTCGTCGCCCTGGTGGAGACCACACTGCGCGCCACTCTCGCCGACGACACCCCACAGAAGGAGCCCGCGTGAGCGGGCGAGCGCAGCGAGCACGCGGCGCTACGAGAGGACAGAGGATGGACATGGTCTTGGAGGCCGACCGGCTGGGCAAGCGGTACGGCAGAACGTGGGCGCTGCGGGACTGTTCGCTGCACCTTCCGGCCGGGCGGATCGCCGCGCTGGTCGGGCCCAACGGCGCGGGCAAGAGCACGTTGCTGCACCTGGCCGTCGGGCTGCTCAAGCCCGACGAGGGCGCGGTGCGGGTGTTCGGCAGGTCGCCGTACGGCGACACGGAAGGGCTGGCCGACATCGGGTTCGTCGCCCAGGACACCCCGCTGTACCCGGACTTCACCGCCGCCGAGCTGGTCATCGCGGGCGACAAGCTGAACAGGCGGTGGGACGGGGCGCTGGCCCGGACCCGGTTGGCGCAGCTCGGCATACCGCCCGACAAGCCGGTCGGCAAACTCTCCGGCGGGCAACGGGCCCAGGTGGCGCTCGCTCTGGCGCTGGCCAAACAACCCCGGCTGCTGCTGCTCGACGAGCCGGTGGCCAGCCTCGATCCGCTCGCCCGGCGGGAGTTCCTCCAGTCGCTGATGGGCAGCGTCGCGGACTCCGGGACCACAGTTCTGCTCTCCTCACACCTGCTGGCCGACCTGGAGCGCGTCTGCGACTACCTGATCGTGCTCAACGCCGCCCGGGTGCAGCTCACCGGTTTGGTCGATGACCTGGTGGCGACGCACCGGCAGCTCGTCGGCCCCCGGCACGACGGCGGTCCGATCGGCGGCGTCGCGCAGGTGGTCCGGGCCAGCCACACCGACCGGCAGTCCACGCTGCTGGTGCGCACCGACGGCCCGGTCACCGACCCCGCCTGGGCGGTGCGCGACGTCAGCCTGGAGGACGTCGTCCTGGCCTACCTGGCCGACGGCGTCACGCAGACCAGTCACAGCGAGTGGGGGGTGGCGGCATGATCTGGCTGACCTGGCGGCAACACCGCAAGCTGGCGTTCTACACCCTCCTGGGGTTCCTGGTGCTCGCCGCCGTGCTGGTGCCGATCGGCCTGTCGATGCGGCACACCTTCGCCGACCTCGGGCTGGCGGAGTGTCTGCGCCCGTCCACCCTCAGCGAGGCTGCCGCGCAGACCTGCGACGTGGGCCTGCGCCGTTTCAGCGACCGGTACGACAGTCTGAACCTGGTGGCGGTGCTGCTGATCACCCTGCCGGTGCTGGTCGGCCTGTTCTGGGGCGCGCCGCTGGTGGCTCGCGAGGTGGAGCAGGGTACGCACCGGTTCGTCTGGACCCAGGGCGTCGGCCGCACCCGCTGGGCGCTGGTGAAGTTCGGGCTGGTCGGCGGTGCCGTCGTGCTCCTCGCGGCCGGCTACGGACTGGGCATGTCGTGGTGGGTCCAACCGCTCACCCACGCCGCGCACCAGGGCCGACTCGGCATGATCGTCTTCGACCTGCAGGGCATCGTGCCGATCGGCTACACCCTCTTCGCCGTGGCGCTCGGCATCTTCGCCGGCACCATCTTCAAGCGGATGCTGCCCGCCATGGGCATCACCCTGGCCGGGTTCATCGGCGTACGGGCGGCGGTGGAGATCCTGGCCCGACCGCACTACCAGCCCGCCCGCACCCAGACCTTCCCGATCGAGGGGCCCGGGATTCCGGAGGGAGACCGGGGCAACTGGGTTCTCGCCGTGGGAGTCCGCAACGCCGACGGCACGATGGCGGCGGAGAACACCCGGATCCAGTGCCCGCCGGGTGGCAAGGGCCCGACCGGCCAGGCCTGCGGCGCCGAGCTGGGTATCGGACCGGGCGCGTACAACTGGGAGCTGTACCAGCCGGCGGACCGGTTCTGGTTGTTCCAGAGCATCGAGACGGGCATCTTCGTCGCCCTCGCCGTGCTCCTGCTCTACCTCGCCGTGCGTCGGGTCCGCCGGATCGCGTAATCGGGGGCGGGTGATCGCCGGAGCCACGGGGGCCTCGGCGATCACCCGTCAGCGCAGACCCTCGGCGGTCAGTTTGAGCCAGGACGCGAGGTCACGCAGCTCGTCGTGCACGGCTCGGGTCAGCTCCGCGGTGAAGGGCACGTCCTCGTGGACGGCGTGCACCGTGAACGTGCCGCGCCGACGGTCGGCCGTCGCGTCGACCTTCCCGACCAGCGAGTCGCCGTGCAGGATCGGCAACGCGAAGTAGCCCCACCGCCGGCTGGCCTTCGGCTTGTACATCTCCAGCACGTACTCGTACTCGAAGAGCTCGGCGAGACGGACCCGGTCGTGCACCAGCCGGTCGAAGGGCGACAACACCGCCGTACGCCCGGCGAAGGGCTGCCCGAGCGCGGCCGGATCCACCCGCCAGACGCCCGGGACGCCCTCGACGACCGCCGGCTCCCCGGCGGCGCCGACGTCCGCCGGCTCACCCGGAACGACCATCGCCCTCTCCCGCGCGATGCCCAGGGCCCGCAGCCGCCGCTCGTTGCGGAGCCGGTGTGCCTCCTCCAGGCCGACGACGGGTGTGCCGGCCGGGTAGACCCGCTCGGCCACGTCCCACAGGCGCTGCCGGCCCCGGCGGCCGGCGACCGCGACCTCGCCGCGCAGCACCAGGAACTCCAACATCTGGGTGACGTTGCGGTTGTTGGTCCACCCGGACGACGGCCAGGGCACCACGCAGGTGTCCGGGATGTCGCGGGAGAGCAACGGCCCGCTGCGCGCGAGCAGGTCGAGCACGTCACGACGGAACGAGTCGTTGCTCCGCAGCCACGCGCGCGGCCGCTCGTGCGTGGGCCAGGCCGCCATCGCGGCGAGGTAGAGCCCCAGGTCGTCCATGGGACGCACCATCGCCTGGTGCTCGAAGAGCGTCCGGTCCCGTTCGAGGGCCTGTTGCAGGTGCACCGGCTCGTACGCCGAGCCGAGCCGACTCCAGCAGACCAGGTCCGCGCTCGGCGCGACGGCGGCGGTCGGGTCGATCTGCACCAGGGTCAGTTGTCGGACCACCGCCAGCAGGTCGGTCGGGCGCGGGGCGGCCAGCAGTTGGGCGCGGACGGCGATCCGCCGGGCCTGTGCCCTGTCGAGTTGGTGGACGACCACGCCGCCGAGCTTAGCGGCGCGCACCGACATCACTCCGCTCGACGAAGTCGGATTCCGGCCCGTCGCCAACTCGACTCAACGTGCCGATTCACTCACCCACGGTGCTCCGATGTGGACCCCGGGCCCGGGTTGGCCGGGCCGCAGAGATGGGAGCGTACGTGTGAAGCCCAGAATCCTCCGTCGGGTCGCCGCGTCGGCCGTGGCGCTCGCCTGCGCCGTGCTGGGCGCGGTCGCGGTGCCGGCCGCCCCGGCGACGGCCAGCCCGATCCGCAACGCGACCGCATGGTCGGTGCTGCTGTGCAAGTTCAGCGACAAGCCGGCGGAGCCCCAACCGCCGTCGCACTTCGCCAACTTCCTCACCGCCGCCGGGGCCGGCACCGGCGGGGTCGCCGACTACCTCGCCGACCAGTCCGGTGGTCGGGTGTCGCTGGCCGGCTCGGTCGTGCGGGGCTGGTACACGATGCCGTACACGCTTGCCCAGTTCGGGTCGATCGACAGGTGGACCCGGATCCAGCACTGCGTGGACACGGCGGCGACCGCCGGTTACGCGGTGCCCGCCGGCAACCGGATCGCGGTCATGCTCAACGACTGGGTGGATTCCGGCGCGGCCGGCGGCCGGGTGCTCCTCGACCCGGGCGCCTGGAACGTCGGCTTCGCCGCGCACGAGATGCTGCACGGTTACAACCTGGGGCACTCCTTCTCCAACGACACCACGTACCAGAACGCGCCGTGGTCCCAACCGGGCGAGTACGACGACCCGTGGGACGAGATGAGCGCCATGCACATCCACGCCTTCGGCACCGCGAACTACGGCACCAGCGCGGTCGGGCTCAACGGGCCGCACCGCGACGAGTTGAGCTGGCTGCCGAAGAACCGGGTGTTCACCATGGCCGCTGACGGGATCGGCTCCCGCACCCTTATCCTGGCCCCGCTGGAGGTGCCCGCCGCGAGCGGCCCGCAGCTGGTCCGGATCCCGTTCGACCCGGCCGACCTCTTCCACTACTACACCGTCGAGTTCCGCCGCAAGACCGGCTGGAGCGCGGGCATCCCCGCCGACACGGTGCTGCTGCACGAGGTCCGCGACGGCACCCCCACCCTGCTGCGCACCGGCCCCGGCGGCGGGCCGGCCCAGTCACTCAACGCCAACGGCGTGCAGATCGGCGTGAACTGGCTCTCCGGCGACGCCGCCTCGGTGACCGTGACCACCGACGTGGTCAACCGCTGCCTCCAGGGCTACGTCTGGCGCGAGGCCCGCGCCGGCGACCTGGTCTGCGTCACCGGCGCCACCCGCAGCCAGGTGTGGGCGGACAACGCCGCCACGGCCAGCCGCTGGGTGAACGGCCCGTACGGCCCGCACACCTGCGTCGCCGGCTACGTCTGGCGCGAGGCGTACGCCGGGGACGACGTCTGTGTCACCGGGGCTCAGCGCAGCCAGGCCGCCGCCGACAACGCGGCCGCCGCCTCCCGGCGCAACCCGGCCCGGCTGGTGTCCGGTCCGAACACCTGCGTCAGCGGATACGTCTGGCGCGACGCCGACCAGTCCGACTACGTCTGCGTCACCGGCGCGACCCGCTCCCAGGTGCTCGCGGACAACGCGGTCGCGGCGAGCCGGTGGGTCAGCGGCCCGTACGGCCCGCACACCTGCGTCGCCGGCTACGTCTGGCGCGAAGCGTTCATCGGCGACGACGTCTGCGTCACCGGGGCTCAGCGCACCCAGGCTGCCGCCGACAACGCAGCCGGCCCTGGGCGGGTGCTGCGTCCCGCCGGATGATCGACCGCGCCCCCGGTGGCCCGACCACCGGGGGCGCGTACGCCTCGACATCGGGCCGACTAGATTCGGTGGGCGTGACGATCTCGTTGGACGGCCGGCGGTTCGCCGCCCTGGCGGATGTGGTGGCCGGCGAGGTCGGCCTGGAGCTGCACGAGTCCTGGGCCTGGGAGTCCCGGCCGGGCAACGGGACCAGCGTGGTACGGCAGATCGCCTAGACCGGGCCGGCGGAACCCGACTGACCGGCGACGCCAACGTTGAGCGGATCGGCCAACAGCTTGTCGAAGGCCAACTCGGCGGCGCCGATCAGGACGGCGTCGCGGCCGAGCGCCGCCGCGCGCAGCCGCAGGTGCTCGCGGGAGGCCGGCAGCGGCATGGCGTCCAGCCGTCGCCGCACCGTGTCCGCGCCGGCGATGAAGATGTCGCGCAGCGAGCCACCGAACACCACGGCGTCGGGATTGACCACGTTCACCAGGTTGGCCACGCCGAAGCCGAGCCAGTCGGCGACCTGCTCGACGGCCCGGCGGGCGGCCGGATCGCCGTCCGCCGCCGCGCGCAGCACCTCGGTCACGGCGGCGCGGTCGTCCGGGTCGCGGCCGGCGTGGCGCAGCAGCGCGGCTTCACCGATCTCGGTCTCCCAGCAGCCACGAGAGCCGCAGCCGCACGGCAGGCCATTCGGGTTGACGACCATGTGGCCGACCTTGCCGCTGTGACCCCGGTGGCCGATCATCAACCGGCCGCCGACGACGATGCCGGCGCTGATGCCCAGGTCGCCGTGCAGGTAGATGAGGTCGTCGATGCCGGGGGCCACGCCCCGGATGTGCTCCGCCAGGCCCGCGATGTCGGCGAGGTCGCCGGCCACGAACCCCGGGCCGGCGGTGAGTTCGGCCTCCAGCGCCACGCTGAGGCCCTCGTCGACGCCGACGATCCGGAGCCTGCCGTCCGGGTCGCGGGTGGTGTCGGTGACGGCGACCGCTCCCCCGACCAGCAGCGCGTCGGAGGCGACGCCGCGTTCCATGTCGCGAACGAGATCGGCCAGCGGGCCGACGGTGTCGACCGCCGACATGCCACCGGGACGGGCGACCTCGCGCCGGTCGAGGATGCGACCGCCGAGGCCGACCCGCGCCGCGCGCAGCCGGTCGGCGTCGATGCTGAGCGCGTGCGCGTAGACCCGGTCGGAGCGGGGGCTGACCACCAGGGAGGGACGGCCGGCCCGCCGGGCGGTGGTCGGCGCCTCCTCGGTGACGAGGCCGCTGGCGGTCAGGTCGGCGGCGAGCGCGCCGATGGTGCTGCGGTTGAGGCCGAGGCGGCTGGTCAGCTCGGCCCGCGACGTCGGCCCGTGCAGGTGCACGTAGCGCAGCACGGCGCCGAGGTTCTGCCGCCGGATCTCCTCCTGGCTCGCGCCGGGGACCGAGGGCAGCGGGGATTCGGTGTTGCGGCCGACGCCGGCTGGCCTGGACCGTACTGGTGTCGCCACGGTCAGACCTCCTTCCGGGTCGGTGCAGGTTGGTGTGGGGGTGCAGGGACGACGATGGGTCCCGGTAGAGGAGACCCGGGACCCATCGGCGTTACTACCTACCGTGCGGTGATTACTTGGTGAGCGGCGCGAGCTTCGGGTCGTTCGCGTACGCCTCGGCCGCGTTCGCCTTGGTGACGGCGACCGGCGGGAGCAGGAACGTGTCCACGACCTTGCTGCCGTTGTTGTAGGACTTGGTGTCGTTCACCTGCGGGGCGTTGCCAGCCTGGAGAGCCTTGACCATGTTGATGGTCTCCTTCACCAGGTTGCGGGTGTCCTTGTTGATCGTCATGTACTGCTCGCCAGCGACGATCGACTTGACCGACTCAACCTCGGAGTCCTGACCGGTGACGACCGGGGTCGGCTTGCCAGCACCCTTGACCGAGGTCAGGATGGCGCGGGCCAGCGTGTCGTTCGGGGAGAGGACGCCGTCCAGCTCCTTGCTGCCGTAGGTCGAGGTCAGCAGCTGGTCCATGCGGGCCTGCGCACCCTCGGCCTTCCAGCCCTGGATGGCGGTCTGCTTGACGTCCTTCTGACCCGAGGCGACGACGACGGTGCCCTTGTCGATCTCCGGCTTGAGCACGCTCATCGCGCCGTCGAAGAAGACACCGGCGTTGTTGTCGTCCGGCGAGCCGGAGAACAGCTCGATGTTGTACGGGCCGTTCGGCTTCTTGGCCTTCATGCCGTCCAGCAGGGCCTGGCCCTGGAGCTGGCCGACCTTGAAGTTGTCGAACGCGACGTAGTAGTCGAGGTCCGGCGTGTTCTTGATCAGACGGTCGTACGCGATCACCTTGGCGCCGGCGGCGTGCGCCGCGGCGACCTGGGTCGACAGCTGCGCGGCGTCGGTCGCGCCGATGACGATGACCTTGGCGCCCTTGGTGGTCATGGCGGTGATCTGGGCCTGCTGGTCAGCGACCGTGGTCGACGCGCCGGCGTACTGCACGTCAGCCTGGAAACCGGCCTCCTTGAGGCCGTTGGTGAACAGGTCACCGGCGAGGACCCAGTTCTCCGAGGTCTTGGCCGGGAGGGCCACGCCGATCAGCGAGTTCGCCGCGAAGCCCTTGGCGTTGCCGCCGTCGGAGCTGCCGGAGTCGCCGTCGCGGCCGGAACCGCAGCCCGCCAGGGCCAGCATGGCGGCGGCGCTGATGGCCACCACCGACGTGCCGAAGAATTTACGCATGGTGAGGACTTGCCTTTCTAGATGTGAGACGGGTGGAGAGGTCGGTGGCCGTCAGCCGGACACCGCTGCCTTGGCGGGCTCGCGCTCCGCGTCCGGCGGTGAGGCGGGTGGGGCGGAGTCGTCGCGACGGAACGGTCGCATCAGGCTCCCGATGATGGAGAAGCGCCCCTGGCTCTTGTTGTAGACGTCGATCGCGACGGCCAGCAGCAGGACCAGACCCTTGATGATCTGGACGCGGTCGGTGCCGACGCCCATCAGCTGGAGGCCGTTGTTGAGCACGGCCATGACGAGACCACCGACGATCGAGCCGCTGATGGTGCCGATACCACCGGAGACGGCCGCGCCACCGATGAAGACCGCGGCGATGGCGTCCAGCTCCCAGCCGTTGCCGTCCTGCGGACCGGAGGCCGCCGAACGGGCCACGAAGATCATGCCGGCCAGCGCGGCCAGGACGGACATGTTCATCATGACGAAGAAGTTGACCCGCTTGAGCTTCACGCCGGACAGCTCGGCCGCCCGGGAGTTGCCGCCCACCGCGTAGATGTGCCGACCACCGGCCGTGTTGCGGGTGTAGAAGGAGTACGCGATCACCAGGACCAGCAGGATGATGCCGGAGATCGGGAAGCTGGTGCCGACCCGACCGCTGGCGAAGCGCAGCGCCGCGAAGGCGATGACCCCGACCATGATGGCCATCCGCAGAATCGAGATCCACATCGGCGCCGGGTCGGCGTCCATCGCCCGGCGAGTCTTGCGGGCCTGGATCTCGCGCCACACCACAGCCACCGCCGCGGCCAGACCGAGCAGCAGCGTGGCGTTGTTGTAGCCGGTGTTCGGGCCGAACTCGGGCAGGAACCCGGAGCCGATCTCCCGGAAGCCCTCCGGCACCGGGATGCTCTGCGCGTTACCGATGAACTGGTTGCCGCCCCGGAAGAGCAGCATGCCGGCCAGGGTGACGATGAACGCCGGCACCCCGATGTAGGCCACCCAGAAGCCCTGCCAGGCGCCGATCACCGCGCCGATGGCGAGGCCGAACACGATGGCGGCGGGCCAGGGCAGATCCCACTCGGTCATCGACTTGGCGACCAGGATGCCGGCGAAGGCGGCGACCGAGCCGACCGACAGGTCGATGTGTCCGGCCACGATCACCATGAGCATGCCGATGGCCAGGATCAGAATGTACGAATTCTGCTGGAACAGCGCGATCAGGTTGTCCGACCGGAGGGTGAGGCCATCGGTCAGGATCTGGAACAGGACGACGATCGCCACCAGGGTGAAGATCATCCCGAACTGGCGAGCGTTGGAGGTGGTGCCTCCGAAGAGGTTCTTCTGAAGGTCCTTCAATCGGCTCATCGTGTCAGCATCTTCTTCGTCGAGGTCATCTGCTTCATGAGGTTTTCCGGGGTGGCGTCGGCCCGGGCGATCTCGCCCGTGATGGCGCCTTCGAACACGGTGTAGATGCGGTCGCAGAGCCCGATCAGCTCAGGCAGCTCCGAGGAGATGACGACGACGCCCTTCCCCTGGTCGGCGAGCCGCTGGATGATGCCGTAGATCTCGTACTTGGCACCCACGTCGATGCCGCGCGTCGGCTCGTCGAGGATCAGCAGGTCCGGGTCGGTGAACATCCACTTGGCCAGGACGACCTTCTGCTGGTTACCGCCGGAGAGCTTGGAGACGCTCTCGTCGACCGTCGGGGCCTTGGTCCGCAACTCCTTGCGGTACGCCTCGGCCGCTTGGTACTCCTCGACCTCGTTCAGGACGCCGCGGTGGGAAATCTTGGACAGCTTGGCGGCCACCGTCGACGACTTGATGTCGTCGAGCAGGTTGAGGCCGATCGCCTTGCGGTCCTCGCTGACGTACGCGAGCCCGTTGTCGATCGCGTCCGCGACCGACTTCAGGACGATCTCCTTGCCGTCCTTGATGATCGTGCCCGACTCGTACACCCCGTAGGAGCGGCCGAACACACTCATCGCGAGTTCCGTGCGGCCCGCGCCCATCAGGCCGGCGAAGCCGACGATCTCGCCGCGGCGCACCACGAAGCTCTCGTCCTTGCAGACCTGGCGCTCGGCGGAGATCGGGTGCCGGACGTTCCAGTTGCGGACCTCGAAGAAGACCTCGCCGATGTTCGGGGTGTGGTCCGGGAACCGGCTGGCCAGCTCGCGGCCGACCATGCCCCGCACGATCCGGTCCTCGTCGACCCCGTCCGCCTTGACGTCAAGGGTCTCCACGGTCCGGCCGTCGCGCAGGATGGTGATCTGGTCGGCGATCGCCTCGATCTCGTTCAGCTTGTGCGAGATCATGATCGAGGTGATGCCGCGCGAGCGGAACCCCCGCAGCAGATCCAGCAGGTGCTTGGAGTCCGCCTCGTTCAGCGCCGCCGTCGGCTCGTCCAGGATGAGCAGCTTCACGTCCTTGGCGAACGCCTTGGCGATCTCCACGAGCTGCTGCTTGCCGACACCGATGTCCTTGATCAGGGTGTCCGGGTCCTCCTGGAGGCCGACCCGGGCCATCAGGTCCAGCGCCATCCGGTTGGCGGCCTTCCAGTCGATCGCGCCGTGCTTGCGCGGCTCGTTGCCGAGGAAGATGTTCTCGGCGATCGACATGCCCGGGATGAGCGCAAGCTCCTGGTGGATGATCACGATTCCGGCGTTCTCACTGGCCCGGATGTCGGAGAACCTGCTCTCCGACCCCTGGTAGATGATCTGGCCGTCGTAGCTTCCGTACGGGTAGACCCCGCTGAGGACCTTCATCAGCGTGGACTTGCCCGCACCGTTCTCGCCGCAGATGGCATGGATCTCGCCGGCGCGAACCACCAGGTTGACGTCGGAGAGGGCCTTGACTCCGGGGAACTCCTTGGTGATGGAGCGCATCTCAAGGAGGGTGGGCACGTCGTTCATCGCTCGTACCACCTCGCCAACGTCATCGTTGCCTCCGGAAGGTTGAACCTTCACTCGGTTTTGTTGTTGACGGCAACGTATTGCGGCGAACAGCCCATCCGCAAGGCGAGGGCCTGTTGAAAATGTAACAATCCGGCAATATAGACGTAGCAGAGTGTTCGCCCGTCACAGCCGCCCCCGCAGCCCCTCGTGGCACCATGGCCTGTCGGTGGCAACGTTGTCAAATGCGGGACCGAAGGATGATCGTTTCCGGTCGCTGCTACCAGGCCCGCCACCAGGCACGATCCCCGCCGGCCGGACGAAGCGCGACCTACCCGCGAGTACGCCGCCATCGAGCGATCGTGATCGCGCGGCGCCGCCGGCACCGCCCCGCGGGCGCGACGACCACCCTCGGCCGGCGGTGTGACCCACGCCTCCCATGGCGGAGCGGATCGACGACGGTGATCTCGTCACGCGCACCACCAGGGAGGCTGAACCTCCCTTACGTGCGGATCAGGCCCAAAGGGCACGATCCGCCGGCCGGTCAGCTCGGGCGCAGCACCGCCTTGATCACCCCGTTCTCCCGACGGTCGAAGCTGCGGTACAGCTCCGGCGCGTCGGCGAGGGTGCCGTGGTGGGTCACGATCACGCCGGGCCGGGCACGACCCGCGACGACCAGGTCGCGCAGCAGCACGGCCACGGTGTCGCCGGCCTGGACTCCGGCGAGGGTGGCCGCGGCGTGCCAACCGCTGACGAACGCGTCGGCGAGCAGCACGAAGTCGTCCTCGTGCGCGTCACCCGGCTCCCCCGGCACGGGCACGCAGTTCGCGTCGGCCCATGGCACGCGCAGCAGGTCGGCCTGGGCGCCCCGGTACGGGCCCATCCCGGCGTAGCCGTACGCGGCGCCCGGCCCCTCGGCCCGGGCCCGCAGGCAGGCTGCCGAGAGCCCGCGGGCGCACATCACGCAGGTGCCGCAGAACAGGTGAGTGGGGATCACCACGCGGGTGCCCGGACGCACGGTCTGCACCGCCGAGCCGACCTCCTGCACCACGCCCAGCGGTTCGTGACCGAGCACCAGCCCGGGGTCGGCGCCGGTGCGCCCGTCGTACATGTGCAGGTCGGTGCCGCACAGCGCGGTGGAGGTGACCCGCACGAGCGCGTCGGTCTGCGCCTCCAGCGCCGCGTCGGGCACCTCCCGCACCGCGACGGTCCGGACGTCCGCGTAGACGACGGCTCTCATCCCGACCCCCTTCCGGTGGTGGAGTGTCGGTCTTCCCCCGGTCGGGTCGTTCATGCTGTCGCGATGTCGGGCGGCCGGCGGGCCGGTCAGCCCATCGAGCGGACCCGGTCGGCCTCGATGGTCAGGATGATCCGGACCTGGTCGCGGCCGCCGAACCACGGGTACGGCCCATCGAGGTAGCGCTGGGCCAGCCGCTCGATGTGCTCGGCTGCGCCCTCGGTGCTCAGGTCGACCACCCGGCCCCGGACCTCGTGGTAGCGGCCCGGCTTGTCCGGGTCGGAGATCGCCACGGCGACCCGGGGGTCCCGGCGGGCGTTGCGCGTCTTCTGGTGCGTCTCCACCGTGTTGATCAGGATGTGCGTGCCGTCGGTGTCCACCCACGTCTGGGTGAGCTGCGGCGAGCCGTCCGGCATCAGCGTCGTCAGGTAGCAGGTGCTCGGCGCGCGCAGCAGGGCGAGCAGGTCATCGGGCAGGTTCACGTGCCGGTCCTTTCCGGTGGCGTCCAACCTCGCGTTGGTCGCCCGGCAACAGTCGCACGTCGTGATCGAGGCCCCGGCGGCGCCCGGGGCGCGACGTAGCATCGGCGAGGCACGATGTCAGGCGTACCACGTCACCGACCGGATCGGGCACCCTCGACATGACGACCGAGCAGACCGCCGCACCACCGCGTACCGGCGTCGCCATCGTGGCCGACGGCCTGGGCCAGAGTGTCCGAGGTGGACAGCGCATCCTGGACGACATCTCCCTGACCATCGCGCCGGGCGAGCTGGTCGCGATCATCGGGGTCAGCGGCGCCGGCAAGACCACCCTGCTGGAGACGCTGGCCGGCGTCCGCCGACCGGCTGCGGGCACCGTGGCGTACGACGGCAGCGCCGCGCCGGGCGCGGTCGGCTTCGTCCCGCAGGACGACATCATCCACCGCGAGCTACCGCTGGCCCGCACCCTGCACTACGCGGCCCGGCTGCGCCTGCCCTCCGGGACCGGCCCGGCCGAGGCGTCGGGTCGGGTCGCCGCGGTGCTCGCCGACCTGCGGCTCACCGAGCGGGCCGACGTGCCGGTGGGCCGCCTCAGCGGCGGTGAGCGCAAGCGCGCCAGCATCGCCGTCGAGCTGCTGACCCGACCCGGCGTGTTCTTCCTCGACGAGCCCACCTCCGGGCTGGACCCGGCGATCGCCGTGGAACTGCTCCGGGTGCTGCGTACCCTCGCCGACGCCGGGACCACTGTCGTGCTCACCACCCACCAGATCACCGACGTGGACCGTTGCGACCGGGTCGTCGTGCTGACCCGCCAGGGCCGGTTGGCCTACGCCGGCACGCCCGCCGCCGCCCGGGAGTTCTTCGGCCTGCGGTCCTTGGCGGAGGTGCACCTGCGGCTTGACGAGGAGTCCGACCCGGCCGGGTGGCCCGAGCGCTTCGCCGCGTACCGCGACGCCGACCGGGCCGCCGACACGGTCGACCCGGGCCCGGCCGGCCCGTCCCGCGCTGGGAGCGATCCAGGCACCACGGAGCACCCGGGCGGGACCGACGACCCGGGCGGGAGTGCCGCACGGCGGGTCGGCCGGTTGCGTCAGTGGATGCTCCTCGCCGCGCGCAACGCGGAGATCGTCGCCCGCAACCGGCTGACGCTGGCGATCCTGCTCGGCTCGCCCCTCATGGTGCTCGGCATGTTCGCGCTGCTGTTTCGCCCCGGTGCCTTCGACCCGGCGAACCCCCGCCCGACCGTCACCGTGATGATCCTGTTCTGGATCGCGTTCGGCGGCTTCTTCTTCGGGTTGACCTACGGGCTGCTCCAGATCTGCACGGAGTTGCCGATCCTGCGTCGGGAGCGGCTTGCCGGTGTCCGGCTGCTCCCGTACCTGCTGGCGAAGGTCGCGGTGCTGCTGCCGCTGCTCGCCCTGGTGGATCTGGCCCTGCTCGGGGTGCTGCGGGGCATGGACCGGCTGCCCCCGGTCGACGGCGGCGACTTCGCGGCCCTGTACGCGACCCTGCTGCTCTCCTCGGCGGCCGCGCTCGCGCTCGGCCTGCTCTGCTCGGCGGCCGTCTCCGACGCGGCCCAGGCGACGCTCATGCTGCCGATGCTGTGCTTCCCGCAGGTGCTGTTCGTCGGGGCGATCCTGCCGGTGCCGGCCATGGCGACCGGCGGCCGGTGGCTCAGCTACGCGATGTCGAACCGGTGGGCGTTCGAGGGGCTGGGGCACACCGCCGGGGTGGAGCGGCTGTGGCGCGACGGCGGCTCGCCGCTCGGCCCGCCGCTGTTGCAGACGTACGGCGACAGCTTCTCCCGGCCGATCTTCCTCGACTGGCTGGTGCTCGGCGGGTTCGTGCTGCTCTTCCTCGCCGCCGCGTGGGTGGTCCTGGAGCGCCGGGAGGCCCGCCGTGCGTCCTGAGCACGCCCCTTTCCCCTCACCTGCGGCGCTGCCCGGGTACGCCGACACCGCCCGGATCGACGAGCTGCGCGCCACCGAGTACCAGCACCTCGACCGGCACGGCCAGGTCTACCTCGACTACGCCGGCGCCGGGGTGACCGCGCAGGCTCAGGTGCGGGCGCACCACGACCGGCTGCTGGCGAGCCTCTACGGCAATCCGCACTCGGAGAGCCCCACCAGCGTGGCGGCCGGGTCGCTGGTGGAGTCAACCCGGCGGGCGGTGCTCGACTTCTTCCACGCCGACCCGGCCGAGTACGCGGTGGTCTTCACCCCGAACGCCAGCGGCGCCTGTCGACTGGTCGGCGAGGCGTACGACTTCGGCCCGGCCGCGCCGTTCGCGCTGACCTGGGACAACCACAACTCGGTCAACGGCATCCGGGAGTACGCCCGGGCGGCCGACGCGCCGGTGCGGTACGTGCCGCTGAGCGGGCCGGAGCTGCGGGTCGCCGAGTCCGACCTGGTCACGGTGCTCGACGCCGGGCGGCGGGGGCGGTCCGGTCGCCGTGGACTGTTCGCGTACCCGGCGCAGAGCAACTTCTCCGGCGTGCAGCATCCGTTGGACTGGGTCGAGCTGGCCCACCGGCACGGCTACGACGTGTTGCTGGACGCCGCCGCGTTCGCCGCGACGAACCGGCTGGATCTGCGTGCCGTCCGACCCGACTTCGTCTGCCTGAGCTGGTACAAGCTCTTCGGCTACCCGACCGGCGTCGGCGCGCTGCTGGCCCGCCGCGACGCGCTGGCCCGGCTGCGCCGGCCGTGGTTCGCCGGCGGCACCATCCGCGCGGTCAGCGTGCAGGGCGACTGGCACCGCTCGATGGACGACGAGTCGGCGTTCGAGGACGGCACGCCCAACTTCCTGAGCATCCCGGATGTCGAGTTCGGGCTGCGGTGGCTCGACTCGATCGGCGTGGACCTCGTGCACACCCGGGTCGGGCTGCTCACCGAGTGGCTGCTGGGCCGCCTGTCCGCGCTGCGGCACCGCACCGGCGAACCGTTGGTGCGGGTGTACGGGCCGACGACGGGCGTGGGTCGGGGCGGCACCGTGACGTTCAACGTCCTGCGCCCGGACGGGTCCCCGGTGGACGAGCGACTTGTCGCGCGGGAGTCCGCCGCGGCCGGCTTCTCGCTGCGGACCGGCTGCTTCTGCAACCCGGGAGCCGGTGAGGGCGCGTTCGAGATCAGCGGGACCTCGTTGCGGCGAGGGCTGCTCGCGCGGGTCGACACGATCGATGAGTACCTCGGCGCGCTGCGGCTGCCGACCGGCGGCGCGGTCCGGGTCTCGTTCGGCCTGGCCTCCAACGCCTCCGACGCGCAACGCTTCCTCGCCTTCGTCGAGGCGTCCTACCTCGACCGGGAGGTCGGCGCCGAGCCGCCGCTGCCTCCCCGCCTGCGCTGCTGACGCGCCCGCGGGCTAGACGGCCTGCGGCACCGACGCCGGGCGGTGCTTGATCTCCTCCATGAACGCGAAGCGGGCGGTCAGTTCGGCGAGCGTCAGCCCGGCCCGCCAGGCCGCGGCCACCTGGACGACCTGGACGAGGTCCATGCAGTCACCGCGCGCGAGAACCTCGCCCGCGGACCGGAGGTCGATCATGAAGTATCGGGCCTGCGAACCCAGCCCGATGCAGACCACACCCTGATCGGAGTGCAGCTCGGCGCAGGTGAACCGGGCGCGCCCCTGCTCGGGGGCGGTCACCCGCCCGACGTCGAGCTGGTGGTGGGCAGCGGTCTCGATGAGCGCGGGGGCGAGGCCACCCCGCTCGACCAGGTCCGGGTAGAGGCGCACACCCAGCGCCGTCGACGCGTCGCTCATGACTGACTCCCACTTCCTTGTGACAGAGACCAGCAGCACGCAGGTTACGGGGAGGTTTCCTGCGGACCTCGTCATCCTGTCCCGCGTGGACGCTCCACGGCAATAGGAAGGGTCGATTCGACCGCTATCGAGGGGTGCGATCAGGCGGTAACGGACCGTCGTCGCATTGGAAACACTCTTGACAGAAATTCCTCATATCGACATGCTTCGCTTTAGAGAGCGCTCTCCGAGACTCTCCGACGCGCCGCCTCCGCCACCCACCTCGCTGAGGAGCCTCCCGTGTTCACAGCCCGCCCCCCATCCCGCCTGCGTCCCCTCGTCCTCGCGGCGGTCGTCCTCGTCACCACCCTCGCCTCCCTCACCCTCCCGGGACAGTCCGACCGGGCCGAGGCCGCCATCGGCCCGCTCACCTGGCAGGACGAGTTCAACGCCCCGGCCGGCACGCCCGTCGACCAGAACAAGTGGCGCTTCGACATCGGCGGCGGCGGCTGGGGCAACAACGAGCGGCAGTACTACACCAACAGCACCAGCAACGCGGTGCACGACGGCCAGGGCAACCTCGTCATCACCGCCCGCCGGGAGAACCCGGCCAACTACCAGTGCCACTACGGTCGCTGCGAGTACACCTCGGCCCGGCTGCTGACCGCGGCGACCTTCACCCAGACGTACGGCCGCTTCGAGGCCCGCATCAAGATCCCGCGCGGCCAGGGCATCTGGCCGGCGTTCTGGATGCTCGGCACCGGCGGCGGGTGGCCCGACGCCGGCGAGATCGACGTCATGGAGAACATCGGCCGGGAGCCGAACACCGTCTACGGCACGGTGCACGGGCCTGGCTACTCCGGTAGCGGCGGCATCACCGGCAGCCGGACCCTCGGCAGCCCGCTCGCCGACGGCTTCCACGACTACCGGGTGGACTGGGAGCCGGGTGCGATCACCTGGTACCTGGACGGGGTGCAGTACCACCGGGTCGACCCCGCCCGACTCGGCGGCAACCGGTGGGTGTTCGACCACCCGTTCTTCATGATCCTCAACGTGGCGGTCGGCGGTAACTGGCCCGGCTACCCGGACGGCTCCACCCAGTTCCCGCAGCAGATGCTTGTCGACTACGTCCGGGTGTCGAGCTACACCTCCGGCGGCGGCGACCCGGCGCCCGGCACCACCCGGATCCGGGGAGCGCAGAGCGGGCGCTGCATCGACATCCCGAGCGCCAACCCGGTCGACGGCGCCAAGCTGCAGATCTGGGACTGCAACACGACTGCGGCGCAGGCGTGGACGTTCGCCTCCGACGGCACCGTGCGGGCGATGGGCAAGTGCATGGACCCGGCCTGGGCCGGCACCGCCAACGGCACCGAGGTCAACCTGGTCAGCTGCAACGGCAATCCGGCCCAGCGCTTCACGCTCAACGGCGCGGGCGACCTGGTCAATCTGAGCGCCAACAAGTGCGTGGACGTGCGGGACGCCAACCCCAACAACGGCGGCAAGCTGCACCTGTGGGACTGCCTCGGCGCGGCCAACCAGAAGTGGTCCCGCTTCTGACGAGGCCGGCACGAGCGGTGGGGGGGGCCGGGCCCCCCCCCGCCCCCCCCCCCCCCCCGGGGGCAAAAACGCCCCCCCGGGGAGCCTGTTTAGTTCGGTGGTCCGGGCGCCCCCAAAACCCCCCCCGCTGTGGGGTTTTATGAAAA